>NZ_JBWXIW010000002.1:0-14285 GCF_056682775.1 Gordonia sp. 34D | reverse complement strand
GATGATCGCGCCTGGCTGGCCGCGCATCTAGGCCGCAAGGCGCTGCACGGCTGCCCGGGCCGCGATTTCCGCGCCGCGTGGCGCACCACCGCCGCGGGGAAGACGATTCCTCGCCTGTTCCAGGTCGGGAGCAAAGGTCTGGGCCGCTGCCAGTACGTCGCCCTGACTCATCCGCAGCGCTCGGCGGTCCTAGTACTCGATGTGGACCGTCGTGGAAGTGCCGGCGGATTGGTCGAGAACCTGAACCCGGAGGTCTACCGCGCCGTGGCCCGATTGGCCGGAGCCGGTGCCGGGCCATCGTGGATCGGCGTCAACCCACAGAGCGGAAAAGCACAGCTGATCTGGCTGATTGACCCGGTGTACGCAGGACCAGGCGGGGATTCATCGAACGTGCGGCTGCTGAGGGCTACCGCGGCGGTGCTCAGTGATGTGCTCGGCGGTGATCCGGCGTTCGCGCACGTCCTGTCCCGGTCGCCGTTCTACACCGGTGGTGATCCCACGGCCTACCGTTGGCATTGCCAGCATCACCGGGTGGATCGTCTCGGTGAGCTGATCGAGGAAGGTAGGGCCGTGACCGGCGAGGACGGGTCGACCCGACGCACCGAGGCGCAGTCGTTCAGTAGTGGCCGTGAGTTGCTGAACGCGGTCAAGGCCCGCCGCGCCGAGGCTGAGACGTTCAAAGCGTTGGCCGACGAGCTGGCGATCGAGTTGCCTGACGCGGCCGTGATGGACGCCGATCGGATCGACGGAGTGAAGGTGCTCTGGACCGCCGAAGGGCGTGCAGCTCGCGATGAGACCGCGTTCCGGCACGCGCTGGCCGAAGCGCACCGACTGCGCAGCGCGGGGCAGCGGATGAGCGATGCGAAGATCATCGACGCCTACGAGCGCGCGTACGCGATCGCGCACGCGGTCGGCGCCGATGGCCGTACTGAGGACCTACCGCCAATGCGCGATCGCCTCACGATGGCTCGCCGTGTGCGTGGCTACGTGGTGTCCGGACGCCCGTCCCGCTCGACCGCAGGCGGACCCGCCGCCACCGGCCGAGCCAACACCCGCGAACGCAAAGCCCTAGCCACTCTCGGCCGCAAGGGCGGCAAGAAGGCCGCCGAGCGATGGGCCGACCGCGACAGCGACTACGCACGCGGTCGGCTTGAAGTCATGGAGAAGACGCACCGTAAGAAGCGGGTCCAGGGACAGACCAGTCGCGCACGTATTCAGGCCCTCATAGGGCAGCAGTACACCGAACTTGGGACGGTGCCAACGCGTGCCGAGATCATGACGGAGACGGGTCTCTCACGGGCGACAGTGACCCGTCATCTGGCTTCACTGCGTGATGCTGGGATGCTCCCCGAGTAGAGGGGCTCACACCATAAGCAATATACGGTTCCCCTGCGGTACCTACCGCAGACGTGAGTTGGTCAGGACTCTGCGAGCATTGGTAAACATTGTTTACCAATGGAGGTAGTGGTGGTTCAGAAGCCTCATCCGTCGGGTCGCGTGGTGTCGATGCGTCTTCTTGACGATGTGATCGAACGGCTGGACGCGCTGTGCGCGAGGACCCACCGCAGTCGTGGGGACGTACCTGCGGATGGCGGTGGAGGCGATGCTGCCGTTGCTGGAGTCCGATCACTGGGCGCAGCAGTCCCCGTGGACTACGAGCGGCACACGTTCGAGCGTGAGTTCATTCAGATCACGAGCCAGCTGATGGACTCCGATGGCGATGCAACGGACTGAGCGCGCGAGGGTTCTGCACAACACGACCTCTGCACAACACGTTGTGCAGAGGTCGTCACTGGTGTCGTAGGGCGGTCGTAGTGTGCGGTGCATGGGCGATGAGCGGAACGTCCCGGCGTACACCGAGGAACAGGCGATTGCGGGAATGATCGCCGGTCACCGCATGGCCGGGATGGAGCCGACCCCGGGCGACGTTGCAGCGGCGCGACGCGGTTTCCGTGGCGAGTCGACCGCCGAGGAAGAGCGTGCGCGAGTGCTGGCCGAGATCACGGAGTCTCGGTCAGCTGCGCCGCCCGATGGTCAGCCGCTGCGCGACTGATTACCGTGCGCTGGCGCGCCCGGCGTGACCTGGCTGACGGCCCGGCTCGCACAGCCCGGCGTTCTCCGCTAGCGCTCCGAACACCGGGCCCGTGCTCACGGTCCGTCCGCTCAGGTCACCTCGTGGTCTGTCAGCGCATTCGTTCCTCACCACGCATCCGCTGACAGACCACGAGAGCGAGCTATACCCTAGAGTTACTCCGTTGCTGCGCAATGTTCGTACTCTAGGGTCGCTCGCCCGTGTTCGCTGCGCTCACTACGGGGCCTGTTCACTTCGTTCACAGGAGGTCCGTCGTGTCCGACGTTCCCAGCCACGCTGCCGCTGACGACGACACTGAGGGTGTCGGGCCGGAGGCGGTGCGCGCTTATCGGCGCGAGCTGAACGAGTTGGCGCGGCGTGGTGAGAAGCGCACGCGGGTGGTTGCGGTGCGTTTCACCGAGGCCGAGTACCGGGAGGTCGAGCGGACTGCGTTGGAGGAGAACTATCGCCAGCTTGGTGCGTGGATTCGTGAGCGGCCGGTGAGGTTGTTGGTCAGCGTGACCCGTAAGCGGCGCAGTGCCGAGCGCCGCGAGCGTGGACAGCAGGAGGATACGCCCGCGGCCGAAAGTGCTGGCGGATCGACGGAGGCGCCGGCCGAAAGTGTCGGCGGATCGACGGCGGGGGTGTTGTCGGTGGAGCAGTGGCAGTTGGTTCACGATCTGCGGGTGGAGCTGTCGAGGGTCGGCAACAACGTCAATCAGGTCGCGCGGGCGCTCAACACTGCCGAGAGCGCCCCGAGGTCGGATGGTCAGTGGCGCAAGGCGTTGGAGGTGACCAACGAGCGGATGGACGCTACGCGCGGTGAGGTCGCGCGCCTGTACGAGCTGCTGTCGCGGTTAGAGGAGCGTCAGCGGTGATCGCCAAGATCACCCGCGGTTCGGACGCGGCGGGGTTGGCGCGGTACCTGCACGGCCCGGGGCGGGCGAACGAACACGTCTATGTCCGCGACGGCCGGACGTTCTCGGGTGGTCTGGTGATCGGTGGGACGGTGCCGGTCGTCGACGAGCGGGACGGCAGTGGGTGGGCGCGCGCGTTCAAGTTGGCGCACGCGCAGCGTCCGCGGGTGCGCAAGAATGTCTGGCAGTGCTCGGTGCGGGCGCACGCTGACGATCGCCGGTTGAGCGATGACGAGTGGAACCAGGTGGTCGATCGGCTCGCGGAGCGTCTCGGGTTCGCTGAGCATCCGTACGTCGTGGTGCGGCACGCCGACGACCATGTGCACGTGGCGGTCTCGCGGGTGGCCGACGACGGCGCGGTGTGGAAGGGCGCGCATGACTTTCGCGCGGTGCGGCCGGTGATGCGCGAGGCCGAGCAGCGCTACGGGTTGACCGTGGTCCCCGACCACCAGCAGGCGCCAGCACCCAAGACCGGATTGACTCAGGGCGAGGAACGCCGCGCCCGCCGCACCGGCCAGACACCCGGCCGCGCTGACTTGGCGATGAACGTCCGCGCCGCCGTCGACGTCGCCGCTGGATCAGGACGGGCCGGGTTCGAAGCGGAGCTGGACCGTGCGGGGATTCTCTACCGCGCCAACATTGCGAGCACCGGGCGGGTCAACGGCTACAGCTTCGCTGACCCGAACCGACTCGACGGCGACGGGCAGCTGGTCTGGTTCACCGCGTCCAAGCTCGATCGCGGATTGTCGTGGTCGAAGGTGGCGCCGAGGCTCGACGGCGGCGAGGCTGAGCAGATCGGCCGCGACCGCTACCGCCACGAGCGCACACGTGTGCTCGTGGCCGAGCGGGCGCAGCACGCACGGTTCTGGAGCACGCAGCCGGTCACCGCACCGCCGGAGAAGACTGCAGCAGCGGCGAGCGCGGACCGGCGGCGCACCGTCGAGCGCGCTGCAGCCGGTCCGCTGCGCGCTCCGGCCCCGAGGAAGAAGCCCACGCAGCCGACCGCGGTCGAGCGCGCAGCAGCGGGACCGCTGGCCGCACCGCCTCCGGAGAGCGCAGCAGCTCGCGCCGCGAGGCTGGCCCGTCGCGGCGTCACCCAGGCCAACCCGGCCAAGCCCCCGGTCAAGAAGACGCCGGTGGAGCCGAGCCACCAGGAACGAACACGCCGCGCAGCGCAGAAGCCGCACGACCCGAACCGAGGAATGAGCCGGTGAATCGACCTCAGTGGGTCGGGAAACTGTGCCGCTACGGTGCAGTTTCCACGAGTGCCCTAGGCGGAAGAAGGTTCAACCGATGATTGGCTTTGTCGATGAGAGCAAAGAGAGAGGTCTCATCCTGGCCTGCACGGTCGCCAGCCCCGGCGACGTAGTCGCAGCTCGACGTGTTCTGAACGGGTTGCGGATGAAGGGGCAGCGCCGGTTGCACTTCAAAAGCGAGTCCGATTCGCGGCGGCGGCTGATCTGTTCGTCGCTGGTCACGCTCCCGGTCACGGTCAGGATCTACCAGACCAAGGGCAAAGCGGATCGGTCATCGAGGGCGTGGGCGCTGGATGCAGTGGTTCGTGACCTCGCCGCCGTCCAGGGGACTCGGTTGGTCATCGAGCGGGATGATTCGTTGATGCAGGCCGACCGCGCTGCCCTGTTCCAGTCGGTCCGGGCGCATGCGGTCCCTGACCTGCGGTACGAGCACCCCAGCGCACACCAAGAACCGTTGCTGTGGGTCTCGGACGCGGTGGCCTGGTGCTACGCGAAAGGCGGGCAATGGCGATCGCGAGTCGATCCGATCATCGAGGGCGTCACCCTCATCTGACCTGGCAGAAGATACGCGAAACCCGGCTCACCAACCGTCCGGAAGGCTGCCGGGTCACTTCCCGAGAGCTAGTGCTCTGGGCACTGCCGATACTAGCACAGTTGGACCAGGCCCAGAGATGCCGAAATGAGGGCATATTCGCTGGTTGAGTGCCTGTTGGAGGGAGACCTCATCATCGGAGAGTTGGGCGGGTCTGCGATGGCGACGTTGGTCGAGCGGTCCACACGTTTTGTAATACTGGGCCACCTTGGCCGAGACCGAACCGCGGAGGCCGTCCGCGACTCTCTCATCACGACCGTCCGGGATCTGCCGGCAGCATTGCGAGGCACACTGACTTGGGACCAGGGCGCAGAGATGGCCGAGCATCGCGCGTTCAGTACCGCGACGCACTTCGACGTCTACTTCGCCGATGCCGGCTCGCCCTGGCAACGCGGCAGTAACGAGAACACCAATGGACTCCTCCGGCAATACTTCCCGAAGGGCACCGACCTCTCGGCGCACAACGTCGAGGACCTCTTGGCCGTCTCCCACGAACTCAACGGACGCCCCCGGAAATCGTTGGACTGGGACACCCCAGCCGAGCGGATGGCTGCTTTACTGGAAACCTCATAATCACGCGTGTTGCGACGACTGCTGGAATCCAAGCCGACGAGGGCAAGCTCTACCTCTGCGCGATCAAAGACGCCTGCTCGGGGCGGATCGTCGGCTACAGCATCGACTCCAGGATGAAGTCCCGTCTCGCCGTGACCGCTCTGGACAACGCTGTTGCCCGCCGAGAGGACGATGTTTCGGGTTGTATTGTCCATTCGGACAGGGGCTCTCAATTCCGGTCGCGGAAGTTCGTGTCCGCGCTCAACCGACACGGCCTGGTTGGGTCCATGGGCAGAGTCGGTGCCGCCGGCGACAACGCAGCGATGGAATCGTTCTTCGCGCTCCTCCAGAAGGACGTCCTGGACCGGCACCGCTGGAGCACCCGCGAGCAGTTGCGGATCGCGATCGTCACCTGGATCGAACGGACCTACCACCGACGCCGTCGTCAGGCCCGCCTCGGCCGGTTGACCCCGATCGAATACGAGACGATCATCAACACAGCCGCCTCAGCGGCATGACACCGAAACTGTCACCTGGTCGTGCAGCAGTCCCCCGGCTTTATGTTTGCTTTGCGGGGTGGGGTCGGTGGCGGCGTTGGGTGGGAGGGGTCGTTGGCTTTTGGGGCCACCAGCTTGCGTTGCCGAGGAGTGTGGCGATGGCTGGTACCACGATGGTGCGGACGATGAAGGTGTCGATGAGAAGGCCTACGCCGATGATGAGTCCGACTTGGGTCATGATGCCGATGGAACCGGCGATGAGGCCGAACATGCTGGCGGCGAAGATGAGGCCTGCTGAGGTGATAACTGAGCCGGTGTTGGTGACGGTGCGGAGCACTCCGACTCGGACGTTGTGATGTGATTCTTCGCGCAATCGTGAGACCAGCAGCATGTTGTAGTCGGCGCCGACGGCTACCAGGACGATGAACGCTAATAGGGGCACAGGCCAAGCGATGTCGGTGTGGAGTATGTGCTGAAAGATCAGGACGCCTATGCCCAATGCTGCGGTGTAGTTGAGTACGACGGTGCCGAGTAGGTAGATGGGTGCGACCAGTGAGCGCAGCAGGATGATCAGGATGATGCCGACGATGGCCAGGGTGGCCAGGGCCAGGAGGCGGAAGTCGTTGGTGAGCAGTCGTTGCAGGTCGGCGTTGATAGCGGGGAAGCCGGCGACGGAGACGGTGGAGTCGGTCAGGGTGGTGTTGGGTTTTGCGTCGTTGGCGACGGTGGCGATGGTGCTGGCCAGGCGCATGGCGTCCGCGCTGTAGGGGTCGAAGCTTGTCTGGACGGCGTAGCGCACGGTGTGTCCGTCCGGGGAGATGAATTGGCGCGCAACGTCGGCGAATTGCTGGTCAGCGAAAGCATCTTTGGGTAAGTAGAAGCCGGTGGCCGAGTCCGAGCCGCGGGTTTCGCGCGCGGTGGTCTGTAGTTGGGCGGCGAGCGTGGCCATGCCGGCGAGTTGTTGAAGGTTGCTGTCGACGAGTGCAGATACGCCTTCGGCGAGTGTTCGCGAGCCGGCGGCGAGTTGGGAGACCCCGGTCTGCAGTTGGGCGAGTTTGGTTGGCAGGTCTTGGGCCCCGATGGTTCCCAGCGTGGTCTCGAGGGTGGCGACGGTGGCGTTGAGTTGGTTGGTGACCGCGGTGAGGGGGGTGTCCATCTGCGCGAGCTGGGTGGACAGTGTCGTGATCTGGGTGAAGAACCCGCTGTCGCGGAGTGCGGCGAGATCGCGGGCTTGTTGGCGCAGGGTGCTGCATTGGGGTAGTTGAGTGCACAGCGCTGAGTTATCCAGTAACGGGAGCACTGAGGTGATTGTGGCTATGGCGGCTGATGACTGTTCGGCCAGGGCTGCTAGCTGAGGGGCGTTCTGCGCGGCTTGGTCGAGTTGGGGTGCGGCGGCGGTCAGTGTTTGTAGAAGTGGTTGGTATTGACCTATTTCGGCCCCGATGGTGGTGACTTGGTTAAGAATGCCAGCCAGTGGGGTGAGATTGGTGCGGATCTGTATGTCGAGTTGTTCGAGGCCGTCGGCGAGTTGGTCTGCACCAGAACGCAATTGTTCGAGGTCACCTTTGCGGGCTTGGCCCTCACCCACTGAGCCGGCCACCCGATCGCCGATCTGCCCGTTCTGCCAGGAGAGTTGGGCTTGTTCGAGTTTGGCTCCGGTCGGGCGAGTGACACCGACCACACGGGTGACGCCGGGGATCTGCGCAATCCGAGCTGCCATCTGATCAAGGTCGGCAAGTCCGTTGGTTGTTCTCAGATCGGTGGGCGAATCCACGACGACAAATTCCGCGATGGTGATGTCTTGCGGGAAGTGCCGGTTGAGCAGTGCGTAACCTTCGTTGCTGTCGGTGGTTGTGGGTTGACCGTCTCGGTCGTCGTAGGTGATCTGAATGCCCAGCGCGGTGACGCTCAGGATCGTCAATCCGACGAGGCTGACGGCCAGCAACGGCGCCGGGCGGCGTACGACGAGGACCGCGATGCGGTTCCAGTAGCGCCGCGTGAGGTCTTTGCGCGGGGCACCCCACCCCCATCGCGCAGCCCACAGCAGCACTGGCGGCAACAACGTGACGGTGGCGAGGAATCCGATGAGGATCGCCACTGCGCAGGCGGGGCCGAGGGTGGCGAAGACGCTGAGCTGCCCGAAGACCATGGCTAAGAACGCGAGAGCAACAGTGCTTGCCGACGCAAGGATCACCCGTCCGATGGTGGCGGTGGCATCGATGAGAGCGTCGGACGCGGCGGCGCCTTGGCGCAGCCTTTCGTGGTATCTGCTGATCAGAAAGACCGAATAGTCCACACCGGCGCCGAGCAAGATGACGGTCATGAACGCAACGGTGAATTGCGAGACTGGCATGCCCAGTTCGCCTAACGCAGACATGACTCCGCGGGCTACGGCGAGACTGATACCGATGACCAGAAGCGGTAGCAACGCAGTGAACACCGACCGATAGACGATCAGCAAGATTATGGCGATCAGCACGACGGTGGCGATGGTGATGACCACCAGATCCTTTTCAGCGGTGACGATTTGGTCGCTGAAGGTCGCTGTTGGTCCGGTCACGTGGACTGTCGTGCTGGTGCCGGTAAAGACCTCTGCTGCGGTCTCGCGGATCGATTCCACAGCGTGGGCCGCCGTCGGCCCGCCGAGGCTGCCGCTGACCCCGACGGGCAAGTACCAGGCTTTGCCGTCTTCGCTGAGCGCTTGTCGGGCAGTGATCGGGTCGGCGAGCAGGTCGCGTACGGCCTGCACATCATCGCGGTCGGCGCGGAGCCGGACCACGAGGTCGTCATAGCGTTGGCGGGCGGGCTCGGTGAGTCCGGCCGGATCTTCCATTGCCACGAACACCGTGGTCTTCGCGCCCTTTTCGTCGAACGCCTCGCCCATGCGATCGAGCGCCTGAAACGACGGCACGCCCTTAGGAATTGGGTCCACCGATTGCTGGCGCACAACTGTTTCCAACTGGGGAAACAGCACAGCCAACACCACGGCAACAGCCACCCAGACGCCCGCTACCAGCGCTTTGTGCGACAAGACGAAGCGTCCCACCTGCCCCAGCGACCGGCTGTACTCACCGCGACCGGTCGATCGCCGAAGCTTCACCACTGCTCACGCATCCATCGCTGCGTTGGCATCGCACACCCTTCGACAAATGAATCAATCGGTATCACTACGCTACAGCATGTAGCGAAAGGAATGGATTGTTCGGCGACGCGGGACTATCGGATCAGCGGCGGTGGGCGGCGAGAAAGTCGTCGACAAGCTGTTCGCAGTCCGCGCCACTCATCGAGCGAAGGCCGGACAGCCGCGCGAAGACCAGCGGGCCCACGAGCTGGGTGATGGCCACGCCGGGATCGAACTCGTCGAGTTCCTTCTGGGCGGCGGCGCTCTGCAACACCTGATCGAACGGTTCCCGGTACTGCGCGATGACACGAGCGCGCAGCGGCGCGAGGGTGTTCTGCTGCTCCCCGGGCTCCTCCGGCACCATCGCCAGCCACGCCAAGGCGGTCAATTGCAGTGGCGCCTGCTCGATCAACGCAGCCTGAGCACGGACCAACCGCACCAAACTGTCGCGGATTGGTCCGTGCGCGTCAGGGACGTCGGCGTGGGGCAACAATCGTTCGAACGCCGCAGCCAACAAATCGGTGGTGCCGTCGAAATGCCGGTAAAACGTCGTTCGAGCCACCCGCGACATCCGGGAGACCGCCCCGACCGTGACTGCATTAACCCCGCCGGTCTTCAACAGGGCAGATGCCGCATCAACCAACCGGTTGCGTGAACGAACCAAACGCGGGTCTTTGTCATCCATCACGTCCTTGGACCGAGGACCCGCGTCGCGCCTGGCCGCCATCACCGCACCCACACTCCCATCCCCGAGACTGCTCTCGGGCGCGCCTGGCGATCTTGGTTCGCACGAAGTGCTACTGATAATAGCGAAAGTCGAGGAGTGTCCGCCGGGCTAGTCGTGCAATTCACCTGTTCGACACCCCGACCCGGCAGGAAGGTCGGCGCCACGGTGCCCGCCTCCGGGGTACCTTCGGCGAAGGGTTGGTAGATCAATTCGGGGCTTGGCGGCAGGGCTGGGGTGGGTACTGCTGAAGGGTGTCAAGTGTCGGGTTTGGTAGAGGCTGATCTACTTGGTTTCGGTTAATGAGTGCTCGCGCGCAGTGGCGCGATAGGCCGCCTCGAGCTCGGCGGGCGGGACGTGCCCGATCTCGCCATGGAGGCGACGGTTGTTGAACCAGTCGATGTATTCCGCCGTCGCGATCTCGACGTCGTTGATCGCCGTCCAGGGACCGCGGTTGCGGATCAACTCGGCCTTGTAAAGCGAGTTCAGCGCCTCGGCCATCGCATTGTCATAGCTATCGCCCTTTGACCCGACAGAGGCGACGGCGTCGCATTCGGCGAGACGTTCTGCGTAGCGGATCGCTCGATACTGGACCCCGCGATCGGAGTGATGAATTAGGCCGGTCAGGTCGTCGCCGGCATGCTGGCGCCGCCAAATCCCCATTTTCAGGGCGTCGAGCGCGAGGTCCGTATAGAGCCTTGTAGAGACCTGCCAGCCGACGACAAGACGACTGAACACGTCGGTGACGAACGCGACATAGACCCAGCCGGAGAACGTGTGGACATAGGTTATATCGGCGACCCAGAGCTCGTTCGGACGCGACGCGACGAACTCGCGCCCCACGAGATCCAACGGCCTGCCCGTCTCCGGTGCCGGCTTCGTCGTCCGCGGACCCTTCGCCCGCGAGATCCCACGCAGCCCGGCCTCGCGCATGAGACGCCGGACCGTGGACTCGGCGACTTTCTCGCCCTGCCTGCGCAGCTCGGCGTGGATCTTACGGACTCCATAAACGCCGTAGTTGTCCGAGTGGATCTTCCGGATCAGCTCCAGCAGCTGCCCGTCGCGGACCTCTCTCGCCGAGGGCGACCGAGACTGAGCGGCATAGAACGTCGACGGGGCAATCTGGCCGGGCGTTCCTTCCAAGACCCGGCAGATCGGCTCGACCCCATGCTCGCCACGATGCTCCGCGACGAACCGGACGCGTTCGCTCATCGGGACGGGCGGTCGAGCTCCGCCGCGAAGAAAGCCGACGCCTGCTTCAGGATCGTGTTCGCCCGACGCAACTCCCGAACCTCGCGCTCGAGCTCCGCGATCCGCGCGGACTCCTCAGTCGTGCGGCCCGGACGCAGGCCCTCGTCGGTCTCGGCTTGTTTGACCCAGGTGCGCAGCGCTTCGGGATGGACACCGAGCTGCTCACCCACGCGCTTGTAAGCGCCGGTGCGGGTCTCAGGGTCTTTGCGGGCGTCGATCGCCATGCGCGTTGCCCGCTCTTTGAGCTCGGCGGGGTACTTACGAGGTGCTGCCATGATGGCGGGTCCTTCCGGGTGTTCCTACCCTCCATCAAACCCGACACGATTCACAACGAACAGAGTCTCCGGACACGCCGGGGCGATTCAACACGACAAGTGAGCCGAGCACCAGCAAACCGAAGGCTGGATCGGACGGCCCCAGCATGAACACGCCCACTCAACGTCGCAACCTCGAACATCCCACAGATGGGCCTACGGTCGGTCAGAGGAACACGCAGAGGGGGACAGATCCAGTGATCCCGGGCAAGAAAAATGCGTCGGCGCCTACAAGCCCGACAGAAGGGTGCAGCAAGTACCAGCGTCGTCCTATCGTGTCGATGGACTGGAAAACAGGCAATACGTCCTACGGGGACTGCCAAGATCTTCCCAGCGATAAAGCCCGGTCTATCGCAAACTCATATTGCAAACCCAAAGGGGGGTATTGCCCTCACTCCTGAAGAATCGGCTGCTCTAGGAGGGCCGAACGGATGGGGTTATTGCTATAAAGTCGTCTCTGTTCGAGAGGGCGGATATGAGCCTCTGGATAAGCCCTTCGGTTGCGAGGTATTGAAGGCAGGTGAAGGATGCGGTCCCTTCACTGAGACTGTAACCACGTCGACAAGCGTAACCGAGAGTAACTCGAAGTCTACGACGACTGGATTCAACGCTTCTGTCAGCGTGAAGAAGGCATTGGAATGGGGCGATGTCGGGGGGACTGTTGGATGGAGCACTGCCACGACTGAAACATTCACGAAATCCGTTTCATCGGGGTCGTCCTATTCAAGGGCTACCACCTGTGGCGCGCCGAAATCCGCTCCAGTAGGTACGAAGCGACAGATAGTTGTAAAGTACTATTACATTTCCCAAATCGTCTTCGACGATGAAAGCGGTGCGACCGTTAGTAGCTCGGAGATTAGGAAGCCGACGGGGTGGTTCGGATGCAGGTAGGTGTGGCAATGAGGCGAACTTTGCTTCTTCTCTCTGCGGTATTCGTGCTGGCGATGGTCAGTGGATGTGCTGGTAACGGCGAGGGAACTCATGATTCTTCGGACTCTCCTCAAGGATCGGCATCAACCACGAGCCCTGCCAAGCAAGAGTTTAAGTACAACAAGGTCGAGCGCTCATTCATTGGTCAGCCATTCGACAGGGTTGCGGAAACTCTTATCAACGATATTTACCCTGGAACCGAGACTCCAGGTATTTCGCACGAGGACGGGAGTTCTTGGGTCACAGGGAAAAGTTCGACGCTTCCAAAGAATTCGCCGACAAGTTCTTACACCGTGGTAGGCGTGTGTGGGTTCGGGTCTCCGCAGGCCGTGTTACTAACGGTTATTCCGAATCAGGCCGTGACATCAGAGATTCTCGAACAAGCGAGGGAGGCGAAGTTTCTTCCACGAACTGCTCCGGAACCCTGTGGTGAGCATATCCCAACCTCGCGGGTTAACAGGTAAATCCCCCACTATGGGCTGAGGAGGATGATCCCCTGGCTTAATTATTAAGCCAGGGGATCATCCAAAGATGGAAGATTCAGTCTCCCGATGAGCCTTGAGTGAGTTGAGGTGGTGCGGGAGACTCGTCAAAGATTCGCCACAGTGACGAAACTAGGGGTTCTGCGCCCCCGAGGCATCCAGTTAAGAGGAGGCTAGGATCTGGTTTGGTTGATGCGGGTGCGAATCTTGTCTCCGAGGGAGTCGTCGGCGAGTGTTTCCTCGCAGAGTGCTTCGACGAGTTCTTGGAAGGTGACTCGGCTGAGTCCGAGCTGGGCGGCGGCGTGGCCTTGCCACTCGGTGATTGAGGAGTTGAGAGCCGGGGACAGCTTGACGGTTTTACCGATTGGTTCGGTTCGTGTGGTTGGTCTGGCCGCCTTGCGGTGTTCGATGCCTTCGTCTGACCGGGTGGAGGGTTTGGCGGCGACTTTCTTACCTTGAGCGCGTAGTCGATCGGCGGCGGTGCTCATGCTGTTGGCCTCTCGCTTGGGGCCAGGACCTCTTGTAGGGCGTCGCCGTAGGCGGTGCCGGAGGCCCGGTCGATGGGGATGCCGAAGGATTGGGCGAAGCGTTGGAGCATCGGGATTCGGGACCGGAGGACGTGGGCGCCGTATTCGGTGCCGGTTTCGGCGGCGAGTTCGGCGTATACGTCGCCTGCTGCTGCTGACCGCACTACTTGGGTGAGGATGATCGATATCTGCAGGGGCTGGTCCCGTAGGGGTTCTACGTCGTTGGTCAGGTCGAGCATGGCTGCCAGTCGGTCGTAGTCCATGGCGGTGGGGGCCATGGGGATCACGAGGTGTGTTGCTGCTCGTAGTGCTGAGGTCACGACGCCTGGTCGTCGTTCCATGGGTGGGGTGTCGATGACGACGAGGTCTCGTGTTCCGCGGATGCCGGCGAGCTTGCTGTGCAGAGTGGTGACGGGGAGTCCGACGACCGGGACTGTCCACTCCCCCAGTTCGGACCAGCGTAGAAGGGACTCGTTCTCGGGGTCGGCGTCCACGCCGAGAACGTCCATCCCGCGTTCGGCGGCGGCATGGAGCAGGAACGCCGCGGTAGTGGTCTTAGACGTTCCCCCTTTGGTGTTGGCGACGGCGATTGTTGCCGGGGTACTCACACGCTCACTCCGATCTAGCTATACAGCTATCTAGCTAGACAGGTATCTAGCTAGAACCTCACCCAGGGAAGGTATCACAGCAGTATAGCTATATATGGATACAGCTATGTAGCTATCTAGCTAGATAGCTACATAGCTACGATGAGTAATGATTCGCGCCTCGGAGGAGGCTTCTGGCGGCGCGCCTCCCCCAGATTGGCGCTGGTCAGAGCTACTGTCGCCGCAAATAAAATGAGCGCCACCAGGGTTGCAGCCCTGGTGACGCTCGCTTAACCCCCTGGTCGTATCAGGGGAGAAAGCGTGGCATGAGTCTACTCGATGATGATCTAAGCACCAGGTCAACGACACCAGCGGCGCGTAGTGAGATGGCTGACGCCGTGGCACTGCTGGTGGACACGCTAGGCGCGCGACCGCTCGGGTTGGTGTCCTACGGTGCGGCCGAG
>NZ_CM155293.1:2130000-3937082 GCF_056682775.1 Gordonia sp. 34D | reverse complement strand
TGCGGCCGATGTGGCACCAAAGGTCTGCACTGCCGACGGTTGCACGATCACCTGATTCACTTGTTCCCCCTGTCGTTGCTGGTGTCGTTAGCGGATTGGCGACTAGCGTTCCGATATCGCCGCGGGTTCGGTGAGGGCGGCGAAGTCATCGCAAAAGTCCTGCATTATCTCGGCACGACGGGTGAAGACGTCGGTGGCCGCGCGGATGGCCGCACCGACAATTTCGTCGGCTAACCGGCTCCCTTTGCCGCCGCCAGCTCCGGGGCCCAGTTCCAGGTCGACGAGTGAGCCGTTACCGTTCACCAACACCCGCACGCGACCTTGGTCGCCGGTCCCTTCAGCACGCAACGCCGTAAGTTTGGCGTGCACGTCCTCGAGTGCTCCGAGCTGTCGTTGAGCCCGGTCGGCAACGGCATCCATTTCGGAATTCACGGTCACCGCCTGCCCCGATTCGCGGAAGCATCGGCGGCCGCTTCCGCGGCGACGAGTTCTTGGCGGGAGGGAAGACCCAGAAGACTGAGGGCTTCGTCGGTAACGCCTTGCCCACTGAGCTCGGAACGCGCCTGCAGACCGGCTGAGGTGCGGGCAAGTTGGCACAACGCCAGGATTTCTCTAGCGAGTGCAGTCGGGGTGCGGCGCACAGCCGCGGAGCTCAGTCGCATGCGGACGGGCAAACCCGCTGCCGTGCAGGTGACGGTCACCGCACCGGAGCGCGACGAGACTTCGGTGAGTCCGTCCGCACCCGTCACCGGCGCCGCGATGCCGCCTTCGCCCTGTTGAACTTTCGATGCCGTTCGGCTGTCATTCTTCGTTGCCATGACACTTAGACGCAGCAAGTGCCGATTCGGTTCCATCGCGTGCATTACGGGCGTGTCGCGCGCGATCGGTGCGTTAAAGCACCTTGGTGTAACCCTTTTCTTCCACGCGTTCGCTAATTCGCCAACCGTCATCGGTCCGGATCAACCGGTCCCGGTACCAGAGGCCCGCAAACAACATCTGCGGTTCGCCCTCTGCCTCGCCCCGTACGACCATCGGATTG
This sequence comes from Gordonia sp. 34D, assembly GCF_056682775.1. Taxonomy (NCBI): domain Bacteria; kingdom Bacillati; phylum Actinomycetota; class Actinomycetes; order Mycobacteriales; family Gordoniaceae; genus Gordonia; species Gordonia sp. 34D. The sequence continues at coordinate 3,936,043 of NZ_CM155293.1, read as the reverse complement.
AACAGGATCGTGCGCGCCGTTGCCGAATCGCCATCCAGATCGAGCTGGGTAGTGGCTGCGAGGTGCTGTGTCATCGAAAACGCGGCGGGAAGAATCGCGGCCAGCCACGTTTTCACTTCGGGATAGTCGCCCGCGATGCCGCCGGCCGCCGTGTAGTCGATCCGCGCGTCGGCGGTGAAGACCGCATCGAGCGCGTCCCAATCGTTCCGGTCAATCGCGTGGCTGTAGCGCGCCAGGAGGTCTTGGATCTCGAGACGATCGGACATCTCCTGCAGGTCCATCATTTGCTGCCGTTCGGCACGCCGATTCCCGCCATGAGGAAGTCCACCATGTTCGCTTGCCATGTCTCGTCGAGTTGATCGGCCCCACGAATACCGGCGGCGAGGAGTGCACTACCGAATGCAGCCTCAGCGATCAGGCCCAAATCAACGTCGAGGGTTACGCCGTCATGGCGGGCCGCATCAGCAAAGCGACCGGCCAGATCGTCTTTCACTGTGCCCCACAGGCCATCGGTCAATTGCGCCTGCAGATTGGGGTCGGCTGCCAAATCACTCATCAGGCCGGTAATCGCACCAACCATCGACGGCAGCGACACCAAGAGCACACAACCATTGACGATCAGCTCCATTTCCTCGCGGAGGCCTACTCCGACGCGACGCGGCGGTACCGCGACATCGGTGGGAAATACGGCTTGGTGCACGAGGTGAAGTTTGCTGGGCCAGCGCCTTCGCACTGCGGGCACCGAGGTGCCCGCCCGGGCGGCTACCGCCGTCAAGGTGAGGTCGGCGTAGCTTCCCTCGGTTAGCAGTTCGATAGTCGCGTCTAGGACGGCGCGATCGATCCGATCATCGCGTGGTCGACCGACCGCACCGGGCTCGAGCCTCGAAGCTTCCATACTTGGTTTCCTCCCCGTTACCTGCAGCGAATCAACCATATTCATCGGAAGGGTTGACGTCGATCACATCTGCAGATTACATTACGATCCGACACAGAACGTAACTCCCGGAGGCACAATGGCGTTGGCACCACCCGCAGAAAAGGTCACTACGGCCGATCTCCTGCAGAGGCGTTGCGACGATGATTCCCCCGCACTTTTCTTTGAAGACCGCGAATGGAGTTGGCGCGAGTTTGTCCGCGAGGCGGCAGTTCGCGCCGCGGCCCTCACAGCTCTTCGCCAGCAGCAGCCCGACGGCCCCTGGCATGTCGGTGTCCTGATGGACAACGACCCCGAGTACCTCTTCCTCGTGTGCGGCGCCGCCCTGGCCGGCGCCACCATCGTGGGAGTCAATCCGACGCGCCGCGGCGCAGAGCTCACGTCCGATATCGCTCGTACAGATTGCCAGGCCATCGTGGTCGGCGACAGCTACGCCGACCTTGTCTCCGACTTCCCGGAGTCGGTTCGTGCCGTACCAGCCTCCGGTGACGAATATCGTGAACTACTCACCGACGCCGCGGACTCGACCGCCGCGGACTGGACCGATCCCACGCTGCAAGATCACCATCTGCTGCTCCTCTTCACCTCGGGTTCCACTGGCGCACCGAAGGCCGTCATTTGTAGTTCCGCCCGACTCGCGGCCATCGGTGTACTCAACGTTCACGGCATCAAGCCCGACGACATCGCGTACAACGCGATGCCCATGTTCCACGGCAACGCGCTGATGAGCGCCTGGGCACCGATCGCCGCAGTGGGCGGGGCATTTGTGCTGCGCAAGAAGTTCTCGGCATCGAATTTTCTGCCCGACATTCAGAAGTACGGCGCGACGTTCTTCAACTATGTCGGTCGTTCACTCGCCTATATCCTGGCTCAGCCGGAACGCCCCGACGAGTCCTCAAGCAGCCTGCGGTTTGGTTGGGGTACAGAAGCTTCGGCCCGCGACCGCGATGAGTTCTCGCGCCGTTTCGGTGCCCCAATCACCGAGTCATACGGTGCCTCAGAGGGCGTGTGCGTGATTGTCCGCGATGAGACGACACCTCCCGGTGCCCTCGGGATTCCCAATCCGGCGCTGGGGATGACTGTCCTCGACCCAGACGGCAATGAGTGCCCGCCCGCCGAGTTTGCGGCCGATGGTTCGCTGCTCAACGGCTCCAAAGCCATCGGTGAAATCGTCGCCCGCGACGGTGGCGCCCGCTTCGAGGGTTACTACAACAACCCGGAAGCCTACGCAGACAAGGTCCGCAACGGCGACTACTGGTCTGGCGATCTCGCCTATCGCGATGCGAATGGCGTGTACTGGTTCGCCGGCCGGACCAACGATTGGATCCGCGTCGATTCGGAGAACTTTTCGACGGCGCCCCTGGAGCGAATCGCGGCGCGATACCCCGGCACCACCGGCGCGGCGGCTTACGCCGTCCCAGACCCGCAGACCGGCGATCGCGTGATGGTGACCCTCGAGTACCACGGCGATTTCGACGCGGATGACTTCTTGAAGTTCATGCGCGCGCAGCCCGATCTCGGTACCAAGCAGATGCCGAGCTTTGTGCGGATTACCGAGGCTTTCCCGTTGACTGCGACCCGCAAACTCAACAAGGCGCCGCTTCGGCAGTCCGGGTGGCGCACCGACGACCCCGTATTCGTCCGACGCGACGATACCTTCGAGCTACTCGACGAGTCCGCCGCCGCGCGACTGTCGGACGAGTTCCGTGCGCACGATCGCGCACACCTAATACCCGGCTAACTGCCCTCCCCGGGAAGTGCCCCGGTGCCGACGTTCCCCCTCCCTCCCAAGACAACGTCGGTACCGGGGCATTTCTCTGCTTTCAGCAGTCGTCGCTACATGCAGCCCACGTCGTCGGGGTTGCGGACATGCCGAGTGAGAGAACTGCGGGCGGCCCATTCCTCGGCAGGTGGATAAGCCACCGAAATAAGGCTCAGGCCGCGAGCTTGAGCCACCGGCACCTTCGCCGATCGTGACCGTTCATCGAGCAGATCGGCGCACCACTGCACGCTCCGACGACCGTCACCGACGGAGGCGACGGCACCCACCAACGACCGCACCATTGACCAGCAGAAGGCGTCAGCGACGACGGTGCCGATCAGGACCGTTCCGTCGCGCCGCCACGAGAACTGCTGGAGTTCCCGAATGGTGGTTGATCCTTCGCGGTAGCGGCAGAAGGCGGCAAAGTCGTGGAGGCCGACGAGTTGGGCCGCAGCCTCGTTCATCAGGTCCACGTCTAAGTTGCGCGTCCAGTCGGCGGTGCTGCGCGCCAGGATCGGTTCCGGGCCCCAGAGAGCGTCGGTGAGGCGGTACTCGTAGGTGCGGGCGAGCGCTGAGAAGCGCGCATCAAAATCTGGGCTGACGGCATCGATCGCTTTGACGCGGACGTCGTCGGGAAGCATTTTTGCGAGCCGTCGGACGAGTCGTCCCGGGTCGCCATCGATCGATCGGGTATGCAGGGACTGCAGTGGCACATCGCAGTGCGCAACCTGCCCTGCCGCGTGCACTCCGGCGTCGGTCCGCCCGGCAACCGTCAACCGAACGGGGGCGCGCAGGATGGTACTGAGCGTCTGCTCGAGAGTCTCGCACACGGTACGACGTCCCGGTTGGGTAGCCCATCCGGAAAAGTCGGTGCCGTCGTAGCCGATCAGTAAACGCAAACGACACAGCCCGCCCTCATCAATGATGGGGGCGGGCTGTGTCGTCATGGATTGCGACCGTGCGAACCGGTCACGCGAACGTGACCGATACGACGACGGTTACTTGTCCTGCTCAGCCTCGGCGGCCGGAGCCTCGTCGGCGGCAGCCTCGGTGACCTCAGCTTCGACAGCTTCAGCTTCGACAGCCGGGGTCTCCTCAACGGGAGCATCCTCGACAGCAGCTTCAGCAGCCTTGGCCTTGGAAGCCGCAGCACGGGTGGCACGGTTGGCCTCCGTCGACGCGGTCTTCTCCTGCACCAGTTCGATCACTGCCATGGGGGCGTTGTCACCCTTGCGCGGCATGGTCTTGATGATGCGGGTGTAGCCACCGTTGCGATCCGCGAAGTGCGGGCCGATTTCGGCGAACAGGGTATGAACGACGTCCTTGCTGCGGATGTCCTTCATGACCTCGCGACGGTTGGCCAACGAGCCAGCCTTCGCGTGGGTGATGAGCTTTTCGGCGTACGGGCGGAGCCGCTTTGCCTTAGCTTCGGTGGTGGTGATTCGGCCGTGCTCGAAGAGCGCCGTGGCAAGGTTTGCCAGGATCGCCTTCTGGTGGCTGGCCGACCCGCCGAGGCGGGCACCCTTAGTGGGCTTGGGCATGTCTTTCTCCTAGGAGGGACTCACGATCTCGCGACCGGAAGTCGTTTGGCTCAGCGGTTCGCTGAACGCTTCGCGCCCAGGAACCATAGTGGTTCTTCTGCAAGACCTACAGTTGCTCGGTCTCGGCGTAATCCTCGCCACCATCAGCGTCGAACGATGCATCGTCCGACCAGGTGCCCGTGCTCGGGTCGTAGCCTGCAACCTGCGACGGGTCGAAGCTCGCCGGGCTGTCCTTCAGGCCCAGACCCAGGCTGTGCAGCTTGACCTTGACCTCGTCGATCGACTTCTGGCCGAAGTTCCGGATATCGAGCAGATCCGACTCGGTACGACCAACCAGTTCGCCGACGGTGTGAACACCTTCGCGCTTGAGGCAGTTGTACGAGCGGACAGTCAACTCCAGGTCTTCGATCGGAAGGCCGAATGCGGCGATGTGGTCGGCTTCTGCCGGCGACGGGCCGATCTCGATTCCCTCAGCTTCGACGTTGAGCTCCCGAGCCAGGCCAAACAGTTCGACCAGGGTCTTACCGGCGGACGCCAGGGCGTCACGGGCGGTCATGGAGTTCTTCGTCTCCACGTCGAGCACCAGACGATCGAAGTCGGTGCGCTGCTCGACGCGGGTTGCCTCAACCTTGTAGGTCACCTTCAGGACCGGCGAGTAGATCGAGTCGACCGGGATACGGCCGATCTCGGCACCGGATGCCTTGTTCTGTACGGCAGGCACGTAGCCGCGGCCTCGTTCGACGACGAGCTCGATTTCGAGCTTGCCCTTGTCGTTGAGGGTCGCGATGTGCAGGTCAGGGTTGTGCACGGTGACGCCAGCCGGCGGCACAATGTCGGCACCGGTAACAGCACCGGGACCCTGCTTGCGGACGTACATGGTGACCGGCTCGTCTTCTTCGGAGCTGACCACGAGGCCCTTGAGGTTCAGGATGATGTCGGTGACGTCTTCCTTGACTCCGGGGACCGTGGTGAACTCATGCAGAACACCATCGATGCGGATGCTGGTGACTGCTGCGCCGGGGATCGACGACAGCAGCGTGCGCCGCAGCGAGTTGCCCAAGGTGTAACCGAAACCCGGCTCGAGGGGTTCAATGGTGAACTTCGAGCGGTTCTCGGCGATGACCTCTTCGGACAGGTTGGGTCGCTGTGAGATGAGCATGGGGTGGGATTCTCCTTCGGCCGACCTCTATTTGACGGCTTTTAAGGTGGACCGAGCAGCCGTTGCTGCTCAGTAGGTTTCGCGAAAGCTCAGGTCGACTACTTGCTGTAGAACTCGACGATGAGCTGCTCGGAGAGCGGGACCTGGATCTGTTCGCGCTCGGGCAGCGAGTGCACGAGGATACGAAGAGTCGAAGGAACCACCTGCAGCCAAGCCGGTGCCGTGCGCTCGCCGATGAGTTCCTTGGCGATCTGGAACGGCGTGGTCTGCAGCGACTTCGGACGAACGTCGATGATGTCGTACTGGCTGACCCGGTAGCTCGGGACGTCAACGCGAACGCCGTTCACGGTGAAGTGACCGTGGCTGGTCATCTGACGTGCCTGACGACGCGTGCTGGCGATGCCCGCACGGTAGACGACGTTGTCCAGGCGCGACTCGAGGATCTGGAGCAGCACGTCACCGGTCTTGCCGTTGCGACGGTTTGCTTCCTCGTAGTAGCGACGGAACTGCTTCTCCATGACGCCGTAGGTGAAGCGAGCCTTCTGCTTCTCCTGCAGCTGGAGCAGGTACTCGGATTCTTTGATACGCGCGCGGCCGTGCTGGCCGGGCGGGTACGGGCGCTTCTCGAACGCCTGGTCTCCGCCGATCAGGTCGACGCGAAGGCGACGAGACTTCTTAGTTGCGGGGCCGGTATAACGAGCCATAGTTCTTCTTTCCCTTTCCCGCTAGACCCGGCGCCGCTTGGGCGGACGGCAACCGTTGTGCGGCTGCGGGGTCACGTCGGAGATGGTGCCAACCTCAAGGCCGGCTGCCTGCAGCGAACGGATTGCGGTCTCTCGACCCGAACCCGGTCCCTTGACGAATACGTCGACCTTCTTGACGCCGTTTTCCTGCGCCTTGCGGGCAGCGTTTTCGGCGGCAAGCTGGGCGGCGAAGGGCGTGCTCTTGCGCGAGCCCTTGAAACCGACGTGGCCGGAGCTGGCCCAGCTGATCACGTTGCCCTCGGGGTCGGTGATCGAGACGATGGTGTTGTTGAACGTCGACTTGATGTGAGCGTGGCCCAGCGGGACGTTCTTCTTGTCGCGACGACGGGTGCCCTTCTTCGGGCCAGCGCTACGTGACTTGGGTGGCATTACTTCTTCTTCCCGGCGATGGTCTTCTTCGGGCCCTTGCGAGTGCGGGCATTGGTCTTGGTGCGCTGACCGTGGACCGGCAGGCCGCGACGGTGACGCAGACCCTGGTAGCAGCCGATCTCGATCTTGCGACGGATGTCAGCCTGCACCTCGCGGCGAAGGTCACCCTCGACCTTGACCGAGGCTTCGATGTACTCGCGGAGCTTCACGACGTCTGCGTCGGTCAGATCCTTGGCTCGCAGATCGGCCGAAAGGCCCGTTCCTGCGAGGATCTCCTTCGAGGTGGTACGACCCACCCCGTAGATGTAGGTGAGCGCGATCTCCAGCCGCTTTTCGCGGGGGAGATCCACACCTGCAACACGTGCCATGTGGTGATTCCTAATCATTTTTCAGAGGTCTGCTCCCGGTCCGTCCTGGACTCTGCGCCAGGCCCCGGCCTCTGAACCGGGGGTCGGCATTCACGCGTCTGCGAATGCTAGTTCTGGGAGTTCTTCTCGTTACGTGTATTCAGTTGTGGTTTTCAAGCGATCCTTGCGGAAGCTGATCAGCCTTGACGCTGCTTGTGACGCAGGTTTTCGCAAATCACCATGACCCGGCCGTTACGACGGATCACTTTGCACTTCTCGCAGATCGGCTTGACGCTCGGCTTGACCTTCACGTCAGCTTCTCCCTTTTATCTTTCAGTGGCTGTGCCATGGTGTGGCGGCACAGTGTTCGGGCAGCACGAAACGACGCGTCGTCCCGGTACTCCCGCACGAGGGTTACTTGTACCGGTAGACGATGCGTCCTCGACTGAGGTCGTAGGGCGACAGCTCTACGACGACTCGATCCTCAGGCAGGATGCGGATGTAGTGCTGCCGCATCTTTCCACTGATGTGTGCAAGGACCTTGTGTCCGTTCTCCAACTCAATGCGGAACATCGCATTGGGTAGGGGCTCGACTACACGACCCTCGACCTCAATGGCCCCATCTTTCTTCGCCATATCCTCCGCGATTCTCCGGCGACCGGTTTCACCCGTATCTACCGACTTCAGCTTCGTCTATCCGCTACGGTGGCGATATCGAACGATCGCCCTGTCCAGTGCTGCGAGGCACCGGGCGCGGGCATGCGTGACCGCACGACGCACCGACGTTCTACTGTACGCGAGTGTTGGGCTATGCCCAAACTGCGCCGATGCTGGTCATCGTCGAGGACCGTACGGGTGGTTCGACGGAGGACTAAATGACGGCCGATGGGGCTGCGACCCCCCGGGTGTTCCAGCTCCCGGACCGAACGTGGGGCCGGGGTTTTGGTTGGCGTTTTGACCGGAGTGCGGGCCCGGGCTCGGCATAATTCCGTACTGCTGACCCATTGCGGGGTGCCCTTGTTGTGGCATCCCTTGTTGTGGCATCCCCTGTTGTGGCATCCCCTGTTGTGGCATCCCCTGTTGTGGCACCCCTTGCTGCGGCATGCCCATGCTGATCGCCTTCAGCGCTCGCTCCACCTTGAGCCTCTTGAACACCACCCTGTCGGCGCAGCCCACCTGGCCCCATGCCGATCCGTACTCCGACATCCACATCGACACCAGGACTCCGGCCGGACCGTGATCGGATGCGTCGATCGATATCACCGGCTTGGTGCTAATCGACATCGAACTGATTCCCATCCCGCGACATTCAAAGTTCCAGGCACCACGGCCATAGACCTCTCGCCACAGCATCCCGCCGCCGAAAGCCGACTCAATGACGGCGATCACGTCGTCGGGCCGTGCCATGACGACGACGTCCTTCTGCCGGCGGGCGGCAAAACTAAGGGCATACGCGGACCCAAAGACCCCGACGATCAATAGGACAATTAACGCTAGAACGAAACCCATGGCTAGTATCCCGTCTCCTGTTTCAGGCATTCTGTTCGTTGATGTGTAATCCGTGTGGCTGCCTCAGCGACCATCGCCCGAGCCTCTCGGCTTGCGCGGTACCGTCGGCTCCGGGTCAGGAGCTGCGTCGTTCACGTCGATGCGACTGAGAGCATCCATGGCCTGTTCTGAATCACCCGTGCGGTTGGCTGCATATGCATCCATCAGGTTGTCGACCGGGCCGACGAGTCCGCCCACCATTGCGCCGACTACCGCGACACCGGCGACCGCATGCCCTACTGCGCTCACCGCATCGCTGACGGACCTCGCCGTCTCGGCTCGCGCCAGTCGATCGGCAAATGCTCCGCCACCGCGACCAAATTCATCGAGATGACCGGCCGCCTTCGTGGCCGCCTGCCCGGCAGCACTCAACAGATCAGCTGCGCGACGTAAATCAACGTCGGGCATCGCTGCCGCCACCACCTCGTCGTGCAGGCTGAGGCAATGGGATTTGAGGGCGGCCAACGCGTCAACACCCGGGGTGGATACCGCGACGAGACTTTGCAGCTTGCCTGCCAGTTCCTGAATCTCCGAGCTCATCGGTGGCCTCCGCCCCGCTGTCGCTGCTCACTCTGTTCCCGTGCGGCCTGCTGGGCACGCGCGCGAGCCGCTTGGGCCTGACGCTTGAGTTCCGCAGCGGCCGCCGCCGCCCGCGCCATCCCGTCATTGGCGGCCTTGACCAGAGCATTAAGTGTGTTGAGCATCTGGAGGTCGTCACCGGTTGCCGTTCCCCGAACCAGCCGGTTGCACTGATCCGAGAGCGGCTTCACCGCCGCCACTCGATCTTGAAACCGATTGCGTAACTCGTCGCAGGCTCCAGCTTTCGCCATCAGATCCCGTGCGAGGCGCTCATACTCTTGCGGACTGGCGTGAGTAGTCATCCTTGGTTCCCCCAGTTACAGCGACGCGCCATACTGCGAGGCGACGCGGGCCGCATTTTGAAGTGCAGCCTCGGCCTGTTTCGCGTCCCGCGTTGCCTTCGACAGTGCTTCAAGGACCTCCCGGTCCTTGCGCTGCGCGCTGCCGCCAATAGCTTGACTGACACGATTGCTCTGAGATTGGAATTTTCGCTCGAACGATCCCAGTTCGCCGGCGATCTGCTTGGTCGATTGCGCAATCGAGTTGAGGGTTTGTTTAAGTTGCTGAAGTTCTGACATCTGATGCCTCGCAGTTGAATGAAATGGTTAGTGGCTGAGGACAACACGGCGGCCGTGGCCATGCGGCGGTGCAAAACCCTGCCCTTCGGCGACGCGTCCGGCAGGCTTGGCCCGTTCCCGGCCCCAAGCACGGATCGCCTCAACGTCCTCGGGATTCGACCGACTGAACGGCACTACTCCCACAAACGCCGACTTGATGGCCACCTCGTCACGAGGATCCAGTTCGCCGATGACTACGCTGGCGCCGATATCGTTCATAACGGCGTCGATGTCTGAACCGGCGAATCCTTCGGTTGCCTCAACCAGATCGTCGAGCACGAAGGGCGATGGCTCTGTCCGCAGGTAGCGCGCGAAAGAGAGAGTCAAGATTTCGCGCCGATCGTCGGCGTCGGGCAGGTCGACGAAGAACATCTCGTCGAACCGGCCCTTGCGCAACAGTTCCGGCGGCAGCGACGACACATCGTTAGCGGTGGCGACGAGGAACACCTTCGAGGTGGACTCTTGCAGCCAAAACAGGAACTGCCCAATCATGCGTCGGGTGGTCCCCGAATCACCCGAACCGCCTGCGAAGGCCTTTTCGATCTCGTCGATCCACAGCACGCACGGTGAGACAAGATCTGCGGTCTCGAGCGCTTCCTTCAATCGATTCTCGGAGACCCCGACATACATACCGAGGATCGACGCCATATCTAGCCGATACAGCGGGAGGTGCCATTCCGCTGCAATTGCCTTGGCGCTCAATGACTTTCCACAACCCGGCACGCCAACCAACAACACTCCCCTGGGCGGGCGGACCTTGGTACCCGTGAGGTCGGCGCGGATCATGACACTGCGCTTGGCGAGCCACGCCCGCAGGTTCGACAGGCCACCGACCTGGTAGTCGGATTCGTTCAACAGCACCCGTTCGATACCACTGCGATCACCAAAGATCATGTCCTTGTACTGCGAGAGCTGCTCGACGTCGCGGACTTCCAGCGAGCCTTTCGCCAGCAACGTAGTGACCATATTGACGGCCTCGGTCTCGGCGACCCCGACCAGGATCTCAGCGGCTCGGCGCACCTCGTCGTGCTGCCATTCGATGACGATGTTGGAACCGCGATGCTCGTTGACGAGGCTGTCAACCAGGAAGTGCAGTTCATCTTGCTCGGGCAGATCCAGGGTGACTGCCATTCCGAGCCTGGCAAGCCCCGACCAGACTGGCTTGTCGGAGATCAGGATCAGCGACCCTTGCCGCTCTTCTGCCAGTCGCGCCATTTCCGCAAGGTGTCGCGCAGTGGCCGAATCGTCCTCGATGTCGTCCAGGTCGGCAAAGATAAAGTTGGCGTACGCGCGGCCCAAGAATGTTGACGTCGCGAAGTCGAGTGCACCGACAAACGAGCGGTCGTCGTTGACGGGCACATTAGACCCAACTTCACTAAGCCCCTTGGCCCGCGAGTGGAGATAAAACGACATCTGTCCGAACCTCTGCGCGGTCTCGGACACGAGATCGATGGCGCGTGCGTACTCGCTGGTCCGCACGATCACGACCGGTACGCGCGCCATGAAGAACCGATTGAGTTGATCAGCTGTGTCGGCCCGATTGGGCATTACATACGCCTTTCCTAGCTATTGATGGGGCCGCGGTAGATCTGTCGTCGCACACGCGGGCCGCCGTACGGCGGCGATTGCGGCACCGGACTCGGCTGCACGGGCGCGCTGGTCACCGCTGCCATCCCGGCACCGGCCTGCAAGACTGCGGTCAACGGATTCTGACGAACGAGGTGAAGCATTTGTTCGCTGGCTAAACGGTCACTTCCGTAACGGCTTACGGAAGAGGCTGCCATCGTTTCCAGTTCCGCCTGCATACGCGAGATATCTTTGGCCGCGGCAGTTTCCAGAACTTCACGGATCTGCTTCGGGAGTCCCGGGTGACGCGCCAATTGCAGTCGGCGGGCAAGCTTCGGTCGTGCAGCCACGAGTGCAGCGGCAATCTCATGCGGATTGCGTGCGGCACCGATGTCCCGATCCAATTGGGACGAAGCCGCCGAGTTCACTGCATCGATGACTTCCCCGACATGGCGGAAAAACCTCTCATATGCACCGGCAGGGAACGAGTCAACTGCCAGCGTCGGCAGTCGCGATAAGTCCGTCGACGGATCTCGCGACCAGGTCCGCAACGTCACCACCCACAGTTCGTAGGGGCTATCGCTCATGGCCGCTTGGCTCCGCCTCGACTGACTATTGCTTCGCCCGGCGGAAGCAGGTCCCAATCGGGAAGGCTGCCGGCGAGCTTACGCTTGCGACCGATGTTGGTAGCTTGCTTTTTTCGTTGGGACGATTTGGCAAAGTCTCGCGAAACCACGACCACCGGTTGTTCACCTTGCCCCGAAGGCGGCAGGAACCGGTTGTTTGCTGGCCTGCGAACCAGGGGCTGCTGAGCTTGCGGGGCAGGCGGCTGAGGCATCGGCTGTGCGTGATCCGAGTTGGTGATCGCCGGAGGCCTCATCGACGGCCGTTCGGCCACCGGTTGTGCCGGATGAGACTGCGCCAAATGTGGCCCTCGTTGTGGCGGCCCTTGGGGTTGTGGCGGCCCTTGGGGCTTTGGCCGCTGATTGTTCGGGCTTGGCGCATGCGGGCCGCGAGAATTCGGCCCCTGCGAATTCGGCCGCTGGGGATTCGGCGGCTGGGGATTCGGCCGCTGGGGATTCGTCACTATGCGACTCCCTCGTTGACTCGGACTCCGGCGTCGACAGGCCAGGTATTAACCAACTTCGCAAGGTCTGCAGCCAAAGCGTCTTCCTCCTGGTAGCAAAGCTTCGCATCGACAAACTCGGCGACGGCGGCTCTAAAGACGTCAATCGAAAAGCGCATCGCTTGGTCACGCATGGCGAGCGCTTCGGCCGTCCGACGGTCCGCCTCTCGCTTGCGGAGGTAGGCCCAACCACCAGCCCCGGCAAGTGCTGCGAAGAACAGCACTGCGGTAAACGCGCCGGGGGCAACGATCAACAGCAACAGGCCGACAAAGGCGATAGCACCGGCAATGACCCAGGTGGTCGGCTTCAACCGCACCCGTTCGAGGTAGCCCCGCATTGTCTGCTCCCACGCAGCAGCGAGCGACTGTTCTGATTCTTGCTGCGGCACAGCAGTATTCGACTGCCAACCGACAAATCCGAGGTTGATCGCGAACTCGGAATGCTTGCCGTCGAGGATGATGTCGACGTCATCGACATAGTTCGCGCGGTATGAGGCGTCATACCGGTCGATGGCCGTCGCGAAATCGTTGCGCCCGATACCGATAGCCACCTGCTGAGTACTGACCGACGTGCCCATCAACTCCGGACGCAAGGCCGTCTGGGTTTGCAAGGTCACGAGATCCAGCGTTTCCTCCAGGGCTTCGCTCAGCGCGGCAGCAGTCTCTTTTGCGCGTTCCTCGTCGCCCTCAAATTCGATGACAGCCTCGTGGTAGATCACCTCCCTGGCAAACGGGAGTTCTTCCGTGTCGTATTCGCTGACGAGAACTTCCAGAATCTCGTCAAGTCGGTCGGCAACATTCGGGTTCAAGTACACCGGAGTATCGCGAACTCCCTGGTACTTCTCGATCACGTTCCGATGCGCGGAAGCATGCTCCAACATCGAGGCGACCGCAGGCCATTGGGGGGTAATCTTCGCCAAATGCGGATACTGTGACTGATCCAGAACACCGCGATGGATCGCGATCTCCTTACCCCACACTCCGACCTGCTGGTCGGTTACGGCGGGGTCCTCGCGCAGTTGACGATTCCACTCCAACAGTTGCTCGGCCACCATCGCGCGACCCGGAGCTCCAAACGCCTCCTGCGAGGTTGCTTCGAGAATCATCGCGAACTCGCGCGTCAAACTCCGCGGATCGAGGGACCGCAGGTAGTGCCGCAGCCATCGGGTCGCCGCCTCCATGCGGCCCTGCCGACGTAACACCAGAGCAAAGAACAGACCGGTCTTTGCTGGGTCGCGCCGAAAGGCCTCGGCGACCGACTTATCGGCGACTGACTTGTCGTCGCGCGACCACGCAGCGATCGCCACGAGCGCAGGTGCCAGCCAGTACCTCGGAGTCTGGATCATCAATTCTTCGCTGACCTGTTGCGCCATGCGCTCGCTGACATTGCCAACGTCGAATGCCTGGAGCAAGCCGACGGTGCTGAGCCGGACCTTGTTGTAGTGTCCGTACTCGCGTTCCAACTCGGCTTTGACATTCCCGATTACGGTCTCGGAGCGTTGCCACGCCGCCACTCGTTCGGCCTTGAGCACGTACTTCTCAAAACTTGCCGCCAGTTGAGCAAGATCGGCCCGCGTAGAAGACATGTCTGCACTGATCGATCCGACCTCGGCACCGATGGCATCAACTGACATCTCGACCGAACCAAGATGATTACTCAGTGCGAGCACATTGCGACTGACCTGGCTAATTGCGCGATGCAATCCAGGATCGTAATCGGCCACTTCGCTCCCCTTCTCTAATCTGTTGCTCGTGGTGTTAGTGAAAGCTCGTTACCGGCCGGAAGTGTTACCTGGGCGCAGCGTGCTCGATTGATTTGCCGCCACTTCGACGGACCGACCGTCAGGCATGATCGCAACCATCGAGCCATCCGAATAGAACTCGATGAATTCGTATGCGCCCGACCTCACCAGCCCGCGCGCCTGCCCATACGGGTGCGGTGGCACGTCCGATGGCTTGTAGTGCTCGCAAATGTTGCCCATGAGCGTCATCCGGTGATCAATAAACGGCGGCCCGAGATAGCACTTGGCGAAGAGCCCGATTGGAATGCCACCTTGGCGGGCGTCGTAGTCGGCTTTCACCCACTCGATCAACTGCCGATAAACGGTCGGGTCGGTCGCCGTATCCAGCCGAGTAATGGTCTGCACCAGCTCTAAACTTCGCGTCCGCTGCCGCGCAATCCGCTCTTGGTTGCCGGTACCCGCATGTACGACGGTGGGCGCGACAGAAGTGGTTTGTGCTGGCACTTCATAGGTGACGCGCCGAGAAACCCGCTTCAGCATTGCTCTCTCCTTCTCGCTACAGCGCTACCGCGAAGATCGCGATAAGTACGACGATGATGAATGCGACCAGCGCCAGGATGAGCGCGATCCGATGTTTAGCGGCCGGCGGCTGCGGTTGCGGTGTCGGCGGCGCGACCGGCATCGGCGGTTGCGGAGGCGGCGGAGGCGGCGGTCGTCGGGTTGACCCGCGCAACCGTTGTGCCTGATCCCATTCGGTACCGGCGCGCTGAACTCGACGTCCAACATCGTCGAGCGCGTGGAGGATCTCCTCAGGCGAACCGAAATGCCGTTGCGGCGACGCGCTCTGTGACCCCGTTTCGACTTGGGACTTCGAACCCACGCGAATTCGTAGGTTCTGCACATCGCGAGCCACTCGATTCCGATGTGCATCGGCACTGTCGAAAGCACTCAGGGCCTGCGACCATTGGCGTCCGAACGACGCAATCTCTTCGTCACCACGGCGAATAACTTCCGCCTTGCGCTGTTCTAGCCTCGCCTGCGCGGACGTCAAGGTTTCTAATCCGGCGAGGTACTCGGCATAAGCCCGGTCCTGACTACTCATCGCACCGCTCCGCCCAGACACGACCGCACTTGTTCATCAGTCAGTTCGTCGAACGGCACAACTTCGCGGCACCCCGCGTCGTCGGACCGGATCAAAACACCGACGCGCGGACTCTCGGTGAAGGGCTGCATGTGCACTCCGGCAAGACTGCGCAGGTCGTCGAGACCCACCCGCAGTAGTAGGTAGGCGCCGATACCGGAGTGATCGAAGCCCAGCGCCTCGGTCATCGCACGGCCGTGCGGCCACCAGCTGATAAGTGAAACCGCTGGTGCCAATCGCCCCTCCGCAAGCTTGGTGAGAAGCGAGGAGCCCGTGATGTCCTCGTAGGTCTCCGGGTTCGTCGATCGCGTCGCCTTGAGGTCGAGCATGTGGAGCGTGTGCGTGACGACCACTGTCGGCACCGATGAGGCCGCAAGCCCTTCCAACTCATCAAGGACCGCAGCACCGTTGATCGCGACTACCTCGACCCCTGCGGCGGCGAAGACATCCGCTCGGCCCAGCAGTCGCTGCGTCGCTGGCCCGGGCACCGGTGCGCCGTCGAGAATGAGGACACGGGTAGCAGACCGGGTCGCGATCGACGTCACGACCAAGTTCTCGATCAACGTGGCGGCTTGCTCATCCCCCGACCCCACCAAGGCAATCCCCGTGTCGGGGCCGTCGGCGACGTCGACGGTAACCGGCGTGTCGGTAACTTCGACTGGTCTGCCAACCCACGCTGACGGGCGGCTGTGGACTGGCGGTTCGGTTGGCCACTGTGCTGGCGAGCGTCCGAGGAACACCCACGGCTCGCGGGTGAAGCCAGCATCATGCGCCCGCTGAAACAGGTCGGCCTGCAACCGTGCGACGTACTCGGGCTCGGCGAAAGCCACAATCCCTCGTTCGTTGGCCCCGCCGGTAGCCATGCCGAGGTTACGGTTGACGATGACTTCGCCGCGGAAGCTCAGATCGGCGGCAGCGCGGTTGCCTCGAGAGAGGACAGCCTCGGATTCTTCGGCGGTGTTCTTCAGCGAGATGCGGATCGGGAACTGCGCAAAGATTGAGTCGCCCTTCACATGCAGTCCGGTGATTCCGGAAACGGTCTGCGACGACAACAGCACGTGAATTCCGTACGCACGCCCCTGCTTTGCGATGGTCTCGAACAGACGGACAGCTTCGACGGTGAGTTCGTCGTGCCCGTCGAAGAGGAGCTGGAATTCGTCGACAATAAGCAGCAGGCGCCGCATCGGCTCGCCGCCCCCAGCCCGGTAGGCGGGGAAACTATTGCAGCGAGCAGCGTTGAATACCGCCGCGCGACGCACCATCTCGTCGGTCACGTATTGCAGAACTGCCACGCCGAAGGCCTTGTTCGACTCCAGAGACAGGATTCGCGCGTGCGGCAACCAGTTGCTTCCGGACTCGTCGCGGTCGAAGCGCTTGAATTCCAGTCCCTGCTTAAAGTCGAGGAGGATCATTTCCAACTCGTTCGGCGAGTACCTCGCGGCAAGCGAATAGATCACGTCCAGTAGCAAGTTTGACTTGCCTTGACCGACCGCGCCGCCTACCAGCAGGTTCGGGTGCGGCGGATTCTCCGAGCGCAACGCGATGCGCATCGGTGCCCGACCGAAACGACCGATTACCGCTTCGACCGCGTCAGTTGACGGTTCCGTCCATGCGCCGGGGTTCACTCCAGCCTCGGCGAGCACGTCGGCCAACAGGATCGTCGGCCCGTGGTGCTCGGCAGCGCCTTCGGTGACCCCACGGATAGCTTCGGCGATTACCGCGGCAGGCGGTGCGCCCTCGTCTGCGACCGTGATCGCTTCGGGCAGTCCCGGCACAAGCCAGCGCGACCCGTCCACTCCCAGTGGCAAAAGGCGCTCGGCTAACAGCCTGGGTTTGACCCCTCGCCCACCGGATTTCGTACGATCGCGTTGCACAATTAGGTTCACGCCGCGGGCAGGACCCATGTCGGCCAGCCGCACCAGTGCTTCCTGGATTACCTCATCGATGCCGTTCGGATAGTCCAAAACCACGATGACCGCGAACTGGCCAACCGGTACGCCGTCCGTGGCCCAGGCTTCCCCAAGGTCGCGAACTTGGCGCGTACCAATCGCATCAGCGTTGGTCAACGCTAGCCGGGTGACCTCATCGAGGACCTTCCCGAAGGCCGACGGATCGTGCACGACCTCCGGCAGCGACTCGCTCCGCACGTTCCGCAGCGGTGCCAGGAACGACGACAGCCCGCTGAGGCGAGGGTCGTAGACGTGCACGGTGAGGTCACTCAACGGCAGTTGGGTGACGGTACGCAGCAGTGCGGATTGAATAAGATGCCCGGTGGTGGCGTGATCGCCTTCCAAGTACCAGCCAACTTCCAACAGCAGCGGAGCCAGAGCCGCCGCCGGATCGCCGGTGCCCGCGATCTGCCCAACCCGGAAGTATCGGGCTGGTGGCTGTCCGTCAGCGACTGGCCAGAGGTCCGTCCAGCCCGCGCTGGCCGATCCGGGTGCCAGGTGGTCAATCGCCGAAGCGACGTTTTCGGCAGCTTGCCGGGTAGTTGACTGTTCGTCTGCGATCGTCACGTCGAGCTGCTGTTGTCGTGCCGCCTCGACCCGCGAAGTGATCTTCGCGCCGCGTTCGCGGAAGTCCTGATCGGTCCGTGACCGCATGGCCGTGATCGACGCATCGGCGAGGGCAACGATCGTGCCAAGCTCGGTTGCCTCATCGCGAACACGTTGTTCGATGCGGTCCGCCTCGCGGGCCTCCGGCGACTCGGCTGACCAGTGCGGGGATGGGACTGGTTGCGATGGAGTTCCAGGAGTCGTGCCAAACCCCGGGTGCGGTGTCTGCGGAAACTCGGAGTAGACGCGCCGCACCGACCGACCCTGTGGCGACTGGTTCATCGTGCGACACCGCTCCTTTACCGAAATCAGTGGCGGTGCCAGTCACCTACCTGCGCTTTGCACAAATGCCACCAACCACGTTAGGTAGACCACAATGATTTGTCTGTTCTCCATTCGGATGAACCACGCGACTGCGCCAGAACGGGCCACTCCGTCAAAGACTCCGGCGCATCATGCATCCCGCGTGAAAGACTGTTAGGCATGCGCGCCTTCATCATTCGCACTGCCCTGACTGCTCTGGCCCTGTGGATTGCCGACTTGCTGGTATCCGGGATCCGCTTCGACTTCGGTGACAACACCTCGTGGTGGGGGAAGGTCGGTATCTACCTCCTCGTCGCCGTCGTCTTCGGTGCGGTGAACGCGTTCGTCAAACCTGTCGTGCAGATTCTGTCTATTCCGCTCTACATCCTTACCCTCGGCCTTATCCACCTGGTCATCAACGCGTTCATGCTGGAAATCACCAGTTGGCTCACCCACAACGTGTTCAAAGTCGGCCTTGAGGTCGATAACTTCTTTTGGTCGGCGATTCTCGGTGCCCTCGTGATCTCCGCGGTCGGCTGGCTCACCGCCCTCGTTATGCGCGACACGGCGCAGAATCTGTGACCGAGCGTCGCACCGTTAGCGTCTCCGGTTCCGGTCAGGCCGCCGCTGTCCCCGATGTCATGCGCCTGGACGTTGGTGTTGCGGTGGTGGAGCCGAATGTCTCCGCGGCGATGGAACGCGCGGCCGCGTCAATGCAAGCGGTCCTCGATGCCCTGCTGGGTGCGGGCGTCGCCCGCCGTGATCTCGCGACATCGCAGTTGTCGGTGTACCCGCAGAATCGATCGGGTGATGAACCCGGGATCTCCGGATACGAGGTCACCAACATGCTGACGGTCACCATCCGTGACCTCGGCGCGGCGAGTGCCATTCTGGCGGCAGCCACCGCCGCGGGTGGTGACGATCTCCGTGTCCACAGCATTGCGCTCATCATCGACGACCCCTCGGTACCGCGTTCGCTCGCTCGGGACGCCGCCTTCGCCGACGCCCGGGCCCGTGCCGATCAGTACGCGCGGTTGGCGGGGGCTTCACTGGGGCAAGTCCTCGAGGTCAACGAAGACTCCCCGAGCTTTGGACCCGCTCCCCGCATGACCGCCTACGCGGCTTCGATGCCGGTAGAGAGCGGCGAACAACAGCTCTCCGCATCGGTGAACGTCGTCTTCGAGCTCAGCTGATCATGCGAAGTGTTGTACAACGGGTTAGCGCCGCGTCGGTCGTTGTTGACGGCGAAACCGTCGGGCGGCTCGACCTCGCCGATGGACAACTCGGCCTAGTGGCACTAGTCGGCGTCACCCACGACGATGATCCCGCCACCGCAATCAAACTCGCCGACAAGATCTGGAATCTTCGGATTCTGAACGATTCACATGGTCGCGAAGTTTCCGCCGCAGATCTCGACGCACCGATCCTCGTCGTCAGCCAGTTCACCCTGTATGCCAACACCGACAAGGGTCGGCGCCCCTCGTGGAATGCGGCCGCACCAGGTCCGGTTGCCGAACCGTTGGTCGACGCGGTGGTCGAAGCTCTCCGTGGTGCTGGCGCCACGGTCGCCACGGGAACCTTCGGCGCCCACATGCACGTCAGCCTCGTCAACGACGGCCCGGTCACACTGATTCTGGACATCTGAACTGCGCTGATAGGCTGGCGCGGTGCCAAACCCGCTGACCCGTCCCGCTACCCGGGATCGGATTTTTCTCGGCATCGCCATTGTCGCGGTGATTGTCAGCACGCTCATCGGTTTGCGATGGAAAAGCTACCTCGACCTGCACGTGTATCGCACCGGTGCACGCTTGTGGCTGGACGGCCTCTCCCTGTACGGACCGTTGCCGCTCGTCGACGGGATTGCGCTTCCCTTCACCTATCCCCCACTGGCGGCCATCTTCTTCAGTCCGTTCGCCATGATGCCCGTCGGTGCCGCCGATACCCTGCTGCTGGCGTTGACGCTCGCCGCGGTGGCCTTGACGCTGTGGCTGGTACTGGCGAGGGTCGCTCCCGGTATGTCCGTGATCAATCGTGCGAGCATCGTGATCGGTGCCACGGCGATCGCCGAGTTCATCGAACCCATCCGAGAGACAATCAGTTACGGGCAAATCAACGCCGTCCTCATGGCAGTGATCGCGTTCGACGTCCTATGCCGCCACCCCAAATGGCCGCGCGGACTGCTGATCGGCATCGCCGTCTCGATCAAGCTGACACCCGCCGGATTTCTGCTGTACTTTGTGTTGCGCCGCGACTGGCGGGCCGCTGCGACGATGATCGCCGGTACCGTCGCTGCCATTGGTATCGCCTGGTTGATCATGCCGGCCGATTCCACCAAGTACTGGTTCCACACGCTGGCCGAGACCGGCCGCATCGGTGCCCCCTGGTATGCCGGCAACCAGTCTATTAAGGGTGCGGTCTTCCGCCTTGGTTTGAGCGAGGGCCTGTCGAGCGCTCTGTGGCTTGGGTTGTCGGCGATTGTCGTCGTTCTCGCCGCATGGTGGATGTATCGACTTCTGGAAGCCGATCAGCTAGTTACGGCACTTTTGGTGAATGCCGCCGCGGTGCTGCTGATCTCACCGGTCAGTTGGTCGCACCATTGGACATGGGTTGCGCCGGCCCTCCTGATCGCCGGTTTTGCGATCTCCACTCGCCGGTTCGGTTGGCGTTTGCTTGCCGCGACGCTGCTGGCAACGGTGCTCTTCATGCTCGCCCCGCACTGGCTGCTGCCGGTTGGCCACGACGCCGAGCTGTCATGGACATGGTGGCAGCAGCTCATCGGGTCTTCGTACGTGTGGTTTACCTTCGCGATTCTGGCCATCGGGGCCGTTCGGTGGCGTCGCGCTGACGCTATCGAAGCGGTCGCCTAACCCCAGACGCACCACGTGCCATCGATCTTGCGGAGATCGAGCGGCATGTCCAGATTGGTCCCCATCGAATTCAGGGAACCCTCGACGTGCGCGGCGGTGCCGTCAACGACGACCGCCTCGACATTGGTCCGGACCGTGCCGCCCGCTGTCCCAAGGCCCCCGAGTGAACCGCCGAGTTGCGTCAATACCTTGGCCGCTTCCTCACGACCGGCGCAGATCCCTGCGGAGGAGACATCGCCTGACTGCACCGCGGCCGCGAATTGGTCATAGACCTGCTCAACTTCAGAGCGGTCGGTGACGCTTCCGGTGCTTGTCGCATTCGCATCCCGGACCACCAGGAATACCGCCACACCCACCGCGATCACGACCAGTGCGACGCCGACCATCGTGAGCCAATGTCGCCATGGAACGCCAGCCCAATCGTCGTCGTGCTTCGCAAACTCGTTGTCGCTCATTGTTTCTGGCACCTGCGTTCTGATTCTGCCCGACGTCTTGCTCCACTTGGAAGCATCGTATGCCCAGCGGCACCGAATATGGGCGGGCACGCAAAGACCCCCGAAACGGCGAACCGATTTCGGGGGTCTTTGCGGGAAAATCTATAGGGGCCTTGGCGTCAGAATCCGTGGGCCATCTGCGGTGACGGCAACCGTGTGTTCCCAATGCGAAGCGCGTGAACCATCGTCTGTGACGACGGTCCAGTCGTCTTCCAAAACCGTAGTGTCCTCGGTGCCAAGAGTCAGCATGGGCTCAATCGCGAGGGTCGAACCAACCACCAGTCGCGGCCCGCGGTTTGGTTTGCCCTCATTCGGCAGGAACGGATCCATGTGCATTTCGCGACCGATCCCGTGTCCACCGTAGCCAGCGACGATCCCGAACTCGCGGCCAAACTGCTTCGCTGCCGCATAGGTGCCCTGCTCGATAGCGTGGGAGACATCGGTAAGTCGATGATCGGGGATCATCGCGGCGATGCCCGCCTCCATCGACAGGCGCGTCGCCTCATTGAGTTCGATGTCGGCTTGCGTCAACTCCCCGACCCCAAAGGTCCACGCCGAGTCGCCATGCCACCCGTCCAGGATTGCGCCACAGTCAATGGACACCAGATCGCCGTCGGCCAAGACCACGTCCTTCGACGGGATCCCGTGAACGACTACGTCGTTCACCGAGCTACAAATGGAGCCGGGGAAACCGTGGTAGCCCTTAAACGACGGGACGGCACCCGCATCGCGGATCACCGATTCGGCGACCGCATCGAGCTCCAAGGTACTCACACCGGCCTTGGCAGCCTCGCGCACCGCAATTAGTGCCGCGGCGACGACCCGACCGGCCGCCTCCATCGCGTCGAGTTCCCCCGCACTCTTGAACGGGACCGGCTTCGGTTTACGAAAACCCACGATCGGTGACTCAGGCCTTACCGAGTGCGACGAGCACGCGCTGGTGTACCTCGTCGACCGCTCCGACAGCGTCGATCTCGGTGACCTGGCCGGCGTAATGGTCAAGCAGCGGCGCAGTCTCAGCGTCGTACACGGCCATCCGGTTGCGGATCACGTCTTCGGTGTCATCGGCGCGACCACGGGCGAGCATGCGCTCAACCACGACATCGGTGTCAACCTTGAACGACAGCACGCCGTCGAGCTTGGCCGACAGGTCGTCCAAAATTCCCTCAAGGGCGACGGCCTGTTCGGTGGAGCGCGGGAATCCGTCGAGGATGAAGCCCTTCGCGGCGTCGGGTTCACCGACGCGCTCGCGCACCATATTGATGGTGATCTCCGGCGGCACCAGATTTCCGGCGTCGAGGTACTTCTTGGCTTCCACACCGATCGGGGTGCCCTGCGAGATGTTCGCGCGGAACAGGTCGCCGGTCGAGATGTGCGGAATGCCGAGTGCTTCGGACATCAGTTCGGCCTGTGTGCCTTTGCCCGCTCCGGGCGGTCCGAGGATGACGAGTCTCACTTCAGGAACCCTTCGTACTTGCGTTGCATCAACTGGCTGTTCACTTGCTTGATCGTGTCGAGGCCGACAGCCACGATGATCAACAGTGCGGTACCGCCGAACGGAATGTTGGCTGCTCCACCGCTACCAAGGTCCATGAACAGGTTCGGGAGGATCGAGATGATGCCCAGGTACAACGATCCAGGCAACGTGATCCGACTGAGCACGTAGCTCAGGTAGTCGGCCGTCGGCTTGCCGGGACGGATACCCGGGATGAAGCCGCCGTACCGTTTCATGTCGTCAGCGCGTTCCTCCGGGTTGAAGGTCACGGCGACATAGAAGTACGTGAAGAAGATGATCAACAAGAAGTAGAAGCTGATGTGGAACCAGCTAGACGGGTTGATCAGGTTGTTTTGCAGCCAGAGCTTCCAGCCCTCGACCTCACCGCCGGAACTCTGACCCGTCAACTGCAGGATCAACTGCGGGATGTAGAGCAGCGACGACGCGAAGATCACCGGGATAACACCTGCGGTGTTGACCTTGATCGGCATGTACGTCGACGACCCGCCGTACATCTTTCGTCCGACCATGCGCTTGGCGTACTGGACCGGGACTCGCCTGGTGCCCTGCTCGATGAAGACGACGGCGATCAGGATCAGGAGGACCGCGACACAGACCAGACCGAAGGCCAGGCCACCGCGCGACTGCAGGATGGTGCGACCTTCAGCCGGGATACGCGCGGCAATGCCGACGAAGATCAGCAGCGACATACCGTTGCCGACGCCGCGTTCGGTAATGAGCTCACCGAACCACATGACGAGGCAGGCACCGGCGGTCATGACCAGCACGATGATCGACAGACCCAGGATGCTGGTGTCGTTCAGGATTGCTTCGGCATTACAGTTTGGTCCGGTCGATGGCAGTAGGTTGCCGGTGGCGGCGAGCGCCACGATGCCGGTCGACTGCAGCAGCGCCAACGCCACCGTGAGGTAGCGGGTGTACTGCGTCATCTTGTTCTGGCCGGATTGGCCTTCCTTGCGGAGCTGCTCAAACCGCGGAATGACGACGGTGAGCAGCTGCACGATGATGCTGGCCGTGATGTACGGCATGATGCCGATGGCAAACACGGACAGCTGCAACAGTGCGCCGCCGGAGAACATGTTAATGAGCGAATAGATCTGTCCCGAGTCGCCGCGGCTAGCCGCGTCAACACAACGCTCGATCTGCTTGAAGTCCACGCCCGGCGACGGGATCGTCGCACCGAGGCGGTAAAGCACAAGGATGCCGAGGGCGTAGAAAATCTTCTTCCTCAGGTCGGGCGTCCTAAAGGTCGCCACGATGGGGGAAAGCACTAACTCCTCCTATAGCACCGCAGACTCGGTGGGCGCTTGCATGCTCATCGTGCATTGGCGGTCGACTCGGAAATGACCCGGGCGCCCCGATGGACGCCCACTGGAAAACTCTAACAGTCTCGAGAACTGACACCGGTCAGGTGTGCGGCACGAACGGCCCAAAAGCCGTTCGCGGTCGCTCACCTGACCGGGTCAGTGACTCTCAACATGCGATGCGGGCTCAGGCCTGCGTCGCGGTGCCGCCAGCAGCGGCAATCTTTTCCTGTGCGGAACCGGTGAACTTGTTGGCGGTCACATTGACTGCCACGGTCAGTTCGCCGTTGCCCAGAACCTTGACGAGCTCGTTCTTGCGAACGGCTCCGGCAGCAACCAGATCGGCGATGCCGATGGTGCCACCCTGCGGGAACAGACGTGCCAAATCGCCAACGTTGACGACCTGGTACTCCACGCGGTTGCGGTTGGTGAAGCCCTTCAGCTTCGGCAGGCGCATGTGAATCGGCATCTGGCCGCCCTCAAAGCGAGCCGGAACGTTCTTACGCGCCTTGGTGCCCTTGGTGCCGCGACCAGCGGTCTTACCCTTGGAACCTTCACCGCGACCCACACGGGTCTTGTCAGTCTTCGCGCCCGGTGCGGGGCGAAGGTGGTGCAGCTTGATGGTCATTGACTAAACCTCTTCGACTGTCACGAGGTGACGAACCACGTTAATGAGGCCGCGGTTAATCGGAGTGTCCTCGCGGGTGACGGTCTTGCGGATGCCCTTGAGACCAAGGGTGCGCAGGCTGTCACGCTGGTTCTTCTTGGTACCGATGGTGCCCTTGATCTGGGTGATCTTCAGCTCAGCCATGGCTTATGCTCCCTTGTTCGCTGCGGCAGCTGCGCGAGCGCGCAGCATACCGGCCGGCGCAACGTCTTCCACCGGCAGTCCACGACGGGCAGCGACCTCTTCTGGGCGCTGCAGCATCTTCAGGGCTGCGACGGTCGCATGAACGACGTTGATCGCGTTGTCCGAGCCGAGGCTCTTCGCAAGGACGTCGGTCACACCAGCGCACTCGAGGACGGCGCGCACAGCGCCACCGGCGATAACACCGGTACCCGAGCTAGCCGGACGCAGCATAACGACGCCAGCTGCCGCTTCACCCTGAACTGGGTGCGTGACAGTGCCACCGATCATCGGGACGCGGAAGAAGTTCTTGCGAGCCTCTTCGACACCCTTCTGGATTGCTGCGGGAACTTCCTTGGCCTTGCCGTAGCCGACGCCGACCATGCCCTGACCGTCGCCGACGACGACGAGAGCGGTGAAGCTGAAGCGACGACCACCCTTGACGACCTTCGACACACGGTTGATGGTCACGACGCGCTCGAGGTGATTCTTCTCCTCGCGCTCACGACCACGGTTGTCGCGACGATCGCCGCGACCGCGACGCTCGCCGCCACCACGGTTGTCGTTGCTGTTGTTGGTGTTTCCGGCGGGTCCGTTGCCGCCCTCACGCTGACGTCCGGGCATCAGAGGTCCCCTCCGTTAATCATCTTGTTGGTCATCACAGCTTCAGGCCTCCCTCGCGGGCTGCGTCAGCCAGGGCCGCAATGCGACCGTGGTACGCCTTGCCGCCGCGGTCGAAGACCACGGCTTCAATACCTGCAGCCTTGGCGCGGGCGGCGACGAGCTCGCCGACCTTGGTCGCCTGGGCCGACTTGTCGCCACCTGCGGCGCGCACGTCAGCTTCAATGCTGCTGGCGGCGGCCAAGGTACGACCGGTGAGGTCGTCGATGACCTGCACGTGGATGTGACGGCTGCTGCGCTTGACGGCCATACGCGGACGCTCGGCGGTGCCGTTGATCTTCTTGCGCAGGCGGAAGTGACGACGGTTAGTCGCGGTGCGACGACGCGTCGACGCATCCTTGCCGACCGGCTTGCGGTTCTTCTTTTCGGTAACTGCTTCAGCCATTTTCTTACTTACCCGTCTTTCCGACCTTGCGGCGGATCTGTTCACCCTCGTAGCGAACGCCCTTGCCCTTGTACGGGTCCGGACGACGCAGGCGGCGGATGTTTGCCGAGATCTGGCCGACTAGCTGCTTGTCGATTCCCGAGACCGAAAAACGAGTCGGTGACTCCACCGCGAAGGTGATGCCTTCCGGAGCCTCGATCGGCACGGGGTGGCTGTAGCCGAGGGCGAACTCGAGGTCCTTGCCCTTGGCCTGGACGCGATAGCCGACGCCGTAGATTTCCAACTTCGTGGTGTAACCCTGGGTCACACCGACGATGAGGTTGTTTACGAGCGACCGGTTGAGACCGTGGAGTGCACGGCTTTCGCGGTTGTCATCGGGCCGGGTGACAACGATGGTGTTGTCTTCCTTCGCCACGGCGATCGGCGAGGTAACAGTCAGGCTCAATTCGCCCTTAGGGCCCTTGACCTTGACGTCCTGGCCGTCGATAGCGACGTCCACTCCGGCGGGAATTTCAATGGGGTTCTTACCAATGCGCGACATGTCTTTAAGCTCCCTTACCAGACGTAAGCGAGGACTTCGCCGCCCACGCCCTGGTTGGTTGCCTGACGGTCGGTGAGGAGACCCGAGGACGTGGAGATAATCGCCACGCCGAGGCCGCCGAGCACCTTAGGCAGGTTGGTGGACTTTGCGTACACGCGCAGACCCGGCTTCGAAACGCGACGCA
Source organism: Gordonia sp. 34D (assembly GCF_056682775.1). Lineage (NCBI taxonomy): Bacteria > Bacillati > Actinomycetota > Actinomycetes > Mycobacteriales > Gordoniaceae > Gordonia > Gordonia sp. 34D. The sequence continues at coordinate 3,909,171 of NZ_CM155293.1, read as the reverse complement.
GACCGGAGAGGCTGCGCTCACGGGTCGGGCCGTACTTCAGGGTCACGGTGAGCTTCTTGCCAACCTCGGCGTCTTCGACGCGGAAGTCGGTGATGTAGCCCTCACGCTTAAGGATCTCGGCGATGTTCACCTTGATCTTCGACGACGGCAGTGACACCTCGTCGTGGTACGCCGAGTTGGCGTTGCGCAGACGCGTCAAGAAGTCTGCGATTGGGTCAGTCATGGTCATGGTTGACCGTCAACCTTTCTCGTAGCGGTTCCCATGCAGCGGTGTCCCCGGGACAAGTCCCGGTTGGCACTGGTGGGCCTTCCACGAAGTGGATAGTTGTGCATTTTCACACCCGAAGATGCCATTGGCTTTTCGCCGGCACCGTCGAGCTATATGAAGTTGTGGGCCCTGGGGGCACACTTCACCCAGGCAACCTGAAATATCCTACGGCCTTACCACGCAGAACCCAAATCGCGGTGGCCGCGGTTCCCGGCATCAACAGTTTCGGTTACGACCATCCTACGAGCGGCTACGGAAGTTGTTGACTGGCAACCTCAACGGCGTGCAACGCCACGCTCAACTCCACGAGGTCGCGGGGCCATCAGACCGTCGACGACCTAACTGACGCCACACGCACCAGCCGTGAGCAAGCTTCCCGGTGACCTCGACACGACTGCCCACTCCACGGGCACTGCGACGCTGATGAATTCGAAGGCGCTCGAGGCTGGTGACGTAACGAATGCCGTTGCGAAGTATGTGCACGTCACCATCGATCGCCGGATACACGTGACCGGCAACTGCTGAAGCCTCTCCCGCCCGCGCTTCCGAAGGCGCTCGTCGAAGTGACCGCGCAGGCACTTCTGGCCCAGACGCGCGACAGTTTGCTGGCAGCTCTGCCATCGCTTAACCCCATCAGTTTTCTCCTATTTCGTTGAATACGAAGCAATTTCGATTTAAAAGGGACTTCCGACCCCATATCTATGAGGACTTCATCGTCAACTGGGTGGACTAAACATATTGATTCCGCCAACAAGGCTTGTTTGAGAGAAATTCGGCATTACAGAGTCTTAATGTGAGCACATGACTGCGTCTGACTCAGTTCAAGGATCGGCTGCACAAGCGCTCCTCGACATTGGCCGTTTCTTTACGAAGTGGGATGAGACCGACGATGGCCGAGCGGTTTTCCGCGACGGCGGCCGTGCTGGCGACATCTTCTATCGCGATCGTTGGAGCCACGACAAGATCGTCCGATCCACCCATGGCGTCAACTGCACGGGGTCGTGCTCATGGAAGGTGTACGTCAAAGACGGCATCATCACGTGGGAGTCCCAGGAGACGGATTATCCGTCGGTCGGACCCGACCGCCCCGAGTATGAGCCGCGCGGTTGCCCACGCGGTGCCGCCTTCTCCTGGTACACCTATTCCCCGACGCGGGTCCGCCATCCCTATGCGCGCGGAGTCCTCCTCGAGATGTATCGGGAGGCCAAGTCCCGGTTGAAGGATCCGGTCCTGGCGTGGGGCGATGTGGTTGGCGACCCCATGCGACGGCGGTCGTACCAGCAGGCGCGCGGCAAGGGCGGACTGGTGCGCGTCTCGTGGGAGGAAGCCACCGAAATGGCGGCCGCTGCGCACGTGCACACGATCAAGACGTACGGGCCCGACCGCTGCACCGGCTTCTCGCCGATCCCGGCAATGTCGATGGTCTCGCACGCCGCGGGAAACCGGTTCATTCAGCTCATCGGCGGCGTCATGACGTCGTTCTACGACTGGTATGCCGACCTTCCCGTCGCGAGCCCCCAGGTATTCGGCGACCAAACCGATGTCCCCGAGTCCGGCGACTGGTGGGATGCGTCGTACCTAATGATGTGGGGCTCCAACGTTCCCGTCACACGCACACCCGACGCCCACTGGATGGCCGAGGTCCGCTACCGCGGCACCAAGGTGGTTTCGGTGTCACCCGACTACGCCGACAACACCAAGTTCGCCGATGAATGGCTGCCCGCCCAAGCTGGCACGGATGCAGCACTCGCGATGGCCATGGGTCACGTGATCCTCAAAGAGTTCTACGTCGACCGCAACACCCCGTTCTTTAGTGAATACACGTCGAAGTACACCGATCTGCCGTTCCTGATTCACCTTGAAGAACGCGACGGAAACTTGGTGCCCGGCAAATTTGTTACCGCTGATGAACTAGGCAAGACCGCCGACGAGGACGTCTGGAAAACCGTCCTCATTGACGATGCGACCGGGCAACCGCTGGTCCCCAACGGCACTCTCGGCGACCGCTATTCCGAAGCGGGCGAAGGATCCTGGAACCTCGACCTTGAAGGCGTGACTCCGCGTCTGACGATGCTCGACGACCCCGATGCGACCGGCGTGGAAGTGTCATTCCCGTCGTTCGACTCCCCCGACGGCAGCGGCAGCATCCTGACCCGCGGCGTCCCGGCCCGAAAGTTCGGCGACGGCCTCGTCACCACCGTCTACGACCTGCTCCTCGCCCAGTACGGCGTCGGTCGCGGCAATCTGCCTGGCCAGTGGCCCACCGGATACGACGACGCCTCGACCCCGTACACGCCAGCGTGGCAGGCCGAGATCACCAGTGTTCCCGCCGAGGCCGCGATCCGCGTGGCCCGCGAGTTCGCGCAGAACGCCGAAGAATCCGGCGGTCGTTCCATGATCATCATGGGCGCGGGTATCTGCCAGTGGTTCCACGGCGACGCCACCTATCGCGCCATCCTGTCGATGTTGATCCTGACCGGCAGTATGGGCCGCAACGGCGGCGGCTGGGCGCACTACGTCGGGCAGGAGAAGTGCCGGCCGATCACCGGCTGGATTTCCCTCGCCAACGCCCTCGACTGGTCACGACCACCGCGCACGCAGCCGGGCACATCGTTCTGGTACATGCACACCGATCAGTGGCGAAACGACGGCTACTCAACATCGGCACTCACCTCACCGCTGTCGTCGGGGAAGCTCGACGGAATGCACACGGCCGACGCGATCGCGCAGTCGGCGCGTCTCGGCTGGATGCCGTTCTATCCGCAGTTCTCCGACAATCCGCTCGACGTCGCCGATGCGGCCCGCGCCGCGGTCGACGCTGGCGAAGTTGCCGACCCCGCCTCCTATGTGGCCGGCAAGCTCGTCGACGGTGACCTGACACCCGCGATCAGCGACGTCGACGCCCCCGAGAACTGGCCGCGCACGCTGGTCCTGTGGCGGTCGAATCTGTTGGGTTCCTCGGCCAAGGGCGACGAGTACTTTCTGCGTCATCTGCTGGGCACACACCACAATGTGCTCGGTAAGGAGAACTCGGAAACCCCGCGGCCGCGCGAAGTTCGCTGGCACGAACAGGCACCCGAGGGGAAGCTCGACCTGCTTTTATCGGCCGACTTCCGCATGACCTCGACGACGTTGCTGAGCGACATCGTGCTCCCCGCCGCCACTTGGTACGAGAAGCACGACCTCAGCTCCACCGACATGCATCCGTTTGTGCACGCATTTACTCCGGCGATCGATCCGCCGTGGGAAGCGAAGACCGACTTTGACCTGTTCCACGGTTTGGCGCGGGAACTCTCGCGGCAGGCGGAGAAGCACCTGGGTACCCGCTACGACCTCGTCGCCACACCCTCCCAGCACGACACACCCGGCGAGACGGCGCAGCCGCACGGCCGGGTCATCGACTGGCGCGACGGCAATGCCCCGGCCAAGCCCGGCATGAACATGCCGTCGTTCCAGGTGGTGGAGCGCGACTACACGGCGATCGCCGACAAGCTCGCCTCGGTTGGTCCGCTGGCCGACAAGGCTGGCTTCACCGTCAAGAACATCACCTACGACATCGCCTCGCAGATCCCGAAGCTGGCGGCGGCAAACGGGGTAATGCCACCGGGCACCGGGGCCGCCTCGGGAAGGCCCGCCATCGACACCGACGCGAAGCTGGCCGAGGCCATCCTGATGTTCTCGGGAACCACCAACGGGGAACTGGCGGTCGACGGGTTCAAGAAGCTGGAGCGCCGCGTCGGTAAGAAGCTCGTCGACTTGGCCGAGGGGTCCGAAGAAAAGCGCATCACCTTTGCGGACACCCAGGCCGGACCGGTGCCCGTCATCACATCGCCGGAGTGGTCCGGTTCGGAGACCGGTGGTCGACGGTACGCACCGTTCACCGTGAACATCGAACGAGACAAACCGTTCCACACCCTGACCGGGCGGCTGCACTTCTATCTCGATCACGACTGGATGCTCGACATCGGTGAGGCCCTACCGATTTACCGGCCGCCGCTCGACATGCACAAACTGTTCGGTGAACCCAAGCTCGGGCCCGACGGCAGCAAACAGATCACCGTCCGGTACCTGACACCGCACAACAAGTGGTCCATCCACTCCGAGTACCAGGACAACTTGTTCATGTTGTCCCTCTCGCGCGGTGGCCCCACAGCGTGGCTGTCGCCGGAAGACGCCGAGTCGATCGACGTGCGCGACAACGATTGGATTGAGTGCACCAACGCCAACGGCGTCTACGTTGCTCGCGCAGTCGTCAGTCACCGCATGCCAGCCGGGGTTTGCTACGTGCACCACGCACAGGAGCGCACCATCGACGTGCCGAAGTCGGAGGCCACCGGCCGCCGCGGCGGCATCCACAACTCGGCGACGCGCCTGCTGGTGAAGCCGTCGCACCTGATCGGCGGGTACGCGCAGTTGTCGTACGCGTTCAACTACCTCGGACCCACAGGTAACCAGCGCGACATTGTCGCGACCATCCGTAAGCGGAGCCAGGAGGTGACGTACTGATGCGAGTCATGGCGCAAGTCGCGATGGTGATGAACCTCGACAAATGCATCGGTTGCCACACATGTTCGGTGACCTGCAAGCAGGCGTGGACCAACCGCGCGGGCACCGAGTACGTGTGGTTCAACAATGTGGAAACGCGGCCCGGGCAGGGCTATCCGCGACGGTACGAAGATCAAGACGAATGGCAGGGCGGCTGGCACCTCAATAAGAAGGGCAAGCTGCGCCTGCGTACCGGCGGTCGCCTGCAGAAGCTGTTCACCATTTTCCACAGCCCGGTGCAGCCCACGCTCGACGACTACTACGAGCCCTGGACGTACGACTACGAAACCCTCATCAACGCTCCGCTCGGCGACGACTTCCCGGTCGCCCGACCGAAGTCGTTGATCACCGGTGAGGACACCAAGGTCACGTGGTCGGCCAACTGGGACGACAACCTCGGCGGGTCTATGGAGCACGGCGACCTCGATCCGATTGTCGCCAAGATCCGCAAGGAGTCGGCCGACAAGATCAAGTTCGAGTTCGAGCAGACGTTCATGTTCTACCTGCCACGAATCTGCGAACACTGCCTCAACCCCTCGTGCATGGCGTCGTGCCCGTCGGGCGCGATTTACAAGCGCGAGGAAGACGGCATTGTCCTCGTCGATCAGGACCGGTGCCGCGGTTGGCGTCAGTGCATCACCGGCTGCCCGTACAAGAAGATCTATTTCAATCACCGGTCGGGCAAGGCTGAGAAATGTACGTTCTGTTACCCCCGCATTGAGGTCGGGCAACCCACGGTCTGCGCTGAGACCTGCGTTGGGCGGCTCCGCTACATTGGCATCTTCCTCTACGACGCGGACGCGGTTACCGAGGCTGCGGCCACACCCAACGAACAGGACCTTTACGAGGCCCAGTTGGAATTGATGCTCGACCCCGACGATCCCGAAGTCATCAGGCAAGCACGCGCCAACGGCATCCCCGAGGAGTGGCTGACCGCCGCCCGCCGGTCGCCGGTGTACGCGCTGGCCAAGAAGTACAAGGTGGCGTTGCCGCTGCATCCGGAATACCGCACGATGCCCATGGTTTGGTACATCCCACCGCTGTCGCCGATCGTCGACCTGCTGACCGAGCAGGGGCACGACGGAGAGAACCGCGACAACCTCTTCGGCGCCATCGAATCGCTACGCATTCCGGTGGAATACCTAGCGGAGATGTTTACCGCGGGCGATACCGACCTCATCGAATTCGTGTTGCAGAAGCTGGCCTCGATGCGGTCGTACATGCGGGATGTGAACCTCGGAAGAGAGACGAATCCGTTAATCCCCGCCAGCGTGGGAATGTCCGAAGAGGAAATGTACGAGATGTATCGCCTGCTGGCGATCGCCAAGTACGACGACCGCTACGTGATTCCGACCGCACATCACGAGCAGGCCCACAAGCTCGAAGAGACGGCCTGCCCCGTCGACTACGACAACGAGTTCGAGAACTACGGGTCGAGTGTGTTCGGTGAGGCGAGCGGTCGACCCGTGCCGGTGTCGGTGGAAACCTACGAGGCATTAAAGCAAAGACAGACCACCGACATTCCGGCGGGTGAGTTCACCTTGCGGGGCCGAACCAACCTGCTCAACTGGGACGGCAACGGCATGCCCGACGGGATGTTCCCCGGCGACGGTGATATTTCGGGCGGCGATATTTCAGGCGGCGATATTTCAAGCGGAGGCAAATCATGAGGCTCGGTGTTCGCAAACGCACGCCCACCAAATCCGACGGCCGCGTGGTGCATCAGATTGCCGCCTGGTGCCTCGGCTATCCAGATAGCCAGGTCTTCGACCGTTTTCCCCTGATGCGGGCCGCGCTCGACGAGCAACCCGACAGCGACGCCACCCGGGCGTTACTGAAATTCCTCGATCACGTCGACCGCACCGATCACGCCGAACTGGCACAGCACTACACCGACACCTTCGACCTCTCACGCAAACGAACGCTGTACCTGTCGTACTGGTCGGCCGGGGATACGCGACAGCGCGGTTCGGTGCTCACCGAGTTCAAGCAGTTGTATCGGGACACCGGATTCCTAGTGGACCTGCACGGGGAACTCCCCGACTATCTGCCGGTGGTGTTGGAGTTCGCGGCTCTCGCCGACCCGGTCCGTGGCCGCGAGGTACTGGGCGACAATCGAGCCGCAATCGAACTGATCCGATTTGCCCTACTCGACGAAACCTCCCCCTATGCCGATGTACTGGCTGCGGTCTGTGCGACGTTGCCCGGGCAGGCCCCACCCGATCGTGCCACCGCCCTCGCGATGGCCGCACCGAGCAGGGCCGTCGAAACCGTCGGTTTGGACCCCTACGATTCGCGCCTACTCCCCTTGTTCACAGGTGCCGAGGCCGGCACCCGCCAACCAGACGGGATGTTTCGATGAAAATTTTCCTGTGGGGCGTCCTGCCCTATATCGCCCTGCTGAGCGTGATCGGCGGAACCATCTGGCGCTACCGGTACGACAAGTTCGGGTGGACTACACGCTCGTCGGAACTGTACGAGTCGCGACTCCTCCGCATCGGTGGCCCGCTGTTTCACTACGGCATCTTCGCCGTGATCGCCGGGCATGCGATCGGCTTGGTGATCCCAGAATCGTGGACCAACAAGGTCGGTATCAGCGAGACCATGTACCACTGGGTCGCTGCCGTCGGCGGCATCATCGCCGCGATTGCCACCCTGGTGGGAGTCGCGATCTTGATCTACCGGCGCCGCACCGTCGGCCCGGTGTTCATGGCAACAACCCGCAACGACAAGCTGATGTACGCCGTGCTGCTCGCGGCTCTCATCGCCGGCACCTACATCACGATCGTCGGAATGATCGATCCCCACGGCGAGGGCGTCAATTACCGCGAGACCGTCTCACCGTGGTTCCGGTCGGTCTTCTACTTCCAACCCGATATCGACGCGATGAATGCGGCTCCCATCCGCTTCCAGATTCACATTGTGATCGGCATGGTCATGTTTATGCTGGTGCCGTTTACCCGCCTGGTGCACATGTTCACGGCACCCATCCACTATCTGTTCCGCCCCTACATCGTTTACCGCAGTAAGGACACCCGCCCCGCCCCCGGCAATGCTCCGCATCGTCGTGGCTGGGAACCGATCGGAGTGAAGGACCGCAACTGATGACGCAACAGACAACGGCCGCAGCACGTACCACCAAAGCCGATCAGACTCGCAACCTCATCCTCGCGACTCTCGCGTTCGCGATGACGTTCTGGGCGTGGAACTTGATCGCGCCGCTCGGGGTTTTCTACGCCGGGCCAAACGAACTCAATCTAGATTCGACCCAAAAGTCCATCCTGATTGCCGTACCGATCTTGGTCGGATCGCTGGGCCGGATTGTCGTCGGAGTCCTGACGCCCCGCTATGGCGGCCGGGTCATGTTCACCGCCTTGTCGCTGGTCTCAGCCCCGTTCGTGATCTTTGTGGCCATCGCAGGCGAGGTGAAGTCGTACCCGCTGATGTTGGTCGCCGGCTTCTTCCTCGGCATTGCAGGCACCAGCTTTGCCGCAGGTATTCCGTTCTTGAACAGCTGGTACGAAGCCTCGCGCCGCGGTTTCGCGACCGGTGTCTTCGGCGCAGGCATGGGCGGTACCGCCCTGTCGGCGTTCTTTACCCCGCGCTTCCGCGAATGGTTCGGCTACTTCCCCACGCACGTCATCATGGCCGTCGCCCTCGTTGTCGTTGCCGCGGTGTGCTGGATTCTTATGCGTGACGCACCGTCGTGGACTCCGAACACCGAGCCCTCCGTGCCGAAGCTCGTCAGTGCTATGAAGCTGCCGATCACCTGGCAGATGTCGTTCCTGTACGCGGCAGCATTCGGCGGCTTCGTTGCCTTCTCCACCTACCTGCCGACCTACCTGAACGACGTCTACGACATCACCGACCTAAAGTCGGCCGGTGCTCGTACTGCGGGCTTTGCGATCGCCGCCGTTATTGCTCGGCCGATCGGCGGCATCCTGTCGGACAAGTTCGGTCCACGTCTCATCACTGCGATCTCGTGTGGCGGTGCCGCACTCCTCGCTGTCTGGATGATTACAAAACCGAGCCTGGGTTCCGGTCTGGCTGCGGTCGACTTCATCCTCATGGCAGTGATGATGGGCATGGGTGCCGGTGCCGTCTTCGCTTGGGTGGCCGTCGCTTCGCCGCCCGCCCGGGTTGGTGCCGTTACCGGCATCGTTGGTGCGGCCGGAGGCCTTGGTGGCTTCTTCCCGCCGCTGGTGATGGGTGCCACGTACAACGCTGATACCCACTCGTACACCATCGGTTTGGCGTTGCTGGTGGCCTTCGCCGCCGTCGCCTGCCTGTTCACATTGTTCGGTATCCCCCGGAATGCCGACGAATCGCCGAAGAAGAAGGTGGCTGCATGACCGACGTCGACCTGTCAGAACTCGTGATCGAACTGCTCGCCGAGGCGCGCCAGGCGCATTCCGGACGGGCGGCCCGCACCGTTCGCGGCCAGTCCGAGCACCGTCTCCGTCTGACAGTGATCGGACTGCGCGCCGGCGCCGAACTGTCCGATCATGAGAGCCCCGGCGAAGCGACGCTGCAGGTGTTGTCCGGTCACGTCCGCATGACTTGTGCCGACGGCGACTGGGTTGGTTCCGCCGGTGCCCTCGTCGATATCCCTCCGGTAAGGCACGGGCTGAAGGCCGAGGAGGACTCGGTCGTGATGCTGACGGTGGCGCTGAGCACGTAGACCGTCACCCCACCCGAGGTTGGCCCCGCCGGAGCATTTCCCGGCGGGGCCAACGTCTGTCTAGGTCTGCTAGCCGACCCACTTCTGGGATCCGGCATACGACTTCAGCCGCGGACATAGCAGCCACATGCGCGAAAATGCCTGGAGCACGGCTATCGGTGCGCTGATTTAAGGCAGCATGGCTCCGATCGCTAAGGTGCATCTGCATCGGGCAGCTGCCAATCAGCTAGGAGACACCCATGAACATTGTCCTTTGGATCGTCGCGGTGGTCCTCGCCGTCATCTTCGGTGGTGCGGGAACGTTGAAGGCCACCCAACCGAAGGCAAAGTTGGCCGAAAGCATGGGTTGGGTCAACGACTTCAGCTCCAACGCGGTAAAGACGATCGGTGGACTGGAGATTCTCGCCGCCATCGGACTGATCCTCCCGGCAGTGACGAGAATTGCGCCCGTACTGGTCCCCCTTTCCGCGTCCGGCCTGGCGATTGTGATGGCTGGGGCGATAGCCGTGCACGCGCGACGCAACGAATCCCAAATGATCATGGTGAACTTTGTTCTTCTCGTCCTGGCCGTATTTGTTGCGTGGGGCCGATTCGGGCCGTACGCACTCTGACGGTCACGTCCCACCTCTAATAACTGTGTGCCTTTGCCCCGCGCGGGGCAAAGGCACACAGTTGTTGCGCTACTGCTGCTCAGGCAATACGTGCGCGCCGGTCTTATCGCAGGCGAGCGCGAGCGAGGAGATGTACTGCTTGGACCCATCAGCCGCAGGTAGGGCCGATGCCAGCATGTCCGGGCGCTCGAACTCCATCCCGCTGACACAGCACAGAAGCTTGGCATCGCTAGGATTGCCGAAGTCGTCATACATGGGCAGGTCGATGCCGTCGTCAGTGCGACGCAGGTAGTAACGCCCACTTGTGGCGATTGCCAAGATCGGCGGCAGGACAAACGCCAGAACGGCCGCAACCATCGGCGAGTACGGTGCGACGGTGTCACCGAACACCCCGAAGAACACCAGAATCGAACCACCGGCGGCGACGATCAGCGACACGAAGCCAACTGGATTCACCGCGTAGAGCATTCCTCGACGAAACTCCGGTGCCTTGGGGCTCAGCTTCAGCAGGTACTTGTTGACCACGATGTCAGTTGCCACGACAACAATCCACGCGATACCGCAGTTGGCGTAGAAGTTGAGGAGTTCACTCATGAAGCTGAACATGTTGGCTTCCATCAACACGAGGGCGATCACCAGGTTGACGACAACAAAGACCAGTCGGCCCGGGTACGTCTTGGTGACGCGTGTGAACGAGTTGGTCCAGGCCAGCGACCCCGAGTAGGCGTTCGTGACATTGATTTTGATCTGTGAGATCACCACCAGCACGACGGCGAGAGTCATAGCCAGCCATGCGGGCATCATGTCGTCGTAGATCTGGACGAACTGGTGCACCGGCTGATTCGCGATGCCGACGCTGTCGGCAACATTGGCGATCAGGTACACCGCTAGGAACAGGCCAACAATCTGCTTCACGGCGCCAAACAGCACCCATCCGGGCCCGGCGATGAGCACGGCGGCCCACCAGCGGCGCTTGTTCTCGGGGCTGCGGGGCGGCATGAATCGCAGGTAATCGATCTGTTCGGCGATCTGCGCGATCAACGACAGGCAGACGCCAGCACACAGCATTACGCCCGCGAAGTTGACGCCTTCACCGCGGGGTTGCCCATCGGCGTCGACACCAGAAAACGACAGGAACTGTGACACCGAATCCGGGTGCGCGGCAAGCAAATACACCAGCGGTCCGACCATCATGACCAACCACAGCGGAGTGGTCCACACCTGGAGTTTGGCCAGCGCCTTCATCCCGTAGATCACCAGCGGCAGCACAATCAGGGTGGAGACGAGATAACCGACTGGCAGTGGTATTCCGAGTCCGAGTTCCAAGCCCTGCGCCATGATGGAACCTTCGAGCGCGAAAAAGATGAACGTGAACGACGCGAAGATCAGGTTGGTCACGATGCTGCCGTAATACCCGAAGCCGCTTCCCCGGGTGATGAGATCGAGATCGATGTTGTAGCGCGCGGCGTAGTACGCCAGTGGTGCGCCAGTCACGATGATCACTACGGCAAACAGCGCGATGCCCCACAGCGCGTTGCCCGTGCCGTGCGCCATACCGATGTTGGCACCAACTGCGAAGTCGGCAAGGTAGGCGATGCCGCCGAGTGCCGATGTCGCGACCACCGCCGCGCTCCACTTGCGGTAGCTTCGCGGCGCAAATCGGAGCGTGTAATCCTCAAGGGTCTCGTTGAGGGCGTCATCCCTTCCGGTGCTGCTACCCGCGCCGTTGCTGGCGACTGTTGTCGCTGGGGGTTCTATCAGCTGTTCGGTCATCAATCCTCCACTCGCCGTTGCTTTCATGCTTGAGTTGAAAGCTATGGCTGCGGTGTCACCGGCCGACCTCGCTCCGGTTTCAGCGACGAAACCGATGCGTCCCTCGTGTTACGGCTCTGTGGCCGGAACCTCTCGGCCCACACCGACTCGCTTGCGGGTCAGTACAAAGACCGAGGCCCAGACAGCGAGGAGAGTGCCGGTGAGCCAGAAGCCGACGGCTCCCAGGTTGGCACTGCCGATCCAGGCAAAGGGTCCCGCCCAGCCGAGGGTGTCGTGGGCGACGGTGGAGAGTTGAACGGTCGCGATGGAGACGGCAACGATCGCCGAGATCCCGGTCATGATGGCGCCGTAACCCAGCGCCTTCGACCGTCCGGGCGACCACAGGTAGGCACGGCGCATTACCGCTCCCTGCACCGTGTCAATCAGCGACATCCCGGCGGCAAACAGGATCGGCAGGGTCAGGACGGCCCACCACGGCACGGCTCCAAACGATGCCGACCCGGCGAGAGCGAGGAGTCCGATTTCGGTGGCGGTATCGAACCCGAGCCCAAAGGTGAAGCCAACGGCGTACATCCGCGTGGGGCGGTCGACCACTTGCTCGAACCGCGACATGACCCGCCATACGGGTCCTCCGGCGGTATGCCCGCCACGCAACGAGGCGAAGTTCAGTCCCGCGATTGCCAACAAGAAGAGCGAGGACACCACGGGACCCCACACGCCCGCGACGGCGTGGACACCCGACGAGTCATCGGCAATAGCCTGCCCAAGCGCACCGAATCCGACAACCAGCGCCAGGCAAAGGAGAAACACCACCGACGAGTGTCCGAGCGCAAACCACAGTCCGACTGTCGATGCTGGCCGACCTCGGTCGACAAAGCGCCGCGTGGTGTTGTCGATGGCGGCGATGTGGTCGGCGTCGAACGCGTGCCGCACGCCCAGCGCGTAGGCGGCCAGGCCAACGGCGATCGCCGCTGGACCCGCTGCGCCGTAGCGGACATCCATCGGTACGACGAGGCCAAGGAGCATCCCCCAACCCAGCAGATGCAGGCCAGCAATTACCACGACCGCCCACAGGCGTCCGCTGTCGGTCACGGCCGTCGGGTGAGTTGAGTGTGCCAACTGTTCCACGTCTCCTCCAGGGAAAGTCCGTGCGCCGCCGAGCCGAGGGAACGTGCGAGCGCTCCGGGTCCGGCCAGTTCCATGGTGTGCTTTTCATCGGTCAGATCGGGGTCGATTCCAGCAATCAGAACCGATTCGAGGACGCGGTGGTCGCTGAGAATGCCGGGTTGAGGTCGGTCACCGCGAACGTCGAGCGACTCCACCAGCAGCGGACTTTCACCGAAAGTCACCGAGGTTTCCAAGAGCAACTGCCCGCCGCGTTCACCGCTCCGACCGAGGACCACGACTTCGCGGATCAGGGCTCGGGCGTCGTTGGCCATCCTGATATCCGTGCGGCGGTGCAGATTGGCACCGTCGGAAATGACGGTTTCCAGGCCTCGCCAGATCAGGGTGGATCCGGGCCCCAAACCCACGGTGGTAACCCACGACGATCCCTGCCCGTCGGCGTCGTAGGCGACGGTGCCGCCAACCTCAACCAGTTCCAGCGTGCAGCCAGCCCCAACCTCGACTTGCAGGCTGATGGCGTCTCCGCCGAGGACCAGGGCTCGCCCAGCGACCAGCGCGACGCGCGCCCCGCACGGGGTACGACTCAACAGCCGTGGGATTAGCTCGCCACTCCCGGACGACAGGTCAATAGACGCGCGGCCCGTGGCCGCGCGTACACCGATGCGGGCGCTGTTCAATGTTCGTGCGCGTGCGTATAGCCGCCTCCGGGATGCTCCTCATCGGCATGGAAGTGCGGTGCCATCGGCCCCGGGTCGACGGGTGAATGATGGCCGCTCTGATACGAAGCGAGGATCCCGAGGACCCAGGCCCGCAGCTCGTTGATCGATGCCTCGTCGGTCTTCGACAACGCGAGCACCGGGCGCCCTTCGCGGGCCTGACCGGCGTCGGCGACCATCGCCGCGACGTCGACCCCGACGTACGGGGCAAGGTCGGTCTTGTTGACGACGAGCAGGTCGGCACGGCCGATGCCGGGGCCACCCTTGCGTGCGACGTCACCGCCACCTGCCACATCGAGCACAAACAGCTGCGCGTCGACGAGGGCTGGCGAGAAGGTCGCAGTCAGATTATCGCCACCGGATTCGATAAGAATCAGCTCGAGCGGCGCGAAGTCGGCTTCAAGGTCATCAGCCGCGAGGGCGTTCGCGGTGATGTCATCGCGGATCGCGGTGTGCGGGCAGGCTCCGGTCTCGACAGCGCGAATCCGATCCGCGTCGAGCACGCCCGCCGACTTCAAGAATCGAGCGTCCTCATCGGTGTAGATGTCATTGGTGATGACGCCAATCTCAAGATCGTCGGCGAGGGCCTTGCAGATGGCGGCGATCACCGAGGTCTTGCCGGTGCCGACCGGACCAGCGACACCGAGTCGTAGGGCTCGAGATGGGGCTTGGGAACGAGGGTCAGGCACGGAACAACCTTTTCGTCAGGCGGGCGTGGGCACTGGCCCACAGCTCGCTATGCGGGGCACCCGCCGCGGGAATGTCGGCGGGATCGGTGAGGGCGGCCAATGTGGCCACCCGGGGTTCGACATCGGCACAGGCGTCGAGGATCCAGGCGGTGACCTCAACGGGGTCACCGGGTTCGAGCTTCAGGAGCGCACTGGCCGCAGTGGCGGCGTCGTCGTAGATGGTGAGCCGCGCCAGGTCAGCGGCGGGCAGGTCGGCGACGGCCGCGATCGCCCCGAGGACGACGGCCCGGCACGGGCGCTCGGGGAGGTTGGCGAAAACTGTTGCCGCAGGCCAGAGTCGGTCCGCAAGACGCAAGTAGCCGCGAGCCTGAGCCGACGACGCCGTACGGACCGCGGGTGCGGGAGTCCGGGCGGCCCACGCGCTTTGCACCGGCATCAACGGGGCTTGCGCGAGAACCGCATTTCGGGCAACGACGGCGGTGCCTGCCTCCACCAGCGATGTCGTCCGAGCTCGTGCCAACATGAGCGCCCGCGCCTCGACAGGCGGCATGCCACCGGCTAGCGCGGGCTCCATGCCCGCCGAGTAGGCATGGCCGCCCGACGGCAGTCGGGCATCCGCAAGGAGCATCGCGAGGGCTGACATCAGAACAGCGAGTACAGCTGGGTCAGCGGCAGGTGTGTGGCCGGGGCGGGAATCACCGGGTCGCCGTCGATGCTGATCTCGAACGTGTCGGGCCGGATCTCGATCTGCGGCAGCTGGTCGTTGAGCTTCATATCGGCCTTCCCAACGTGGCGCGTTGGCCGCACACCGGCGAGACGTCGTCGGAGCTGCAGCCGGTCCGCGAGGCCATCATCGAGTGCGGCAGGCGAAACGAAAGTCACCGCCAGGTCGGCCCCGTTCGATGCGCCGAATGCGGGTCGCTGCAGGACCGGTTGCGGTGTCGGAATGGAGGCATTGGGGTCGCCGAGCGCAGCCCACGCAATGGACCCGCCCTTGATGACAAGCTCCGGTCGGACACCGAAGAATCGAGGGTCCCACAGCACCAGGTCGGCGAGCTTCCCCGCCTCCACCGACCCCACCTCATGGTCAATGCCGTGCGCTGTCGCCGGATTGATCGTGTACTTCGCGACGTACCGACGGGCCCGCAGGTTGTCGGCAGCGCCACCCAACGAGCCGCGGCTGTCCTTCATGACGTGCGCCACCTGCCATGTCCTGGTGATGACCTCGCCGATCCGGCCCATCGCCTGGGCATCGGACGAGGTAATCGACAGTGCCCCGAGATCGTGAAGGATGTCTTCTGCCGCGATGGTCGTCGCACGGATTCGGGACTCGGCGAACGCCAAATCTTCGGCGACCGCCGGGTTGAGGTGATGGCACACCATCAGCATGTCGAGATGTTCGGCGACGGTATTCACCGTGTGCGGGAGCGTCGGATTGGTGGAACCCGGAATGACGTGCGGCAGGCTCGCGATCGAGAGGATGTCCGGAGCGTGTCCGCCGCCGGCTCCCTCCACGTGGAACGCATGAATACTTCGGCCATTAATCGCGGCGACAGTGGAGTCAACGAACCCGGCCTCGTTCAGTGAGTCCGAATGCAGCGCGACCTGAAGGCCCCAGTCATCGGCGGCCCGCAGGGCAGCGTCGATCGCGGCAGGCGTCGAGCCCCAATCCTCGTGCACTTTGAAACCGGCAGCGCCGCCCAAGGCCTGTTCCGCCAGGCCCTCCGCTGAAATCGTATTGCCCTTGCCAAGGAGCAGCACGTTGACGGGCAGATCGTCGAGCGCGCGATGCATGGCCGCAAGGTGCCAGGGGCCGGGCGTCACGGTGGTGGCTTTGGAGCCGTCCGACGGCCCGGTCCCACCGCCGACGATGGTCGTAATTCCGGTGGCGAGGGCTTCGTGGATCTGCGACGGCGACAGCAAGTGGACGTGCGAGTCGATGCCGCCCGCAGTCAGGATGTGCCCCTCCCCGCCAACCACGTCGGTCGATGGCCCAATCACCAGATCCGGGTGGACGCCGCTGGCAATATCCGGGTTGCCGGAGCGCCCGAGCGCGACAATGCGCCCGTCGCGGATACCGACGTCCGCGATCTCAATACCCCACCAATCGAGAACGATCACGTTGGTGATGACGGTATCGAGGGCACCTGCCGAGCGTGGCACTGCCGACTGGAGCATGGATTCGCGGACGGACTTGCCACCGCCGAAGACCGCCTCGTCGCCGCCGATTGTGCGATCGGCTTCGATTTCGATCCACAGGTCCGTATCGCCGAGGCGCACTTGATCGCCGGTGGTGGGTCCGTGGAGCGCCGCGTACCGTTCGCGGTCGATATGCACCATCAGCGGTTGCCTTTGATCGAAATTCCGGGAACTACCCGTTTGCCCTGCAACGCAACGGCATCGACCCGTTTGGAGGCACCAGGTTCAAAGCGGATCGAGGTGCCGGCCGGAATGTCGAGCCGGAAACCTTCAGCGGCACCGCGATCGAAGTCCAGCGCTGGATTGGTGTCCGGCAGATGGCAATGCGAGCCGATTTGGACGGGGCGGTCGCCAGTGTTGAGGACGACCAATTCAAGGCGTTCGTCGGCCCCTCGGTTCCCGTTGAGCTCAATGCTTCCGCGGCGGACCCGGACAGCGCCGGGACCTGCGGTGCGAAAAGGTGTTGGCACTGTTGTCCTCAGTCGATGGGGTGATGGATGGTGACGAGTTTGCGACCATCGGGGAAGGTGGCCTCAATCTGCACGTCGTCGATCATTTCCGCTACCCCCGGCATCACATCATCACGGGTGAGGACGCCTCTGCCTCGTTCCATAAGTTCGGCGACGCCAGCCCCCTCACGGGCCCGTTCAATCGCCCAAGTCGACAGAAGTGCAATCGTCTCGGGGTAGTTGAGGAGGACGCCGCGCTGGTGCCTATCGCGCGCGACCATTCCCGCCACCGCTAGCAGCAGCTTTTCGGCGTCCGCGGGTGATAGGTGCATGTGGTCTCCTCGGCACTCGGATGAGCTTGGATTACCCATGGTGCCACCGGCTTTCCACCGAAATCTGTTCGCGCCAGGTCACTTCACACGAACGTCATAAACACGCAACGCGGGGTAACACGCTACCGCCGCACGCGCATTTTCCGCGGCGTAAACCACAGGCGTTCGCCGACGGTGACGCGCTCGTCCGATTCGGCGACGAGGCCATTCTCGGCCTCGATTCGCAGTCGCCCGGCGTGCACCGACACCGACCGCACACGCGACTGCACAGCCCCCGACGAACGCGAGGCGGTGACCTCGTGGGGCACGGCAATGCCGAATGCTTCCGCCCCATCGTCGATCACCCCGTCTGCGGAACCAGGGACTTGGCCATCAGCGACGATCAATGCCCCCCGACGGCCCTCTCCCTGCTGCCAGCGCCCACGGATCACGCTGTACCCGGCGAGGGCGGCGGTGAATTGCGTTCGCGGACACGCAGCGAGCTCAGCGGGAGTCCCCTCTTCGACGACGCGACCGTCGTTGAGCACCAGACAGGAACTGGCCCACTGCCACGCATCCGACAGTTCGTGCGTCACCAGCACGCTGGTGGTCCCAGTGCGTGCGAGTTCGTCGGCCAGCATCCGCCGAATCATCGGTGCACTCTCGGCGTCGAGGGCGGCGAAGGGTTCGTCAAGTAGGAGCACTTCGGGTTCGGCAGCCAAGGCGCGCGCCACCGCGACCCGCTGCTGTTGGCCGCCCGATAGCTGCTTGGGCTTACGACCGCCAGCGTCGGGCAGTCCGATGCGATCGAGCCAACTGTCGGCGATCTCCCTCGCCTCACGTCGCGAGCGCCCCTGCGAGCGCGGCCCGAACGCTAGGTTCTCCACGACGCTCAGATGCGGGAACAGTCGCGGCTTCTGCTCCAGCAAGGTGATGCGACGGTGCTCGGGAGCCACGTGAACGCTGCCGTCGAGGTCGCGGTCGCCGAGCCGGATCTGACCCGCCGTCAACGGGACCAGCCCGGCGAGCGCCCCGAGGATCGTCGTCTTCCCCGCACCGTTCGGTCCCAGAATCGCCAGACAATCACCGGCCGCCACCGATACCTCTGCGGACACGGTGAAGTCGGCCCGTTCCACCTCGATCCGGGCGGTGAGCGCGCGGCCCGTCATACGATCCCCGCCCGCCGCCACGACCGCAGTCCCAGCACGATGACCGCAGTGCTCACCAACAGCAGAAGCGAGAGCGCGACAGCCGAATCCTGGTTGACGCCAACACCATTGAACGCCGTATAGATGGCAAGAGGCATGGTCCGCGTGACTCCCGGAGCGTTGCCGGCGAACAGCGCCGTGGCACCAAACTCGCCAAGGGCCCGGGCAAATGCGAGGGCGGCACCGGCAGTGAGGCCCGGCAGGACCAGCGGCAACGTGATGCGGCCGAGGACGCGCCACCGCCCAGCCCCGAGCGTGGCCGCAATGTGTTCGTAGCCGTCGCCCGCCGTCCGCAGCGCGCCCTCCACGGTGACGACATAGAACGGCATCGCGACGAAGGCCTGCGCGACGATCACCGCGGCGGTCGTATAGGGAAGGCTGTGCCCGGTGATTTCGAAAATTGGTTTGCCAATCAGGCCCGATCGCCCCAGCAGCGACAGCAGCGCCAGGCCCCCGACCATCGGCGGCAGCACCAGCGGAATCAGCACTAGGGCCCGCAAGATCGACGCCGACCGTCGACTGGCTCGGGCAATCAGAATCGCAAGCGGGGTACCGAACAGAATGCAGGCGACGGTGGCACAGGCCGCCGTCACCAACGACAATCCCAGCGCCGTCAACGACGCCGACGAAAACAAATCCGCGCCGAGGGTGTCCCAATGCACGCGGGAGATGAGGCCAATGATCGGCGCAACGAGGAGAGTCAACGCGAGCAGGGCCGGCGCATAGAGCGCCTTGGGGATCGGTGCCGCGCGAGATTCGGTCAAGGCAGGCCGAACCCGTAGTCCGCGAGGATTTTTCGACCCGCGGGCGAGAGGACGAAAGTAGTGAAAGCCTGCGCTGCCGTCGGCGACGGGGCTCGGGTGGCGACGGCAATCGGATACCGATTGATAGCGACAGCCGCGTTCGAGGGAGTGACGCCGGTGAGCGCGTTCCCAGCCGCGGTCACGTCCGTTTGGTAGACGAGTCCGGCATCTGCCTCGCCGTTGCGCACGCGCGTCACAACCGAGGTCACATTGGTTTCCTCGCTGACCGGTGCCACCTGAACGCCCGCAGCGTCGAGTAGCTTTTCCGAGGCCTTTCCGCACGGCACTTCGGGTGCGCACAGGACTGTCGCAATCCCGGGCTTCGCAAGGTCGGCAAGGCTTTCCACGTGTTTGGGATTGCCGGGCGCGACCGCGATCTGCAGCGTGTTGGTCGCGAAAACCGTTCCACCACTCGAGCGTCCCGCCGCAGTAACCGGTTCCAGGCTCGACTGGTTGGCGAAGGCAATAACGTCCACATCGGCACCCTCGACGATCTGCGTGGCAAGCGCCTGAGAACCGTCATAGACGATCGGTGCCACCGAATACTTTTGACCCGCTTCAGATTTGGTGAACTCGACCGACATCTCGTCGAACACTCCCTGCAACGACGCGGCGGCGAAGACGACCAGCGGCTGATCCTCGGGGCCGGTACTGGCGTTTCCGCAACCGGTGAGCAGCAGCGCAAGGCAGGTAACCAGCGCCGCTAACGGCTTCATGCGGCACCGCCCGGCGTTTCGACGACCACGTTGGTCGCCTTGACTGTCGCGGTCGCGAGCGAACCGACTGCCAGGCCAAGGTCGCGGACCGCTTCGGTCGACATCAGCGACACCACCCGATGCGGGCCGCAACGCATTTCCACCTGACTCATCACAGTGTCGGACTGCACCTGCGTAACGATCCCGACAAACCTGTTGCGGGCGCTGGTTCCACGTTGAACCGGATCGTCGGCGTTGGCGGCGTCGTCGTGGAGAAGGAAGGCGGCGAGGTCGGCACCGTCGATGGTGGCCCGTCCGGAGTCGTCAGTCCCCGAGGAAATTCGGCCGGCGTCGATCCATCGTCGTAGGGTGTCGTCACTGACGCTGAGGAGCGACGCTGCCTCTCGAACCCGAAATACGGTCATAATCAGTAAATCTAGCCGCATCTGCGCTCCTCCGCATCCGCCTCCTGCCCCTTTTCTGACATCTACGGGTCCGGAAACCGCCGTTGCGTCACGAAACGCCGCGATCGGTGACGGTCTGGTCGAAACGTGACAGAAAAGCGGAAAAGACCCGGAGGGTCTGCGGCGCGATACGCTGGCGACGTGATCACCGTCGACGAGCATCGTGCACGAATCCTTGGCGCGGTGGGGCCGTTGCCCGCCGCTGCGCACCGCACCTCCGACGCAACCGGCCTCGTTTTGGCTGCCGACATCGCCAACCGTTGGGCCGTACCGCTTTTCGACAACTCCGCAATGGATGGCTACGCCGTGCATGGCGCAGACGCGACGGTCGGCGCCACCCTGCGCATCGTGGGTGACGTTCCCGCAGGCAGCCCCGACGATCCGGCGATAGGTGCGGGTGAGGCTGTCCGCATCATGACCGGCGCACCGGTCCCGACCGCCGCCGACGCCGTGGTTCCACTTGAAGACACCGACCTCGGCACCGGAATCCTCGCAACCACACCGGAATCCATCACGATCACGGCGGCTCCCAAGCCCGGTGCCCACATTCGACGCGCAGGCGAAGATGCCCCCGCAGGTCGGGTGGCCGTCACAGCCGGAACCGTGCTGGGCCCCTGGCAACTGTCAGCCATCGCCTCCGCAGGCTTCGAAACCGTGCAGGCCCACCCGCGCCCCCGCGTCGCCATCATCTCCACCGGATCCGAACTCATCGCGCCGTCGGGCACCCCCACGCGCGGACAGATCCCCGAATCGAACTCGGTGCTGCTGACCGCAGCGGTCGAGCAAGCTGGCGCGATCGTGGCCGCGGTGAGACACGTCCTCGACGACAACGATTCTCTCCGCGCCACCATGGCCGAACTCGACGTGGATGCGGTCATCCTGACCGGCGGAGCCAGCGTCGGCGCGTTCGACGTCGTCAAGGCAGTTTTGGACGGCACCGGCAGCATCGAATTCACCACTGTCGCAATGCAACCCGGCAAGCCGCAGGGATTTGGCCTGTCCCACGGCATCCCCGTGTTCGCCCTGCCCGGAAACCCGGTAAGCGTAGCGGTCTCGTTCGAAATGTTTGTGCGACCCGCCCTGCGCCGCATGGGTGGTCACACCAACATCGATCGTCCGCTCGTCACCCGCCAAGCCGCGGTCGACTGGCGAAGTCGCGGTGGGCGCCTGCAGATCTTGCCCGCCATCTACGACGACAACACCGTCTCCCCCGCCGCACGTGGGGGCAGCGGCTCCCACTTGGTGACGTCCCTGGCCGACGCCACCGCGCTCGCACTTATTCCCGCCGACGTTGACCACGTTTCGCAAGGAGACCTCATTACCGTGATGGTGCTGTCATGACCGATCCCCAACCGTTTACTCACCTCGACGCGGCCGGACAGGCGCGCATGGTCGACGTGACGGAGAAGGCCCCCACCATTCGGAGCGCCACCGCCTCCGGCTTTGTCCGCTGCACTCCGACCATCGTCGAAGCACTTCGCGACGGCACCGTGCCCAAGGGCGATGTTCTCGCTGTCGCGCGCATCGCGGGGATCGCTGCCGCCAAACGGACTCCCGAGCTGCTCCCCCTGGCGCACGTCATCGGGGTGCACGGTGCGGCCGTCGAACTCCAAATTGTCGACGAAGGTGTCGCCGTGGAGGCCACCGTTCGGACCGCCGACCGCACCGGAGTGGAGATGGAAGCGCTCACCGCCGTCAGCGTGGCCGCCCTCGCGCTTGTCGACATGGTGAAGGGCCTCGACAAGTCCGTTGAGATCGAGAACATCCGCCTCCTCCGCAAAACCGGCGGCAAAAGCGGAGACTGGATCCGATGACGGCGGCGATCGTACTGGCCGGCGGCCGAGCGAGCCGCCTCGGTGGAACGGACAAAGCAAATCTCCAAATCGACGGCCAGCCGCTCATCAATGCCGTATACGCCTCGCTCGCCGAAGCGCACCCGGTAATTGCCGTAGGTCCGGAATCGATTGCACACCCGGGCGTGACGGTCGTGCAAGAGGAACCACCGTTCGGTGGTCCGGTCGCCGGACTGGCCGCAGCGTTCGTCGAACTCGACGGCATCCTGGACGCCGCAGCGGAGGTTTGGGTGTTGGCGTGTGACCTTCCGCGTGCGGCACTGATTGTCGCCCAGTTGCGCGAGATTCCGACGCCGGAAGCTGCCGACGCGGTGATTCTGCGGGACGCCGGTGGCCGCGATCAGTGGCTCGCCGGCCGATATCGAATAGCGTCGCTACGCAGCGCCCTCGATTCGCTGCCCGACGTTCGGGACGTGTCGATGCGACTGCTGGTGGCCGGCTTGAACCTGTACGGGGTTGACGACCGCCTTGGTGCCACCGAGGACCTCGACACGTGGGACGACGTAGCGCAGTATCAACATGAGGAGGACCATTCATGAGCACGTACCCACCCGGCCTGGATCGTTGGGTCGCCGAGCTTGCCCCCGCTTTGGGAATCGACGATCCGAGTGTCCCGACAGAACTCCTTTTGGATGTCACACGCGACGTCGCCCACTCGGTGTTGCGGCCCGCTGGCCCCATCACGACGTACCTGATCGGGGTGGCTGTCGCGAATGGCATGGCTGCCGAGACTGCGGCCGCGCGGATCCAGGAAGTCCTCGCCAAGCAGTCGGACCGGACCGACCCGTGATTATCCGCTACTTTGCCGGTGCCGCGGAGGCCGCAGGCCGCACCGAACAACCCCACGACGGCGGCCTGACCGTGTCAGCGTTGAAGGCACAATTGTCCGGCGAGTACGGCACTGAGTTTGCTCGCGTCCTCACCTGCTGCTCCGTCCTGGTCGATGGCACGCGCGCCACCGACGACACCTTCGCCCCGACGGGCGCCACCGTTGACGTGCTGCCGCCGTTTGCGGGCGGATAGCGCCGAAAGCGCCTATCCCCCGATGGCCGACATCGGCCGATCCGGCTGGAGGAAGCCGGGGTCGTCGATCCCGTGACCCGCGCGTTTGGCGGTCACCGATTCTCGGATCATCGCTTCGATGTCATCGACGGTCGCACCGGACCGCAAGCGGCCTCGCAGGTCCGATTCCCCCGTCGCGAACAGGCAGTTACGCAACTGTCCATCGGCGGTGAGGCGGACGCGATCACATGCCCCGCAGAACGGTGCTGTCACCGAAGCGATGACCCCGACCGTGGTGGTGCCGCCGTCCACAATGAACTGTTGGGCAGGATCTGACCCGCGGCCCGGTTTGGCAGTCAATTCAAATTCGGCAGTGAGCGCTTCCAAGATCTCTTCGCCCGTCACCATCTGCGCCCGTGACCAGGTATGTCCGGCGTCGAGCGGCATCTGCTCGATGAACCGCAACTGTGCATCGTGATCCCGCGCAAAGCGCAGCAGGTCGGCGAGTTCATCGTCGTTGACGCCGCGCATCGCGACAGTGTTGATCTTCAGCGGACGCAATCCGGTGGCCGACGCCGCGGCGATCCCGGCGAGTACGTCGTCAATGCGATCGCGCCGCGTCAATTTGGCGAAACGGTCAGCGCGCAGGGTGTCGAGGCTGATGTTGAACCGTTCCAAACCGGCTTCAGCCAGCGGCCCAGCCAAGTTCGACAGCCCAATCCCATTGGTGGTGATAGAGATTCGCAGCGGCCCCTGCTGGCCCTCGATGGCCGACAGTCGCGCCACAATGTCGACGATGTCGGGGCGCAGCAACGGTTCACCGCCGGTGAGTCGTGCCTCCACAATCCCGAGTCGGGCAAAGACTTCCACGAGGGACACCAGTTCGTCGGTGCTGAGCAAGTCCGGACGCGGTATCCACGGGACACCTTCGGCGGGCATGCAGTAGGTGCAGCGCAGGTTGCACCGGTCGGTCAGCGAAATCCGCAGGTCGCGGTGCACGCGGCCGAATCTGTCGACGAGACCGGTTGGGTCGCTCATGTCGTCACCCTTCCGAGCCCAACCCACGTGTGGGAGCCATCGCTCTCGAACTGCTTTTTCCACATGGGCAATTCGGCCTTGACGCGTTCGACCACTTCGCGGTTCACGTCGAACGCCTCGGCCCGATGCACCGATGACACGGTGGCGACAATCGCGACGCCGCCGACCGGCAGCGACCCCACGCGATGGCTGACCGCAATCCGCACATCAGGCCGATCGAGGCTGGTAACAATGTCCCGGAGGTACCTCTCGGCATCCGGGTGCGCACTGTATTCGAGTTCGGTAACGCGGCCCGCAGCGTCCGGATCATTGTCGCGCACGGTCCCGACAAAGACGGCGACTGCTCCGGCATCGGGCGCCGCGACGGCTGCGATGTGGGCGGCGACGTCCAGGTCGACGTCGGAGATGGCGGTGAGCGCGATCATCAGTGATCGCCCCCGGCTGCCTGAGCCACCGCATGCTCAGCGACCTGGAGGACCACCGGCACCCCGTCGCGGACGGCCCCCGTCGACCCAGCAAGGTTGACCACCAGCGCGCCGTCCCGCATACCTGCGACCCCGCGGGAGAGCATCGCCTGCGGCAGCGACGCGAGACCCGCGCGGCGAATTTCCTCGGCGATTCCCGGGAGTACGCGCGTCAACAGCGAACCGGTGGCCTCCGGAGTCACATCTCGAGGCCCAACACCTGTCCCCCCGGTGGTCACAACCAAGTCGGTCCCGGCGTCAACAAGATCGACAATGCAACGCGATATTGCCTCCCGGTCGTCGGGAACAACGCTCACCGTGGTCGTCCATCCGGCGGTACGCAGCAGCTCGGCGGCAAGCGGACCCGAAACATCTTCGCGCTCACCGGTGAACGACCTATCCGACACGGTGATGATTGCCGCTTTCCCTTTGATGAACTCCACAGTTCAAGACTGCCACGACCGGCAAGTTCCCGCATCGACATGCCCGACCGAGGCGCCGGTGACGCGATTGCGTGCCGCACCCGATGCTATCGGAACGGATGAACCGTCGAGGTCATGCCGCGTGTCCCAGTCCCGCTCATTCGAATACCCGACATATTCTGAACAAAACCGGCGTATTGCATACTGTCATTCTCAACAGTGATACGACGGGACATAAGTCGTTTTCCGGCGAATCGACGGGGAGTGCCTTCGCGGCACCGGAAGATTAGCTAAATCAGGGGGTGGAAGAAGTTACCGCGACCGGTTCTTACCAGGATGTCGTAACCGACGAGGATCAACCGGATCTGTCGTCCGACACCGCCACTGATCTCGACCTCGAGGACTGCCTAACGCTGGCCGTCGTCGAGGAGACATTGCGTCCGGCACCGCAGAGTTCCCCGACCGGCTCTGGCGACGAGGCTCCCGGCGGTACCGAACTCACGGTTCTCGTCGAGACAGAGATCAATCTGGATGGGCCGGACCTGGAGGTAGCCGTCCCGGACGGCGAAGCCGACAAGCCTGCAGACGCTGACCTCAACGCGGACCGCCCTGACAACGACTCGGACTCGACGGACGCTGAAGCTGATGCGATCATCGAATCCGCCGCAGCTTTCCCCACCATCTCCGCCGCAATTTCCCCAGAGGTGGCCAGGGCTCTCGTCGAGAAGGCGCACACCACCGGCGATCTCACCGACGACGACTCGTCGACCCTGAGATTGCGCCGGCCAAGCGGGAAGTTCCGCACGCTGTCCAACTGGTTGATCGCCGGACTCATGCTGACGATTTCCATCGGCTACGTCTGGTGGCTACTTGCCTCCGGGCCGCCGCTCGACTCGCGGATCTTCCGAGCGGTGTCGTGGGCTGCTGCGACGATCATCGTCCTGACCACCATCGTCGACGTCAGTCGGCTCGCGCTGGTCTCGATGCTCGCCATGTCGACGTCACTGGTGCGCTCCCCGATCCCTTCCCGGATCCAGCAGAATCTTCAGGTTGCCGTCTTCATTACTTTCGTTCCGCGATTGGAATCCCTTGAGGTGCTTGAACAGACCCTCATTGCGGCGAAGAAACTCAAATCAACGCCGGGCACCAAAGCCACCGACGACGACCGGCAACCACTGGTCGACATCTTTGTCCTCGACGAGGGCGACCCCGACGATCCCACTTCGGTGCAGGATCTCGTTGATCGACTCAACGCCGAGCAGGCAGGCAACACAATCCGGCGCATCAGTCGCCTCGGGATTAAGAAGTACAACCGCGGCGCCAAGTACGCCCCCAAGACCAAGCACGGCAACTTCAACGCCGCTTACGACGTCGTCAGCAATGATCCCGATCTTCCGAAGTACGACATTTTGGTTGGTCTTGACCCCGACCACGTGCCGCTGCCGGAACTGACAACCCGCCTCATCTGCTACTTCAACGATCCGGACATCGCCTACGTGTCTGCTCCGCAGGCATACGGCAACGCCGTCAACCGCACCGTGCCAAAGCTGGCCGAGTCGCAGCAATTCGTGTTCCACTCCCTCATCCAGTCTGCGGCCAACAGTTACGGCGGCCCAATGCTGGTCGGCACCAACTATGCGATCCGCACGGCGGTCTACGACCAGATCGGCGGTGCCCAACCGTCCATCACCGAAGACCTCGCCACCGGCCTCAAAGCACTCACGAAGCGGAACCCCGAGACCGGCAATGAATGGAAGGCCGTCTACACCCCCGACGTCCTGGCCCACGGTGAAGGCCCCGTCACCTGGGGTGACTACTTTAAGCAGCAAAACCGCTGGGCTACCGGCGCGATCCGGCATGCCATCGCTGGACCGTTCTTCTTGCAGATGATGCAGATGTGGCGCCACCCGCGTCGCGTCCTGCACTACCTGCTGCTGATGGCGTTCTATCCAGTCATGGGCCTCACCTGGGTTCTCGGGGCGATCAACTCCGGACTGTTCGCCTGGTACGGCGACAGTGGCACAGTCGTGAGCCCAGAACACTGGATCCTGTTCTACACCTGGACAATTGTCCTCCAAATCTTCTGCTTTATCTCGGCTCGCCGGTACAACGTCAGCCCCTTCGAAACCACCAACTCCTGGGGTGTCTTTGGCATGTTCATGAGTGTCGCCGCCGCACCGATTTACGCGGCGTCGATGGTTAAGTCGTTCCTCACCGCCAACCCCAAGTTCGATGTCACCCCAAAAGGCAAGAACAGCAAGAAAGATTCGCTGTTTACGTTCCGGCACAACATTTTCTGGGTTGTCGTATACCTGGTGATCGGGTACCTCATCTTTGACCGCGATCGAGTTGCCATCGAAACGTTGGCATGGCCGACGATCGCCGGTCTGCTCGCTGTCGCTCCCATCCTCATTTGGTTGGCGTCGCGCGTTGTGGCCTGGACACGCCGCACCCGAACTCGGAGTTCTTAGCCAATTACGAATAGCGCACACGAACTCTTGCGCTGAACCGCTACGCGAAAGGTCGGTTATGCCGTTCTTCAAGAAGGTTGCCAGTCGATGGTGGCGGTGGCTCATCACCGCTGTCGCAGTGCTGTCGGTTGCTGCTATTTCGGCACCACCCGCGACGACGCTCGTGCGCAACGTCCTGCATGAGCGTCTGATCAACTCAATTGACTACCTTGCCGAGAACGGCAAGTGGGACATCATCAATCTCGGCGACGACCAGGAAATCCAGGCCATCCACAGCACCGTCTTGCCAACGGGCAAGCTACTGCTGATTGCCGGCTCTGGTAACAACCGGCAGATGTTCGAGGCCGGCACTTTCAAGACCATCGTCTACGACCCCATCACCGGGTCGGTCAAGCAGGTTCACACGCCCGAAGACATGTTCTGCGGTGGCCACGCGCACCTTCAGCACGGCAACGTCTTGGTTGCGGGCGGAACCAAGGGCTACGAGAAGCTCAGCAAAAACGTCACCCACGCGGCCGGCGCGATGGTCGTGGTGAACGAAAACCCGGACCGGGGCTACACCATTCCGAAGGGAACGGTCTTCACCTCCACCAAGAACGGCAACAAGTACCGCTCGGATGCCGCGATCGTGCTACCTCCGGCTACCAAAGACCCGTGGACCTACGAAGTCACTCCGGTGGAGCGCAGGGTGTTCGTCAAGTCCGAAGTTGAGGGCGCCAAGGGCGTCATCATGACCAACCATTCGTTCGCCGTGAACATTGGCCTGGACTCCTACGACGCATCGAACGTTCACGCGTACGCACCCAAGCTCACAATGGAGAAGTACGAATACCAGGGCATCGACGATTCATTCGAGTTCAACCCGATCACCGAAGAGTACGAGCGCGTCGGCGACATGAAGTTCGCCCGCTGGTACCCGACCCTCACCACCCTGCCGAGCGGGAAGGTGATGGCGATCTCCGGCCTGGACAACGCGGGCACCATCCTCGACGGCGAGATCGAAACCTACGACCCCGCGACGCGTAGCTGGACCGAACGCCCCGAGATCAAGCGCTTCTTCCCCACCTACCCGGCGATCTTCTCCACGCTGCGGCCACTGGAAATGTTCTTTGCCGGTCCGAGCACCGGCTGGGGCCCAGCAACTAAGGCCCGCCAGCCCGGGTTCTGGAACCTGGACAACAACACCTTCCGCCCGGTTCCGGGTATCCGCGACCCTGAACTTCTTGAGACGGGTTCCGCTGCCTGGTTGGGCCCGGTAAATAAGCAGCGCATGGTGGTCGTGGGTGGCGGCGGGGTTGGCGACTCGCTTCGTACCACCGACCGCATCGACATTATCGATCTCAACGAGCCGAACCCGTCGTTCAAGCCGTTCGGGAGGCTCGAGGATCCCACGCGCTACCCGAATCTGGTTCCGCTGCCGAACGGTGAGCTTCTCATCACCCACGGTGCCAAGCGGTACCGGGGCATCGACAAGAGCGACACTCTCAAGGCGTACATCCTGTCGGAGAACGGCAAACTGCGGCGTATCGCTGACCCGCTCGTGGGCCGCAACTACCATTCGACAGCCAGCATGCTCGCGAACGGGCAGATCATCACCGCCGGTTCAGATCCACTGTTCTCCGACAACAAGAACTCCAAGCCCGGCAATTTTGAAAAGCGCCTGGAGATCTTCACCCCACCCGAGGTCTTCCGCGCGCAACGCGACGGTCTGGTGAAGCCGGCCGTCATCGACGGTCCAAAGCAGATGGCGCTCGGCACCCCTGGCACCTTCAAGCTCAAATCGAAGGCGGGCAACACCAAGATCACGTCGGTCCGGATGTTTGTCCCGGCATCGACCACCCACATCACCGACACGAATGTTCGCGCCGTTGATGTTCCGTTCACGCAGGATGGCGATAACTTCTCCATTGTGCTGCCCACTTCAACCGCACTGATGCCGAAGGGAAACTACATGCTGATCGTCAACGATGATCAGGGCCTATCGAGCGAGTCCCGATGGGTGTTGGTCAAGTGATTCGACGTCGCCTTTCTACGCTGGCTTTGACTATCGCCTGCGCGGCCCCCCTGGCATTGACCGCATGCGGCAGCGACGATCCGCGCCCGCCGAACCAACCGCCCCCGGGCAGGTTGGCACCGGTGGAAGCGGAGTACTCCCTGAAAACCACGCCGGTCTACTACGAGAACCTGCAGAAGGCTCTCGAGCAGTATCAGACGGCGTACGGGAATTACACGACCGAGGCCGCCGTCGAGGCAGTCAATGGCCTTCAGGAGCAGCCTGTCGCCGAGTGGGTTGTCGGCGACGGCGACGACGCCTCGATTGATCGAGCCTTGGAGGCGGCAAAGGGTACGGTTCCGGTGTTCGTGCTGTACCACATCCCGGACCGCGACCTTGAGCAATTCTCGGCTGGCGGTGCGGACACCGCAGCCGAGTATCAGAAGTGGGCCAGAGGGATCAGCAAGCGCATCGGTACGCGCAATTCGGTTGTGGTGATCGAGCCCGATGCGCTCGCCCACATTCCGGATATGCAAACCCCGGAGGAAGCCAGTCAGCGCGTTCGATTGTTGGCCCAGACGCTGAAACTGTTCGCCGAGAACAACCCCAATACCGCCGTCTACCTGGATGCGGGTAACAGCGGGTGGCGCACGGCCAATCAGACAGCAGACTTGCTAGGACGCGTGGAGCGCGCTGGCGCGGAGATTCCGGGCATCGCTCTCAATATCTCCAACTTCCGGACCACCGAGGAAACCCACAAGTATTCCGAGGCCATCTCGAAGGCCTTCGGCAGGCCGCTGTACACGCTGGTCGACGTCTCGCGAAATGGTGCGGCACCGCCTGATCGACAGTGGTGCAATCCCGGGTGGGCACTTATCGGCAAGACCACCGACAGGGTCTTCGACCCGCAGGAGCTCTTTGAAGATGTCTTCATTAAGCGCCCGGCCGAATCTGACGGCGTTTGCGGGGCCAGCACGCAGCCGGCGGGCCATTTCGACAACAACCTGATGTGGCTACAGCTGGGGCAGATGGACATTGCCGAGAAGCCCTAAGCAGTCGTAATCTCCCCTAGGCAGTCGTAACGTCATAGCCGACGAGAACCAACTCTCGTCAGCTATGAGCGTTTCAGGACGTGACTTGACCGCAACATTGCTGTTATTAAAGTTGCATATGATACCGATGTGGCTAATGAGACTGGTGTGACTTCAAGTTCCCGACGCCGATCCACTCGCGTGTGGACGATGGGCGTGACCGCAGCGTTGGCGGCAACGGCTCTCGTCGCGCCCGGCCCCGCCACTGCGCTCCCAATCCCCGCACTACCAATTCCCGCCCTGCCGCAGATACAACTGCCTTCCAACGGCAGCCTCGGCACCGTCGATGGCGGCGATAACGGCAGCGGCAACGGTAACGTTCCACCGGTCATCCCGGAAACGCCATCGACCACCCTCCCCTACCTCGTTGGCGCACGCGCCTCCTACACGGGGAACGTTGAACGCATGCTCGGTGCGACCGGTGACGCCAGCCTCAAGGCCCGGTTGCAGGACCTGCTCAAGACGCCGGTGGCCCAGTGGGTCGGCGGAGACGGCGTCCCCGAAGTCACCCGCCTCGTCGCCGAGGGCACCGCGAAGAGCTCGGTACCGGTCATCGCGCTGTACCACATCCCCGACCGCGACCTCGGCAGTCATTCTGGCGGCGGAGCCCCGAACGCTGCCGCTTACAAGCAGTGGATCGACCAAGTATCCGGCGCGATAGGCCCCGGGAAGGCCGTGATCATTCTTGAACCCGATGCGTTACCGCAAACCCCGGACCTGAGCGCAACCAAGCAGTCGGAGCGCATCGATCTGTTGGCCTACGCGCTCACCAAACTGGCGAGCAACACAGGCGTCACCACGTATCTCGACGCTGGCACGGCCGGCTGGCGTTCAGCGACTGCTACGTCAAATCTGATGAAGCAGATCGCGAACAAGGGCGCGAGCATCACGCACGTCTCCGCCAATGTCTCGAACTTCAAGAGCACAGCCGCCACCGAGACATACATCCGCGATATCGCGACAGCCTTCGGCAAACCACTCAAGGGCATGGTGGATACCTCACGCAACGGCGGCAACGTCACGAACGGTGAATGGTGCAACCCGGCGGCGCAACGGCTGGGCCAGCTCTCCGACGTCATCTTTACCCCGACGTCAGACATGGAGCAGGTCTTTGTGAAGACTCCGGGCGAGTCCGACGGCGTTTGCGGTGTCAGCCAAAAGACCGCGGGCGCCTTCGACGATGCCCTCCTCCTCTTGCAACTCGGTATCGCCGAAGCGCAAGCTCGCACGGCACCCAGCCCACGTCGGAACGCCGCAGCACCGCGATAGTACGGCGGCACCGCGATAGTACGGCGGTCTGTTCGCCCTACTCGCCGCGCCGGCTGCCCCAAGCTCGTTTCATCCAGCCGCGCTGCCGCGCGCGCGGGCCGTGCCATCCGAACCTCAGTGAAGCGATACGTGCCGCGACCACCAGTACCGCGCAGAGCGATCCCGCCCAGGCACTGTAAACGTCAAGGTGCAACAGCACAGCGGTGGCCGCGGCACCACCGAGCGCCGGAATCGCGTAGAGGTGCTCACCCGGCCGAAGCACTGCGGGCACCTGCCCGGAAAGCACATCGCGAATGATTCCGCCGCCTATGCCGGTGGTGATTCCCAGCATGGCTGCGCTCGGGGCCGCAAGCCCGAAGTCGTAGGCGACGACCGTGCCCGTGACCACGAAGCTGCCGAGGCCGACAGCGTCGGAGATCTCCAACGGCCACCGGGTGAGCCGTGTTGGCGGCTGCCAGAAGAAGATGACCAGGCCGGTGGCGACCGCGGCAGCCACCAGCCACGGATCGGCAAAGGCGGTCGGCGGCGTCTTCCCGATAATCACGTCGCGAATAATGCCGCCACCCAAGGCTGTCGCCGCAGCCAACAGCACAATGCCGACGATGTCGAGGTTGCGTCGCACCGAAAGCAGCGCTCCCGAAGCGGCGAACGCAACAATGCCGATCATCTCCCCCGCCCGATTCAGCGCCGAGGCCGCGTTATCCAGATTCGACGCCGCCAAGTGCACCGACGCAATCACCGACATCGATGTTCTCCTCTAGCGTTCGGTCCCAACAGTTCCTCGCTGACATTAGCTGAGGACCACCACGACGCTGCCGCCGATCCGGTGCGTCTCGTCGCGCCCGGCGCGCACTCCTGCAACACTGGGCAAATGAAAACCAAATGGTCTGACATGTCGACACCCGTCCGCGCCGGAATCATCGCAGTGGCCGCCGTCGATGCCGGCGTCCGAGTGTGGGCACTGCGAGATCTGCGCTCGCGCGACAAGAGTCAAGTGAACGGATCGAAGTTGCTGTGGTCGGCTGGGCTTTCCACAGTCAACTCTGCGGGCATTCTGCCAGCGCTGTACCTACTGCGTGGCCGCAAGGCTTCTGCCGCCGATGCCGAATAGGCAAGCGCAGGCGGACATAGCTTTGGCTATTCGGGTCCGCTGACCGTCACGACGTCGCCGCCTGCTTCCGCACGCTTGTACTTCTCGTTGGCAAAGTGCGCAAAAACGATGAGACTCAAGAACGCCGCGAACGTACACCAGATCGACGAGTACCCGGAAACATTCATGATCGCGGCGGCCGTCATCGCAATAAAGTTGCCGACGCCCATCGCGATAACGAACGGGAAACTGCTCATAGCCGGTGCGACGCAGGTCGCGAAAACATAGGGCACGGCGAGCAATGCGCTACTAAACGGAACGCCTAACTCGTAGTCGAGACTGTGGTCGACCACTGTCACACCAATCCCCGACTGCGTCGCCAGGTAGAGCATGTAGACACCGAGAAGGCCGCCAACGACCACCGGTGCCAGCAGCAGCCGACGACGTCGTGGGTCTTTCTCCATCAGCCACACCGACCAGGGGACGAGGACTGGGAGGACTGCCCAGGCAAACATCACCCACATGTGGACTCCCGGGCCGGATAGCGTTGCACCCTCTCGGTCGCCCAACTCCAGCCAGGTCCAGCCTTCGAGCGCCTGATGAATCCCGAAAAGCAGGGGAAGTGACGCGAACGGCAGTTGCCGCACATCACGAACCAGAGCCAGTGTTGCCACGCCCGCAGCCGTGATCACTCCGGCACCGACAAAACTGGCAGTCGCTGAGAAGCACATGGATCGAATCATTTCATGCGGATAGGTCCCAAACGCCCCAATCGGCCCGAAGCGCTCCTTCGCATCGCCAGTCCGCATCTCGCTGATCCAAACACAACGGTCCAAAAACAACGGTCCAAAACCAAAGGCCCAAAAACGAAGGCCCAAAAAAACAAAGACTCCGTCTCCCAGTGGGAGACGGAGCCTTCGTCAAAGTTTGCCTACCGGCGTGAAATCACCAGCTCGACTTCTGCACACCCGGCAGTTCGCCAGCGTGTGCCATCTCGCGGAAGCACACGCGGCAGAGGCCGAACTTGCGGTACACCGAATGCGGACGTCCGCAACGGTTGCAACGCGTGTAGCCCCGCACGGCGAACTTCGGCTTCTTGTTGGCCTTATTGACCAGAGCCTTCTTTGCCATCTCAGTTGTCCCTAATCTCAGTTCGTCGCTGCGTCGTTGCTCTTGAACGGGAAGCCCAGGGCACGCAGCAGCGCACGGCCTTCGTCGTCGGTGGTGGCCGTCGTGACGACGGTGATGTCCATACCGCGCGGGCGATCGATCGAGTCGATGTTGATCTCGTGGAACATCGACTGCTCGTTCAGACCGAACGTGTAGTTACCGTTGCCGTCGAACTGACGGTCGCTGAGGCCACGGAAGTCACGGATACGCGGGAGTGCGATCGACACGAGGCGATCGAGGAACTCCCACATGCGGTCGCCACGGAGGGTGACGCGTGCACCGATCGGCATGCCTTCGCGCAGCTTGAACTGTGCGATCGACTTGCGCGCGCGGCGGATTTCCGGAGCCTGACCGGTGATGAGCGCCAGGTCGGCGACTGCACCGTTGATCAGCTTGGCATCACGGGCGGCGTCGCCGACGCCCATGTTGACGACAACCTTGACAACGCCGGGGATCTGCATCACGTTGGCGTAGTTGAACTCTTCGTTCAGCTTGCCCTTGATTTCCTCGCGGTACTTAGCCTTGAGGCGCGGCTGGACCTTCTCAGAAGTGGTCATATCAGATGTCCTTCCCGGTCTTGCGGGAGATGCGGACATTCTTGCCGGTCTCCTCGTCGCGGCGGTACCCGACGCGGGTCGGGTTGCCGTCGGCGTCGACGATCATCACGTTCGACACGTGGATCGGAGCCTCTTGCGTAACGATGCCGCCCGAGGACGCACCGCGCTCGTTGGCCGAGGCGCTGGTGTGCTTCTTGATGCGGTTAACGCCTTCGACGAGGACGCGCTCGCGCTGCGGGTAGGCCTCGATGACCTTGCCCTTGGCACCCTTGTCCTTGCCAGCGACGACGATGACGGTGTCACCCTTATGGATCTTCATGGGTCAGATCACCTCCGGTGCGAGCGAAACGATCTTCATGAAACGCTTGTCACGCAGTTCGCGACCGACCGGTCCGAAGATGCGCGTACCGCGAGGGTCGCTCTCGTTCTTGAGGATGACGGCCGCGTTCTCATCAAACTTGATGTACGAACCGTCCGGACGACGGCGCTCCTTAACGGTGCGCACGATGACCGCCTTGACGATCTCGCCCTTCTTAACATTGCCACCCGGGATGGCGTCCTTGACGGTGGCGACAATAACGTCGCCCACGCCGGCGTAGCGCCGCGCCGAACCACCGAGCACACGGATGCAGAGGATTTCCTTTGCACCGGTGTTATCGGCGACGCGCACCCGCGATTCTTGCTGAATCACTGCGTAGTCTCCTTGACCTGGATACTGATGTCCGCCGGATTTCCGACCCGACGCACATGGTCTGTTACCGCCAAACAGGCGCCTGCCTGCAGTTTCTCCACACGAGTGGACATGCTGCAATGGGTTCGCCTGCCGACTTGCAGCGCACGCGCTGCAGGCAACCGCTCTAGTGTAGGCCAACCATGCCGGTCGTACCAAATCAGTTCGCTACTGTTTTAGCGTCTGGACCAGTACAAACGCCTCAGTTACGGCCGATTGCCGTGATCTGCGGCGGGCTCAGAAACCGATGGCACTGTGGCAAAGTCAATGCGACGTGCCTGTCCATCCTCGGCAATACCGATAGTCGCAAACCTGTCTCGTCGCTCCGGAAGCAGGCGGACAGTCACTTCGGCACCGGCTCGCGCGCCGACGAGGACACCGACCGCAGCGTCGCGAACCTTCGCGAGTTCGTCGGATTCGTCCGCCACGAGTTGCACCTCGCGATCGTCGAGCAAGGTGACCCGGACTCCACGGGATCGTGCGTCCCATGCGGCGTCGGCCAATTCGTTCATATCGAGTCCGGGCGCGCGAATACGGTCACGCAGTCCCGCTTCGACGAGCAGGCACACCGCGACTTGCTCGTCGGTGAGCCGTTGACCAGACGCAATGTATTCCAGCAGTGGCCGCACCTGCGCCTGCAATCGGTAGACGCGCGCATCGCGAACCTGACGAACGGCTTCGGTTTCCCGATCCCGCTCCCCCAGTCTGCGCAGCGCCGCAATTTGCTTGGCCCGAGGACGCGCCAGCATCGCGAATAAACTCGACATCGCAAGTACCCCGATGGTTCCCGGAACGAGCACCTGGGCAACTGATCCGAGTTCGGCCTCGCGGAACCACTCCGCGCCCACTACCAACCCGACGGCCAGGAACGCCCCCAACCAGGCCACACCGAGGCGTCCACGGACCGGCAGCAATCCGAAAGTCAACGCGGGGGCGGCACCGAGAGCGAGAATCGCAGCCCGGTAATCGAGGTCGCACGCCAAGACCGCCAGTCCGCTCGCCAAAGCACCACCAACTGCGGCTACCAGCGCATCCGCCAGCCTCATGGGGTCTTCGGGCGACCACAGGAGCAGAAACCACCCCAGTCCAAGTAGCGCGAAGCCCAACAAGTAGACAAAAGGCAGTTCCACGCCGCCGCTGGCAATGCCCAGAGACAAGAAGATCACCCACACGGCGCAGGCAATAACGACGGCAGCGCGGCCGCGCAGCCCAACAACTTCGCCGACGTCGATCCCCGCGGTCTCCTCGGTGAGGTTCACGAGACACCAACCCGGCGCGAAAGGTCACTCAACCAACGGAGGCTGACGGTCGTGCCCGCACCGGGACTACTGACAACAGCCGCCTCGCCCCCGGGGAGAACCCCGATCCGGTGACGAATACTCAAGGCCAGACCAAGTCGGTCTTCCGGCACCGCATCGGGATCGAAGCCAGTACCGTCATCGGCGATCACCACCTGCACCAGCGATCGACTGATACCCAAAAAGATGGCGGTCTGCGCATCGTCACCGGCATGCTCGGCACTGTTGCGGACGGCTTCAGCCGCAGCTTCCGCGAGGGCAGCCGCCACTTCGATCGGGCATGAAGTCGCGTCGTCGGCAACTTCCACCGTGACCGGTAGGTCACTGTCGAGTTCGGCGATCACCGCCCGCAGTCGTGCGACCACTTCCCTTCCGGGGATGTCGCTGAAGGCCGCCGGGTCGCCTCCAACCAGTCCCTCAAGTGCTGCCAGCGCACCCGCAGCTTGGGCAGTGACACGCGGGTCGTCACGGTCGGCACCGACGGCGTTGAATGTCGAGAGCACGTGATCGTGGATGAGGGCGTCCACGCGCGCCAGTTCAACATTGGCCACTCCGCGGGCAACTGCACGTTCAGTTTCGTCTCGCGATTCGTCAAGCTCGGACCCAATCTTCAAGACCCGGCGTGCGAGAAGCAGAAATACGGACGTGAAAGCGATCCCGAAGAATGCTTCTTCCACGGCTCCCCACACATCGGGATCGACGACATTGTTGACCGCGACTGCCGCACCGAGCAGTTTGCATGTGGCGAGGCTGAGGATTCCTTCCCACAGGGGACGAACGAGGATCACCGTCAGTCCCGCGAGGCCCGCGAAGTCCAGGATCCAGCTGGCCGGGGCGTCAGTTTGGCCGCGGCTGGCGACGAGCCAGAGCAGACCCGCCACGATCAGCCCGACGGGTGCCAAGATAGCCAGGGTGCCGACGGCACGGTGCCAAGGCTTGACCAGCGCCGATACCAGCATTGCAATGCCGAAGCCGAACGAGAGCACAGCCGCTACCGGCGGATACCAACCCGGCAGCAGATTGGCGGCTTCGTCGACCAACTGCGGAATCACGACGACCGCGTAAAGCACATAACCGAAGCCAATAAAACGGGCCAGCGCCAAAACGACCCGATCGCGCTCGCTAGCAGAGCGGCGATCGGGTCGGGAAAAGTGTCGGGCGGCCAGAATCCGTTGGTTACCGCCTCGGATTCCGGTCAGCGAGCGGGATTGTCTCGCGACAGTTCTAGTCACCACTCGTCAAGTGTGGTGTATCCGTCTTGCAAAGCGCGAGCCAGGAGGTGCGCTTTCGTCGGCGCGCCGCGGCCTACGGCGGTGTATTTGGCACGAATTCGCGAGATGTGAGTGCTGACAGTCGACTGAGAGATGAACAGGTTGGCCGCTGCATCTTCCTTCGACTCTGCGGCCATCCAAGCGAGCAGCACCTCAACTTCGCGCGTCGACAAGGACGGGCGGTTCGGTGCCGCAAGTCCCCGAAGCGGGGGAAGTGTCATGCTCGGACGCTGACGCCCGATGCGCGGCATCCGCACGTCCGCTACCGGAACGTCAATCTCAGCAATGCTCACCAGAATCTCCTCAGTACTTCCCCGACTGGCATTTGAAGTCACCCAAAGAGACTCCCTTCAGGTTCACATCAAAGATTACGAAGAGATTACTCAGGCGGGTAGACCCAGAAAGGGGGACACCGATTGGGGGACACCGGAACCAGCTCCAACGTGGTAGGCGATTCCCCCAGAATGGGGGACAAACCGCCCTGAACTTGACATATAGGACACAAATCCGGCAACTGAGATGAATCGGCACTGCCGTCTCACATCTTCTTTTCAGATTTGCTAACTGCGCTCAAGAAGTTGCTGAACATCCGAGCGTCAGATTCGACGACCCGCAGCGTCGAAGTCGTGACGCACCACGCTGCCGCCACGAGAGACGGAGAGCGTCGCGAACGCAGCCCGACCGTTCGGCAGCAGCCGCACTGTCACCTCATCCCCACTGACAGCACCAGCGAGTGCTGCGACAAGTTCCGATGACACTGCGGCAATTGCATCGTCCACGTCGGCGTCACCAATCCGGTCATAGTCGTCAAGGAGCAGCACCCGCACACCCTTCGCCCGCGCATCCCAGGCCGCGTCGGCAACCGTCGGATCGTCGAAGCCCGGGGCCCGAATGTTGTCCCGCAACTGCGCCTCGACGAGCCGGCACCGCCGAACCTCAACAACATCGAGGGTTCGACCGGAGGCAATCAGATCAAGCAGCGGGCGCGCACCATCATCGAGTCGGGCCATCTGCTGGTCACGTACCGCGAGCGCCGCTTCATCCGCGGCGAGCAGAGCTGTCTCACGTTCGGTCTGCCCTCGGAGTGCATAGATTTGCCTGGCCCGAGGACGGACGATCGCCGCAAATATCGTCGCCATCAATTGCACGGCCAGATTCGGCAGCTGCGCCGCGAGCAACGCCGGTTGCGGCCCGTAAAACTTCGCCGCCAACACCGCCACCAGCAGGCTCAAGCCAAAACTGATCCACGAAGCAAGCACCCGACCGCGGACCGCGAAAAACGCGGTGATGATGACGCTGGCACCGGTTAGGGTCGCGTACGCCATACCCGGCCGATGACTCAACGCGGGCACGGCCATGGCCACTGCCGCTGGCGGAGCCACCACAATCAAGTAGGTTGCCCACCTCACGACAGGATCGCCAGGTGCCGCCAATAGGACGAACACGGCGGCCAGCATCACCAGCATCGACGCCAAATACAGGACCGGAATCTCCACTCCCCCGGCGGCGAATCCGATGACGAGCGACACCGCCCAAATCCCGACGGCCAAGGTCGGCGCCCATCGGGTTTGCAAACCCATAATGGTGGAGGCGTCATTGCGTGGCGGTTGACGCCACCAGCCGAGTGCTCGAACGCCCAGTCCGCTCATGGCTGTTGCCACATCATTTGGACGGTCGTACCTTCGCCGGGAACACTGCTCAAGCGCATATCCGCGCCGTCCAGATTGCGGAGCCGCTGCCGGATACTCACTTCAATCCCGAGTCGTTCCGGCGGGACAGCGCTCGTATCGAAGCCGGCACCATTGTCCGCGACAGTGATCCGCAGAAGCCCGGCCCGCACCTCCACGAGAACCGCACACTCGGCATCCGGGCCGGCATGGCCAATGCTGTTGCGAACCGCTTCCCCGACTGCTTCAGCTAAGGCCTGCACTGCCGCGGTCGGGTACGCAGTATCGGGATCGGTGCTGTCGACGATCACCGCAACATCGTGGTCGACAGAGGCGACCACCGCGCGCAGTCGTGCCTGAACTTCGTTGGCGTCGATACTGCCGACAGACTCCGCACCGCTCGCGAGCGCCAGGAGCTCACTGGTTGCCCGCCGAGCTTGATAGGGAAGTCGGCTCTCTGTTGGATCGTTCGCCGCCGAGATCAGGGTGGCGATCACCTGGTCATGAATGAGGGCGTCGAAGCGCGCTCGCTCGGCACGCTGAGCCGACCGCGCCGCCGATTCCCCCGCGGCAGCAATCGCGTCAGCGCGGGTCGCATCGAGGATTCGGCCGGACCGCACTACCCTGCCGGATGCGAGCACAAAGCACAGGGTAAAAACGGCACCCCAGGATCCCTCGATCAGGACGTTGGAATCGATTAAGTCAGAACGCCCCGTATCGGTAACCCATGCAGCCAATGCCGAGCAGACGACGAGGACGCCCGTGGCTTCAGCCATCGGTCGAACCAAGACCCACGCCATGGCGGGCAGTCCGGAGAAACTCATCAGCCACGTCACCTGCTCGGCGTCAGCGGTAATGCCGTTCCACGCGACGAACCAAGTGATTGCTGCCAGCAGGTACCCGACGGCGCACAACGGTGCGATGACTGGGATATACCGGTGCAACCGGGGAACAAATGAGACCGCAAGCAACGCGAATCCCGGACCGAAAGCGAGCGCTATACCGACGGGGGTAAACCATCCGGCAACCATTCCCGCCGGCTGTCCGAACATCGGGATCGAGGTGAGGAAGTAGGCAACGAATCCGGCGCCAATGAATCGCGACATCGCGACGAGGATTTTTGAGTGCTCGCTCGGAGCAACTGCTTCAGCGGCCGACCGAGGTGTGGTTGCGCGAACTGCGGCAGCAGAATTCGGCACTACTGTTGCGCCCATGTGGACCTTGGATGGGTCTTCTACTCTTGCCCGCGGTTTGGCATGGGGAGCCAACCGTCTTCAACCGCACGCTTGAAAAGGTCGAGTTTGGTACGCGTCGGCCGACCAGCGTCGGCGTACTTTTGTCGGATCCGCTTGAGGTACTCGTTAACGGTGTCCGGTGCGACACCCAATTCGTTGCCGACACTGATCGACGTGCCACCCGACGCGTACAGGGTGAGGACGCGTTGAAGTTGCGGGCTCAGGTCCACGGCATCAAGGTTTGGGTCGCCATCAATGGCGGCTGCCCACTCGACGGTCAGGATTTCTTCACCGCTCCCTGCCGCACGTATTGCGGCAAGGATCTCGTCTTCGGAGGCAGACTTGAGAACAACGCCGAGAGCACCGGCGCGTGCCGCCGACCGCAGCAGGTCTGGGTGCTCGCCGGAGGTATAGACGACGGTGACGATCCCGAGTTCGGCGAGACGATTGACGTTCTCACGGGGGGTAGTGCCGTCATTGAGGCGAAGGTCGAGAATGACGACATCCAAGGCGGAAGTCTGCTCAAGAAGTTCGTTGACGGTCGCCGCTGAGCCGATGAGGTCGAGGTCGTCCTGGCGTTCGAGGATTCGTTCGATACCCCACACCGGCGACTGATGATCGTCAACCATCCCCACCCGCACCGCGCGGGGCTGCGCAGCGAGGACGTCATCGCGCTCGTCACTCAAGTTCGTCATCTCCCCTACTTCGTCATGCGGTGTCCGTGGCGTCGACATCGGGATCTGTCCCATATCGAATACTCGGACACTCAACAATTTATCGGACCCCTCCGACAAGAACCCTTCTTTCCTCCATTCGTAGGACGAAAGTCACCCAAATCGCCCCCTCAACCTCGTAGTGTGAGGTGAGTGACCCCAACCCCTCTCCACCGTGAGCCACCAGCTGTACACCGCGTCCTCGGCGTCGACATTTCGATGCCCGTGGAAATCCGCTCCGCACGATGCTTTGTTGCCGCATTCACGGCATCCTCGGCCGCGATTAACGCCGCCATCGCCGACCGTGGCGAGACCAATCTGCGCCCACTGGAGGTCCGACGCGGGCGTGGGCTCTGCATGCTTGTCTTTGTCGACTATGTCGACGGCGACCTTGGACCGTACAACGAGTTTGGGGTGTGTTTCCTGATGCAAGCTCCGGGCGAGAGCGCTTCGCCGCTGCGCGCCCTCCGATCTCTCGGCTCCGGCGACGCCCACGCCTTGATTCACGAACTCCCGGTCGACGGCGAGTTCACGATGGCTGCGGGGCGGGAGATTTGGGGATTCCCCAAGGTGCTGGCCGACTTCGACGTGGACCACGATTCGTCGGTGAAGCGCGGCACCGTGAGCTTGGACGGCAAGCTGATCGCCGACCTCATTATTGGGCGAGGCATCGGTTTACCCGACTCGTCGAACGACACTGTTTTGCAGGCCTATTCGCAACTCGACGGGATTACCCGTCGGACACCGTGGCGTTTGACCTCCACCTCCGGCACTCGCAGTCGCCTCGGTGGCGGCACACTCAAACTCGGCACGCATCCCATGGCCAAGGAACTACGGAAGCTCAAGTTGTCGCGCCACGCCCTGATGACGACATCGGTGGCAAACCTGTCGATGGTGTTCGACGACGCAACCGTAATGGGCCGGTAGCCGGAACCTGGCATCGGCCACTGAGCGAAGGCCGTGCTAGAAACCCCGACACCGGGTGTTAGGCTCACCTAATTAGTACCGCATGAAAAGACCAGGAGAGTCATGTACGCATCCCGTAAGTTTCGTCGCCCCGCCGCCGCCATCGCCGCCATCGCCGCAGCGGGTGCGATGCTGACCGCTTGCTCAAGTTCCGACGACAGCGCCGACGCATCGAACGCGGTAAACACCTCCGCTAGCGCATCCGTCGACGCATCGACGGCGACGGTGGAGGGCCTCGACGCCGCTGCCGCACAGACCATCATCCGCACTGCTGTCGATGGCAACACCCCGATTGACGAGTTGTCGACTGTTGCCGACACCTCGACTCCGGGCTCCGCCGAGGCCCTCAGCGTCTTCGCGAAGGCCGCCGCGCCTGCTGGCTATACCCCTGACGCCTTCACGGTGACCTCAGTCAAGGCCGACGGCGAAAACAAGGCCATCGCGGTTACCTCAATCAAGTCGCCCCACGTGCCCCAGCCGATCGAGATGGATCTCGCGATGGTCAAGCAGGATGGTCAGTGGAAGCTGGCTGGCGCTGCCGTCACCACCCTGACCTCGATGATGCGCAAGTAGTCCACGGGGTCACCGGTAACTGACCCGACGACGGCGCCCCTCACTTCAAGGTGGCGCCGTCGTTGTCGTATTCCCAGGCGGCACCGCCTGAATCCAATGATCGACACACGCGGCGGTTCACGTATGTGCCGTCAACGTGGGTGATTGTCGCCGCGGCATCTCTCCCCGATGGAAGCAATCGCGCGACTATCGAGCCGCTTCGCACCTCGCCAAGCGCCGAAATCAACTCAGCGCGGATCGGTTCCACGCTCGCGAAGTCGAGTTCGTCCGGGCTGGTGTCGTCGAAGATGGAGACGGCAATACCAGTCTCGCGGGCGCGTGCGACGGCACGTCGAACCCCGGGCGAAACCAGGGTCTGGCCACGCACCTCATCGCGAAGCGCCGCTTCCAGCAGCCGCGCCCGTTCCATGTCGCTGGGAGAAAGTTCGCCCCCTTCGGCAGCCTGCTCCAGGAGTGGTTGCACGTCTCGCTCCAACTCCAAGAGCCGTACCCGGCGCTGTTCGGCGGTCGCCGACGAGGCAGCTTCGGCTTCCACCGCAGCAACTTCCTTCAAATCGAGGACCCTGACGAATCGCAGCAGTGGGCGCATGAAGAACATGATCAATGTCGCGGGAACCAGGGTGAGGAACATCCGCAGAAGCACCTGCAGACCAATGCCCGATTGCCATTCCCAGACGATCACCGCATACACGCATAGGCCGATAACAAGCACGAAACCGGCCCAAGCCCAGCGAACTCGACCGCGGACGATCAGCAGACACATGGCGACAGCAAAAACCACCATAGGTGCACCTGGGCGCACCCAATTGCCTACGCCAAGCGGGATCGTCCACCACACGGCCGAACCGGACGCGGCACCGAGCACCACTGCCGTGATCGTCCGAGGTAATCCGATGGGATCCGTGCGGCCGGAGGCCGACGCAATGAGCGCCAAGACGAGACCGATGGAACCAATAATGGAGACGACGAACTTGGTGGTCGAAATGTCGAGTTTGGGAAGAGCAAGTCCGATGAAGACGTAGACAACGACCGTCGCGGCAACGGCAATGCGCACCCCCCTTCCGCGCAAGCCCAGCATCTCCATCATGGCGTCCGAGCCGGCGGGCTCAGTGTCCAGTTCGGCAACAGCCTGATCGA
This sequence comes from Gordonia sp. 34D, assembly GCF_056682775.1. Classification (NCBI taxonomy): domain Bacteria; kingdom Bacillati; phylum Actinomycetota; class Actinomycetes; order Mycobacteriales; family Gordoniaceae; genus Gordonia; species Gordonia sp. 34D. Next base: position 3,864,624 of record NZ_CM155293.1, on the reverse strand, counting down.
ACGTTTGCGTCAAGGTCTGCTCCACTCAATTGAAACCATGGCACCTTCTCCCGCGGCTGAATCGACCCACGCGCCACCGCCCGGTTGTTCTCGGAGCCTGGCGATGATCCCCAATTCGATTCCAGCCCGATCTGCCGGGACGCGCCGGGGGTCGAAACCGCTTCCGTCGTCGACGATGCGAAGGCGAATCAGGTCGTCGTCGAACGCGCCGATCAAGGCCCGCGATGCCGCTGGCCCGGCATGTTGAATCACGTTGGTCACCGCTTCGACTGCTGCGTCGGCAATTGCCTCAGTCAGGGGATACGGGTATCGAGCGGCCGGGTTCATCAGTTGGATATCGACGAGGGTGTCGTCACCGAGCCCGTTTACCGCTTCCCGAAGACGTAGGACGGTGTCTGCCGCTGAAAGCTCGTGTGGCACCGTTGCCGGACCTGTCCGGCCGCTCAAATTTGCCAATGCGCCAGCCGCAGTCGCGCGATAGCGACTGCTCTCCACGCCTTGCCCAATCGTGCGCAACACTGCGATCACTTCGTCGCGCACCACCACATCGAGACGATCACGTTCGGCAGTCCGGGCCGCGTGTTCTGCGGCACGCGCAGTGCGGGCCAGCACTTCTTCTCTTCGGCGATCAGATTTGCGGACAGCGCCAATCACCGCAACTTCGGCCGTCAGCAGCACTCCAACGAGCGATGCCGTTAGCAGTCCGTTGGTGTAGCCGAGAATGCCGTGGTGACCCTCTTTACTGAGTTGCTGGGCGGTACTAAGCAGCAACAGCACGATGGCCAGATAGGCCATGGACACGCTAGCGCGGTACACCGTCACCAACGCAAAGGCCGGCAGCACGACAGTGTTTGCCAACCAGATCGGCGGAGTTCCGTACCAGGGCGGGAGTGCTTCGCCGTTCCAAGCACCCAACCAAAGGACCGTCCCGATCACGTTCGCGACAGCGAGCAGCAGTGCGGCCGGGCCGATCCAGCGACCCGACTTCTCCAGCGATGCGGCAATGAGCACCGGTGCCGCTCCAACCACCAGCGCCACACTCACCGGAGTCCACCAGTCAGCGACCAGCACCACGCTGTGGTCAAAAACGGTGAGAAACACTGCGGGGACGATCATCGTGGTCAAGGCCATGGATATGGCGATGACCCGACGCATCCGCATTTCGTTGAGTCCGATTGTTCGGGTCACGTCCACACCACCTTGCTGACACGTCCGTCGAGGCCGAACTCGATTCGACGACGGCGCGCATCAGGCGCGACGGTGATCGAAGCGACCGGCACACGGCCCGGCGGAGCGATTCGGGCGATCAGTTCTCCGCTGTTTAACCCCTCAAGTTCAGTAGTCAGCTTCGGCACCATGCGAGAGAGGAACGCTCGAACTATGTCGAGTGGCAAGTCGTTGAACGCACCGTCGTCGAGGAGCGTCACCGACACCCCGCGCGCACGCGCGGCCCACACGGCCCGTCGAGTTTGGCCATTATCGAGAGCGGGCGCGCGGATTCCGTCGCGGAGTTGAGCTTCAAACAGTCGGGCTTTCGCCACATGCGCTTCGGTCACCGCATCGGATTCGACGATGTCAGCAAGCAGGTCGCTCATGTGCAGTTCGATGCGGGCGATTCGTTCGTCTCGAGCGTGATCGGCAGCAAGTCGCGCCGACTGCACATCGGCGACTCGCCGACCGCGCGCCGCGAACGCATCAATCGATCCGAGGAATGGTGAAAGGGCGAAAGCACCGGCGGAAGCAGCGATGACGCTCAGCAGGTTGAGTGACTCCACTGGACTCCACCAGTCGGTGGCATCCAACGCCCGGGAAAACGACACACTCAGCACAATGCCCGTCACCGTACCGATCCACGCCGTCGCGATCCGGTTACGCGTGATCAGCACTACTTCAACGACGAAGGCAGTAGCGAGCAGTGGCGCGTAGCCGCGAATGACGACCGTCGAATCGACACTGATGGAAATCCAACACAGTCCCTGAGCCACGATGGCCAGACACATGGCTGTGGCCGCACGAACCAACCGGAGCCGCCCGGGGGCAGGTGCCAGCACCAGTGCGAACGCCGCCATGTAGAGGCCGATCGCACTGACCGCGGCAAACCAGAACATGCTGCCCGCCGACTGCGTCGTCCCAATAACGGTCATGACCGTTGTCAGCGCCAAAAAATAGACGATGAGGGTTGCCACCATGGGGATCTGCCGAACGTGCGGACCAGCGACGGTTTCCAAAGGCGCGGGCCGGGCAGCATGCGAACCCATCAGTGCAGTCGACTGGAGTCCTGTGTCGCCGATCATCTTCGTGCTTCCGGCCGGGACCATGTCAACTCAACGCGGGTCCCAGACCCGGGTGCACTCACTACGCGGCCTTTGCCTCCGTCAATCTGACCCATCCGTTCCATAATGCCTAGTGACACACCAATTCGAGCGTCCGACACAGCCTCCGGTTCAAAGCCGACGCCATCGTCGACGACCATGGCAGCTATTGAGTCATCGAGAACGTCGCAGAGCACAACGCATGCGGCGCCAGGCCCGGCGTGTCGGTGAACGTTGCGGATGGCCTCGCCAATCGCCTCAATGATCGCCTCCGAGACATTGGACGGGAACCGTGTGCCGGGGTCACAGTTGACTGCGGTCTCAATGTCGATTCCGTCGTCGAGATTTTCCACAAATAGCCGTAGCCGCTGGGCAAACTCGAGCGCCGCCACCTGATGAACGGTCGTGGCCGGCTGCTTGGACCAGTTCGAGAGGTCGTCAAGGATGCTGGGCACACTCTCGACAAGGCTCTCGTCGACCGGTCCGGGCCGCAAGGCAACGAGCGTGGCAATGAGGCGGTCATGAATCATTGCATCGAGGCGTCGTTCCTCAGCACTCCGGAGCCCACTGGGCAGGCTTGCGATGGTAGTCCGGAGGGCCGCAGTACGTTCTTCATCAAATCGAAGCGCACCGATGGCGACCGCCCACGAGATGACCTCGAATACACACAGAAGCGCAAGGATCCAGATGGCCGCGAACGCCTCCGTGACATTGGTGCCGCCTGCGGCGATCACCGCGGCGGCGAGACTTAATCCGCCCGCGACCACCACGTGAGCAATCGCCGCGGCGATGCGACCGCAGAAACCAAAGGCGCAGCCGATAACACCGGGGAGGAACACCACCCAGTAGTCCAGTCCCGAAGGCTCAGCGATGGAGTTGCCATTCCAAGCGACAAACCAGGCGAGGATTAGGGCAAGGTAGGAGATGGCACTGGCGAGGACAACACGCTCAAGGTACTCGGTGCGATTCCAGACACCGATAGCGATGAGCGCAGCCGACGACGTGACCACCACCGCGATGGCAAAAGTGAGCCACCCCCACCCGGCCAACAGTGCACCCTCCACGACACGACTCGGTGCCAGGAAGAAAACTGCCAGATAGGCGATCCCCAGGAGCAGACTGCCGACCCGTTGCACCCGGCACAAGACCGGCCATCGGGTCTTTCTCGACGGCGACACACGCCAACCTTACTGAGCGGACCCCCGACAAAACGCGAATAGGTGCCAAAGTGCCTAGACGACCGAACGAAAACCGCTCTTAATCGACGGAAGGTCCCGCCCGAGCCAGTCGACGATCTGCTGCATCGAACGCACAAGTTCAACCGGCGGCAACTTACTCAAACTCGGCAAGTTGTGCATGACGGCTGCGGTGAGGGCACTTTCCACAGACATGAACTGAGGATCACCAACACGGCGGTAGCCGTTGAGTGAGTCCACCAAGTCACCGAAGGTGACGCTTTCGTCGCCGAGACGGACTGCGGTCATCCACGGAGCAGCTTCAGCGCGATCGGCCAAGTGCACACTCAGACCCCGGATCCACTCCGTGCGTTCAACGCTCGCGTAGTTGTCCATGTCCGTACCCTTCGGGATGCTTCCGGTTTCAGTGCCGATGGCCATACGTAAACGCGCCAGTTGTGGCAAACGCATAAAGCCATCTGACAAGACAGCGTATCGGCTAGATCGACTGAACAATAGAAGCGCCTTCACACCCGACACGAATGTGCGGCTACGGCAACCAACTTGACATCACCAAACAGCCCTGACCTGGCGTTATTCGATCCAGAGCCCGTTGTTGACAGAAAGATTCCCACTGAGATTCTGGTCACACTAACGCGGGCGGCCCAAATTCCTGTCATCCGAATGTGCTAATGCCCCTTTTGTTCGCCTGTCTCCATCGCATCGATCAGACTCTTCGGACGCAAATCCGTCCAGTTCTTTTCGACGTATTCCAAGCACGCGGCGCGACTGTCCTCACCGAACACCTGGGTCCATCCAGCGGGGATTTCCGCGAAGGTTGGCCACAGGGAGTGCTGGTTCTCGTCGTTCACCAGGACGTAAAAGCGGCCGTCTTCGTCATCGAACGGGTTGGTCATACTCTTCCTTTCATCGGACGCACCTTGCGCCAATTCGGCTTAGATCTGTGAACTCATGCCCCGCTGGCTTCGAGCCTGTCCCCAAGGGCAGCCTCAATTGCCGGGCCTATTATCTCAAGGGCTTCGGGATTCGCCATACCCAGATGGTGCGTGTCAACGTCAACGTTCACGATGGAGCCGGTAACAAACTTCCGCCAGTCTTCGACGAGGTCGACACCATCTGGCTTGTCGCGGATTGCGGTGAACAGCAGCATCGCCCCGGTGTATCTGTCAGCACGGTGCTCCGGAACCATCCGATCAGAACGTTCGAAGCTATCCATCACCCGTTGCACCTGGGCCTCGCTGAGCAGGCCCGTACCGACGATGGTCTTTCGAATGACATCTGCCACGTCTTCGGGCTTCTCAGCGCGGACTGCCTCACCGAGGTTGAACAGTTCCCGCCAGCCACCGAGAAGGTCACCGACGAGCTCTGCGCTGCCTTCCTCTTGCGGAACGTCGCCAGCACCTGCAGAGTCTCCTACCGAATCGCCCTCCAATGACCTAACAGGCGAGGCATCCATGACCGCCAGGAACTCAACTTGCTCGCCGCGGCGTTGCAGTTCCACTGCCATGGCATGGGCGACTAGTCCACCGAGGGACCACCCGAGAAGATTGTACGGTCCACTTGGGCGGACACGTTGGATCTCATCGACGTAGCGCAAGGCGAGCTCGGACACCGATTCCACCTCGTCCTCGCCTGCCGCCACCGCCGGGTCTTGCAGTCCGTATATCGGCCGATCTGCGAGGTACGGTGCCAGGCCTCCGTAGAACCAGGCCAATCCGCCAGCCGGATGGACACAGAATAGCGGCGCCAGACTTCCCTCGGTACGAAGGCCGAGCAGGACCCCGTTGTTGCCGCTGTATCCCGAGTCAATTCGTCGAGCTAATCCCCGAACGGTGGGTTCGTCGAAGATCCACGCCAACTCAATGTCTGGGGCGATCTGCTCACGCAGCCGAGCAAGCACCTGCGTAGCGGACAGCGAGTTGCCACCTAGACTGAAGAAACTCGACGTCGCCGAGACCCTCTCGATGCCAAGGACTGCGGCGAAAGCCTCCGCGATGACCGATTCTCTTTGACCGTCCGGTTCGTCGAACTCCTCGGATGAACCACTGAAGTCTGCATCTGGAAGGGATTTCCGGTCGATCTTTCCTGCAGAATTCAGTTTGATCTCGTCGACAAGCATCCACACCGTGGGCCGCATGTACTCCGGAAGAGCACGGGCGAGGTCGACCTTAATTGCGGCAAGGTCAATCGGCGCCTCCGGTGTGCCAGATAGATACGCAACAAGGTGTTCACCTCCACCGGGGGCCTGAGCCACAGTGGTCACCGCATGGACGACGCCAGCCATGCCGCTGAGGGCGGCTTCAACGTCGCCCAATTCGATTCGTTGTCCGCGAAGCTTCACTTGGAAGTCAGTACGTCCCAGGTACTCGAGTTGACCATCAGCACCATGCCGGACGAGGTCTCCGGTTCGGTAAAGTCGCTGCCCCGGCCCACCAAACGGGTCGGCAATGAAGCGTTCGGCCGTGAGGTCCGGGCGTGCGGCGTAGCCTCGCGCGAGTTGAACTCCACCGACGTACAGTTCTCCGGGCGCACCCGGCACGACTGGATGGAGTCGATCGTCAAGCACATAAGCGGTGGAGTTCCACACGGGCACACCAATGGGAACTGTTACCGCATCCGCACTGGTCTCCACCTTCGCATACGTAATCTCGACGGCGGCTTCCGTCGGGCCGTACAAGTTGTAGAGTTCGGCGCTCGCGAAAGCCGCGCGCGTCTGCGCGGCGACCGCTGGCGGCAGTGCTTCACCTGTGGTGGAAACGTATTTCACCGTCTTTAGCGCGCTGATTCTCTCGATACCGGCGATCTCAAGGAATACGGACAGCATTGACGGTACAAAGTGCACCATCGTGGCACCGGTCGCAGCAATTAGATCGCAGAGGTACCGCGGGTCGAGGTGTCCCTCTGCTTCCGCGATGATCATCCGTGCGCCAACCATCAACGGCGCATATATCTCCGGAACAGAGCAGTCGAAGGTGTATGGCGTTTTCAGCACGACCGCATCGGTGTGATCGATCGGCAATTCATCGAGTCCCCACCAGAGGCGGTTGATTACCGCGCGATGGCTGAGTGTTACCCCCTTGGGCCGCCCCGTCGACCCCGACGTAAACAGCGTGTAGGCTGCGTTTTCTTCGCGCAACGGCGCGATTCGATCGCGGTCGGTAACCGGATCCGAATTCCCAATTCCAGCTGCGATCGCACGTTCGGCGTCGACGGTGAGGACAACAATGTCCGAGCCGATACCGGCCATCGGTGACGCCAGCGCGCCGTCACCGGAGATGAGGACCAGATTCGCGCCAGCCGTCGCAAGCATGTACTGCACTCGCTCAGTTGGCGCATCCGGATCAATCGGCACGTAGGCGCCGCCAGCCGCACCGATCGCGTGGATCGCCAGCACCATGTCGACTGATCGCGGCATACACACCGCGACGGCAGAGTCAGGCCCGATCCCCTCGGCAATCAATCGTCGTGCGAAATAGCTGACCCCGCCAGCAAACTCCGAATACGAAATTGAACGACCAGAGAATTCCAAAGCCGACGCCGCCGGGGTTCGGGCCGCTTGCGCGTACAGCAGATCGGGCAAGACCGATGGGGCTATCGGCCGCGTGCATCCCTCGCTGACACCGGTGGTCTCAGCGCTTTCGTCTGCGGTCCGCAGGTCGACGTCACCGACTGCCCGGGACGGATCCAGAGTGAGTTGGTCGAGCACTGTGACCAGCCGATTCGCGAAGCGCGATGCTGTCACTTCGTCGAACATGTCCACCGCGTAGATGACGGAGCCCTCCCACTCGGCCCCCTCTGGTCCGGTCCACAACCCGACAGTCAAGTCCACCTGCGCGACTGGGTCGCCCGGGTCCATTGACGATATCTGCAAGCCCGCAACCTCAAGCTCTGCGGAGTCGTTGGCACCGAGTCCCGCCCCATCTTGGTTGAACGAGAGCTGCACTTGCATTAGCGGGGCGAACGCCTGCGAACGGACCGGATTCAGCCGCTCTACGATCTGCTCGAACGGCACGTCAGCGTGAGCAAAAGCATCGAGATCAACTTGCCGCACTTGCCTTACTAAATCGTCGAACCGTGTCGAGTTGGCGACTTGGGTTCGCAGAACCAGGGTGTTCACGAACATCCCGATCATGTCGTCCAGCACTGCCTGTCCGCGTCCGCCGACGTGCGTGCCCACCGCGATATCGTCCGTTGCTGACAATCGAGCAAGGACCACGGCCAGGGCCGCGTGGACCACCATAAACGGCGTCGCACCGAGCACGGTCGCGACATCATTCACGCGGCGAACAACATCTGGGGTGAGGCTGAACTTCACTCTCGCGCCTCGCATACTCGCGACCGCTGGCCGTGGTCGATCGGATGGCAGCTCAAGTACGTCAGGCAGACCACTCAGTTGCAGGAGCCAGTAGTCCAACTGCTTCCTGACGAGGGAATCGGGGTCGTCGATCGAGCCGAACTCGCGGTGTTGCCATAGCGCGTAGTCCGCGAATTGGACCGCTCGGGGCGCCCACCCGGGTTCCTGACCGGCTGCTCGCGCCGAATACGCGGAAATCACCTCGGTCAGCAAGGGCGCAAGCGACTGCCCGTCGCCAGCAATGTGGTGGATTACAACCAGTAGGTACGAGCCGCCAGACCGTTCACGCAGCACCCGCACCCTGATCGGTAGATCGGATCCAACATCGAATCCGCGATGTACCGACGCAAGGAATTCATCCATTGCATCGATCTCGGCGAAATCGAGTAGCTCACCGATCTCGTCGACTCGACGAATCTGCTGATGCCCGGCACCATGCTCGTCAGTGGCGTAGGTCGTCCGCAGAATTTCGTTGCGACGGATCAGATCGACGACGGCATGTTGCAGCGCCTCGATGTCAAGTTCACCCGCAATGCTCACCGCCAGCGGGATGTTGTACGCCGCGGAATCTGGCTCGAGCTGATTGATGAACCACATCCGTTGCTGCGCGAACGAAAGCGGAACCACAGCGGGCCGGGGGTCAACGGCGACGACCGCCGCCAGACCTCGGCCGCGGCCGCGAACAGCGGCAACTAGTGATCGAACGTTGGGAGCGTCAAAGACATCTCGAACAGAAACCTCAACCCCCAACGCATCGGCGACGCGGGCCGAGAGGCGCGCGGCGAGAAGCGAGTTGCCGCCGAGCTCGAAGAACGACGCGGTAACCCCAACGTCGTCTCGTCCGAGGAGATCGGCGAAGACTGTTGCCACGGCGAGCTCGTCCGATGTACCCGCCCGAACGTGCTCACCCAGTTCGGCGGTTGGCAGTGGCAGCGCGGCCCGGTCAATCTTGCCGTTCGCGGTGAGTGGCAATGCTGGCAAAGCGATCACATCGTCCGGCACCATGTAGCCGGGGATCTGCAGTGCGAGCGCGGTCCGGACGCTGGCCGCGTCCACGACGGTCGTCGCATCGACCATCACATAGCCGAGCAGGCGATCACCGATCACCGGGTCGTGGGCGAGGCGCACTGCCGCAGCGGTAGCCTGCGGGACAACCGCGAGGAGCGCGGCCTCGATCTCTCCGAACTCGATACGGAAGCCGCGCAGTTGTACCTGCGCATCGCCACGTTGCAGGTACTCCAGGTCTGCACCTCGACGGCGTGCGAGGTCACCGGTTCGATACATGCGCGAACCATCTGATGCGAAGGGATCGGCAACGAATCGCGTCGAAGATAGTCCAGGCTGCCCCAAATATCCGGTAGCTAGTTGGCCACCACTGACGTACATTTCGCCAACGACGCCGTCCGGAACCGGATGGAGTCGATCGTCGAGGAGGTGAATCGCCAACGACGACAGAGGGCGACCGATAAACGAAGCATCACCCGCGCCAACCGCGCTGGGATCGATGGGACGGAAACTGACATGCACCGTAGTTTCGGTAATTCCGTACATGTTGACCAGTACCGCTTGGTCCCCGGGGTTGTCCCGGAACCAGCGACCAACCTGCTCGAAGCTCAGTGCCTCGCCGCCGAAGACCACATAGCGCAGACCCAGTTCGACGGGACTACGTCGCCGCGCTTCGGCCAGCTGGTAGAACGCGGATGGCGTTTGGCTCAGGACCGTGACCCGTTCACGGGCGAGCACAGACAGGAACGCCACCGGGTCGCGCGCCAGATCGCGGTCCACGATGACCAGGCGCCCTCCGGAGAGCAACGGTCCCCACATCTCCCATACCGAAAAGTCGAAGGCGTACGAATGGAACATCGTCCATACGTCGCAGTCCCGGAAGTCAAAGTCTTGTGCGGCACTGTCGATGAGCGTGACGACATCTCGGTGCGTCACCTCCACGCCTTTAGGGCGGCCGGTCGACCCCGACGTGTAGATCACATAGGCGCGTGAATCTGCCGGCACCGGCACCATCGGCGACACACTAGCCGTCGCATCGATAAGCGACTTAACGTCGGCGGTCGTAGCTGTCGCATCGAGGTGCGCCCACAACCCGTGATTGGCGGTCGTCGAATCAACGATGATCAACGACACCTGCGCGTCGCTGACAATGTAGGCAAGCCGCTCAATCGGGTTGCCCAAATCGAGCGGTAGATAGCCAGCACCGGCTTTGTGTACGCCGATAATCGCCGACATTAGATCCACACTGCGCGAGGTTGCGACACCAACCAGATCACCCGGCTTCACTCCGCGCGCGGTCAGCGATGATGCCACCGCGTCCGATCTCCGGTCAATGTCGGCGTAGGTAAGGTGCGTTGCTCCGGCGGTTACCGCTATTGCGTCTGTTCGCCGCTCAGCCATCTGCGAGAACAGCGATGGCAAAGTCCATCCGCTGTTCACGGTTTCGGTGATCGCGAGCGGCCGAGCATCAAGAGCCCGGAGTTCTTCCGGCGTGCGGATCTCGACATCGCCCACTGCCGCATCCAAGTCTGCGGTTAGGGCATCCAACAATCGGACGAAGCGATCGGCAAACAACGATGCTGTCGCGGTATCGAAAAGATCAGTCGCGACGATGACCGACCCTGCCCACTGCTGCGCGCTCAGCTCGACGTTCAACGTCAGATCGCGCTGTGCCGGAACTTCGGTCGGCTCCAGCCTGGTGAGGCCGATATCGCCGATCTCTACCGGTTCAATCGACTCCTGCAAAGCATTCGTCACCACGAGCATGACCTGCGTGAGCGGCGCGAATGCCTGGCTGCGGACCGGATCGACTGCTTGCACAATTGCCTCGAACGGCACATCAGAATGTGCAAATGCCGCCACGTCGCTCTCCCGCACCTGCGACAGCAAGTTCGCAAAAGATGTCGCCACGTCAACCTTCGATCGCAGCACCAAGGTGTTGACGAACATCCCAACCAACGGATCCAGGACTTCTTGTCCGCGTCCGGCAATCGGGGTCCCAACGGCCACATCGTGTTCACCGCTCAGCCGAGCCAAGAGAACACTCAGTGCCCCATGCAACACCATGAAAGGCGTGAGGTTTCGTTTGTCTGCTACGGCACGAACACGTGCGGCGAGCGCTTCCGGAATGGTGAAGTCAACACGTGCACCCCGCCCCGACGCTTGCTGCGGGCGCCGACGGTCCGCCGGAATTTCCAAGACGTCGGGCAGCCCCTCGAGCTGCCGCACCCAGTAATCGAGTTGTTGACCAACGACGGATTCCGGATCGTCCGGCGTTCCCAGGACTCGGTGCTGCCAGATCGCAAAATCAGCAAACTGCACCGGCAACGGCCGGAATCGAGGCAATTGGTTCAGTCGCCGTGCCGTGTACGCGGTCACAAGATCGCTGATCAACGGGCTCATAGATTCACCGTCCGCCGCGATGTGATGGAGCACGATCACGACGACATGATCGTCGGTCGACTGGCGGAATACCCGTACTCGGATCGGCCAGTCCTCTGCGAGCCGGAATCCACGAATCGAGGCTGCTTCAATCTCGCTCTCAGAGTCTACGACTGCCCAGTCGAACCGCTGGCCAACATCACTGATGGCATCGACCAGTTGGTACGGGGTTCCTCCCGCTGCCGGGAATCTGGTCCGCAACACCTCGTGCCGTCCAATAACGTCTACCAGCGCCTCGCGAAGCACCTCCAGCTGCAACGGGCCCGTGACTCGGAGCGCCGTCGGAACGTTGTAGGTACCGCTTGCCGGGTCAAGCTGATTAATAAACCACATCCGCTGCTGTGCGAACGACAACGGAATTCGGTCAGGCCTGACCGCTTCAGCCACGACCGGCGGCAATGCATCTCTGGCCTCGTTCGCTGACAGTCGGTGAGCCAACTGGCTCACGGTTGCTGCTTCGAAGACGTCTCGCACGGACACGACAATTCCGATTCGGTCGGCGAGTCTCGCCGCGAATCTGGCAGCGGACAATGAGTCACCACCAAGTTCGAAGAATCCAGCATCGGCGGAAATCAACGAGGGATCGAGATCGAGCACTTCCGCTGCGACATCAGCGATGACTCGTTCGGTGCCCTCCTGCGGCGCTCGGTATTCCGTCGCCGGAAGTTCCGGTGCCGGGAGCGCCCTCTTGTCCAGCTTTCCGACAGGTGTCAGCGGGAGTTCCGGCAAGACTGTGACGGACGACGGCACCATGTGAGCCGGGAGGCGAATACTCGCGAATCTCCGCAGATCCTCGACAATGGCCGAGTGGTCGGATGGCCCGTCGTTAATGAGGACGACGTACGCCGCCAATGCGGTGGCGATCGAACCGCCGACACCGACCACCACCGCGCTCCGAACGGCCGGGTGCTCGGCGAAGAGATTCTCAATCTCGCCGAGTTCGATGCGGAGTCCGCGGAGCTTGACTTGTTCATCCGACCGGCCCGAGTATTCGAGACTGAGCGCACCCGCCGGGGTCACTGTCCACCGCACGACATCTCCGGTGCGGTACATCCGACTGCCGGGTGTCCCGTGCAGGTTGGCGACGAAACGTTCAGCGGTCAAGGCGTGACGGTCAAGGTAACCGCGCGAGAGCGCTGGCCCCGACACATAGAGTTCGCCGGGAATACCGGCGGGCACCGGATTCAGTCGATCGTCAAGCACCTTTAGACTCACACCGGCGATCGGCCCACCGAGCGTTACCGGCTCTCCGACCTGCATTGCGGTGCCAATCGTAACGGCAATCGTCGTCTCCGTAGGACCGTATAAATCGCGCAATTCAGTATGCGCTGCCCAGCGGTCGGCGAGCGACTGCGGAACAGCCTCGCCTCCCGCACCGATCGATACCAAGGATGGCACCCGCGTTGGGTCCATCGTTGCTAGGACCGACGGCGTCAGGAAAGTATGCGTGATCTGGTAGTCGGAGATGAACCGTTCCAAGGCGGGCCCGCCGACCGCTTCGACGGGTCGGTACGCCAATGTGCCTGCGGCTACCGTTGCCAGCAGGTACTCCAGCACTGACGCATCGAAACTCGGGGACGCGAATCCAAGCACGACCGTTCCGTCGCTGGCCTGGAGTCGCAGCGCTTCCTGGTGCGCAAAGTTCGCCAAACCCGAATGCGACACCGCGACGCCCTTGGGGCGGCCCGTCGAACCCGAGGTGTAGATGATGTATGCCAGATTCGCGGAACCGAATGGCGCGGGCAACTCGTCCGGTTGCAACGGTCCGGCCGCGCGCTGCTCAATTGCGGCCCGGACCGCGGCGTCATCAATGCACGCCCATTCGAAGCCGTTTGACGGAAATTCACCCGCTGAAGTATCCGTCAGCCCGAGGATTGAGCCAGAGTCTTCCACCATGGCCGCCACCCGCTCGGCCGGGTAGTCGGGGTCAATTGGAACATAGGGCGCGCCGGTCTTCGCCACGGCCCAAATTGCGGTAAGCAACTGCACCGATCGACCGATCGCCAACGCCACGGGCCGTTCCACCCCAACACCTTGCTCGATAAGCCAGCGCGCAAGGCGATTCGATGCTTCGTCAAGTCCTCGGTAGGTGAGTGTACGTCCCGATCCGTCGAGAACCGCGATCCGCTCCGGCGCCCGGGTGGCCGCTGCACTAAACATGTCGGCGAGCACAATCGGATCAGATGCGGGACCACTGGTTGCAGGAAGGAGCCCGGAGATTTCTGCCTCTGCCGGGTCGATCAGGGCAATCTCACCAATCAGACATTCCGGGGCGTCACCGATGACGGTCAGTATCCGGACGAGAGTTTCCGACAGCGATCGCGCACGTGCTGGCGCGATCTGTCCGGAGAGGTACTTCAGGGTCAGGGAGATCGCTTGGCCGTCCCCGGGATGGGGTGCCGTGGATAGGGTCAGCGGGTAGTGTGTCGCGTCTGCGGCGTCCAGGCCGGTGATCTGGAGACCGTCGCCGTGCCCATTCTCGGTGCTCGCGAACTGCGCGGGATTGAGTGGGTACGACTCGTATACGAACAATGTGTCGAAGAGCGATGGATGCCCGGTCGCTTCGAAAATCGAAGCCAAACCGACATGCTGGTGCCCGAGCAACCCGGTCTTTGCACTCTGCAATGCGATCGCCGCATCCCTGACCGTGGTGTCCTTCCTGACCGTCACCGGTGAGGGCAAAGTATTAATGAAGAGGCCGATGGTCGTCGCCGCACTGGCGATCTCGGCGGGACGACCCGAGACCGTTTCGCCGAACACGACTGTCTCGGATCCAGTCAAGCGCGAGAGCAGGATCGCCCACCCCAATTGCAGCAGGGTCGACGTCGTAACGCCGAGTGTGCGGCCCACCTCGTGCAGCCTCGCCCCGGTCACCTCGTCCAATTCCGCCCGGATCTCGCGCGATTCTTCAGCAGGTGAATTCACCTCGCCCGTGCCAACGAGAGTCGGCCCTTCGACGCCTGCCAAGGCAGTGGTCCAAGCCTTGAGGTCAGCCTCTCGATCGGCCTGCCCCAGCCAGGTCAGGAAGTCGTGGTAGCCGTCGGCTGTGACCGCTGGAGCATCCTCGGTGCCATACGCCGAGTAAATCTCCCCCAGTAGCAAGGGACCGGACCAGCCATCGAGAATCAAGTGATGGTTTGTGACCACCAATCGGGCGTCATTGCCTGGCAAACGGACCAACATGAATCGAATCAGCGGAGCTGACGCGACATCAAACCGTCGATGCCTCTCGTCGGCGACCAATGCTGTCAAAGCCGAGTTCGGTTCCGTGGATTCGCGAACGTCCTCCACCACGAGTCCGATGTCGAGTCGATCGGCGATCACGCTCACCGGAGTACCGGATGAGGTGCGAACAAAGGCCGCTCGCAGGGCTGCGTTTCGGTTGACGACCGCGTTGAGCGCACGCTCCAGTCGCGACTCGTCGACGGCTCCAGCCAGGTGCAGCACAGCCTGAGTTACATAAACGTCGGTGTCATCCCCAACAATCTCGGACTGGAAGAACAGACCGCGCTGCAGTGGCGACAATGGCCACAGCGACGTATCTGGGTACCGCCGCAGAATCTCGTCGATCTCGTCCTGTCCAAGATCCTCGCCCGGAACATCCATCGGACTGGGACCAACTCGACCGTCTACGTCAGCAACGCGTTCGGCGATCCGAGCCAACTCCTCCTGCCAGGCTACGGACAACTCCGACAGCGCAGTTCGATCGAGCACTGCGGCGGGCGCTGCAAGGTGTAGGTCGAACTGCCGGCCAGCTTCGGAATGCTGCACGGAGACGTTGATTGAGACCGGGTTGAGCGCCACCATCGCGCCACCTCTGGTCGACGGGAAGACCGGACCTCCACCGATCGGATAGATCTGTGTCGCCTTCGTCGAATCTCCCGTCTCGCCCGTGACGGTCGATGTTCCGATACCCGAGAAGTTGAATCCAATTTCGGGTAGCGGGTAAGTCGCGATGCTCGATTCTCCGCCAAGGTATCGCAACGGCCCAAACGCTATGCCGCCGTCGGGTTGGGCCGCTCGTGCCTCGCGCGTGGCCTTCACGGTGCGGATAGGGTCGGACGACACCGCGACTGCTAGCGGTTCCAGCGTCGTAAACCAACCAACGGTGCGACTGATGTCGGCACCGGGCACCAGGTGTTCCTGTCGGCCATGACCTTCAAGCAGCAGGCTTACCGAGGATTGCCCGACAACTCCGTGCAGTCGGTGCACAGCCGAGGCGAGGCTCGCCACAAGCAGGTCCTCAACGCTCCCGCCGAATGCATCCACCACGTCACCGAGTGTCTGTTCAGTCAGGGTGGCAGGCACAAGCGTGGCGACCGATTCGACGGTCGACTCACGATCGCGAGTGCGGTCGAAACTTCCTGCCAAAATGCGGACTGAATGCTCGCCGGGCAACTGGCTGCGCCAGTACTCCTCCTGGTCGCCAGCAGCTTGGGCCCACTCCCCAAGGACACCGGCCCACCGCCGGAAGGAGGTACCCTCCGCTACGAGGTCAATCCGCTCGCCACTCGAGTGCTGAGCCCAAGCTGTCGCTAGGTCACCCAGGATCGTCTGCCAGGAGACGATGTCGACCGCTATGTGATGGACTGCGACGACAATTCGCCCCGAACCAGCATCGCTTCGGGTGCCAACGGCCGATACGACCACCCCGGTGCTCGGATCGAGGTGCCTAAGCGCCCGACGGTGCGCGTCAGACAGCGCCCGACTCCAACTCTCCGGCCGGTCAGCGATCCGAATGTCGTCGATCTGAACATGCGGCGGCTCGCTGGCGTTCCCGGCGACTAGTTCCCACGCGCCGTCGCGCTCGACCAATGTCGCGGCCAACATGGGATGCACTGCGGCGAGCTCACCCAACAGGGCACGCAAAGTATCGGCAGTCAAGGCCGGAGGCAAATTCAGTACAACGGCCTGCGAAAAATCGGCGAAGTCTTCTGGACTGTCTGATCGCTCAATCATCCATCGGACCATCGGCGGCAACTGCGCCACTAAGCCCTTGCCGCCACCTGCGTACTCGTCGAGCACAACTGCACTGTCGACGGCTAACCTCGCCAGGCCGCGGACGGTCGGGTTCTCAAAGATGTCGCGAGGGCTCAGCCGATGGCCTGCTGCCCGCAATGCCGATGCGAGTTGGATCGAAGCAATCGAGTCACCGCCCATGGTGAAGAAGGAGTCGGTTACCCCGACGCGGGCTTGCCCGAGAACTCCGGCGAAGACTCGGGCAATCGATGCCTCAGTTTCGTTGGTTGGTTCCACCGCCAAGCTCGTCGTCTCAATAGCCACCGGTTCAGGGAGACCGTCCCGATCAAGCTTGCCGAGGGTGGTCGTAGGCAATGCCTCAAGTGTGACGACTGTCGACGGCACCATGTAACCCGGGAGTCGGCGTTTGAGTGCGACGAGGAGTTCGTCGGTGTCGACACTTTCGCCAGCCGCAGGCACAACGTAACTGACGAGGAGCGTTCGACCGGCAGCAGATCGGCGATCAACCGTCACCGCCTGGCTCACAGTTACCTGCGCCGTGAGTGCCGCGTCGATCTCCCCCAGTTCTACGCGCTGTCCGTTGATCTTTACCTGGAAGTCGGCGCGCCCCACATATTCGAGATCACCGGTGTTCGTTCGACGAACGAGGTCACCGGTGGCATACATCCGGGTGCCAGGCCCGCCCTGTGGCGCTGCCACAAATCTGCTCGCGGTCAATCCACTGCGGTGCAGATAACCCAGCGCAAGCTGATCACCGGCAAGGTACAACTCGCCGACGACCCCGACAGGTACCGCATGGAGTCTGGCGTCGAGGACGGTTGCGGTGACGCCGGAGATCGGGCTGCCAATGGTGACCGTTTCGTCGCGGCGCACTGGGCCCGCGGTAGCCCAGACCGTTGTCTCCGACGGTCCGTAGAGGTTAACCATCCGATGTCCAGTCGACCATCGAGCTGCGAGCTCTGGAGGACATGCTTCACCTGCCACCGTCACGGTACGCAACGACGGCAAACTGTCGGGATCCATGGTCGCCAACACCGTCGGCGTCAGCACCAGTTCGGTCACCGCTCCATCGGCGATGACCCGCGCGAGATCTTCGCCGCCGTAGACCGAAGCTGGCGAGACGATCAGCGCCGCACCGCGCGCGTAGGCCCAGATCATTTCGAAGAACGCCGCATCAAAACTCGGGGACGCGACGTGCAGGACCCGACCGTCAGGCTTCGTACCAAATACTTCCGTTTGTGCTGCAACAACGTTCGCAATGCCTCGGTGCGACACCGCCACGGCTTTGGGCAGTCCAGTAGAACCGGATGTATAGATCAAGTAAGCAATGTCATCGAGCGTCGGCTCACCCAGGCGATCAGCAGCGGTCAAAGGCGCCGATGACAGATCGGGCAATCGCTGGGCGAGTTCGGTGCCGTCGATGGAAATCCACTCGCCGACATTGAGTCGCGGCAGATCCGCTTCGGTTGTCAGGCCGAAGTCGGTACCGGCATCGCGCAGCATGTGCATGACGCGATCGTCGGCCAGCGCCGGATCAACAGGTAAGTAAGCAGCACCAGTCTTCACCACGGACCACACTGCCAAGACTGATTCGACGCTGCGACTGATTCCGAGTGCGATCACTCGTCCCGGCCCCGCACCGCGCGTAATCAACTCCCGTGCGAGTTGGTTGGTCCGGGCTTCGAACTCCCGGTATGTCAGGGTGGTGCCTTCGCATTGGAGCGCCACCGATTCAAGGTCGAGGTGCCGCCGATCAAGCAACTCGATCACCGTCTCGGGGTGCGCCGACATCGCGACGTTCCCGAGCACCGGCAACGGATCCGAGGCAATCGCGAGGTTAATGTCACCGACCGCAAGGGTGGGCTGATCAACGATGGCCCGCAAGATCACGACGAGTCTCGCTGCGAATGAGGCGACGGTTTGCTCGTCGAATAGGGCTGTCGCGTAGTTGAAGAGGCCGGTGACATCCGATGTGCCATCGGCACGTTGGGACCGCGACCAGCCGAGTGACAGATCGACCTTGGCGGTCTTGTCGGGCGGATCGAGAGGGGTCACGGTGACGTCGGCAAGTTCCAGCGCCTCCAGGGCAGCACCGCGACTGCCGTTGCTCGCCTGGTAGGTGAGCCCGACTTGGAATAGCGGAGGTATCGAAAGATTGCGCGCCGGTGCCAAGACATCGACTAGTTCTTCGAACGGCACATCGGCTTGTGAGAACGCTGCCACGTCGACATCACGAATTGACCGAAGGAGACTTGCCGACGGCTCGTTGGGATCAATCCGTGTGCGCAAGACCACTGTGTTGACAAACATTCCGATCAACTGGTCCACTGCCGCGGCTCCGCGACCGGCCACTGCGGCACCAACTGCGATGTCGGTTTCACCTGACAATCGAGCCACGAGAATGCTCAGTGCGGCGTGCACCACCATGAACTCGGTAATCCCATGCTCGCGAGCCAACTGCTCAATCGCCGCAGCGAGTTCGGCATCGATGGCGAATACGTAGTCGTCACCGCGCGGATCTATAGTCGCGGGTCGCGGCCTGTCGGTGGGTAGCGCGATGGCGGCGGGTAGCCCCTTGAGTTGCTGTGTCCAGTACGCCAACTGCCTGCCGACGACCGATTCAGGATCGGTAACCGTTCCGAGGGTCTCCCGCTGCCACAGTGCATAGTCGGCCACTTGCAAAGTCATTGGCTGCAGCATCGAAGACTGCCCTCGTGAACGCGCTTCATAAGAGGCAAGGAGCGCTTCGATCAACGGACCCAGCGATTCACCGTCGCTGGCGATATGGTGAACCACAATCGCGAGCGTGTAATCGCGTTCGCCTGTCAGAGAATCATCACGGAGCAGGGCCGCTCGTATCGGCCACTCATCAGAGACATCGAAGCCGAGAGTCAGCAACCGTCGAAATTCCCCGGGGTCACCAGTAACCGTCCAGGCAAGTCGGTGATCGACCTGTTCAACGGGCGAGATGACTTGCCGAGGCGTCCCGTCGGGGTCGGCGACAAACACAGTTCGCAGGACCTCGTGCCTGCGGACCACATCGGCAACGGCCCCGGCGATTGCCACCTCGTCAAGATCGCCGGTGAGCGCCAGCAGGATCGGGATGTTGTACGCGCTCGATGTCGTGTCGAATTGGTTTATGAACCACATCCGCTGCTGGGCGAAGGTCAATGGCAATACATCCGGGCGTGGGACGACAGCTCGCAGCCGATGGCGCGCGCGGTCGTGTTCGCCGGTGCCATCGAGCAGTGCGGCAAGTTCGCGGACGGTCGTCGACTCGAAGACGTCCCGGACTCGGACCTCCGAATCGAAGGTGTCACTGACGCGCGCCGCGACCCGAGCGGCGCTGAGCGAGTTGCCCCCGATCTCGAAGAAGGATGCGGTCACCGACACGGTCTCGAGTCCCACAATCTCGGCGACGATGTCGGCGATCAGCTGTTCAGCGACGGTTGCCGGCGCGACAAGTTCCGCGACAGCGAAATCTGGAGCGGGCAAGGCCCGACGATCGATCTTCCCCGCAGCGTTCAAGGGGAGCTCATCGAGGAGCATCCAACCGCTGGGCCGCATGAAGGCCGGTAGGACCTCGCTGGCGTATGCCTTCAGCTCATCGAGATCCAGCGAACTGCCCGATACATAGGCAACGAGTTGCTGGCCGGCAGGCAGGTCAACAACGGCCGCGGCGGCGTTCCCGACGTGGGTGTGACGTGCCAACGTCGATTCGATCTCGCCCAGCTCGATCCGTTGTCCGCGTAGCTTGACCTGGAAGTCAGCGCGCCCGAAATACTCGAGTTCTCCGGCCTCGTTCCAGCACGCCAGGTCACCTGTCCGATACATTCTGGCCCCCGGCTCACCGAAGGGATCAGCGATGAATCTCTCGGCAGTGATCGTTGACCTGGCTTGATAGCCGCGTGCCACGCGGACGCCGCCGTGGTAGAGCTCGCCAACTACTCCCACGGGTACCGGCCGCAAGCGGCTGTCGAGGACGTGGGCTGACGTGTCCAGAACTGGTCGCCCCAAGGGAATCGCACCGGTAGATTCGACGACGACGTGGACCGCCGAATAGATCGTGACTTCGGTCGGACCGTAGAGGTTAAATAGTCGAACATGCGGGAGTCGCTTATGAACTGCGGCCGCCAGCCCAGGTGATAGCGCCTCACCGCCAACAGCGAGCGTTCGCACCGATGCGAAGTCCGCTAGTTGCTCATCTGTCGCGAGGTCGAGAACCGCAGCGAGGAGCGATGGCACCAACACGACATTGGTAACGCGCTCGGCACCGATCAGTGACAGCAGGTACAGCGGGTCCCGTTCCCCGTCCGGGCGCAGGATGACCGAACGTCCCCCTTCGGATACCGGCCGGAGGAAGTCAATGATTGAGGGATCAAACGTCGTCGCCATCGCTGACAGCACCGAGTCCCGCGGCCCAAATCCAAACCGAGCAAAGTCGTCGTCAATCATCGACCGCAAGGAACCGTGGGTGACGGTGACACCCTTTGGCTTGCCCGTCGACCCCGACGTAAACACCGTATACACCGCGGTCTCGGGCGTAATTGGACCGAGCCGCTCCGATGCCTCCAGCGGCGGCACAGGAAGCTCGGGCAACGGCGAATCGGCGTCAATTCGCAATACTTCGACGTCGCCCAAATTCCCGGGGAGCGTCGCGTCTCTACCGGTGATGACCACCTTCGCACCAGCGGTTTCCACGACGTATTCGAAGCGCTCCACTGTCGCTGCCGGGTCCACCGGCACGTACCGTCCACCTGCGTCGAGAATCGCGTGGAAGGCCACGGTCAACTCGATCGACCGTGGCAATACCACCGCTACTGCATCTTCCGGTCCGATCCCAGCGCTAATCAAGGCGCGGGCAACGAGCGTAACTCGCTGGTGCAACTCCCCGTAGGTCAAGGTGCGGTCGCCGTAGGTGAGGGCAGGCATTCCCGGAGTCATTAGCGCATGCTCGGTTAGCATTTCGGAAACGACCTGGTGCTGGTCGAATACACGCATCGCGGCGCGAGCACTGGTCGCGCCCGACAACAGTGCCAGACGCCGACCTTCGGTTGGAAGAACAATCTCCGCATCGCCGACTGCCGCTTCCGGCGTGCTCGTTAGCTGGTCGACAAGCTGAACAAATCGCTGCGCGGTCCGTTCAATTGTTGCCGCATCGAAGAGATCGGTCGCGTAGACGATCGATGCCTCCCAATCAGCGTCCCGCGCAGGTGCCACCGCGAACATCAGATCGACCTTTGCCGGCACATCTGACTGCTCGATCGCTGTCACTCGGAGGCCAGCTCCGCCAGCATCGGTCCCGGCATCAACCTCCGTGCCAGCCAACTCCGCTACCACGCTTCGCTCAACCGTGAGTGCCACCTGAGAGAGAGGCGCAAACGATTCGGAACGGACTGGGTCGACGGCGTCGACAACAACCTCAAACGGCACATCGGCGTGCGCATAGGCGGCCAGGTCGATTTCTCGGACACGCGACAGCAGTTCCGTGAACGATTCCTGCGTATCGATCTCAGCTCGCAGTATCAGCGTGTTGACGAACATGCCAACGAGATCATCGAGCACTCGATCTCCGCGTCCGGCGATCGGGGTGGAAACGGCAATATCATCGGTCGATGACAGCCGTGCCAAGAGCACCGACAAGGCCGCGTGCAGAACCATGAACTCGGTGGATTCCGACGCCGCCGCGATCCCGCGGATCTGCCCGGCGACGGATGAGGGAATCTCGAATCGGTGAGCGGCACCCCGCTGAGTTGAGACGTTCGGCCGCGATCGGTCGGTCGGCAGTTGCAAGACGTCCGGAAGTCCCGCCAACTGCTGAGCCCAGTACGCAAGTTGCCGACTAAATTCGGAGTCCGCATCGTCTGAGCTACCGAAACTTGACCGCTGCCACAGTGCGTAATCAGCGAACTGAACGGTTAACGGAGGCAGGATACTGGGCGAGGCACCGGCAACTCGCGCGCTATATGCGCCGACCATGTCCCGAACGAATGGAGCCATCGATTCACCATCAAACGCAATATGGTGCAGGACGACGAGGAGCACGTGCTCGGCAGGTCCGCTTGACTGCAGACGGACTCGGACGGGCCATTCGGTCGTCACATCGAAGCCTGCTGCAGCATCTGCAGCTAAGGCATCTGCGGTGTCAACAACTCGCCAATCGAGCCGATCTGCAATGTCGGCGACGTCAGCGATCGCCTGGTATGGAACTCCACCTTGCTCCGGGAATGTTGTACGCAGTACCTCGTGACGCGCCACCACGTCGCCTACGGCAGCCCGAAGCGCCTCCACGTTGAGCGGTCCAGTCAGGGCAAGCGCTAGCGGCACGTTATATGCGGGCGATTGGCTGTCGAATCGATTGATGAACCACATGCGCTGCTGAGCAAAGGACAACGGGATGAAAGCCGGTCGCGGCGATACTGCGACAACCGACCCACCGAACGCCGTCGAACGGGACGCGTTCCCGATTCGCTGCAAGAGCGCACGAACTGTCGGAGCTTCGAACACATCCCGCACTGTGACATCGGTGTGCGTGACAGCGGCGACCCTCGCTGCCAATCGTGTGGCGGACAGTGAATCACCGCCGACCTCGAAAAAGCTCTCAACGGCACTCACCCTGTCGAGGCCGAGCAGATCGGAATAGATCTCCGCGATCTGTTCCTCTGCTTCGCCTTCAGGTGCCACGAAGTCACGCCCCGAAGCGAAATCGGCCGTGAGCGCGGGGAGTGCAGTGCGGTCAAGTTTGCCCGACGCGGTCAATGGCATCGCGTCCAAGACCAGGAAGGCCGCGGGCACCATGTATCCGGGTAGCCGTTGCGACAGGTACTCGCGCAGCTCCTCAATCCCGAGATCGATACCGGCCTTCGCCACCACATACCCGCTTAAATGCGAGACTCGACCGTCGTCGGTTACTGCGATTACCGCAGAAGTTTGAACCCCGGGGTGGCCGTCGAGAACGTGCTCGATGTCGCCGAGTTCGAGTCGCAGGCCGCGCAATTTCACCTGGAAGTCGCTGCGCCCCATGTGTTCGAGGACAAGGCCTTCATCAGCAACCTCGATCCACCGAACGAGGTCGCCGGTGCGGTACATCCGCCGTCCGGGGTTGCCGAACGTGCTCGCTACGAACGACGCGGCAGTCAGTCCGGCGCGGTGCAAGTAGCCGCGAGCCAAAGCTGGCCCCGCGATGTACAGTTCCCCGACAGCACCGATCGGCACCGGGGCAAGCTGCGAGTCAAGGACGGCCAGCTCGACAGCGCCAAACGGTCCGCCGATATCCATCTTGCTTCCGGGATGCTTTGCCGAGCTGCCCGTGCCAACAATGGTCGTTTCCGTTGGTCCGTAAACATTGTGCAGGTGCGCACGCTCGGCCCAAGTATTGATGAGATCGAGCGGCACATTCTCACCGCCGACAGCCAGGATTCGAAGAGGTGTCCGTTCTGGCCGAAGGGTCTCTGCGACGCGTGGGGTCAGGAATGCATTCGCGATCCGGCGTTCGGTGAGGAAGTCCTCCAACTCGACGCCGCCGACAACCGACTGCGGCCTGATGTGGAGAGTTCCACCTACCTGGTAGGAGGTCAGCATCTCAAGTAACGAGGCATCGAAACTGGGTGAGGCGAACGAAAGCATGGCAGAACCGTCGACGACGCCCGTGCGATCGACATACGAGGCGGAAAAATCCGACAGGCCGCGATGGGTGACGGCAACTCCCTTGGGCTTCCCCGTCGAACCCGACGTGTAGATCACGTAAGCAATCGAATCGAGGTAGCGCCGCCCAACGATCTCTTCACGGCTCAGCTGGGCCGGCGAAGAACTCGAAAGCTCTGACCTGAACTCGACACCGTGCAGGTCAATCCATTTCGTGGCTTGATGCGGGAGCGCACTGAAGTCCGAGTTGGCAGTGAAGCCGAGCCGCGCGTTCGAATCTTCGAGCATGAACGCAATCCGGTCTGCGGGATACTCAGTGTCGACGGGCAGGAATGCTGCGCCAGCCTTCGTAATCGCCCAAATGCACAGATGCAGTTCCAGCGACCTATTCATCGCCACCGCGACTACATGCTCGGGCTTCACGCCGCGATTGATGAGTTGTCGGGCAAGGCGATTCGAAGCCTCGTCGAGTTCCCGGTAAGTCATCGCCGCGCCGTGGTCATCAACTACCGCGACGCGATCCGGACACCGGCTTGCGACGCTTGCCAGGAGGTCAGCGAGTGTCGATGGTTCAACCAGTGACGGTGACTTGACCGGCATCAAACGCGCACGATCGGCCTCGCCGAGGATTGTCAACGACCCGATGAGTTGGGCCGGTGATTCGACGAATTCGCCCAAGACCACCCGCATCGAGTTGACTGCGGCTTCGGCCAAGCCTGCGGGGAGGAGGTCGGGCCGGTACTTTGCCGTCAGAGTAAGTTCACTACCTCGGCTCGCAGCGGCGATGCTCAGCGGATAGTGGGTGGAGTCATTAGTCACCACGGACTTCACGGACAAACCGGCGAGCTCGCCCGCAGACGCGAGCGAATCCGCGTCGACTGGATACGACTCGTAGACAACCAGGGTGTCGAACAAGACAGGCTCGTCCAGCGCAGCCGAGATCTCCGGTAGGCCGACGTGCTGATGATCGAGGGTCGTGAGCTTTCGCTTCGCAAGTGCTGCCAACGCATCGGTCACCGAAGCACGGTCGTCAATGTCGACCATCACCGGGATCGTGTTGATAAAGAGGCCGACCATTTCGTCGATCCCCTCGACCTCCGGGGTGCGGCCGGAAACTGTCTCGCCGAACGTGACCGACCGCTGTCCGGTATAGCGACCGAGAACGACCGCCCACGCCAACTGCAGAATGGTCGCGACGGTGCTCCCACTCGTCCGAGCGAGTTGTTCCAGCCCGGCGAACTCATCCGGCAGCAAGACGATTGTGTGATCGATAGAAGCCTGCTTGCCGGCTCCGCGCTGCCCAGCCGCGACCAGCGTCGGCTCCTCGAATCCGTCAAGCGCCTTCTGCCAGGCACGCACTCCGGCATCACGATCTTGTTGGCTTAGCCACGACAAGTAGCTATCAAAGTCAACGCCGCGCCGTAGTTGCGCGACATCGGCTCCGGCGTATGCGGCAAATAGTTCGGCCAACAAGATTGGTCCCGACCAGCCGTCGAGAATGATGTGGTGGTTGGTCACAACGAGCGTCGCGCCCGCCGTCGTTTGAATGAGCACGAAGCGGATCGCGCCAGGCTCGCGCAGATCGAACGCTTCGGCAGCGGTCAGGTCCGCGACTTCGCGTACCTTGCGCGCTGCGGTGGCGTCATCGAGCGTCCGCAGGTCTACCTCTCTCCAGCTAAGGCGAGCTTCGGGCGAGATGACGGCAACCGAAGTCCCGAGCTCAGTGCGAACAAACGCGGCGCGAAGCAGGGCGCGATTAGCCAGCACCGTTTCCGCAGCGGCACGAAGGCGTACGCCGTCAACGGCGCCTTCGAGGTCGATCCGAACTTGCGAGAGGTAAAAATCTATCGGGTCGGCATCGGAGTCCTGGTCAGATGTTGTTGCGAGTTCGGACTCGAAAAGCAATCCGGCTTGCAGGGGTGTGAGGGGCCAGATATCCCACCGCGGATATGCGTTGTCGAGAATGTCCAGTTCGCGCTGGGATAGCTCGACCCCGGTGATGTCGGAGGGGGTCCTTCCGACAGCGACTCCAGATGAGACTTGCTCAGCAGTGCTTGTCAGTTCACGCATCCAAAGCTGCGCGATCGTTTCGGCGTCCTCCGCGCTGACTGCCCCTGGAATATAGGTCAGCTCACCTTCCAGAGCATACGATTCGCCCACGATATGGACCGAGAGATTGGCGGCCAGGGCAGCCGCAGGTACGAGGCCGCCGCTCAATGACCCCGGCAAACGCTCAGACTCGGTGACCGGACTAAAAGGCGGAAGCGGTTCTCCAGCATCTGCGTCGGGCGCGCGGCGCACACCCAGGAAATTGAATACGATCTCAGGCAGCGCCCGGGTCTCCGCACTCGGCACGGAGCGCTGCATTGTCGACTCGTCCAGCCACAGTGCCCCGAAGCCGATGCCTTGGTCGGGAGCCGAGGCAATTTGCTCCTTGACTGCCTTAATCGTGCTGACAAGCGATTCCGGCTCGAGATCGCTCGACGGAACACGCACCGCTGAAACCGCGGTAAACCAGCCGACCGTCCGCCCCAGATCGGCACCGGGGGCAACGTGCTCGGCGCGTCCGTGGCCCTCGAGAAGGATCGGCACTCCATCTACATTGCGCTTCCCACCGATTGACCGTCCCCATAGGGCAACCGCGCGGCCCAAAGTGGCAACCAGCGCATCCTGGACCGTGCCGCCGAAGGCTGCGGGTACGGTATCGGCGAGTGCCCGCGCGACGTTCGAATCGAGTCTGATCGCGAGGGTTCGGGCATCGCGTTCTCGATCGATAGCGGGGTCGATTCGTCGGCGCAACAAGGAGCGGTTCGCTGAGCGCGCCCGTTGCTCCCACAGCTCCGCCTCGTCCATACGCAATACGGCCTGCTCTTGGAGAACCGTTGCCCACCGACGCGCTGTGGTGACTTCTGGCGCGAGGGCGAGTTCGGTGCCTGCAGTCGCCTGCGCCCAGGCGGTGGCCAAGTCGGCAACTATGACCGACCAAGACACGGTGTCGCACGCGAGGTGATGCGCGACCACGACGATGCGATTCTCGTTTGGCACCGTCACCGCGGCAAACATCGCCCCGACAGCGGGATCGAGCAATGCCAAGGCTTCTCGATGCCCTGAGAAGGTATCGGTGGCTCCGAAGCGGAGGGACGCGCTGCAGTCGAAGTCGGCTGCGCCCGCCGTAAGAATTTGCTCCCCTTCCACATCGTGGAGCGTCGCGGTCAACATTGGGTGGTTCTCAACGACCGCTGAAATCACCCTGCCGACAAGGTCAGAGTCCGCGTTCGCTGGGAGTTCGAGAATCGCAGCCTGCGAGTAGTCCGCAAGATCCGCCAGTTGCGGGCTGCGCCTCATCAACCACTTCATGACCGGCGTCATTGGCACCTCACCGACACCGCCGCCCGGTAGTTCGGCTAGAACATCGTGCACGATCAGCCGGTTTGCCTGAGCTAGTCCGCGAGCCGTCCGGTACTCAAAGATATCGCGAGGCCTCAAATCGAATCCGCTAGCACGCAGCGCCGATGACAACGAAATCGACATGATTGAATCGCCGCCGAGTTCAAAGAACGAGTCGGTCGCAGAAATCTTTGGCACGCCAAGCAACGAGGCAACGATTTCGGCGATACGTGCTTCGTCTCCGGCGAGCGGTTCAACGAACTCGCTGTGCCCGGACAACTCCGGCAGTGGCAATGCTCGCCGGTCAAGCTTGCCCATCGAGGTGCGCGGCAATTCCTCCAAGATGACGATCGCAGACGGAACCATGTAGTCCGCCAGTAGTTCTCGAAGGCGACGGTCAATGGACTCGACGTCCAGTTCACCAACTGCACCATCAGCTGATTCGGCGACGACATAGGAGACGAGGAGTGCGCGGCCGGCAGGCCCCGGAACGCCGACAGTTACTGCTTGGGCTACGCCGTGGCACGCGATCAACGCCGCATCAACCTCGGCAAGTTCAACCCGCTGCCCACGTACCTTGACCTGGAAATCCGTGCGCCCCGCGAACTCTAGGTCTCCATCTGTCCCCCAACGAACCAAATCCCCGGTGCGATACATCCGGGCACCTGGCTCACCATAGGGATCCGCGACGAAGCGTTCAGCAGTGAGGTCGGGGCGCAGAAGGTACCCGCGCGCAAGCCCATCAGCAGTCACGTAGAGTTCGCCGACGACGCCGACCGGTACGGGCTGCAGTCGAGCGTCCAGAACCAGCACCGCCACGTCGTTGATAGGGCGACCAATGGTCACTGCACAACCCGGCCGCATCTGAGAGTAGGTCGCCCACACCGAAGTCTCTGTTGGTCCGTACAGGTTGAACATCTGGCGGCCGCCGGTGGCCCAGCGGTCAACAAGGTCTGGCGGGCAGGCTTCACCCGCAGTCGTCAAGCGACGAAGCGATCCTCCGTTTGTGGTTGGAACTGTCGCCAACGCGGTGGGAGTAATCACTGCATCGCTCACACGATGACGGTCAATGAGATCGCCGAGGTCGGGGCCGCCATAAACGTCCGAAGGCGACACCACCAGCGGCACCTGTTGGGCCCGAGCCCAGATCATCTCGAAGAAGGCCGCGTCGAAGCTTGGTGAAGCGACGTGAAGAACACGAGCATCCACGTCGCCACGGGTCAAATTGCCCTGCGCCTCGATCAGCGCGGCAAGCCCTCGTTGAGGCACCACGACGGCTTTGGGTCGACCGGTCGAACCCGAGGTATAGATGACATACGCGGCATCATCCACGTGGGGTGGACGCACCAACTCGTCCACTGCGATCGAGTCGGGTGACAACTCTGCCATCTGCGCTGCGATGAGCGGATCGTCTAAGACCGTCCACCTGGTCGAAATCTCTTCGTCGGACTCGTGGACAGCCCCCGCCGCATCACCAACCTCCGAGAGAGTCAGCCCAATCCGAGTCCCGGAATCAGCGAGCATGTACCGCATCCGATCAGCCGGAAGCCGGGGGTCGATCGGCAAGTACGCCGCGCCGGTCTTAATCACTGACCACACCGCGATCACCGATTCTCGAGAACGGGGCACCCTGATGGCGACGACGTCGCCGGGCCCCACTCCGTCGGCAATGAGCCACCGCGCCAGCCTGTTTGTCGCCGCCTCAAAAGCCAGACCGTCGACTTCACCGTGCTCATCGATAATTACCGGGATACTCGGTGCCAGCCGCCGGTCAGCGAGAATATCTATCAGGGTGGAGGGCCGTGCCACTGACGGACCTCGCGCTGGAACCAACTCTCGGCGGGCAACCGGGCCCAGCAGATCAATATCACCAACTCGACCGTCCGCATCCGATGCGATCGCTTCGAGCACCCTCAGGAAAGTATCTCGGAACCGCTGAGCCGTCGATTCATCGAACAGAGCGGTCGCATAGCTCATGTGTCCGGTCAGCCCGACACTGCCTGCTGCGGTCCGGCGCTCTACGAGACCGAATTCCAGATCGAAACGCGCAGTACTGGTGGACAGGTCGTCTCCACGCACTCGCAAATCCCCGACTACGTACTCCTGGCCGTCGAAACTGGCGTCGCCGTCACGACGCTGGTATGTCATGCCCACTTGGAACAGCGGCGCATAGGCCGTCGAACGGTCCGGTGCCAGCAAGTCCACCAATTGCTCGAAGGGCAGGTCAGCTTGTCCAAATGCTTCGATGTCCGACGCGCGAATAGCATCTAGCGCCGCGGTTGCGGGCTGTCCCAATCCGATCTTGGTACGCAGGACGACGGTGTTGACGAACATACCGATCATGTCGTCTAGCTCGGGGCGACCGCGACCGGCGACCGCAGCGCCGATACTGACATCGTCGGTCGAGCCAAGCCGACCCAAGGTCACTGCCAACGCCAGATGGACCACCATGAATGGGGTCGCTCCGCGGCGGGCAGCTAGGTCAAGGACGCCCTCGACGGTCGCTGCGGGCACGTCGATTGGCAGTTGCCCGCCGGACGGGTCGAAGACCGCGGGACGCGGACGGTCGGTCGGTAGCGCGAGCAGTTCAGGGGCACCTGCCAGCGCGCCCCGCCAGTAGCTCGCTTGCTGAGCTGCAGCGGACTCGTCAGAGGCAGGATCGCCCAAGAAGTCGCGTTGCCACGCGGCAAAGTCCGTGTACTGCACTGGCAGGGGCTCAAGGTTGGGTGCGGTCCCCGCCGAGCGCGCCGTGTAGGCCACCAGGAGGTCACGGGCAAAAAGTGGCACCGACTGACCATCAAATGCAATGTGGTGCACCACCACGAGCAACGTGTGCTTGGAAACTCCGTCGGTCGCCAAAGCCACCCTGAGTGGTAGATCGGTAGTGACGTCGAAGCCCGCCATTCCCGCTGCCCGCGCTCCTGCTTCGGAGGAAAACACGCCCCAATTCAACGAGCGAACAGCCTCAGTGGGAGGGATGACGCGCTGGTGGGGGTGCCCGTCGCCATCCGGATCTACGGGGAAAACCGTACGTAGGATCTCGTGTCGCTCGACCACGTCGGTCAACGCATCGCGGAGTGCGTCAACGTTCAGTTCCCCGTCAAATTGCAACACCATCGGGATGTGATAAGCCGTCGAATCGGTGTCGAACTGGTTGATGAACCAGAGTCGCTGCTGCGCTGGCGACAGGTGGGGGCGATCTCCATGATCGCGCCGTTCCAGTACGTTCGCTGCTGTCCGAGGCCCGACGCGCACCGCCAGTTCACGAGGCGACGGGGCATCGAAGAGGTCCCTGATCGGTATGTCTGATTCCAACGCATCACCGATTCGCGCGATGACACGCGTCGCTGATAGCGAGTCGCCCCCAATATCGAAGAACGATGCGGTCGCGGACACTTCAGGAATGCCGAGGACGTCAGCAAATACCCGCGCGATTGCGTGTTCGGTTACGCCGACGGCAGGGACAAATTCCTCGGTGGTGAACACTGGCTCGGGCAGTGCTTTGCGGTCGAGCTTTCCCGCCGAGTTCATCGGGATGGATTCGATTTCACTCCACACGGTCGGAACCATGTACTCGGGAAGTTCGCGTTCGGCAGTCGCGCGCACAGCGTTGACGTCGAGCAAATGTTCGGGGATGGGTGCGAGGTAGGCAACCAGGTGTTGCCCGCCGCCCGGCGCGGTGGCGACAGTAACTGCCGCATGCATCACGTCATCAATGCTGGTGAGGACGGATTCGATCTCGCCCAACTCGATTCGCTGGCCGTGGAGTTTCACCTGGAAGTCGGCGCGCCCCAAGTACTCGAGTTCGCCGCTTTCGCGAGATCGTACAAGGTCGCCGGTGCGGTAGAGTCTCGCGCCCGGTTCTCCGAACGGATCAGCGACAAACCGCTCAGCCGTCAGATCTGCCCGCGCCGCATAGCCGCGAGCCAATTGAACTCCACCGAGATACAGTTCGCCCACCACTCCCGGAGGGGTGATGTGAAGGCGACTGTCAAGAACGTAGGCCGTCGAATTCCACATCGGCAGACCGATCGGAACCGTCAAGGGCAATGCCCGCGCGTCCTCACCTGAGAACTCCACCTGGTGATAAGTGATTTCGACGGCGGCTTCCGTGGGACCGTACAGGTTATAAAGCACCGCCTGCGGCAATGCGGCGCGGACCTGAGCGGCCAAGGTCGGAGGCAACGCTTCGCCGGTCGTCGAGACGATGCGCAGCCCATCCAGCTTCGCCAACCGATCCGGACCGAGGACATCGACAAACACCGACAAGACCGACGGTACGAAGTGGATCATCGTCGCACCCGATCGCATCACCAGGTCGGCCAAATACAGCGGTTCTAGGTGACCGCCGGGACGCGCGATCACGACGCAGGCGCCCGACAGAAATGGCGCGAAGAGTTCGGGCACCGAACAGTCGAATGTAAACGGCGTCTTAAGCACCACCCGATCACCGGGCAAAGTGTCCAGGCCCCAGCGCAGTCGATTCACGACCGCAGCGTGCGACAGCGTGACTCCCTTGGGCTTACCAGTGGAGCCGGAAGTGAATAGTGTGTAGATCGCCGAGTCCGGCGTCAGCACTCCGTTAAGTTCGTCTGCGGCTACCGCAGGGATATTCCGGCTGGGAATGTCGGCCTCGGCATCAACCTCTAGGATGCTGACACCGCCGGTCGCTGCCAGCACTCCCCGCACAACTCCGGCGACATTGGAATCGGCAGCGAACACCGCGGCTGCTACGCCGGCCGTCTCCGCCATGTATTGCACGCGGTCGGATGGCGTGTCTTCATCGATCGGCACATACTGGCCGCCCGCCGTGACGATCGCGTGTATCGCGACGACCAGTTCGATCGACCGAGGAATTACCACTGCGACTGCAGTCTCCGGCCCGACACCCGCCGCGATCAACGCCCGCGCGAGCAACGCTACCCGCGCGCCAAGTTCGTGATAGCGGACTTCCCGGCCTTCAAACATCAAGGCCACGGCATCCGGTGTTTCCGCCACCTGCCGCGCCAAACAATCCCCGACCAGTTCCGGTGTGAGATCGACCCGCGCTCCTGTTGCGGCGCGCAAAGCCTCCGACTCGACCTTGTCGTTAACTACCCGGACATCCCCGACTGGCAGTGAGTCGTCAGCGAGCAAGGTTCGTGCCACCCGCTCGAACGTCTCGACAAATCCGGTGACGGTTGCGCTGTCAAAGAGATCGGTCGCGAATTCAACAACACCGGTCAGCGACACCCCGTCGTTGGCGGCGCTATCGCTCTGGAGGAAGGTGATCGCCAGGTCATGATCGGTGAGTTCGCGGTACTGCTCAATCCGTTCCACGCTCATCCCGGGGAGTTTGATGTCAGCGTTTCTGGTGTCCTGTAGAACCAGCAGGACCTGGAAGAATGGTGAGTGCGCCGTGCTGCGAACAGGATTGAGATCCTCGACGATCAAGTCGAAGGGCACGTCGGCGTGTCCAAAAGCGGACAGGTCGGCCGCCCGGACGTTGTCGAGAAGTTCTGTCAAGGTATCCGCGGGATTAATCTCCGTGCGCAGCACAACTGTGTTGACGAACATTCCGATGAGGTCGTCGAGCGCGGTGTCACCACGCCCGCCAAACGGAGTGCCAACGGTGATGTCCTGACTCCCCGAAAGCCTGGACAGTGTCACTGCCCACAGTGCGTGCAACACCATAAACAACGATGTGTTGTGTACTCGGGCAGCCACCTCCAACCTTGAGCCCAGTTCTGGGTCAATATCGAAGGTGACGGCTTGCGCCCTGTGGCTCTGGGTGCCGGGCCGGGGGCGATCGGAAGGCAGCGCAAGGACCTCGTCCGCGCCTTTAAGTCGGTCACGCCAGAACTCCAGTTGGCGCCCCGCCAGGGAACTCGGATCGGATGGATCGCCGATTGACCGATGCTGCCAACTTGAATAGTCGGCGTACTGGATTGGCAGGGCGGCCCACGATGGTGCTACGCCTGTACTTCGGGCAGCGTATGCCGTCATTAGGTCACGGGCCAGTGGGGTTAAGGAAGCACCGTCGACGATGATGTGATGCGCGACCAGAATAAAGAGGAATTCGGAATCTTCCGGCGCGTTCGGTCCGCCCTTGTCTTCGACCCTGAGAAGTGTGGCCGACAACGGTGCTCTGCGGCTCAGATCGAAACCCTGTCCGAGAACGCGGTTTAATTCAGCGTCGACACGGTCCGCCGCGACAGACAGCGGTGGCAAGATCTGTACGTCCGCACCGTGCGCGGGGTCATCGACGCCAGCAATAACCTGCTCCGGCACCCCGTCGGAAGCGACGAATCGCGTGCGTAGCGATTCGTGACGTCCAATAACGTCCTGCATCGCTTGGTCCAGCGCGGCAACATCGACATCGCCGCGCAGTCGCAGCACCAGCGGAACATTGTAGGCCGGGCTTCCCGGTTCAAACTCAGCGAGGAACCACATCCGGCGCTGTTCCAATGCCAGTGGGATTGGGCTGTCATCGATGGCTCGGGGCTCCAGTTGCGGGCCATCGTCCTGGCCGCGTAGGGCCAGTACTGCACAAAGTTCACGAATCGAGGGATTATCAAAAATATCTCGGACCCCGACTCGGACACCGAGCGCTCGGGACGCACGAGCCGCCACCTGTGTCGCCGCTAGGGAATTTCCACCGAGGTCAAACATCGACGCGGTGACGCTCGGATCGTCGACACCCAAGACCGCCGCGAAAATCTTAGCGACTACGACCTCGATTTCCCCCTCCGGTGCTGCGTACTCACTGCTACTCGTCAGGACCGGTTCCGGAAGTGCCCGCCGATCGAGCTTGCCGTTAACCGTGAGGGGCAACTGATCCAGCACGACAATGGCGTCGGGAACCATATAGCTGGGAACATGCTCACCTGCGAGACGTCGAATCTCGGCCGGTTCAAGATCATCGGCTCGGACCGCTGGGACCACGTAACCGACAAGTAAGTCTCGTCCGAGACCGTCCGCTTCGGAAAGCTCGTCCCCGCCACGGCGAGTCTTCACTGCGACCGCGGCGGCGGCCACACCTTCGGCGTTCAGGAGTGCAGCCTCGACCTCCCCCAACTCGATACGGAAGCCTCGCAACTTGACCTGTGCATCGCCACGACCCAGATATTCGAGATTTCCCGATCGCCACACTCCGAGATCTCCGCTGCGATACATCCGTGTGCCATTGCCAGCAAACGGGTCGGCGACAAAGCGCCCCGCGCTGAGGTCGAAGCGCCCCAAATACCCGCGAGTGACCTGGCTGCCACCGATATAAATTTCGCCGGGAACGCCCTCCGGTACCGGCTTAAGCCTCGCGTCGAGCAGATAAAGCGACAGCCCCGGAAGTCCCACGCCCACATCGGATGCCGCTGTCGCTGCCACCAATTCCGAGTCAAGCGCCCGAAAGGTTGAGTGGACAGTGGTCTCCGTGATTCCGTACATATTGACTAGAACAGGACCATCGCCACCGGAAGTCGCGGCACGGTCGGAATACCAACGACGTACTTGTTCAAAGTCAAGTGCTTCACCGGCAAAGATCATGTATCGCACTGACGCCGAGAAATCCCGCGAGCCTGGCCTGACAGCAGCGGCAAGCTGGTAGTACGCGGAAGGTGTCTGCGAGATGACCGTGGCTTGTTCATTGATGATTAGCGCCGCGAAATCGTCGGGGCTGCGCGTGGTAAGAAAATCCACCACCACCAGCCTCCCGCCGAACAGCAGGGCACCCCACATCTCGAAAACCGAGACGTCGAAGGCGTACGAATGGAACATGGTCCAGACATCTGTGTCGCCAAAGTCGTACTTCTCGTCCGCAGCCTTCATCAACGCGACAACGTTGCGGTGCTCAACGACCACGCCCTTCGGGCGTCCCGTCGACCCCGAGGTGTAGATCAGATACGCCGCGCACGACGGATCGATTGTCGCGGGAAGCTCCGATCCCGGCTGAACACCTGAACTGAATGCCAGCTCATCAAGGGTCACCCGCTCGACATCGAGGAACCCCAGCTTTTCGACGTCTTCGGGTTCGACGATCACCAGGACGGGTCTGGCATCTTCGACGACGAATCCGAGCCGGTCTTCGGGGTGAGCCGTGTCCAACGGCAGGTACGCCGCACCTGATTTGAGTACGCCCAGGATTGCGACAAGCACGTCGACAGTCCTACCCAACGCCAAGCCGATAACGTCTTCAAACCCGACCCCGCGCGCGGTGAGACCGAGTGCCACCGCGTCGGATTGGCGATCGAGTTCTCGATATGTCAGCTCGTGACCGGTTGCGTCGGAGACTGCCACACCATCCGCGTTCGTGCGAGCGATGGAGCGGAAGATACCGGGAAGTGAGGCCCATTCCCTGGTGCCTGCGAGCACGCTCGCCCGCTCACGGATTGTCGCGACTGCATTCTGCACGGCGGCGGCGACCGCGTCCGGCCCGCCAACAGTCCCGAGAGCAGCGGCGGCCGCAGCACCTACTGCTGCCTCTGGATCGAGCCCCTGCGCCTGGAAGATCTGCGCTGTCGCAGAGACTTGCGCGTTCAGCGTGCCGAAGCTGACAGGGCCGGCACCTGATTCGAACGCAACCGCCGTGGCGTCGATCGCAGCCCCCACCGCGACCAGGTGCGGAGTCGATGGCCGAAGGCCCCAGCCCTGCCGCAAGGTTGCTGCTATCGAATCAGCCGACACTGACGTTCACCGCCTTCCGCACGACTTTGACGGTCGTGCTTGTACTTACCCAGTTGGCTAGCGCACCCCGCAGCGACTACTCCTCCCCCAAGGACTATCTCAACTCAGGGGATCCCCGTTACCGAAAGACCACCCCCATCAGTTCCCCGCAATCCCAGGCCCAAAACAGTTTCGGCGTTTGTCCGGATCTGCTCGAGAATTGCGGCAAATGCCTCGGCACCGGCGGCCGCGAGAGAAGGCAAGGAACTCATCAGCACCATCGTCAATGCCGAGTCTGTGTCGCCGACGACTGCTGCCATCGCGGTCAGCGACGCGTGAATCTGCTCAAAGGTCAGAGCGTTTCCCGAATCAGATGCTGCGGCAGTGCCCGGCGCAATTTCGGTCGCCCGTGAAATCAATTCGGGGAGCGACAGCATGACGGGTTCTACGTCGACGACGTCGGCGATGTCGCGTTCATCGTCGAGGCGGATGTCCACATCCCCGACCGCCAGCGAGTCATCGGCCACCAATGCCTCGAGGACTCGTAGGTAGCGCTGGGCGAGCTTCTCGACCCGGTCGCGATCAAACAGATCGACCGCGTAGGAGAACCGCCCTTCCAAGTTGCCTGTCGAGTCGCTTTGAGGCCGCAGCGTCAATTGCAGGTCGACTTGTGCCGCAACCTCCTCCGGATCCCGGCCGACGATCCGCAGATCCGCAAGTTCCAGATCGGGAATCACGAAATTCTGGAATGAGAACATCACCTGGAAAATCGGATTGTGTGATGCTGCCGGACGTCCGACCACTCGTCCAACGATCGCCTCGAATGGCACATCGGAATGCGCCATGTCGCTGAGGTCGTCGGAATGAACCTTGCGCAGCAGTTCACCGAGGGTGTCGTCCGGCCGCACTCGAGTGTGAAGCGGAACCGAATTAACGAACATTCCAACGACGTCGTCGAGGACGTGTTCACTGCGTCCGGCGTGGGGCGTGCCGATCACGATTTGTTCCTGACCGGTTATGCGGTGCAGCAATATCGCGAAAGCCGCATGCAGCACCATGAACATCGTGGAACCGTCGCGTCTGGCAATCGCGTCAATTCCTGTCGCGAGCGACGCCGGGATGTGGACCGGTACCTGACCGCCAGTGAACGTCGGCGATTTGGGCCGCCGACGGTCAGCCGGAATACCGAGGACTTCGGGCGCATCCGAAAGCCGTTCGTGCCAATACTCAAGTTCTGCTTCCTGACGGGTGCGACCACCAGCGTCCGTCGTCGCCAATCGGTTGGCATGCCAAACCGCATAGTCGACGTATTGAATTGGTAGCGGCAGCCACGTCGGCCTGTCGCCCGCGGCTCTAGCGGCGTAAGCAGTCATGAGGTCGCGAGCCAGCGGTGCCATTGACGCACCATCTGCGGCAATGTGATGGACGACGAACGCGAGGACGAAATCGGCCTCGCCTCCGCTGTCCTTCGTGACTACCGGCAACAAGTCCAGTCGCACCGGTGGTTGATCGGCCAGAGTAAAGCCCCGAGAAGCGAGGCCGTTGACCGTCTCCGCGACGTTTTCGACATCGTCGGCCACCCGCAACTGAACAGTGCGCAGTGCTTCCTCCGGTGACATGATTCGCTGGACGGGCAGACCATCGACGCTCGGATACACCGTGCGTAGTGCCTCGTGCCGCACAACGAGATCGGCGACGGCGGCACGCAACGCCTCCACCTGAAGGTTGCCCCGAATATCAAATATCAAGCCGATGTTGTACGCCGCAGAATCCGGATCGGCCTGGTTTAACAGCCACATCCCTCGTTGCGCCGACGAGACCGGCAGATCCTGTGCACGACGCTCATCGGTTAGTGGGGCAATCGGGGAAGTGGATCCGTCCTCGTTCAGCATCGGCAGCGAGTCCACGGCAGCAGCCAACTCTGCTGGCGACGGGGCTTGGAAAACATCCCGCACGGACACGTGTCGATCGAGTACCGCGGACAGCCTCGACACCAGTTTGGTCGCGGAAAGGGAGTTGCCCCCGATTTCGAAGAAACTGTCGGTCACGCTGATCTCAGCTAGTCCCAGGATCTGCGCCATTAGGCCCGCAACCACGGACTCGGTGGCATTGCGTGGCGCGACGATCTCGACATCCGAAGATAGATCTATCGGCGGCAGCGCCCTTCGATCGATTTTTCCGACCGAAGTCACCGGCAACGAATCCAGGACCGTAATCGCCTGGGGTGTCATGTACTTCGGTAGCTTGGCGCGGGCAAACTGCATCAACCGATCCGCATCAGCATCGGCCCCTCGTCGGAGCGAAACGTACGTGGCGAGGACAAGTTGGCCGTCGCGTCCGGGCACTCCTAGGCTCACTGCGGAATCGACCTCGGGATGCGCAGCGATGACTGCATCGACTTCGCCCGGCTCGATACGCAAACCGCGGATCTTCAATTGGAAGTCGATCCGCCCGTTGTAGACGAGCCGACCGTCGTGGAGGCGAGTGACACGATCGCCCGTCTGATACATCCGTTTGCCCGTCGCGAATGGATTGGCCACGAAGCTGCGTGAGGTCAGGGCCATGCGACCCAAATAGCCGAGCCCCAGCTGATCCCCAGCGAGGTAGAGATCACCCGGTACTCCAATCGGAGTGGGCAGCAACGCCGAATCGAGTACGAGCGCCTGAACACCGGGCAGAGGCAATCCGATGGTGACACGATCGTCGGGCACCAGTGGGCCGTCGGCGGTAGCCCACACCGTTGCTTCGGTGGGCCCGTACAGGTTAAAGATTTGGCCGTTTCCGCGCCCCGCCCACTCTCGAGCGAGCTCTTCTGGGATCGCTTCACCGCCACTAAGTACCGTCGTCAACGACGGAACATCCTTCGGTTCGACTGTTGCCAACACTGCTGGAGTCAGCAGCGCGTGCGTGATCCTTCGTTCCGCGATGAGCTCCGTCAATGCTTCACCGCCGTAGACGTCAGCCGGTGACACCACCAGTTCCGCACCTGCCGAAAACGCGAGCATTAGCTCAAGAACTGAAGCGTCAAAACTCGGCGATGACACGTGCAAGACTCTCGCACCCGGTCCAGCTCGGAAATTAGTGCGCAGATTTACCGCAAAATTGGCGAGGCCGCGGTGGCCGATCACCGTCGCCTTTGGACGGCCTGTCGACCCCGAAGTGAAGATCAAATAGGCAGCATCGTCGATTTGTACCGGGCGTACACGGTCAGCATCTGTGATCCTGGCTCCAGATAGTTCAGTCCAAGCGGCCGATATTTCGGGGCCCTCGAAATCCAGCCACGGCACCGATCCATGTGCCTCGGCCAATGTCGCGCCTTCAGCACAAATGCCCAGTACCGCACCCGAGTCGACGATCATTTCGGTTTGCCGCGCTCTGGGCTGCAATGGATCGATCAGGACGAAGGCCGCACCCGCAGCGATCACTGAAAGTGTCGCGAGAACCGACTTATCCGAGCGGCTGATTGCCACCGCTACGACGTCGCCCGGCCCGATCCCGCGATTAATGAGCACCCGCGCCAACTGATTGGTAATGCGGCCGAGAACTTCGTAGCTGATCGACTGTCGACCGTAGGTGATGGCGGTTGACTTTGGGTTTGCGGCGATGGCACCTCGTTCCAGAATCGTCGCTAACTGCGCCGGTTCGGCTCCCCGAACGACTTCCTGGAGCGCCGATTCCAGCTGCAAACTGCCCAGCGACCGGTTCTCATTGGCGGCCATCTCGCCGAGCACCCGCACGAAAGACTGGCCAAGCAGGTCGATGGTCGAGGCGTCGAACAGATCGGTTGCGTAGCCGAACTCGACAGCAATCTGGGGTGTGTCGTCACCATCCTCAGCAGGCAGGACGGTGATCGCGACTTCAAGGTCAGTCTTAGCGACAGGGAGTCGAAGAGGTCGCGCCGTCGCTGCTACGGAGTCGCTCATCGGGTCGTCCAGCCACGTCATCGCTACCTGAAATAGCGGTGTGTGCGCCAGCGACCGCTGCGGTGACGCATCGGCGACGACGTCTTCGAAGGGCAGTTCGGAATGGTCGAGTGCCGCACCGAAACTGCGTCGCCCGACGATGAGAAAATCCGCCACACTCAACCCGTGGGCCAGCCGACTGCGCAGCACCACGGTGTTGACAAACATGCCAACCATGTCATCGAGTTCCGGTGCACCTTGCCGGCCGTGAACGGCAATCCCGATCGCGACGTCGTCTGTTGACGCCATGCGCCCCAACACCACGGCCAAGGCTGCATGTGCGACGAGGAAACCCGTCGACCCGGTGCGGTCGGCGAGTGCGAACACGCTCTTCGATACATCGCGGGGAAGCACCCGGGTTCGGTAATTTCCGTGTCCGGAGGCAACTTGTGGCCGCAGGCGATCCGTCGGCAACTCCAAGAGTTCTGGCAAGCCCCGCAACGTGCCACGCCAGAACTCAAGGTCGCGATATGCACGCGACGAGGGGTCAGAGATGTCACCGAACTCAGCCCTTCTCGCCATGGCGTAGTCCGCATAGTGCCCGGTGAGCGGACGCCATTCCGCGGCCCGTCCCTGCTCGCGTGCGGCGTATGCCAGCGAAAGATCGCGCGTTAGCGGTACCAGCGACGCCCCGTCACCGGCAATATGATGCAAGACGATCAAGAGGGTGTCGGCCGACGCGTCACCAGAACAAAAGACCGTCGCCCGAATCGGCAGATCCGTGGTCAGATCGAAACCTCGTGATGCTTCAGCGACCAGTGCCCGGTCGAGGCCATCGGACGGGACCTCGCGCACGCTCACTAAGTCTTCAATCCCGATACTCTCGACGGGGAGAATCTGCTGCGCGGGCACTCCGTTGACTGCGGGGAATGTCGTCCGCAATGGCTCGTGTCGACCGATGACATCTCGGAGCGCGGCGCGCAAGACGTCGACCTCAATCGAACTCTCGAAGGTCACCGTGCCGGCCATGTTGTAGGTCGCCGAATCCGGGTCGATCCGGTTGACCAACCAAAGCCGCGATTGCGAAGGGGAAAGGGGAATCTGCGCGGGGCGAATTCCGTCGATCGCGTCCCCGAATAAGCCACTGGCGATCGAGTCGTCACGAGATTGGTTCGCCAGATCTGCGAGTGTTGCACCATCGAAGATCTCGGTAAGCCCGAAATTCATGTCGAGTTCACGCCGCGCGCGGGAGACCAGTCGTGCTGCCGACAGTGAATCACCCCCGAGCGCGAACAAGTTCTCGACCACACTCGGAGTCTCATTCAAACCCAGCAGCGTCGACACAAGGTCAGCCAACGCATGTTCGGCAGCATTCCGCGGGGCGACGTATTCTGCCCGACTGGATGTCAGCGAGGGTTCTGGCAGGGCGTTCCGATCGAGTTTGCCATTGTCCGTGACGGGAAACTCGTCAACAACAACAATGGCAGCAGGCACCATGTGCGAAGGCAATTGGCGGCGACATAGGGCACTCAACTCCTCAAGCCTCGTCTCGGTTTCCGACCGCAGGCGCACGTATGCCACCACAATCGGCCCGCCGGTCGGTCCGGTTCGGGCCAACGCTACGACCGCCTCAACCTCCGGACTGTCGCGCAAGACCCCTTCGATTTCGCCGAGCTCAACGCGCTGGCCCCGAATCTTAATCTGGAAGTCGGTTCGGCCGAGGTACAGGATGTTTCCATCCGCACGCCTGCTCACCAGGTCGCCCGTGCGGTACATCCTCGTCCCGCTCTCGCCGTACGGATTGGAGACGAACCGGTCGGCTGTCAGGTCCGGCCTCGTGATGTACCCGATAGCTAGCTGGTCACCCGCTAGGTACAGTTCGCCAGCCACTCCTACAGGTACTTGGCGCAGGTGATTATCGAGCACCAGCACCTCAGTGTTCGGCACTGGTTTACCAATCGGGATCTCATCGTCACCCGGTACAACCACGTACTCGGTGACATCAATTGCAGCCTCAGTTGGACCGTAGAGGTTGACGATCCGCGCCGCCGATCGCTCGGCGATGGCATTCGCCAATGTCGGGCTCAAAGCCTCACCCGAGGCGAAGACTGTGGCTACGTGATTAGGCAGGACCTCGCCGCTGTCCGCGAAAAGTTCCAACATCGACGGCACGAAATGCAGCGTTGTAACCCCGCCACGGCGAATCAGCTCGACTAGGTACGTGGGGTCGCGGTGACCACCGGGGCGAGCGATGACCATGCGCGCCCCCCTGGTAAGCGGCCAGATGAGCTCCCAAACGGACACGTCGAAGGTGAACGGGGTCTTGTAAAGTACGCCGTCGCTCTGCCCGATGGGGTAGTGGTCCTGCATCCATTGCAGCCTGTTCCGCAACGCTCCATGGCTGACCTCGACGCCCTTGGGAGTCCCTGTAGAACCCGAAGTAAAAATGACATAGGCCCCAGTTCCTGGATGAACTGGGCCGATCTCTCTTGAACCACTGTCGCCCACCTGATCGCCGATCGAGGCCAGGTAATCGTCGTCGATGATGACCGCCGGCGCGACGGTGCCGATAATAACCGCACGCCTGCCGACCGGTAGTTCGACGTCGACCGGGACATACGCCGCTCCACACGCGATAACCGCATGGATTGCAATAACCTGCCCGATTCCCCGCTCCAGATTTACCGCCACGCGGCAACCGGCGCCTACCCCGTCGGCACGGAGACGCGCCATCAGCGTTTCGCGACGTTCACCAAATTCTCGGTAAGTTAGCTCGGTATCGTCGGACTGGAGCGCCACTAGATCCGGATAAGCTGCAATTGCTTGGTCGACTAATTCGAGGACTGTCTTGACTGAGTCCTCGCCTGAGGTTGTCTCCCCGCGCCCCATGGCACAGAGATCCGCCGATTCCTCCGGCATGAGCAGGTCGATCTCACCAATCGGACGATCGAAGTCGCCTAGTAGCCGCGGGATGAAAGCGATGAACCTACCAACGTGGGACTCCAACTCTGCGTTGTCATACAGATTCGGATTGCCGTGCAAATCTACTGCCAGTTGCGCACCCGGCGCGGATTGGTACAGGTTAAGCCGCAAATCCTCCAGGATCCCTGAGGACAGAATATGGTAGCTTACCTTGGCCCCGCTCAGCTCGATTGGCTTGTCGAAAAACATCATGTTGACGATCGGCCCGAACGATGAGCTGTTGCCTTCGCCCATGCCTGCGTCTAATCGAATGTCCTCAAATCTGTACCGCTGGTGACGCAACGCCCCGATCATCTCGTTCTGAACTTGGCGCACCAAGTCACCCATCGATACCTGTGAGACGTCGCGCGCGCGAACCGGGAGCATATTGGAAAGCATGCCGCCAGCATTCTTAATGGCTGCGGTCGCACGGCCGGTGACGGGCAAGCTCATGACGACATCATCGGTGCCTGTCATCCGCGCCATGAAGGCTGCGAAGGCCGCCACCAACAGCGCGGCAACAGAACAATCCGAGTCCTTGGCGAGTCGCTCAATCTGCTCTTGCAGTTCGGCACTCAACCAATCCCCCGCCACCACATTCTGAGGAGCCAGCGCTACCGTCCGATCGTGGCGGGCAAGGCTCACGCGCTCCGGAAGTCCAGCCGCGTGTTCCATCCAGTACTGGCGGTCGCGCTCTCGACGAGGACCAGATCGATACGCCTCATCGTCTGCGACCAATGCCGCCAGATCGGCGTGCCGCGTCGGCGAAAAATCCACCCCGGCACGTGCGGCGTTGTAGCGCTGCAACGCCGAAAGCAAGCTGGTCAGGGACGAATAACCGTCGAGCAGAATGTGGTGACCCCGCACATAAAGCAAGGTGTGATCGTCGTGGACCCTGAGCAATGCGATTGATGCCAATGGCCCAACCAGTAAGTCAACATTGGCCTGGTAGTCGTGATTCATCCATGATTTCGCGGCCGACATCGGATCTGGCGCATTCCGGAAGTCGACTCGCCGCACTGGCATGTCCATGGTCGGATCCACAACCTGCATTGGAATTCCGTCAATATCGACCAATCGGGTATATGGCGACTCGAATTCTCGACACGCAGCGATGACGCAATCCGCGAGCAAATCGGAGCGGAGGGAGACGCCTTCGTCGTCCC
The DNA here is from genome assembly GCF_056682775.1 of Gordonia sp. 34D. Taxonomy (NCBI): domain Bacteria; kingdom Bacillati; phylum Actinomycetota; class Actinomycetes; order Mycobacteriales; family Gordoniaceae; genus Gordonia; species Gordonia sp. 34D. The sequence goes on along the minus strand of NZ_CM155293.1, from coordinate 3,820,638 downwards.
GAATGCTCAGGTAGTAGGCGATGTTTACCGAATAGTCGGGCGACAGACTCTCGGCGAACCACATCCCGTGCTGGGCGGCGGTCAACGGCAACATTTCGCGTTGACCCCCTACGACTCCAGCGATCTTCACAAAATCAACTCCCCGTCCTGGCAACTCTCTCCGTGTTAATTGCCGACCGCCCCCTGAACCCCAGCAGCACCTTAAGACCAATCTAATATAGCTGCAGCGCGTCTTCGCGACATCGCAACGATGCCTTTACCCATCGTTCACCGTGCCGCCCTCAACGAGCAAATGTGCATGTCAGTGACCTGTCGCAGCCTTCCGATAGCCGCGTAAAGCGGGGTAAAGACTGCAGGCAACGAGGACAACGGTCCAAATTGCAACCTTCACCAACGCGATTGTTATGGGTCCACCCACCGCGAACGACCGCATGAGGTCGATCGCGGGAGTCATCGGCTGGTTCGCGACTATCGGTTGCATCCAACCCGGGTACGCATCAACCGGCGAGAAGCCAGAATTGAAGAACATGAGAACGCTCATTAGGAGACCCAAGTACTGGACCAGTGGAGCCCCCGGCGGGGAGTTCACTGCGAGCGCCAACCCGAACACCGCGTAGGCACCACCGAAGATCACCGGGACCGCGATCAGCCCCAAGGCACCGAGCACCCCCTGCTCGAAGCGGAATCCCATGGCATATCCGACAGCCAACAGGACGATCGTCAGCACGAAGATTCGGATCACCTCGGCAACTACCCTCGCCGTAAGGTCCGCAGCACGATTGATTGGCAACACGTAGAGGCGGGCCAGCAACCCCGTCGAACCTTCCTTGTTCAACCGCACGGCCGAAACCATCGACCCGCTCATCGCACCGACAAGAATCATCAGCGGCACAGTGCCATACAAGCTGTTTTGCCCAGTAGCGGAACCGACCGCATCCCCGAGGACAACCTTCAGCAGAACCATCGAGATCGCCGGGATGACGAAAGACTGGAGCACCGTCGGGACGTCCCGAACATAGACAAGGACCTGCCGCGCGGCCAGAATTACGGAACCACGAATCCAAGCGCGGGACGATCCTTCCGGAGGACCGTCAACCACCGGAATTTCGGTCGCTATCGCGAATGTCATCCCGCCACCTTTCGTGAGCCCTTAACGAGCAGTGCCCCGGCCGCGATCGCAAGTCCGACGCTCCACCAGACAGAGGCCTGCACCGTCGACCAAGTCAGCGGAAGTGGCGAGTCCGCCGCCCTCATCACCGAAACGAACTGAGAAATCGGTTGATTTCGGGCAAATCCGCGGATCCATTCTGGGAACTGCGCCTCGGGCACAAAACCGGTCGACACCATGCCAAGAATCATTGTCGGCAAGCCGAGCATTTGACTCGTAGCCTCAGGACTTCCCGCGACCAGGCCGACCCCATCTGATAGCAGCGATAGGAGCGCTCCAATTAGGAGTGCAACGCCAAACAATCCGATGGTCCCGAGAACACCGCCGGACGGTCGCCAACCGATCAACAAGCAAGCGATCCCGCTGCACACGAGCGACACGACGAGCAGCACCGTGTTGGTGGCTTGCCGCGAAAGGAACGGCACCGCGCCCGGCATCGGCAGAACTCGAAATCGTGCGTTGATCCCCTCCTTGACATCGAACGCCGAGCGCATGGCAGCAGAAGTCGCAGCGAAGCTAATCGACATCAAGAGGATGATCGGAGTCAGGAAGGTTGCGTAATCCATGTTCGGCGACGAATCCATCACCTTGCGAAGCGGGATGTAGAAGCAAACCGCGACGAACGCGGGGGCAATGAAAGCAAATACGAATTCGCCGTTCCGAAGCACCGTGAGAAGTCCCCGCACGGTCAATGTCCACCATTGACGCAGATACAAGGCACCCCCGGCAGCGCGCCTTTCCTGCACCAGTTGAGGCGCTCGACCCGGAGTCGTGCCAGTCACTCGGATTCGTCCAATACGTGTGAGGACGGTGCCGATCGGTCGGCGGTCAGCGCGAGAAACACCTCGTCCAACGACGGCCTACGCAACGCAATATCCGCCAGTGGGATCTCTGCCGCCTCGGTCCGTCGCATCACTTCCGCCAATGTCTTCGGGCCGTTCGGCGCGGGAATCGATACCGTGCCTGAGGATTCTTCCCGTTCTACCGCTCCCATCATGTCGCGGAGTTTCGCCCTCAGGCGAGGCAGGTATGCCGGATGCGCCGGTGTGATCTCGCAGTACGCAGCACCGGTCTCAGCCTTCAATTCATCTGACGTACCTTCGGCAATGACACGACCTCCGTCGATAACGACGATGCGGTCCGACAGCATGTCGGCCTCTTCGAGATACTGCGTCGTGAGCAGGATCGTCACCCCAGAATCACGCAGTTGTTCCACAATATTCCACACGTCTTGTCGACTGCGTGGATCAAGTCCCGTGGTCGGCTCATCGAGAAAGACCACCTCGGGTTGGGTCACAAGACCACAGGCGATATCGATTCGCCGACGCATACCGCCCGAATACTGCATCACCCGCCGACCGGCAGCATCGGTCAATCCAAACTCGGCGAGCAGTTCGTCGGCTCGCGCCGTCGCACGCTTCTTCGACATCCCAAGGAGACGCCCGAACAGCACGAGGTTTTCTCTGCCCGTCAGTGATTCATCAAGCGCCGCAAACTGCCCGGTCAGCATTATTGAGCGTCGGACAGCTGGGGCATCGCCCGCCACATCATGGCCAGCGACGTGCGCCGAACCGCCATCAGGCTTCAGCAACGTACAGAGCATATTGACCGTGGTCGTCTTCCCGGCACCATTCGGCCCCAGAAGCGCTACGATCCGCCCTTTCGGCACCGCGAAGCTGACGTCGTGGACTGCGACCACATCCCCGAATCGCTTATGGAGATTCGATGCCTCAATCGCGAACCCGTCGGCCGACTGGGCGCTCGCTGCCGCCTCGACCGGCAGGCTGGGAAAAGCAACCGTACGGGCCGCCGCGTTCGAGACTGCTTCGGCTCGATCGGATACTAGTTCGATCGGGTCGACTGTCCGAGGCGACAGGACATCCCACATCGGATGGGTTGGCGGCGAGACTCGTTGGACGTCAATACGTTCGGCAGGCGCCGGCAAGGTCGCGGATTCGGGAGGGGACGGTGTCTCTACGCCACTGAGTTCCGTTCGCCACGCGCGCAACTCCTTGAGAACTGGATCGTCCTCGGGAACCCAGGGCATCGTGTCTCGCAATGGATCAGACACGATCCGAGAATGTCTGGGACCAGTCGTTTCACTACCGGGCGTACGTTCCCACATGCGTTTCCTCCACTAACTCCATGGCCAAAACGCAGAATCGACCGACCGTACAGGCATTCGACAAGGTGCAAATACCCGACACGTTCGACCCAACCTCTGCGCCACAGATGCGACTCCCCAGCCCTCAGCTAGCCTAACAAGTGCCATCCGATCGAGAGGATTGCATTCGCGCACAGCACTTTCCATCAGCCGGTTGGCGGTGGTGCTGCCGAATCACTACCGCCCAAATCTCGGCCAGTTGTGATCAATGCACGCTCACGTTCCAGCGGCACAAACAGGCGGTGCGGTCGCCACGTTTTGCTGTCGTTATCCCAGGGTCGCAGGACGATCCAAAGGAAGAACGCCATGATGAGCCGGAATGGCAGGTCCAGTCGCATCCGACGCAAGGCCACGTCATTTCCGCGCGCTTTCGCAGTCCGGACGCCGCCCGACAAATAGTGCCAGTTCCGGACCGGTGAAAACCGCAGTTGCCGACCGGAGGTGTCCACGACCATTCCGGGATGCAATCTACTCCGGACCCCCTGCTCAGCAAGCGCAAGCGAGAGGTCGAGGTCATCCCAAATGTCTGGCCTTCGGGTCAACTTGTCGCTGACTAGTTCCCAACATTCTCGGCGCATCGCAAGGTTGGCGCCCGCAAGCGATTCAATGTCGCGCCCTTCGGCGAACTTCGCCGCCGCCTTAGTCTGCATTGCCAATAATCGCTCACGTGCTGGTCCGTCCGACAACATCACCAGACCCGTGATTGCACCGTAGTCGGTGTTCTCTGGGTCGCTGAAGAAATCCATCATCGCTTCCGCCCAATTGGCCGTCACGAGGCTGTCTGCATCGGTGCGACCGATGATCTCTCCGCTGGCCGTGGAAAATCCAGTTGCCACCGCTTCAACCACCCCTTTGGCGGGCTCCGACACTAACCTCACCCGGGCAAACCCGCTAGCGGTACACGCGCCACCGTAGTGATCCACGTACGTCTTGACGACGCTCGCGGTTGAGTCAGTGGACCCATTGTCGATGACGACAATCTCGTCGATTGGATGAGTCTGGTTCAGCAGATTGTCCAGGCATGCCGCAATCGACGCCTCTTCGTTAAACGCGGGAACCAGTACGGAGAGTGTTTGCATAGTGCCCTCCAAAGAATGGATAGATGATCACAATAGCCTCATAGCTCTCGCCCATTCAGACAATCAACGGCTGCGGCCCGTTGGCTTGAGGCCGCGACGTGATCTCCCGGTACCGATGATGCCTGGTCGTTCATCAAACCAAAAGCAACAAACCGCCCGTTCCCGGACTTCTCCGGAAACGGGCGGTTTGCTTGTTTAGTTCGTCGCTGTGAAGCGCCGATCGGGCCTACTTGGCCTTCTCGAGCACCTCGACGAGACGCCAGCGCTTGGTTGCCGACAGGGGTCGGGTTTCCATGATGCGGACGCGGTCGCCAATGCCGGCCACCTGCTCCTCATCGTGCGCCTTGACCTTGCTGGTCTTGCGGATGATCTTGCCGTAGAGCGGGTGGCTCTTGCGATCTTCCAGCTCGACCGTGATGGTCTTGGTCATCTTGTCACTGACGACGTAGCCGATCCGCTCTTTGCGGCTGGCGCGATCTTCGGTGTTCACCTTCTGGTCCTCACTCATGCGTCTTCACCCTCCGGTCCGGACGCCAGGCCCAGTTCACGCTCACGCATGACCGTGTAGATGCGCGCGATTTCGCGACGCACGGTACGCAGACGGCGATTGTTGTCGAGCTGACCGGTTGCCATCTGGAAGCGAAGGTTGAAGAGCTCTTCCTTCGATTCCTTGAGGCGCGCGACCAGGTCGGGATCGCTGAGCTCGCGGAGCTCAGTTGCTGCAACTCCGAGTGCCATCAGAACTGCTCCTCTCGGGTCACGATACGGGTCTTGATGGGGAGCTTGTGCTGTGCGCGGCGCAGGGCCTCGCGAGCGGTCTCCTCATTGGGGTAGCTCATCTCGAACAGCACGCGGCCCGGCTTAACCGGGGCCACCCACCACTCGGGCGAACCCTTACCGGAACCCATGCGGGTTTCGGCAGGCTTCTTCGTGATCGGGCGGTCCGGGAAGATATTGATCCAGACCTTGCCGCCACGCTTGATGTGGCGGTTGATCGCGATACGAGCAGACTCGATCTGACGGTTGGTGATGTATGCACCTTCCAAAGCCTGGATGCCGTAGTCACCGAAAGTGACCTTGGTTCCGCCCTTGGCCCGGCCCTTAAGGCTGGGGTGGTGCTGCTTGCGGTGCTTGACCCTGCGAGGGATCAACATGGCCTCAGCCCTCCTGGTTTTCCGCCGGCGCAGCAGCCTCAGCAGGCGCAGCTGCGCTTGCTTCAGTAGCCTGCGCCGCCTCGGGACGACCGCCCTGGCCGGCACGCGCATCGCGGCGCGGACGGCTCGGACGACGCGGACCGCGGCGGTCCTCGGCAGGTGCAGCAGCGGCCAGCTCACGACGGCCGCCGACGATGTCACCCTTGTAGATCCACACCTTCACGCCAATGCGGCCGAAGGTGGTGCGTGCCTCGTAGAGCCCGTAGTCGATGTCGGCGCGCAGCGTATGCAGCGGCACGCGACCTTCGCGGTAGAACTCCTTGCGGCTCATTTCCGCGCCGCCAAGACGACCCGAGCACTGGACTCGGATGCCCTTGACGCCCGGCTGACGCATGGCCGACTGAATGGCCTTGCGCATGGCGCGACGGAAAGCAACACGGTTGCTGAGCTGCTCGGCCACACCCTGTGCGACGAGCTGAGCGTCAGCCTCGGGGTTCTTGACCTCGAGGATGTTCAGCTGAACCTGCTTGCCCGTCAGCTTCTCCAGGTCTCCACGGATGCGATCGGCTTCGGCGCCACGGCGACCGATGACGATGCCCGGACGGGCGGTGTGGATGTCGACGCGGACGCGGTCACGGGTGCGCTCGATCTCAACCTTCGAGATACCTGCGCGCTCGAGCCCGGTGCTCAACAGCTTGCGGATGGCGACATCTTCCTTGACGTATTCCGCGTACTGCTTGTCGGCGTACCAACGCGAATTCCAGTCAGTGGTGATGCCCAGCCGGAAGCCGTGCGGGTTGATCTTCTGGCCCACGGTTAGGCTCCCTTCGTCTTCGGCTGCTGCTTACGACGGCCGTTTCCGCTGCTCTTTTCCACAGCCGACACAACCACGGTGATGTGGCTGGTGCGCTTGCGGATACGGAAGGCACGGCCCTGTGCACGCGGCTGGAACCGCTTGAGGGTCGGACCTTCATCAGCGAAAGCTTCCGAGATCACGAGGGTCCGACGATCCAGACCGACATTGTTCTCGGCGTTAGCAATCGCGCTAGCCAGCACCTTGTAAACGGGCTCGCTCGCGGCCTGCGGAGCAAACCGCAGGATATCGAGTGCCTCGTCCACGTTCTTACCGCGGACCAGGTCGATCACGCGGCGTGCCTTCATCGGGGTGACGCGAACAAACTTCGCAGTCGCCCGTGCGCTCTGCACGTTCTCAGTCTCAGTAGTCATGATTACCGGCGCTTCGCTTTCCGGTCATCCTTGATGTGACCCTTGAAGGTGCGGGTGGGTGCAAATTCGCCCAGCTTGTGTCCCACCATCGAGTCCGACACGAACACGGGCACGTGCTTGCGGCCATCATGGACTGCAAAGGTGTGACCGATGAAGTCGGGGATGATGGTCGAGCGGCGCGACCAGGTCTTGATGACCTGCTTGGTGCCCTTCTCGTTCTGAACATCCACCTTCTTCAGGAGGTGGTCGTCGACGAACGGGCCTTTCTTCAGGCTGCGTGGCATTTTTTACCTCCTCCTATTATCGCTTGTTCTTGCCGGTACGACGGCGACGGACGATCATCTTGTCGCTGGCCTTGGTCTTGCGGGTGCGGCCCTCAGGCTTACCCCACGGGCTGACCGGGTGGCGACCACCCGAAGTCTTGCCCTCGCCACCACCGTGCGGGTGGTCGACCGGGTTCATCACAACACCGCGGACGGTAGGACGCTTGCCCTTCCAGCGCATGCGGCCGGCCTTACCCCAGTTGATGTTCGACTGCTCGGCGTTGCCGACCTCGCCGACCGATGCGCGGCAGCGCACGTCGACGCGACGGATTTCACCGGAAGGCATACGCAAGGTCGCGTACGGACCTTCCTTGCCCAACAGCTGGATCGAAGCACCGGCGGAGCGAGCCATCTTGGCACCGCCGCCCGGACGCAGCTCCACGCAGTGGATCTGGGTACCGGTCGGGATGTTGCGCAACGGCAGGTTGTTACCCGGCTTGATGTCGGCGTTCGCGCCCGACTCGACGACGTCGCCCTGCTTCAGGTTCTTCGGCGCCAGGATGTAGCGCTTTTCCCCATCCACGTAGTGCAGCAGCGCGATGCGCGCCGTGCGGTTGGGGTCGTATTCGATGTGCGCGACCTTGGCGTTGATGCCGTCCTTGTCGTTACGACGGAAGTCGATCAGACGGTAGGCGCGCTTGTGACCGCCACCGCGGTGACGGGTGGTGATACGACCGTGTGCGTTGCGACCACCAGTGCTGTGCAGCGGGCGCACCAGCGACTTTTCCGGGTGCGAGCGGGTGACCTCAGAGAAGTCGGCACCACTCGAACCGCGGCGACCGGGGGTCGTCGGCTTGTATTTACGAATTGCCATGAGAATTAGTACCTACTCTTCTTCGCGGGCGGTCAGGAGACCGCGCCCCCGAAGATCTCGATGGGCTTGCTGTCAGCGGACAGCGTCACGATGGCGCGCTTGGTGTTCTTGCGCTTGCCGAAGCCCGAGCGGGTGCGCTTGCGCTTGCCCTGACGATTGGCGGTGTTGACGCTGGTGACCGTCACATCGAAGATCGCCTCAATGGCAATCTTGATCTGAGTCTTGTTCGACTCCGGGTGCACCAAGAAGGTGTACACGTTGTCTTCGATCAGCCCGTAAGCCTTCTCCGAGATCACCGGCGCCAGGATGATGTCACGCGGGTCTGCCTGCGTAGCCATTCCTAGGCCTCCTTCTTCTGGTTCTGCTCGATGAAGGCGTTCAGAGTCTCAACGCTGAACACGACCTCATCCGAGTCGAGGACGTCGTAGGTGTTGAGCTGATCCGGCGCGATCGGCAGGACGTTGTCCAAGTTCGCGACGCTCTTCCAGCCGGTGATGTCCTCACGGGACAGCACGACGAGGAACTTACGGCGCGTGCTCAGCAGCTCCAAGAACTTGCGGGCAGCCTTGGTCGACGGCACCTGGCCGGCAACGAGTTCGGTGACCACGTGGATGCGCTCGTTACGAGCACGGTCGGACACGGCGCCGCGCAGTGCAGCAGCCTTGACCTTCTTGTTCACCTTCTGTGTGTAGTCACGCGGCTGCGGACCGTGGACAGTGCCACCGCCAGCGAACTGCGGAGCGCGGATCGAACCCTGACGGGCGCGACCGGTGCCCTTCTGGCGGTAAGGCTTTGCGCCACCGCCAGCGACCTCGCCACGAGTCTTCGTGGAGTGCGTGCCCTGACGGCCTGCGGCCTGCTGGGCGACGACAACCTGATGCATGAGCGCAATGCTTGCGGTCGCATCGAAGATCTCGGCGGGCAGATCAACGGTTCCGTTGACGCTGCCATCGGCATTGCGGACGTCGAGCGTCAGCTTGGTTGCGGTTTCGGTGCTCACTTGGCGCCACCCTTCACTGCGTCGCGGACCACCACGATGCCGCCCTTGCGGCCGGGGATCGCGCCCTTGATCAACAGCAGGCCGGCTTCAGCATCCACCTTGTGGATGGTGAGGTTCTGCGTGGTCACCTTGTCGGAGCCCATGCGACCTGCCATGCGGGTGCCCTTGAAGACACGACCGGGAGTTGCACAGCCGCCGATGGAACCCGGCGAACGGTGAACGCGGTGCGTACCGTGGCTGGCACCCAGACCGGCGAAGCCGTGACGCTTCATGACGCCGGCGAAGCCCTTGCCCTTGGAAATGCCGGTGACGTCGACCTTCACACCGTCGGTGAAGATGTCAGCGCCCAGCTCCTGACCAACCTCGAAGGCCGAGGTGTCATTGACACGAATCTCGGTGAGGTGGCGGCGCGGGGTAACTCCGGCCTTGGCGAACTGACCGGAAACCGGCTTGTTTACCTTGCGGGGGTCGATGGCACCGTAGGCGAGCTGAACTGCCGTGTAGCCGTCACGGTCTGCAGTACGCAGCTGAGTGACGACATTGGAGCCGGTCGCGATAACGGTGACCGGGACGACCCGGTTGTTTTCGTCGAAAACCTGAGTCATACCGAGCTTGGTGCCCAGGATGCCCTTGGTTGCTTTCTGATTGCTCATTTAGTCCAATCCCCCGTCACTGAATATTGACGTCGACACTGGCCGGGAGGTCGATACGCATGAGCGCGTCAACCGTCTTCGGCGTCGGGTCGAGGATGTCGATGAGTCGCTTGTGAGTGCGCATCTCGAAGTGTTCGCGGCTGTCCTTGTACTTATGCGGCGAACGGATAACGCAGTACACATTCTTTTCGGTCGGCAATGGCACCGGCCCGACCACACGTGCACCCGTGCGGGTCACGGTCTCCACGATCTTGCGCGCAGAAGCGTCGATCGCCTCGTGGTCGTAGGCCTTGAGCCTGATGCGGATCTTCTGTCCCGCCACGCTGTGTCCTCTTCCGTCTGATCATCTCTCGAGAGCAGAACACCGCGTGACTTCACACCCGTACACAAAATGCACGAGCGGCAACTGATGCCACATGACCACGCCATATGACATTTGGCGGATCGACGCTGTTCTACTGTCGTTGTACGTGCCGGTCTTTCGTCCGGCTGTCGGCAATTGCCGACTGAGCCTCCGGCACCCGCGGTCGGGCGTGTCGGACCGGTCCTTCGGACCAAATGATCCGAATTCTCCACCGAGGTGGTTCCGCGTTACACGCCCAGCGCCGCGTTTAGCGGTCCTGGAAGTTTGTACGCCTCTACGCGAGGCAACCTGAATAGTATGCACCAGCGTCCCGGCGACATCAAATCCCCTTTCCTCGCCGAAGCGAGGCGTTCGTCACAGGAAGTCCGTCGCCTCGCCCATCTTCAAGCCCCGCCAGTGACGGCTACCGCGAGTAACAGATACCTATTAGCCTTGCGGGCATGACTGACCACACCAACGGCCACACCAACGACTCGCAGACCAAGTTGAGTCCGACGTACGCGCTGCGCAAGAAACTCCCCGCGGGACGCATTGGTAATGCCTTGTTTAGCCTCGGCATGGTGGCCCGCGTTCCCTACTTCGGGACCATCTTTCCGCTCGTGGAAGAGATGACGCCCGGATACTGCCGGGTGTCCGCACCCAACTGGTTCGGCGTCCACAACCACATCGGCACCTTCCACGCGATCGCGGCATGCAATCTGGCCGAGACCGCCATGGGGATGCTGATGGAGTCGACCGTCCCGACCACCCATCGCTGGATCCCCAAGGCAATGAACACCCAGTACCTGGCAAAAGCAGGCACGCGTCTGACTGCTCATGCTGAACTCGCCGAACCAGTGCTCTTCGACGAGATCACCGAAGGCACCGATGTCGTGATCGCAATCCGCATTCTCGACACCGCGGGCACCGAGGTCGTCCACTGCGACATCACCACCTGGGTAACTCCGGCATGAAGCGCTTCCGCACTGCCCTGGTAGGGGCTGCAGCCACCGTCGCACTGCTTTCCGGCTGCAGCGTGGACGGCTCGGCCATCAAGGCCGCAGGCAGCGAATCGACCGAGACCTCCACCGACCTCTTCCCATCGCAACCGACACCAACGTCGTCACCGTCGGGTGCGCCCATCACGGCAGACGGCGCATTCCGTATCAGCGAGTCCGACAACGCCCGCGTCGTCGTCACCATCATCGAAGACCTCGCCTGCCCGGCATGCAAAGCCTTCGAGGGCGCCTACCGCGAAACGCTCGGTACCATCGCCAACTTGCCCGGTGCCGCCGTCGACTACCGGATCATTTCGTTCCTCGACCGCATGAGTTCCGACGACTACTCATCTCGGGCGGCGAATGCTTCGCATTGCGTGTGGAATCGTCCCGGTGACAACACCGCGCGCCAAGATACGTGGCTGAAGTTCCACGAGTCGCTGTTCACGAAGCAGCCCAGCGAAGGCGGCCGCGGCCTTCCCGACTCCGAGCTGATCGCTTTAGCAAAAGCCGCAGGTGCCAACGACGTCGCCAACTGTATTACGTCGAAGAAGTACGCCGCAGATGTCGCCAAGACCACCTCGAACACCATGGATCAGCCCGGATTTAGCGGCACCCCGACCGTGATGCTGAATGGTCAAGACGTGGACATACGGTCCGTGAGCACCCTTCTCGAACAGGTCGAAAAGCTCCTACCCCGGTAGCTTTGGACCCTAATCATCACCTCTGTAATGCGTTTCTTAGGAGACGGCAAGTAGGGTTGCACCAGAAATGTCTGGGCACCTCCATGCCCGGAACTCCTTGAGACCTACCGGAGGAAGTCAATCGTGGCGCAGAACAAGCGGACCGTCATCGACCCCAGGCAGGCCGATCGCCGCCGTTCCCTGATGTGGAAGATCCTGTCGGTCGTCGTGCTGATTATCCTCGCGGCCATCGTCGCGTTCTGGGCGATCAGCTCCAACTCGGAGGACTCTGCGACCGGCGGCACCGACGTGCCAACCGTCTTGACCGACAACGGTTCCATCCGGATCACCGGCGCACCCGCAAATACCGAACCCAAGGCCGTCGTCACGGTCGTCGAAGACTTCCAGTGCCCGGCCTGCGGAGCCTTCGAGCAGTCGTCGGGCCAGACCCTGACCGAACTCGGCAAGCGTGCGGACGTCGCCGTCGACTACCGGCCCATCGCCTTCCTTGACCGCGGTCAGACCTCGTACTCGACAAACGCGATGAACGCCTCCCTCTGCGTTGCCGAATCCATTGGTAAGGACGGCGACAAGAGCAAGTGGCTCGCCTTCCACAACAGCCTCTTCGTGAACCAGCGCCCCGAGGGCAGCGCGGGCTTCGACGACGGCGAACTCAACAAAATGGCCAACGACGCTGGCGTCGAAGGCGTAAAGACGTGCATCTCCGACAAGCAGTTCGGCAAGTGGGTCGCCACCCAGACGCAAACCGTTATGGAGACCCCCGGCTTCACCGGCACGCCGTTCGTCACTCTTAATGGCAAACCCCTCGAAGCCAAGGATCCGGCATCGCTGACTGCGGCGGTTGATGCCGCTGTGGCCGCGAAGTAACGCCATGAGCGACGACGCCAAAGATCTGGCCACCGACCCGGGGCCCGTGGTCGTCACCGAGACAGCGCCCGACGACGCGGTCGCAGCCGGAAACTTCTGGACACAACTGCGCCCCGTCTCCACCGTCGCGGCGTGGGTCCTCCTGGTGTGCGGCATCCTCGGCCTCGCCGCCGGGATTGCGCTCACCTTGGACCGCATCCAGATCCTGATTGACCCGACGTTTGTCCCGGCGTGCAGCATTAATCCGGTCATCTCGTGTGGATCAGTAATGGTCACTGAACAGGGCAAGTTCTTCGGATTTCCGAATCCGCTCCTGGGCCTGCCAGCATTCACCGTCATCATTGTGACTGCCGTGCTGTCGATTGGCCGCATCAAACTGCCACGCTGGTGGTGGGCAGGTCAGGCCGTCGGCAGCGCTTTTGGCGTTGTCTTCGTCGGATACCTGATTTTCCAGAGCATCTACCGCATCCACGCCTTGTGCCCGTACTGCATGGTGGTCTGGACGATCACGCCGATCGTGCTGATCTTGAGTCTGTCGCGGGTACTGCCCGATACCGAACGCGGACGGTCGGTCCGCGAGACGATGTGGCTGACCTTGCCGTTGTTCTACGTGGTCGTGATTGCGATGGCGACCGTCAAGTTCTGGGACTACTGGCGCACGCTCTTCTGATCATTCCACCGAAACCAACTAGCGCGGCACCCGACATTTCCGTCGGGTGCCGCGTCTATTTGGTTTCACAGTTGCTCGACGATGAGCGCCGCTCCGGCCATCACGCTCAGGTGCGGTCCCGACCGCAAGGGCGAGGCCAGAACGGACCCGTCAACAACGGTCAGTCCGTCGATACGCGGGGCGGTCGCGAGGGCACCCCACGCGTGCGAGGACAAGCCAAACGTGGGGTCGACGGTCACCGATCCCGGTGCCACCAGGTCGGCAAAGTCGGGGGCCGCGAGCATCGCCTCAACGATCTCGACACCGGCGTCGATTCGGGCGTACGACGCCGCATCGGGTTCACCGAGGTCGACCCGCAGCGTGCCGTCCCACCGCAGGGTCCCGACAACCCCCGTCCCCATATCGGCGACGCCGATAGGAATGCCGGCAGCGGGGACGCCGTCGATGAACGCGGCGAAATCGTTGCCATAGCAGCGGATCTCGAGTCGATTCTCGGTGTGAAGAACGGTTTGCAGCAGGGCCGGTGCGGTGATCTCGCGGCGCGGGCGAAAGCGGACCAGCCGTTCCGCGTGTTCAAACACCGTGAGTTCGCCCCCGATGAGGGGCAGCACCAGCGCAGCTGAACCCAGCGTGCCTGCCGCCAGTACGACAGTCCCAGCGTCGACCCGACCGCGAGCGGTCTGCACCCCGCTGGCACGACCACCACGTACGACGATCTCCGTCACCGCCGCGCCACCGACCACCCTCAGGTTGGGCCGCGGCTCGGCAAGGAACGCGTTAGCGGCAGTGAAGCGACCGCCGTCGGCCCGATTGCTCCGCACCCGATTGAGTCCGACAATCGGCCACGCCCCACCATCACTGGCGGGCCCGCGCCGTCGCCAGTAGGCGTCGAAAGCCGATGCGACCGAACCCAACTCGGCATCGTCGAAGGCACTGACCGACATCGCGCCCCCGCCGGCGTCGCCGCCATCGAGTTCGTCGAGCACGGCGTCGATGCGCGCCTGCGGGTACGGCCAACTGTCGTAATCGTCCCGGTGCCCACGCAGAAAGTAGCCGCCGTTGATGGTCGACGATCCGCCGAGCCCCCGACCGCGAACCACATCCCTGCCGCGCAATTCCGGTAACCGAACCGTCCTCGGTGCACCCGGAGAAATCGGCAGCCGATCAAGTCGGGTTTGTTCCCATCCGGGGAGCACTGCGGCGCCCGCGTCGAGCAGCAGCACCTGGCGGTCGGAATCCCGCGAAAGTCGTTCCGCGGCAAGACAACCCGCGCTGCCCGCACCCACAACCACCACATCGGCCGTCGCGAACGCTGAACCGTGCATGGGAGTCAGGACTTGATGACCGGGCGTAAGGCCGAGAAATCCCGACGCGATACTGCCCCCTGCCACAGACCGAGTCCGTACGCGAAGTCATCGAGTCGGTGAATCACCGAGAAACCGATCGGATCGACCATCGGAGACGCCGGCTCATCCATCCGCGAACGCAGCCACATCACGGCGGCCTCGGCGACCGCCGCCTGAATAAACCACCGCCGGAAGCGGCCCGACACCAGCAGGCACACTAGCGAGACCGGCCAGTAGTGCCGCAGCGCTGCCGACCAAATCTGCAAAACACCGAAGCCCAAGGCGCGACCCACGTTGCGGGCGGCAATCACATCCCGCTGCGGAACTCCGTTGAGCGGCTTACGAATTCGAGTGAAGATCCATCCGGACAGGAGGGTCGTGATCAGCAAACCAATCTTGGTGCGCGACAGCAGCGCGAGCACGGCCGCCGCAATCGGCACGCTCATCATCACCGGGGCAGCAAGGGCACCGTGCCTGCTGGCGAGCTCGGCGGCACCCGTCCCATAGAAGCGGCGGCGGTCGAGCAGCGCCCCCAACGACTCCCGATGGTCGTGCCCGACGTGCGCGATCGGGTCGTAGCGGACGGTCCAACCGTCGGCGTTGGTGCGCCAACACAGGTCGACGTCTTCGGCCACCCGGAGCGACTCGTCAAACCGACTAAAGGCTTCGCGTCGAACCACCATCGCCGCACTCGGCACGTACGCGAGCGACGTACCCGGGCGGACCAAACCTTCACGCGGCCCCATATCGAGCGACGAGTAGCGATTCGCGTAGGCGGCGACGGTGTCTTTGCTGTCGTCGCCGAAGCCGACAATGCGCGGCGCCACAATCCCGACCGCCGGATCCGAAAAGTGACTCAGGAGCATCATCAGCCAGTCGCCCCGCGGCACCGTATCCGAGTCGAGGAACGCAACAAAGCCGGTGGTGGCCGCATCAAAGCCAGCGTTGCGGGCTGCGGCGGGCCCCGCGTTGACATCGAATCGGATGAGCTGAACCAGATCGCTTCCGGGGACAGTCACTGGAACCGGCGACCCGTCGTCGACGACAATCACCTTCAGTCCCGGCAACGCGGCAATCAGTCGGTCGACGCCAGATTGATTGTCGCGCACCGGAATAACGACCGTCACGTCGTCTTCGCAGGGGCCGCGCATGGGGCGCGGCTGCGCGATCCCGGCCTCCAGCAGCGTCCGCGCCAGGCTGCGCGTACCGGCGTCGCACACCTCGATCCGGCCGTCGTCGGAGGTCATGCCGAGCGCGGCGTCGGACAGTTTCAGGACCCGCAGCGGCGACCCGCCAATGAGGTTGCGAAGGTCGCCGCGCTGCACACACCGCTGATCAATCTGCACTTGAAAGCCGACAGGTAGGTCCTTGATCGGTGGAGGGGTCACCGAAGTCTCCCCGCCTCGTCGACGGTCCAGCTTTGCAACGACTGCGCCAGCGACGCGGCGAGCCCGTCAAGCAAGTCGGTGCCGCGGTCTGCGACCGCGGTGGTCGGATCGCCAAGCACCCCGTTCGACGACACCGCCGCAACCCCGCCCGCGCGCATCGATTCCAGAAGTTCGCCGACCGGTGCGGTATTGCCCACCTCGGCGCGGTCGAGGTGCACGCCCGACGGTGCCAGGGCCAACATCACGCTGGTTTCGGTATGCCCGGCATGAGGGTCGGCCCCGGGGAAGCCGCACGGGAACCAGGCCGCGTCGCGACCCTCGTAACGGAGTCGGGTAACGGCCGCGGCGACGGCGTGCGCATTGCCACCGTGGGCATTGACGAAGACCACCTTGGGTGCCCACCGCATCGCGCTGCGACCGAACTCAAGCAGCATTAATTCGAGTACCTCGCGACCAATCGAGATGGTGCCGGGAAATCCTTCGTGTTCACCCGACGCACCATAGGTGATTTCGGGGGCCATCAGCACTTCGCCCGAATCAGTAAGCGCACCAACAGCTTTGCGCGCGACGGCGACCGCGATCTGCGCGTCGGTGTTTAACGGCAGATGCGGCCCGTGCTGCTCAAGGGACCCAACGGGCACCACTAGCAACGGTTTCGCTTCAACTAGTTCGCGCCACGTCCGGGACGCCAATTCGGTCGCCGGTCTCATTGCGACCACGATACCGATCCGGACACGCAATCGGGAGTAGACAGCCCCCAAAGAATTGAACCCGGGGACCAACGAACTGAACCGGGCACCAATTTCCAGGACCCGCCATCACCTTCCGAACCACCGACCCCACGAGTCCTATTTCGACACCTATGTAAGGTGACGAACGTTCAGTGATACGTGCCACTCACCGGTCCCCAATGAGACCGAAGATCGGAGTTTCGACCCTCATGACTACTCCCTCGCGCCAGCCCTCCGGCCGCTCCGGCCCGCTCGCGGGCGTCCGCGTCATCGAGTTCGCGGGCATCGGCCCGGGCCCGCACGCGGCGATGCTGCTTGCCGACCTCGGCGCCGACGTGCTCCGCGTCCAGCGCCCCGGAACACTGCCCGACCCGAACCGCCACGCCGACGCCCTACTGCGCGGTCGGCGCGTGGTCGAAGCCAATCTCAAGAATCCGGCAGACCGGGAAACCATCCTTAACCTGGTCCGCAAGGCCGACGTCATCGTCGAAGGGTTCCGTCCCGGCGTCATGGAACGCCTCGGCTTTGGCCCCAGCGATCTAGAAGCCGTCAACCCGGCGCTGATCTACGGCCGGATGACCGGTTGGGGCCAGGACGGCCCGCGCGCCGACCTCGCTGGCCACGACATGAACTACATCTCGCTGACCGGCATGTTGCACGCCATCGGTCGCCCCGACGAGAAGCCGACCCCGCCGCTCAACCTGGTTGGCGATTTCGGCGGCGGTTCCATGTTCCTCGTCGTCGGCATCCTCGCCGCCCTCGTCGAGCGTGCCTCCTCCGGCAAGGGCGAGGTGATCGATGCTGCGATGTGCGACGGTGCCTCGGTGTTGGGCCAGATGATGTGGGCGTTCCGCGGCACCGGGCTGTGGCAGGACCGTCGCGGCGTCAACCTCCTCGACACGGGAGCACCGTTCTACGAGGTGTACGAGACCTCCGATGGCAAATGGATGGCGGTCGGAGCCATCGAACCGCAGTTCTATGCCGAACTGATTAAGGGTCTGGAGCTGGATCCGGCGTCCCTGCCCGGCCAGATGGACGTCTCGAAGTGGGGCGAATTGCGTCAGATCTTCATCGACACCTTCAAAACCAAGACGCGCGACGAGTGGGCGGCGATCTTCGACGGCACCGATGCGTGCACCTCGCCGATCCTCGACTTCACCGAAGCACCGGCCGACCCGCACCTGGCAGCACGCGGCACCCTCGTTGAGATTGACGGCGTGATGCAGGCGCAGGTCGCTCCCCGATTCTCGCGGTCTGCCACCGAAACCCCCACCGGGCCGGCCCGCACGGCCACCGACCCGGCTGCCGTCTGGCAGGACTAACCCGACCACAAATTGGGGAGGTGTTGGCTTCGGGTGCGGAGCCAACACCTCACCAATTTCGTTCGTCTAGAGACGTAATTATGCGTCGGCCCGCGCGCGAGGCGCTGACCTCGAATTAGAACGTGTTACTGTGACGGAAAATCAGGTTACGAGAGGTACTACCATGGGTCAGTTCGACGGTCAGGTCGTCTACATCACGGGCATCGCCCGTGGACAGGGACGCAATCACGCCATCCGTTTTGCACGTGAGGGCGCTTCCATTATCGGCATGGACATCGCGGGACCGGTCGCCGATCACATGACTTACCCATCGTCGACAACCGACGATCTCGCCGAGACCGTGCGCCTGGTCGAGGCGGAGGGCGGCAAGATCCTGGCTCGGCAGGGCGATACCCGCGACCTCGCTTTCCAGCAGCAGTTAGTCGCCGATGGCGTTAAGGAGTTCGGTCGCCTCGACCACATCGTCGCCAATGCGGGCATCTTGACGTGGGGCCTCACGTGGGAGCTCACCGAGGAGCAGTTCACCGACGTCATCGATACCAACCTCGTCGGCACCTGGAAGACGCTGAAGGCTGGCATCCCGGCGATGCTTGAGGCCGGTAACGGCGGCAGCATCACCATCATTTCATCGGTCGCTGGCCTCAAGGCGATGCCGGTCCAGGCGTCGTACTCGGCGTCGAAGTTCGGCCTGCGCGGCCTAGCCCAGACCGCCGCTAAGGAACTGGGCCCCAAGCACATTCGCGTCAACACGGTGCACCCGTACGCGGTCTTCACGCCGATGGGCCTGGAAGATACCTCGGCCATGAAGGCCTTCGAGGAATACGGCATGCACTTCCCGTCGATGCTGAACCATTACCCGGTCGCCTCCGTCGACGACCTCTCCGACGCCGTCCTCTACCTCTCCACCGCCAAGTCCGTCACCGGCGCCGAATTCCAAATCGACATGGGCCACTCCAAGGTCTAGTTCGGAGCCCGGGCCTCCGGCCTCCGGCCCTGCATTTCCCTTTTCTGTCACGATTCGACCAGACCGTCACCGATCGCCACGATCGGTGACGGTCTGGTCGTTCCGGATTCCGGATTCGCGACAGAAAAGGGACAACGAACCTGTGGACAACCTCGAAAGACCCGCGAATCCGTCCACAACCAGCCCTTTTCAAGTTCGACGACGACCCGCAGCAGCGACCCTATCGTCATGGATTACCACGGGGGAGTTCTTAGAAGACGCGCGCTCTTCGCTCAGGGTGCGACGAAACACCAGATCGACAGGGCTGTCCAAGAAGGCCTCGTCAAACGCCTTCGCTGGGGCTGGTACGCAATGACCGACGCCGACGAGACGGTGGTCGAAGCAGTTCAACGCGGCGGCGTCCTCAGTTGCATCTCGGCCCTAAAGTGGCACGGCGTATGGGTCCGCGATCTCACTAACAAGCTCCATATCCGAGGCAATTCGCAGGCGCATCGAAAGCACAATGGCTTCTGCACACAATTTGGGCGTCCGGAACCCGAGGACACCGCCGTCGACAGCGTCTACGTCGCCCTGCGCCACGCGGCCCGGTGCATGGATGATGAGTCCTTTGTGGCCGCCTGCGACTCGGCGCTTAACCAAGGCATGATCTCACCAGAATCGCTCTCGTCAGCCTTCGACAAAGCGCCACCGCGAATTCACCGGCTCATCGAGAAGTGCGACCGTCTCGCCGCCTCGGGACTGGAAACCATTGGCAGACTGCGTATTTCGAAGATGGGCGTGCCGTACCGGTCGCAGGTATATCTGCCTGGCGTGGGTTACGTCGATGGCCTCGTGGGCGACCGCCTGATTATTGAGTACGACGGCCGACAGCATCGCGAAGACCCCAACCAGTACCACACCGACCTCGATCGAGACTTCGTCTCCGTCAGCGACGACTACATCACCGTCCGACTGACGTCGAAACATCTTTTCGATCACTGGCCCGTCGTCGACCGTCGGCTACGTAAGATTTTCCAGGCCGGCCTCCACCTGAATAGGCGTGACTGAGCCGACGAAGGTGCGGCGTCGTCGTGTGTCATTAGGCGACTAGAGCCTCATCCGCACCATGGGCCCCGTCGCCCCGTGTCGCTTGTCCCTTTTCTGTCCCGAAACCTGGCCGCGAGACGACCAGACCGTCACCAATCGCAGTGATCGGTGACGGTCTGGTCGAATCGTGACAGAAAAGGGAAATTGGCCCCGACCTACGCGCCGAAGGTGCGTTCGAACCCTTCGGGGATGATGAGGTCGTCGCGGCTGAGGTCGGCGACGTCGGACTTGCCGAGGCCCATGAGTGATGAATCGACACCCATGCGCATCAGGTCGAGGACGTTTTCGACGCCGGTCTGGCCGTTCGCGGCGAGGCCCCACAGGTAGGCGCGGCCGATCATGACGGCCTTCGCACCCAGCGCGAGGGCCTTCGTGACGTCACTGCCGCGGCGGATACCGCCGTCAAGGAGCACGTCGACGTCCTTGCCAACCGTGTCCGCGATGGGGCCGAGGACGCGGATGGTCGCCGGGGTGCCGTCGAGGTTGTTACCACCGTGGTTCGACACCGAGATGGCCGTGGCACCGATGTCGACGGCACGCTTGGCATCGTCAATGCGGGTGATGCCCTTAACCATGAACTCGCCACCCCACTGCTCGCGCAGCCACTGCAGGTCTTCCCAGGTGGGAGGCGGGGTGTTCATCCACTGGCCATAGACGTCGAAGAACGTGGGGCCGGGCTCGCCGCGGTGGGCGATGTTCGGCGCACCCAAGTCCGGGATCAGCAGCTTGCCGTCACGGAACCAACTCATCGCGTAACTGGGCTTGGTGATCATTTCCGGCGCCAGCTTGGCGACCGCCCGCAAATCCACCTGCTCCGGGATTTCTGGACTACCCCAGTCACGACCGACGTTGAACACCCAGTCTGTGGTGACGATCAAGCCCTTGCAACCGGCTTCGCGAGCACGGTTAGCGCGCGCCAGAATGTCTTCGCGGCTGCCCAGCCAGTAAATCTGGAAGAACACCTTGTCGTTGACGGCGGTAACTTCCTCCACCGGCTTCGACGCGAAGCTCGACAGTCCCATCGCGGTTCCACGATTGGCTGCGGCTTGGGCCACCGCGACCTCACCGTCCGGGTTAACAGCCTGGACGCCGGTCGGGCTAATCATCACCGGGAATGGGAGTTCCTGCCCCATCACCGTGGTGGTGAGATTGCGCTCGGGGGTGGCGCCGATAACGTGCGGTGCAAAGCCGAGCTCGTTGAAGGCCTCAACGTTGTCGTTGACGGTGATGCCTGCCTGGGTACCCGCCACCAACGACGAGTAGACGGTCTTCGGCAGTCGCTTCTTGGCACGACGCTGGGCTTCCCCGACGGTCTCGAACCAGGGGTTCCGACGCCAGGGGTTCTTCTCCATCAGTTCGGAGAATTTGGACATGATGAGATCTCCCTCAGGGGGTGTGGTGATGAAAACAGGTGCGGTAGAACGCAAGCCCTACGGTGTTTACCTTGTGCGTTTACCTACGACTGGGGCGCAAACCCGGCGAGCGGGTTCTCGTCGCAGTCGCGTGACGGCGGACGCGTCATTAAGGTCAGCGGAACTCCGCGCGAGTGGTCCTTGTTGGCGGTCGGTTTCGACCGGTCGCCAGCCAGGAGTTCCTCGCCATAACCCTGCACGCATTCCGGGTCGGGACCGTCGAGTGGCAGCCCGGTGAAGAATTTCGCCGCCATGCAGCCACCGCGACAGGAGTCGTAGTGATTACAGCTGGCGCACGCCCCGGCACTCTGCGGTTCACGGAGTTCAGTGAACAGTTCGGACCGCTGCCAGATTTCCTGGAAGCCCCCGTCGGTCGTGATGTTGCCAGCGAGAAAGTTCTCGTGGATGGCGAACGGGCAGGCGTAGACGTCGCCGATGGGGTCGATCAGGCACACGACTCGACCAGCGCCGCACAGGTTGAGGCCCGGCAGGGCTCCGCCGGCTCCACCGAATGCCGACAGGTGGAAGAACGAGTCGCCGGTCAACACGCGATCACCGTGCGCGACGAGCCAGTCGTACAGTTCACGCTGCTGCTCCGGCTGCGGGTGCAGGTCGTCCCAGACGTCGGCGCCACGGCCGGACGGACGCAGACGAGTGATGCGCAGCGTCGCACCGTAGCGGTCGGCGAGAGCCTTAAACTCGTCGAGCTGCGAGACGTTGTGGCGGGTCATCACCACGCTGATCTTGGCGTCGCCGAAGCCAGCATTGGACAGGTTCTCGAGTGCCTTGACGGCCATGTCGAACGAACCGGCACCGCGCACGGCGTCGTTGACCTCGGCGGTCGCGCCGTCGAGCGAGATCTGCACGTCGACGTAGTCGGACGCGGCCAACCGCTCGGCAACTTCTGGAGTAATACGCAGCCCGTTGGTCGAGAACTTCACACCAACCTGGTGGTCGGTCGCGTAGTCGACGAGTTCCCAGAAGTCCGGGCGCACGGTCGGCTCGCCGCCACCGATGTTGACGTAGAAGACCTGCATGCGCTGCAGTTCGTCGATGATCGCCTTGCACTGCTCGGTCGACAGCTCACGCGGGTCACGCTTGCCCGAACTCGACAGGCAGTGCACGCACGACAGGTTGCAGGCGTAGGTCAGTTCCCACGTCAGGCAGATCGGCGCGTCGAGACCCTTTTCAAATTGGTCGACGAGACGCCCAACCTGGGGGGTGACCCCAACTTGGGAGGTGACGGGGCGGGTTTCCACAGTGGTCACGGGTCACTCCTCGGTGAGGGATGGTTCTGCGGCGAGCGAGGGCTCAGCCGGGATGATCATTCCGGAGTCGGCGAGCGCCGAGAGCGCTTGCACGTACAGCGGACGGTCGGCGTCGACAATGCCTGCGGCAACGAACGCCGCCTCAGCGCTGTCGGCGCCGTCGAGCGACTTTACGAGCGAGACGACGACAAGGTTTTTGAGGAACGACAGCTTGCGTGTTCCGAAGTGGTACAGCAGCGCGCCGAAGGGTTCGGGGCGCAGCGCCACCTTCGGGTTGAGCCGCCAGGCGCGGTCGAGATTGAAGGGAGCACCGCTTCCGGTAGCCGCAGGGCTACCGGAAGCAGGCTTTGATGGTGCCGTCATCAGTAGACGCCACACATCCCGTCGATGGACACTTCTTCCACCAGTGATTCAGCAACGAGATCGTGCTGAGTCGTGTTTGCCTGATCGGCCATTTGAACCAACCTCCTTAATGGGTCCTGATGTGGTTCGCTTCACACCATAATGGCACTGGGTGCATAATCTCTAGTAGTTGGGCAAGAAAATTGTGACCAGACCCCCGCAAAGGGCGAATAACCTGGAAGGATGCCAGCAATGACCAGATCTGGGCGGAGCGGAATCCTCGGCGGTCGGCCTGCAGCCACCACGCGAGGACGGTTGTCCAGCATCGCGATTGACCTGTTTACCGAAAATGGGTTTGACGAGACCAGCGTCGACGACATCGCCTCCGCAGCCGGCATCGCCCGTCGCACACTGTTCCGTTACTACCCGTCGAAAAACTCACTTGCCTGGGGCGAGTTCGAGGAACACCTCGACGGACTACGCGACCTCCTCCACACCAGTCCCGACGATGCACCCCTTGGCATCGCCTTGCGCGACGCGCTCATCGCATTCAATGTGGTGCCCGACTCCGAGCGCGAAGAGCATCGTCGTCGTATGTCGCTACTACTGGAAGTCCCTGCACTGCAGGCACATTCGATGCTGATGTACGCGGATTGGCGACACGTGATTGCCGAGTATTGCGCCGACCGCCTGGGAACGGCCCCCGAGGCCCACCTCCCCCAAACCATCGCGTGGCTAACTCTCGGCACCGCATTGTCTGCTTACGATCAATGGCTACTCGACCCGGACTCCGACCTCACCGAGCTCCTGTGGGCGGGCAGCGAGATCCTCATCAACGGTGTGTCGTCCCTGGTGACGACAGCAACCAAGCACGCAGCATCCCACTAGCCGGAATGAACTCGATTGCATCTTTGTTCCACTGATATCCTGTTATAGAACACGTTCTATTTTTGTTCCCGGGCTTCGTGTCGGGATCGATTCCACAGAGAGTCCAGCAATGACCGAACTGACCCCGCACAGCACCCGGAGTGCCATCCTCACCGTTTCCGAGGTGATCGATGAGACGGCCGATGCGCGCAGCATCGTCTTCGACATCCCCGACGTGCATACGGAAAAATTCGCTGACTACCTGCCCGGACAGTTCCTGACTCTCCGCATCCCGAGTGATCAGACGGGTTCGGTGGCGCGCTGCTACTCGCTGTCGTCGGCCCCCGGCCACGACAAGCTCCCGAAGGTCACCGTCAAGCGGACGGCCGACGGCTACGGATCGAACTGGATCTGCGACAACCTCGCCGCTGGCGTGCAGGTCGAGGCCCTACCGCCGTCCGGCGTGTTCACGCCCGCCAACTTCCACACTCCCCTGCTGCTCATCGCGGCGGGTTCGGGTGTGACCCCGGTGATGTCGATCCTGAAGCACGCGTTGCAGACCGGGACCGGCAAGATCACCTTCTTCTACGCCAACCGCAGCGAGAACGACGTCATCTTTGCCGAAGAATTGCGCGAGCTGCAGGCCAA
Source organism: Gordonia sp. 34D (assembly GCF_056682775.1). Classification (NCBI taxonomy): domain Bacteria; kingdom Bacillati; phylum Actinomycetota; class Actinomycetes; order Mycobacteriales; family Gordoniaceae; genus Gordonia; species Gordonia sp. 34D. Next base: position 3,796,100 of record NZ_CM155293.1, on the reverse strand, counting down.
GTATCCGGCACGACTGACCGTGCTGCATTGGCTTGAGTCGGTTCAGGGCCTGCCCAGCGACCGCACCTTGGCAACCCTCTTTGCTCCGATGGCTGGCACGCATACCGCATACATGTGCGGTCCGGGCCCGTTCATGGACGCGGCTCACAGCGGCCTGCTGAAGAGCCGCTTCGACACCAAGAACATCCATGTCGAAATCTACAACTCACTCTCTGGCGATCCGTTTGAAGACGTTGAACTGGGAGAGGTTTCGGCTGAAGAAGCCGCGGCCGCCGCTGAGGTCGAGGTGGAACTCGATGGCGAAACCCACACCCTGGCGTGGCCGCGGTCGCGCACCCTCGTCGACGTCATGCTGTCGGCGGGCCTCGACGCACCTTACTCGTGCAAGGAAGGCGAGTGCGGTTCGTGCGCTTGCACCCTCGTCGAAGGCACGGTCGACATGGAGGTCACCGGTGCCCTCGATCCCGACGACATCGCCGACGGCTACATCCTCGGCTGCCAGGCCCGCCCGACGGCAGACAAGCTCAAGATCGAGTTCTAGCCCCCGGTCGATCATCTTCGACGACGTAGACTCCGGCCATGAGCAATGATCGCCTGGCCCGAGTCTTGTCGTTGATCCTGTTGGTGCCCGGAGTCCTGCACTTCGTCGCGCCCAAGCCCTTCGACTCACTGATCCCGAAAGAGATCCCGGGCGATCCACGCGCCTGGACGTACGCCTCAGGTGCCGCCGAAATCGTTTTGGGCACAACGATTCTGAACCCGCGATCGCGGCGAACCGCTGCGGGCCTCGCGGCCATGCTGTTCATCGCCGTCTTCCCCGCCAACATCAACATGGTTCGTACATGGGTCGACAAGAGCCCGACACTCAAGACTCTCGCGTGGGCCCGACTTCCCCTGCAGATCCCGCTGATCGTCATCGCGCTAATCGTGCGGCGCGGAGCACGGAAACCCGCTGCTGACGCCGCGTCTGCGTGATTCAGCGGAGAGCACGAAAGTACGACCGCTGTTCCTTCGACAACCGCTCGATCGAGTAGGACAGCGCGGTCCGACCCATCCGTGCGGCGTTGGCTTCCAGGAATTCCAACAGGACCTGTTCGTCCACGCGCTTGCCGACTTCGCGCAGCATCCAGCCGAAAGCCTTCTGGATGAGGTCGCGGCGGTCGTCGATCACGAGGGTCGCGACGGCCAGGAGCGCGTCGGACCGTCCAGCCAGGATGAACGCCTGCGTGCCGATGATGCCGACCCGACGTTCCCATAGAGCTTCAGATGATGCCCAGACCAACAATTCATCGAAGCTGTCCGAGCGCACCAGCCAATCACCGAGCAGCACCGCGGCCGAGCAGTCGACGAGGTCCCAGTTGTTGACACGTCCCGCGCGCACGGCGTCCCGGTAGAGAGCAACCCAGGCCTCGCGGTCGTCGAGCCGACGATAGTTCTCCGTGGCCACGAATAGCGCGAGCATCCGAACCTCGTGAAAATCGTTGAACAGCAGTTCCCTAACCACCGGAGCTGGAAGCCCACGTAAATGCTTCGCGTACGACCGCAGCGCTGGCACAGCGAGCCCGAGAAACCGATCGCCTTCGCCGTACTCCCCCGGGCCCGTCTTGAAAAATCTCTGCGACGACGCCGCGCGCTCAACGGTGCCCGCCGCTATCAAGGTCGTCACGATGTCCGCAGCACTGGAACTAGACCCCAGCACCTTCTGAGATGTACCCACAACGCACCCCGATCTCAAAAAGTCCGATTTCCACCGACCTTATCGGCACATTTCTGTCACTTGAGGCCGCCCCTCGCCGACCTAACCGTCACCGATCGGGATGATCGGTGAAGGTTAGGTCGAATGGTGACAGAAAAGGGGCGCACGACGCAGTCGTGGGAGGGATAAACGGGAAGCGGCTCGGTCTGTCACGTGAGTGACAGACCGAGCCGCGCCTGTAAGGCTAGTTTCTTACTTCTTCTCTTCTTCGCCTTGGCCGCCGATGACGCCGCCGATGATGCCCGGGAGCACCTCGGAAAGCGAGCCGGTGCTCGAGAGCTGGCCTTCGGCCGAGCCGAGGCCGTTCTTGTCGAGGCTGCCGAGAGCTGCTTCACCAGCGTTAGGAGCGCGGACAGTCGTGCAAACAGCGAGTTCCGGCATGTTGAGGTAGCCCAACGGCGGCTTCGGGGTGGCCTGGAAGGCAGCGCCACCGCTGGTCAGCTTGGCACCAGCCCCGACGCTCTTCGGAAGCGCGTACGTGAACTCAGCGGAGAACGCCTTGCTCGCGAACACTGCCCAACCGGTGTGGCTGATCTTCCAGCGATCGCCGTCCTTCATAACTGCACCCGGAGCGATCTTTTCCTCGTTGATGAGGGGGCCGAAGGCGCCGCCGCCACCAAGGATTCCACCGATCAGGGTGAAGGCCTTGACCTTGACTGTCGGCTTAACGCCCTTGAGCTGCGTGGGAGGAAGGTCCCAGACGTCCTGGACGTACGGATTTCCGGCGCTGTTGGTGCTGAGCGACAGCGAGTAGGTCACCGAGGTGCCCTGGCCGACCGTAACCGGAACGGACTTCTGGAAGGCGTAATCGACCAGAAGCGTCTTCTTGACAGTCGCCTCCTGCTTGCACGGAGCCGCCGCCGAAGCGTTACCAGCCGTAATGCTCGGGACGACGGCGAGTCCGCCGCCGGCGATGGCGGCGGCCGCAGCAATGCTGATGGCGCGGGTCCGCAAGGTGGTCTTGGACATGGGGTAATGCTCCATTCGATCTGTACTGTCTAGTGGCTGCTGCGCCCAGGAGGGAGGTTCCCGGACGCTCGAGTAGCGAACTAGGTGCAGATTGCCGCCCCCGCCGCACTAGCACCCGATTCCATGGACCCAACCATGCAGGGCGTCACCGAGGGATGTCCAACCCCGGAGTGCGACGCAGCGCCGGATTCGACCCAAAGTTGACGCGGGTCACGTGAACGCCCAGCAGGGAGCAGACTTTCCCCAGGTCATTGGCGCAAAAACGTATCACCCAATCGTCCGACAGGACCGCGCAGATTCAGGACGCAATCACGCGTCGAGCAGCGTCGAAACTGGAGTCGGCGTCACCAGGAACTGCCGCGCCTTCATCAGCTTTCCAACTCGGCCAGCCCCAACCACACCGGTCAGCAGACCCTCGCGACTGTAGTACGCGAGAAACTTGCGGCCATCGTCGTCGACGACGTGGACCTCGTCATCTGAGCGCGGCGAACCGAGCATCTGAAACTTGAGCCCGTACTGATCCGACCAGAAGTAGGGCACCGGCTGGTGCGGAATCTCGTGGCCGAGCAGGTGCGCGGCCACCAGCGCAGCGTGATCGACGGTGTGCGTCCAATGCTCGACGCGATGCGGGTGACCGTCCACGTCGCGCCAGTTTGCGCAATCGCCGAGCGCATAAACATCGGGATCGCTAGTGCGACCGACAGCATTGCAGGCGACGCCGCCGCCGTCGGAGCGATCGGCGATCTCAATGCCCGACCCTTGCAGGTAGTCGACGTCGGGGTATCCGCCGATTCCGACCACAATCACGTCGGCATCGACGCGACTGCCGTCCGACAGGGCAACGCCCACGGCACGACCGCCGTCGGTCAGGATCTCGTCGACACCGACATCGACGCGCAGGTCAACACCGGCTTCCTCGTGCAGACGCGTCACCATGGCCCCGATCTCGGCACCGAGCGGCCCGGACAGCGGCGCCGGTGTCGGCTCCACCAGGGTGACGTTAACGCCCAGTTTGTGCAGGCTCGCGGACACCTCGCAGCCGATAAAGCCAGCACCGATCACCACAGCGTTCTTGGCGGCCGCGACGTCAGCGCGCAGGGCGAGGGAGTCCTCGATGGTGCGGATCACGTGGACCCCGGAGACGCCGTCGGTGCCCGGGAATTGACGGGCGACGAGGCCGGTGGCGAGGACCAGGGTCCCGTACTCCAACTTTTCGGTGACACCGTCACGCTCAACGCTGACCACATGTGCGGAGGGGTCGACAGCGACAACGCGCGCCCCCATCTGCAGGTCGATGTCGGCTTCGGTGAAGTAGTCGGCGGGCTTGAGGTCGACGCGTTCGTCGTCGCCGGTGAGAACCGTCTTCGACAGCGGCGGACGGTCGTAGGGCGGATGCTGCTCGGCCCCGAGCAGCATCAGTTCACCCTCGTATCCGCCGTTGCGGAGGTTCTCGGCCAGCCGTATGCCACCGAGACCTGCCCCCACAATCACCATCGGTGATTTCACCACTTGCTTCACATCCCCATCGTCGTTGATCGTGACCGTCTACCTTTGACGGTCACAGAATTATTGCGGCGAAACGTTTTGCAGTCTCGACAGTCGCCAAACGTCGCCGATCTTAGTGACTGTGGCCCACCGGGCAATACCGATGCGAGTCGGATAGTCCTGCGCTTGGCCCACCGTAACTTCCTGCGTGGCAAACACCAGCACCGTCATCAGTTCATCATGTCGAGAACCGGGAGCCGCACTGGACACCGTCGTCTTCATCGAAACCTTGGAAGCGACAGCGTTCGGAAAAACGACGTCGGGGCCGCGAGCAGCGTAATCAGCGGCGAGGATGCCGGTCAGTTGGTTGGCCACGCTCTCTCGTTGCTCGGCAGTTTGATCGGGGCTGAATGTCATGAGGGAGGTGATGGCATCGGCTGCGGCGCGGACGGCCGTTGGATCTTCCGGTGCAGGCTCGGCACGCGATTGCGCTCCGACAGTGAAGGTGAGAGCGGCAATGGCCACTGCGACTAAGGCAATGATGGCCCACAGCATCGTGAATCGACGATCTGCGGCGACTTGGTTGCGCCACCGGTACCCGGGCTTCGCCGGGGGTGTTGGTTGTGGCGGGGTTGGTTCGTGCGGGGTTGGCTCTTGACCGGCTTCCGTTTTTGAATGCGCGCCCATCAGGTCACCGTCCTCGTTTGTTGGACCTTCCATTGATCGCCGTCGCGCACCATCGTGACCGTTAGTCCCACTCGATTGTCATTCCCGGTTCCGCCAACGAGTTCGGGGGTGGTGGTTTGTGCGACCAACAGGATTTCGGTTTTATCGTTGCCTGCCCTGTTGGCTTCAATGCCGGTGACTCCGGATGAAACGATCTGTCCGGTTGTCGGCCCTGCAAGACCTCTCACGAGCGCGGTGAGTTCCTCGCGGGCCCCCTTCACGCGGATCGATTGATCGCCGGTGCTGACAGCAAGCACCCCGTCTATGTAGGAGTTCGCGTGGCTCGGGTCGGCGGTCAGCATGGTGACAATCGCCTGTTCGGCAGCAGCCCGGGCGGCTACCGCATCGGCGGTGACTGCCGCTGAATCGTTGGCGTCACTATGGGCCCACCAGCCCGCCGCCACCAGTCCGATGGCGGCAAGCGCACCGGCGAACGCGGTCAGCCGGGTGAGCAGTCCAGCGCGCCGGGCACGCTGCTCGCGGATCGGTTCGGCTGCTTCACGAGCTCGCTTCTCGGCAAAGAAGGCATCGTCGTACCGTTCGCGGGCGTGCCGCAGGCGTGTGGATTCCTCGGTCATTGGAGTTCCTCCAATCCGCTCAGAAGCCAACGGCCATCGGGTCGCACAAACGAGGCTTGCACCGACTTCATTCGACTTTGAATCTGGCCGCCCCGCTCGGTGACCGTGACTCGGACGACGGCGAGCACTTCGCCCGCGGTGTCGTCGGCCCAGGAGACGGCAACCTGTTCCGGCACCCAATTGACCGATGTCGTCCCGGCCGGGGGTGGCCCGTCGAGCGCTTCACTCGCCGACACCGAAAGCGGCGGCGCAACCAGCGCCTTGGCTGTTCGACGGTCGTTCGACCACGAGCGGGAGTCGACGGAGAAGACGTCAGCGATGATGCCGCCCGCCTCCTTCTGCAGTGTGATGTCGGCACGGAGATCACTGGCTCCGGCTTCTTTGGCACCGAATCCTTGCACGCAGAACGCGATGGCCGCCGCAACGACGACGAGCGTCGCCACCAGCCAGGCCGCGACGACGCGAGGACTCATCGGTTTACGCAAGTACCTCATCACTGTGCTCACGGGACCAACACCAGCCCGGAGATCTTCAGCACGCCGTCTTCGGGAACCATGCTGACCAGCAGGCGCAGGGGCTCAATCGGTGCGGGTGCCGTCGTCGACTCACCCTTGGTGACCTGGACGTTGGCGGCAATCATGATGTCGGCACCCTCGTTGGAGCGATACGAGACGGCCGCCGCATCGACCGTCCCCTTACCGTGCGCGCCCGAACTCTTGACATAGGTCGTGTAGGCGTCGGCCGACTGGGCAAACGAGTCGTGAAACTCACCGGTCGCACCGGTAAGGATGCGGCGAGCCCGGTCGGGGTCGTTGGCATCGACATTGAGGAGTAGGTCGACGCGACTGGTGGCAGCCGCCAGGTAGTCGGCGTCGGAGTACTGCGTGGGCGCCGACGCCCAAAACCAAATGCCGACTACCGCTACCGCTATCAAGGCGGCACCGATCCCGGAGATGATCGCTTTGGTTCGACGCGGCAACGTGGCACGCAGTCCTGCCGACGCCTCTGCCTCTGATAGGTCTTGGCGCGCCCGGCGCACCTGCTTGCGCGAACGACGCCATTGACCCCATAGGTCGTCCGATTCGTTAATCCCCACGCGGCCTAGCGTATCGACTCCTGCCGACACTTTGTCCGATCCGGTTGCTGTACGCCGACCGGGTGTCTGGGTCGGGGTTGAGGAAAATTGCCCCCGACTTATTCGTGATCGAGCGCTTGAGGGCCTGCGGCAAGATCGGGTACACGTTGACCCAACCCATCGAGCGCGGTGCCGCGACCCGGACCCGGACCTTTGCCACCGACGCGAGTACCTGTTGCGCCACCACTTGGGTTTCGACGACGGTCACCATCGAGTTGGTGGTCAGGCCCTCAATCAAGCCGGTGTTGGTGAAGGTCGGCAAGATTGACGACACCCGCACCCCCTGGGCCGACAGTTCCGCGTCGAGCGCCTCGGAGAATTCAATGACCCCGGCCTTCGCCGCGTTGTAGACGGTCAGGCCCGGCGTAGGCAGACGACCGGCAACCGACGCGATATTAATAATCTGGCCGTGCCCGCGGGCCACCATGTGCGACGCCGCGGTCCGACTTCCCAGAATGACGCCGAGCAAATCAATCTCGAGCGTCGAGCGGATCAGCGACTCCTGGTAGTCGAGGAACGGCCCGACCGGCATGATGCCCGCGTTATTGATCAGCACATCGACCGGGCCCACCCGCTCGCTGACCTCGTCAAAGAACTCCTCGAACGATTTGCTGCTCGTGACATCGAGTTCGAGACCCTCGATCCCGAGGTCCGCGGCAGCCTTGGCGACGGCGCTGGCATCAATATCACCGATTGCCACGCGGGCACCGGCGTCGAGCAGTTCGGTAGCGATCTCGAAACCAATACCGCGGGCCCCACCGGTGATGGCAACGACCTTGCCTGCCACGCCGGCGCGGATACGAGCCAAACGTGCGTCAGCACGGTCGGCACGAGAGAAAAATGACATGCACACTCCCAAAGATCGAGGCGAAAAAGGGGTCTAGTAAATCATTGGCGCGAGATGCTTCTCGGCGACTCGTCGCACGTAGCCGGGGTCCCACCGGCCGGGGTCACTGGCGGGCACTTCCAGGTAGGAAATGACCACGCGGACATGAATTTCGACCGCTTCGAGGAGATCGTCGTCGGGCATTTCCGCTCCGCACGCCCGCAGGGTTGCGCCGACGCGGGCTGTCACCATTTCAATAAACAGCGACCCAATGCTGTCGGTAACCTGGCGCACCGAATGGTCCTCGTGAACCATCCGGCGCAGCAGCGGCTGAGTCTCAACCATCTCCGCGCCGAGCGCGAAGATCTCGACGACGGCTTCTTTCGGCGGCAATCCGACGACTGCGTCTTCCAGGGCCGCGACGCCGACTTCGAACGTTTCGACGGCCACCGCCCGAAACAGCGCATCCTTATTCGGGAAGCGTCGATACAGCGTCGACCGACTGACACCGGCGCGCGCAGCGACGTCGTCCATGTTGGCACCGCGATAACCGACGGCCGTGAACTCGGCCGCCGCCGCCGCGAGGATGTCCTGTTCCTGCTGCGGCACCGAAGTCTTGATCCGCGTTTTGCGGGAGGTCGGGCCCACTACAGTCGACGCATCTGTACCGGCAGTTTGTCCTTCGGTACCGGTAGGGCGCTGTAGTCCATCGGCATGGTGTAGCCCTCCGGCACTGACCATTCGTAGTGGCGCAATAGTTGGTGCATCACCGTCTTGATCTGCATCTGCGCAAAGTACAGCCCAATGCACTTGTGCACGCCGCCGCCGAACGGGATCCACGCCATTCGATGCGCTTTGTCCTCCGCGCGATCGGGCGCAAAGCGTTCGGGGTCGAACATGTCGGGGTGCGAATAGATTTCTGCACTCCGGTGATTCGCCAACTGCGGCACCACCACGAAGGTCCCCTCGGGGATGAAGTAGCCGTTGACCTCGGTATCTTTCATGGCCATGCGCGGTTGCGCTGGCACCGGCGGACACAGTCGGAGCGATTCGCGCATGATGAGGTCGATGACGGTGAGGTTCGCCAGATCCGCGTACTCGAGGTTGTCGCCGAACTCGAACGACTGTGCCCGCGCCTTCTCCTGCCATTCGGGATGCTTAGCCATCCAGTACGACATCTGCGTCATGGTGATGGTCGTAGTGTCGTGGGCAGCCATAAGAACGAAGATCATGTGGTTGACGACGTCCTCGTCGGTAAACGACGTCCCGTCTTCACTTTCCGCGTGGCACAACACCGAGAATAGGTCGGGCGTGAGGGTGGCACGCTTCTCGTCAATGTGCGCGTAAAAGAATTCTTCGAGGATCTTGCGCGAACGAATCCCCTTCCACCAGCGTCCGCCGGGGATGGGCTTGCGCACGTAGGCAACGCCGGCGCGAACGGTCTCGATGAACGCTTTGTTGAGGCGATCTGCTTCGTCCTGCGGTAGTTCCAGTCCGAGGAACACCTCCAGCGCAACGTCGAGGGTCAGTTGCTTCAGTTCGGAGAGCATCTTCACCTGCCCGGTCGGGAACCGGGAGATTCGATCAGCGACCATCGGCTGCAATTCGTCCATGTACCCCTTGAGGACCTTCGGCGTGAAGGCCTGTTGCAGGATGTGGCGATGGTCGCGGTGCTCGTCGAAATCTAGGAGCATGATGCCGCGGTTGAAGAACGGGCCGATCAGGTAGGTCCAGGCTGGCCCATTGGCAAATGCGCGGTCTTTGTTCATCAGGATCTGGTTGGCCGCGTCGGGCCCAGAGCAGGTCACGATGGTAATCCCCAGCGCGTTCATCCCGGAAACACGGCCGTATTTGCGCTCACGCTCAGCCGAGAAGGCAAAGGGATCACGCCGCATCCGCATCATTTCCAGAATCCCATTGCGGGTACTGAACGGAACCGCCTTCAGACTGCTTTCCGCGTCTGCCTGAGCGAGCACTGCACCCATCGTTCCTCCTCGGTAGTGGCACATCGGTGTGATGCAGCCCATACCCCTATTGAAACAAAGGCGACGATCTGTGTCTATAGCTCTTGGGACATTTTTTAATTTCGTCGCAATCAGCGGCGAATCAGCAGCTCATGGCAGCGACGGAGGCGGTCGTGCCACCACTGCTCCCGCTCGGCGGAAGCCAACGGCAGATCGAGGCCCGGCTGTATACGACGGCGTTTCATGGCTCCATGGTGAATCCGGAACGACGACGCCACATCCCGACTAAAGAGCTCGCCGGTACCCAATCCACAGGCGCGATGCAGACCAGGCAGGGCCGTTGCGGCGTCGACACCGGCGGCAATACCGATAGCGGTGTCGAGCGCGCTTGAGACAACAACGTCCATCGGCAACTTGCCAGCGAGCGCGATCAACGACCGCATACCGCCCAGCGGCGCCACCTTCAATACTGCGATATCGGCTGCCTTCAATGTCGCGACGCGCAGCGGATCGCCGGAGCGGCGAATCGACTCGTCAGCTGCAATCAGCGCCTTCACCGAACCGCGAACCTCAGCCAATTCCTCGACCGTGCGGCAGGGCTGCTCCACGTACTCGACATCACCAATGGCCTTGATGGCTTCAATAGCCTCGGCGACACCCCACCCGCCGTTAGCGTCGATCCGCACAGTGCCAACCAGTTCACGTGCGGCCTCGACGCGAGCGACGTCGTCGGCGAGACTCTGGCCGGGCTCGGCGACCTTGACCTTAACCGTGTCGACGCCCGGATAGCGGGCGATCAGAGCGGCGACATCCTCGGCCGGGACGGCGGGAACGGTCGCATTGATTCGAACTTCCTCGCGGATTGGTTCGGGCGGACCGAGAAACGCCGCCTCAATCCCGGCCGCAAGCCAGGTCTTAGCTTCGGCGTCGTCATATTCGGGAAAGGGTGCGAACTCGCCCCACCCGGCGGGCCCCTGGAAAACGAGCGCCTCCCGGACGCGCGTGCCACGGAACCGCGTGTGCATCGGCAGCGAGACCACCTTGGCCGTATCGAGGAGGTCGTCGGCGGTCGGCATTCCCGGCGGCGGTGGATTCTTTGGCGTCAAACGAAAGGTCGGGACACCCTTTTTCCGATCGTCGGTCGCGCCAACATTTGATTCCTTGTTCCGTCCAACCGGCGAAGAGAAGACCATATCGTCAGGGTAGGCCAGCCCAGCGACAATTCCCTCGACACCCCAGCCTGGACACAATGACACAGTTCTTTACATCTGTGTCATCAAGGAAGTACAGTCGCCTCATGACAACCCTCGACGAATTCGAGACCGGCATCCGCGAAGCCGAACCGGCCTGCATTGAGTTGACCGAAGTCGATATCGATTCCATCGACCTCCGACTCGGCGCCGACTCCCTCGTCTGGAAGTTTTACGGCGATATCCGCGGCCTCTTCGGATTCCAGCGGCTAGCGGGCACCGAGAACTGCATCGAGCAACTCGCCCAGGGCGTTGAAGACCACTCGGTGATCTTCAACGACTTTATTGGCCGAGCCAGGCGCTCCGGACCGCCAATCATGCGAACCGTCTACTCGGATGAACCCCATCAGTGGGGACGCCGCGTTCGTGACTTCCACCGCGACATCAAAGGCACCATCAACGACGGTTCGCGCTATCACGCCCTCAACCCGGAACTCTTCTACTGGGCGCACGCCACCTTCGTCGACCAAGTTCTCTACATCACCGACACGTTTATCCGACGACTGTCGTACGAGGAGAAAGTCCAGATCTTCGAGGAGAGCAAAACCTGGTACGACCTCTACGGCGTCTCTTCGCGCAGCCAGCCGCAAACCTACGAGGAGTTCCGCGCGTACTGGGAAACCATGTGCGACAAATTCGTCCCCACCCGGACCATCATGTATGCGACCGGCTACCTCCGGCAGGGCATTCCCGGCCCCAAATGGATGCCTAAACCCGTCTGGCGGGTACTCGGCGCACCGCTCAACGGTGCCGTGCAGACCATCCTGATCGGCACGCTGCCACCCCAGATGCGCGCGGTATGCGAGCTCGAATGGAACGTCAAGCGCCAACGCCGCTTCGATCGGTTCGCCGCCTTCATGCGCGCCGCAAACCCGGTGTTCAATCGGCTTCCCATCAAGATCCTGTACATCGAATGGGCGGCCGAGGGATGGGCGCGTACCGGCGTCGATCCTCGCAAGCTGCACAACTGACCTGCGCATTAAGGAGATCCCCATGAGCACACCCACCGTCGACGAGCTAAGCACCGGCCTGGCCCGAGCCGACGCCGAAGCCCTGTTCGATTCCCTACCCGCCGTCACCGTCGCTGAAATGTCGGGACGCTGGCACGGCACCGAAGTTCCCACCGGCCACCCGATGGACGGCCTCCTCGCGATTTCCGGCTGGTACGGCAAGCAGTTCGACGATGCCGACCACGTGCACCCACTGCTCTTCGGCGAACCCGGCGACCTGTATCCGGTGAACCCGAAGCTGATCCCGCTGTCGACGCTCAATCACGTCGGGCCCAAAGTGCCGAAACGCTCGATTCCCGGCAGCGATGTCGCCTTCCGCGCGCTATCTACCCGCAAACATCGGGCGAGAACTCGGGCCGTCGAATACCGCGGGATGGTCAGCGCCGCGATGGTTTACGACGATCTCCCCATCATCGACCACTTCCGCAAACTCAGCGAGGACGCGGTCCTGGGTGCGATGGACCTGCGAAACTCGCCAGCCCCCTACTTCTTCCTACTCGAACGGGACTGATCAACCGTTGACGGCCCGTCAGCCGCTAGCTGACGTCGAGATGTTCTAACAGGGCCGAAAGGAACTCGGCTCGACGGTCGCGGTGCACACTGTGCCCGGCGGGGATGGTCGTAAAACGACCATCGGGCAGCGCCTGCGCCACGTCTTGCAAATGTGTCGGCGGCAGGAAGCTGCGGTCGCCACCCGACACCACCAGCGTCCGGGCCGTCACCGCCTGCAGCCTGTCCCACCATGCCGGGTCGGAAACGTTGAATTGTTCGGTGACCAGGTTGGGCACCGCGCGGTCGAAGCGCAGATATGGGGCCGGGTTAGCGATGAGCGCACCAAGCCCGCGGACCCGCTCCCCCAACGTCGCGGTGGGTGCGATGTGCTCGGCAAGGTCGGCTTCGTCGCGCGGCATCGGTGGCACTTCCTCAAGGACGAGCCGACGTACCCGCTCCGGATTTCCCATCGCGTAGCGCAGTCCTGCGTGCGCGCCGAGCGAATGTCCGACGAGGTCGATTTCCTCCAGCCCCAGGTCATCAACAACGCGGGAGATGTCGGCGGCGAAATCGTCGAGCAAGTAGCTGTCGGCGCGGGAACTGCGGCCATGCCCGCGCAGGTCGATGGCGACCGTCGAACGACGGCTTGCCCGTAACTGCCGGACTGCGGCATCCCAGGTGGTGTGGTCACTGCCCATTCCGTGCACCAACACCACCGGCGGGGCACCGGTGAGGCCACCGGAGATGCCAACGGCCAGATCGGGCAGGTGGGGCTCTGCACTGACAATCATGCGCATCAAACCAGGTTAGAACTTTCGCGTTCTGCGCCTTTGGTCGGTACCGGCACCTACCCGTCGTCGGCGAGGTGGGGATAGCCTGGCAGCATGTCCGATTCTTCGCACGATGTCTTGGGTCCACTCGCGGCTTTCGCTGGCAATTGGCGCGGTTCCGGTGCTGGCCACTACGCCACCATCGACAGCTTCGTCTACGACGAGGAGATCGAACTGTCCCCGAGCGGCAAGCCATTCTTGTTTTATCGGCAGAAGACCTTCGCCCCGAACGGTGGTCGTCCGATGCATACCGAGACCGGCTATTTGCGGCTGGCCGGGTCTAACCACATTGAATTGGTGATCGCCCAGCCCACCGGCTTCGCCGAACTTCAGCGAGCACCTGCACACCCGACAATTCTGGAATTTGTGCAGCACACGCTCGGCGTCTCCCCCGACGCCAAGCAGGTCCTGTCGGTCCGTCGCCGCTTTGAACTGACGTCCCCGGACACCCTCGTCTACGACCTGTGGATGGCCTACGCCGACGTCCCCATCAGCCACCACCTCCGAGCCGAACTCACCCGCGCGGACTAAGCGCGTCGCTCCGCTCCCCTGAGTTCTCGCATGATGCGTCGATTCCCGCACTATGTCTGACATAGTGCGGGAATCGACGCATCATGCGGGAACGGGCAAATGTCAGGCCTGTGGATAACGTAGGAGACAGCGGCCCGCAGTGCCGCTTCAATTGGTCTATGTGGCCATCGGATAGCAACGGCATCATCCGCCGATCAACGGCACTCAACGTAGGTATCAGTGATCTCGAAATCAAGCGGGCTTTACGCCGGCGTGAGATCACGATTCTCGATCGCGGTCGATACGTCCAGACTCAACAATTGCCAGCACCCGACGAACTGGGTCCGGACCAATTCGAAGCGGAGCGTTATCGACTGAAGGTCCTCGCGGCGGCAGACGACGGCGTCGACGAACTCATTGTCAGCCACGAGTCGGCGGCCGCCGTCCACGGGATGCCGACGCTCAACACCGACCATCGTTTCGTCCATTTCGCGACGTCGAGGGCCGCCAGCGGTCGCAAGCTCCGCTCCCGACATGTCCATCCGGGGCTCCCGCCCAATTCGACGACGCTGGTCGGCTCGGTCTTGGTGACGACGCTCGCGCGAACCGCTGTCGATATCGCCGCGTGCAGCGATTTTCCTCGCGGACTCGCCGCCTGTGATTCGGCATTGCGAATGGGTGTCGCCGTCGAAGAGTTGGAGGCCGAGGCCGGAAAACGCCGAATGCGCGGAGCGGCCAATGTTCGAGCCGCGATCAGGTACGCCGATGGACGCGCCGCAAACCCGGGCGAATCGTGGAGTCGTGCCTTGATGATCCAGGCAGGATTCCCAATTCCGGACCTGCAAACTCACTTTCGGCTGCTCAACGGCAACGATGCCTTCGCTGACTTTTCGTGGAACCGCAAACTCGCTGGCGAGTACGACGGCAAGCGAAAGTACATTCGCGATTTGCTGCCGGGAGAGGACGCGGGAAGCGCCGTCTATCGCGAGAAGCAACGCGAAATTGAACTCCGCCGGGTCAACGTGGGCGTCGTCAGATGGATAACGCAGGATCTCCGCGATGGCTCGATGCTCGTCCGCGTCGGCGAAGCACTCAAGGACGAGCGCCTCCTCTGACTCGTTCTCGCATGATGCGTCGATTCCCGCACTACGTCTGACGTAGTGTGGGAATCGACGCATCATGCGAGAACGGGAGGAGGAACGACGACCGGGGGAAAGCAGAACGCCCGCCCCGCGGAAGCGGGGCGGGCGTTCTAGAAAAGCCGTCAGGCTAGATCATCAGGCGATGATCTTGGTGACGCGGCCGGCACCGACGGTGCGGCCACCCTCGCGGATAGCGAAGCGCAGGCCTTCGTCCATAGCGACGGGCTGGATGAGCTTGACGGTCATCTCAGTGTTGTCGCCGGGCATGACCATCTCGGTGCCCTCAGGGAGGGTAACGACGCCGGTCACGTCCGTGGTACGGAAGTAGAACTGCGGGCGGTAGTTGTTGAAGAACGGGGTGTGACGGCCACCCTCATCCTTCGACAGGATGTATGCCTGGCCCTCGAAATCGGTGTGCGGGGTGGTGGTACCCGGCTTGACGATAACCTGGCCACGCTCCACGTCCTCACGCTTGAGGCCGCGCAGCAGCAGACCGGCGTTGTCGCCAGCCTGAGCCGAGTCGAGGAGCTTGTGGAACATCTCGATACCGGTGACGGTGGTCTTGGTGCTCTTCTCGCGGATGCCGACGATCTCGACTTCCTCGTTCACGTTGACCTCGCCACGCTCCACGCGACCGGTGACGACGGTGCCACGACCGGTGATCGTGAAAACGTCCTCAACAGGCATGAGGAAGGGCTTGTCGGTCTCGCGGACCGGGTCCGGGATCGAATCGTCCACAGCCTGCATGAGCTTCTGGACCGACTCAACCCACTTGGGGTCACCCTCGAGTGCCTTGAGCGCCGAGATCGGAACGACGGGGGCATCCTCGTCGAATTCCTGAGCGGCCAGCAGTTCGCGGACCTCCATCTCGACGAGCTCCATGATTTCCTCATCATCAACCATGTCGGCCTTGTTCAGGGCGACGAGGATGTAAGGAACGCCAACCTGGCGAGCCAGGAGGACGTGCTCACGGGTCTGCGGCATCGGGCCGTCAGTAGCAGCCACGACCAGGATTGCGCCGTCCATCTGGGCAGCACCGGTGATCATGTTCTTGATGTAGTCGGCGTGACCCGGAGCATCGACGTGAGCGTAGTGACGCTTCTCCGTCTGGTACTCAACGTGGGAGATGTTGATCGTGATACCACGAGCCTTCTCCTCAGGTGCCTTATCGATCTGATCGAAAGCGAAGCTCTCGTTCAGGTCGGGGTACTGGTCGGCCAGAACCTTGGTGATGGCAGCCGTCGTCGTGGTCTTGCCGTGGTCGACGTGACCGATGGTGCCGATGTTCACGTGCGGCTTGGTCCGCTCGAACTTCGCCTTCGCCACTTGATGTCCTCCTGGACTGTCAATTCTGTCGGGAGTTTCCCGACAGTTGGTATGGGTTCTCCGCAATATGCGGAGAGGCTGGTGGAAATGGTCCCCGAACGGCGGCGGAAGCCGCCGACCGGGGTATTCGTTTGTTCACGCCGAGGCGTGGGTTCCGCCAAGGTGGCAGACGATTTTACTCGCCCGTCGCCTTCGCGATGATCTCCTTCGACACGTTCGCCGGAACTTCAGCGTACGAGTCGAACACCATGGAGTAGTTCGCTCGGCCCTGAGTCTTCGACCGAAGGTCTCCGATGTAGCCGAACATCTCCGACAGCGGCACCTGAGCCTTGACGACTCGAGCACCACTGCGCTCCTCCATGGCCTGGATCTGACCACGGCGGGAGTTCAGGTCGCCAATGACATCGCCCATGTAGTCTTCCGGAGTCGTGACCTCAACGGCCATGATCGGTTCCAGAATGACGGGCTTTGCCAACCTCGCGGCCTCCTTGAGGGCCTGCGAGCCAGCGATCTTGAAGGCCATTTCTGACGAGTCGACGTCATGGTACTGACCGTCGAGCAGAGTGACCTTCAGGTTAACCAGCGGGTAGCCGGCCAGGACGCCGTACTGCATCGCATCCTGCGCGCCGTGATCCACCGAGGGGATGTATTCACGCGGGACACGACCACCGGTAACGGCGTTCTTGAACTCGTAGGTGGCGCCGTCTTCGGCGTCGACCAACGGTTCGAGCTTAATAATGACCTTCGCGAACTGGCCCGAGCCACCCGTCTGCTTCTTGTGGGTGAACTCGTGCTTTTCGACCGTGTTGCGAATGGTCTCACGGTACGCAACCTGCGGCTTGCCAACGTTGGCCTCAACCTTGAACTCGCGACGCATACGGTCGACGAGGATGTCGAGGTGGAGTTCGCCCATGCCGCCGATGACGGTCTGGCCGGTCTCCTCGTCGAGCTGAACTGAGAACGTCGGATCCTCTTCGGCGAGCTTCTGGATAGCCGTTCCCAGCTTCTCCTGGTCCGACTTGGTCTTCGGCTCAATCGAGACGTTGATGACCGGTGCCGGGAAGCTCATCGATTCGAGAACGATGGGGGCCTGCGGATCGCAAAGGGTGTCACCGGTGGTGGTGTCCTTCAGTCCGATCATGGCGTAGATGTGGCCGGCCACCGCGTCGTCGACGGGGTTTTCCTTGTTGGCGTGCATCTGGAAGAGCTTGCCGATGCGCTCCTTCTTACCCTTGGTCGCATTGAGGACCTGGGTGCCCGGATCAACCTTGCCCGAGTAAACGCGGACGAAGGTCAGCTTGCCGAAGAAGGGGTGAGCGGCGATCTTGAACGCCAGAGCCGAGAACGGCTCATCCTTGCTCGGGTGGCGCGTGATGATCTCTTCTTCGTTACCGACAACGTGGCCCTCGATCTCGCCAATGTCGAGCGGGTTCGGAAGGTAGTCAACGACAGCGTCGAGAACCGGCTGGATGCCCTTGTTCTTGAATGCGGTACCGCACAGGATCGGGTAGATCTCGGAGTTGATCGTGAGCTTGCGGATCGCGCCCTTGATCTCCTCGATGGTGAGTTCTTCGCCACCGAAGTACTTCTCCATGAGCGCCTCGTCCGACTCTGCGACGGTTTCGAGAAGCTTTTCGCGGTACTCGGCAGCCTTCTCGACGAGGTCCGCAGGGATCTCTTCGATGGTGGCCTCGGTGCCGATTTCAGTGGTTCCACGCCAGGTCAGCGCACGCATCTCGATGAGGTCGACGACGCCGTCGAAGGCATCCTCGGAACCGATCGGAAGCTGCATGACGAGCGGCTTTGCACCAAGACGATCGATGATCGTCTGCACGGTGTAGTAGAAGTCCGCGCCCATCTTGTCCATCTTGTTGACGAAGCAGATGCGGGGGACGTCGTACTTGGTGGCCTGACGCCAAACCTGCTCCGACTGCGGCTCGACACCTTCCTTGCCGTCGAAGACTGCAACGGCGCCGTCGAGCACGCGAAGGGCGCGCTCAACCTCGACGGTGAAGTCGACGTGGCCGGGCGTATCGATGACGTTGATCTGGTTGTCGTGCCAGAAGCAAGTGACGGCGGCCGAGGTAATGGTGATACCTCGCTCCTTCTCCTGCTCCATCCAGTCGGTGGTCGAGGCACCGTCGTGCGTTTCACCGATCTTGTAGTTCACACCGGTGTAGTAAAGGATGCGCTCGGTGGTGGTGGTCTTACCCGCATCGATGTGAGCCATGATGCCGATGTTGCGGACCTTGGTGAGGTCGTTGAGCACTTCCTGTGCCATCTAATCCCTCCGGGATTCGTGTAGTTCGAAAGACTGTGTGGGGGGCGGTGCGCCGAACCGCGAAAAATTCCCGGCCCGGCACGTACCGTCTGGCGCTAAGCCACCCCCTGCGGAAGCAGCCTTGCGCGGCACTCTTACCAGCGGTAGTGAGCGAATGCGCGGTTGGCTTCGGCCATCTTGTGAGTGTCTTCGCGACGCTTCACCGATGCTCCGAGACCGTTCGACGCGTCGAGCAGCTCGTTGGCGAGACGCTCAACCATGGTCTTCTCACGACGCTGACGACTGAAGGTAACCAACCAACGCAGGGCGAGGGTGTTCGCACGACCGGGCTTGACCTCGATCGGCACCTGGTAGGTGGCACCGCCGACGCGGCGGCTCTTGACCTCGAGGGTGGGCTTGACGTTGTCAAGTGCACGCTTGAGGGTGACGACCGGGTCGGTGCCGGTCTTCTCGCGTGCCTGCTCGAGGGCTTCGTACACGATGCGCTCGGCGGTCGACTTCTTGCCGTCAAGGAGAATCTTGTTGACGAGCTGGGTGACCAGCGGCGAACCGTAAACGGGGTCGCTGATCAGCGGGCGCTTGGGAGCGGGTCCTTTACGTGGCATGACTAGCTTCCCTTCTTTGCGCCGTAACGGCTGCGAGCCTGCTTGCGGTCCTTGACACCCTGGGTGTCGAGCGAGCCGCGGATGATGCGGTAGCGAACACCCGGAAGGTCCTTCACACGACCGCCACGGACGAGCACCATCGAGTGCTCCTGAAGGTTGTGACCTTCACCGGGGATGTATGCGGTGACCTCGACGCCACTGGTGAGGCGCACACGGGCGACCTTACGAAGTGCGGAGTTCGGCTTCTTCGGGGTGGTGGTGTACACGCGGGTGCACACGCCACGACGCTGGGGGCTGCCCTTCAGGGCGGCCGTCTTCTTGGCGGACGTCTTGTCCTTGCGGCCCTTGCGGACCAGCTGGTTAATCGTTGGCACTGAGTTCTTTTCTCTTTGAGGACCGGCTCCCGCCGGGCCTTTCATTTTCGGTGTTGCAGTTGGTGCTCCGGGCAAGTCATCACGCCGCACTCTCGTGCGATATGGCAACCTCCGCAACTCGCCCCACCCGCACTAACGTGCAGGTCAGGTTTGAATCGTGCACCCGGCGTCGGGCGTGTCGCACGCCTTCACCTTGATCACGACCCTCCGCCCATCAGAACCGCTAGGGGAACCGGTAGGTGAGCAGCGCCAAGCATGGCAAGGCGCCGACGGAATACTTT
Source organism: Gordonia sp. 34D (assembly GCF_056682775.1). NCBI lineage: Bacteria > Bacillati > Actinomycetota > Actinomycetes > Mycobacteriales > Gordoniaceae > Gordonia > Gordonia sp. 34D. The sequence goes on along the minus strand of NZ_CM155293.1, from coordinate 3,776,560 downwards.
ACCGCCCAGATTTCCCACGGTCAAAATCTTTGCTATGTGGTGACCAACACCTACGAAACACTCAACTACCGGCGCCGATGCTCACGATTGTCCGACTTGAACAAGTAGGGCCCTGGCCGCTGCACGTGCGGCAGCTTCGTCCCCTTCGATGACGGCCTCCACCAGTCCAGTGTGCAGGTCATCGTACGAGTCCGCCACTCGGTCTTGATGGTCGGCAATCGCTTCACGCAGCGATGGCAGGAGGATGTCGTAAAACTCTAGATAGATGGCGTTGTGACTGGCCGCCACTATCGCCCGATGCAGTTCGGCATCACTGTCCACGGCAGCGGCACTGGTTGCCCCCGCTTCGCGCTGGACCACCCACAGCCGCTTTGTCTCGGCCAGCAACGCACGCAATCGGGCGATGTCGTCGTCGGTGCGTCTGCGTGCGGCCAAACCCGCCGCGGTCACCTCGAGGCCTTCGCGCAACTCGAGCAGGTCTTGGCGACGTGCCGCAGCAAAGAAGTCACCGATTGCGACAGCGGTCTCATCGGTCGCGATCACATAGGTACCCGACCCTTGGCGTCGTTCCAGGAGGCCGGCGTGCACGAGTGATTGAACCGCTTCGCGGACCGTATTGCGCGAAGTCCCGGTGAGTTCCTGGAGTTCCGGCTCAGTGGGTACACGCTCGCCAACCGCCCAACGTCCTGCGGAAATTTCGGCGCGCAATTGGGCTGTCACCTGCGCGATGAGGCTCTCCCGCTTTACCGTTTGCACCCACTCAGGATAAATCACATTGCCTCGATACAACCATTCATCCTACGATTTGCGAATGACAACGACGCCCGGGACCAGCGCATTTACCCGCCTGACAGCAACGGGACGCTGGCGCGGCCGGGCGATCGTTTTGCTGGCCATCGTCCTGTTCTCACTCAGCCTGCGCACGGCCGTCACCTCAATTACGCCGCTGCTCGCTCGGATCTCCGACGACATCGGCTTCGGCAACACGACCAGCGGCATCATCGGCATGCTGCCCACCCTGATGTTTGGCCTCGCCGGCATTAGCGCTCCCGCCCTCGGTCGCCGATTCGGCATCGAGCAAGTCACTCTCGCGGCCGTCGTGCTGACAGGCATCGGCATCGCCAGTCGGTCCCTGGCGAACGACGTCCCCACCCTGCTGATCTTGTCTTGTGCCGCCCTGTTCGGCATGGGCGTCGGCAATATCTTGATCCCGCCACTGGTGAAGCGCTACTTCAGCGACCGCATCGCACTCATCAGCACGGTTTACATCACGTTTGTCCAACTGGGCACGGCCATTCCGGCAGCACTCGCGATTCCCCTCGCGGACGCTGGCGGTTGGCGGTTGTCTCTTGGCGTGTGGGCCCTGGTGCCGCTGGCGGCCCTCCTCCCCTGGGTGTGGGTGGTGCGCGAACGTCGCGCCACGGTCCGCGCCGAGCGTGACCTACCCGCAGAAGCCCGACCGAGATCTGACGATTCAGCCAGCCTGTCCGATTCCGCCCGAACGTCGCTATGGGGGTCGACGATGGCGTGGGGCCTGACGTTGATGTTCGGGATGACGTCGCTGATGACCTATTCGCTGTTCACGTGGCTGCCGTCCATCTACCGCGACGCTGGCGGCAGCGAAGCCCTCGGCGGCGGCATGGTCGCAGTGTTTTCCGGCGTCGGTTTCGCTGGCACTCTCGTTGCACCGGTCCTGTGCGCCAGGTTCGCCAACCCTTTCCCCTTTGCACTGGCCTTCGCAGCCTGCTGGCTCGTTGGCTTCGGCGGACTCCTGTGGGCACCACTGACCGTGCCATGGCTGTGGGCCATCATGCTTGGCATCGGTCCCACTACGTTCCCGATGGCCCTCACCCTGATCAACCTGCGCACCCGGACAAGTGCGGCGTCGGCGTCGCTTTCTGGCTTCAGTCAGGGCGTTGGCTATCTGTTGGCGTGCGCCGGGCCAATTCTGTTCGGAGTCCTGCACGACGCGACCGGTTCGTGGGCCGCGCCGTTCGGCTTCCTCATCGCGGTGGTCGTGGTGATGCTTTCCGGTGCCTGGGTGATCTGCAAGCCGCGCTACCTTGAGGATCAATTAGCTTGACCTCTCGAGCGGTCACCCCAGGCGCAGTTCGGCGACAGGTGGGGCGATCATCTTTTCCGGAGTCGCCGCATCGCCGACGGTGAAGGCGACCGCCGTCGCACCCGTCATATCGGTGATGACCGCGGTGGTCGACGGCGCAACGTCGGCCGGCGACATGGTCCCGGCGAGCCTGGCACCGTCCGGACCCACCAGCCACATCTGGTAGATCGTGCCCGGGGACGGGCTCGGCACATCGTTCATCACCAGAATTCCTTCGCCTTTCGTCGGCGAATACGTGACGGACGCTTTGCCCCCGGCGACGGTTCCGGTGGTGGTTCGCACGTCGGATGCGGCGAAGATCTGTTCGGCCTGCGAGGGCTGCTGAGGTTCGGAACGATTCGCGACCGTGTACCCGATCACGCCGCCGCCAATACCCAGCACCACTGCTGCCGCTGCAGCGACCGCAGCAAAGCGCGCCCAGCGGGGCTTGCCATCGATCTGTGCGGTCGGCTCATCGACCGTCCGCTCAACGGGCTTTGCTGGCTCACTTCGCCCGACCTCGTCGAGGATTCGGCCACGCAGTTCCTCGGCTGGGGCGACCGCGGTCGCTTCGCTGATGGAAGCGAGGGTGGCACGGACGGCTTTGAGTTCGGCGTTAAAGACGCTGCGTTCAGCCTCGTCCGCACTCTCCACAACCCGCATGATCCGCGCGCGTTCCAGGTCATCGACGGCATCGAGGGCCACGACCGTCGCCAGTTCACGAAGTTCGTCGTCGTTGTAGTTGTATTCAGCCATCGCCCAAACACCCCCGCAGCCGCTTGAGGCCATCTCGTATGCGGCTCTTCACCGTTGGCAAAGCCACGGCGAGGCGGTCGGCGACCTCGCGGTAGGTGAACCCTTCGTAGTACGCCAGGCTCACTGCCTGCGCTTGGAGCGCGGTCAGCGTGGCGAGGCATTCCCTGGCTCGCCGGCCTGCATCACGGGTGAGTGCTTCTTCCTCGACCCCCGCGGTGATCTCGACGAGTTCGCGCATACCGTAGCGGGATTCCCGGTCGGATGCCGACGACTCCGACCGCACGCGGTCAACGGCCCGCCGATGGGCGATCGTCAGCACCCACGACAGCGGGCTACCCTGGTCGGCCCGAAAGCGGTCGGCGTCTCGCCACACCTGCAGGTAGACCTCTTGGGTCACTTCTTCGCTGTACCCGCGATCCTGGAGTACGCGCAGCACCATTCCGTACACGCGGTGGCTGGTCTGGTCGTAGAACTCGCCAAAGGCCGTCCGGTCTCCCTCTGCGACGAGGTCGAGGAGATCAGCCAACGGTTGCGTGCCCGCCGTCATCGACAACTCGGCTGCGGATATGAATTCGTCATCGCCCGCAAGCCTAGTCGGAGCTGGTGCAGTGTTCATGAGATCACCCGTGACTAATGCGGCTTGTCGTACCGAAGCTGGAACACGTCGAGGTAACGCGCGCGGAATCCAGCTTCGGAGTAGGCGAGGTAGAAGGTCCACATCCGCTGGAAGACCTCGTCGAAACCGAGACCGCGGACCGCCTCCGAGTTGGCAACAAACCGTTCCCGCCACAGTTGCAAGGTCTGGGCATAGTGCGCACCGAGCGGGAGCTCGTCGACGAGCCGGAGCCGACTGTGCTCGGCGGGAACCTCACGTAAGGCCTGCAACGACGGAAGTTGACCGCCCGGGAAAATGTATTTGTGCACCCAGGTGTACGTGCCTTCCGACGCCACCATGCGAGGGTGCGGCATCGTGATGACTTGCAGGGCCGCACGACCGCCGGGCACCAGGACGCGGTCGAGGGTCGCGAAGTACTCGGGCCAATACTCGCGGCCCACCGCCTCCAACATTTCGACCGAGACCACTGCGTCGTACTCCCCGTCGACCAGTCGGTAGTCGAGGAGATCCACGCTCGCCCGATCCGACAGTCCCGCCTCGGCGATCCGTTGCAACGCCAGTTCGCGTTGCTCGGTCGATAGCGTGACCGACCGCACCACCGCACCCCGTTCCGCGGCGCGCAAGCACAACTCACCCCAGCCTGTTCCGATCTCCAGAAGTCGCGTACCTTCGCGCACGCCCGCTGCGTCGAGCAGCCGATCAATCTTGGCCTTCTGCGCTGCCTCCAGGTCGGACCACGTGGCGCGAGACGCGGCCTCGTCGGACCCAAAATCGGCGCTTGAGTAACTAAGTGTCGGGTCGAGAAAAGCCGCAAATAGCTGATTCGAAAGGTCGTAGTGTCGCGAAATGTTCGACTGCGTATTGGCTACGGTGTTGGCTTCGTCGACCGGATGACGCGGCAGCACCAGCGATCGCAGTCGCTGAAGTGGCGCAGGCACCAGATCGGCGATGCGTTCGGCAAACGGGGTGAGGACGCCAACGAGGTCGTCGGCGGTCCACTCCCCGGCCATGTACGCCTCGCCGAAGCCGATGAGACCGGAAGATCCGATACGCCGAAAGAACGCTTCGGGATGGGTGATCTGCATGTGCGGCACCCCGTTCCCGGCTGGCGCACCAAGGCGACGACCATCCGGGAACTCAACGCTCACGGGCAGTCTCCGTACCGCATGTACAAAGATCCGTTCGGCGGCAAACGCCCGCACCGGTGACGAAGGAGGTTGCGCAAGGTCCGGCCAACCGTCGAAGGTGTTCGGCGCCTGGGTGACGGGGCGCGGTTGGATGCGCAGCCCGCGCGCCCACAGCCAAACACCGTGGATGCGGATACGCGACGCCACAAGCCACGGGGCCATTGGCGTGCGCAGTTGTGCGCGTACCAGGGCGGAGGTGCTTGCCGGCTGGGCCCGCCCGCTCAGGGTTGCGGTGAATGGTGCCTGACCGGGCCTTTCCAGCACCACCGCCAGGCGGACCCGGCCATCTCCGGTGGGTTCGGGCAACACGAGCCGATATTCGCCGCTGACATCGTTGAACGGTGAAACGTAGAACTCCTTGTCGACCTTGGCGCGGCCATCGGCATCAGTGTGCACCAGATAGCAGTGCCGCTGCCCGTAGGTGTTGTGGACTTCAGCAATGACGTATTGGAGTGCTCCGGTCCGGTCATGGCACCAGAACACGCTCAGCGGATTGAAAACGTATCCCGCCACCCGCGGGGACAGTAGCGCCGTGACGGTCCCGGTTGGTGCCTCCACGCCGGCCGCTGCGGCGAAGGCTTCGATCCGTTCGCGCAGCGTCCGTGCGGGCAGGTCGGTTTCAGCGAAGTGGTCGTCGGCGCGGAATCGTGCCGCCCACCGCAAGCCGCGCGGCAGGCGCGGTAGATGGTCGATGTCAATCAGCCAACTGAGGCTGCGATGGGTAAACGCATGATTGACCGGTTCCCGTCGCGTGTGGGCGATTCGGGTGTGGACGATTGCTGGTGTCGAAATCATTTGCGCACCCGCCTGTCGCTGCCAACGGGAAGCCCCGAAGTGAAGGGAACAACATCGTCGTCATCGACGACTACTGCTTCGGGCCAGGTGGATCCGAAGTGCGCCGCAGCCCTGGCACCCGACGCGGCACCATCTTCGTGGAATCCCCAGCCGTGGTAGGCCCCGGCGAAAGCAATTGCACGCGAATTGAGTTCGGGTAGCCGCTGTTGTGCCGCCACCGACGCGGTGTGGTAGATCGGATGTTCGTAGGTCATCGTCGCCAGGATGCTCGACGGTTCGACGAGGTCCGTTCGGCCCATCGTGACCAGGTAGCGCGGCTGCCCCGCGGCGCGCGGTAAGCGCATCAGCCGGGTGAGGTCGTACGTGACCGCGATATCGGAGTTGTCCGCGCTGATCTGGTAATTCCAGGCGGCACGCGCACGCGGCGCAGTCGGCAACAGTTGCTGGTCGGTGTGCAAGACTGCCGGTTTGCTCGCGTAGCCGATGGCACCGAGGACCTCTCGCTGCAGTGCGGTCCCCTCGCCGAGCATCTGTAGCGCTTGGTGAGGGTGCGTCGCAATCACCACTCCGTCGAACTGCTCCTGGAAGCCTGCCGATTCGACGACCGCGCCGTCGCCGTTCTCCACAATCGAGGTAACCGGGGTGTTGCACCTCACGACGCCGCCTCGTGCGGTCACGGCGTCGGCAACGGCCTGTACGTAGGTTGCCGAGCCACCGGTCACGGTGCGCCAGGTCGGTGACCCGAACACCGACAGCATCCCGTGGTGGTCGAGGAAGGTGAAAAGGTAGCGCGCCGGGTAGGCCGCCGCCTGCGTCGCATCACACGACCACACCGCGGCAACCAACGGCAGCAGAAAATTGTCGCGGAAATACTGCGACAGCCCTGACCGGTCAATAAAAGCGTCGAGGGTCTCGTCGTCGCTCGGGTCGTCGAGGACCCGGCGCGCAAGACGATGAAATCGGGTGATCTCGCCGAGCATCACCAGGTAGCGGCCTCGCAACACCGTGCGCCAGGTGGGGAATAGTCCGGAGAAGCCGCGTGCGCCCGCGTACTCCAGGCCGCTGAGTTCTGACCGCACCGACATTGACATTTCGGTGGGCTGGGTTGCGATGCCGAGTTCGTCGAACAGCCTCAACAGTGTCGGATAGGTGCGGTCGTTATGGACAATAAACCCGGAATCGACGGCAACTTCGGTTCCGTCTGGTGCCCGGAGATGGTGCGTGTGCGCGTGGCCACCGAGACGGTTGTCCGCTTCCAGAAGAGTCACCGTGTGCCGGGTAGAAAGTGCGTACGCGGCGGTGAGCCCGGCGACGCCGCTGCCGATCACGGCAATGCGGGCGGGCTGCGCGAGAGAATCAAAATCAGTCACACCGGTTATTCGGCACCGCTCCGCGATTGGATGGGTCGGTCACGCACACTGGAGAGATGTCTGCTCCCGCGATCCTCTGGTTCCGTCGAGACTTACGATTGGCAGATTTGCCTGCCCTGCTTACGGCCGCCGACAGCGCTAAGTCCGCGCTCGCGGTCTTCGTTCTCGACGACGCGCTGATAAGGCCTGCCGGTGCACCGCGGCTGGCATTTCTTGCGGGCTGTTTGCGTGCGCTCAACGACAGCCTCGACGGACGACTGATGGTGACCCGCGGCGATCCAGTCGAGGTAATCAGACGACTGGCAGTGGACATCGGTGCGCAGTCGGTGCACGTCACTGCGGACTTCGGTCCGTATGGGTCGGCGCGCGACGACGCCGTCGACGCCGCCCTCGGATCGGTACCTCTGGTGCGGAGCGGGTCGCCGTATGCCGTCTCACCCGGTCAGATCCACACGAAGAGCGGTGGTTCGTACCAGGTTTTTACCCCGTTCAAGCGCGCCTGGCTCGACCGCGGTTGGCATACCCCGGCCGCAACGAATGCGGACACTATCGACTGGCTCGACCCCGAAGGACTGTCCGGTCGAGTGCAGCTTGAGGCGCTTTTCCCCGACACCTTTTCGCTCGCCGGGCCCGTCGAGTTGCCGGCCGCGGGTGAGGCTGCTGCCCTGCGCCGTTGGGCTGCCTTCCGCGACGGTCCGGTCAGCGAACTGGACCGCTACGCCGATGATCGCGACCGCCCCGACCTTGACGCGACATCCCGGCTGTCGCCGTACCTCAAGTTCGGCTGCGTGCATCCGCGGACCCTCCTGCACGACCTCCGCGGTCGCAGCGACCCCGGAGCCATGGTTCTGCGCAGTGAGCTGGCCTGGCGCGACTTTTACGCTGACGTGCTGTACCGGCGTCCCGACACCGCTCGCGGCAACTACAACCCGACCTTCGATGGAATGGAATACGACGTTGGCCCGGACGCCGATGCAGCGTTCGAGGCCTGGTGCGCCGGCCGTACCGGCTTTCCGATCGTCGACGCGGGGATGAGGCAGCTCCGGGCCGAGGGCTGGATGCACAATCGGGTTCGGATGATCGTCGCCTCGTTTCTGACCAAAGATCTCCATCTACCGTGGTGGCGTGGAGCGCGTCATTTCATGACGCACTTGATCGACGGCGATCTCGCCTCCAACCAGCACGGCTGGCAATGGACGGCGGGCTGCGGCACCGATGCCGCACCGTACTTCCGGGTGTTCAATCCAATCACTCAAGGCCAGAAGTTCGACCCGACCGGAGATTACGTACGTCGATGGGTGCCCGAACTTGCTGGCATCGCAGGCAAGGCGGTACACCACCCGTGGCTACTCGATCCGGAATTGTTCGGCGACATCGGCCCCGACGTCCCGATGTATCCCGATCCGATCGTCGATCACGCTGCCGAGCGAGAAGTCGCCCTGCATCGATATCGACAGTTGTAACCCGCGGTGTACCGCCTTGCGCGGCGACTGTTAGGGCTTGGCCGGAGGCATCAGCACCTGGTCGATCAGGTACACGGTCGCGTTGGCCGTGTGGACGCCGCCGCAGATCACGCTGGCCCCGTTGACCTTCAGGTCGTCGCCGCTGCCGGTTACCTCAACGGTCTGACCTTCGACGGTGGTGTGCTTTCCCGCCACCTGGTCGGGACTCAACTGGCCGGGTACCACGTGGTAGGTCAGCAGCGAAGTCAACGCGGGCGCATCGGTCTTCAACGAGTCGATGGTGGTAGCTGGAACCTTTGCGAATGCGTCATCGACCGGGGCGAACACGGTGAACTGGCCACCGTTGAGGGTGTCGACGAGGTTGACCTGCGGATTGAGCTTGCCCGAAAGCGCTGCGGTGAGCGTGGTGAGCAACGGGTTGTTGGCCGCAGCGACGGCGACCGGTTCGGTGGACATGCCAGTCACCGAACCAGGGCCGGTCGGGACTTTCTCCGCGTAGGCCTTGCATCCGGATCCAACCAGATCCGCTGCCGGGTCCGCCGTCATGGCCGGTGAACTCATCATGGTTGTGGGTACGGCTTCGCTGGATGCCGTGGTGGTCGAGTTGTCGCTTGAGCACGCGGTCATCGTTGCGGCGATAGCGACCGCGAATCCCATCGCGACTACCTTGGCACCCATCGTTTTGCTCGTTCTCATCAGGCTGCTCTCCCTTGTCGTGGACTTCCGGCGGTCGCCGGAGGTCGTCAGCAGTGACATAGGTCATTCGGAATGCTCGCGGCTCCGGATGGGTTCGCTTGCGAGGAAAGTTTCGAGGGCGGCGCGCGCAGAGTCACGCCGACACCCATCCTGGGTTGGCCCGGCGTCGAATACCCGGCATGAATACAGTCATCGCAATCGGCTTTATCGGCGGACTGATTACCGGAATTTCGCCGTGCATCCTCCCCGTGCTGCCGGTGTTGTTCCTGTCCGGCGCAGACAGTGCCCGAGACCGGGGGTCCGCCACCGACGATGCTGTTGACCAGCCACCGGGGGCCGATCCGGCACCGAAGTCGTGGCGGGCCCGACTGGCCGAGAGTTCACGCCCCTATCAGGTGATCGGCGGCCTGATTGTCAGCTTCTCCATCGTCACCCTCATCGGCTCGACGCTGCTGTCACTGGTGCACCTTCCGCAAGACAGCATCCGGTGGATCGGTTTGGTGGCGCTGACCACGATCGGCCTGGGCTTGATTTTCCCGAAGTTCGAGGAGCTCCTCGAGAAGCCCTTCTCGCGACTTCCTCAACGACCCGTCGGGCAGCGGCGTTCCGGATTCGGACTCGGATTGGCCCTGGGCGTGCTATACGTGCCGTGCGCGGGACCGGTCCTCGCGGCCATCGTTGTCGCTGGCGCGACCGGTGACATCGGCCTCTCCACGGTCGCTTTGACGTTGTCGTTCGCCGTCGGAGCGGCCTTGCCACTGTTGATCTTTGCGTTGGCTGGCCGCCGCGTCGCCGAACGGGTCGCCGCCTTCCGGCGCAGGCAACGGCAGATTCGGGTTGTCGGCGGTTTGGTGATGATTGCCCTCGCCGTTGGCCTCGTGTTCGACGTGCCCGGCGCGTTGCAGCGGGCCATTCCCGACTACACCTCGAGCCTGCAGGAGTCGGTGGGCGGCAACGACCTCAACAACCGCCTCGACCTGGGCGGTATCGTGACCGACGAAAATCGTGAGCTCTCGAACTGCACCGACGGTGCCGCACAACTGCAGTCGTGCGGCCAAGCACCACGACTCACCGGCATCGCCGAATGGTTCAACACCCCGAACAATTCACCGCTGGCATTGTCGGACCTGCGCGGCAAGGTGGTGCTCGTCGACTTCTGGGCGTACTCCTGCATCAATTGCCAACGAGCGATCCCCCATGTCGTCGATTGGGATCGCACGTACCGCGCCAGCGGGCTGGAAGTGATCGGTGTCCACACACCGGAGTACGCCTTCGAGAAAGTGCCTGCGAATGTCACGGCGGCGGCCCGCCGACTCGGTATCACCTACCCCATCGCGCTCGATCAGAACTTCTCCACGTGGACCAACTACCGCAACAGTTATTGGCCAGCCCAGTACCTCATCGATGCGTCAGGGACGGTGCGACACATTGAGTTCGGCGAGGGTGGCTATGCCCAGTCCGAACGCTTGATTCGCGAACTCCTGACCGAAGCCCAGCCCGGGGTCGCCCTCCCGAAACCGACGGAAGAAGCCGATACCACGCCGACGGAACCCACCACGGCGGAGACGTATTTCGGGGTCGGCAAGATGGTGAATTACGACGGTGCCACGCCCTACCGCGCCGGTGCGGCCGACTTCGATTTCCCGGCCACCCAGCGACCCGATTCCTTCGCACTGCGCGGGCGTTGGACCCTCGACTACCAGGGTGCGAGCACCGACAGCGGGGGAACGATCGGTCTCAATTACCAGGCCAAAAATGTCTTCATCGTTGCGGGCGGTACCGGAACCCTGACCGTTCAGAACGGCGGTTCCACCTCAACGATCGCGATTGGCGGCCCACCGACTTTGCATCAGATCGTCGAGGCACCGAGCAACCAGCGCGGGCGCCTGGCAGTGACACCCTCCCCCGGGGTCCAGGTGTTTTCGTTTACCTACGGCTAGAGCTTGCCGAACGACACCGCGCGGTACGTCCAGCCCTTGCCGTTGACGGCGGCTGCGATGGGGTCCTTCATCTCCGAGGTGCGGAAACGATAGTTGTAGACCTCGCCGTACTGGCCCTGCTCGGTGAAGGCATATGCGGAGCCAAACGAAACTTCCTTCTTTTGCCCGCGGAAAGCTTCCCCGCTCATCGAAAGTGACGGCACCCCGGCCCGCCACTCGAGCGTCCATTCACGGTCGACGGCGCGCACCTCGGCCTTCTCCGGGTCGAGTCGCATCTGGATCTGAAACACCGACGTCAAACTGGCCTTGGCGAAGATCTCGTACCAGCGAGCGTCGACAATTCGCCATTCGGCTACGAAATCGCAATCCTCGCCGGGGTTGGCTGGCCGCACCTGGAAAGGTGCGGTTGGCCGGTTCACGGCGAGGATGGCGTTCGCGACTTCCGGCCGCGGCGCCGCCGGAATGTCACTGTCGGGTTTCTTGGTTCCGGTGAGCTTGTCGAAGAGTCCCATGATTAGACATTAGGGCGCTTTGACCTTTCGCGGGCGCGTCGTCGACCAATCGACGGACGGGCTTAGGCGTTCGTTGACTTACGGCGTTCCAACTCGGGGAATTCCTTGTCCGCGCACCATTGCTCAATCATCTTGATGAAAGCCACGGTGCCCGCCGGGTAGCCGCAATTCAACTGGAACGACCGGCCAAACGGTTGGCCATCGTCGTTGTAGTAGCCCGGCGTGCAGTCCGGCCGGCCGAAGGGTTGGCCGAATTCCAGCAACATCGCCACGTAGGCGTCTTGAGCTTCCTTGCTGACCTCGACTTCGTCATTGCCTTCCGCGAGTACTTGCGCGACCACCGCTGCCAAGTTCTGCGCCGCGTAGTTGTTCGCTTGCGTCACGTTGGCACCGAGGAACGACCCCTGGAACAACTGGATGATGAACATATTCGGGAAGCCATGCACGTGCATGCCGTGCAGCGTTTCCATGCCATCGGCCCAGGCCTCCGACAGATCCGTCCCATCGCGGCCGATCAGGTCGAAGCCCGCGCGCTTGACGTACTCGCTGCCACCAGTGCCGTACTCGAATCCGGACGCGTAGATGATGACGTCGAGTGGGTACTCTTCCCCGTCGACGACCGCGCCAGCCTCGGTGATCTCACTGACGCCCTTGCCGTCGGTGTCGACCAGGTGAACGTTGGGACGGTTGAAGCTCTCCAGGTATTCGTCGTGATAACCGGGTCGCTTGCAGAACAGGTCGTACCAAGGCTTCAGACTTTCGGCGGTCTTCGGGTCGGTCACGATCTCGTCGATCCGATTGCGCCGCTCCTCCATCAGCATCAGGTCGAGTTCGCCGACGGCAGCCATCATGGCTTCCATCGAGAACTCTTCCGGTGGCACCGAGTGGATCTGCGCACGCATCCGGCGGCCAAGGTCGGTCCATCCGTCGTTAACCAAATCTTCGACTTCGATGCCCGGCGCGGGTTGGCCGATGAAGCCGTCCCAGTTCACCGAGAAACTCTCGAGCAGCCGTTCCTGACCGTTGCCGCTGCTTAGCAATTCAATTGCTTCGGCCTCGAGCGGGCCGTTGTTGCGGGCCGCCACGGTGCTTGGGGTCCGTTGGAAGACGAACAGTTCCTTGGCGTACTTGGCGACTTCGGGGATCAACTGCAGTGCAGTAGCACCGGTGCCAACCACCCCGACGCGCTTGTCGCGCAAGCCCTCCATCGGCGCTCCCGCTGCGTCGCCGCCCGTGTAGGAGTAATCCCAACGTGCGGTGTGGATCGACTTGCCGGCAAACTTCTCGATGCCGGGGATGCCCGGCAGCTTCGGAACTGACAGCGGACCCAGTCCAATGCCCAGGAATTGGGTGGTGAACCGGTCACCGCGATCTGTTTCAACAATCCACCGAGAGTGGCCTTCATCCCAGGTCACCGTCGTCGCCATCGTGTGAAACAGCGCCTTCCGGTAAAGATCGAATTGGGTACCGATCCGCTTGGCATGCTCCAAGAGTTCCGGGCCGTGGACCCACTTCTCGGTGGGGATGTGTCCGGTCTCATCGAGCAGCGGCATATAGACCACCGACTTGGTGTCGCACATGGCACCGGGGTAACGGTTCCAGTACCAGACGCCGCCGAAGTCTCCGGCACCGTCGATGATGCGGACGTCGGTGATGCCTTGCTTATGCAGTTGCGCACCAGCGCAGAGCCCGGCGAATCCGCCGCCGATGAACGTAAACTGCACATGGTCGAAGACCGGTTCCCGCTCAACGACCGGCATCCACGGGTCGTCCGCAAGCTCGGCGAATTCGTCGGTTAACCGCGAGTATTGGTGCACGCCGTCGGTCCGAAGTCGCTTCTCGCGCTCAAGGTCGTAGCGCTCACGCGTGGCGCGCGCGTCGATCCGCTCATCAAGTTCGACGGGCGCGGTGTTCTGGTCGGTCAGGGAGATTTTCATGCCGCCTGCTCCAAGAAGTTGATCAAGAGTTGAGTAAATTCGGCTTCGCTGTCGAGATTGGCCATGTGGCCCGCACCGTCCAGGACCGCCAGGGTGGCACCCGGGATTGCGGCGGCGATAGTTTCCGAGTGCACTACCGGTAGCAGCATGTCGTCAGATCCGACGATGACGAGTGCGGGTACCGCAATTTCGGGGAGCCTGTCGGTGAAGTTGAGCCCGGCGATCGCTTGGAGTCCGGCATTGAATGCATCCGGGTTGGTGGCGCAAAAGGCCTCGACGAACTCGCGGTAGTACTCGCGGTCTTCGGCGATGGCAGCCGCACAGAAGGTTGCGGGCATGAACATTTCCGAAACGGCGGCCATCCCGATCGTCAGCGCTGCCTGCCCAGAGGCCGCCAGGTTCGTCGCGACGGTTTCGTCGGAGGCCGAACTGGTATCCGCGAGGACGACGCTCGCGACAATGTTGGGGTGATTGAGGGCGAGGGCTTGGGTGATCATGCCGCCCATTGACAGCCCGACGAAGTGCGCGCGGTCGATGCCGACGGCATCGAGGGTCCGGGCGATGTCGTCGGCATAGTCCTCAAGTGCGAGGTCTTCGCCTGCCATCTGCGATTCCCCAAATCCGCGCGAGTCGATGGCGAGGACGCGGTAGGTATCGGCGAGCGCCTCCATCTGCGGACGCCAGTTCCGCCCGTCGCCGCCGATGCCGTGGAGGAAGACGACCGGTATGCCGTCGTTGCCGCCGCCAAGCTCAGTGACGTTCATGTCAATAGTTCCTGCCCTGACTTTCATGCAAACCTCCGGGATCACCTGTGATGTAAGTATCTATTTACTTACAGTGTGATCGTGATCATAGCAAGACTTTGGTTAAACTCGCAGGGCCAATTGGAAGGGATTCATGGAACAGCCACCCCACCGCAAGCGGATGCGTGCACCGCAGCGCCGGGAGCAGATTGTTGTCGCAGCTCGGACGGTATTTACCGAGTCTGGGCACGCCGGTGCGCGGATCTCAGATATCGCCGCAGAAGCAGGGATCAACGAAGCGCTCGTCTACCGGCACTTCGAGTCCAAAGAGCAACTGTTTCAAGAATCGGTCATCGGTCGACTGGATGAAGTCTTGAATCGCCTTGTCAACGAATCTGGCGATCCACCACCGGAGTTCGACGAGGCAGGCGAGGCCATGTACGCCCGAACCTTGCACTACGTGAAAGATCTGGTCGACGCCTTGATCGAGGTCGGCCCACTCCTCGGCGTGGTGTTTTTCGGCGACTCCATTGCCGCCGCCACCTACGTGCGCGAACGTATCTCACCGTTCATGGCGCAAGTCGCGGCAGTGGTCGAGGCCAACCTGCAGGCGTGGCCGCACCGCGACTTCGATCCGGCAATCACCACCGAAGCGACTTTCGGCGCAGTCTGGTTTCACACCACCGTGGCCCGGCTTGAGGGGCGTGTCGTCGACCGCGACAATCTGGCAACCAGCCTCACCACAATGATGATCGACGGGCTCCGTTCGCGGAACCTCTAAGGTCGCTTACTCGCCAGGCGAGTGCGGTTGCTTAATTGACCCCGGCTTCACCTTCGCCGGACGCGACGGCGGCGGCACGACGGGCCCGATGTCGCCGTCGGGCGCCGTGTCGAGGTCGACGATCACCGGTGCGTGATCACTCGGCTTCGTACCCTTGCGGGCCTGACGATCGACCCACGCGGCCGCCGCACGCGCGGCCACCGGAGCGCCAGCGAGGATGAAGTCGATCCGCATCCCCAGGTCCTTGTGGAACATCCCAGCCCGGTAATCCCAGTAGGTGTAGATCTGTTCGTTGGGCCAGCGGTCACGAACGACGTCGTTCATCCCGAGTTCCTTCAACCCCTCAAACGCCGCCCGCTCCGGCCCGGTGACGTGCGTGTGGCCAATGAAAGCCGTCGGGTCGAACGAATCGGCATCGGTCGGAATGATGTTGTAGTCGCCGCAGATCATCGTCGATTCAGCATCGGGGGCGACGGCTTCGCGCAGCTTTTCCAGCCAGGCGAGCTTGTAGTTGTAGTGGTCGGAGTCCACCTCGCGGCCATTGGGCACATAGACCGAGTAGATCCGCACCCCGTCGCAGACCGCGGAGATCGCACGACCTTCGGGTGCGCCGTCGGCTTCGGGGAACCCCGGTGCACCCGGGAAGGCGATGCGGACGTCGTCGAGTCCGACCTTGCTGAGCAGCGCGACGCCATTCCACTGTCCCTGCCCCGCGTGGGCGAACTCGTAACCGCGAGCGGCCAGCTCGGGGCCGAGGTCATCGGCGAATACTTCGTCGGAGACTTTGGTCTCTTGCAGGCACACCACGTCGGGTTGACGGTCGTCTAGCCAGGGCAGCAGACGTGCCGTCCGCTGCTTCACCGAGTTCACATTCCAGGTCGCCACGCGCATACGGACACGGTAGCGGTAGCCAAATACGCAGACCGCAAGGGTATGTCCCGCGACAGACACTCTAGCCAGCCCCTGTAATACATGTCACAGTGGTGCGGTGACAGCGCCCCTACCCCAACGCGAGGTAATCGCCGCATCGTGGCGGCGAGTACGTTCAACCGGACTGACCCCCGACGCCCGGCCAACCCCCGCGGTATTTGATATCGCCTCCGCCGACCCACTGCTCGACGCCGCGCGGCCCGTGCTTGCCCGTGCCGCCGAGACGCTGCACGGCACCAAGACGGCCCTCCTACTGGTCGACAACGAGAGCCGGATGGTCGCCAGGTTCTCCGCCGACGCCACCCTCGAACGGCAACTCACGGACGCGGGCGCGGTCGACGGAGCCGCCTTCGACGAGGACGCGATGGGCACCACCGCACTCGGCACGACGGCGGAAGTACGCGGCGACTTGGTGATCAACAGCGACGAGCATTACCTCGAACAGTTTCGTTCGCTCAGCTGCTTCGGCCGCCCGATCGTGCACCCCGCCACCCGACGCGTAGCTGGCGTCATCTGCATGACCGAGGTTGCACCCCGGATCAACCCGCTGTCGGTCCCATTGATCCGCGGGCTGGTCACCGATATTGCCGAGCGTCTCCTCAGCCGCTCCCACGCCGACCATCGGTCGGTCATCGCGGCATTCGAGAGGGCATCTCGACGGCGCGATGTCGCCGTCGCTGCGGTCGGTGACGACCTCCAGCTCACCAACTCGCTGGCGGCCGAACTACTCGGCCCCGGCGATTTCGGCACCCTTCGCATGATGGTCGACGAGAGCGGCCCCCGTTCCCCCGCCACACGTGACCACCCCATCACCCTGGTCTCCGGGATCACCGCCGACATCGCCGTCGAGCAAATTCCCGGGGTTGGCCACGCTGCAGTTTTCCAACTTCGTCCACGACTGCAACTCGACCCTCCAGCGACCGCCCCGAAAGCACCGCCAGCGGCATCGGTAGCAATTTGCGGCGAGCCGGGTACCGGACGCACCGTCCGCGCACAGTCCCTGACTCCCGACACCCGAGTTCGGATCGATGTCCCCCAGACCTTGCTCGCAGGCGAGGGCCCCGATATTTCCAGTGCCATCCGCCGTGCCCGAACTCTCGAGACCGGACTGATCGTCGATGGTGCCGATCTGCTCGACGACCGGTCACTGCGGCTACTGCAAGCGGCGATTTCCACTCACGAGCGCGGGCAACCGCCGATTGTCGTTGTGTCCGAACCTGCCGCCGAAGGATCGGCGTTAGCCGCTCTCATCGCCTGCTGTCGCCTCCGCATCACTCTCCCTCCGCTACGCCAACGGACCAGCGAGATCGCCGCGCTCGGACAGGCTCTCCTCGAACAGATCGATTCGCGACTTGAACTCAGCTCGACCGCCGCCGACGCCCTGGTGTGTCAGGGATGGCCCGGAAACCTCACCGAGCTGGCGATCGTTCTCGACAACGCTGCATCGGCGGCCCTGACCCGCGGCGCCACCACGGTGACCGTTGCCGACCTTCCGCCGGAATACCGCGGGTCCACCAGAGCCGCACGGCTGATGGGAATGGAGCAGGCCGAGCGGCAGGCCATAATCGAAGCGCTCGACGCTGCTGCGGGGAACAAATCGCACGCCGCCAAGGCTCTCGGGGTTTCACGAACCACGCTCTACACCCGCATTCGGGCTCTCGGAATTAACGGCTGACCTGCAGGTATTCGAAGCTTGAGAGTCGCTGCCGGCAACTGTCCGGCACCACTGTTCAGTTTCCGCACACGGCGATCGCCTCCTGCCGTGGACAGAATGGTGCACCACCAACAAGGTGTCGCGCATCACACTTGCTGCGCGTAGCGTCTACCCCGGAGGCTTACATGACCGCAACGCTCAACTCGGCGCTCCACCCCGCCGTCGCTGACTTCGTCTCCCGCGACCGCCAGATGCTGATCGGGGGCGAATGGGTTGACTCTGCTTCTGGCCGTACCTTCGCCACTCACGATCCAGCTACCGGCGAGATCATCACTGACGTCGCGCACGGCGACGCCACCGACATCGACCGCGCGGTAGCCGCCGCCCGCGCCGCGTACGAGGGGCCGTGGGGCCGCATGAAGCCCAATGAGCGCGAGCGTCTCATTTGGCGTGTCGGTGACATCTTGTCCGAGCGCGCCGACCTCTTTGGACAACTCGAAGCCCTCGACAACGGCAAGTCCGTCGCCATTGCCACCGCAGTCGATGTGAACTGGTCCGCCGACGTCTGGCGCTATAACGCTGGACTCGTCACCAAAATCAAGGGCTCAGCGATTACCCCGTCGATGCCATTCGCTGGCCCCGGTGCCGAGTTCCACGCTTACACACGCCGTGAGTCACTGGGCGTCTGCGGTCAGATTATTCCGTGGAACTTCCCGATCCTGATGGCCACTTGGAAGCTGGCACCGGCGCTCGCCGCAGGCAATACCGTGGTCCTCAAACCCGCCGAGCAAACCCCGCTCAGCGCACTCATGCTCGGTCAGGTCTTCGAGGAGGCTGGATTCCCGCCGGGGGTGGTCAACATCGTCACCGGGTTCGGTGATGCCGGTGCTGCGCTCTCCGCGCACATGGACGTCGACAAGGTCGCCTTTACCGGTTCCACCGAGGTCGGGAAGAAGATCGTTCAGGCGGCCACCGGAAACCTGAAGAAGGTATCCCTCGAACTCGGCGGCAAGAGTCCGAACATCGTGTTCGCCGACGCCGACATTGAGTCGGCCGTCGCGGGCTCGGTGGCGGCCTGGATGTTTAACCACGGCCAATGCTGCGTCGCAGGAACTCGACTGTTTGTCCAACGCAGCATCTTCGACGAGTTCACTCAGGCAGTCGCCGACGCGGCGTCGCAGGCCAAAATCGGCCCGGGTCTTGATCCGACCACCGAACTTGGTCCGCTGGTCTCCCAGGAGCAGTTCGACCGCGTCAGCCGCTACATCAACGAGGGTCTGGCCGACGGTGCCCGCGCGCTGACCGGCGGCAAGCGCTGGGGCGATCAGGGGTACTTCATCGAACCGACGGTGTTCGTCGACGTGCAGCCCGAGTTCTCGATCGTCGAGGAAGAGATCTTCGGTCCCGTGGTTGCCGCCATGCCGTTCGACGACGAAGACGACGTTGGGCGTGCCGCGAATAACTCGATCTACGGGCTCGCTGCCGGGATCTGGACCAAAGATCTATCGAAGGCCCATCGCACCGCAGCAAAGGTTCAGGCCGGCTCGGTGTGGGTGAACCAGTACAACGGCTTCGACACCGCGCTGCCCTTCGGCGGCTTCAAACAGTCCGGTTGGGGTCGGGAGCTCGGCGACTCCGCCATCGACCTTTACACCCAAAACAAGTCTGTCAACATCGCTCTCTGACCTACCGCATCCGACACGAACCACCGATCAAGGAAGTGAACTCATGAAAACCAAAGCCGCAGTTCTCCTCGAAGCAGGCAAGCCATTCGAGATCATGGAGCTTGAGCTCGACGGCCCCCGCGAAGGCGAAGTCCTGATCAAGTACACCGCCGCAGGCCTGTGCCACTCCGATTTGCACCTCACCGATGGCGACCTCCCGCCCCGCTACCCGATCGTCGGCGGTCACGAGGGTTCGGGAATCATCCAGGAGGTCGGGCCCGGTGTCACCAAGGTGAAGCCCGGCGACCACGTGGTGTGCAGTTTCATTCCCAACTGCGGTACGTGCCGCTACTGTTCCACCGGCCGACAAAACTTGTGCGACATGGGCGCCACGATCTTGGAAGGTGCCATGCCTGATGGCACTTTTCGATTCCATGGTGACGGCAAGGATTTCGGTGCCATGTGCATGCTCGGCACTTTCTCCGAGTACGCAACCATCTCGCAGCACTCGGTCGTCAAAGTCGACGATTGGCTGCCGCTGGAAACTGCCGTGCTCGTCGGCTGCGGCGTCCCGTCCGGTTGGGGTACCGCCGTCAACGCAGGCAATCTCCGCGCTGGCGACACCGCCGTCATTTACGGCATCGGAGGGCTCGGGATCAACGCCGTCCAGGGCGCTGTGACCGCGGGCTGCAAGTATGTCGTCGTGGTGGATCCGGTGCAGATGAAGCGGGACGAGGCGTTGAAGTTCGGAGCAACCCATGCGTTTGCCACCGCAGAAGAGGCCCAAACCAAGGTCACCGAGCTGACCTGGGGCCAAGGTGCCGACGCCGCACTGATCCTGGTTGGCACCGTCGACGTTCCGGTGGTGCAGGCCGCAACCGCGGTTATCGGGAAGGGCGGCAAGGTGGTCATTACCGGCCTCGCGGACCCGGCGAAGTTGACCGTCCAGGTCTCGGGCGCGGATTTGACGCTGAACCAGAAGACCATCATGGGCTCTCTGTTCGGTTCCATGAACCCGCAGTACGACATCGTCCGGCTCCTGCGCCTGTACGACGCTGGTGAACTCAAACTCGACGAACTCATCACGCAGCGCTATTCGCTCGAGGAGGTCAACCAGGGCTACCAGGATCTGCGCGATGGCAAGAACATTCGCGGGGTCATCACGCACAGCTAACGCAACAGTCCTAGTTGCCCAACTGGCGCAGCCACGGGTGATTAGGATCTGTGCATGCCTGACACACGTCGTCCACAACCAACGCGTGAGGAGCGCGCAGCTCACCTGAAAGAGTCGATCTATCTCACCTTCGCGGCGCTTTCGGTGACGTTGGCGATCTCGATGCACGGCGGAGTCAGTGCCGCTGCCGCGTTGAGCACGCTGGCGGTTACCCTCGGCGGCACCGTACTCGCGGTCTTCACCGCCGACGTCCTCGCGCACACGGTGGTCCACGGCGAGTTGATCAGTCGGCACCAGTTGGGCTACGCGGTCCGAACCAGTTTCGGTGCCCTGTCCTCGGTGACGCTGCCGTTTATCTTTCTGGGCATCGCGTGGATCACCGGGTGGGACGTGGAGAATGCACTCCTGGCGTCAGCGGTAGCGATGACCGCCGCATTGGTGTTGATCTGCTGGAACACTGTCCGCAAGGTCGGGCTCACGTGGAAACAGCAAGTCATCCTGCTGGGGGTCGAAGCGGCTCTCGCGGGCGCCGTCATCGGACTCCAGGTGGTTTCGCACGGCTGAGATCTGTGGCCCCTGCGTCTTCCTAGCCGGTGCTCAGTGCCACGGCCAGCTGCTCCACCCATGCCGCCTGAACCCCGGCACGGCGACGAGAATCGTCGGTCAGGGTGTCGGCAAGGCCGAAACCGCGAGCGAGGTCCAACGTGATCTGCGCCAGACGGTAGGCCTGCGGGCGGGTACCGTCCGGATCCAGACCCGCGACGACCAATTTGTGTGCCGCCCGCCCGAGCTTGGCCTCCAGCGGACGAATCACGTCGCCGAGGGCCTCGTCGGATGCGGCCGCTGACCACACCTGCAAGGCCGCCTTGAACGGTGTGCCCGTATAGATCGAAACCGCCTGATTCACCACCACACCCACGCGGTCGGGGCCCACCGGCAGATCTTCGATCAACTGGGCGGCCTGGGTAATCATCGTCTCGTACATTTCCTCGATGACCGCGGTGAACAGCGCTTCTCTCGTCGGGAAATGATGCTGCGCGGCTCCACGTGAGACGCCAGCATCCTCGGCGACCCTCGCGACCGTCGTCGCCGCCCACCCGCGGGCGGCGAGGAGTTCCACGGCCGCGGCCAGCAACCGCTCCCGGGTAGCTCGGGAGCGGTCCTGCTGCGGTTCACGGCCCGGTGTGCTCACGATCGAGAAGTATCCCACTCTGGCCGACGCTTACCGAGGAAGGCTGTCATTCCCTCGCGGGCTTGGTCGGAGGCGAAGAGCTTCATCGACTCCTCCGCCCGCTCCGCGGCCGCCTCATCGAAGCCGTCAAGCAGCGATGCGGTCGTGAGCTTCTTGCTCACCGATAGCCCTTGCGGCGACGCCTTGCGGATCCCTTCGAGCACGCTGTCGAGTTCGTCCGCGAGGCCGTCTACGGTGTCCGACGCCGCCGTCACCAGACCGATCCGCTGGGCGACGTCCCCACCGAATTTCTCGCCCGTCAGGAAGTACCGTCCGGCCGAGCGCGCAGTCATCTTGGCCAGCAACGGAATGGAAATGATCGACGCCGCCAACCCCAGCCGCGACTCGGTCAACGCAAACGTTGCGGCTGGTCCGACGAGCGCGATGTCGGCCGCGCCAACCAGACCCAGACCTCCGGCGCGAACATGGCCGTCAGCCACGACAATCACAGGCTTGTCCAGTTCCAGAATCGTCCGGATGAGCCCGACCATCGCCTTACCGCCCTCGGCCGTCGCCTCTTCGGGACTCAAGCCCCGCGTCAACGCCTCCCCGAGGTCGGCACCGGCGCAAAAGGTGCCGCCGGTGTGCGTGAGGACCACTGCGCGCACATCGTCATCGGCCGCGGCGTCGAATGCGGTCTGCAGTTGCGCGACGAGTGCCGAACTGAGCGCGTTGCGGTTCGCAGGCGAATCCAACGTCACCGTCAGCACCGCAGCATCGACGGAAGTACGGACCAGGACATCTGTCACGGGGATCTCCTCTTGGGGTGGGTTGCTTGGCGGCCGTTGTTCGTCGGCTCGAATTAGTACGACTTCGGCAGACCGAGGCTGGTCTGTGCGACAAAGTTGAGAATCATTTCGCGGCTGACGGGCGCGATACGGGTCAGTCGCGATAGCGGCAGCATGGCGGCCATGCCGTATTCGACGGTCAGACCGTTGCCGCCGAGCGTCTGGACCGCGGCATCGACGATGCGCGCGGTTGCTTCACCGGCCGCGTACTTCGCCATGTTTGCCGGAACGGCAGCACCCCAGTCATCGCCGTCGTCGTACAGGGTGGCGGCCTTCTGCATCATCAGCTTGGCCATCTCGAGCTCGATCTTTCCCTGCGCGAGGGGGTGCGCGATGGCCTGGTGCGCACCGATGGGCGTTTTCCAGACGGTGCGGTCGTTGGCGTATTCGACGGCGCGGTCGAGCGCGTAGCGGCCCATGCCGATGGCCGAGGCGGAGGCCATGATGCGCTCCGGGTTGAGGCCGGCAAAGAGCTGGCTGAGTGCCGCATCTTCCGAGCCGACGAGCGCATCTGCTGGCAGGCGCACGTCGTCGAGGAACAAGGTGAACTGCTTTTCTGGGTTCACCATTTCCATCTCAATGACCTGGGCTTCAAAGCCCTTCGCATCGGTCGGCACGATGAACAGTGCAGGCTTAAGGCGTCCGGTCTTCGAGTCTTCGGTGCGCGCGACAATCAGAACCGCCTCGGCTTGATCGACGCCCGAAATGAAGACCTTGCGGCCATTGAGGACCCACTCGTCACCGTCGCGTGCCGCGGTGGTCGTGATCTGGTGCGAGTTGGAACCAGCATCGGGTTCGGTGATGCCGAATGCCATGGTGATGGAGCCATCGGCCAGGCCCGGGATCCACCGCTGCTTCTGATCGTCGGTGCCGAAACGGGCGATGATGTTGCCGCAGATGGCGGGCGAGACGACCAACATCAGCAGCCCGGTGCCCGCGGCCGCGAGTTCTTCCATCACGATCGCCAGTTCGTACATGCCTGCGCCGCCACCGCCGTATTCCTCCGGCAGGTTGACGCCGATGAAGCCGAGTTCGCCGGCTTCCTTCCACAGTTCGTCGGTCTTGCGGCCTTGCCGGGCGCAGTCGGTGAAGTACTTGTGGCCGTACTTGTTGACAAGTCCGGCGACCGACTCGCGAAGTGCGACGCGTTCGGGTGATTCAACAAAACTCATGTGCGATTCCCTCTGTTTTCCGAAACGGGTGTGTGCGTGCGTGATCTACCGTAAACGAGTTTCCTACGCATGTGAATAATTACTCTGCGGTGGCTTCGCCCTCGTCGGCGATCACGGCCAGGACCTCGCCCACCGAGAGTTGCTGACCGGCTTCGACCGCCAGCACCGACACGATGCCGTCGGCTGGTGCCGAAACGGTGTGCTCCATCTTCATGGCCTCCAGCCACAGCAGTGGCTGGCCAGCCACCACGCGATCACCTTCGGCTACGGCCACGCGAATCACCGAACCCGGCATCGGCGCCAGCAGCGAGCCTGGACGCTGCACAGCCGCCGGGTCAATGAAGCGGGGGGCACGAGTCAGGGACACGGAGGCTCCGGGCCAGTCGACGAATACCTGGTCGCCAGCGATGCTGGCCTCGTAACGGCGGGAGACGCCGTCGCGGGTGAGGACCACGGTGTCACCGGACACCGATTCGACGCTCACGCCTTCCAGATCCGGCAGTTCCACGCTGCCGTCACGCCCAAAGCGGTATCGCGCGACAATCTCGGTGCCGTCGGCCGCGAGGTACGTTTTGCGCTGGTAGTCGGAGGGGATGTTGCGCCACCCCGACGGTGCTCCCGGTACGGCCGTCGCGGCCGCACGGTTACGAACCGATGCCGCGAGGGCTGCGACGGTCGCGGCCAGGAGGTCGGCACCGTCGCCGGCCAGCGGCTTGGAAAGTGCGGCGATGCGCTCTTCGCTGAGGTAGCTGGTGTCGGTGGCACCGGCGAGGAAGTCCTTCTCCCGCAAGGTGTTCACCAGCATGTCGCGGTTGGTGACGACGCCGTGGATCTTTGCGTCGGCCAGGGCGCGCGCCAAGATCGCGGCGGCCTGGGTGCGGTCCGGTGCCCACGAGATCACCTTGGCGAGCATCGGGTCGTAGAACGTCGAGATCTCGCTGCCGTCGGCGATACCGGAGTCGACGCGGATACCCGGACGCTCCAGCAGGCCGAAGCGGACCGTGGCCGGAACGTCGATCCGGACAACGGTTCCCGACTGCGGCTGCCAGTCGTTAGCGGGATCCTCCGCGTACAACCGCACCTCAATCGAATGCCCGAAACCACCGGCTTCGGCAGCCACCGGAGCCTCACCGAGGGCCTCGCCCATTGCCACGCGCAGCTGCCATTCGACGAGATCGACACCGGTCGTGAGCTCGGTGACCGGATGCTCCACCTGCAGTCGCGTGTTGGTCTCGAGGAAGAAGAAACGGACGTCTTCGCTGCCACCATCGGACCCGCTCGCTGCGCTCCCGGCGTCCACCAGAAATTCCACGGTGCCCGCACCGCGATAGCCGATCGATTCGACCGCCGTGCGTGCCGCGGCGAACAGGCGGTCGCGCATGTCGCCACCGACCCGCTCCACCAGCGGCGCGGGGGCTTCTTCAACGACCTTCTGGTGGCGACGCTGAATGGAACATTCGCGCTCGCCGACGGTCCAGACCTGGCCGTGGTCGTCGGCCATCACCTGCACCTCGATGTGGTGCCCGCGTTCCACATACGGTTCGCAGAACACAGTCGCATCACCGAAGGCCGACTCGGCTTCACGACGGGCACCGGCGACGGCGTCGGCGAGTTCGCCGAGTTCCCGCACAATGCGCATGCCGCGTCCGCCGCCACCGGCCGAGGCCTTGATGAGCAACGGCAAGTCCGCTTCGGTGACCGATTCGGGGTCGATGTCCTTGAGGACCGGAACCCCGGCGGAATCCATCAGCGCCTTGGCATTGACCTTTGAGCCCATCGCGGTAATCGCGGCGGGCGGCGGGCCAATCCACACCAGGCCGGCGTCGATCACGGCCTGCGCGAACTCGGCGTTCTCCGAGAGGAAGCCGTAGCCGGGGTGAATGGCATCGGCACCGGCGGCCTTGGCTGCGGCGATGATCTTGTCGCCCCGCAGGTAGGTTTCGGCCGACGTCGAACCCGGCAGTCGGACCGCAGAATCGGCGGCGCGCACATGCGGCGCATCGGCGTCCGGGTCGGAGTAGACGGCGACCGTACTCAAGCCCATCGACACGCAGGTGGCGAACACGCGGCTGGCGATCTCGCCGCGGTTGGCGACGAGCACACTGGTAATTGCAGAAGTCATGTGTTGGTTCCTCACATCCGGAAGACGCCGAAGTTACTGGTGCCCTCCACCGGGGCAGTCGCGACCGCCGATAGGGCTTGACCGAGAATCGCCCGCGTATCGCGCGGGTCAATCACGCCGTCGTCGTAGAGCATCCCGGACAAGAACATCGGGACCGACTCGGCTTCAATCTGCGCTTCGATCATGGCGCGCATACCGGCATCGGCTTCCTCGTCGACAGTGCCGCCACGGGCTTCGGTGGCAGCACGGTTAACGATCGAGATGACGCCGGCCAACTGGGCGGCCCCCATGACGGCCGACTTGGCACTCGGCCAGGCGAACAGGAAGCGCGGGTTGTACGCCCGGCCACACATGCCGTAGTGACCAGCGCCGTAGCTGGCACCGATGAGTAGCGAGATGTGCGGGACCGTTGAGTTGGCGACCGCGTTAATCATCATCGAACCGTGCTTGATGATGCCGCCCTGTTCGTACTCCTTGCCGACCATGTAGCCGGTGGTGTTGTGCAGGAACAGCAGTGGCGTATTGCTGCGGTTGGCGAGCTGAATGAACTGCGTGGCCTTCTGCGATTCCGCGGAGAACAGAACACCCTGCGCGTTCGCGAGGATGCCGACCGGGCGGCCGTGAATACGCGCCCAACCGGTGCACAGCGAGCTGCCGTACTCGGGCTTGAACTCGTCGAAATCCGAATCGTCGACAACGCGGGCAATCACCTCGCGCGGGTCGAACGGGATCTTCAGATCCGGCGGCACAATGCCGAGCAGTTCCTCCTGGCTGTACCGCGGTTCGATAATCTCCGCGACCGGCCCGGGGCCCTGCTTTTGCCAGTTGAGGCGGGAAACGATGCCGCGACCTAGGCGGATCGCGTCCTGCTCATCGGCAGCCAGGTAGTCGGCGAGACCGGAGACGCGGGCGTGCATCTTGGCACCGCCGAGCTCTTCGTCGTCGCTCTCCTCGCCCGTGGCCATCTTGACCAGCGGCGGACCACCGAGGAACACCTTGGAGCGGTCCTCAATCATCACCACGTGATCGCTCATGCCCGGCACGTACGCACCGCCGGCGGTCGAGTTGCCGAAGACGAGCGCGATGGTCGGAATGCCCGCGGCCGACAGTTGCGTGAGGTCGCGGAACATCGCTCCGCCCGGCACAAAGACTTCCTTCTGCGTCGGCAGGTCCGCGCCACCCGACTCCACCAGCGACACCACCGGTAGTCGGTTCTGACGGGCAATGTCGTTGCTGCGCAGGATCTTCCGCAAGGTCCACGGATTCGACGTGCCGCCCTTGACGGTCGGATCGTTCGCCACAATCAGGCATTCGGTGCCCTCGACGACGCCGATACCAACCACCACGGAGGCGCCGACGGTGAAGTTGGAGCCGAAGGCCGCCAGCGGGCACAGTTCCATGAACGGTGAATCCTCGTCAATGAGGAGTTCGATTCGCTCGCGGGCCGTCATCTTTCCGCGCTTGCGGTGCCGCTCGACGTATTTCTCGCCGCCGCCCGCAAGGACCTTGCGGAACTCGAGGTCGAGTTCGGTGAGCTTGCTGTTCATCGCCTCGACATTGGCGATGAAGTCCGCCGAAGATGCGTCGACGGTGCTGCGGAGGATGGTCATGCCTGGTACCCCAATCGTTTTGCTGCCAGACCGGTCAAGATTTCGTTGGTGCCGCCACCGATGCCGATGATGCGCATGTCGCGGTATTGGCGTTCGACTTCCGATTCGCTCATGTAGCCCATGCCGCCATGGAGTTGGACCGCTTGGTTCGCCACCCACTCGCCGGTTTCGACGGCGGTGTTCTTCGCGAAGCAGATTTCGGCGATCATGTCGTCACCCGACGCGAGCCGACGCTCCACGACGGCCCGCGTGTACGTGCGGGCAATGTCGATCTTCCGTGCCATCTCGGTGACCGTGTCTTGCACCGACTGGCGGGCAATCAACGGCTTCCCGAAGGTCTCGCGGTTGCGGACCCACTCCAAGGTCAGGTCCAGGCAACGCTGCGCACTCGCGTACGCCTGCACGGCCAGCCCGGCGCGCTCGGAGACGAAGGCCTGCGCGATCTGCGCGAAGCCCGAATTCTCCGCACCCACCAGGTTGGCGACCGGCACGCGCACATCGGTGAACGACAGTTCCGCGGTGTCCGAGCTGCGCCAGCCCATCTTGTCGAGCTTGCGCGCCACCTCGAAGCCGGGCGTTCCCTTCTCAATCACCAGCAGCGACACGCCCGCCGCTCCGGGACCGCCGGTGCGGACCGCGGTGACGACGAAGTCGGCTCGTACTGCCGAGGTGATGAAGGTCTTCGAGCCGTTGACGACGTAGTGGTCCCCGTCGCGGACGGCACTGGTCCGCAGGTGTCCCACGTCGCTGCCGCCGCTCGGTTCGGTGATCGCCAAGCTGCCGATCTTCTCCCCGGCAAGCGTGGGGCGGACCCACTTGTCGATCTGGTCGGGGTCGCCCGCCGCAATGAGATGCGGGAGCGCGATGCCGTGCGTGAACAGCGAGGCGAACACGCCGCCCGCCGCACCGGCGTAGTGCAGTTCTTCGGCGAGGATCGATGTATCGATGAGGTCGCCGCCACTGCCGCCGATCTCTTCCGGAATCCCCAGCCCAAACAGGCCGAGCGCGGCAGCTTCGCGGTGAACGTCGCGCGGTATCAACCCGTCGCGCTCCCAGTCGCCCTGGTAGGGCAGGATGTGCCGACCGACGAAGCCGCGCACGGTGGCGCGCAGTTCTCGTCGTTCCGGGGAATCCCAAACGTCGCTGGCAATCGGCACTGGCTAGCTCTCCTCGGTCTTGCGGAAACGGGTCGGAATGGCGACGGTCCGCGACCGCAGCCACTCACCAAGACCCTTGGCTTGCGGATCGAATCGCACGTTCTCGGCGACGCCACGACCCAGCACTTCTTCAATGACGAAGTTGATGGCCCACATGTTGGGCAGCGGGTAGCGGTGCACCGTGAGATCGGC
Source organism: Gordonia sp. 34D (assembly GCF_056682775.1). Taxonomy (NCBI): domain Bacteria; kingdom Bacillati; phylum Actinomycetota; class Actinomycetes; order Mycobacteriales; family Gordoniaceae; genus Gordonia; species Gordonia sp. 34D. Next base: position 3,747,969 of record NZ_CM155293.1, on the reverse strand, counting down.
GATCTCCGGCAGGAGTTCCTTGAGTCGGTTGACGCTGAGCGTCTGGTCGAGCCAGGCGAACTCCTCCGCACTGCGGACCCACACACCGATGTTGGCGCTGCCACCCTTATCGCCGGAGCGCGCGCCGACAATGGTGCCGAGCGGCGCGGTGAACGTCTCCCCCCAGTCGGTGGCCGCCGGGGCATCCACGCTCTGGTCGACGATCGCGTCGGTGCGCAGCGGCGACGGTTCCACCTTCACGGTGACGCCGTCGGGCAGGTTTACCTGGTGCGGGACCAGTGCGGCATCGACGTAGGCGGGCTCAAACACACCGTACGGCGCGCCGTTGGCGGGGGGCGCGGTCAGCGTGAACCCCGGGTAGCTGGCGAGCGCGAGTTCGACGGCGGTGCTGGAGAATTTGCGGCCAGCCTTGCGCGGGTCCGCGTCGCGGGCGACGCACCGGAGGATCGCGCTGGCGGTCTCTTCGGTGTCGGCGTTGGCGCGGTCGTGGCGGACCAGATCCCACGACAGTTCCGCGGGGCGTTCGGCCAGCGCATCCTCGAACTGCTCCTGGAACAGCGCCGCTTTCGCTTCAATGTCGAGGCCGGTGACAACCACCTCGAATTCGTTACGAATACCGCCGAGATGGTTCAGGGACACCTTGAGATCCTTGGGCGGAGCCTCCCCCTTCACGCCGCTGATGCTGACGCGGTCGGCCCCAACCTGTGCGAGGGTGATGGTGTCCATCCGTGCCGTGGCGTCCGGGTTGTAGTAGCGCGGACCGGCGATTTCGTACAACAACTGGGCCGTGATGGTCCCGACCAGGACCGCACCGCCGGTGCCTTCATGCTTGGTGATGACCGACGTGCCGTCGGCGGCGACCTCCGCGATCGGGAAGCCGAGGCGACCCATCTTCGGGATCTCGGTGAAGAACGAATAGTTGCCGCCCGTCGCCTGCGCGCTGCATTCGATGACGTGCCCGGCAACCACGGCACCAGCCAACTGATCGATGTCGTCGTAGCCCCACCCGAAGGCGGACGCAGCCGATCCGACCACCAGTGAGGCGTCGGTGACGCGTCCGGTAACCACGATGTCCGCACCCGCGTCGAGCGCGGCCTTGATACCGAATGCACCGAGGTAGGCATTGGCGGCGATGGGCGTACCCAGGCCTAGTTCGTCCGCGCGGGCAACGATGTCGTCGCCAGCCACAAACGCCACACGACGGTCCACGCCGAGCTTCTCAATCACTTCGCGGAGGTCCACAGCCAAGCCATGCGGGTTGAGGCCGCCCGCGTTGACGACCACCTTCACGTCCTTCTCGGCGATCAGCTCAAGGTTCTCTTCCATCTGACGAAGGAAGGTCTTGGCGTAGCCGAGGTTCGGGTCCTTGAGGCGGTCGCGCCCCAAGATGAGCATGGTCAGTTCGGCGAGGTAGTCACCGACGATGAAGTCGAGGTCGCCGCCTTCCAACATCTCGCGCATCGCGCTGAAGCGGTCGCCGTAAAAACCGGAAACGTTGCCGATCCGAATGGGACGCGGAGCGTCAGACATCATGCCTCCTGCAGGTTCATGAGGGTGTGGTGGAAGTTGTTCAGGACTGGCTGGGTTCGCGGCCGCTGCCGGGAGGGCCCGCGAAAACCTGCGCGATGGACGCCCACTGCCTGGCGTTGTCGCCGATGATCTCCAAGTTGAGGTCGGCGAGGTTGCGTCGCTGGGTGATGAGTTCGCAAAAGTCGACGGCCGAGCCGCGCACAATGTCGGTCGCGTCCTCGGATCCCCAGGTCCAAACCTCGCCCGACGGCGCAGTGATTTCGTAGCGGAACTCCGTGGCCGGGGCTTCGATGCCGTTCACCATGTATGAGTAGTTCCGGGTACGAACGCCGAGGTGGACGATGTTCTTGATGCTGTCGTCGGACACGCGCTCGGCACCGAGGGCATCGGCAACGTCCAGTCCGTGCGCCCACGTCTCCATCAGCCGCGCGGTGGCCATCGACGCTGCCGACATCGGCGGACCGAACCACGTCAGCTTGGTCCCCGACGGAACTGCGAGCAGCGCACCGGCCAGCTTGGCCCGCGTTTTGCGCCAGTCGTCGAGGATCTCAGCGGGCGGTCGTGCCGCTTCCACGGCGGCGGCATCGTCGACGAAGCCGAGCGGATCTGCCGTCGCCTCGGCGAGTGCCTGTGCAAAGCCTTCGGGATCGGTCGCCGACAGGAGCGACGCGCGGTCGGTCCACAGCAGGTGGCCGATCTGGTGGGCGATGGTCCACCCTTCTGCGGGAGTCGGCGCGGCCCAACCTTCCGCGGGCAGCGCCGCGACAAGGTCGTCCAAAGAATCCGATTCGTCCTGCAATGCCTGCACTAGTTCGTCCACAATCGACATGCGACCAGCGTCACACGACTCCTCAAATAAATCAAGCACGCATGATTGTTTATTGAAGTTTCGTCGCGTTGGGGCGCAGCCCTGTAGCTATCCGCGTAGTTCGCTGATTCTCGCTCCCGCACAGACGGAGCGAGAATCAGCGAAGTACGCGAACGCGACGAAGAGTCCAGGAACCGGGAGACCTTCGGTTGGCTCGTTGCATCACCGGCCTGGTAGTGGTGTAGCCATGACCTCTACCCCGACGCAGGCATCCGACCCGTTCCAGAAGTTCGCCATTGGCCGCACGGGTGACCTCGACGAGGTGCTGATGCGGCAGAAGCTCGGGACCAGCGTCACCGACCATCGCGGTCTGATCGAGTTGCCCGCGCTGGCCGTACTGTTCGACGACATCGGCGGCATCCCGTTCTATTTGCTCGATCCCACCACGTCGTCCATGCAGGCGCGACTGACGATGGCGATGGTGCATCGCCCCGCCGTCGACGATGTGCTCATCGCCCGCGGCGACCTGCAGATTCACGACGACGCTTTCGGTTCCACCGCGGTCACCATCTCCGGTCGCGATGGCACGCTCTGCGTCGGGACGGCCCGAAATGTGCGCGTTGGTCGTGCCATCCGCGAGGGCGGTGGCCTCGACGGTGAGGATGCGCAGGCTATTTGGGATGTCGATCCGGAGGCCCCGAACCAGGTCCCCGCACCGGCACCATTGGATCCGGCGCTGTCGGGTGCCGAGGTGGTTGCCGGTCTCATCGACGGTTCGTTCCCGATGGGCCCAATTTCCGACCTGCTCGGCGGTGGCGTCAGCGGCAGCCATGAGGACGGCTCTATTACCGCGCACTTCGCGACGAAGGCGTGGATGAGCAACATGATGGGCACCATGCATGGTGGCGTCATCGGCGCGATGCTGGCGCAGGCATGTTCGTTCGGTGCGCAATTCCACGTGCGCCCCGGTGCCAATTACCAGTTGGTCGACTTCGCCTGCGAATTCCACCGCTCCCCCAGCGTCGACGGTCGTAGCGTGCGTGTCGAGGTAAGCCCGGTGAAGTTGGGTCGCCGCCTGAGCTTGTTCGACGCCCGCATGTACGACGGCGACGTCCTCCTCGGCCGTGCCACCGCCGATGCCAGGTTCGACCTGTAGCAACGTTGGGTGAGGCCTACCCGCTACGGGCTGGCGACTCCGGGAACTGCGGCAGGGTGTCGGATACACATAGCCCCCGAAAAGCGGGAAGGGAGTGAAGCGCCCCCGACGGCGCTTCACTCCCTTCCTGTTATCTAAAGCACCGTTAGTGGCAGTGCTCTAGATGGTCCACGGTCGTCGAAGGTGAACGACGACCCCGCCGAGAAGCGCACGATGGCGACCTCGCCCGACTCTCGTTGGGCCTCGCCGCGCGCGATCGTGACGACCACGGCGTCGTCGGACTCGCTCGCGCCGACAACCCACGTTTCGTCGACGGCCCGAGCGGCCGCCTGCAGCGCACCCAACCGTCCTTCGACGAGCAGTCGCATCCACGCGCCGTCGTCTACTGCAGCCGAACCGCGCGGAATCCGGACCCGCACCTCGTCGTCGATGGCCTCGGCAACAACGCCCGTGTACTGCGTCGGCCCGAATACCGGATGCACATTCAGCACGTTGGCGAGGGTCTCCGCATCGGCACGACCGTCGAACAAGCTGGCCTTCAGTCGTTCGGCGGTAATGCCCGCGATCCCGATGAACTGCTTGTCGAGGATGTTGTCGGCCGTCTCCGGATCGGTGCGCCGGCACACCGACGCTAGGAACCCCAGCGCCAGGAGTTGATGCTGCAGCGCCGTCTCCTCCGCGATCCGCACCAGCGCCGACGTCGAGAACTCACCGAACACCAAGTCTTCGACGAGCGGTCCGCGGTAGTCACTACGACCGTCAACACCAGCCGGGTCGATGGGGCTCAGCGCGATGGTCGCCGCCTGCAGTTCCAGCATCGGTTCGGTGACCTTGGGGAGCGGCAACTCCTCGCGGTCGGGTTCGATCGTCACTGTCCACTCGCAGTGCGGCGTCCGGTCTGCGGGCATGCGCGGCGGCCGATGGACCGGACGGATCCGTGCGCGACGGTTGGTGGCAATAGCCGTCGCATCGAACGTCGGATCTTCAATGTCGTGGCACATGGCGGTCACGTACTCATCGCCCATGGGCTCGACGTCAAGGAGCGCTCCACAACTGTCGAGCACAAACGAGCCGTGATACTTGTCGACGATCCGATACCGGAAGTCCATGAACTGCGGCGGCGCGCCGATGTCGAGTTGCAGACATTTGAACATGTCTTCGACGCCATCACCGTCGATCCCGAGGGCTTCGCGCATGCGGCCGGTATAGACCGGGCTGGCCGCCATCCACTCCTCGATCGCGACCTGCGTCATACCCTCGCGACCAAACTCGGCAATCAGGTGAGCCATGCCCGAACGGTCGATGAGCTGCCCCGACAGCAACGACTCCGGAACCAGAGTCGCCAATTGATCGTGGCTCAAGCTCACGGCAAGTCCCACAGGCCGACGGGCGACGTGCCCTTCGGGTACCAACCGGGAAGCGTGCCCGGCGCGGACTTCTCCATGCGCTTGAGCATCCCCGGGCTGCACGCCTTGTCGGTCAGCATTTCGATGAACAGGGCGGTCACGTTGCCGAAATCGAAGAAGTCACGCTGCCAACTGAACTGGTAGTTCCCCGCGTACCGGAACCAACTACCGCCAATCCCGTGCACCGCATAATTTGAGCCATCGGCACGCACGCCCTCGTTTATCTGCCGCCACAGCCCGATCATGTCGCCGGTCTGCTCGTCGATCACCCACGCCTGGTACGGGTACTCCCAGCCCTCGAGGCCCTCCATTTCCTGGCCCAGGGCGATGTCGCGGATCTCGTCGCGTCCGACAGCCATGAAGTCCTTCTCCGGACCGTAATTCCAGCCGTAGGTGGCGTCTTCGGTGTAGAAGTCGGCGAGCGGTTTCCAGTCGCCAGCCTTCTCGGCGACCACGTTCGCCTCCAGCCAGCGGCGCTTCATTTCGTCGAGCTCGGCGCGGTCGAAAGCCATGGGTTAGTCCTCCACAATCTTGAGAGCTTGGGTTGGGCAATAGCGGACGGCGGCCTCAACTGCGGCGCGCCGGGATTCATCGGGGGTTGGGTTGAGGATGGTCACGGTGTCACGGCCAGCTTCAAAGACGTCGGGGGCTTCCATCTCACACATGCCGTGGCCTTGGCACAGGTCGCGGTCCACTTCGACGCGCACTACGCGCCTCGCTTGCGGTAGGCCACGCGGCACGGCTGCTGCAATTGCACGACCATCTTCGAGTGGTCGTTGCGGTAGCTATCCGGGTCTTGGACGAGGCTGAACTCGTAGTTGCGGAGCAACACGGAAAAGATGGCCTTGAGCTGCATCATCGCGAATTGCGCGCCAACGCAGCGGTGCCTTCCCGCGCCGAACGGGATCCACGTCCACCGGTTGACGAGGTCTTCCTGGCGGGGTTCGGCGTAGCGTGCGGGATCAAAATCGTCGGGGTTCGGGAAGTCTTCGGGCAGCCGGTTCGAGACTGCTGGCGAGACGGCGATCGACTGTCCGGCGCGGACAGTGACGCCCTCAATCTCGAAGTCTTCCTGCACCAGGCGCATCAGAATAATCAGCGGCGGATGCAGCCGCAGCGCTTCCTTGATCGCCCCTTCGAGCGCCGGAATCTGCCGCATCGCGGCAAAGCTGTACTCGGTGCCGTCGTCGTAGATCCCGTCGAGTTCGGCGGTCACCTCCGCGAGGTAGTCGGGGTGTTTCAACAGTTCGATCAACGTCCATGCGGCCGTCCCCGAGGTGGTGTGGTGGCCGGCGAACATCATCGAAATGAAGATGCCGGTGACGGTGTCGGCGCTGAACATCTGCGAGCCATCTTCGTTCTTCAACGACACCAGCACGTCGAGGAGATCGCGGTCGTCCTTGTCGGCGGGCGGGTTCGCCATCCGCCCTTCCAGGACGCCGCCGATGAACTCGACGAGCTCTTCGCGCGCCGCATCGCGACGGCGGAAACTCTCGATATCGGCGTGCATATCGACGTAGGCGATGGGGTCGGTCCCCTTCTCCAACTCGTGGTACAGGTGCGCGATATGCCCGGACAGTTCTTCCCTGAACTTGCGTCCGATCAGGCACGACGACGACGTGTACAGCGTGAGCTCGGCGAAGAAGTCGAGCAGATCAATCTCACCCGCGTCGCCCCAGTCGGCGATCATCCGCTCCACCTCGTCGGGGATTGTGACTGCATGCTGCTTCATGTGCGAGCCCTTGAGGGCCTGGTTGTGCAGCATCTCCGACCGCCGCTCGGGGCTGGTATCGAAGACGACGCCCTCCCCGAAGATCGGCGTCATGAACGGATAGGCGGCAGCTTGGTCGAGGACCTCGTCGGGCGCGCGGAAGAATTCCTCGTTCGCGACCGCGCCGCTGACGAGAACCACTTCGCGGTCGGCGAGTTGGAACATGCCGACGTCGCCGTGCTCGTCGCGGACCCGCTTGAACAAGCCGATGGGATCACTCGCGAGTTCGTCGAGGTGGCCGTGTTCGGTTTCCCCGCCGGAGACGCGCGGGGCTGTGGTGTGAGTACTGGTCATGAGAGTTTTCCTTCGGCTTCGACGTCGATGGCCTTCATGTGCGCGCCCGGAGCGAGGGCGATCATTGCCGCCACCGCCGACGCGAGGTTTTCCGGTTTCAAGAAGTTGCCATGCCTGGCGAGCCCGAAGGCGATCCAGTCGTTCAGCATGGCTTCGGTCTGCTTTTGTTCAAGGTTCATGCCCATACCGGTTAGCGTCTGGCCGGGCCGGACCAGGCCAGCGCGAACGCCACTGCCCTCGAGTTCCATTTGGATCGTGGTGACCAGACCTTCGACGCCGTACTTGGCGGCGACGTACGCCGACGACCACGGTCGTGGATGGGCAACGACGTCGGAGCTGATGAACACGATGTCACCGCGGCGACGTTGCATCATGGCGGGCGCGACGGCCCGGTACATGCGGTAGGCACCGACGAGGTGAACATCGATCTGGGCGGCCCAGTCGTCGACCGGCATCTCGTGCGCACGACCGATCTGCAGGTCACCGGCACCGGTAACGACCACTTCGAGGGGTCCGAGGAGTCGCTCGGCTTCGGCGACGGCGGCAGCGACCGAGTCGTCGTTGGTTACGTCGAGCGAGACGGCCACCGCCTCGCCGCCGCCCGCGACAATCTGCGTGGCAATCTCGGCGCATTTGTCGACGCGGCGGGCCCCGAGAGCCACCGGGTAGCCCGCTTCCGCGAGCATGCGCGCCGTCGCTTCACCAATGCCCGACGATGCTCCGGCGACGAGGACCGGTCGTCGTTCCGGGTGGGGTTGAAATCTCATCAACGCGCCTTCACCGTCATCGGGAGGGTTTCGAAGCCGCGGACGTTCACCGAGTGCACGCGGGCCGCAGCATCGAGGTCCAGGTCGAACCTGGTTGTGGTCCGGACGATTTCGCCGAGGCCGACGTTGGTTTCCAAACGGGCCAGGTGCGCGCCGAGACAAAAGTGCGTACCCAGACCAAACGAGCGAATGGTGCGGGCCGAGTCACGCCCAATCCGGAACTCGCCAGCATCGGGGCCGAAGGCTTCCTCGTCCCGGTTAGCCGACCCGATCAGCAGGAGAACCCGATCGCCCGCGGGGATCGTGAAACCGCCATACTCCACGTCCTCGAGGACGCGGCGCAGCAGCATTTGCGTCGACGTGTCGTAGCGGAGAGTTTCCTGCACCCAATCTTCAACCGCTTCAACCGGCTCTGCGCCGGCACCGACCGCGTCGAAGATTGGTGCGACCTGCCCGCTGCGATAGCCCCAGTAGACCGAGTTCGCGAGCAGCTTGGTGGTGGTCTCATTGCCCGCAACCACCATCAGCATCATGAAGCCGATGATTTCTTCTTCGGACATCGTGGTGACTTCGCCGTCCTCGCCGACGATCTCGGCGCGGATGAGGTCGGAGATCATGTCGTCACCCAGATTGCCGCGACGCTCCCGCACCAATTCCGCGTAGAACTGGTGAAGTTCCAGGTACGCGGTGATCGCGGCGGGCGGCACATCGGTGACGCCCTCTTCCCGATGGATCAGCAGATCCGATTGTTTCCGCAGATAGGCGCGATCTTGCTGGCCAACGTCGAGGAGTTCGGACACCACATCCATCGGTAGCAAGCCGGCAAAGTCGTGGACGAAGTCGAACTCGCCCAACTGCAGGCAGCGGTCCCAATGCTGGTGTGCCAATTCCCCGATGCGCGGGGCCAACTCGGCCACCCGGTTGGGCGTAAAGCCCTTGGAAACGAGTTTCCGCAGCCGTAGGTGCCGCGGATCGTCCATCGCCAGGAAGCTCATCGCATGTTCGGCGTGCTCGTTGTACGCCATCGGATCCATCGAGACACCCCAACTATTGGAGAGTCGGATGTTGTCGCGGAAGGCGTCAGAAACATCCGCGTGTCGGGCCAGCGCCCAGAAGTCGCCATCGGTGTTGCGGTAGACCGGTGCCTCCGCGCGCAGACGCGCATAAGTGGGATACGGATCTTCGTGAAAGTCGTAGTCGTAGGGGTCGAAGGGAATCGATCCCTGCATGCCAGTGGTGATGACGGTCAACGTCTTATCCCATCAGTAGTGCGGCGGCGGCAACTAGCCGCTCGGACGTAGCTTCGTAACTCAGGTGACCCATCCCTGCGGTCACCAAACCTCCCGCGTACAGCATTTGCAGCGCGTCGACGACCTCGTCGCGGTTGGGGAAGTCGTCGCCGACGGCGGCGTTGAGTCGCTCGTGTATAAACCCGCCGATCCGCAGTCGTAGGTGCTGGGAGTCGGGGTCTCCGCCGAGGAGCGCGACGGTGACGGCCCCGCCGAGTTGGCCTTCGCCTGCCACCACCATCGAGACGCCGCGCAGTACCTGCGCCACGCGCTCGGTTGGCGGTAGTGACGGGTCGGATTCGGGGACACCTGCCGCGAGGCGACGCCAAAAGACCTCCGCGACCAGGTGCGACTTAGAACTGAAGTAGGTGTACGCGGTGGCGGGGGCGACGCCTGCACGCTTCGCGACATCGCGAACCGAGAGCGCGTCGAAACCTTCGGCGACCAGAATTTCGACGGCCGCGTCGGCCATTTTGGCGATTTTTTCGGCTTGCTGGGGGTTCAAGCGTCTGCGCGTGGATTCAACTTCGACGGGGGTGGACATGTGAGGAACGTTACTCTAATGTTGAAACGAAGTCTAGACACATGTCCAGATGGAGTTCCGAAACACTGTTTGGAGTTACCGACCACATGACTCAAGCGGCTACTACCCTGAAGCCCCACACCGCGAGCGATCTGCTGATCGACGGCGGCCTCGTCCCCGGATCCGGCGGCGTCTTCGACGTCGTCAATCCCGCCACCGAAGAAGTCATCGGGCAGGCTGCCGAGGCCACCGCCGACGACATGGACGCCGCGATCGCCGCGGCCCGCAACGCCTTCGACAACACCTCGTGGTCCCGCGACCACGCCTTCCGTGCCCGGTGCTTGCGTCAATTGCGCGACGCCCTTCTCGCCCACACCCACGAACTGCGCGAACTGACCGTTGCCGAGGTTGGTTGCCCAGTGTTTCTGACGCACGGGCCGCAATTGGTCGGCCCCATCACCGACCTCGGCTACTTCGCCGACCTCGCTGAGAACCACACCTGGCGAGTCGATCTCGGCGAAGCCAGCCCAATGGGCATCAAGAACCGCCGCGAGCTGCGGTCGGAGGCGATTGGCGTCGTCGGGGCCATCACGCCGTGGAACTTCCCCCACCAGATCAACTTCGCGAAGATCGGGCCCGCCCTCGCCGCCGGCTGCACCGTGGTGCTGAAACCCGCACCCGATACCCCGTGGTGTGCGGCGCTGGTCGGGAAGGTTATCGCCGAGGAGACTGACATCCCGGCGGGCGTGATCAACATCGTCACGTCGACCGATCATCGTCTCGGCGAGCAGCTGTGCACGGATCCCCGCGTCGACCTCATTTCTTTCACCGGTTCCACCACCACCGGTCGTGCCGTCATGACCTCGGCTGCGGCAACGCTAAAGAAGGTGTTCCTGGAGTTGGGCGGCAAGTCGGCCTTCATTGTGCTCGACGACGCCGACCTCTCGGCCGCCTGCTCGATGGCGGCTTTCAACGTCGTCACCCATGCCGGTCAGGGCTGCGCTATCACCACGCGACTCGTCGTTCCGCGCGCCCAGCTCGACGAAGCCGTCAGCGCGACCAAGAACGCGATGGCGGGTTTGGGGGCCAACGATCCAACTAAGCCGGGAACCATCTGCGGCCCGCTGATCTCCGAGCGTCAGCGCCAACGCGTGGAGGGTTACTTGGAGTTGGCTCGCGAAGAGGGCGGCGTGATCGAGACGGGTGGCGGTCGTCCCGCCGATCAGCCGCGCGGCTTCTTCGTCGAACCGACGTTGATTTCCGGTGTGGAGAACTCCGCTCGCGTGGCACAGGAGGAGATCTTCGGGCCCGTCCTGGTGGTGATCCCCCACGACGGCGACCAGAATGCCATCGACATCGCCAACGATTCCCCATACGGACTCTCGGGTGCCGTTTGGGGCACCGACCCGGAACGCATCAACGCCGTCGTCGACGGTGTCCGCACCGGAACCATGGGCGTCAACGGCGGCATCTGGTATTCCGCCGACGTCCCCTTCGGCGGCTACAAAGCATCCGGCATCGGCCGCGAAATGGGCCAGCAGGGCTTCGCCGAATACCTAGAAACCAAAGCCGTCGCCACTCCCGTCTAACCCCGCTTTTCGGCAGTTCTCCGGCTCCGCCTCCTCCCTTTTCTGTCACGTTTCGACCAGACCGTCACAACACACCGCAATCGGTGACGGTCTGGGCGCGTCGAAATTCCGTTTTGTGACAGAAAAGGGGAAATCCGGGGGGCACGCAAGCGGCACGACGGCACACACCCACGCCCCCACGCACCACGCACCCACGCACCTCTCAACCCCATCGAAACGAGGAATCATGAGTAATCGATTTACCGATAAGACTGCGATCGTCACCGGAGCGGCCGGCGGAATCGGCGAAGCCTATGCCCGCGCCTTGGCCGCCGAGGGCGCTTACGTGGTGATTGCCGACATCAACGACGACGCCGGGCAGGCTGTTGCCGACTCGATCGGCGGTATGTACGTGCACACCGACGTGGCCGACCCCGAGTCGGCAGCAGCCCTCGCCAAGGCCACCGTTGACGAGCGCGGCAAGATCGACGCCCTCATCAACAATGCCGCGATCTACGGCGGCATGAAACTCGACTTCCTCACCACCGTTCCCTGGGACTACTACAAAAAGTTCATGTCCGTGAACATGGACGGCGCACTCAACGTGACGCGCGCCTGCTACCAGCACATGCGTCACGGCGGTGCCATCGTCAACCAGTCGTCGACGGCTGCGTGGATGTACAGCGGCTTCTACGGACTGGCGAAGGTCGGCGTCAACGGCCTCACGCAGCAACTCGCCGTCGAACTCGGTGGGCAGCGGATCCGGATCAACGCCATCGCCCCGGGCCCCATCAACACCGAAGCGACCCTGACCAGCACGCCGCAGGAAATCGTCAACGATATGGTCTCGAAGCTGCCGATGGGCCGGGTCGGCACCCCCGACGACCTTGTCGGCATGTGCCTGTTCCTGCTCTCCGACGAGGCGTCGTGGGTCACCGGTCAGATCTTCAACGTCGACGGCGGACAGGTCATGCGCGCATGACCGAAGCTTCCCGCCCCGAAACCACGCGGCTCGGATACGTGGGCCTGGGCAATATCGGCGGCCCCATGGCGGTCCGACTTGCGGAGTCCTCCCCGCTGACCGTCTTCGACGTCTCACCGGAACCGGTCGCCAAGCTCGTCGAAGCCGGTGCGACCGCCGCCGACAGCCTTGCCGACCTGGCCACCGCCAGCGATCTGGTTAGCCTGTGCGTGCGCGACGACGCTCAGGTCGTCGAGGTCGTGACCGGCCTTCTCGGTCACCTCGCCGCTGGGTCGACGATTGTCGTGCATTCGACGATTTCTCCGGAGACGGCGGCGGCGCAGGCCGCACGATGCGCCGAACGGGACATTGCCCTCTTGGACGCACCGATCTCCGGTGGTGCGGCTGGCGCCCAGCAGGGCAGGCTCGCGATTATGGTCGGCGGCGACCGCGCCGCCTACGAAGCGGTGAAGGCTGCGCTCGCTCCGGCGGGCGACATGATCGTGCATGCCGGACCTGCCGCCGGGGATGGCACCAAGATGAAATTGGCCCGCAACCTACTGCATTTCATCTCGTTTGCCGCGACCACCGAAGCGGCACGATTGGCCGAAGCTGCGGGCATCGACATCGCGAAACTCGGCAGGGTGGTCCGCCACACCGATGCGATCACCGGCGGCGCCGGGGCCATTATGCTGCGCGATTCGACCGCACCGATTGAACCCGATGATTTCTGGTTCAGCGTCTTTACTCACGTCCGCGACCTCGGTGAAAAGGATTTGGGCCTGGCCCTGAATCTCGCCGACCAACTCGGCGTCGACCTCCCGATGGGTCGCGTCGCGCGCACCGACCTGGCCGCCGGACTCGGCGTCCCTCACACCCCGTTGCCCACCCCTGCAGAAGGAGCATCATGACCGACAACCAAACGCCCGCACCCGAAATGACCGAGCAGCGCCGCAAAGGTTTGGCGAAAATGTCGGAAGTCTATGGCTGGGAGATGGCCGACGGTCCCGGCGACGTTTTCGCCCACACGGCAGACCAGTTGTTCGGTGAAGTGTGGAGCCGAGAAGGCCTGACCAATCGTGACCGCCGACTGCTCCTACTGGGCGCGCTCGCAGCCAATGGCCACGTGGATATTGCCGAGATTCAGGCCGGGGCCGCCCTCGGTAACGGCGAGTTGACGCCGGAGGAACTCAACGAGATTGGCTTGTTCCTCTGCTACTACGTGGGTTGGCCGATGGGAACCAGCATGGCGATGATGTTCGGTGGGGTCATCAACAAGCACAAGAAAGCGGCCCGGTGACCGGAATCGCATTCGCTAACCAAGCAACTGATTGCTTAGTGTCAACGTATGAAGAGTGTCGGTGCATTGAACTTTCGCCTGGTTGATCTCACCCCCGAGCAAATCGCTGAACGACTCGGCGTCGTCGAGCCGTTGACCGATTCGGTGCGCTCGCTGATCGACGCGGTGATCCGCACCGAGGTCGACGACGATCGGTTGCACGCGGCGCGCGAGAAAATCGATGCGATCGTCGCCGATCTGCGGTCCGAGCAAAAGCCGGGCAGTTTTGGTCTCGAGTTCACCAGCGACTTGCACGGTCTGCCTTGGGGTAACGCAGCGGTCGGGGCGCGCAACGCGATTGCCCCGCCCATGCGGATCGTTCATCACGAGGACAAGACTGCGACGTGCGAGGTCGACCTCGGTGCCGCGTACGAGGGTCCTAGCGGACTCGTCCACGGCGGCGTCTCGGCGTTGCTACTTGATCAACTCCTCGGCGAGGTGGTCAGTGTGAACGACAAAATGCCGTCGTTTACCGGGACGCTCAACGTGAAGTACGTGGCACCGACACCGCTCGGCCCCGTGCGCCTGCACGCGGAGATCGTCAATCGCGAAGGCCGCAAAACCTTTGTCCGCGGGCATATCGCGACGACCGACGGTACCGTCACCGTGACCGCCGAGGGAATCATGGTGGCACCGGCTAACCTGCCGAATCTCGGCTAGGTCCGCTCGCTCGACCCAGCTGACTCGATCGTCTCGAGCGGCGCAGCCTTTAACTCGGGGGCATTGGCCACCAGGAGCCATGCGGCGAGGGTCGCGAAGAGCAGCGGGATCATCAGATCGAATTGCGGCACCATCGCCAATGCAAGAAACAGGCTGATCCAGCCGTTGCGGGTCGCGGCGACAGAGATCCCCACCACGGCCGCAGTCACCGCAATAACGAGCGGTATCGACGGAATCAGGACGTGGGTGCCGAACCCGAGTGCCGCACCGATGAACACCGCCGGGAAGATTCGACCGCCGCGGAACCCGGCCGCGCTCGCCAGCAGCATCGCGCACAGTTTGACGCCGGCGAACACGAAGAAGCCGACCGCGGTCGTCGTCGAGAGTTGCGCAGGGAGCTCTTTCATCTGCTCGAGCCCTTTGAACAGGGTGATCGACCCGCCGAGCACCCCCAGTGCACCCAGTGCCGCGCCTGCGGCAGTCAGCAGAAGGACCGGATTGCGCATCGATCGATGCAGCAGTCGGTGCAGGGGGTCGAACACCATCGCACCCACGATGCCGACGGCGGCAGCTGCCACGCCTACGCCCACCGCTCGGAGCAGGTCGCCCAGACCGCCGACCGTCTCCTCGGGTAGCCCCATCGACATGGTCAAGTCGGTGAAATGCAGGATCACAAATGACCCGGTCGCCGCCGCAACCAACGGCAGGTAAAGCCTGTTCCAGAGGGGAATCCGGGTGTCTCCGCTGTTGAGCTCCGACAGCATCAGCGCTGCGGCGACCGGCGTCCCAAACAGTGCGCCAATGGTGGCAGCGCTGGCGAGTCCGGCCCAGTCCTTGTGCGGAACTTTCGGAATGAGTCGCGCACCGAGAACGACGATAACCGCCGCGTTGATGGCCATGATGGGGTTCTCCGGGCCGAGGCTCACGCCGCCGGCCAGGGTAACGATGGTGGCGATGATCAGCCCCGGTAGCACTTTCAATGGCAGCGGCTCGCTGAGCAGTTCGATGGTGGCGGGATCGTCACCGGCATGCCCGGGCATCCAACGGATCACGAGCCCTGTGATCAGTCCCGCCATGGTGAGGACCACCATGATCCACCACCAGTCGTCCGTGGATGCGCCGACCGCCGAACTCAGGTCGTGCCACACCAGCTTCTGGACGAAGTCAGCGACCGCCGAAAGACCCGCCAGACCGAGTGCACACAGCACCCCCGCCGCGATGGCCACCGGTGTTAACGCGATCATCCGTCCGACCGGAGAGCGAAATTCTTCGGCCCCGGGCGATGCGGGATTGCCTTCGGCCACTGCGGAACTCCCTCCGTCACCGGGGGTGAGCCCCGGCTAGCTGTGGTCAGGAGTTTAGACCCGTCCACCCATGTACGACTGCCGCTCGGAAAACCTCAACCGCCGCCCCGAGTAAGCACTCGCTTGGCCCTTTCGCGGACGGGGGTTGAGGCGTTGGGTAGCGTCGAGGCCATGTGTGACGAGCAACGTGCCGCGCCGTTCTCCGCCGCGGAGACTGACGCCGTGCAAAAGATCTGGCGCGACCTGGGGCTCCCCGGCATCATCGATGTCCATACCCATTTCATGCCGCAGAACGTGATGAACAAGGTGTGGGGCTACTTTGACGAGTTCGGCGCAAAGGCTGGCGTCGAGTGGCCCATCACCTACCGCACTGACGAAGACAAGCGCGTCGAGACGCTCCGCGGCTTCGGTGTTCGGGCCTACTCGTCGATGATCTATCCCCACAAGCCCGACATGGCGCAATGGCTCAACGGGTGGGGTATCGAATTCGCCACCGCCCACCCCGATTGCTTGCAGACGGCCACGTTTTACCCGGAGTCGGGCGTCGGAGGGTACGTGGCCAGCGCGATCGAGGCCGGTGCCGAAGTCTTCAAGTCGCACATTCAGGTCGGCGAGTACGCTCCCAACGATCCCCTACTCGACGATGTGTGGGGATTGCTGTCCGAAACGCAGGTCCCCGTCGTTATTCACTGCGGTTCGGGCCCGGCACCAGGCACCTACACCGGGCCGGAACCCATCGCCGAGTTGCTGGGCCGCTTCCCGAATCTGCCGCTGATCATCGCGCACATGGGCATGCCCGAGTATGAGCAGTTCATGACGCTCGCCGAGAAGTACCCGGAGGTGCGTCTCGATACGACGATGGCCTTCACCGATTTCGTGGAGAATCTGTCGCCCTTGCAGGAATCGTTGAAGCCCCGTCTCCGGGACCTCGGCGATAAGGTGCTGTTCGGCAGCGATTTCCCGAATATCCCGTACGGCTATCCCGAAGCGCTAACTGCCTGCGCTCGCCTTGACCTTGGCGATGACTGGCTCCGCGGCGTCTTCTATAACAACGCCGCCGCCCTCTTCGGCCGGAAGTGACGATGCTCGTCGACACGACGATCGTCACCCATCTGAGCAACATGGCCGACGCGGCAGTTGCCGCCGAGGAAGCCGGCTACGACGGGGTCTGGACCTTTGAGTCGTCGCACGATCCGTTCTTGCCGCTGATGTTGGCCGCCGAGCACACCACGAAGGTGGAGATCGGCACCTCGATCGCGGTGGCGTTCGCCCGCAACCCGCTACTGCTGGCGAGCATCGGGTGGGACTTGCAGTCGTACTCGCGGGGCCGCTTTATTCTGGGGCTCGGCACTCAGATCAAGCCGCACATCGAGCGACGCTACTCGATGCCGTGGAGTCGCCCAGCCGCCCGCATGCACGACATGATTTCGGCGATCCGCGAGATCTGGCAGTCGTGGGAGACGGGCGGGCGCCTCGATCACCGGGGCGAGTTCTATACGCACACGTTGATGCCGCCACTTTTTCGGCCCAACCCCGATGAGGTGCAGGATTTCGGCACACCGCCGATCTGGCTGGCTGGCGTCGGTCCACGGATGACGGAAGTTGCCGGCGAGGTGGCGGACGGCTTTTTGTCGCATCCGCTGTGTCCGCCGGAGTTTCTGCGGGAGACCACGGTGCCGTCGTTGATGGCCGGTGCGGCCAAGGCTGGTCGGCCGGTCCCGGCGATTCATCATTCGGCGATGGTGATCGTCGGACACGATGACGCCGAGTTGAAGGTGGCACGAGAGGGCGTTCGGAAGCAGATCGCGTTCTACGGTTCGACGCCCGCCTACCGCCCGGTTCTCGACTCTGTCGGTTACGGCGATCTCGGGCCGCGCCTGCACGAATTGTCCCGGACGGGCGGATGGTCGGAGATGACGAAACTGGTTGGCGATCAGTTGGTTGACGCGATCGCCGTTAACGCCGCCGACCCCGTCGCCGGTGCCGCCGAACTGCTGCGCCGCTACGGTCCCCTCGTCGATCGCCTCGGCTTCAACACCCCGTACCAGGCGGACCCCGCCCTCCTCGTCAACCTCTCCCGTGCCGTTCGCGCATGATGCGTCGATTCCCGCACTATGTCTGACATAGTGCGGGAATCGACGCATCATGCGGGAACGTGAGGGCGGGCCCGAACCGCCGCGGTCTACTGCGAAATCTGTACGACGGCCTTGCCTCGGACGCGGCCTTCGGCGAGGTCGGTGAGGGCTTGCGGAAGGTCGGCGAGGGCATAGGTGTGGTTCACCGGCGGCCGCATGCCTTCCTTAACCAGCCTGACGATCTCGTTGTGCAGGTTGCCCGGCACCTCGGGATGGGTGCGGATGTATTCGCCCCACGCCGCACCGACGATGGAGATGTTGCGGAACAAGACACGGTTCAGTTTCACCGTCGGGATGCCACCGGCCGCAAAGCCGATCACCACAAAACGACCGTCAGGAGCGACGGTCCGGAGGGCTTCGTCGAAAACGTCGCCGCCGACCGGATCGATAAGGACGTCGACGCCGTTGCCGGTCAGTTCGAGAACCTTGTCTTTCCAGCCATCGGTTAGCTGCACCACCTCGTCGGCACCGAGGCCGCGCAACATTTCCTCATTGCCGGTGCGGTGAACGACCGCAACCACCCTGGCACCCATGGCCTTCGCGACGATGATCGACGCGACGCCGATACCGCCAGCCGAACCGAGCACACCGACGGTTTCCCCAGGCTGCAGGTTGGCGCGCATCTGCAGGGCGAACAGTGCGGTCTGGAAATTAATCCCCAGGGCGGCACCTTCGTCGAAGGTCAGTTCATCGGGCAGCGGGAACAACTGGCCTTCGACGACGGCGATCTGCTCACCGAAACCGCCGAGACCCGAGGCGACGACCACCCGATCGCCGACCGCATACTCTCCGCCTTCGGGTGCCGCACTGACGACGCCGGCCACCTCGGTACCCGGCGTAAACGGCAGCGGCGGCCGCATCTGGTACTTGCCCTGACTCATCAGCAGGTCGGGGAAGCAGATGCCGCACGAGCGGACGTCGACCAAATACGTCCCCGGATGCTGCGTCGGTGCCGGAATGTCTTGCAGTTCCAGGCCTTCCGGGCCTGTTTCGCTCACAATTACCTGTGCTTTCATGCCTTCACCGTATCGGCTGGGCACTCGCCGATACGATCGAACCATGGCATTGACTCCTCCCGCGGCATCGATTCAAACCACCCCCGGCCTCACTGACAAACGACGCCGCGTCGCCGACGACGCCCCGGGATTCATGCCGTTCGACGAGGCGCTCGCACTACATGCCGCGGCCGCCGACTATCTTTCACGCGACGGTTCGGTCGGGATTGGCGTAGAGATCGGTACGTACTGCGGAAAGTCCACCGTCTTCCTCGGAGCGGCCGCCGAGTCGCACGATGCCCTGATCGTCACCGTCGATCACCATCGCGGTTCCGAAGAGCATCAGCCGGGCTGGGAATATCACGACACCGACCTCGTGGACCCGCATAGCGGACGTCTCGACACCGCCGCCCGCTTCCGCCAAACCATGTTCGACGCCGATCTCGAGTCCACGGTCCTCGGACTCCTAGCTCCGTCAACGGCGGCAGCACGCGTGTGGGGCAAGGAAGTCGACTTCGTTTTTATCGACGGCGGCCACTCGATGGAAGCCGCACAGAACGACTACGACGGGTGGTCGCGATGGGTCCGACCGGGCGGCGCACTACTTATTCATGACGTCTTCCCGAACCCGGAAGATGGTGGCCGACCGCCGTACGAGATCTACCGGCAGGCCATCGACTCGGGACGCTTCACCGAGGTCTCCGTACACGGTTCCCTGCGGATTCTGGAACATTTGCCGCTTTAAGGGGCTTTCGTCAGCCAGCCTCAAGCACCGAGCTAGACCGTTGTCCAGTTCGAAATTCCCCGATCAGACGTGTGCAATCTTGCGCGAATCGCTACATCGTGACGTCGAACACGTTATCTTTCTCAATTGACTGCACTCACATGTTTTTCAGCAGCCGACACTGTGTATCGCATCCACACCAGGATGCGACACGGCATCACCGAAGGGATACTCGTGAAAACCTCCCCACGATTCGTGCGCCCCATGCGCGCGGCAGGTGTGGCCTTGGCCGCCGCTGCCATGCTCGCGAGCGGACTGACCGCATGTTCTTCTGACGATTCGTCGTCGAACTCCACTGGCCCCACCGTGGAGCTGCCGGACAACCCGGCCAAGGGCAGTGCCATCAAGATTGGCTTCATTACCCCCGAAGGCGGAGCGATCAGCCTTCCCGAGGTCCGCCAGGCAGCCGAAGCCGCCACCACCTACCTCAACGACAACGGTGACGGCATCGGCGGCCACAAGGTCGACCTCGTCGTCTGCAAGGAGCACGAGGAAGCCGCATCGGCCACCGCGTGCGCCAACCAGATGGTTGAAGACAAGGTCACCGCCGTCGTCTCGCCGTTCGGCTCGATGGGTTCACTGATGATCCCGATCATCACCGGCGCGGGTATCCCGTTCATCGGCCAGGCACCCGTGTCGCAGCCTGAAATGACCAGCCCCAACACCTACATGCTGTCCGGTGGTGTCATCTCGGTCCTCGGCGGCCAGGCTGAGCAGGCTGTCAAGGACGGCGTCAAGAAGTTCGCCATCATCGTCGGCGACACCGGCGACGCCGCCTCGCAGATCGGCGCGATGGCCAAGATGCAGTTCGCACCGCGCGGCATTGACGTCCGCGTCATTACGATCCCGGCATCGATCGCCGACCCGACCCCGAACCTCACGGCAGCGCTGAAGGATAAGCCCGACGCCGTGACCATCATGGGCGACACCCGCCAGTGCACCACCGCCATCAAGGCTCTGCAGACGGTGGCACCGGACATCAAGAAGTACATGATCTCGACCTGCATCGATAAGCCCGTCACCGATGCTGTCGGCGCGGATGCTGTCGCAGGCTCGAAGGCCTTCACCACCGTCAACCTGACGGATCAGACCGACGAGTCGGTCAAGCTGTACCGCAGCATCATGGCAAAGTACGCCCCCGAAGTTGACCCGAACGGTATCGCTTACCTCGGCTACCAGACCCTGATGTCGCTTGCTGGCGTCGGCGGTTCGCTGCCGCAGACCGATGCACCCACGTCGAAGGACATCATCACCGCCCTGACGACCGCGAAGAATGTGCCCGTGCCCGCCGCACCGGGACTGACCTTCACGTGCAACGGTAAGGCCGCTCCGATGTTCCCGACGGTTTGCAACAAGGAACTGCTCGTCAGCACCGTTTCGCCTGACCTGCAGCTCGTTGACACCGTGATCGGCAACAAGGGCTGATCTCTGCGTTAAAGCCTGACTATCGGGGGTCGCTGCCTGCAGCGGCCCCCGTGTCAGTTTTTGCCGCATCCTGATCGACGTCGATATCTGAGGATCCAATGACCTCCGTTTTTGCTTACTTACTCCTCGGCCTGGGCAATGGCGCCGTCTACGCGGCACTCGGCCTCGCCCTGGTCATGACCTACAAAAGTTCCGGTGTGGTCAACTTCGCCACCGGTGCCGTCGCGCTCTACGCGGCCTACACTTTCGCTTTCCTCCGCAAGGGCGAACTCCTCCTTCCGATCCCAGGGATCGATTCGACCATCAAGCTCGGTGGCCCCTGGTCGGTGCTACCGGCGCTGATTGTGGCGGTGATCATCGCCGCCATAGTGGGCGTGATCGTCGAACTAGCGGTGTTCCGGCCCATGCGAACCGCCCCCGTGGTCGCCAAGGCTGTCGCCTCGATCGGTGTGATGCTGGTGCTGCAGGCGCTCATCGCACTGCAGGTGGGCTCCGAGCAGCCCATCGTCGGCCCGATCTTCGCGCAGAACACCCTCAAGATCGGCGACGCCGTCATCCCAACGGACCGGCTGTGGCTGGCCGCGGTGATCGTCGGACTGGCCATCTTGGCCGGTCTCGTCCTCAAGTTCACGCGATTCGGTGTCGCTACCGAAGCTGCCGCCGAGTCGGAAAAGGGTGCGCTGCTTACCGGACTGTCGCCCGACCGCATCTCGCTCACCAACTGGGCACTGTCGGCGGCAACCGCCGGTATCGGCGGCATCGTGATCTCGCCGATCGTGCCGTTGAACCCGATTGCCTACACGATGTTCATCGTGCCTGCCCTCGCCGCCGCCCTCGTCGGCGACTTCGCGAGCATCGGAATCACCGTCGGCGCTGGTCTCCTGATCGGCATGCTGCAGTCGGAAACCACCTACATGCAGTCGGTGTGGGAGTCCCTGCCCGAATCCGGCATGGCAGAGGCCGTGCCACTGATCTTGATTCTGGGCTTCCTCTTGATTCGCGGACGACCGCTACCCGGCCGAGGCGCGATCTCGACCAACTCGCTGGGTCGATCGCCACGACCGCACAAGATTCTGCTTCCGACACTCATTTGTGTGGCCCTTGCCGTGGTCGTGCTATTGCTCACGTCCGGCAGTTTGCGGCTAGCGGTCATTGTGTCGATGATCTTCGGCATCATCGCGCTCTCGCAGTTGGTTGTAACCGGCTATGCCGGCCAGGTATCACTCGCACAGCTCACGCTCGCGGGTACCGGAGCCTTCGCACTCAGCCGATTCACCACCAACATGGATCTCCCGTTCCCCATCGCACCGCTGCTCGCCGCACTGGTCGCCATGGTGATCGGCGTGGTCGTCGGACTTCCCGCACTGCGCGTTCGCGGTCTGCCGCTCATGGTGGCAACGCTGGCACTCGCGGTGTTCGCCGAGGCGTTCTGGTTCCGCAACCCGACATTCAACGGCGGCCAGGAAGGTGCACCGGTCAAGTCGCCGACCCTGTTCGGTATCGACCTCGGGATCGGCTCCGGCGACGGCTACCCCCGCGTCTCGTTCGGCATCCTGTGCCTGGTGGTCCTGACCATCACCGCACTCTGCGTGGCGGCGCTGCGGCGCAGTCGCCTGGGTGCCTCGATGCTGGCGGTCCGCGCTAACGAGCGGTCGGCCGCATCGGCAGGCATCGACGTGGGCGCCACCAAACTGTTGGCATTCGCGATTGCCTCGTTTATTGCCGGTCTCGGCGGCGCACTGCTGGCCTACCAGCAGACACTCGCCGCCATTAACACCTACTCGGTGTTCGCTGGCATCGCGTTGTTCGCCACCATTTACATCGCGGGCGTCACCTCGATCACCGGTTCCCTGATCGCCGGTGTGATTGCCCCCGGTGCGCTCTTGTTCTTCCTCATGAATAAGTACTTGAGCTTTGGTGACTACTACATGCTGGCGAGCGGCATCCTGCTGATTGTCGGTGTTGCGACAAGCCCGGACGGTGTGGCGGGTCGCCTCATGGAACTGCGTCCCAAGAAGAGTGCGGCTGGCACCGAAGTGGCCCGCGATGCGGGCGACGAGATCACCATGCCCAAGCTCGATGGCGCGGCCGACCCGGTCCGCCTGATCGGCGATACCGTCCTCAAGGTCGAGAACGTCTCCGTCAAATACGGGGAGGTCACGGCCGTGAACAATGTTTCGTTCGACTTGCACGCTGGCGAGATCATCGGCCTCATCGGCCCCAACGGTGCCGGTAAGACGACCCTCGTCGACGCCATCTGCGGGTTCGCACCGGCAGCTGGCACCGTGCAGGTTGGCAGCCGTCGGATCGACAAGATGGCACCGCACCGTCGCACCCGCGCCGGTTTGGGCCGTACGTTCCAGGACATCGAGTTGTACGACGACCTGTCGGTCGCCGAGAACTTGAATGTCTCGGCCGGCCGCAGCGAGCCGGGGGCCGTTGAGAACGCCCTGTCGTTGCTCGGTATTACCGAGTTGGCCGATGTGCCTGCCGCCGACCTGTCCCAGGGGCAGCGTCAGCTGGTGTCGGTGGCCCGAGTTTTGGCTGGCGAACCCCAGGTGGTTCTGCTCGACGAGCCCGCCGCCGGGTTGGACACGTCCGAAAGCCGATGGCTCGGTGCGCGACTGCGTGCCGCGCAAACCGGCGACACCGCGATGCTGCTGATCGACCACGACATGGACCTGGTCCTGAACGTGTGCGACCGCGTGATCGTGCTCGATTTGGGCACCGTCATCGCGAGCGGCACCCCGGAGGAGATCCGGTCGTCGGACGCGGTGATCAAGGCGTACCTCGGCTCGCCGCTGAGCGCCTCAGGCAAGGAGGATCTGTAGATGACCGTTCTCGAAACCGGCTCACTTTCGGCCGCGCGCATCAGTAATAGCCCGTGCGTTCACGACGTCGACCTGGCAGTTCCGAAGGGGCAGGTCATCGCCCTCCTCGGCCCTAACGGCGCAGGCAAGACAACCCTGCTCGAGACCCTCGCAGGCCTGCTGCCGCGCGAGTCCGGGACTGTCTCGATGAATGGCCAGGCGCTGCCGTCGGGCAATCCGCGGGCGGCCGTCCGCAACGGTTTGGTGCTGGTTCCGGACGATCGGGCACTGTTCCGGAAGCTCACAACCGAACAGAACATGCGGCTGGCCATCACCACGCGCGGACGCAAGGCCGCGACCGAGGAACTGGAAGTAGTCCTCGGCTACTTCCCCGCCCTCCGCAAGCGGCTGTCGGTGGCCGCAGGTCAGTTGTCGGGCGGTGAGCAGCAGATGCTGGCGTTGGCTCGGGCACTGCTGCAGAAGCCGTCGATCCTGTTGATCGACGAACTCAGCATGGGCTTGGCGCCGGTCATCGTCGAAGCGATCCTGCCGGTCCTCCGCCAGGTCGCTGCCGAACAGGGCACGTCGGTGATCCTCGTCGAACAGCATGTGCATTTGGCGTTGGGGATCGCCGACCGGGCGGTCGTGCTGGTGAAGGGCCGCATCCTCCTCGACGAGGACGCCGCCACCCTGGCCGCCGACCTCGGCCGCTTGGAGGCCGCCTACATGGGCGGCTAACCCTCCCCGCCCCGGTGCTTCTCGCATGATGCGTCGATTCCCGCTCTTTGTCTGACAAGGAGCGGGAATCGACGCATCATGCGGGAACGGGCGGAGGGGGTTGTTACCCCAGTTTCGCGGACAGCTTCGCCAGGTAGGCCTTGGCGGTGTCGACGTCTTTGTCGGGTAGACCGTAGAGGACGCGGGTGACGCCGATTTCGGCCCAGCGGGCAAGGCGGTCAGCATCCGGACGCATATCCAGGGCGACGATCTGCGGTTGGCCCTCGCGGCCCGCGTCGGCCCAAACTCGCTTCAGGAGCGTTACCGATTCTTCGATGTCTGTCTCGCCGGGCGTCGTGATCCACCCGTCCGCACTGCGGGCAATCCACTTAAAGTTCTTCTCCGTCCCCGCCGCACCCACGTTGATCGGGATCGCGCGCGACGGTTTGGGCCACGCCCAACTCGGACCGAAGTCGACGAATTCGCCGTGATACTCGGCCTCTTCCTGCGTCCACAGCGCCCTCATCGCCTCCAGGTACTCGCGCAGCATCGTACGACGACGGCCAGCGGGGACGTGATGGTCGGCCAATTCGTCCAGGTTCCAGCCGAATCCGACACCCAAACTCACGCGCCCCTCGGAGAGATGATCGAGCGTGGCAATCGTCTTCGCGAGCGTCAGCGGGTCCGACTGCACCGGTAGCGCGACGGCCGTCGACAGTTCGATTCGGGACGTCACCGCGGCAGCGGCCGCCAGCGACGTCCATGGATCCAGGGTGCGGGTGTAGCGCTCGTCGGGCAGGCTCGAGTCGCCGGTTCGGGGATGGGCGGCCTCGCGTTTGGTCGGAATGTGACTGTGTTCCGGCACGTAGTAGGCGGCGAATCCCGCGTCTTCGATCAGCGGTGCCAAGTGTTGGGCGCGTAGCCCGCGATCGCTGGTGAACTGCACGATTCCAAAATCCACAATGACCTCCGCATTACCGCGCCCCCAAGTTGGACGCCAGACTGGACACTAGTCTAACTGGGGAATTGGGCGGGCACAGCGGCTCCACCAAGATCGGCGAAAATTCCACCGGCCGGAGTGCTCCGACTAATCGCGTCTGCGGCCAGAATTACCGCCGCCGACGTCCAACAGCTGCGTTCCACCGGCCACCGCTTGCCGTCAGAAAACACCAGGCCGGTCCAATACGAGCCGTCCGGATCGCGCAGGTGTTGGATCGACGCGACCATTGCGGCAGCCCGATCCACATCGCCGATCGCCGCCAAGGCAATCGCCAATTCGCTAGTCTCTGCCCCGGTCACCCACGGTCGATGGCTCACGCAACGGACACCCAGACCGGAAACCACGAACCGGTCCCATTCGGCATCGAGCGCGACTCGTCCCGCCTCCCCACGCAAAACGCCCCCGAGCACCGGGTAATACCAGTCCATCGAGTGTTCGCTCGGCGGCAAAAAGCTCTCCGCCGGCACCGCAAACGCTCCCGCTAGGTCGGCACGCGCACGTTCCCACTCGACGACTGCGCGCTGCGCCGATTCGTCGTCGACGCGGGCGGCGATCTTTAGCCCGCACACCAGCGACGAATAGATACTGGCATTGCCGGTGATCAGCGCGGCGTCGAACATGGCACCGGTGACGTAGTCGGCAGCCCACCGGAACGCCCCGTCGGGCCGCTGAAACAGCAGGACCCGATCGAGGGCGGCCCGGACCGTCGGCCACATGCTCCACAGGAATGCGTCATCGTCGGAGATCAGGTAGTGATGCCACACTCCGACGGCGATGTAAGCGCAAAAGTTGCTGTCGACGCCGGCATCGACGATGCGGCCCTGCCGGATTTCCATCGGCCACGAGCCGTCGTCTCGCTGGTTGTGGGCCGACCATTCGTACGCCGCACGGGCCGGATTCAGGTAGCCGCTCGCCGAAAGTGCCATGGCCGACTCGACGTGGTCCCACGGGTCGGTTTTGCCGCCCGGAAACCACGGAAGCGCACCGTCTGGTTCTTGCATTCCAGCGATTGCCGCACCCGTCTGCCGCACTTGTTCGACGGTCAGGATCCCCGGGATCGACGGAATATTCATACTTATCCGGTGGGCTTCCGCAGGTAGATCGCCACCGACTTACCGACCACCGGGTTGAGCAGTTGCTCGCCGAATTGAGTCACCCAGGGCTTGCTCATCATGTCCCACACCAACATCTTGTGATAGCCGCGGACCAGTAGATTCTTATCGTTATCGACGCCGACCGCGCACTTGAGCCACCAGTACGGGGCGTGCAGCGCATGGGCGTGCGACGTTCCCGTCAGCTCAAGCCCGGCTGCCTCCAGCTTGGACGACAGTTCCGACTCCCGGTAGATGCGAACGTGCCCGCCTTCCACCTCGTGGTACTCGTCCGACAGCGCCCAGCACACCTTTTCCGGCCAGTAGCGCGGCACGGTGACTGCAGCCGTTCCGCCCGGCTTAAGGATCCGGACCATTTCGGCGATGGCCGCTTCGTCGTCGGGAATGTGCTCCAAAATTTCCGACATCAGCACGACATCGAAGGTCGCGTCATCGTATGGGAGGGCCAGCGCGTCGCCGACTTCGGTGCGGGCAACGCCCGATTCCGGAACTTCACCGGCCGCGGCGAGCGCACCGAACATCTCGGCGACGTCTGCCATGTCACCGTCGTTCTGGTCGAAGGCGATGACATCGGCGCCGCGCCGCAGCATTTCATATGAATGCCGCCCCTGCCCCGCACCAATATCGATGGCACGAATACCGGGCCCCACCTGCAGGCGGTCAAAATCCACAGTCAGCACGGTTCTAGCGTCCTTCCGCGGCGGCGTCGATGGCCGCCTGGTATCGGTCCACGGTGGCCTGCGCGACGGCCGCCCAGCTGTAACGAGCCTGCGCCCGGGCACGACCACCAGCGCCAAGCCGGGTCGCGAGCCCGGGATCGTCAAGCAGCCGGAGCAGGGCTTGCGCCAGCGCCTCACTGTCGCGGGGTTCGACGAGGATGGCCGCCGATTCGTCGTCGCCAACGACCTCCGGAATCGCCCCGGCGCGACTGGCGATGAGGGGCGTCCCGCAGCTCATCGCCTCCACCGCGGGCAACGAGAAACCTTCGTACAGCGACGGCACGCAGGCGACCTCCGCGCGGCTCAGGAGCCCAGCGAGTTCCGTGTCATCGATGCCCGAGACAACCGACACGCGATCTGCGATCGACAGGTCGTCGATCAGTTTCGCGGACGGTCCTTCGGGGTCAAGTTTCGACACCAGCGTGAGGTGAATGTCGCGTTCGGCCGACACCTTTGCGACGGCTTCAAGCAGGTACGAAACCCCCTTGAGTGGGGCATCGGCGCTGGCCACGCAGACAATCTCGCCGGGGACTCGTCGTCCGCTCGGCGCAAACAGGTCAACGTTTACCCCCAGCGGGATGGTCGCCAACACGCCGGGCTTCACGTGAAACGCCTCGCGAATATCGTCTTCGCTGCTCTTCGACACGGTCAGCAGCGACGGAATCCGGCGCGCCACCCGCCCCTGCATGGCGAGGAACGAATGCCAGCGCCAGGCACTGATCTTTTTCAGGCCCCGCGCGGCCTTCACCGCCAGGGCCCGATCACGAGTGATCGGGTGATGGATGGTGGCAACTAACGGAAAGCCCTGTCGCTTGATCGACAGCAGCCCGTAACCCAGGCACTGGTTGTCGTGCACGACGTCAAAGTCGTTGCGCCGACCGCGCAGTACCCGCTTGGCGCGCAGGCTGAACGTCAACGGTTCACCAAATGCCGCTGTCCACATCAACGCCACCTCGACGACGTCGATCCAGTCGCGGTACTCGCGTAAACGCGGCGTTCGGAAGGGGTCGGGTTCGCCGTACAGGTCCAAGCTCGGGACCTTCGTCAGCCGGACACCCTCATCAAGTTCGGGGTACGGCTGACCCGAGAACACCTCGACGTCGTGCCCGAGTGCGGCGAGTCCGGCCGACAAGTGTCGGACGTAGACACCCTGTCCCCCACAATGCGGTTTACTGCGGTACGACAGGAGCGCAATTCGCACTATGCGCCACCGACAACGTCACCCACTGGCTCGGATTCACCCGCCACATTCTTCATTTCTTCGATCGAGGTGATCTTGACGCGACGACGTCCCGCACCAGCACCAGCCTCGCGTTCGGCAGCGTCGATCCGCTTCCAGCCCTGCAGGTCCACGCGATGCGCACCTCGGCTGATCACCAAGTCGGCGACGTCGATGGCGTCCGTCGTCGGCGTCGGGAGTGCCCCGTTGGCAAAGTCGAGGAGGATCGTCGCGGCAGCCTGCTCGCCGCACAACCGGTTGCGGCCGATGCCGCCGGTGGGTCCACGTTTGATCCATCCGGCAACGAACACGCCGGGCAGCGGTGCACCGCCGGGGCCATCGAGCACTCGGCTGTCCTCGTTCGGCACCAGCGAGGAGGCTTCGTCGAACGGCAGGTCCTTGACCGGCTGGGTGCGGTAGCCGATGGATCGAACGATGAAACCGCTGTCGAGATCGGATGTGGTGTCGGTGGCTTCGATCTTGCCGCCGCCGATGTAGCGATTGCGGACCAACTTCACTGACGAAGCGGAGTCGGTGCCCGTGATCTCGACCGGCGAGGTCAGGAACTTGAAGACGATCCGACGGTTGCCTTCCACGAGCGGCTTGGCCGCAAATTCGCGGGCCAGGCGCACCTTGGTCGCGATGACCGAGTCGAGGGTGTCGTCGGCTTCTTGTGCAGCAGCCTCGTCCGACAGCGTCAGTTCAGCCTCATCGATGACGACATCAATACCGTCAACCTCACCGAGGCCAAGGAGTTCGCCGTTAGTGAAGGCAGCGTGTTCGATGCCGCGACGACCCACCACGAACACTTCGCGAATATTCGATTCGCGGAGCGCGGCGAGTGCGTGGTCGGCGATGTCGGTGCTCGCGAGCAACTCGGGATCGGTAGCCAGGATGCGTGCGACGTCGAGCGCCACGTTGCCATTGCCAATCACGACGGCACGCTCACCCGACAGGTCAAAGGTGTGGCCCGCGAAATCGGGGTGCCCGTTGTACCAAGCGACAAACTCGGTGGCGGCGATCGAGCCGGCGAGGTCTTCGCCCGGGATATTGAGGTGACGGTCGTGCGGGGCCCCGACGGCGTAGAGGACCGCGCCGTAGCGTTCGCGGAGTTCGTCGTGCGAGATGTGCGTCCCGACCTCAACCCCGAGGTGGTAGGTGAAGTTTCGCTTCTTCTCGACGGCCGCAAAGGTGTCTTCGACACCCTTTGTCTGCGCGTGGTCGGGCGCGACACCCGCACGCACCAGGCCGTACGGGGTCGGCAGACGGTCGAACATGTCGACCTTGATCTGCGACTTCTTCACCAGTTCCTGCGCGGCGTAGAACGCTGCCGGACCGGCCCCGACGATTGCTACGCGCAGTTCGTCTGCGGGCAACTGCGGCGGTCGTGGATGCTTAACGATGCCACCCTCGACGTCGTGATCCTTGTAGTAATCGGTGTTGATCTGCAAGAACGGCAGCTGACTCGCGGGCAGCTGGTCGTCTGGGTAGATCGCACTGACGGGGCATTCGTCGACGCAAGCGCCGCAGTCGATGCAAGTCTCCGGGTCGATGTACAGCATCTCGGCCGTCAAGAAGTCCGGCTCGTCCGGAGTCGGGTGAATACAGTTGACCGGACATACTGCAACGCAGGATGCGTCGTTACAGCAGGCCCGCGTAATAATGTGCGTCATCTGTGACTTCCCTCCAACCACCAAGGGTGAACGTGTTCTAGTTTCCTTGAGAGTACCGTATTCCGCGTCACTGTCGGATTCACGCTTTCTGAGACCGATCTCCGACACCATCTCAGTTGAGGGGCCCGTTCATGACCGCATCACAGGAATACCAACCGCTCCCCGAGCGCAAAGAGGGCGCCAACTTCTACACCGCTGACTACCGCGTTCGAACCGGCGACATCGATCAAGAAATGCGGGTGCGCCTCGACGCCGTCGCCCGGTACCTGCAAGACATCGCCAACGACAACATCGCGGCGCTCCCCTTCTACGAGACCGACCCGTTCTGGATTATCCGCCGCACCGTCATTGACGTGCTGGAACCAATCACCTGGCCGTCAGATTTCACCGCCGAGCGCTGGTGCAGTGCACTCTCGACCCGCTGGACCAACATGCGAGTCCGGATCAATGCGGTCAGCGAAACAAACCGTTTCAACAGCGAAATGCGCCCCAACGGCCACATCGAGACCGAAGCATTCTGGATCAACATGACGGAATCGGGCCTACCTGCCCGCATCTCTGATCTGGCGATGGAAACTCTGGAGCCGATGACGGACGAGCATCGACTCAAGTGGAAGGCGATGAATCCGGGGAAGGCCCCGGCTGCAGCCGACGTCGACCTCCCGGATCGCGAACACGTTCTGCGGATCACCGACTTCGACCCGTTTAAGCACCTCAACAACGCCGCCTACTTCGAGGCCGTCGAAGACGAGCTGGTCGACCACCCCGACCTGATCGCGAAACCACATCGCGCCGTCATTGAGTACCTTCGGGCTATCCAGCCGGGCATGCAAGTCACCATTCGACGCCAGCGCATCGGCGACACCCTGCTCATGTGGGTCATGACGCCCGACGACGCAGGCAATTTGCAGGTGGCAGCTTCAGTGTCGGTGACGCTCATTCCCGAGTAGGCAGTGGCCCGGACTGCCCCTAGTACGCACCGCTCAGGATGAGTTCCATCAACTTAATCGGCGCCGCGCACGGGTCGCCGCCCTGCGGTGCCTCCGGCTCCACCCACCAGGTGAAGATGCCGCCAGCCGTCGCCTTCGCCGTCACCCCGCAAACGCTTGGCCGCTGCGGGTCGCGCTGGGTAAACGCAGATTGGCTGCGAACCGAGATGTTCTCGGTGGTGAAGCCCATATTCTGCGCGGTTTCCTTTTCCAGGTTGTAGTCGCCCCACTCGAACCAGTTGAACGTGACGTCAATGATCTGCGGGCTGACGATCCAGCGGCAGTTGGCACCGAAGAAATTCGGGTCCGCGGATGTTCCGCCGACCGCCTTCGCGATGGTGGGCCCGGGTAGCACTTCACATTCGGAGAGCAGATTGTCGAATTGGTCAGTGTCGACGTGCCCGGTGTCGACGCCACCTTCACGGACCGCCGTCCCGTCGACGCTGCAACCGGCGATGGTCGTAGCGGCCACGGCAATGGCTCCGGCCGCCAGCCACTTGCGGGTACGTCCGTTCCTGTTCATGACGCGCCCTTCACAACTTTCTCGGTGATGGTCTTAGCGGCCTTGCAGAGATCGCCGAGCGCGATGGTCGGTAACCGATCGGGCCCGCGCGGCGAGGCCATCGATATCTCAATGAAGTCGGCGTCCCACGCGATCGCCGTCTCGCAGATACCTTCCGTGGAGGCGATGAACCCGGGGTGACCGTCCACCTCGTAGTCACTAGTGGTGTCGCGGCTGAGCTGCTCGGTTCCGCGTTCACGGCCGATCGGCGATCCGCGATACCAGTTGAACGAAACCGACCCATTGCGTTGCTCGGAGTCGGCCCGCCACTCGCAAGTCGACGTATTGTCGATCGCCAGTTTTAGTCCCGCCATACCCGAGGTGGCAATGACATCCTCGGTGGTGAGGCCACCGCATCGCGCAAACTGCGGCCCGGTGCCCGGTTTCGGGGTCTGCGTCGACACCACGTCCGGGCTGTTCCCATTGGTGCAGCCGCTGACGAGAAGTACCAAAGCCGCGAAGACGGCGAGCAGCATCGACCCGGACTGCAGGCGGTCGATCTGGCGCCGTTCGCGTTTCGTTGGACGCCCAGCGCCGCGATCGCGGCGCGGAATGGACGCGAGGACTTCCTTCGGCGGAGGCGGCGGAGAATGGTCGATATAGCATTCGGCCGCGACCGGTGCCGAGACTCGCTTACTGATGAGTTTGACTACTTCAACAATCTTGGTCTGCTGGTGCAGTCGCACGGTAACGCGATCACCGATCGAAACCGGCGTCGCTGGTTTGGCGGTTGTGCCGTTGACTTGCACATGCCCGGCGCGGCAGGCAGCCCCCGCCGCAGACCGGGTTTTAGCTAGCCGGACCGACCACACCCAGCTATCGATACGCGTGGTCATCGTCCCCTTCTTTCGCCCCGGCACCGTTGTTGAAACGAGCTCCCAATTTGGATGTGTCCCACCCTAATTAACCGCCAGGAGTTACACGAGCGGCCCGGATCCTGATTACCAGGTTCCGGACCGCTCGTCGTTCATTGCGCTGACGCAGCCGTTAGCTGGTCAGGGCCTTTGCCTTAAGGGCATCAAACTCAGCCTGAGTAATGGTGCCGGCGTCGAGCAGTGACTTCGCGGTGGCGATGTCGGCTGCGGGCGATGCCTTTCCTGCCGCATGACGGATGTACTCCTGGCTCGCCTGTTCAGCGGAAACGGCTGCGGCGCGACTGCGGTTTGTCATGCCGGTACCGCGGAAGATCAGGTACGCGAACGCGGTGATGTACGGAACGATCACCAGGAAGATGATCCAAACGACCTTCCACCATGCCGACAGCTTGTGATCGCGGAAGAGATCGGTCAAGACCATGAAGAGAACCATCAGGTACGCGATAAACGCAAAGATGACGACCGTGTACCAGAGGACGTTCCAGAGAGAACTCCAGTCCATTTCGGGACCTGCTTTCGTAGTTGGAATTCGATCGTAGCCCCTGGGGCGACGGATTCGATGCAGACTTCCCGCTCACAAAGTACAGCGTTCACGAAAGTGACGCTAGCTGCGGAAACAGGCAAATTTTGAGCCTAAAGTCCCTGGTCGGGAATTCGACGCAGCCACGTTGTTACGCTACCGTAATCGTCGATTACCGATCACGAAAGTGCGCTCATCTGCGCCGACCCGAGCTTCAGGAGTACTACGACCATGGCAGCAGTCATCCTCTACGGCACCGAAACCGGCACCGGCGAACTCGTTGCCGATGCAATCGCTGACGTATTGGCTGCCGACAA
The DNA here is from genome assembly GCF_056682775.1 of Gordonia sp. 34D. NCBI lineage: Bacteria > Bacillati > Actinomycetota > Actinomycetes > Mycobacteriales > Gordoniaceae > Gordonia > Gordonia sp. 34D. The sequence continues at coordinate 3,714,741 of NZ_CM155293.1, read as the reverse complement.
CGATCCGTCGGTGTTCGACATGGCCGAGTTTGCCGTCGAAGACCTCAATGTCGAAGACTTCCTTGTCGTCATCTGCTCCACCTACGGCGAGGGCGAATTGCCTTCGAGCGCGCTGCCCTTCGCTGAGGAACTCGATGAGGAAAAGCCGGACCTGACGGGCCTGCGTTTCACCGTCTTCGGCCTGGGCGACACCGTATACGGCGAAACTTACAACCGCGGCGGCGAAGTAATGGCAGAAAAGCTCGTCGCCTTGGGTGCCGTCGAGGTTGGCGAGCACTTCCGCCACGACGCCTCGTCGACCATCAAGCCCGCCAAGGCCGCCGCTGAGTGGGCCGAGGCAATCCCCGCCCTCATCGCCGAAGGCTAATCCGGTCCCGACGCCTCATCGTCGTTCCTCCGATTCGCGCATTTCTGTCACATCTGGCAACCGCACTCCGCCCTAGCCGTCACCAAACGCGGTGATCGGTGACGGTCTGGTCGAATCGTGACAGAAAGGCGCGGTTCGAGCGCAGCGAAATGGCGGTGGACGGGCGCTAGCTGAGTTCGACGGCGGCTTCGCGGTCGTGGAGGGGGCGTTCGGAACTTCTGGCGCTGTCTTGGGCGAGCTTCACTACGGCGATACCGGTGACCACGGCGACGATGCAGAGGAACGCGGCGGTCGGGACCGTCACGTAGATGTTTTCGCCCAGTAGGGCGACGCCGAGCGCCATGGCCACGGCCGGTTCCATCACGTTCATGGCCGGGAACGACGTCTGCAGATCTCCCGCACCGAAACCGCGCTGCTGCGCGATGATCGCCAAGAGCACCACCGCCAGCAGCAAATACAGTTCGACGTGAACAAACAGGGTGCCCGGAGCGTCGATCATCCGGAAGGCGACGGCCTTCACCAACGGCGCGGAAACACCGAACAGCGCACCGGCTGCGAGGCCGTAGCTGAGCGCCCGGAGATGCCCGCTCTGGCAGCGCTCGGCCGCGACCACGATGCCGATGATCCCGACCACCAAGACCGTCACGGTGATGACCATGCTCAGCATGTCGGGGCGACGATCGGTCGATACTGGACGGGCCAGCAGCAAGAACAATACGACGCCGACAACCAGCGCGGTGCCCCACAGCCATTCGCTTTTGAGCAGGTGCCGTTTGTCGATCCAGTTCTCCATCGGCAACGCAAAGAGCACCGCCAGGACCAGCAGCGGTTGCACCACCAGAATTGATCCCAGAGCCAGCGCCGTCGCCTGCAGGCTAAACCCCATCAGCGCGATGAATGCGCCGAGCCACCAGCCCGGGGTGATTGCCCCGCTGGCCGCCGAGGACCGTTGGCGGAGAACGGTACCGGCGGCAATCAGAACTGCCGCGGCGATCGCGAACAGAATCGGGGCCCAGGTGTGCATTAACTACAGATTAGTGCCCTAGCCCCGGGCTAGCTGCCCGACGGTGGCGAGGAACCTCAACGTGTGACGAGCAACTCGGTCGATACCGGCGTCGGGTTCACGGTGAGATCCTGGACCGGGCAGTGTCGCTCGACGGTTTCCTGAAGTCGGCGGTAGTCCCCGTCGGACGCTGGCCCGGTGATCCTGGCGACCACCCGGACGGCAGTGAATCCCGGGCGGACGTCGTCCGCTAAACCGAAGAAGCCGCGGACGTCGAGGTCTCCTTCGGCAGTCAGTTGGAGGTCGTCGAAGGTAATGCCAAGCCGCTCGGCCCAGAACCGGTAGGTCACTACCTGGCACGACAGCAGCGCCGCCAAGTAGTACTCGACGGGGTTGGGTGCGGTGTCATTGCCGCCGAGCGTCGGCGGTTCGTCCGCGGTGATACTGAACGACCGCAAGCTGATCTCACTGGAGACACCGTCGGCAGCGACGGCCGACGCGGCAAATACCACCTGCCCGTTTGTCGGTTTGGTTGAAACAGCGTTTGCTGTCGCACTGGCGATCTTGTTCAGCGGGGTCGCCGTGGCAGGGATGTCGATGAGTTCTGTTGTCGTCATGGGACGACCGTACGAACCCATGCAGCCGATCAGAAGGGTTCGGCGCAGCGGGGGTTTATGTCGCCGAATCAAAGCTCGGGCACGGACAATCGAGCGGCCGCCGCGAACTGCGCGCCTCACGAAAACTGTCAGTGGGTCGTTCTACGGTGGTTCTATGAGTTATCGCAGAGCTCTCGAACGCTTGGCGACGTTGCCGTCGCACGAGATAGCCGCGGCCTGCTCCGGCACCCGGATCCCGTCATTGATAACGCAGTGCGTCGATGAACTGATGGAGTTGACCGCTCTCGCCGATGAGGCCATGCTCGACGATCGGTACATGGAGTTTGTGCTCTACACGCAAGAAGTTTCGGCGTGGAGCGAAACGGTGCAGATGCTGCGCATCATGGCGAGCGACTCAACTCTGACTGCCCGTGCGGCCATGGGCGAAATCGCATGAGCGACCGCACACTGGTTCTGATGCGCCACGGAAAGTCGGCCTACCCCGATGGTGTCTACGACCATGACCGCCCGCTCAATGGACGAGGCATGCGCCAGGCAGCGCTCGCTGGCCAATGGCTCACCGACGACCGCATCGACGTCGACTTCGCGTTGTGTTCTACCGCCGAACGCACCCGAATGACGCTCGCGCAAACCGAGATCGATGTGCCAACGGAATACGTCAGCGACCTTTACGGGGGAACCCCCGCCGAGATCTTCGAGAGCATCCGCATCTATGCGCCCGCTGACGCCTCCACCGTGCTCGTGGTTGGACATTTCCCCGGCATGCCCGAGGCTGCCCTCGCCCTCGACCCGAACGGCGAGATCGACCGCTTCCCGACGTCGGCGTACGCCGTCGTGAAAGTTGGCGTTCCGTGGGATCGGCTCGGCATCGACGTCGATCCCGATGCCCGACTCGTCGGGTTTCAAGTCCCGCGGTAACCCATCCACGCGCCAGGTACGCTCGCAGCCATGGCCCCCGTGATCACTACTCCGACCAATGCGGACCTGGTTCACCTGCGAAGCTGCGTCACCCTTGCCCGCGAAGCCCTCGACGAGGGCGATGAACCCTTCGGTTCCCTTATCGTCGACCATGCTGGCGTCATCCGATTCGCGGACCGCAATCGGGTCAGCGGCGGCGACCACACGCGTCACCCCGAGTTCGCGATCGCCCGCTGGGCGGCCAAGAACCTCACCGAGGAGCAACGCGCAGCCGCCACCGTTTACACGTCGGGCGAACACTGCCCGATGTGCGCAGCAGCGCACGCATGGGTTGGACTTGGCCGCATTGTGTACGCCGCCAGTTCCGATCAACTATCCGTCTGGCGAACCAGTTGGGGCCTGCCAGCATTGCCGGTCGCCGCCTTGCCGATTAACAAGGTCGCGCCCGATGTTGCTGTCGCTGGACCGGCTCCGGAGCTGGAGGACGAGCTACGCCAGTTGCACGCCCGCTCCGCAGGCGTTTAAACGGCCGGATCCAACAACTCCAGCCGCACAGCCATCAGCCTGATGGGTTTTTGGATGTCGAACGCGTCGAGGAGAGCGATTGCCGTGCCGACGATTGTCTCGAAGTCGATGGTTGGTTCCGGCAGCTTCCGCATCTTTGTGCGGGTGAAGAACGACGCGGTCCGGACCGTTAGACCGACCCGAAACGGTACCCGCGCCTCGGCAACTACTTGATCGAACGCCTCCTTCGTCAGGTCGCGCACCGCCGCGCGCAGATCGTCGCGATCAGTGAGATCCACATCAAACGTGCGCGCCTTGGAGTGCGACTTGGCGATGTACGGCTCGTCGGAGATCGCGTCGTCTCCCCCACCGCGGCACAGCACATACAACCAATTGCCTTGGTGCGGACCAAACATCGCGACCAATTGTTCGCGGTCGGTAGCCACCAACTGGGCGACGGTGTCGATGCCCGCCTCAGCGAGTTTGGTTGCCGTCCGCGAGCCGACGCTCCACAGGTCCCGGCACGGACGGTCGTCCATCAGCGACGACCAGTTGCCGTCGTCGAGGACAAACACCCGGTCGTCCGGCGAGGCCGCCGGGTCTCGGACCGCCTGTTTCGCAAACCCTGTCGCGGCTTTAGCCCGCTGTTTGTTGTCGGAGATTCCTACGCAACTGTGCAGGCCCGTCTCAACCAGTACTGACTGTCGGACGCGCTGCGCCACGGCAATCACGTCGTTAACGCTGCGGGCTGCGGGCTCTGACTGCACTTCCAGGCCGAGGTACGCCTCGTCCCAACCCCACACTTCCAGGGCATCGCCGCCCCGAGCGACGACGTTCATGACGCGCGCTGACGCCTCCTCGTATGCGGCCATGTCGAGCGGCAGAAAGACGGCGTCGGGCACCTTTTTCGCGGCGGCCCGCATCGGCATTCCGGCGCGGACGCCCAGTGCCCGCACCTCATACGACGCGCATGTCACGACCTGCCGTGGCCGGGCCGGATCGCCGTCCCCACCGACGATCACGCCGCGACCAGCAAGATCAGGCCGGCGGAGTCGTTCCACCGAGACTTGAAATTGGTCGAGGTCGATGTGCAACAGCCAGCGGTAGCGCGGCGGGTCACCCATGCTTCGACTGTATTCGCGTTGAGCCGACGGCATCACTAGACCGCTGCCACGCGTACCACGCCACTCCGCAGAACGCCGCGAGCATGACGAGGTCGGCGATGAAAGCTACCGGTGCCTCGCGCGTGACGCGCGCAATCGGGAACGCGACCGCGGCGACGAGCACCGCGACGACGCAGGTCTGGGGCACCGTGCGCGCCCGCCACAGCATCGCCCCGAAAACCATCAGCGCGAACGGAAAGGTCGGCCCGGCCAGCAAGAACATAATCGTGCCGACCGTCGGATAGCCGTCGAACGCCGCGAGGGCCGAACTGTTGTCGGCCCCGAACACGGCTTCAAAGAAGCCCTGCAGCCCGAATGCGACGGTCCCGAACATGCCGATCAGCACCAGCAGGACCCAGAGCCCGGAAACGACGGGGAAGGGTTTTCGCAGGTTCTCGTACTCACCGAGCAGGCCGAAGACCCACGGCACGGTCGACACGGCAATGAGCATTCCGCCTGCCACTCCGTAATGCCCGTCGTTCCAGAACAGCGGGGACAGTGCGAAGATGGCCGGACCTACGACCAGTCCCAGAGCTTGTAACCGTGAGATGAGCATGGGCTGACGGTAATCCATTCGGGAGATTGGGATCTCCCTTTCATCTTCATCGCCGCGGGTCGCCCATCCTTGCAATGCAATTCCGGCACAACGTCGGTATTCATGTTCGCGGCCATCGCCATGCCCCACATCGTCGATGCTGTCGACGTTCGTCCCCTATCTGCCGCAGCTAGGGGCGACCACACCGCGTGATTGCGCAACATGTCGCTATCGATTGGGAAACGACCGGCACCCGAACGTCGCTGGAGAATGCCCAGTTGCGTACCGTCAAACAGATGATGGCTCTGCGCATACCCGGCACTTCGTTCGAATTTGGTTCTCGTGCACCGGTTGTCGCGCTGGCTGTTGTGCTCGCAATGGTGTCCAGTCTGATCGTTGGCCCCGCGCCCACGGCCACGGCGGACCCGGTCACGCCGGTCGCAAAACCTGTCAGCGCAACAAACACCACGATCTCCGTCTACTCGCAGGCGATGCACCGCTGGGTTCGTAGCGACGTTCTCCATCCGGTCGGTCGTCCCGCTGGGTTGCCGACCTTTTACATGCTGCCCGGAGCAGGCGGTGCCGAGGACGGCATCTCCTGGTTCAACAACACCCGGGTCCGACAGTTCTTTGCGGGTAAGCGCGTCAACGTCGTTCTGCCGATTGGCGGCAGGTTTTCGATGATGACTGACTGGCGCTCGAACGATCCGGCGCTTGGACGAAACAAGTGGCAGACCTTCATCACGAAGGAACTCCCAGCCGCTGTGAATCGGCAGTTCCGCACCAATGGCATCAATGCCCTGTCTGGCGTTTCAATGTCGGCTGGGCCGGCTCTCGATCTCGCGACCCAAATGCCCGGCCTGTATCGGGCGGTCGCCGCCTATAGCGGCTGCCCCGGCACAACCGATCCCCTCGGCCAGCTCGCGACGATGGCGGTCGTCGCTCGGGGCGGCGGCAACGTCGCGAACATGTGGGGTGCACCCGGTAGCGCCATGTGGCGTCAGCACGATCCGGTCATCAACGCGGGCAAGCTCCGCGGCAAGGCCATTTACCTGTCCGCGGGTTCCGGGATCGCCGGCCCCGTCGACGGCAGCCTGCTCCAGAACGGTAGCGGCCTGGTCGGGGGCAACATCATCGAGGCCATCGCCCTTCAGTGCACCACCAACATGTCGAACCGCTTGAATGGCCTCGGCATCGGTCACCGCTTTGTGCGTCGCCCCGACGGCGTCCACACCTGGGACCTCTTCTACGCTGACCTCCGCAACTCCTGGCCCATGATCGCCCGCGCCATCGGCGCATAGCGACAGGCGCCGTAGGTGCTGAACAAACGCATCCGCGTAGTTCGTTGGTCTTCGCTCCGTCTGTGACGGAGCGAAGACCAACGAACTACGCGGATGTATGTATTTCCGGGCGCGACAACGAAAAGGCCCCCGAACCGTTAGCGGTTCGGGGGCCTTCGGCTAGGTCAGCGGAACTCGCTGCCGAAGCCGTAATCGTCGAGAGGAACGGCGGCACCGCTCGGGGCACCGAAGGTGCCGTCCGGGCTGTAGTAGGTGTCGTCGTAGGTCGGCAGAGCGTAAGCGGCTGCACGAGCCTCTTCCGTCGGCTGAACCTCGATGTTGCGGTAACGGTTGATGCCGGTACCGGCCGGGATCAACTTACCGATGATCACGTTCTCCTTGAGGCCGACGAGCTTGTCGCTACGGCTGTTGATAGCCGCATCGGTCAGCACGCGAGTGGTCTCCTGGAACGACGCGGCCGACAGCCACGAGTCGGTGGCCAGCGAAGCCTTCGTGATGCCCATGAGGACCGGACGGCCGGCAGCCGGCTCTCCACCCTCGGCAACCACGTTGCGGTTCGCGGCTTCGAACTCGGCGCGCTCGGTCAACGAACCTGGCAGGAACTCGGTCGCACCGGAATCGATGATCGTGACGCGACGCAGCATCTGCCGGACGATCGTTTCCACGTGCTTGTCGTGGATCGACACACCCTGGCTGCGGTACACCTCCTGGACCTCGTTGACGAGGTGGATCTGCACCTGACGCGGGCCCATGACGCGGAGCACCTCGTGCGGGTCGGCAGCGCCCTCAAGCAGCTGCTGACCAACCTCGACGTGATCACCGTCGGCGAGCAGACGCTCACTGCCGTCTTCGTGCTTGAAGACACGCAGACGCTGACGCTTCGAGAGCTTGTCGTAGACGACTTCCTCGCTCCCGTCATCCGGGATGATGGTGATCTTGTAGAAACGATCATCGTCTTCCATGCGGATGCGACCGGAAACCTCGGCGATCGGAGCCTTGCCCTTGGGGACACGGGCTTCGAACAGCTCGGTGACACGAGGCAGACCACCGGTGATGTCGTCACCGACGCCACCCTGGTGGAACGTACGCATCGTCAGCTGGGTACCGGGCTCACCAATCGACTGAGCGGCGATAATACCGACCGCTTCGCCGATGTCGACGAGCTTGCCGGTGGCCATCGAACGGCCGTAGCAAAGCGCGCAAACGCCGGTGCCCGTGCCACAGGTGAGGACCGAACGCACCTTGACCTCGGTGACGCCAGCGGCGAGGAGTGCCTCGATAGCCGGATCGCCCAAGTCATTGCCACGCTCAACGACGACGTTGCCGTCAGCGTCGACCGCGTCGGACGCCAAGGTCCGTGCGTAAGCCGACGTCTCCACGTGTGCATCGCGGATGATGGTGCCGTCGGCCTGCTTCTCGCCGAGCGTCACCAGGATGCCGCGCTCAGTGCCACAGTCGGTCTCGCGAACGATGACGTCCTGCGACACGTCCACCAGACGACGGGTCAGGTAACCCGAGTCAGCGGTACGCAGAGCCGTATCGGCCAGACCCTTACGGGCACCGTGCGTGTTAATGAAGTACTCGGCAACCGTCAAACCTTCACGGAACGACGACTTGATCGGGCGCGGGATGAACTCACCCTTCGGGTTTGTCACCAGGCCCTTCATGCCCGACAGGTTACGCACCTGCGTCATATTGCCGGTTGCACCCGACTTCGGGATCATCGTGATCGGGTTGTCGTCCGGGTAGTAATCCTCAAGCGCCTTACCGACTTCTTCGGTGGCCTGCTTCCAGATCTCAACTAGGGCGTCACGACGCTCGTCGGGGGTCAAGCCACCGCGCTGGAACTTGCGCTCCAGACCGTCGGCCCGCTCCTCGTAACGTTCCAGGATCTCGGCCTTGGCCGGGGGAACCAGAACGTCCGACATCGAGACGGTGACACCCGAACGGGTTGCCCAGTAGAAGCCGACATCCTTCAGCTTGTCGACAGTCTGAGCGACGACAATCATCGGGTAGCGCTCGGCGAGATCGTTAATGATCACGGCCTGACGCTTCTTCGGCATCTGCTCGTCGATGAACGGGTAGTCACGCGGGAGCAGCTCATTGAACAGCACGCGACCGAGGGTCGTGATGGTCTCCCACGCCTGTCCACGGGTCCAGCCGTCGGGGAACTGCTCGGCCTCAACATCGGCCGGCGGACGCTGCTCGGTCAGACGCACCTTGATGCGCGACTGAATCGACAGGGCGCCGCGGTCGACGGCCATGATCGCTTCAGACGGGGTCGAGTAGACGCCGCGTTCCACGTCGTCCTTGGTGGCCGGGGTGTATTCGCCGATCAACCCATCCTTCTGGGTCGTCAGGAAGTACAGACCGGTCACCATGTCCAGGCGGGGCATAGCGAGCGGGCGGCCCGAAGCCGGCGACAGGATGTTGTTGCTCGACAGCATCAGGATGCGAGCTTCAGCCTGTGCCTCCGACGACAGCGGCAGGTGAACTGCCATCTGGTCACCGTCGAAGTCGGCGTTGAAGGCTTCACAGACGAGCGGGTGCAGCTGAATTGCCTTGCCTTCAACCAGCTGGGGCTCGAACGCCTGAATACCGAGGCGGTGCAGGGTAGGTGCACGGTTCAGCAGAACCGGGTGCTCCGAGATGACCTCTTCGAGGACGTCCCACACGGCGGGGCGCTGACGCTCCACCATGCGCTTGGCCGACTTGATGTTCTGAGCCTGGTTGAGGTCAACCAGACGCTTCATCACGAACGGCTTGAACAGCTCGAGAGCCATCAGCTTCGGCAGACCGCACTGGTGCAGCTTGAGCTGCGGGCCGACGACGATGACCGAACGGCCCGAGTAGTCGACGCGCTTGCCGAGGAGGTTCTGGCGGAAACGACCCTGCTTGCCCTTGAGCAGATCGCTCAACGACTTCAGCGGGCGGTTACCCGGTCCAGTGACCGGACGTCCACGACGACCATTGTCGAAGAGGGCGTCGACCGACTCCTGCAGCATCCGCTTCTCGTTGTTGACGATGATCTCGGGAGCACCGAGGTCGATCAGTCGCTTGAGGCGGTTGTTGCGGTTGATGACACGACGGTAGAGGTCGTTCAGGTCGGAGGTCGCGAAGCGACCACCGTCGAGCTGAACCATCGGACGCAGCTCCGGCGGGATCACCGGCACGGCGTCGAGGACCATGGCCTGCGGCGAGTTGCCGGACTGCTGGAACGCCGCAACGACCTTGAGTCGCTTGAGCGCACGCAGCTTCTTCTGGCCCTTGCCGGTGCGGATGGTTTCGCGCAGCGATTCAGCTTCAGCTTCGATGTCGAAGGTCTCGAGCAGACGCTTGATGGCCTCGGCACCCATCGAGCCGGTGAAGTACTCGCCGAAGCGGTCTTCGAGCTCGCGGTAGAGGCGCTCGTCGATGATCAGGTCACCGAGCGACAGCTTGGTGAACTTGTCCCAGATCTCGTCGAGAGCTTCGACCTCACGGTTGGCGTGGTCACGCATGCGCTTGAGCTCACGCTCAGCGGCATCGCGCACCTTGCGCTTGGCGTCGGCCTTGGCACCTTCAGCTTCGAGCTCAGCCAGGTCGGCTTCGAGCTTCTGCTGGCGCTCGTTGAGCGCAGCTTCCATGTCGTCGAGGATCGCCTTGCGCTCCACACCGATCTCAGCTTCACGGGTCGACAGTTCCGCATGGCGGAGTTCGTCGTCGATCGCGGTGATCACGTAGGCGGCGAAGTAGATGATCTTTTCGAGATCCTTCGGAGCCAAGTCGAGCAGGTAGCCCAAGCGACTCGGAACGCCCTTGAAGTACCAGATGTGCGTGACCGGGGCGGCCAGCTCAATGTGGCCCATCCGCTCACGGCGGACCTTGGCCTTGGTGACCTCAACGCCGCAACGCTCGCAGATGATGCCCTTGAAGCGGACGCGCTTGTACTTACCGCAGTAGCACTCCCAGTCGCGAGTAGGTCCGAAGATCTTCTCGCAGAACAGGCCGTCCTTCTCAGGCTTCAGCGTGCGGTAGTTGATGGTCTCCGGCTTCTTGACTTCACCGAACGACCAGTTGTGGATGTCGTCGGCCGTCGCCAGGCCGATCTTGAGTTCGTCGAAAAAGTTGACGTCGAGCACTAGTTGCCTTTCAGTGTCTCTTATTGTCAGCGGGCGGTGCGGAGTGTGAACTTCGCACCGGCCCTCCAGGTCGGTCGGTCAGGTCAGTTAGCGAGGTCGTCCACCGTGGCGGCCTCATTACGCGACAGGTTGATGCCAAGGTTGGCAGCAGCGCGCTCGAGGTCCTCGTCGTCGGTGTCGCTCATCTCGATTGCGGTGCCCTCACTCGAGAGGACCTCCACATTGAGGCAAAGCGACTGGAGCTCCTTCAGGAGCACCTTGAACGACTCGGGGATGCCGGGCTCGGGGATGTTCTCGCCCTTGACGATGGCCTCGTAGACCTTGACGCGGCCAACCACATCGTCCGACTTGATCGTGAGCAGTTCCTGCAGGGTGTAGGCGGCGCCGTACGCCTGCATTGCCCAGCACTCCATCTCACCGAAGCGCTGGCCACCGAACTGTGCCTTACCGCCGAGCGGCTGCTGCGTGATCATCGAGTACGGACCGGTGGAACGAGCGTGAATCTTGTCGTCCACCAAGTGATGCAGCTTGATGATGTACATGTAGCCGACGGAGACCGGGAACGGGAAGGGCTCGCCCGAACGACCGTCGAACAAGGTGGCCTTGCCGTCCGGTCCAACCATGACGTCGCCGTCGCGGTTCGGGAGGGTGGAGCCCAGCAGGCCCGCCAGTTCGTCATCCTTGGCACCGTCGAAGACCGGGGTGGCGGTGTTGGTGTTCGGCGGAGCCGAATGCATCGCCTCGGGCAGGCGCTTGGCCCACTCTTCTTCCAACTGCGCGGTGTCGATGTTCCAGCCGGCCTTCGAAACCCATCCGAGGTGGGTTTCGAGGATCTGGCCGATGTTCATACGACGCGGAACACCGTGGGTGTTCAGGATGATGTCGACCGGGGTGCCGTCAGGGAGGAACGGCATATCTTCCTGCGGAAGAATCTTGCCGATGACGCCCTTATTGCCGTGGCGGCCAGCGAGCTTGTCGCCGTCCTGGATCTTGCGCTTCTGTGCCACGTAGACGCGGACCAACTCGTTGACGCCGGGCGCCAAATCGTCGTCTTCGTCGCGGCTGAAGGTGCGGACGCCGATGACCTTGCCGGTCTCGCCGTGCGGAACCTTCAGCGACGTGTCGCGAACCTCGCGGGCCTTCTCACCGAAGATCGCGCGGAGCAGACGCTCTTCCGGAGTCAGCTCAGTCTCGCCCTTCGGCGTGACCTTGCCGACCAGGACGTCGCCGTCGCGGACCTCAGCACCAATGCGGACAATGCCACGCTCATCGAGGTCCGCGAGAACCTCATCGGAGACGTTGGGGATGTCGCGAGTGATTTCCTCAGCACCGAGCTTGGTGTCACGCGCATCGATCTCGTGCTCTTCGATGTGGATCGAGGTGAGGGTGTCCTCTTCGACGAGGCGCTGCGACAGAATGATCGCGTCCTCGTAGTTGTGGCCCTCCCACGGCATGATCGCGACGAGCAAGTTCTTGCCCAGCGCCATTTCGCCCTGATCGGTGCACGGTCCGTCGGCCAGAACCTGGCCGGCCTCGACACGCTGACCTTCGTCAACGATCGGGACCTGGTTGGCGCAGGTGCCGTGGTTGCTGCGCTCGAACTTCCGCAGGCGGAAGCTGTCGCGGGTACCGTCGTCGGCCATGATCGTGATGAAGTCGGCCGAAACCTCTTCCACCACGCCAGTCTTGCCGGTGACGATGACATCGCCAGCGTCGACGGCGGCACGCAGTTCCATGCCGGTACCGACAAGCGGCGACTCGCTGCGAACCAGCGGCACTGCCTGACGCTGCATGTTGGCACCCATCAGTGCACGGTTAGCGTCGTCGTGCTCCAGGAACGGGATCATCGCGGTAGCGACCGACACCATCTGGCGCGGCGAAACGTCAAGGTACTCGACCGACTTGGCCGGAACGAACTCGACCTCGGCACCCTTGATACGAACGAGGACGCGCTCATCACTGATGCGACCGTCGGCGTCGTAGTTGGTGTTCGCCTGACCAATGAGGAAGCGGTCTTCCTCATCGGCGGTCATGTACTTGATCTCGTCGGTGAGCACACCGTCGACGACCTTGCGGTACGGCGTTTCGATGAAGCCGAACGGGTTGACCCGCGCATACACCGACAGCGAACCGATCAGGCCAATGTTCGGGCCTTCCGGAGTCTCAATCGGGCACATGCGACCGTAGTGCGACGGGTGAACGTCACGAACTTCCAGTCCGGCACGCTCACGTGAGAGGCCGCCGGGACCCAAAGCCGACAGACGACGCTTGTGCGTCAGACCCGACAGCGGGTTGTTCTGGTCCATGAACTGCGACAGCTGGCTGGTTCCGAAGAACTCCTTGATCGCAGCCACAACGGGCCGGATGTTGATCAGGGTCTGCGGGGTGATTGCCTCGGCGTCCTGGGTGGTCATGCGCTCACGCACAACACGCTCCATACGCGACAGGCCCACGCGAATCTGGTTCTGGATCAGCTCACCGACAGTACGCAGACGACGGTTGCCGAAGTGGTCGATGTCGTCGACCTCGACGGGCACCTCGACGCCGTTCGGGACGGTCATCATGGTCTGCTGGTGCGGGTCGGCCTCGTGCAGACGCACCAGGTATTCGACGGTCGCAATAATGTCTTCGGTGGTCAGCGTCGATTCGCCGACCATCGGGTTAGCCGTGAGACCAAGCTTCTTGTTGATCTTGTAGCGGCCGACGCGAGCGAGGTCGTAGCGCTTGTCCTTGAAGAACAGGTTCTCCAGGAGGCTTTCTGCCGACTCCTTCGTCGGGGGCTCGCCCGGACGCAGCTTGCGGTAAACCTCGAGGAGCGCTTCGTCCTGGTTGGTCGTCGAATCCTTTTCGAGGGTCGACATCATGATCTCGGAGAATCCGAAACGCTCGGAGATCTCTTCGGTCGTCATGCCGAGGGCCTTGAGCAGGATGGTGACCGGCTGGCGACGCTTGCGGTCGATACGCACACCAACGGTGTCGCGCTTGTCGACGTCGAACTCAAGCCAGGCACCGCGGCCCGGGATCACCTTGACCGAGTGGAGCGTCTTCTCCGTGGTCTTGTCGATGCTGGAGTCGAAGTACACACCGGGGCTACGAACCAGCTGGCTCACGACGACACGCTCGGTGCCGTTGATGACGAAGCTGCCCTTATCGGTCATGATCGGGAAGTCGCCCATGAAGACGGTCTGCGACTTGATCTCGCCGGTGTTGTTGTTGATGAACTCCGCGGTGACGAACAACGGTGCCGCGTAGGTCATGTCCTTGTCCTTGCACTCCTCAATGGAGGCCTTGACCTCGTCGAAGTGCGGGTCGGAGAAGGAAAGTGACATGGAAGACGAGAAGTCTTCAATGGGTGAGAGTTCGCGGAGGACTTCCTCAAGTCCGCCAACCGGGTTCTCCTCACCCCTTGCAATCGCCTTTGCGCGCCACTCGGGCGTACCCACGAGCCACTCAAAGGAGTCCAGCTGCAAATCAAGCAGACCTGGAACCTCTAGTGGCTCATCAATCTTGGCGAAGGAAGCGCGCTGCGGCGCGCCCGGGATTGAACCCGCTGTGGTTGAGGTGGACTGGCGGTCGAGTGCCAAGATGCGTCCTTCCAACACGAAGTTTCTCGGTGCGTTGGCCAATGTGGCCTGCGGCGGCTGTGCAACCTGCACAAATCACCACCCGAGGGCCCTCCCAAAAAGGGACGGCTGGAAGGATGAACGATCAGCGGACAGGAGGCAGCCAGCGCAACGTCCAACTGTATCAGAAATTAACGGGGATGTATACCACCCATTGAGTTAGCCTGTCTGCGGCTGCCTGCCCGTGACAATCGGCTGGACACAGATTGACTCGCCTAGGCCGCTACGTCAAGCCATACGCGCCGAAAAGTTCCGATAAAACCACCCGAACAGGCGAGTTTCGTCAGAAGTCGCCGACCTTGGCAATCCGCCAACGATCATCGATCAGTTTCATCGTCAACTGCACGTGCGGCGAAGCATTGCTCGCAATCAGGCCGTCTTGGGTCGTACTAACAAGCAACTGCGTGAGAACCACCGCGTCGTCGCCATTCAAGTACGACACCCCGATGGACTCCACCTGGCAATCCGAGCCGGACTTCGAGTCGACCGCAGCCTTGCGGTTGGTCGCCTCGTAGTCGCGGAACTGCTGAGCGGCTTCCCCGGTCAACGCGTCGCGAACCTTCGCATACGACTTGTCAATGGTGCGGTAGTCAAAGGCAAATGGCGTGCACGCCGCCTGGGTCGCCTCCGAAATCAACCGCGTGGTCGCCGATTGATCGACGAAGGCGACATTGTCGGTGACCGATGCCCCCGGATGGAAGGCGAAGACTGCGGCGATCGCGCCGATAACGGCCGCGATGGCACCCAGCAGGCCTGCCAACCGGTAAGTCGACGCGGTGTCGTGGGCTGCCGGGCCGGCTTCAATCTCGCTGTCCCGGACCTCTTGTTCGGCCTTGGCCGATTGCGCAGCCGCCGCCGCACGACGTTTGCGTTCGACTCCCGAAAGGGTCGAACCACTCGCCGTCGGTGCCGGCTTGTCTGCGCCACTTGCTTCTGGTTCGACAATTGCTGGTTCGGCCGCCGATACCGGATCGACGCCAGACTTAGAGACCGTTACTCGCGGGGCACCGCGACCGGCGACCTTCGGTGTCCGCTTTGGACCGCTGCTGCGTGGTTTACCGGTGGCCATCAGTTACCGCCCTCCGGTTGAGGCTGCTGTGAAACATCCGAACCCGCGTCGCTGTAGGCGACCGCCTGCAACGGGACCACTTTCTCTGCCTTCCGAATACCGTCCACTTCAACCATGGTCAGTAAGAAACCCATTTGGTTCGCCGCAGCCTGTTGGTTCGGCACGGTTGCCTTCACCTTCACGTACACGAGGACGGTGGCGCGATTCTCGTCGGCGTCGACCTCGGTCGCGGCGCTTCGCGAGACCTGCGATTCGATCTTGCCCGGCTTCGATCCGCTCGCCGCGACCTGTCGTTCCACATCGGCGACGACCTGCGCGTTAACTTGCTTCCAAGCATCACCGGTCAACGATGACTCGAGACGCTTCTTCCAGCCCTCGGGGTCGGACGGGTCAACGGTCGTGATGTTGATTGCCGCCTGCTCCGCCGCATCGACTGATTCGGTGCGGAGCGTTTCCCGTGCCGAGTCGGTGGTGTACGCGCGGATACCGGTGTACCCGAAGTAGCCAAGGCATACGACTGCCGCAACCAAAGCCGCAACCGCTGACGCTAACGCCAACGACGCCAGCGGAGACCTGGGCGAAGCGTCGTCAGGGTCCTCTTCGTCCCGGCCATCGTCCGCGGCATCCGTGTCGGCGTCGTCCGCATCCCCGTCATCCGCGTCATCGGCGTCTGCGTCATCGGCGTTTGGGGGATCCGCGGCCGACGCGTCGGCGGCCACCTCGGACGTGGCGTCCGCAACGGTCTCGTCGACGTTTGTCTCGTCCGGTGTGCTGTCGTCGTGTGTCATCGAGCGCAACTGTAGTCACGGCGGGGCTCGCGTCGCCAGTTGCCTGGCTGCGAGCTACCGCGCATGAACACCCATCAGCGCAGCGAGCTGCGTGGCAACGGGGTTGAGGTTGAGTTTGTCGGGATCCTTCTTTGGCTTGTTGTCCCACGGCTGCGGGATGTCCGGGTTCGCCAACGACGCGCGCTCAGCGCCGCGCACCGACGTCGGGTTGCCGACCGGCACGGTGCACTTGGCGTTGGTGTTGAACGGGAAATCGTCGTAGTTGACATCGAAGTTCGGATTCTTCTTCTTGATGTCCGCGATCATCTGCGCCGTTCCCTCGTAGCCGCGAGTACAGCTGACGGGGTTACCGGTCTCCAACACGATGCCAAAGTGGATTTGTCCATCGCCGGGAGCCGGACTGTGACTGCCCGCAGCGAGTGCCGAAAGCATCGCCACCGTGGCCGACGTCGCAAACGACGCAGGCGCCGCCGTATGCACCGTGACCCCGAGCTGATGGATCAGCTTGGTCGCATCCGCACCGTTGTCTTGAATGAACTTCGACAGGGCGGTCGCCGCGTTCGGAGCATTGTCGAGGATTCGTCGCAACGCCGGGTCGGAGCCGGCCAACTGCGCCGTCACCAAGTCCAGGTTGTGGCTCCACGCCAGGATGTCGTCGGACTGCTCGGCCTGGGTTGCCAGGACCGGATTCGAGTTGCGGATGAGTTCGGTGATAGGACCGATGTTCTCGACGCCGTCCTTCGACAGCTTGTCGAGTGAGGCCACCAGGCGGGTGAGGTCGTCGCCCTTGCCGTTGAAGGCCTTACCAAGCTCCTTCACCAACGAACTCAACTCGTCGACCGGAATGGTCTTTGTCAACGTGATGGTGTCGGCGATGACGTCCTGAAGTTTCGGCGGCGTAACCGCACCCTCGATGGTGTCACCGTTCGCCAGGTACGGACCAGCGCTCGATGACGGCTGCAGATCGATGAACTGCTCACCGATGGCCGACCGGTTCGCCAGCACGGCTTTCGCGGATGCCGGGACCTTGGGCGCATCGGAGTTCATCTGCAGGTTCACGTTGACACCGCCGGGAACCATCTCCATTTTGGAGACCAACCCGACTGGCACGCCCCGGTAGGTGACTTCGGCGTTGGTGAAGACACCGCTGGCGTCGGGCATGTGCAACGTGACGTTGTACGTCGAGATTCCCGCAAGTTTGTCTAGGCGGGCGTACTTGGCGCCAACGTAGACGATCGCAAGGAGACCGATCACCACGAAGGCAATCAACTGAATCTTGACAAGGCGGCTAGTCACTGACCTTCGCCTCCGATCATCTCAATGGTTCCGGCGAGGAAGTTCTGCTCCCCGGAAGGCAGCGTCGAGTACTGGTTCTTCTTGTTGGTCTTCTTCTTCGACGCCGGGTTCATCGGGTACGTGCCACCCGAAGGCGGCGTATTCGGTCCCGGTCGCGAGTTCGCGGCGGGCGGCAACAGCGAGATCGTTGGCCAGCCGTAGCGCGGTCCGTTGCCGTTGACGTACGGGTTATTCGGATCCACCTTGGGCGGACTCACCGATGGCGGCGTGTACTTCGGGGTGCCCTGACCGACACCGAGGGCCTCCAACTGGTTCAGCAGTCGCAGGTCGAGGGTCATGAACAGGTTTGTCGAGTCGCCCTTCACACCCGGAAGCAAGTCATCCGGGTAGGGGTGCGTCAGCATCAACGGTGCGGCAGTGACAACGTCCTGTGCCGACTTGGCCAGCTCCGACAGGATCGGCCGCAGTGCCTTCAGATCGTTGATGATCTGTTTGTGCGCCTTACCGAGGATGTCGGTACCGACCTCTCCCAGCGTGTCGAGCTTCGTCAGCAGGTCCACAAACTGCGGACGCTGCTGCTCAAGTACCTCAACGCCTGCGGGCAACTGCTTCAGGACCCGCTCGATCTGATCAGTCTGCTGGCTTGCGCGATCGGAGAGCTTTCCGACGCCGTCGATGGCGCGAACAATGTCGTCACGCTGCTTGTTGAGGCTGCCGATCAACGTCTCCGACTGCGTGAGCAGCGACCGGACCGCATTGGGTCGGTCGCCGAGCGCCTCGTTGAGAGACGTGATGATCGGCTCAAGCTGGTTGATGCCGCCGCCGTTCAACAGCATCGACAATGCCCCGAGCAGTTGCTCAATGTCGGTGACCGTCCGGGTCCGGTCGGAGTTGATTGGCGCCGACTCCGGCTGACGCGGGGTCGCCAGGGTCACGTCCTTCGGCTCCGACAGGGCCACAAACTTTTCACCCAGAAGGTTGGTCTGCTGCACCGAGGCCGACGCCTCGTCGGACAGGTTGACCTCGTTCTTCACCTTGATCGTGACCAAGGCATTCCAGGCACCCTCCGGTACCTCAACTTTGGTGACCTGACCGACGGGAATGCCGTCCATCTTCACCATCGACTGCGGAACCAGGTCGAGAATGTTGTCGAACTCCACCTTGTAGGTGCGCGGGTTGCTGCCAACGTCGACGCCACCGGGCAGCGGAACCGAGCTGATACCCGAGCAACCTGTCGTCACCGCGAGGACCGTGACGAGGGCGGCGCCCATACCGGCCGCGCGTGCGCGCACCGAGCGTTTCACCTTCATCGCTGTCCTCCGGGGAGTTTCGGATCCGGGTTACCCGGTACGGTGCCGGGTGCCGGGTACTTCTGTTCCTTGTTGCCGCTCATGATGCCGAATGGCAACACCGGCAGCATTGGCTCCAGGACACCCTTGGTGACCTGATTGGCGAGGCCCTCACAGCCGTTCACCAGCGGAGCCATCTTGCGACTGAAGTCGACAGCCATGGGATTACCCGGCAACAGTTTGCCCAGATCGAGCATGCGGCACTGGGCACCCAGGAGGTCTTGCAGGTCCGGGATGTTCAACCGCATGGCGAGTGTGCCCGACTCCGCGTCGTATGCGTTGATCAGGTTGTTGATCGTCACCGGCAAGACCGTCAGGATCTCGAGCAAATGATCCTTGTTATCCAGCAAGGCCTGTCCGGTCGGCTGCA
The DNA here is from genome assembly GCF_056682775.1 of Gordonia sp. 34D. Taxonomy (NCBI): domain Bacteria; kingdom Bacillati; phylum Actinomycetota; class Actinomycetes; order Mycobacteriales; family Gordoniaceae; genus Gordonia; species Gordonia sp. 34D. The sequence continues at coordinate 3,695,717 of NZ_CM155293.1, read as the reverse complement.
AGTCGCGAATCGTATCGCCGATCTGGCTGCTGTTGTCGTTGATGAACCTCGCGACGTCCCCGAGGGCGTACGACAGCGTGTTGAGGGCGCTCCCCAGGTTCTCCCGCTCACCGGCGAGGAACGTGTTGAACGAGGCCATCTGCTTGTTGAACTGGCGGACCTGCGAATCGTTCTCCTTCAAGGCCCCGACAAAGACGTTGAGGTTCTTGATGGTGCTGACGAGGTTGTCGCTGCCATTGGCGAGCGTGCCGGCCGCCTTCGACAGGTTAGTGATCGCCTGACCGAGTTCAGCACCGTTGCCTTCCATGTTCTTGGAGAACACATCGACAAAATCGGTGACTGCGCCGTTCTGGTTGGCACCGTCCGGGCCGAGGGACTTCGACAGTTTCTGCAGGTTGGCGTAGATCGCGTCAATTTCGACGGGCACGCCGGTCTGCTTGCCAGACAATTCCACCTGGCTACCGGCCTCGGGGCCACCCGAGTAAGCCGGGGTCAACTGAACGTAGCGGTCGGCGACGATCGACGGGATGATCTGCACGGCCTTCACGTCGGTGGGCAACTTAACGCCCCGGTTGACGCGCATCTGCACATCAACCACGTCGCCGCGCGGCGTCACCTCGGTGACCTTGCCGACGTCAACACCGAGTATCCGGACATCGCTGCCCTTGTAGATGCCGACAGCACTGGAGAAGGTGGCCTTGACCTTGGTGGTACCGATGAGCGTTGAAGCCCACCAACCACCAGCCCCGATGAGGAGGAGCAGGATGGCACCGAGCGCGGTATAGACAATATTGCGCTTGGAGAACAGCCCGGAATTCTGGTCCTGAGAAGAAGGCGCTGCGTTAGTCATTAGCTGGCCCCCGTTCCACCGTTGTTGAGATTCTTAGTCATGTTCGGCGGGCGCGTCGTGTTCTGCTGCGGCAGCGCCGGCGGCAGCAGGTTCGTGACGGTCGATTCGAACCAGCGACCGTTGCCGAGGACGTTCGCGTACAGGCGGTAGAAGGGTGCCATGTACGTGATGGTCTGGCGAAGGTTCGAGTTCTGGCGAGTCAGCATGTCGGTGACACCCTTGAGCGAGTCGAGGGCCGGGCCGATCTGCGCTTCGTTATCGCGAACGATCCCGGTGAGCGCCTTACTGAGAGTCGTGGTGCTGGCCAGGAGCGCCGAGATGCTCTCCTGACGGGTATTGAGTTCCTTCAACAGGACACCTGCCCCAGCGATCAGCTTCGTGAACTCCTCATTGCGGTCAGCGAGGATCTTCGTCGAGTCCTTGGTTGCCGCCAGCAGCTTCTGGACTTCCTGATCGCGGCTGGCAATCGTGTTCGACAACCGAGAAATACCGGTCAGCGAGGAATTGATGTCCTCGGCGTTTGTTCCGGAGAACGCATTCGACAACGTGCGCAGCGATTTCGCCAGCTGGTTGGTATCGATGTTCTCGATCTGGTCCGCAGCATCACCAAAGGCCTCGATGACGTCGTACGGCGCCACCGTATCGGTGAGAGTCACATCGGGATCGGCCAGTTCACTGCCGCGCGGGTTCAGCGCCAGGTACTTCTGGCCCAGCACGGTCTTGATCTGGATCGACGCCTGCGTCTGATCACCGATCCACGTGTTGTTGGCACGGAAGGAGACGTCGACCTTGTCGCCGGCGAGATTCACGTCGGTGACCTCGCCGACCTTGACACCGGCGACGCGGACTTCGTTGCCCGGCTTGAGTCCCGCCGCTTCTGAGAACTGCGCGGTGTACTTGGCTCCGGCACCCACGAGCGGGAGGTCCTTCAGGTAGAAGGACGACACCGCAACCATGATCAGCATCAGCAAGCCCAGAGCACCAATGCTGACGGGACTGCGGCGACCGGCGAATCGGCGTGACTTCTTCGGTGTTGTCGGCACCGTCGGCTGTGTTTCTTCGCTCGTCATGCTCACGCCCCCGGCTTTCCGTCGCGCCAGCAACGCGTCGCGGCGCTGGTGTACAGGACGTGGTTGATGTTCGGTAGCGGAACCACCGGCTGAGTCAACAAGGTGGACTTGCCGTTACCGGCAACCACATCGATACCGCAGAGGTAGAACTGGAACCAAGAGCCGAAGGTCGCGGCGCGACCGATCTTCTCCAGCTTGACCGGCAAGTTCGTCAAAACCTGCTCGATGTCGCCGGTACGCGAGTTCAGCTGATCCGACAGCGACTTGATCCCGGCAATATCGCCCTGGATAGCCGGCCGCGTCTTGCTAAGAATCGAACCCGTCACGGTGGTCAGATTCGACACCGAGGTGATGGCCGACCCCACCGAGTCCCGCTGCGCGGCGAGACCGGTGATCAGCTTTTCCGTGTTCACCAGCAAGCTCGAGAACTGATCATCGTTCTTGTTCACCGTGTCGAGGACCTTCGTGAGGTTGGTGATCATGTCGCCAATCACCTTGTCCTTGTCGGCGAGCGCATTCGTCAACCCCGCGGTGTCGCTGATCAGGTCGCCGATGGTCGTGTCCATGTCGCCCTGGAAGACCTTGATCATGGTCTCGGCAAGCTTGTTCATGTCTTCCGGCGTGATCTGCTTGAAAAGCGGGCGGAAGCCGTTAAACAGTTCAGTCAAGTTCACGGCGTCGTGCGTGCTCTTATTGGTGGCCGTGTTCGTGAACGTGTAGCCCTTGTTCACGGTTTCGTTGGCAGGCCCGGGCCCCTTGTCGAGCGCCAAGTACCGCAGACCCGTCAGGTTGCGGTATCGGATAAACAACTGGGTGCTCTTGGGCAAGGTGCTGCGGTCGGCACTGAACGACACGAGCGCCTTGTTGCGGTCGGTGATCTCGACGCTCTCAACCTGACCGACGCGTACACCCGCGATGCGGACGTCGTCGCCGGGATTGAGCATCGCGGCATCGTTGAAGACACCCGAGAAGCTCGCCTTGCCGGAGTTGCCAGCGTTCGCGATCGTCAAGCCGAGCATGGCGGTGGCAAAGATGGTGACCAAGGCAAAAACAATCAGCTTTACCAGCGGTGGAACGATGCTTTTCACTTAATCGTCACCTCCGCTCCCTTCAGGGCTCCGCCACCGATGTAGGTGACCCACAGCGGCACGTTCTCCGGTAGTTCTCCGGCCGACGCGCCATAAATCAGACGTAATTGTTTCTGGTAATCGGTCTCGCCGATCGTTCCGCTCGGCGTAGCGCTGAACTGCGGCTGAGGCAGATCCGGCCAGGTTGTCGGGCCACCGTTGCGTGACGGCGGCTGGTACGAACCATCCGGAATACTGCCACCCGGGTACTGCGGGAACGGGCGACCATTCGACGCTGGCTCGTAGCAGCGTGCGGGCGGATCCTTCCACATCAGTCGCGGCTCATCCTGATTCGGCAGGTAACGGCCGCGCGGGTTCACGAACTGCAGGTTCACCCGGACACCCGGGTTCGGGGTGTCCACGCCGACGATCTTTTTCGAATCCGGAATCAGCGTCGCGAAGTTACGGAACGTGCAACCAAACACCGGTGACTGTCGTGCCAGTCCCTTGAGGAAGGGTTCCGAGTCGATGAACAAGTTGAGCATGTCCTTCTTGTTCGTCTTGAGGAACTTGCTGGTGTCGACGGCGGCCACACTCAACGTCGAGATCGTGGTTCGCAGGTCGCCTTGGCGTTCGACGATCGTGTTGCCGGTGACGCGCAGATTGTCGAGCGCATCAATGACATCGGGCAGTGCGTCCGCGTAGGTCTGCGAGAAGGTCGCCAAACCGCGGATCGTGCCCTGAAGGTCGTCCATGTTCGCGTTAACGCGAGTGAAAATCACGTTGAGCCGGTCGACGATCTTGCCGATTTCCTGCCCCTTGCCGCCGATGGCCTGCGAGATGGCGCTCAGCGTCACGTTCAAGTCCTCCGGCGGGATCGCCTTGATGACCGGGAGCAGCGCGTCGAACAGGTCCTCGACCTCAGCCGAGTTGCCCTTGGTGTCGGTGTTGATCTGGCTGCCGTTCGTGAGCGTGGGTCCGCTCGCGTTGGCTGGCACCTGGAGTGCAATGTAGCGCTCACCAAACAGGGTCTTCGGGAGGACCCGAGCCGTGGTCGACGTCGGCAGGTTCTTCAACTGGTCGGGCTTGATCCCCAGGTCGACCGTCACCTTGCCGCCGGTCTGCACGCTGACGTCCTTGACGGTGCCGACGACGACGCCGTTGGCCTTCACGTCAGCGTTCTTGACGAGCGAGTTACCTGCGCTATCTGTTGTCAGCTTCACGATCGCGTAATCGTCGAACGTGCCGCGGAACTTCAGCACCGAGGTTGCCAGCAACCCGAGCACCACAATGAAGAACAGCAGGCCCAGAAGTCTGCGTTTAAGCGTCTTCCCCACGTGCCTAACCTCCCACTCGGATCGACGTGGTTGTACCCCAGATCGCCAGGCCCAGGAAGAAGTCCATCACGGCGATCAGCACGAGGGCTGTTCGCACGGCGTGTCCCACGGCGACACCAACGCCGGCCGGGCCGCCACTGGCGTAGTAGCCGTAGTAGCAGTGGACCAGAATGATGACGAACGCGAAAATTAGCACCTTGCCGAACGACCACAGGACGTCGACGGGAGGCAAGAACAGGTTGAAGTAGTGGTCGTACGAACCGGTCGACTGTCCGTTGAACACGGTGTTAACCGTTCTCGACGCCAGATAGGCGGCCATCAGGCCGAGCACGTACAGCGGGATCACCGCGATGAAGCCCGCGATTACGCGCGAGGACACCAGGAACGGGATCGACGGCACCGCCATCACTTCGAGGGCGTCAATCTCTTCCGAGATGCGCATGGCACCGAGCTGGGCGGTAAAACCACAGCCGACGGTTGCCGACAACGCCAGGCCCGCCACCAACGGCGCAACCTCGCGGGTATTGACGTAGGCAGACAGGAAGCCGGTCAGGGCCTGCGAACCAATCTGGTCGAGCGCCGCATAGCCCTGCATGCCGACCACAACGCCGGTGAAGCCGGACATCAACACCATCACGCCGATGGTTCCGCCGATCACGGCGAGGCCACCGGAACCGAAGGCCACCTCGGCCAGCAGTCGCGTTACCTCACGCGTGTAGTGGACCAGCGTCTTCGGGATGGCCGCCAGAGCCCTCGCATAGAAGGACATCTGCTCGCCAGCACCGTCAAGCATCTTGAGCGGCTTGCCCAACTGCTTGCGAACCTCGTACCAGTAGTACTCGGGGCGACTCTTGGCAATCGTTACACCACGCGTCATTGCTAACCCACCTTCGGCGGAACGATCTGAAGGAACACGGCGGTAATGATCAGGTTGGCGAAGAACAGCAGCAGGAACGTAATCACGACGCTCTGGTTCACCGCATCACCGACACCCTTGGGTCCGCCTTTCGGGTTCAAGCCCTTGTAGGCGGCGATCACACCGGCAAGCACACCGAAGATTGCCGCCTTCAGCGTCGAAATATAGAGGTCCGGGAGTTGCGCAAGCGCACCGAACGACGCCAGGTACGCACCGGGCGTACCACCTTGAACCACGACATTGAAGAAGTAGCCACCGCCAATGCCGACGACGGCCACCAGGCCGTTGAGCAGGACGGCCACCAAAACCATTGCCAACACGCGTGGCACCACCAGTCGCTGGACCGGGTTGATGCCGAGCACCTCCATGGCGTCAATCTCTTCACGAATCGTTCGTGAACCAAGATCTGCCGCCACTGCCGAGCCCGCAGCTCCTGCGACCAGCAGCGACGTCACCAGTGGTGATCCCTGCTGAACAACGACCAGCACCGAAGCAGCACCCGTGTACGACTCAGCGCCGAGTTGCTTGATCAGTGAGCCGGTCTGCAGCGAGACGATGGCGCCGAACGGGATCGCAATGAGCGCGGTCGGCAGAATCGTCACGCTGGCAATAAACCAGGCCTGCTGAATGAATTCGCGCAGCTGAAAAGGCCGCACAAAGAGCTGGCGAGCGACATCGACGAACAACTGAACAATATTGCCGGTCTGGGCAAGTGCGCCCTCTCCAGCCTTGGTCAGCTTATCGACGCCACGCGAGGTGGCACTGGTCATGCCTTGGCACTCCCCTGTCCGTCTGACTCACGAACCGCGGTTTCGATCGCGGAGGTGTCGATGGGTTGCGTCTGCGCGTCGTCATATCCGGCCGCGGCGTCGACGACCTGTGTGTCCTTCTCCATGGCGGGAGTGGTCATCACCTGGGTGGCCGCATTAGCGGCCTGGGCGTCTGCTGCGGCCAGCGAGTTGTCGAGCGCACCCGCCTGACTGAAGTCGGTATTGGCGAGGGCAACGAGTGTGGCAACCGATTCCGGTGACGCTGCGGCGCGAGCATCTTCCTCGGCGATCGATGCACGGATTGCTTCCTGTGCGCTGACCGGGAGTGTCGGCATCATTTGCAGCACGTTGGCACGGTGGCGCAGGGCCGCCTTACGGACCGGCATATCGGGGTTCGGCTGAACCTGCGGAATGATCTCGGAGAAGTCTTCCTGCGTACCGCCGCCGGAAATGCCTGCAGCCTGGAGGGCAGCCTCGGCCGCGGCCACGGTTTCGTCCTTCTCCTCCGACATACCGATCGGTCCGAAGCGGTCACCGGAGAGGAACTGCTTGACGACCGGTTGCTCCGAGGTGAGCAGTTGCTCGCGCGGACCGAACATGACCAGTTCCTTGCGGAACAGCATGCCGATGTTGTCCGGGATGGTGCGGGCGATGTTGATGTTGTGCGTGACGATGAGGATCGTCGCATCGATCTCGGCGTTGATGTCGATCAACAGCTGCGAGATGTAGGCGGTGCGGACCGGGTCCAGACCGGAGTCCGGCTCGTCGCACAGGATGATTTCCGGGTCGAGGACCAATGCGCGGGCCAGGCCTGCGCGCTTACGCATACCGCCCGAGATCTCACCGGGGAGTTTGCCTTCGGCGCCAGCCAGACCGACCAGCTCCACCTTGTCCATCACGATGCGGCGGATCTCGTCTTCCTTCTTCTTCGTGTGCTCACGAAGCGGGAAGGCGATGTTGTCGTACAACGTCATCGAGCCGAAGAGCGCACCGTCCTGGAAGAGGACACCGAACAACTTACGGACTTCGTACAGTTCTTTGGCCGAAGACTGCGTGATGTCGGTGCCGTCGATGATGACTGAACCCTGTTCGGGATGCAGCAGACCGATCAACGTTTTCAGGAAGACCGACTTACCGGTACCTGACGGCCCCAGCAGCGCGTTGACCTCACCCGCGGGCAGGGTCAGCGAAACGTCCCGCCAGATGTTCTGCGAACCGAACGACTTGGTAAGCCCCTCGACCTTTACCTCAACACCCACAGTGTCCCTCCAGACCTTTCATGTGTACCGCGTACGAGATGCGAGGCAATTCCTTCGCCGCGCCCGTAGACGAGTTTTCGCCGCCACTTACCAGAGGCGGCTGTGGCTGCGGTCACTCTAACGCACAGGGAAGCGAAACTGCACTTCGGCCAAGGGCGAGAAAGCTGACACAAAACCGCCACTACCCATCGGTAACATCTTGCTGGGCTGAGAATACCCAAAGAATGGCCGTGGTCCAAAGCGAAATTCACCCACCATCGAGCCGTGGGTCACAGCTCGGATTTGCAGATATGAGCCAGAAGGCCCCCTCAGACTCATCGATCGCCAGGTCTCACAGACGCGCTGGCGCGCCATCTGAACGCCCGACACCAAAACAGGCCGGGAGGGTGCGCTACGCACGCATAGCGCTTTACGCACGAATTTGATCAACGTCAAACAGATGCACAAAAAGAGGCCCGCGGGTTTCCCCACGGACCTCTTTTGCACTCGCAGCTAAGCGGCGAGAAATGCTGTCAAGTTCAGATCACTTGAGCGAGATCTTGGCGCCAGCCTCTTCGAGCTTGGCCTTGGCAGCCTCAGCGTCTTCCTTGCTGACCTTCTCCAGGAGTGCCTTGGGAGCGCTCTCAACGAGGTCCTTGGCTTCCTTCAGGCCCAGACCAGCGACGACCTCACGGACGACCTTGATGACCTGGATCTTCTTGTCGCCAGCCGAGTCGAGCACGACGTCGAACTCATCCTGCTCTGCAGCAGCCTCAGCGGCAGCCGGAGCACCGGCAGCAGCGACGGCGACCGGAGCAGCAGCGGTGACCTCGAAGACCTCTTCGAACTTCTTCACGAAATCGCTGAGCTCCAGCAGGGTCAGTTCCTTGAACTGCTCGATGAGCTCGTCAGCGGTGAGCTTCGCCATGGTGGCGTCCTTCCGTTAAATCCCCGCTTGGCGGGGGCGCCTGCAGTGCAGGCTGGTATATGGGGTTGTCGTCGCCCGCCACAAAAGTGTCGACTGCAGCGGGATCCGAGGGTGGAGCAAAGGGGAACTACGCGGCTTCGCCGGCAGCTTCCTTCTTCTCCTGCAGAGCCGCGGCGAGACGCGCGACCTGCGATGCAGGCTGGTTGAACAGCCCTGCGGCCTTTGCCAAGTTGCCCTTCATGGCACCCGCCAGCTTTGCCAGCAGGACCTCACGGGTCTCCAGGTCGGCGATCTGTTCGATCTCAGCCACGGACAGCGCACGGCCGTCCATGAATCCGCCCTTGATGACCAGGTTCTTGTTGTCCTTGGCGAAAGTCTTGATCGCCTTGGCAGCCACGACCGGCTCGCCCTCAATGAAGGCAATAGCGGTCGGACCGGTGAACAGGTCATCGAGACCCTCGAGGCCCGCCTCAGTGGCGGCGCGCTTCGCGAGGGTGTTCTTGGCGACGGAGTAGGTAGCGCCTTCGCCGAGCGAGCGACGCAACTGCTGGAGCTGCGGCACCGTGAGTCCGCGGTACTCCGTGATCACAGCGGCAGTCGAACCCTTGAAGTTCTCGGTGATCTCTGCAACTGCAGAAACCTTGTCAGCCTTAGCCATACTTCGCCTCCTCTCGTGTCACATTCGTCGTGACCCGGTAAACCGAGCCACCTCTATCCAGAAGGCTCGATGGCCTGGAGTAATCGACGAAGACATCCTGCGAGAAAAGAAAAGCGCCCCGGCAGGAAGCACGGGGCGCACATGGCACGTACCGGAGTACGGCTAAAGTTTCACCACGTTCATCCTGCGCGGGCTGCCGACTCACATCGGGCCTTCGATCGGACTAATCCGATAACCAACGGTCTCTGGTTGAACTTGACGCAACGGGCCTGACTCCAACATCCCCTCGCGGAGACACCTTGCGCCATAACTCATTGCACCGACCAATAGGCTAACTGCCATGACGCGCGAATCCAAATCCCAGGTCGACCTCCTGCAGGCCCGCGCCGGGGCGGCCCAAGCGGCAATCGCCTCCCGCCACCTGCGGCGCATCGGTAAGTGGGTACCCGGAACACGCATCGGCCAGGTCGCGTGGCCGCCCGTCGGACGTCCCCTCTCGAAGGAACGGCTAACCGGCTCATGGAACTACTGGTGGCAGGCTCACCTGGTAGAACTGCTCGTCGACGGTGCCATCCACCGGGACGACGCACGTTGCGCGGCCGACGCCCTCGCACTGCTGCGCGGGATCCGGATTCGCAATATCGGCAAGTGGACCAACAACTATTACGACGACATGGCGTGGTTGGGGTTGGCCATTGAACGCGTCGAACGTCACCTCGGTCCATCACTGCTCAGCACCAGACGACGGGCCGTAAGGAAACTCTCCGACCGGATGTATCAGGCATGGTCGCCCGAACACGGCGGCGGCATCCCCTGGCGAACGACCGACACGTTCTTCAACGCTCCCGCCAACGGTCCGGCCGCCATCCTATTGGCGCGCACAAGGCACGAGGGCCGCAGCGTTGCGATGACCGACTGGTTAAACCGCGAACTGTCGTTGCCGTCCGGGCTGATTGCCGACGGCCTGTGGATTCGACCAGGTGGCAACCGCGAACTGGATACGGCGGTCTTCACCTATTGCCAGGGCGTCGGGTTGGGGGCGGCGGTCGAAGCCCACCGCATCACCGGCGCGGACGTCTATCTGGAACAGATCGGCACACTCCTGGACGCAATCGACAAGCACCTGATTATTGACGGCGTAATCAAGTCCGCTGGCGGCGGTGACGGCGGACTGTTTGCCGGGATCCTCGCCCGCTACCTCGCACTCGTAGCCACCGACCTCCGCGACGGTGTCGCCGACAGCCTGCGGGCCCGCGCCAGCCAGATCGTTCTCACGAGCGCCGAAGCCGCCTGGGACCACCGCGCAACGGACCCCGAGGGCCTCCCCGTCTTCGGCCACAACTGGCGACTCGACGCCGTCGTCCCCGACGGAACCGGCACCGCGGCACGAAAATTCGGTGGTGCCGTCGCGGCATCGAGCATTCCCGAACGCGATCTTTCGGTCCAGATTTCGGCCGGAATACTGCTCGAAGCAGCGGTTTCCGTAACAAACCGGTCAAGCGAGCACACCTATTCGGCAACCCTGGATTAACAATCTGGATGCTGATCGTTTTAGATTGGGAGGGAGCTTTGCGTGACTCACACCACATGAGTCATCGAATCGCCCGCGACCTCGCGCTTGTTAACGCAATTAGGGGGACCAGAGTATGACGCTTCAGTTTGACGTGAACGACGACAGTTTGAGCCGCGACCATCTCCACCGCGGGTCCATCTCTGCGCCACGCCAGCAGTCCACGCTGATCTCTGCGCCCAACTATCGCGATGCAGCGGGCGGTGTCCCCGGCCTCGAATGGCGGCGCGCCGTCGACGAGGCGCAGACCTACCCTCGTGTCCATATCGACCGCAGTGTCCGGCTCACCATGAGTGACGGCATCGCACTCCGCACCACCATCGTGCGGCCAGCGAACAGTTTCGGGGTTCCGGTCGCCACGCCGTTCCCCGTGATTCTCAACGTGAACCCTTACAATCGCGCGGTTCTCGACGGAATCGACCACGCCTTGCACGCCCCCGTCATCGGCAAGGCCGTCAAGACCCTCAGTTCCACCCTCACCACCGACGAAGGTCCGCTAGCCGGTGCCACCCGCATTACGCGCAGCCTTTCCAAGGGTCTGTGGGATGTGTTCGGCGTCAACCGGAACCTGGTGCGCTCCGGCTACGTCCAGGTCATCGTCGATGTCCGCGGCACCGGCACCTCCCACGGCAGGTGGGAAATTCTCGGCGCCCGCGAACAGCAGGACAGCGTCGAGATCATCGACTGGATTTCCAAGCAGGACTGGTACACCGGCGGCGTCGGGATGACCGGATGGTCGTACTCGGCCATCAACGCCCTGCAGGCTGCCAGCCATCGACCGGAAGCACTCAAGGCCGTATTCGCGGTTGAGGGCAGCGAGGACGTCGTCCGGGACATCTACATCACCGGCGGCATGCCCTCGGCATTCATTCCGTTCTGGCTGGCCTTGGTGAACGGCATGAAGTGGCTCCCGAACCCGGCCACCGCAGTCGCGGACCTGCTCCGCGGCGACGCCTACCGGTGGCTGTCGTCGCGCATCAAGTCCCCAGCCACCGAGATGCCGTCGCTCCTGTGGGGTTTCCTCACTGCCCGCGACGACCGGATCTTCGACGATCCCTACTTCGACGAACGTGACCCGAAGGTCGAGAACATCGAATGCCCGACGTTTACCGTCGGCGGCTGGCACGACCTGTTTGGCCGCAGCGCCACCCGCGTCTACTCCAAGCTTCAGATGGAACCGGGCCGCAAGCAGATGCTGATCGCCAACGGCTACCACATTGATCCCGGATGCGACCACGAACGTCCCTACTCGCCGCCGCGCCTCGACGTGTTGCAGCGCGCATGGTTCGACCGATGGCTCAAGGGCATCGAGAACGACGTCGACTCGTACGGACCGGTCACCCTCGAACAGCAGGGCGGCGGATGGTCGTGCGGACCGTCGTTCCCGCGCCGCGAAGTCGCGCCGCGCCGTCTGTTCCTCACCGAGGAGCCGACCGGCACCGCAATGCACACCCAGCACGACGGCAGTCTGCGTTCAACGCCGGCCGTCCGCCGCCGCTCGCTGCGTATCGTCCCCAGCCTGAAGGGCTTCGTCTCCCGCGATCTTTCCCAGGTCACTGCCGGCCTGGCGATCGTCCTCGGTGAAAAGTTCTCCACCAACGCCCATTACCAGGAGACGAGCGGGCTGTCGTTCACGAGCGAGCCCGTGAAGCGGGCCACGCAGTTGTCCGGCGAGATGAATCTGCGCCTCAACGTATCGACGACGGCGCACGAGGGGATTTGGGCGGTTACCGTCAACGACGTCGCCCCCGACGGGACGTCGACGGTCCTTACCAACGGTGCCTTGACGGCGTCCAACCGCGCGCTGGATCCATCGCGGTCCACCTACACTGCGGACGGTGTCCTGCTCGACGCCTACCATTACCTCTCGCGTGATCGGCGCCTGCCGGTTCCCGCCGACGAACCGGTACGCATCGACATCGACATGGTGCCCACCGACGCCGTACTCAAGCCCGGCCACCGGCTGCGCGTCGACGTGTACGCGGCGAGTCTGCCGCGCTACCTGACGATTGTGCCGGACCTCATCAAGGCCCGCGGTCGTCGCCAACAACTGGTGCTGGACCCGGCGAAGCCGAGCTACCTGACGTTCCAGACCGACGGTGACCTCGGCACCCTGCCGGTCCCGCTCGTCACCGCGGCCAACAACATCGTCTAGAGAAGCCCGCTGTCGCCGAAGATGACGCGGTAGACGAGCGCCGATTCCGGACCGAGAACGGCATCGACCAAATCGATGAGCGTGGTGACGAACGACCGACCGTGCGAAGGGTCGCCAACCGGGTCCAGGTGATGGGCCAGTTCGTGCACGACTACCAGCTCGCGCAACGCCCACCGCCCGTCTGAGTTGTCGGGAACAGCGATGGTGCTGTTCAACCGCTCGTAGTGAGCGGCACGACTGCCGCGACGCGCTCGAACCACGACGGGCAACTTCGCCCGCTCAAAACCGTCACGAACTGACCGCAATGCGAGCACGCGGTCGACGTAGACACGCACTTCGTCGAGCGAACCGAACCGCACTTCGGCGGGCACCGTGATTTCGGCGCCGGCGATCTGCACTGTGTGCGCGCCGCCTGCGCGTTCAAACAGCCGGTACACCATCGCCTCCGCCGCATAAATGCGGCCACGTAGCTGGTCCTTGCTCACGACTCGAGCGCGCCCCGAGATCCACCCAGTTCCGGATTGGCACCGATGCGGGCCCGACGACCGGCACGATCGCCCGCTTCACGGGCCGCCGCCGAAAACCCTGCGGTCGCACGGTTTGGTCGCCAACTCCCCCGGGCCTTCGATTCCGCCTTGTAGAAGTCTTTGACCTCGAGTTCCTTGTTACGCATCGCGACGGCCGTCGACACCGGCCTGGCCGCGGCCACGTCGTCGATCCGGGCCTGCTCACGTTGCTCGTCGCGGGCCGCGCGGAGTCGTTCGCCGATCCGTCCGGCAAATGCCGACTGGAAGTTCAATCGCGCGGTGATCGGCGACAGTGCCTTCTCTTCGACAAAGCGACGTCGAACGTAGCCGTTGGTCTTGGTGACCATCTGCTGCGCAGTATGTCCCTTGTAGGCACCGGACTTCAGGTAGGCGTCGCTGGCTGCCACCATCTGAATCACCAGCGAGGTGTATAGCGCCTCGCAGGTGTCAATGTCGCTCTCGAAGCCGTAGGCGATCACGAACGTGGAGTTGGAGGCGACGTCGCACGTGATGTCGTTAGCGACGGCAATCTGCACAAACAGTTGGACATACGTCTTGAGCCCGCGTTTGCCTGCCTGCCCGATGGCAATCTGCCGGGTGACTGGGACAGCGGTCCGCATGGCTTTGGGATCGTGTGCTCGGGCTAGTGCCAGATCGATCGATGCTGCTGTCGCCAACCGCTGGGCCGCCGCCATGAACGCCTCGGCCTCGTGCTCATTGTCGGTCCCCTCCGCCTGCCGAAGCAGTCCGCCGATCCGGGTTAGGAGTTTGTCGTCGCGCATGCCTGCAACGGTAATACCTGGATCACCGCTGGCCGAGTCGGCTATCCACAGGCTCCCGCACACCGGCTTCGGCCCCCGCATCGCGTCGCATTTCTCGCCGCACGAAGCCGATAGCTCGCTGAATGTCCTGGGCGACGTCTTCAGCCCGGCCGAGCGACATCGCCGTTCCGCCCTTCGTGAGAATGAGCCGAGCGGCGACATCCACCTCGACGCAGTCGCCGAAGTAGGCGTACAGATGTTTCTGATCGATGCGGTCGGGTTCGATCGAGGGGACACGAATCTGCATGATCAGGCACCTCTCATTGCTGAGATCTCGAGACACGGAAAAGGCCGGGGCGGATGTTGACGCATCCTTAGAAGCTGAAGAACCACGGACTCGACGAGCACACCAGCTTCGGGTAGCGCTGCGGGTCAAGCGTGTGGAGAGCAATTGACAAGGCGCGCGGCGAGTACGACATCGAGATGTGATCGGAAGTGTCCTGCTCGCAGCCGTTCTGCAACGTGACGTTCTTGACGTTTCGGTAACCGGGCAGGAACGTCAGGTCGTATGGGGTGGTCACCTCGTCGTAACGCGATCCGACGATCGTGTACTCGACGTCCGGGTAGACGCGCTTCTGCCCACTGTCATGGAAAGGTGCCCGATTGTTGACGTACTTGACCGTCGGAGAATCGATGGTCTGATCGATGCCCGCAGAACCAACCAGCAGGGTTACCGGGGCGAGGACGTCGAGGCCGACATTGTTAATCGATCGACCAAGCCACCCAATACCGTCCAGAGTGGTGCCGTTGTTGGTCGCACCGTAAGTGATGAGCTTGTCGACCTTGAGGTGGCCGTTGAACCGCTTCATCCAGTAGCGCGCAAGGAGTCCGCCCTGGGAATGCCCGATGAGATTGATCTTCTTGGCACCGGTCTTCGCCAGGACCTTCGTGATGTACGGGTCGATCTGTTCAGCGGAGCGGCCGACTTTGGCTACCCCATTGGTTCCGGGGAGGATGGTCCCCAGACCGCCGACGTCGAGCAGATCGGTGCGGCCATAGTTCGGGGTGAAGACGCAGTAGCCTGCCTTCTTCAGTACTGGTGCGAAGGCCGCCCAGTTGTCGTACGCGTTCTCCCAGGTTCCGTGCAGCAGCACGACCGGGTTCTGCCCCGCCTTGGGCTTGCAACTCCAGTCGTTCGCGCCGGGCGGCGCGACCCGGGGATTCACCTGACTGTAGGCGAATGCCGGCCAGAATCCGGTCTGCCGCGGCCCCACCCCCACCGTCGATGGGATGGGCGGAAGCTTCCTAGTGGGACCCGACCAGTCGGCATCGTGCTTGAAGCCGTTGACCGCGCGACGCCCGGCGGGCGAGCCAGCGTTGATGTAATCGGTCAACCGCTGCGCCGCAGCGGCATCTGCCGACTCGGTGCCCGGTACCGCCAATGCCGGGCCCGCCTGGGCCGCTGCACCGCACATCACGATGACCGAGACTAACGCGACGAGACTTCCTCGCAAAGTCGACCTCATGCTCAAGCTCTCCTTCAATCCAGCAACAACTACTGGCCAGTAACCTACGGAATAGTAAGAGAGGTTAGCGACAGAACTAGGATCGTGTCAAGCATTTGAGTGCATAAGTGTTCACCGGTTTAGACAATCTGATGTTCCACATTTCAGCAGGTTAATGTGTCATCATCGACGGGTCTGCACAATCAGTGAACGGTTAATCACTCACTTTCTTGATCGAGATTGGGCTCCGCTGCGGCGATATCGGTGGAAGTCATCGGCGCAGAGGCTGGCAAGGGGACACAACGATCGTGTGCTGGCGCCAAATCGTGCCCGGGTGAGCTGCCCGCGGGTCAAGAACGACGAAAGGCGCCACCCTTGCGGGTGGCGCCTTTCGTTTCAAGCTGTGAAGGGGAATTACTCCGCTTCGGTGAAGTTCCGCGAGACGGAAGGATCAACCTGGATGCCCGGACCGGTGTTGGTCGAGACGGTGATCTTCTTCAGGTAGCGGCCCTTGGCTGCGGTCGGCTTCGCACGCATGATCTCGTCGTACGCAGCGCCGTAGTTCTCAGCCAGCTGCGCGACGTCGAACGATGCCTTGCCGATCACGAAGTGCAGGTTTGCGGCCTTGTCGACACGGAAGCTGATCTTGCCGCCCTTGATGTCGTTGATGGCCTTGGCGACGTCGTTAGTGACGGTGCCGGTCTTCGGGTTCGGCATCAGGCCGCGCGGTCCGAGGACACGTGCGATACGGCCAACCTTGGCCATCTGATCCGGCGTCGCAATTGCGGCGTCGAAGTCCAGCCAACCACCCTGGATCTTCTCAATCAGATCCTCGGCACCGACCTCGTCAGCGCCAGCAGCGGCAGCTTCGGTGGCCTTGTCGCCAGCGGCGAACACGATGACGCGGGCAGTCTTACCGGTGCCGTTCGGCAGGTTGACGGTGCCGCGGACCATCTGGTCAGCCTTGCGGGGGTCGACGCCCAACCGCACAGCAACCTCAACGGTCGCGTCAGTGTTCTTCGACGACGTCTCTTTCGCGAGTGCCACAGCCTCCAGCGGGCTGTACAGGTTGTCGCGATCGATCTTTTCAGCGGCGGCCCGGTAGGCCTTGCTCTTCTTGCTCATGCTCTGTTCCTTCTCTCCCGCATGCACGGGGAGTTAGTGGTTAGTGGGCCGAGCGCGGCCCTCCCACGGGGTCAAACTGATCGGGAAAGATCAGCCTTCGACGGTGATGCCCATCGAGCGCGCGGTACCGGCGATGATTTTCGCGGCGGCGTCGATGTCGTTGGCGTTGAGGTCTTCGGTCTTGGTCTTGGCGATTTCGCGCACCTGATCCATGGTGACCTTGCCGACCTTGTTGGTGTGCGGCTCGCCCGAACCCTTCTGCAAGTTCGCAGCCTTCAGCAGCAGCTTGGCTGCTGGCGGGGTCTTGAGCTTGAAGTCGAACGAACGGTCTTCGTAAACGAAGATCTCGACCGGGATGACGTTTCCACGCTGGGATTCCGTCGCGGCGTTGTACGCCTTGCAGAACTCCATGATGTTCACGCCGTGCTGACCGAGCGCCGGACCCACGGGCGGGGCCGGGTTGGCCTGGCCTGCCTGAATCTGGAGCTTGATGATTCCGGAGATCTTCTTCTTCTTAGGAGGCATCCTAAAATCCTTTTTCCTACAAATCCGCGCACGCTGGATACGCGGAAGTCTCTTCGATGGCGCGGCGCGCGGCCGCGGCCAATGGTGTGGGCAACTCTGTGTTAGAGCTTCTCCACCTGGTTAAACCCGAGCTCGACCGGGGTTTCGCGGCCGAAGATCGAGACGAGCACCTTCACCTTGCGCTGCTCTGTGTTGACCTCGCTGATCGACGCCGGGAGCGTAGCGAACGGGCCGTCCATGACGGTGACCGATTCGCCGATCTCGAAATCGACCTCGACGAGGTTTCCGGCAGCAGCTGCGGCAGCCTCAACACTTTCGCCCGCGGCGGCGGCAGCCTTGGCGGCCTCGGCCTTGCGGACTTCTGCGCGCGGCATCAGGAACTGAACGACTTCCTTGATGGTCAGCGGCGACGGACGCGAGGTCGTCATGCCGATGAAGCCGGTAACACCCGGGGTGTTGCGGACGGCGCTCCACGATTCGTCGTTGAGTTCCATGCGCACCAGGATGTAGCCCGGCAGAACCTTGCGGTTGACCTTCTTCTGCTGGCCATTCTTGATTTCGGTGACTTCTTCGATCGGAACTTCGACCTGGAAGATGTAGTCGCCGACATCCAAGTTCTGGACACGGGTTTCGAGGTTGGTCTTGACCTTGTTCTCGTAGCCCGCGTACGAGTGCACGACGTACCACTCGCCAGGGAGGCGACGCAGTTCGGCCCGCAGCTTTGCGACCGGATCGACGACTTCGGGCGCAGCTTCGTCAGCTACGGTCTCCGCGATATCCGCCTGCGTGGCCTCGGGGGTCTCGTCACCGATCTCCGGCGATTCGATCTCATTCTCCGGGGTGCTCACTGCCCCACGCTCCTTCATTGGTCACTTCGGGCTGCAAGCCCGAGGTAGTTGCCTTATCAGCCGAACACCAGCAGGGTCAGCTTTGCAAACCCGATGTCCAGTCCCGCGATCAACGCCGTAATCAAAACGACGAACACCAGCACTGCGATGGAGTAGTTGACCAGCTCACTGCGGGTCGGCCACACCACCTTGCGCATTTCTGAAACAACCTGCTTGAGGAAGATCCAGATCCGCACGAACGGGTTCCGGCTGGCACCGGTATCCGTCGCGGTGGACTCGGTCGTGCGCTCGGCGACCGCAGTCGTCGAACCGGCACCTGCATTCCGTCGGCCACGCGCCGAGCGCTTACCGCTCGGACGTAAATCCGAGGCATCGGACAAATCGACGTCGTCGACCGCCAGATCGTCGTTGACGTCTGAAGAAGCCTTGCGATCACGCCTGGCCATCTTCATCACCGATCCCTTCGTCTGCTAGTGCCCTCGTGGGCAGGGGCGACAGGACTCGAACCTGCAACCTGCGGTTTTGGAGACCGCTGCTCTACCAATTGAGCCACGCCCCTTTGCGAGTGCCCGTCGGCTCTCGCTGGTGGTCTAACCCTAACAAGACCAACGCGCCACCCTCAGGCAGCGCGCAAGTCTAGAAGCATCAGACTCAAACGAGTGTAGAGCAAAGCTGCCACTCACCCCAACTCGCCCTGATCTTCGGCGACCGCCTTGGCTAGTTGAACTGAACCATTGCCTGTGCACGACCAAAGATTTTACGCCCGTCCTGCTTGCCGACGAGTGCAATCACACCGCGACGGGTCACCGGGTCGAGGGACTTGATCTTGCCACTGAACTCAACCTCCGCAGTCCCGACCGCCGGCACGTACACCGGCGACGTGAAGCGAACGTTGTACTCGTGAATAGCGGCGGGATCGCCGACGAAGGCACCGAGAACGCTGGCTCCCAGCCCCATGGTCTGCATGCCGTGAGCCACGACGCTATCGAGCCCAACAGTCGCGGCCACTTCGGGTGAGAAGTGAATCGGGTTGGGATCGCTGGCGACGCCGGCGTAATTCGTCAAGTTGCCCAGGGTGAGGGTTTTGGTCACGACGGGCAGTTCCTGGCCAACTTCGAGGGTGTCGAAGTTGATCGCACCGTAAGCCTTGGGCTCAGTTGACGGGTCGGGGTCGTTGTAACGGTCAAACGGGCCGTGCACAGTCTGGCCGATGACCGGCTCCGAATCGACCTGCATCATGACCGCGTTGAGCTTGGCGACGAGTTCTTCGTCAACCTCAACGGAGGCGCGCGCCACGATCGAGGTGAAGGTGGTCATCACCGGTTCGTCGTACTGGTTCCAGATCACGTTCTTGGTCACCAGGAGGTCAGCACCCATCGACTGGCGGAACGATTCCAGCGAGACATCGCACACCAGGCGGTCGCCGACCTTAATCGGTTGGTGGTAGATGATTCGCTGATCTGTCTGCATGATCTGCCACATGTCGTAGCCGGTGATGATGTCGTCGAACAGTCGACGCTGGGCGATCAAGCCCAACACCGCGACGAAGGTCGGCGGCGCGATCATGGTTGCGTGCCCATGTTCGGCGGCGGCCGTCTCGTCCCAGAAGATCGGGTGGTCGTCCTGCACTGCTCGCGCGTACTTGCGGATTTCCTGGCGGCCGACCTCGTAGTAGTCGTCGACCGTGTAGGTGTAGCCAACGAGCGACTTGGTGTGCTCGCCCACCTCTTCGGGGGACATCTTGCCCGGCTCGAGATCCGCGATCAGTTCGTCGAGCTCAACACCTTCAATTGAATCGGCAACAGCCGTCATCTCTAAACCTCTCCGGCGGCACACCGTGCCGCATCCACCACAGTCAACGAACCCTTCGTTCAACTGACAATGGCTCGTCCAAGATTGAACACCCTTTAGGGGTGTCAAAGGAAAATAAGCGAGGCACCTCACACTTGTGAGGCGCCCCGCTTAGTAAAGTTATTTATGGTCGCAAGGCGACCTGCGCGCTAGCGCGACTCCTTGTGAGCCTGGTGCGTTCCGCAGTTCGGGCAGAACTTCTTCAGCTCGAGACGGTCGGGGTCGTTACGACGATTCTTCTTGGTGATGTAGTTGCGGTGCTTGCACACCTCGCATGCCAAGGTGATCTTCGGCCGTACATCCGTTGAGGAAGCCACTTTGTTGCCTACTTTCGCGTCTTGCAGTTCTTCGGTCCCACGCTTTAAGGTCCGTAGTCCCACCAGCGTAAGCGGTTTGTGTAGCGGTGGGGGGACTCGATCCCCCGACCTCACGATTATGAGTCGTGCGCTCTAACCAGCTGAGCTACACCGCCCTGATCAACCGGCACCATTTAGTGACCGGCTAAGCGAGCCCCCTGACGGAATCGAACCGTCGACCTTTTCCTTACCATGGAAACGCTCTACCGACTGAGCTAAGGGGGCGAACATCTGACCTCAGAATTGTCCCAGCGGGGGATTCATCTGTGATCGTTGAGCCTCAACGAGGTTACACACAGGCATCGGGAATAACCAAAACAACTGGTTAACCCACTTGCGCAGCGTGTAGCTCGCAGTGGCAGATGAAGGATTCGAACCTTCGTAGCTTGCGCGACGGATTTACAATCCGCTCCCTTTGGCCGCTCGGGCAATCTGCCGATTCGCTACGTTCGACAGTCACACAGACGCGGTCTGAGTGCTGGCGAAAGCAACGGGAATCAGAATACAACGACCTCCCCCGGTACATGCAAACCGGCTGCTCAGCGCACTGATAGTGTGGGGCTATGGCTGATTCTTCGTTTGACGTCGTAAGCAAGGTCGACCGCCAGGAGGTCGACAACGCCCTCAATCAAGCGGGCAAGGAACTTTCGCAGCGGTACGACTTCCGCGGCACCAACACCGGCATCGACTGGTCCGGCGAGGAGAAGATCGTCATCACCTCCGACTCCGAGGAGCGCGCCGTGGCCGCCCTCGAGGTCTTCAAGGAGAAGCTGATCCGCCGCGACATTTCCCTCAAGGCGTTCGACGCTGGCGAGCCGGTCGGCTCCGGCAAGGTTTACAAGATTTCCGGCGACATCGTTCAGGGCATCGACTCCGAACACGCCAAGAAGATTTCGAAGAAGATCCGCGACGAGGGCCCCAAGGGCGTCAAGGCACAGATTCAGGGCGACGAACTCCGCGTCTCGTCGAAGAAGCGCGACGACCTCCAGGCCATCATCGCCCTCCTCAAGGGCGAAGACTTCGGCATCGCCCTCCAGTTCGTCAACTACCGCTAGCTCACCCCGCCCCTCCCCGCGCCGTTTCCCGGCCCTCTTCCCGGGCCTCTCCCCAGCGGCATGTTCCGCTTTTCTGTCACGATTCGACCAAACCGTCACCGATCACCTCGATCGGCGACGGTTTGGCTTATTTCTGGGCTGCGAATGTGACAGAAAAGCGCAGATCCGCCGGGACGACGAACCCAAATGTCAAAGATCCTTGACATCTTGTGACAAGTGGACTTGACTTCAATCATGTCCGACGACACCCCGGTGAAGGCCGCACGCACCCGTGCGGGAATGCGACAGGCCGACCTTGCCACCGCCGTGGGGGTCAGTCGGCAGACGATCGTCTCCCTGGAACGCGGCGACTACTCGCCGTCGGTCTATCTGGCGATCCGAATTGCTCGTTCGTTGGCAAGCACAGTCGAAGAACTCTTTCCACTACCGGAGGAAGACCGATGACCGCACGCCCTGCTGGATCCACCACAACCCTGCCAGGCCTACTACTCGGCAAGTCCAGCGACGCCTGGGGCGACGAACGCGAACGCTCGGTGATGCTTGAGGCCTACGCCTACGTGTTCGTGCTCGCGACCATCGTGTTGTGGACAGCGGCCGCCGTCATCGCCTGGTTTGTCCCCTGGTGGGTCACGCTGGTGCTATTCCTCGCGCTGATCATCCCGTCGATGGAGTGGCAACGGTATTGCAAGGCTCGCGACGTTGACGCCAACCTCCTCGCCTACGGCGGCTCGTCATGGCTTCGAGCCACCCTCATCGGCGTCTATTTTGGCGTGTGCGCCATCTCAATGACCGTGGCGGTCCTGACCGAAATCGGTCGCGGCAACTCCGTCACTGGCGGCCTCATCGGCGGCGTCCTCGGCATGATTGGGGCGGTCACTGGCGCGCGTTGGGCGGCCAGACGTAAAGCTCAACGGCTCCTCAACGACGACGACGCGCAGTAACGCCGATCAGTTCCGCTGGCCGCCGTTGCGGGCCATTTCCTGTAGCCGCGCAATGCGCTCCGCGGTCGGCGGGTGCGTCGAGAACAGCTTCGACATCTTCTCGCCCGCACGGAAAGGGCTCTCGATCATCATGTGCGACTGATTCGCCAACTCCGGCGTCGGCGGCAGCGGCGCGGCCGCAATCCCGCCGGAGATTTTCGACAACGCCGACGCCAGGGCCAACGGATCGCCGGTGAGTTCGGCACCGGATGCGTCCGCTTGGAACTCGCGCGCCCGCGATACCGACATCTGGATCACCATGGCCGCGACCGGGCCGAGGATCGCAATCAGAATCATCGCCAGCGGGTTGGGACCGTTGCCGCGGTTACCTCCAAAGGCACCCATCCACATGGCCATATTGGCCAAAGCGCTGATCACCGCGGCCATGGCACCGGCGACCGAGCTAATCAGGATATCTCGGTTGTACACATGCGACAGCTCATGGCCGAGGACCGCACGGAGCTCCCGTTCGTCGAGCAGGTCCATGATCCCCGTCGTACAGCAGACGGCCGCATTCTTCGGGTTGCGTCCGGTCGCGAACGCATTCGGCGACTCGGTGGGGCTGATGTACAGGGCAGGCATTGGCTGTCGTGCTTGCGTCGCGAGGTCGCGGACAATTCCGTACAACGCTGGCGCTTGCACTTCGGTCACCGGTTGGGCATGCATGGCACGCAACGACAGCTTGGCGCTGTTGAAGTAGGCGTAGGCATTTGTTCCGATGGCGAGCAACACCGAAAACACTAGGATCGTCGGATTCCTGAAGAGCGCTCCAATGCCGACGATGATCGCCGACATCAAGCCCATCAGTGCCGCGGTCTTGAGCCCATTGAAGTTCAAGAGGACCTCACTGTCTAGGGAAACAGGTTCACTACGACAAACGCGCCGATGCGCCGGGAAGTTCCAGCAAACCAACAACAACCCACGTAGCTGTTGCGGATATTACGTGAACTAGGTCCGATTCCGGCGCAGACGTAACCGAACTTAGCCCACGCGGTCGACGGTGTAGCGAACCAGCGCGCCGAAGGCATCGTTTGCCGGGCCTGCGGGCAAGCGTGCCAGGAGTTCGTCGGCCTCGGCAGCCATCTGTTCTAGACGAACTTGCGCTTGCTTCATGCCCTCGGAGTTCACCAGCAGATGCAGCGCTTCGTCGACCTCGGCATCATCGACCAGGGCGCGTGCCGCGCCGGTCTCGGCGTCGACGAGTAGTTCCCGGAGACGATCCTCGGTTGCGCCTTGGCCGGCCAAAGCGAACAGCACCGGTAGCGTGTGAACGCCCTCGCGCAGGTCCGTTCCCGGAGTCTTTCCCGATTCGCCCGTCACCGACGCAATGTCGATGAGGTCGTCGGACACCTGGAAGGCCGTGCCAACGACGTCGCCTAGCCGAGCCAGCGTCTCGACGGTCTTTTCGTCTGCCCCGGCGGTGAAGGCACCAAAGCGGCCAGCCGTCGCGATCAACGAGCCCGTCTTTTCCCACACGACCTTCAGATAGTGCTCGACGGGATCGGCACCGGCGGTCACACCGACGGTTTCCCGCATCTGCCCGGTGATGAGTTCGGCGAACGTATCGGCGATGATCCGCACCGCTTCCGGGCCCAACGTCGAAACCAGGCGCGAGGCGCGGGCAAACAGGAAGTCGCCAGCGAGGATCGCGATCGAGTTCGACCATCGGGCGTTGGCCGAGGGTGCGCCGCGACGCAACGGGGCTTCGTCCATCACGTCATCGTGATAGAGCGTCGCCAGGTGGGTCATTTCCAGGACCGTCGCGGAGGTAATGACCTCCTCGGAGCCCGGCTGCGGACCAAAGTGCGACGACAAGATCGCGAACATCGGCCGGAATCGCTTACCGCCCGCTTTCGCGAGGTGCGTTGCGGCTTCGACCAGAATGTCGTCGCCAGACGACAGCTCACTGATCAGCAGATCCTCGACCCGCTGCAGCGACTCCTGCACCTGATCGGCGAACTCGCCGGTCCCGAGATCCAGTCCGGCAAAAGTGGACTTCACGTGTTTGGCCCAATCCCATCGGTGATCCGAACGGCGTGGATTCGTCGTTCGGCGACACCAGAAGCGTAACTGCTACCCACGACAGACATACTTGTCGGGTGACCAGCGCAACGCCCGGCGAGGCCATTGACGATTCCGCAGACCTCCTCGTGGTGGGTGCCGGACCAGCAGGTTCGGCAGCCGCCGCGCAGGCCGCAGCGCGTGGTGTCGACGTCCTATTGATCGACGCCGCACACTTCCCGCGCGACAAGACCTGCGGCGACGGCCTCACCCCGCGCGCAGTCGCGGGCCTGCACAAACTCGGGATGAGCAGCCTGCTCGACGACCGTCCCCGCATCCGCGGACTGGAACTCAACGGTTGGGGTGTCCGACAGCGCGTCGACTGGCCGGGGGCGGATCATTTCGGGCATTACGGCAGTGCCATCGCCCGCACGGAACTCGACGACGCAATCCGACAGTTCGCGGTCGGACAGGGTGCCCGAATGCTGTCGGGCGCCAAAGCGATCGGCGCGCAACTGGTTGGTGGCCGGATCGAGTCAGTGACCCTCGTGCACAACAGTCAGCGCAAGCAAATCAAAGCTAAACATGTGATCGTCGCCGACGGGGTGCGGTCGGCATTGGGCAAGTCTTTGGGACGGACGTGGCATCGCGATACCGCCTACGCGGTCGCGGCCCGCTCGTACGTCGATTCGGATTTGGCCGATTCGGCATGGATGGGCTCGCACCTGGAGCTGCGCGACCCGCAGGGCGCATTGTTGCCCGGCTATGGCTGGGTGTTCCCGCTGGGTAACGGCACTGTGAATGTCGGCGTTGGCGCACTGGCCACCGCCAAACGCCCGGCGTCGATGGCGCTGCGGCCAATCGTGGAGCATTACGCCGCGATGGTGTCCGACGATTGGCAGCTCACCTCGCCGCCTCGCGCGATTGCGTCGGCAATGCTGCCGATGGGCGGCGCGGTCAGCGGAATCGCCGGTGCCAACTGGATGCTGATCGGCGACGCCGCAGCCTGTGTGAACCCCCTTAACGGCGAGGGCATCGACTATGCGTTGGAGACCGCGACGATGGCTATCGACATGCTGACCGCCCAGAATGATTTCACCGACGCCTGGCCAGCCCTGTTGCGCGCCGAGTATGGCACCGCGTTCGCCGCAGCACGTCGGGCCGCGGGACTGCTGACCATGCCGCAAACGGTGCCGATCTTGGGTCGCCCCGGCATTCGTTCGGCGAAACTGATGTCGACGGTGGTGCGCGTGATGGGCAACCTGCTGACGGCCGACGACGCCGACCTGATTGCCCGCGCCTGGCGCAGTGCCGGGCGGGTGACGTCGGGGCTCGAGAACCGTCCCCCGTTTACCTAGGCTTTTGTTGCCTAGGCTTTCTTGATGCCCTTGTGGATCGCGACGATGCCGCCGGTCTGGTTTTCCCAGGCGACGTCCTCGAAGCCGGCGTTGGCGATGAGCTTGGCGAGACCTGCCTGATCGGGCCATGCCCGGATCGACTCGGCGAGGTACACGTATGCGGCCGGGTTGCTGGAGACGGCGGTCGATACCGACGGGAGCGCCTTCATCAGGTACTCCATGTAGACCTTGCGGAACGCCTTCATGGTGGGCGTCGAGAACTCGCAGATCACGAGGCGACCGCCCGGTTTGAGGACGCGACCGAGTTCCGAGAGCGCCAGCGGCACATCGTTGACGTTGCGCAGGCCGAACGAGATGGTCGCGGCGTCGAACGAATTGTCCGCGAACGGGAGGTGCTGGGCGTCGGCGGCGACCTTCGGGACGTCGCGCTTGGCGCCGGCGCGCAGCATGCCGAGCGAGAAATCGGCGGCAATGCAGGTGGCACCCGACGATGCGAGTTCGACGGTCGAGACGGCGGTTCCCGCAGCGAGGTCGAGGACAATGTCGCGCGGCTTCAAGTCCAGCGTGCGGCGCGTGGCCCGACGCCAGCGACGGTCCTGCCCAAACGACAGCACCGTGTTAGTGATGTCGTAGCGGCGAGCGACACCGTCGAACATCTCGGCAACCTCGGACGGCTCCTTGTCGAGGCTCGCGCGGGTACCTGCGCCCCCGTCGTGGATCTGGCCGTCGTGGATCTGGCCGTCAGTGCTGTCAGTCATGGTCTCCAGCCTAAACGCGGCGGCTGCGACGACCGGTCTCGGCCACCCCAACCATAAGCAGAATCACCAGCACCCACCCGGCGGCGATGACCGAGAGCGCAGGTAGTAGCGCCAGGCTCGCATCACGTCCGACGGGACGCGCCAGGTTATCGGGGTCGGTCATGTCGTAGTCGACGAGAATCCGCTGCCCGGTCGATAGCTGCGTCGGGTACAGGAGTCCAAGTTTTGGGTTGCGGAGGACCCCGTCCGGCGTCACGAAGTTGACGGCCGCGTGCAGCCGGTCGGCGGAGATGACGTCGGCGACGGCCGTTGCTTTGTTGGCGTCGATCTTCGCATCATTGCGGTAAGCGCCGACGATGATCACCGTGCCAATCAGGGTCACGATGACACCGAGCGCGGCCAGCGCGATCTGAACGCGCCGCTGCACGATACGAGTCATGGTTGCCCAGGGTAGTCGGAAGCCTCGGGAAGTCGTGCAGCGATGCGCGCATGCAATTGCCGCAGGCCGTCGCGGCTGGTCCGGACTTCCACCACTTCGATGCCGCCCGCAGGTGCGGGCTCAGCGAGGACCCCGGGAAGTTCGTCGATCCTCGCGACGCGGTAACCGATATTGAAACCGACACACATGGCGGCGAGGTCGGTGCGGTGCGGTGTCCCGAAAATGCGGTCGTACACGCCGAGGTAGGCATCCCGCGCGAATCGGGGATCCCCCTGTTCGAGGAGCGCGAAAATGCCTCCGCCATCGTCGTTCGCGACGACGATCCGCAGGTCGGCGGGGCGCGGCTCGTCGGGTCCGATGATGAGTCCGGTGGCGTCGTGGATAAACGTGAGGTCGCCCATGAGTGCGACGGTACGACTGCCGCTGGCGAGGGCAGCACCGATTGCGGTGGCGTTTGTGCCGTCGATGCCTGCGACGCCCCGGTTCGACATCACCTTGACGGCCGGGTCGACTCGTCCGGCGAGTGCGACGTCGCGGATCGGGTTCGACGCCCCCAAGACCAGGGAGTCTCCGGGGCGCATTGCGGCGGCCACGGCATGCGCCACGTGCAGTCCGGTGACCTCGGCGGTGGCGTCGAGTTCGGCGGCGACGGCGGCGTCGACTGACCCGCCGAGCTCCGCCGTGTGCCCGAGCCAGTCGGGTGTCGGATCGTTAGTTGCGATGGCGCGAGTGCCGGTGGCGCAGACATTGCCGGACACATCGGGCCAGCGCGGCCCAGTGGTGAGCGCATATACATCGACGGCCGGATCGGCGAGCAGCCTCGACACGGAACGGTGCAGGGTGGGGCGCCCGCAGATGATCGCCTGCTGCGGTTTGAGCTTTCCCAGCGCCAGCGGATGCAGCGGATTCTCCGGATGGGGGGCGGTCGGTTCGGCGACCGTCGGTAGCGCCGCGAGTTCGGGGTGTACGCCCGCACCATGCCCGGAGACGACGACGGTGTCGCGTGACAGGTCGATCTCGAGCGGGATATCGAGTTTGCCGACCGGCGACATGGTCCACGGTGCATCCCCGGGTCGACCGGCGAACCGGCCACCGTCGGCGACTGCGAGGTCGGTACCGGGGTCGTCGTCGACGTCGGGAATGAGGGGTTCGCGCAGCGGGATGTCGAATTGGACGGGTCCGGGGTTGCCGGTGCGGGCACCGCGAGCCGAGGCGAGGACGCGTCCGACCGCCGACCGCCATTGCGAGTTGGTGTCGAGGTCTTCTTCGGCGAGTCCGAGGCTGATGGCTGCCCGGACCTGCGTGCCGAACATGCCGAACTGTTCGATGGTCTGGTTGGCACCGGAACCCAGGAGTTCGTAGGGCCGGTTGGCGCTGATCACGACCAGCGGCACGCGCGCGTAGTTCGCCTCGAAGACGGCGGGGCCCATGTTCGCGACGGCGGTACCCGAGGTCATGACGATCGGCACCGGGTGTCGGGAGGCGACGGCGAGACCGAGGGCGAGGTACCCGGCCGACCGTTCGTCGATGCGCACATGCAGTCGCAACCGCCCCTGGGCATCGGCGGCGTGCAGGGCGAAGGCGAGCGGCGCATTGCGCGATCCGGGGCACAGGACGGCTTCGGTGACGCCGCCGCGGATCAGTTCGTCGACGATCACGCGAGCCTGCAGAGTGGACGGATTCATGTCCTAGAGCCTAGGTGTCGACCGCACTAGGCTGGACACATGGGCATTTACTCCGAGCACGTCCTCCCCCGAATCATCACCAAAACGTGCGGGATGCCGGGCATGAACAAACTCCGGCGACAGGCGTGCGCACCGCTCACGGGCGAAGTGGTGGAGATCGGATTTGGCTCGGGATTCAACGTCGGCCAGTACCCGGCGGCGGTGACGCGTGTGTCGGCGGTGGAACCGAGCGATGGAGGCTGGCGGCTTGGCACCAAGCGGGTCGCGACATCGAATATTCCGATCGAACGGGCCGGGCTGGACGGGCAGCGTCTCCCCTTCGACGACAACACGTTCGATTCAGCGCTGTCGACGTTCACCATGTGCACCATCCCCGACCTTCCCGCGGCCCTCGCTGAGCTGCGACGAGTCGTCAAACCCGGTGGGGTCTTGGCTTTTCTGGAGCACGGTCGGGCGCCGGAGGCGGGGGTTCGACGCTGGCAGCGTCGGCTTGAGCCAGTGCAGAAAAAGTTGGGTGGCGGCTGCCACTTGACCCGTGACATTCCCGAGATGATTGGCGAATCCGGCTGGGAGGTAGTCGATCTCGATTCGTTCTATGCCGAAGCCGCACCCAAGCCGTTCGCCGCTTTTTCACTCGGCTGGGCCCGCAACTGACGTGCCTTCCCGCACGCGGTCGGTCGATTCTGTGGACTACTTCACAGTAGGGTCAATCCCATGAGTCGCGAATTCGACATCGTCGTTTATGGAGCCACCGGTTTTGTTGGCGAACTGACCGCTCAGCACTTGGCCGACCGGGCGCCAGCGGGCACCAAGATCGCGCTGGCTGGCAGGTCTGAAACGAAGCTGGCGGCGGTCCGACGACGACTCGGCCCGGCGGCGCGCGAATGGCCGCTGATCGTTGCTGACTCGGAGTCCCCGTCGTCGCTCGACGCGATGTGCGAACGCACGCAGGTCGTGTGCACCACGGTGGGTCCGTACCTGCGGTATGGCGAAAACTTGGTGATTGCGGCAGCTACCGCAGGGACCGACTATGTGGATCTGACGGGCGAGGTCCCTTTCGTTCGGTATTCAATCGACAAGGCCGATGAGATTGCGACCGCGACGGGCGCGCGCATTGTGCACTCGTGCGGTTTCGACTCGATCCCCTCGGATTTGGGCGCCTACCTGCTGCACCGCACCATCGCCGAGGACGGCGCGGGCGAGATGACCGACACCACCATGGTTGTCACGTCGTTGCGCGGCGGCGTGTCCGGCGGAACCGTCGATTCGATGCGGGTGATTGCCGAACTCGCTAAGGACACCGAGATGCGGCACCTGATTATGAATCCGCAGGCGCTGTCGGGCGACGCTGGCGAAACGCCGCGCGCCGGCATCAATTCTGAGCCAAGCGACATTAGTCCGGTTGATGCGAAAAAGGTCGATCCCAGCTTGCGCGGCACCCTCGCCCCGTTCTTCATGGCGTCGTACAACACGCGAGTGGTTCGGCGGTCGAACTTTTTGCTCGACGGTGCCTACGGCGACGGCTTCCGCTACCAGGAGACGATGTCGGTCGGCGGTGTTCGCGGCGTGTCGGCGGCGCTCGCCGGTGTGGTGACGGTCGGCATTGGCGGCTTTTTGGGCGCGATGAGCTTTGCCCCGACTCGCAAGGTGATGGACATGGTGCTGCCGAAGCCCGGCACCGGTCCGAGCGAAAAGTCCCGCGAGACAGGCAATTTCGCGACCCAAACGTTCACGACCACCACGTCGGGCCGCCGTTACCGCTCGCAGATGCGCGCGCACGGCGACCCCGGCTACAAGGCGACCGCCGTGATGCTGGGCCAGAGCGCCCTGGCGTTGGCGCTCGACCGCGACCGTCTCCCCGACCGGAAGGGCGTCTTAACCCCCGCCGTCGCCATGGGCGACGCCCTCATCGACCGCTTGCAGACCGCAGGCTTCGTCGTCGAAGCCCACGAACTGAAGTAACCCCGCCCCACACGCACACCCGCCCCCAAGCCGTTCTCGCATGATGCGTCGATTCCCGCACTATGTCGGACATAGTGCGGGAATCGACGCATCATGCGAGAACGGGCGGGGAGGGGTGTCGCGCCGGAGCTAGGCTTGGCCCGGCTTGAGTGCGATAAAGAGGGCGTCGACTTCGGCGCAAAGGCGGTCGCCGTCGTGGATGGTGCCTACGACGTAGTACTTGCGTCCTTCGAAGCGGTCCACCCAGACGCGCAAGTCGAGGGGTTTGTCGAGCGGTGTCAGCGACCGATACTGCACGGTCAGATATGCCGTGCGTGCGACGCCGCGCAACTTAAGCGCCGCCGCCATGCCACCGAGATCGTCGAACGCAACCGCCACGTGGCCACCGTGCGCGACGCCGTTGCCGCCCAGGTGGAACCGACGGAAAGTGACCGCGGCATGTACCCCGTCGGGGCCACCGTCAATGATCTCGTACGGCGGCAGCGTGATGTTGCCGCGCGACGGCAAATCGATCCGGGTACCCGACGGCGTGGTCCATTCATCGACGGCAACCGCGTCAAGCTTTTCGTTGAGGCCCCGAAGGTTCGCGATCACCTCGTCAGCCAATTCGGGCGACGGCGCGGCGTAGCGCACTTTATCCATCAGGGTGCGAACCTGCTCGATCATCTCCCCGTAATGGGGGCCACCGATCTCGGTGGTCACTTCAAAATCGGCTCGGAAGCCGCCCTCGTGCCGTGAACGTTCATTGGCCGGGACATTCCAGTCTTGCTCGGGCGCACCCTTCATAGTCTCACCGTATCTTCTAGCGCCGACATGCTCTGCAGTCGGCGTCCGCTCACCGATCCTGGAGTTCCAGAAGCCGGTCAATTTTCGACTCGATTGTCGCCAGCCGGTTGTCCGACGCCTTTCCCGTTCCTATCACGAGGTCGACGATTTGCCGTCCTACACCGGCCGTGTGCACGGTGCGACCGGCATACATTTGTCCGCGTGCGCTGTGCTCTAGGGTTCCGAAGATCATGTCTCGGACCAGCGCGGTCGGCAGTGCCGGGTCCATCTCGCCCGCGGCTTTCATCTCATCGATGACCGCCGCATACAGCCGCGTGTACTGCCTGTTCGACTCAATAACGACCGTCGCAAGTTCGGTCCCGGGGAACGCTTGCGCGGTGTGGATGAAGACCTGAACGAGCGGCCACTCACGTGTCATAACTTCGCACCAGTCGTGGACCAAGCGGCGCAGCCGCTCAGTGGGAGTCGCCTCGGATTCGGCGACGACGGTGGCCCCCCGCTGCTGTATCGCGTCATAGAAGTCGACGGTGACAGCAGTCAGTAACCCCAGCTTGCTGGCGTAATGCACAAACACGGTGCCTTCGGAGACCCCGGCGCGGCGGGCAATCTCGGCGGTCGTCGCCGCCTGGAACCCGGAGTCGGCAAAGCAGGCGGCGGCCGCAGCGCGCACGGCGCTGCGGGTCCGCTCACTCTTGCCCCCAACCGGTTTCATCGTCTTAGCGGTGAGTGAAGGTCGGTTCGCGCTTCTCGGTGAAGGCCGCCATACCTTCGGCTTGGTCTTCGGTGGCGAACAACGAGTAGAAGAGGCTGCGTTCGGCGCGGACGCCTTCGGTCAGACTCGACTCGTAGGCGCGGTTAACTGCTTCCTTGCCGTACGACGACGCGATGAACGACTTGCTCGCGATGGTTGCCGCGACCTCGCGGGCCGTCGCGACGACGTCTTCCTTCGGGACAACGCGCGAGACGAGGCCGAGACGCTCAGCTTCGTCGACCTTCATCTGGCGGCCGGTAAGGATCAGGTCCATAGCCTTGGCCTTGCCGATGGCGCGGGTAAGGCGCTGCGAGCCGCCAATACCGGGGATCACGCCTAGATTGATTTCGGGCTGACCGAAGCGAGCGGTGTCGCCTGCGATGATGATGTCGCAGAGCATGGCGAGCTCGCAGCCGCCGCCAAGGGCGTAGCCGGACACGGCTGCGATGATCGGGGTGCGAGCGCGGGACAGTTCGTCCCACGCGGCGAAGAACTGCTCACCGGTGACGTCGGCGAAGCTCTTAGACTGCATTTCCTTGATGTCGGCACCTGCGGCGAAGGCCTTTTCACTGCCGGCGATCACGATGGCGCCGATGCCTGCGTCGGCGTCGAATCCGCGAACTGCGTCAACGACCTCACCCATAAGTTCCGTGTTCAGGGCGTTGAGCGCCTTGGGGCGGTTCAGGGTGATGACCGCGACGCGGCCGTCGGTCTCGGTGAGGATGGTGCTGTAGTCGGTCATGGGGTCTCCAATGCGGTTGGTCGGGGAGGTCTTACGGGTTGGTGATGACGAGTTCCAGGCCGTCGGCGAGCGGAGCAAAGTAGCCATCGACGTCGCTGGTGTTCACGGCGTCGAGGGTGGCCGGTTCCCAGGTGGGGTTGCGGTCCTTGTCGATGACCTGCGCACGGATTCCCTCGGCCATGTCGTGGTTGCGGATGCACCGTAGCGAGACGCGGTACTCGCGGTGCAAAGTCTCGTCGAGGGTGTCGAGAGGCTCGCGCAGGGCGCGCAGTGTGACCGAGAGCGTGGTCGGACTCTTGCCAGCCATCGCGGCGGCGGCCTTGGTTGCGGCTTCGTTTCCAACAGCCTCGCACCGGGCGATGATCTCGGCGACGGTGTCGGCGGCGAAGGCCTCGCGGAGCCAGTCTCGCTGGGCGTACAGCTCAGACTCGGGTGGCGTTTGCGCGTAGGTGGCTAACGCTTCGTCGAGCGAGGTGTCGGCAATCGCGGCGACGAACGCTTCCAGGTCAGCACCCAGAACATAGTGGTCGGCGAGGCCGAGCGCGATGGCATCGGCACCGTTGATCGACGCGGAAGTGAGGCCGAGGTAGATGCCAAAGTTGTCGACGATGTGCGCCAGCAGGTGGGTTCCGCCGACGTCGGGGACGAAGCCGATGCCGGTCTCAGGCATGGCGAGACGTGTGCGGTCGGTGACGATGCGTGTGTTGGCATGCGCGGAGACGCCAACACCGCCGCCCATCACAATGCCGTCCATCAATGCCACGTAGGGCTTCGAGTACTTCGCGATCTCGGAGTTCAGTTGGTACTCCTCTCGCCAGAACACGGCAGACGGGCAGGCTGCGGCTTCCACGTCGCCTGCACCGGCCTCGAGCAGTGCGGTGGCATCGCGGTGGATGGACACGATGTCGCCACCGGCACACAGGCCGCGCTCACCAGCTCCCGACAACACGACGGCCTTGATGGCTTCGTCGTCGCGCCAGGCGCGCAGGGCGTCGGCC
Organism: Gordonia sp. 34D; assembly: GCF_056682775.1. Classification (NCBI taxonomy): domain Bacteria; kingdom Bacillati; phylum Actinomycetota; class Actinomycetes; order Mycobacteriales; family Gordoniaceae; genus Gordonia; species Gordonia sp. 34D. Next base: position 3,662,145 of record NZ_CM155293.1, on the reverse strand, counting down.
ATGATGGCCACCATTTCGTCGTTCAACGCGTTGATCGCCTTCGGGCGGTTGAGCAGCAAGTGCCCAACCCCTCCGCGCTGCGTCACCAGAACCGGCTGTTCCATTCGTCTATGCGCTTTCATCCGTGCGGCAGTCGCTCCCATTTATGAAGCAACACTCAATTTTCGAACCTAACACTTGACCCGGCATGACAGGAACTATGCCCGCTGAAGGTGCTAAGAAATTGAGCATCACTTGACCACTGTTGACTGTCTCTCCCCCGCGCTGGCGACGGCATCGGCAACGCGACGCCGGGTAGCAACTAAGGTCAGGTGGCATGACACCGCAACAATCGCCATTTGACCCGACCCAATGGAAGGGCGTCGCAGGCTTCGACAACCTCACCGACATCACCTATCACCGGCACGTCGGCGAGGGCCGAGCCAATGGCATCGTCCGCATTGCATTCGACCGCCCCGACGTCCGCAATGCCTTCCGCCCGCACACGGTCGACGAGTTGTACCGCACACTCGATCACGCACGTCGCTCCCCCGACGTCGGGACCATTCTGCTGACCGGCAACGGCCCGTCCACCAAGGATGGCGGTTGGGCCTTCTGCAGTGGCGGCGACCAGCGCATCCGCGGCCGCAGCGGCTACCAGTACGCCACCAGCCACGACAGTGACGTCGCCGCGGCGACCGTCGACGGCGTCGACGAAGGCCGAGTCAAGGCCGAGGGCGGCCGCCTGCACATCCTCGAAGTGCAGCGCCTGATCCGCACCATGCCGAAGGTAGTTATTGCCGTCGTCAACGGCTGGGCAGCAGGTGGCGGGCATTCGCTGCATTCCGTCGCCGACCTGACGTTGGCATCCCGGGAGCATGCGCGCTTCAAGCAGACCGACGCCGACGTGGGCAGCTTCGACGCCGGCTACGGCAGCGCCTACCTGGCCAAGCAGGTCGGGCAGAAGTTTGCCCGCGAAATCTTCTTCCTCGGTGAGGCCTACGACGCCGAAACCATGCACAAGATGGGCGCGGTGAACCGCGTTGTCGACCATGCCGAGCTCGAGAACACGGCCATCGAATGGGCGCGCGCCATCAACTCAAAGTCGCCGACCGCGCAACGCATGCTGAAGTTTGCCTTCAACCTGGTCGACGATGGCCTGATGGGCCAACAGGTGTTCGCCGGCGAGGCGACGCGCCTGGCGTACATGACCGACGAGGCCGTCGAAGGTCGCGACGCTTTCCTCGAAAAGCGTGACCCAAATTGGGACGCGTACCCGTACTACTACTAGGCATCCCACAAAACACGACGCCGATGGGTTGAAATCGACACATGTCAGACGTTCGCGATAAATCTGACAACGCCGAAATCGTTCAGCCGCCGACACGCCGCGAATGGATTGGGCTCGCAGTCCTCTCCATCGGCCTCGGACTGATCGTCCTCGACGGCACGATCGTCGGTGTGGCACTGCCGGTAATCATCGCCGACCTGAAGCTCGACCTCACCGACGCCCAGTGGGTGAACAGTCTCTACGCCGTGGTGCTGGCTGCGCTGCTGCTATCGACGGGGCGACTGTCGGACCGGTGGGGCCGGAAGAAAATGTTCCTGTTTGGCCTCACGATCTTCGTCGGCGGCAGCCTGCTTGCCGCCGCGGCCGGGTCTGCGGGCGTGTTGATCGGGGCCCGCGCCGTTCAGGCCGTTGGTGCTGCGTTCATCATGCCGTCGACGTTGTCGACGGTGAACACGGTGTTCCGCGGCAAGTATCGAGCCGCCGCATTCGGCGTCTGGGGTGCAGTGATTTCCGGGGCCGCGGCGATCGGCCCGCTGGCCGGTGGTGCCCTGACGCAATGGGCTTCGTGGCATTGGATCTTCTTGGTGAACTTGCCGCTGGGCATCTTGGTTGCCGTAGCGGCGATCTTCACCGTGCCCGAGTCGAAGGGCCGCAGCGACCGTCCCGGTGCCGACGTCGACGGCGCGCTGCTGAGCATCATCGCCTTTGGAGCCCTTGTTTTCGCGGTCATCGAAGGACCTGACCTGGGCTGGTGGAAACCGATCAATGAGTTCCGCGCCTTTGGTTTGACGTGGTCCACCGATGCTGCGATTTCGATTGTTCCGGTCGCATTCGCTATCGCGGCGGCAGCACTTGGCCTGTTCCTGATCTGGGAGAACCACCGCCGCAAGAATGGCCGGTCGGCGCTGCTCGATCTTCGACTGTTCCGTCTTCCCACGTTCTCGTGGGGCAACCTCACGGCCACGACCGTGGCGGTCGGCGAATTTGCGCTCCTGTTCGCGCTGCCGCTGTACCTCATCAACGCTCTAGGTTTCGACGTGATGGAGGCCGGTCTGGTGCTGGCGGCGATGGCTGTCGGCGCGTTCGTCTCCGGTGCCTTGGCTCGACATCTCGCCGCCCGGTTCGGTGCCGCCACGACCGTCCTCATCGGCCTCGGCTTAGAACTGATCGGCGTGCTAGTTCTGGTCCTGGTAATCCACGGGACCACCTCCGGCTGGATCATTGCGCTCCCGCTGATCGCGTACGGTCTGGGCCTCGGGCTCGCGTCCGCCCAGCTCACAAGTACTGTGCTGCGTGACGTTCCGGTCGACGATTCGGGTCAGGGGTCGGCCACGCAGAGCACTGTCCGCCAGGTCGGTTCGGCGTTGGGCACCGCCTTCTCAGGTGCGGCGCTGTCCATCGCCCTCGCGATCACCCTGCCCTCGTCGTTGACCAGCGCGGGAATCTCCGGGCCGGAGGCAGACCACCTCGCCGACGCCACCCGAGAGTCGGCGGGCACGACCATCTCGATGCTGCGTGTGGAAGGCACCCATAGTCCGGTGGGCGAGCAGACCAACGATGCCGTCCACGCGCTGGCTGACGGATTCGCCGACGCCACCCGCTGGTCGATGCTCGTCGGTGCGCTGTTCCTGGCACTCGGCTTTATCGCCGCGACTCGACTGCGTCGTGCCAGTGCCACCACGAAAGCTAGTCGACGGCGTCCGACACCGTCGTTCACTCACGAATAGAGGACCTTCATGCGCTTGCGCGACAATCCCATCATTCAGGTCAGCCGGAATCTGCCGTGCACCCCGGAGCAGGCGTGGGCGCTCGTCACCGACATCGCGCTCCCCACACAGGTCGACGGCGAATTGCAGCGCGCCGAATGGATCGACGGCGCCGACGGTGTGGCCCCCGGGGCCCGTTTCCGTGGCTTCAACGCCAGCGACGCGATGGGCGAATGGACGACGCTGTCGGAGGTCGTCGACTTCGAGGACGGTCGTCGTTGGGTGTGGTCCGTCGGCCCCGACTCCGCTGACACCGCCGGTGCCTCGTGGGCAACGTGGGGATTCGAGGTCGACCCCACGCGCGACGGCTGCGTCGTCCGACAGTTTGCACGCGCCGGCGACGGCGACTCCCCCTTCGCGGCGGTCGTAGCTGCTACCCCAGAGAAGGAAGGCCGCATCATCGACTACCGCCTCAACGTGTGGCGTCAAGGCATGGAAGCCAACCTCGACGCCGTCGAAGCTGCGCTCGCACCGTGACTAGGCCGAACCCAAAGTTGTGACCGAGCATTTTCGGCAACTCTCGACCATGAACCTGAATCGGATTCGCATTTTCGGCATTCTTGGGTAACGGATGGAGTGTCGCTGCTGCCCTAATAGTTTCCGTATCTGCCAGATACAGGCAGCTACGGAAACTATTAACGTTCGACGAGCCTCGACGGCGCGCGACCTAGCCGATGAGTTCCTTCATCACGGCCATGTCGTCGACGCGCTGCTTGTGGGTGCTCGCGACGGCGGAGCCGAGGATGACGCTGGCGCCGCTACCGCGGAAGCGGTCGACCTGCTCGGCAACCTTGGCGCGCGGGCCAATGAAGCTCATGGCTTCAATCAGTTCCTGCGGGACGGCCGCGGCTGCCTCGTCCTTGCGGCCTTCCAGGTATAGGTCCTGGATCAGCTTGGCCTCTTCGACGTAGCCGTACCGCTGCACGAGGGCGTTGTAGAAGTTCTTGCCGCGCGCACCCATGCCGCCCACGTAGAGAGCCGTGTGGTGGCGGACCGCGGCCTGGGCGTTCGCGATCTGGTCGGCGTCCTCGGTAATCAGCACCACGGCCTGCACCACGATCTTCAGATCCGGCAACGACGGATCGCGCTTAGCCTTGCCCTCGGCCAACGACTCACCAAACGCCGCGTCCACGTGATCGGGATGGAAAAGGAAGGGCTGCAGTTCCTCAAACATTTCGGCAGCGAGCGACACGTTCTTCGGGCCAATAGCGGCAAGGAGCATCGGGATGTTGTCGCGCACCGGATGGTTGATGATCTTCAGTGCCTTACCGAGGCCACTGCCACCGTCTTCCTTGGTGAGCGGCAACTGGTAGTGCTTGCCGCGATGCTCGAGGCGTTCACGACGCCACACCTTGCGGCAAATCTCGGCGTTCTCGCGGGCCCGGCCCAGCGGGTAGTCGTACTTGACGCCATGAAAGCCCTCAATCACCTGCGGTCCCGAAGCCCCGATACCCAAAACCGTACGACCGCCGCTCACATAATCGAGGCCGGCCGCCGTCATCGCGAGGTTGGTTGGCGTCCGCGAGTACATCGGCAGAATGCCGGTCTGCAACTCCATGGTGTCGGTGCGGGCGGCAATGTAGCCAAGCTGGCTGACGGCGTCGAAGGTGTAGGCCTCGGCAACCGCGATACGACCAACGCCGACCCCCTCGTAGTCACGGAGGTTATCAATGGTCTCGCGGAAATCTCCCGCGTAATTGATCGGCATTCCCAGCGTCATCTGCGTCATGGGCCGATTCTGGCACATCGTCTCAATCCCCATCCGACGACGCGCAACACCCGCGGATGCCCGGCACCGGTTCACCTGCCGGACACCTGCGTTCCACCTGGACTTCCCAATCACCTAACAACACCCGGTGACCCGTTACCCACCAGCAGATGAACTTTGAGTTAACGAGGTAGCTGAATGTAGATATCCGCAGGTCAGAGGACTAATGACTACGTCACACCGTCTTGACTCGGACCAGGCTGGAACCGTCATAGTGGTGGTCATGACCGCAGAGATGCTCATCCTCGTGCTGTTGATAGTCACGGCCCTCGGCTTTGACTTCACCAACGGGTTTCACGACACCGGCAACGCTATGGCCACGTCCATCGCCACGGGCGCCCTCAAGCCCAAGGTTGCCGTTGGTCTGTCGGCAATACTGAACTTGGTCGGCGCGTTCCTTTCCGTTGAGGTTGCGGCAACCATCACCAAGGACGTGCTGAAGATTCAGCAAACATCCGGTGACGACAAAGGCGACCTCGTCGCCGGGCTCGACGCCAACAAGGCGTTGATCATTATTTTCGCCGGCCTTATCGGTGCCATCCTGTGGAATCTCTTCACCTGGCTGTTCGGTCTGCCGTCGAGTTCGTCGCACGCCCTGTTCGGTGGCCTGATCGGTTCCGGCCTCGCGGCCATCGGCTCGTCGGGCATCAACTGGCACGGCATTCTGGCAAAGATTGTGGTCCCCGCACTGTTTGCCCCGGTCATCGCTTGCATCGTCGCCGCCCTCGGCACGCTCCTGATCTACGCGATCACCCACGGCATCTCCGACCGCAAGAAGGAGAAGGGCTTCCGGAACGGCCAGATCGCTTCCGCGTCGCTCGTCTCCCTCGCTCACGGCACCGGTGACGCACAGAAGACGATGGGTGTTATCGCCCTCGCCCTGATCGCGACCGGTCACCTCGACGCCAGCAGCGTGGCCCACGGCCTCCCGTTCTGGGTTGTCCTCTCCTGTGCCGGAGCGATTGCCCTCGGCACTTGGCTTGGCGGCTGGCGCATCATCCGCACCCTCGGCAAGGGCCTCGTCGAGATCAAGGCCCCGCAGGGGATGGCTGCCGAGGCTTCATCCGCGGCCATCATCCTGACTTCGTCGGTGTCGGGCATGGCACTGTCGACCACGCACGTCGCCACCGGCTCGATCCTTGGTTCGGGCCTAGGAAAGAAGGGCGCCGAAGTCCGCTGGGGCGTGGCTGGCCGGATGGCCGTCGCCTGGTTGACGACACTCCCCGCCGCAGCCCTTGTCGGCGCACTCTGCTTCTGGCTCGCCAACGCTGTCGGCGGCGCTACGGGCGCCATCGTGATCTTCCTGGTCCTCGTCTCCATGTCCGCGTACATCTACTTCCGCGCCCAGCGCCAGAAGGTCGACGCCGACAATGTCAACGCCGAATGGGACGACTCCACCAACTCGCCAGTGCCAGCCGCGGGTGACCCCGCAGGCCAGGCCTAATCGTCGAACCAGAGAAAGGCACTACTTCCTCATGGACATCGTCACTTCCATCACCCGGGTCCTCGCCATCGGACTCCTGTTCGGTGCCGGCCTGCCCGCACTGTTTGCGGTTGGCATGCGACTAGAAGCCATCGGACACGGAGACACCGGTAAGGAGCCCAACGCGGTTCCGCGTGTTCTCGGTTATGTGCTCTTCGCCATCGCCGGGCTCGTGATCGCGATCGCCATCCTGTGGATCACGCGGCAAACGCTCTACTACTACTTTGACCTGAAGATTTTCCCCGACTTCGCCTACAAGAAGTGACGGCCCCTCAAAAGCTTGCCAACGGTCTGAAAGGCACTGGTTAACACCATGGCACCATCGCTGTTCGACAACGTCATCAAGTGGGTTCGCGCGGGATACCCCGAGGGTGTCCCGGCATCGGATTACCCACCGCTCCTGGCTCTGCTGACTCCGGTCCTGTCTGAAACTGAAATCACCGACATTGTGCTGACGCTCGCCCTCGAGCACGGTGCCGACACTCCGGCCTCCCCGGAACGAATCCGCGACGCTATCCATGCGGTCACCGAAACTGCACCGTCCGAAGATGAGACCCGCCAGGTGGCCGCTCGACTGGCCGCCGCCGGTTGGCCGCTGACCGACCACGTCATCGTCGCCGAATAACGCCGCTGATCCCGGTATGTCTGCGCGCGTCCTTCGGCCGCTAGTTTTGCCCGCAAATCCCGCCGTGCTCGATGCCCGGCGGGATCTGTTGGCTCTGCTCAACGGCGAGGCCGCCTACTTGCCACTCCCCGCTGATTCGCCTGCCGAAGTGCAACGACTATCGCAGGCATTGGCTGTCGACGAACCCATCCGGGACGACGCAGTCCTCGTCGTATCGACATCGGGCACCACGGGTACCCCCAAGGGCGCGATGCACACAGCAGGCTCATTGCGGGCCTCCGCCGACGCCACCGCCGAACAGCTCGGCGGCCCCGGCAGTTGGCTGCTGGCTCTCCCCCCGCACCACATTGCGGGGATGCAGGTGATGCTGCGGTCGTTGGCCGCGGGCCATGACCCGGTCGTCTTAGACCTCACCGAGGGATTTAACCCGGTGACCTTCGCTGAGGAACTTCGGTCCATGCGCGGCGAACGTCGCTACACCTCGCTGGTCCCGGGACAACTGTGGAAAGCACTCAGCTACCAACCGGCCGTCGAGGCACTTCGAGATGTTGACGGCATCCTCGTCGGCGGTGCCGCCACCGGCCCCGACCTGCTGGCCGCCGCATTCGACGCGCGCCTGCCGATCGTCCGCACCTACGGCATGAGCGAGACCGCTGGCGGCTGCGTCTACGACGGCTCCCCCCTCCGCGGCGTCCAGATCAAAGTCAGCGACCCCGACGACGCCGGCATCGGCCGGGTCGCTCTTGGCGGGCCGACCCTGGCACTCGGCTACCGCAACCTCCCCGACCATCCGGCATTCGCCGAACCCGGCTGGTTCCAGACCGATGACCTCGGCCGATTTACCAGCGCCGACAACGGCGATCTTCTCGAAATCGTCGGCCGGGCCGATGAAGCGATTTCCACGGGCGGTCTCACCGTAATCCCACAGATCGTCGAATCGGTGCTGCAAGCGTTCGGCGAAATCGCCGAGTGCGCCGTGTTTGGACTGCCGGATGATCGACTCGGCGAGAGGATCGTCGCGGCAGTCGTGCTGACACCCGGTTCAGACCTGGACGTCGCCGCGGTTCGTGAACTGGTGACGAAACGGCTCGACCGCTACGCGGTACCGCGCGAAATCTTCTACGTCGATGCACTCCCACTGCGCGGGCCCGGCAAGGTCGATCGCCGGGCACTCGTCGCGCAGTTCTCGTAACGCGCCGACTTATGCGGCGGGCAGGAGCGCGTCACCGTCGGACGGAACGCTAGCGCCGACATCCGCAATGGCCGGTGTCTCCGCCGCATCATCACCGATGGCCGGGGCTGGCACCCCCACAGTCGGCAACTCGGGCACCTCACTGGGCGCGATCGCGTTGGGCACCGCGGGCGCACTCGGCTCTGCCAGGACCGGTCCATCTTCGCTGCTGGGCAGCACGATCGGTGCCACCGCTGGCTGCGGATTCACCACCTCGGGCAGCGCCGGGTCGACGGCCGTCGGGTCGGCAACCGGCACCGTCGGGTCAGGGGTCAGCGGCACCTCGTGAAGTTTCACCGTCGCATCGGTATTCACCGCCGTAATCTCCTGGGTTGGGAAGAACCATTCCGCCAAGGCATCCCAACGCTCAAGTCGCGCCAGCGACACCGGGATCCCCAGCCAGCCGTAGACCATCTCCCGGAACAGCGCGATCGGGTGGAAGGTGTCGTAAATCTCGTAGGTGCTGTTGCCCTCGTAGCTCTTGAAGGTTTTGATGTGCTTGAGGTTCTCGATGTGCGCGTACGTGTATGGGCCGGTACCCGTATGGATTACCGAGTAGCCGAGCAGGTTCACGACCAGCGACGTCACCGGCCGGTACCAGGTCCATTGGACGTGAGCGATAGTGTCGCCCTGCACGATGACGTGAATCACGGTGGTGTCGCCGGTCTTGCCCGGGTCGCGAGCACCGTCGTTCTGGACGCCGAGCAGGCCCAACAGCAGACCGGAGAAGGGCACATTCTTGAGCGCCCCCTTTATTCCCCAGGGGCTACGCGGATCGGAGATGATCAGGACCGTGGTGTTAGGGCCCAGCGAACCGGCTTCCTCTGCGGCATTACCCAACGCGTCGGCCCCTTGCGAGTAGCCGGTGTAGACGATGACCTCGCCCGAATCTTTCAGCGTTTTCATCACTTCCACGGTGTGTGCCACTGCCACCGACTTCGATTCGTCGTACGTGGGTGCCCACAGCGGTAGCCACGCACCAGACTTACCTGAGATCGCTGGCCAGAATGATTCCGGGTAGCGGATGATCAGCGATTCGCGGTCGCCGATGAGGTCGTTGATGCGCGGGGAGCGATTGTCGGTGGTGCCTGGAACCACCACGACGAAGGCATCGTCCGAGTTGGGAACCCACATTCCGAGTTGATTGTGATCGGCGTGCAGGGTGTCCCCCGGAAACGCGATCGTGTCCTCGAAACCGGCAGGCATCGGACTCGCCGACACCAGCGCGCCTGGCACCACCAGCCCCAAACTGATTCCGAATGCAGCAATTGCCGACGCTACTTTATTGCGCTTCACAGTAATCTCCACGACTGAAGTCGTCCCCCGACGAGACGATGTCCACATATCGTCCCGCCACGGCGGCAAAAGCATGCCTCGTTTGCCGAAAATGTCGATTATTCAGAAACGAATAATTGGCAGCCGCGACCGCAGCGCAAGCAAAGGCAGCGCTCAACCCTGCAGTTAGGCAGCGGGCGTGAGGGATTCGTCGCTGGATGTGTCGCCGGCAGCATCGACACCCGCGATATCACCGACCGGTTCAACTGGCGCTTGATCGTCCGCGGAATCCGAAACTGGGCCCTGCTGGCTCAAGTCTTCGGTGACCGGAGCATCGGGTGCCGCATGACTCGGGGCGGTAAATTCGGGCCCATAGTCGTTGGTGACCGGGTCGCCCTGTTCGTCGACCAATTGGTGCTTCGGCTCCGACGCCGAGCGCAATGTCGACTCACCGCCAGAGGCGTCCGTCGCCGGATCGCCAGCCTCGGGAACGGTTGGCGCGGACACCGGCGATCCCGAGGACAACGGCACCTCGTGAACCTTCACCTTCGGGTCGGCGTTCGATACCGAAACCTCCTGGGTGGGATAGAACAGTTCGGCACTCGCATCCCAACGCTCCAACTGCGTTTGTGACACCGGCAAGCCCAGCGCGTCGTAGATCATCGCGTTGAACAGCGCGATCGGGTGGTAGGTGTCGTAGATCTCGTAGGTGCTGTTGCCGTCGTCGCTCTGCAGAGTCTTGACGTGATTGAGATTCTCGGTGTGCGCGTACGTGTACGGGCCGGTCCCGGAATGGATCGTCAGGAACCCGAGCCCATTCACGGCCAACGACGACACCGGCCGGTACCAAATCCACTGGGTATTGGCGACGGGATCGCCCTGCACAATCACGTGGACCACCTTGGCGTCGCCCGCCTTTGCGGGGTCGCGAGCACCGTCGTTATCGATGCCGATGACCTTGAGCACCTGGTCCGCGAACGGCACCTTCTTGCCGAACGACTTTATCCCCCACGGGCTGCGCGGATCGGAGACCAGCACGATGGTCGAGTTGGGCCCCAACGTACCGGGCGGTGCCTGCTCAACAGCGTTACCCAAGGCGTCCGAACCCTGCGAATAGCCGGTGTAGACAATCACGTCGTCGGCGTCCTTCAACGCCTCCATCACCGCGAGGGTGTTGTTCGTGGCGACCGAACGCGACTTATCGTAGGTCGGCGCAAAGAACGGCAGTTTGCCAGACTTACCGGCGATCACCGGGAAGAACGATTCAGGGTAGTTGACGATCAGCGATTCGCGCTCCCCGACCAAGTCGTTAATGCGCGGCGACCGATCATCATCGGTGCCGGGTACCACCACGACAAAGGCATTGTCGGCGTTGGGAACCCAATCCCCGAGTTGGTCATGATCGGCAGTGAGTTGCTCGCCGAGCGTCCCGACCGATTGATCGAAGCCGGCGGGTAGCGGGTTCGCTGTCGCCAGCGCCCCCGGAACCACAAGTCCCGCACAAATTCCGCATGCTGCTACCGACGTCGCAATTCTTCCGCGTTTCAAGGCACGTCCCCCACTGAATGTCACTTAATGGCGAGACGTGTCCTCCGCATCGTCGCGCCGCAACAATAAAAACATGCCGCAATCTCCCAAAAACAGTCCTTCCTACAGTGACGTATGAACGGCTGTCACCTGTTCTCGTGACACCTACGGAGTCGTTCCCAGTGGGCCAACTCCGGGATGAGAGACTGATCCCGTGGCAACCGTGACTCAATGGATCGAAGGCGCTCGACCGCGCACCCTCCCCAACGCAATCGCTCCGGTGATCGCGGGCACGGGTGCCGCCGTGCACCTGAGCAGCATCGACGGGCACAACGACGTCGTCTGGTGGAAAGCCGCACTCGCGCTCGTCGTCGCACTGGCACTCATCGTTGGCGTGAATTACGCAAACGACTACTCCGACGGCATCCGCGGCACGGACGACGATCGAGTCGGCCCGCTGCGACTCGTCGGATCCGGGGTCGCTTCCCCCGGGTCGGTAAAGGCCGCGGCGTTCACCTGCCTGGGCGTCGGTGCCGTCGCCGGGTTGGTGTTGGCCATCGCGACAGCGTGGTGGCTGGTGCTGATCGGTGCGGTCTGTATCGCTGGCGCATGGTTCTACACCGGCGGCAAACGTCCCTACGGATACTTGGGCTTTGGCGAGATTGCCGTATTCGTGTTCTTCGGTCTGGTCGCCGTCCTCGGCACTCAATTCGTCACCGTCGGCACCATTGACTGGATCGGTATCGGATGTGCCATCGCGGTGGGCTCGTTGTCGAGCGCGGTCCTCGTCGCGAACAACCTGCGTGACATCCCGACCGACACCGAGTCCGGCAAGGTCACCCTCGCCGTCCGTCTCGGTGACGCCCGCACGCGCACCCTGTTCCTGGTGTTATGCCTGGTGCCGGTGGTCGTGAGTATCGGCCTCGCCGTTGCCGTTCCGGCCGCTGCGGCCGGTCTGATCGTGATCGTCCCACTCATTAAGCCGATCAAGTTGGTCCTTGGCGGCGCCCAGGGCCGCAACCTCATCCCCGTCCTGGCCCTCACCGGCATGGCCATGCTGGTCTGGTCGGTCGCCACCGCGCTGGGACTGTCGTTCGGGTAGCGACACAGATCCGCTGCGCGTCGACGTGGCGGGATCCCAAACAAGGAGGGCGACAACGCATGATTGCGTCGTCGCCCTCCCGTTTTGATTGTCGTACTAGTGCGCGGGCGCGTCCGGCATGGTGGCGAGGACGGCAGCGCGGAGACTGTCGACGGTCGTCGCCGATTCGACGACAGCTACTCCGGCCGGGTCACCACCGTCGAGGATGGCCAGGAGCAACCGCGAGACGCTGATGTCCTGGTCGTGATGCTCGCGGGCGGAGTGGAACGCGTCCCGGATGGCTTCGCGTGCCGGCCCGGACAGCCGACTGCCACGGCCCCGACCGCGAGGCCCACGACGGCCGCGGCCGCCGCCCGGACCAAACCCCGGGCCTTCGCCGCATCCGCGACCGCCTGGCCGTCCACGACGGGGGCGATCACCCCAGCCTTCGGAGAGGTCCTCACCGAAGCGGTCACCGACTGCTTCGCGCAGTTTGTCGAGGTCAATGCCGATGGTGAGCAGGGCTTCTCGGTCTTCTTCGTAGCGGTCGGCGCGATCTTTCGGATCGCTTTCCGAGCGCCGTTCGCGCACGGCCTCTCGGGCTGCCGCCAAGGTGAGCCCCTCGTCGGCCAGCACCGCGAACAGCGGACTGCGAGCGTTGCCCAACATGCCAAGGAGGAGGTGGTCGGTGCCGATCTCGCGGCTGCCGAGTTCTTGTGCTTCTTGCCCCGCGAACATCATCAGGGCGCGTGCGTCTGAGTTGAAACGGTCAAACATTGTTGCCGTCCTTTCCTACCGCTTGCGCGGCTTCACGATTTGAATGCTTTTGATGCACCGCTTGACGGCTGATCTGCAGAACATCGGCAATCGCCTGCCAGCTCCAGTCCTGCGACCTTGCCGAAGTCACATGAATGTCCTCGAGCCGGTCGGCGAGAGTTCGCAGAGCCCGAACCACGGCCAGTCCCGCTGCGGGGTCGTCGCTAATCGCTGCCCGCATCATGGAATCGTCGCCGTTCGGTCGTTCATCACTGTGCATGATGTCAATATATGTTGACGCTCGACCTCTGTCAACAATTATTGACAATTGTTCGCTGCGCACGGCCCCCGGCCCGTTCTCGCATGATGCGTCGATTCCCGCACTATGTCGGACATAGTGCGGGAATCGACGCATCATGCGAGAACGGGAAAAGGTGGGGTTACTCTTCGACGAGGGAGGCGGAGATGTTCATGCGGGAGGCACGCATGGCCGGGACCAAAGCACCCACGAGACACAAGACGACGGGGACTGCGACATAGCCAAAGGCCGACCACTGTGGCGCGTAGGCAATGTCGATCGACGTGGTCTTTGTGAGGATTCGGTCGGCGAGGAGGTGCAGACCGCTGCCGAGCAGGAGTCCGACCGCCGCGCCAACCAGCGCAATCGACGCCGCCTCAGCCAACACCATCCGAGAAATGAAGCGGCGCGACGCCCCCATGGCACGTAGGACGGCGAGTTCGCGGCGTCGTTCCAACACCGACAACAGCAATGTGTTGAGCAACGCGATCGCGGCCGCGCCCGCGACGATCCATTGAATCGCGACGGTAAAGGCACCCGCTTGTTCGGCGCTCTTCTTGGTCGCGTCAAGCGCCTCCACCCCGGTGTACACCTGGACTGGCCGGTCGCCGAGGCCCGGATGCGCGGCCGCGATCGCCGACAGTTCACCACGCAGTTGCGCCTGATCGGCCCCGGGTTCGGCCGTCACCTGCAGGTAGGTGTTGCCGTCGCGGAGGAACCACTCTCTGAGCAACGTATTCGACACGGCCCCGGTCCCAGAGTCAATAGCGACGTAGTTGACGGTGTCTCGGACAACGAGTTCGTGATAGCCGGTGGGCGTCGCGAGGCGGACGGTGTCGCCGGTCGTGACACCGAGAGCCCTGGCGAGCACCTTCGACAGCAGGATTCCGTTGCCAGCCAGGGTTTGCCGGACGGCGTCGTCGGACGATTTTTTAATGAACGGTGCCGACGCTCCGGGTTCGAGCCCCTGTAGCAGTACCCGGGCATCGCCGATATTGACGGTGGCCCATTGGCCGCCGACCACCTTCTTCACGCCCGGCAGTTGGCTGACCTGCTCCTTGATCTCCGGCGCCAGAATGGGGCCCAGCGGAATTGATTCGGCACTGCGCGACGAGACATAGAAATCCGGGTCCGACAGTCCTTCCATCGACCCCGAGATCGAGCCGATGAGGTTGTTGAGGGAACCGGAGATGCCAACGCCGACAGCGATCGCGACGGCCACGGTCATCACTGTGGCCCACACGCGCCGTGGCGCACGACCACTGTTCACCGAGGCCAATCGGCCGGGGCCGCGCCACCAGTTCGACGCTACGACTACCCCGCGAACGAGCAACACCATGAGTGCGAAGCAAAGCAGGATCCCGCCAGCCGAATACACTGCGCCAGCCAAAATCGCGGCACGACCGTCGATGGTTTCGGCGACAACCCAGGCCCCGACGATCAGCGCGACCCCGACGACCCCGCTGGCGATCAGCAACCGCCTCGCGGGTGGTGTCGCATCGGCGGCTTCTCCGGGCACCATCGCCTCGACGGGCGCGACGGAGAACACCGACCGGGCCGCCAGCATCGTCGCACCGACGCACGCGGCAACGCAGGCCAGCACGGCCACGACCGGCGCATAGGCTGGCAAATGGTAGTTGACGACGACGCCGACGGCTTCGGACGCGTCGGGTAGGCGACCGATAATCCAGCGGCCGGCGAGGATCCCCAACGGGATACCGACAATTCCGCCGACGAGCCCGAGGATCGCCGATTCAGCGAGCAGGTCACCGACCAGGTGCCTGCGGCGGGCACCGAGCGCGCGCAGCAACGCCAACGACTGTCGCCGCGAAGCAACGGCCATGTTCATGGTGTTAAAGACGAGGAAGGCCGCGATGATCAACGACACCAGCGACACCAGGAGTGTGGAGTCATGCGTGACGGAGTTCGCCACCTCGACTTGCTTTACCCGAAAGTCGGGGTTCACCACCGTGGCACGACCGCCAACAACGTTGGCCGCCTGTGTGCTGAGATCCGCCTGCGCCACACCTGGTTTCGGCACGATGAGGATGGAGTCGACGGCACCGTTGAGACCGGCCAGACGCTGCGCGAGTCCCAGGTAGGCGAACACGAAACGACCGCCGTTGAGTGTTTGTGAGGCTGCGTCGTCGATCACCTCGACAACCGTCACGTCCACTCCCGACAGCGTCAACTGCTGCCCCTTGTGAAGCCCGGTGGCCGCCCCGACGACGATTCCGTCGTCGAGTTGGGAGGTATCGATGCCACCCGATCCGCCGGAGTTGATGGCGTCGCGCAACGTGCTCGACAGCGATGTCACGTACATGTCGGAGCCGAGGAGCACCGCCGGATGGTTGTTGAGGATGACGGTGCTGCGGACCAGCGGCACGACGGCTTTGGCACCAGGTGTCTCGCGGCGGAGTTCGCCGACGAGGTCGTCGTCGACGCCGCTGTCGGTGATGGCAGCAACTTCGACCGTCGCATCACCGGATAGGGCGGCATTAAACGCCCGCACTGATTCCGACATCGACCCGTAGGTGCCGAGAACCGCCACCAGGAGGGCCGATGACACCAGCACCACCGCGAGCGAGGTCACCACCCGGAGACGATGGCCGACGAGTTCGCGCAGGTTGAAAATCCGGACTCGCGTCAGCCCGGCGAGCAACGCACTCACGTCAGTGTCCCCCGTCGATCTTTCCATCTCGCACGGTCACCACGCGGTCGCAGACGGCGGCGGCGTTAGCATCGTGGGTCACCATCAGCACCAGGCGGTCGGGGTCGTCGTGCGCAACTTCGGCGAGCAGTTCCAGCACGTCGGCACCGGTCTTGGAGTCAAGGTTGCCCGTCGGTTCGTCGGCGAGCAGGATTTTGGGGTCCATCATCAGCGACCGCGCGATCGCGACGCGTTGCATCTGCCCGCCCGATAGTTCCGACGGTCGGTGGTCGGTGCGACCGCCAAGGCCGACCCGCTCCAGAAGTTCTATCGCCCTCGGCTTCGAAGCCCGCAGCGATTGGGAGTCCAACAGCCTTGGCAGTGCCACATTTTCCCACGCGGTGAGGGTGGGGACGAGGTTAAAGAACTGAAAGATAAAACCGACTCGCTTGCGTCGAAACTCTGATGCGGCGTCGTCGGACAGGCTCGCTAGGTCGGTGCCGTCGACCCGAATGGTGCCGGAGGTGGGGACATCGAGCGCCCCGATGATGTGCAGCAGCGTCGATTTACCCGCGCCGGACGGTCCCACGACCGACACGAATTGGCCGCCGTCGAGAGTCAGGGACGCACCGTCGAGTGCCCTGACTGTTTCGGTTCCCATCTGGTATTCGCGAACGAGATTCGACGCCTCGACTACCGCCATGATTCTCCGTGCTCCCCGCATTGCGTTGCACGACAAGGCCGACGGGCCCCAGTGCTTCTACCTGGGCTCGCGCCACTCTCCGGTATCGAAAAATTCGGTGAGCGTGGCAGTTGGTGGTCCCAGGTCGAGTTGTTGCTCGGCGATCCACTCGTCGTTGAAGTATGTGTGATCGTATCGGTCACCACTGTCGCACAGTAACGAGACGACACTGCCAGAACGTCCCATCTTGGCCATGTCGGCGATGAGCGTGCAGACACCCCAAAAGTTTGTGCCGGTCGATCCCCCGACCCGACGGCCGAGTCGGTCACTCAGAAAACGCATCGCGGCCACCGATGCAGCGTCGGGCACCGGAATCATGCCGTCGATAACCTGTGAAACAAACGACGGTTCGACGCGCGGTCGTCCAATGCCCTCTATGCGTGACGCGGTCGACGAAGTGAGCGTGCCGTCACCAGATTCGTAGGCGGGCAGGAACACCGAGTTCTCGACGTCGACAACGCACAGGCGTGTCGGGTGCTGGCGGTAGCGCAGGTAGCGGCCGAATGTCGCCGAAGTGCCGCCCGTGCCGGCACCAACCACAATCCATTCGGGGATCGGGTGACGTTCGGCCTCCATTTGCGCAAACACCGACTCGGCGATGTTGTTGTTGCCGCGCCAATCGGTGGCGCGTTCGGCCATCGTGAACTGGTCGATGAAATGGCCACCGAGTTCGGCTTCCAGCCGCTGGGCGACCGTATAGATTTCTGACGGGGTGTCAACAAAATGACAGATGCCGCCTTGCGCTTCGATCAGCCGCGTTTTAGCGGGCGACGTTCCGCTCACCATCACGGCAATGAAGGGCAGCCCGATCAACTTGGCGAAGTACGCCTCCGACACCGCCGTCGACCCCGACGAGGCCTCAATGACGGTCGTATTTTCGCTAATCCAACCGTTACAAAGGCCGTACAAAAACAACGACCGTGCCAGTCGATGTTTAAGCGAGCCGGTGGGGTGCGTCGACTCGTCTTTCAGGTAGAGATCAATGCCGCCGCTAGCCGCCCATTCCGGAAGATCCACCTTGAGCAGGTGAGTATCGGCACTGCGACGACCGTCGGCCTCGATGAGCTGCACGGCCCGCGACGTCCACATGCGGTCGGAGGTGTGCTGCACCATCGACGTCATGTCACTCGCCGCGCAGTCGAGACTGCAGGTCGTCGCGCTGTGCGGCGCGCCTGGCGTCGACCTGGGCGATTTGGTCGTTGACGTTGATGCGCAGCGTCTTGAACAGCACCATTCCGAGGGGGATGGCGATGAGCACACCGAACACGGCGGCAACCAGCGGTGGGACCTTCACACCGATGAGGATGCCGAGGCCAAAGATGGCCAGAGCAATCGCCACGACGAGGGCGATGCGCGCCAGTGAGTAGAGCACCACAGCGAGGATCAGCGTCTTCGCGGTTGCCGGGGCCTGCTGATCGGTCGGTTCCTCAGCGGGTCGTTGATCTGTCATACCTCTCAGGGTACTTCGCCGTGAACGGCAGTCGCGACATCGATCCCAAAGACCGCCTAACCAGGACAAATAGAAGAATCCGCTCCTCCAAACGGAGGACGAAGAAACCGAACTCATCCGACATTACGGACTCTTTACCAACTCCTGACTGTTCGAGCAATCGGCACTTGGGGGTGTACTCCTGTTGGTATGGCCGAAAAGGCCTGTACGTCCGCTACCGAACGAGGGGAATCCGATGACTGCCATCGCCGACAACAATGCGGGGCTGATCACGCCCGCTTTGGCCACCCAACACAACCTGACCCCCGGCCAGGTTGCCGCCATGTTTAACGTCAACCCGAAGACCGTCGCCCGCTGGGCGTCGTCGGGTGTGCTGAAGTCGATCCGCACTCCGGGAGGCCACCGCCGCTTCCGCGAGGCCGACGTGGTCGATCTGCTCAACCACTCCTAAGTCACTCCACAGCCCTGCCCCGGTTCAGGTGGCACCGACCTCTCCCCCGAGCGGTGTCACCTCAACCGGGGCAGTGCTGTTTATCCCCAGAGTTTTTCCCGCAATTGCCCCTTTTCTGTCACATCCGACACGAACGCTCCGACCTTTCCGTCACCGATCGCGGCGTGTTGTGATGGATCGATCGAATCGTGACAGAAAAGGGAAGATCGGCGGAGCCGCGGCGGGGCGACGTCCCCAGGTACCCTGGGAAGTCAGGGTCCGGAATGTGTAAGTAGAGGAGGCATCCGCGATGGCATACCTGATCATGATCGCGATTGTGATCGCTGCGGCGTACCTCTCGTGGCGGCTCATGCAGAGCCAATCGGTTGAGAACGGTCAGCCGCGCGGCTCACGCCCACCAGCTCCGAAGGGGCCCGACGACGATCCGGACTTCCTCCGCACGCTCGGTCACTAGAAACACTCGCGGCCCCACTCGAAAGAGCGGGGCCGCGAGAAGTTAGCGAACTTTGTCTTACAGGCCAGCGTAGGAATGCAGGCCGGAGACCACCAGGTTGATGGCGAACAGGTTGAAGATCAACGCCACAAAGCCTGCAACGTTGACCCACGCGGCGGCATTGCGCCAGCCAGCGGTTGCGCGGGCGTGCAGGTAGGCCGCATAAATCACCCAGGCAATGAACGACACCGTCTCCTTGGGGTCCCAGCCCCAGAATCGGCCCCATGACGCCTCGGCCCAAATGGCACCGCAGATAATGCCCAGACCAAACAGTGGGAAGCCGATGACCGTGCACTTGTAGGCGGTCCGGTCTAGAGCGTCCGCGCTCGGCAGGTGAGCGGTCAGTCGGCGAATCGATGCACCGAACCCGGTGGCCCGCTCGTCGGCGCCGTCGACGGTCGGCCAATTGGTGCGAACCAGGTACAGGATGCTCGCCACACCGGCCACCAGCAGCACACCCGAGGCGATCGAAATGATCGAGACGTGAATCGCCAGCCAGTACGACTTCAGTGCGGGCACCACCGGCGCCGCCTGCGTGTACAGGTAGCGGCCCCCGATAAACATCAGCAGCACGACGGGGACGAGCACAAAGCTCAGCAGCGGACGTGCTTCGCGCTTGCGCAGCACCACAAGTCCCGCGCCGACGCAGGCGAGGCAAGTCAGCGAGATGAACTCGTACATGTTGCCCCACGGGGCACGCTCGGTCGCAAGACCGCGCAGCACGATGGACGCGAGCTGAGCGGCAAAGCCAACCCAAACAACCGGGTAGGCCATCGCTGCGAGCTTCTCGCCGAGACTACGACGCGGGGTCCGGTCGGCGACCTTGCCGGGGACGCGATCGCCAGCCGATGATCCACCGACCGAAGCGCCGACCAATTCTTTGGCCTCCGCCTGATCTTCGATCTTCGCGTAGCGGGCCGCGGCCAGCGATCCCAGGAACATCAGCATCGCAATCACATAGACGGTGATGCTGGTGGCATAGAACCAATCCGAATACCGCGACAGCGTCTCGTTGACGTAGCCGACTGTGACCTCGTTCATGAACGAATCCTCATCTCATTCCGCAACCGGTGCCGCAATCTCATAGCGTGCCCCGGTTCTTTGGCGCTTCGGTGGAGAAGAGCCCGCGAGCTTGCTCCTCGAATCCATCGCCCCAGCCAGCCTGGTCCGTCCGGGCCAGGCCAGCCACCTCTACTACAGTACGTCGTTGAGTGCCGTCGGCAACAGGCACTAGGCGAGCCCAAATTCGACGACGGCGAATCATCAGCGATACGACCAGCCCCAACACCATGGCGACCGCCGAAATTAGGACACCGAGCTGCGCCGGATCGTGCGATACCTGAATCGACACCCACCGCTCGTACCCGTCGAAGCGAACGTTGGTTCCGTCGGGCAGCGTGGTGTCGGCACCGACGGCAAGGTTCACCGACGACTTCTGCTTGAGCCGACCTTGATCGATCAACTTTTGGTCGAGTTGGTACACGTTTTGCGGGAGCCCGGTATCCAGGCCAGTGTCACCCTGGTAGACGCGGATGGCGACCATCGGCTTGTTCGGTACCGGACCGCCGGAGTCGAGGATCCCCTCGTGCGGGAACACCGCGTCGGGCGCGAAGAGACCCTCGATGGCGATCTGATTCTTACGACGATCGTCCTCGTTCGGGAACATCCCCGCGGGGGTGTCGAAACGGACAGCGCCCTCCGACAGCATGGTCTGGGTGCTCTGCGGGATGAACGGCTCGGTCATCGTGCGCTTCTCCCCGTTCGGGAAGGTCACGGTGAACGTCGGCGCAAAACCGTTGCCGAGCACGTATACGCGGTCACCGGCGATACGCAGGGGGTTGTTGACCTGGACCTGCGTTGTCGGCCAGGTGTCGGCTGGCGCACTCATGTCCGTCGTGTGGGCGATCTTGGCGTCGTACATGTCGGGCTGACCGGTCTGCAAGAAGGTCGCCTTGAAGTCGTCGATGCGGATGCAGAAGGGTTCGAGGCCCGTGCCGTCGACCATTGAGCCCGCCCGGAATGAGTCATAACCCGCCGTCGACGTATTGCACAGCACCTGTTCGCCGTCCGCGACCAGCGTGCGACTGCCCTCGTAACCGAAGAGCTTGCCGAAGGCGATGGTGATCAGCAGCGCCAGCAACGCGAAGTGGAAGGCCAAGTTGCCAAACTCGCGAAGGTAGCCCTTCTCCGCGGAAACTTCGACGGCGCCTTCCGGATACCGCGCCGACGGCTCAACCTCACGCACCACGGTTCGCCACCCGCGGAGATTGGTGTCGATCCGCTCGGCGATCTCGGCGGGCTCACCGTCGACGGTGTCGGTAATGTGCCGCGGCAGTCGCGCCAAGTTGCGGGGAGCCTTCACCGGCTTGGTGCGCAATGCTTGGTAGTGCTCCCAGGTGCGGGGTGTCAAACAACCGACCAGCGAAATAAATAGCAAAACGTAGATGGCGGTGAACCAACTCGACGAGAAGACGTCGAACAGTTGGAATCGGTCCATCCACACGCCCCACTCGCCCTTGTCGGCGATGTACTCGAGAGTCTTCGACTCGTTGAGATCACGCTGCGGGAGCAGGGCACCCGGAATTGCCGCGAGGGCCAGCAGGAACAGCAAAGCAAGTGCGGTTCGCATGGACGTGAGACCACGCCACACCTTGCGGAGCGGGGTCACAACGAACCGATTGAAAACCGAACGCTTGGGTACTGACGGCTCACTCATACGGGCAACTCCACATTGCTAATGAACGCGAACCGAATCCAGTCGATGAATTCGGTCCACCAGCCGGTCACCAGCATGATGCCGACCAAGATCAGGAACACGCCGCCCACAATCTGGATGGTGCGCGCGTGCCGGCGAACAAAGGTAAGACTCCGAACGGCCCACGCCGACGAGAACGCCAGGAGGACAAAAGGAATGCCAAGGCCAAAGCAGTAGGCCGCAACCAGGAGCGCACCGCGGGCCGGGGTGTTCCCGTCGGTACTCATGGCCACGCCAATCACGGCACCCAGCGTGGCGCTGCTGCAGGGGATCCATCCGATCGCGAACACGGCACCGAGGATGGGTGCGCCGATCACGCCCGAATATCTGCGCGGTGTCATGCGTTTATCGCGCTGCAGCCACGGAATCATCCCAATGAACACCAGGCCCATGATGATCGTGAAGACGCCGCCAATGCGTTGCATCAACTGCAGTCGGTCAGTGTCGAGGAACAACGACGTTGCCCCAAACAGCGCTACCGTCGCCAACACATAAACAACGGTGAAGCCGAGGACGAAGAGTCCGGCGGCTCCGACGACCCGCCAGCGACCGTCCTTGCGGCCTTCGTCAACACCCACCGCGGGGGCCTCGGCTCCGACCAGCCCCGCCAGGTACGACAGGTAACCGGGAACCAGCGGAACCACGCAGGGCGAGGCAAAAGAAATCAGTCCCACCAGCACACAGACGCCGAGTGCGAGCAGCAGTGGGCCGCTCGTGACCGTTCCGGCGAAAGTGGAGCCCAGATCGGCCAAGTGGGTTTGGGTCATCGAGAAGCCGACCCTTCGGCCGCCACCTCATTGATGGCGGCGGTGAGCTCGGTCTCGGTGATCGCCCGCAGGTACACCTTCGCGGGTCGGTGCTGCCGATCAAGGATCACCGTTGTCGGAACCACGCCGACCGGAACCCCCAGGGCTGCCAGGTTCTGACCGCCGTAGTCGAAGATTGACGGGTACGGAACCTTGCGGTCACTGACGAAGTCTTGCGCACGGGACTTACTGTCCCGGAAGTTGATGCCGACGAATTGCACGCCCGCAGCCTTGGTGTCCTCGAACGACTTTTCCAACTCGCTGAACTCGGTGCGGCATGGCGGGCACCAGGAGGCCCACACATTCACCACGACCACCTTGCCCGCGTAATCCGACAGCTTCACGGTCTCACCGGTGACCAAGTTTTCGCCCTGGACGGTGCCGATGTCCTTCCGCGAGCTTTGGTCGTATTCGATGACCGTCTTGCCATCCGGTGAGACGAACTGATTGCCGTTGGCCTGCGCCACAGCGTCGTCCCCGGTGCTGCAACCGGCGAGCACGGCTACACCGACGACAAGCGTTCCGAGCACCGCTGCCACACGCTGCCCCCGCTGCCGGGCGGTCATGCTCCGGTGACCCTGGGGTCGGATTCGCCAGCCGGTTCCGAATAGACGATGTCGACCAGGGCGTCGTCGTCGAAGATCAGCGATGTCAGCGAAGCGAGGGAACACTGGCGGACGCGGGGGTCGTGCCAGAGTCGCTGCCCTTCCAGGAATCGGCGCAGCGTGTAGACCGGCAACTGGTGGCTCACACAAACAGCTTCGTGACCGCGTGCGGCATCCCGCGCGGTGTTGGCCGCAGCCAGCATCCGGTGTGCGATCTGAATGTACGGTTCACCCCACGACGGCGTGAAGGGGTCGCGCAGTTTCATCCAGTGGCGGGGCTTGCCGAGGGCACCATCTCCGACGGCCACCTTGAGGCCCTCAAACTGGTTTTCCGCCTCCAGAAGGCCGTCGAGCGGGGTGATCGGCAGGTCGTGTGCCAACGCGATCGGCGTCGCGGTTTCCTGTGCGCGTTGCAGCGGCGAGGCGAAAACCGCGGTGATGTCATGGTCGGTGAGGGCGTCGGCGACGATCTGCGCCTGCGCGGCACCCGTGTCCGACAGGTGGAATCCGGGGAGCCGACCATAAAGGATGCCCTCGGGGTTATAAACCTCGCCGTGGCGCATCATGTGGACGATCGTCTTCATCTAGGATCCCTCCCCGGGATTACGTGCCGCGGCCGCAGCTGCGGCGGCCGCCGGAAGCGCCTCGGCGATGATTGAGAATGCTTCATCGTCAAGTGCTGCGGAAACAAACCACGCTTCAAACGCGCTGGGCGGCGGGTAAACACCGCGAGCGAGAAGGGCATGGAAGAACGGGGCAAACCGCCAGGTCTGCGTGGCCTTGACGCCGTCATAGTCGACAATCGGTTCGCTCTGGTCGGCATCGGGGTCGGTGAAGAAGACACTGAACAGGTTGCCGGCCTTCTGTACTCGGTGGCTCACGCCAGCTTCGGTGAGTGCATCACCGATCAATGCGGCCAGACGGGCGGCGTTGGCGTCGAGCGCGGTGTAGACGTCGGCGGTCGCAGCACGCAGGGTCGCCAGACCCGCGGCAACGGCGACCGGATTCCCCGAAAGGGTTCCAGCCTGGTAGACGGGACCATTGGGAGCCAAGTAATCCATGATCTCGGTGCGTCCGCCGAACGCGGCGGCAGGCAAGCCCCCGCTCATCACCTTGCCGAACGTGTAGAGATCACCGGCGACGCCGTCAATGCCGTAGTAGCCGGCCGGGCTCACCCGAAACCCGGTCATGACCTCATCCATGATGAGGAGGGCACCGTTGTCCGACGTCACCTTGCGGAGGCCTTCGTTGAACCCGGCGACCGGTGCGACGGCACCCATGTTTCCCGCTGCCGCTTCGGTAATGACAGCGGCGATGTCAGATCCGTATTCGGCGAAGACACGCTCCACGGCGGTGATGTCGTTATACGGCACGACGATCGTGTCGTGGGCGGCCGCACCGGTCACCCCGGGCGAAGTCGGCAGACCGAGGGTCGCCAAACCCGAGCCAGCGTCGGCAAGCAGTGCATCGACGTGACCGTGGTAGCAGCCCGAGAACTTCACGATCTTGACGCGACCGGTAAACCCGCGGGCCAATCGGACCGCAGACATGGTGGCCTCGGTCCCGGAGTTCACCAACCGCACACGCGACACGGGGTCGACGCGGTCAATGATTTCTTCGGCGAGTTCAATCTCGGCTTCGGTGGGCGCGCCGAACGACAGACCGGTGGTCGCGGCCTTCTGCACGGCTTCGACGATCGCCGGATGCGCATGCCCGAGAATCATCGGGCCCCACGAACAAACCAGGTCCACATAGGTGTTGCCGTCCGCGTCGGTCAGTTCCCACCCGTTGGCCGAAGCCATGAAACGCGGGGTCCCACCGACGGCGGAAAACGCCCGAACCGGGGAATTCACGCCGCCGGGAATTGCCTGCGACGCCCGCTTGAACAGGGCCGCGCTCACCGCAGTGTTCGTGACAGAAGCATCGACAGGATTGGCCATGGCCTCCAGTGTTCCAAAACCTGGCGGCTCCGCCCAATCGCAGCCGCCAACGTCACACTAAAGCGGGCGCTGGGATCAGCGCATTTGGGCGGCGACGGCGGCGGCGATAGCCTCTTGGCCTCGCTCGTTCGGGTGCATTACGACTGCCGTGTCGGCACCGTATTGCGGTTCGATCCAGCGAGTTCCCCGGGCAGCGCAGGCATCGTGCCCGGCAAAGGGTCGCTCAAGGTCGACATAGGTGACACCGGTCGCTTTCGCGGCCGCGCGCACGGCGGCGTTGAGAGCCGCTTCGATCCGGTTCACATAGTCGAGGTCCCCGTCCGCGATACCGACCGCGGGGCGGCAGGTGCGGGCCGCAGGCATCAGTCTCGGATATCCGACGATGAGGACCTGCGCACTGGGTGCCCGTCGACGGATCTCGGCCAGGGTGGCGGTGACATCGGGCTGGGTATGCGTGGCGATCGCGCGGAATGGTTTTCGCCCCAGCGCACTGGTGCATGGGGAGCCCGTCGGATCATCTTGCGCCAACCGCGTGCACTCACCGACCAAGGTGGTGAATAGCGCCCCATCGTTGCCGCCGATCATCACCGTCACATACTTCGCGGACGTGCTCAGCGAATCCAGTTGGGGGCCGACGCCGTCGTACTGGGCCACCCGGAAATCCTCGGTGGTCGCGCCAGCGCACGACACATCGGTGACCGTCAGCTTCCGGGTCGCAGCGATACGTTCGCCGAAGTTGGCTTGCGCGCGCTGACACATCACCGGCGAATCCTCGACCAGCGGGGTGGTTCCCGCACCGGAGGCAAAGCTGTCACCGAGGTGCACCAACTGCGGACCTGCGACCGGTGCGGGCGAATTGGCGACAGTGTCGTCGTCGTCCGGGGTGGCGTCAATGATCCAAATCGCACCGGCCGCCACGGCGACAACGGCGGCGAGCGCAGCGAAGGCCGGAAGTACGACGGTCCGGAACCTCGACTCGCTCGCCACAGCTAGCTGCGTCCTTTCGGCGGCAACCCCATCTTGACGGCGAGATGCGCTTCGGTCAGCTCCGCGCGCAATCGGTCCACATCACGTGCCCACGCCTGCGCCAATTTGCCGCTCTTGAGTCGGACGCCAATCCCGCGTCGACGTCGAGGCACCGCCGGGAGCTCACCGAGGGCCCGGGCACTCTCCCATTCGTAGGTCTCGTTGCCGTGGTTCTCCGGAAAGATCTTCACGATGTCGGCGAGCGCGACGGTCTCCGCCCCCTGCGTCAGTGTGGTTTCGGTGAGCGTCACCGAGACGTGCTGTCGTGCCGCGAAGACCTGCAGGATCGAGAAGCCGATGAGGACCACGCCAAAGATCGTGAGGACTTCCCAATGGATCCGCCCCTTGCCGAGGATCTCCATCACCAGCGTCGCAATGATCAGGACCGGTCCGATCGCCACCACCCACCAGCTTCCGCCGGGCTCATAAAAGAGCGTCTCCCCGGGATCAACAGGTTCTGGCTTGTCGACCGGTTCGTTCGGTGTTTCCTCGGTGTCGACCTCGTCGCTCGCAGCGTCGTCGGAGGACTGCTCGTCGATGTCAGCGTTCTTCTCGGCTGAATCATCCTTTTGCTGCGGTGAATCGTCCTTGCCGCTGGCCACTAGTTGCAGTCTCCGGTACCGAGTTTGCACTTGAACCACGCGTCGGCCTGCGGCCGGTAGGCCAGCACCGAACCGCACAGTCCGACGACGGCCGACGCCAGCACCAGGGCCAGGCCCCCGCTTTGGAAGCCAATGGTTAACGGCAGCAGCATCGCCGCCACCACGCAGGTCAGGGCAGACAGCGACGACCGCCACTGCACGGCACCCCGGTAGGTCTTAGCCCCCAGCAGGAGGTAGGCGACACCGAGGATGATCACGAGAACGTCGATGGCGAGGACGCCGAAATCGAACCCGAAGTTCACTACGTCGTCGATGATGCCGAGCACGCCAAGTGCGATCAGCAGCACGCCGGAAAGCATCCACAGTCTCAGCGCCCACACCACGAGGGTCGGGCGGGCATGCGGATCCGGGCGGGGAGTTCTCCTCCGCGGGGCAATTTCAATCATCGCAAGTCATTCTGCCCGTTGGGGTCACGCCAGGGCAGATTCTGGACCGGCGAGTTGGGGTCCGGCCAACCGGGCCCGCTTGGCGGCGGCTGCTGTCGATTGCGTCGCCGTTGTGTGCGGTACTCCGACATGCTGCGGCAGTACGCGGTGCTGTCACGGTGCATCAAAGCAATCAATGCACCGAGCGCGCACACGCCGCCCAGGATTGACGGAATCATGCCCCACGCCGGCGGCTCGGGCAGATCGGAATTCGAGGTCGAGGTGCTGAAAAGTGCAACGAGGGCGAAAGCGAGGTCGACGGTCAGGAACGCGCTCGCCCAGCCGAGCAGGAGCCGAGCCCAGTTGTGTCCGGCATAGGTAAACCACATCAGGATTCCCGCGATCGCCGAGAGGACCACGGCAAGCAAGACCAGGGTCACGATCACCATCAGCGTGGTGTTGTTCACCAGCGACGGCTCGTTCATTTTCTTCGCGACATCTTCGAGTTGTTGCTCGGAGCTGGCTTTGAGGACGTTAAACTTCGACGCCACCGCCACAATCTGCAGGACGATTACGGCAAACCAGAGCTGCACGCCGAGCACAATTGTGTCCGGGCGTTGAGGGCGCGCGTCCACGGGCACGTGGGGCGATCCGGGAGCGGTCATGACACCAGCCTAATCACGATCGGAATTCAGCGGCGCTGCAACCGGCGCGCGATACCTGTCGCCGCGTAGGTGAGCACGATGGATGCGCCAGCGCGCACGATCGACAACACCGCCTCGTCGATGGCCGCATCGAAATCGATCCATCCGTTGCTAGCGGCTGCGGCAATCATCGAGTACTCGCCACTGACCTGGTAGGCCGCAACCGGGGAGTCCGTGCGGTCGGCGACGTCGCGAACGATGTCGAGGTAGCTCATGGCAGGCTTCACCATCACCATGTCGGCACCTTCCTCAAGGTCGGCGAGGAGTTCGCGGGCCGACTCGTGCCGGTTAGCCGGGTCCTGCTGGTAGGTGCGGCGGTCGCCGACGAGCGACGATCCGACGGCCTCGCGGAAGGGCCCGTAAAACGCCGACGCGTACTTCGCGGTGTAGGCAAGGATGGCCGTGTCGATGAAGCCTTCGGCGTCAAGCGCGTCGCGGATGGCTGCCACCTGACCGTCCATCATGCCGCTGGGCCCAACCACGTGGGCACCGGCGCTGGCTTGCGCGACGGCGAGCTTTTCGTATCGCCGCAGGGTGGCATCGTTGTCGACGGTGCCCGACGCAGTCAGCACACCGCAGTGACCGTGGTCGGTGAACTCGTCGAGGCAGGTGTCGGCCATGATCACGGTGCTGTCACCGAGGTCGGAACGCAGTGAGCCGAGGGCCCGATTGAGGATGCCGTCGGATCGGTCGCCGACCGAACCAGTCGCATCTTTATCTTCCGCCTTCGGAACCCCGAACAGCATGAGCCCGCCGACGCCGGCGGCCACGGCATCGTCGGCCGCGGCGCGCAGCGAATCCATGGTGTGCTGGTGCACGCCCGGCATTGACGAAATGGCGCGAGGTTCGTCGATTCCGTCGGCAACGAACATCGGCAGCACCAACTGCGCCGGGTCTAGCCGGGTTTCGGCGACAAGGCGCCGCATCGCGGGTGAAGTGCGCAATCGACGGGGCCGAACCACAGCGGGACGACTTTCAGGACCGGTCAATTTACTACCTCACTTCACCACTTCACGAGCTCAGGAACGCGAACGACGCGACTTCTTACGCGGCGGAGGCAGGGCCCCCTCGGCGCGCAATTGCGCGGCGTGCGCGGCGAGCGCATCGACGAGCTCCACAATCGAAGCGTTCTCGGGGCGCACGTCCACGCGCAAACCGAACTCGATGGCCGTCTCGGCAGTCTTCGGCCCGATGCACGCCACGATGGTCCGCGCGTGCGGCTTGCCTGCGATGCCGACCAAGTTTCGGACCGTCGAACTGGAGGTGAAGCACACCGCGTCGAAGCCACCGGTCTTGATCATTTCGCGGGTGGCTGCTGGTGGCGGTGCCGCCCGAACGGTGCGGTACGCGGTCACGTCATCAATCTCCCAGCCGCGTTCACGCAAGCCTTCGGAGAGGGTTTCGGTCGCGATGTCGGCGCGCGGCAGCAGGATGCGGTCAACGGGGTCAAAGACCTCGTCGTAGGGCGGGAACGAATCCAACAGACCCAGCGACGACTGCTCGCCGTCGGGAACCATGTCGGGTTCAACACCGAACGAGCGGACCTTCGCTGCGGTACCAGCCCCAACGCAGGCAATCTTGACGCCGGAGAACGCGCGGGCATCCAGGCCGAACTCGGCGAACTTCTCCCAGACGGCGCGAACGGCGTTAGTCGAAGTGAAAATGACCCACTGGTAGCGGCCATCCACGAGACCCTTGACGGCGCGTTCCATCTGCGCGGGGCTGCGCGGCGGTTCGACGGCGATCGTCGGCACTTCCTTGGGGATGGCACCGTGCGATTCGAGACGTTCGCTCATGTCGACGGCCTGTTCCTTGGTGCGCGGCACCAGGACGGTCCAGCCATACAGGGCGCGCGATTCCCACCACGAGAACTTGCCGCGCTGGCTGACAACCTTGCCAACCGTCACCACAAGTGGACCGGTGAGGGCGTTGCCCATTTCGTTGACGGTCGCGAGCGTCGCCTCAATGGTTCGCTGCGCACACGTGGTGCCGTTGACGGTGATGGCGACCGGAGTCTGCGGGGCCAGTCCGTGTTCGGTGAGGGCACTGGCAAGCTCGGCCAGGTGACCGGACGTGGCATGCAGGACCAGCGGGCCGGGCGCGGCGGCCAGGGCCGGCCAGCTCACATCGCCGCGCACATCGGCGACGGTGTGACCCGACCCCAGTGGCATGCCTGCGAAGCTCGGGACAGCGGACGCTGCGGAAATACCGGGCAGCACCTCGAACGGGACGCTAGTGCGGGCCACCGCGGTGACCTCGGCGAGTACGGCATCCGAACTCATCGGATCACCTGCGACTACGCGAATCACGTTGACCCCGGTCTTGGCCTCGGCAACGAGCGCCTTGGCGACCTGCGCCGGATCTCCCAGCGCGGGCTTGCAAACCTCCGGTGCGTCTTCGCTCTGCTCGGCGGCGGCCTTGCGACCAGCGCGCGTCGGCGGCTGTTCGTCCACGGCGTGCGCCGAACCGATGACGGCCAGCACACCGGCTGGCACGTCGGGATCCACATAGGCGGTCGTCGCGTTCACCAGGACTTCTTGTGCTCGCACGGTCAGCAGATCCGGATTACCGGGACCCGACCCCACGAACAGGATCCGGCCAGGATTAGCATTCTTCGTACGGCTCATGCGTTCGCACTCTCCTGCCCCGCCCCCGGGGCTGCAGTTCGTTCCTATCCCGCCACATCGGGATAAAGGTTCTCCTGCACGAGCGTCGACCGCGACCTACGGTCCCTTGGGGACCAAAGCCGCAGCACCGAGCTCGAGCAGTTCGGCGGCGAGACCTTTGCCGAGTTGTGCGGCCTGATCGACCGGGCCCACCACCGAAGCCCGGATCACCTCGGATCCGTCCTCGGCCGCCACTACCGCGCGGAGCGACAGTTCGGCGAAGATGCGCCCGTCCTCGTCGATCGAATCGACCACCTCTGCCAGTGCACCGACCGGCGCGGTGCACCCGGCCTCAAGGGCCGCGAGTACCGCACGCTCGGCATCAACCGCTGCGCGGGTGGACGGATCGTCCAACTCGGCGAGAATTCTCACCAGTTCAGCATCATCGGAACGACATTCCACTGCCAAGGCACCCTGCGCCGGAGCAGACAGCATGACCAATGGATCAAGTGCCTCGGTAACCACATCGGCTCGACCGATGCGTACCAACCCGGCTCGGGCTACCACAACGGCATCCAGCTCACCGCTCGCGACTTTGCCTAACCGAGAATCAAGGTTGCCTCTTAGGGGGCGAATTTCCAAACCGAGACCCAGTGCTCTAAGCTGTGCGGCCCGTCGCGGCGACGATGTGCCGATCACGGACCCCGGCGGCAGTTCGCCCAGCACCAGATTATCCCTACTGACCAGCGCATCTCTGGAGTCGACGCGGGGCGGAACGGCACCCATCGCAATGCCATCCTCCGGCGCTGTCGGAAGATCCTTGTACGAGTGGATTGCGACGTCGCATTCCCCCTCGCGCAACGCCAGTCGGATGGCAGTCGTGAACACACCGACACCAATCTGGGCGACCGGTGCCGTCGAGGTATCGCCCGCCGTACTGATGATGACCAGTTCCGCGGGATGACCGGCCTCGGTCAGTTGATCGGCCACACCCTGCGCCTGGGTGGTCGCCAGGAGCGACCCGCGAGTACCGATGCGGATCGTCCGTCCGAACGCTCCCGCAGGTACCCGGTCACCGGTCGCTTGCGGAGAAGAATCTTGCACGATGATCTCGTCCTATCTGTGGGATCTGCAACTGACCAAGATCGACTCAGCGCAGGTCTTCGATACCCGAATCGGAAGCCGAAACCGATTCCGCAGCACCAGGTTTCAGTTCAAACAGCTCTCGCAGGGCTTCAGCATAATGGTCGCCGCGGCCCGACGACGCCAACTGCTTAACGCGAACGGTCGGTGCGTGAAGCAACTTGTCGGCCACACGCCGCACAGCATTCGAAACCTCGTCGCGCTGAGCATCGTCCAAGCCGGTCAGCCGCCCCTGTAACCGCAGCAACTCCGCCTCAACCACCTCCGCGGCCCGCTGACGCAAGGCGGCGACAGTCGGCGTTACTTCGGCTTGCCGTTGCAACGCCAAATAGGTGGCGAGTTCGCCAGCGACGATCGACTGCGCGGCGAGCGTGTCGGCCTCGGCCGCACGCGCCTGCTCATCTCCCCGCAAGCCCTCAATGTCGACGATGTGCACGCCAGGCAGACGACCGGCGGCCGGGTCCACGTCACGCGGAATCCCAAGGTCGCAGATCATCATCGGCGCCGGGTTGGCGCGGTGTTTCAGCGCCGAGTGCACGTCACCGACCTGGACAACCGCGCTCACCGAACCCGTGCAGGTCACCACGATGTCAACGTCGGTCATGCTGGCGGCGATGTCGTCGAAGGTGACTCCGCGCGTATTGATCCCGTACTTTTCGGCGACGGTTGCCGCGACCTCGGTGGCCCGGGCCGCCGTCCGGTTGACGACCGTGATGTCGGTGACGCCGTCGTTCGCCAGTTGGCTGGTCGCCAACGAACCCATGGCACCCGCACCGAGCACCACAGCTTTTCGCATGGGCGGCTGATCGGCTCCGCGAATGGTTGTCGCTCGATTCACCGCAACCGACACCACGGAGGCGCCAGCCCGGTCGATACCGGTTTCGGTGTGCACCCGCTTACCGACCCGAAGCGCCTGCTGCGCCAGTTCGTGCAGGGTGCTGCCTGCAGCGCGATGGTCGTCGGCCTCGGAGTAGGCGGAGCGGATTTGGCCGAGGATCTGCTGTTCCCCGACCACCATGGAGTCCAAGCCTGCGGCCACCGTGAAGAGGTGCTCAACGGCCGCTTCCGAGTAGCGGACGTAGGCGTGGTCGGTGAGTTCGGCGACCGTCAGACCGCTGAAGTCCCCGATGACCTGACCGACGGCCTCCAAGGCGGGGTGGAAGGCATCGACCACCGCGTAAATCTCGACACGATTGCACGTCGAAACCAGCATGGCTTCGGAAACGGTGCGCGTAGACAGGAGCGCGTCAACCAGCTTGGGTCGGTCGTGATCGGCAACCGAGAGTCGTTCGAGCACCGACACGGGGGCACTTCGGTGGGACACGCCGAACAACAACACACTCACAGTGACAAGCCTCCCGCCCGCGGATCTTCACCGCGTCAG
The DNA here is from genome assembly GCF_056682775.1 of Gordonia sp. 34D. NCBI lineage: Bacteria > Bacillati > Actinomycetota > Actinomycetes > Mycobacteriales > Gordoniaceae > Gordonia > Gordonia sp. 34D. The sequence continues at coordinate 3,629,283 of NZ_CM155293.1, read as the reverse complement.
CGGATACTGAAGACCACCCACTGGCGCTCTTTTTGCTTTCCAATTCCCGTCGGTCGACCGGATGGACACAGCCTCCAGAGTAGGTCAACGTAATGTCGGCGCGCACGCGCCCTCCTCGCCGCCGGAATCGCGAAGATCGTGCCGCCCACGTACCGAACTACTGGCGCAGGGCATCAAGGTCGGCACGAAGACGTCGTTCGTCGACCTCCCAGTAGCTGTGTTCCCGCCCGTTCAGGACGACCACGGGGACGCGATCGCCGTACTCCGCACGCGGAAACTTGTCGCCTTCCGCAGCACGCTGGTCGACGTCGACGACAACGGGGGTCAGATCGTAGTCGGCCAGGATGACAGTCAATTCTTGGTGTGCCCGGGCACAAGCCGTGCATCCGGCGCGGGACATCACTTCAACAACGGCTTCCACACTTGCAAGTGTAGAGAAGATCACTCTGCGGTCGACGTAGGCTCGGGGCGAGGCCGTCGGTCCCGCGATAGGCTGAGTGCCAATCGTTTCCATGGCGAAGGAGGTGGCTTGTGAGCCGCAATTCGATGGACCATTCCGATTCCGACGATGGACTCTTCGCTGATCCCGAATTTCCCGACCTCGACAGCGACCTGTCGTCCGACGAAGCCGACGAACTCGATGCCGATGCTCACGAAGCAGCCGAGCTTGAAGCTGAGCAGTTCGACATCGAAGAGCACGAGGACGTTCTCGAGGATCGCGATGGCGGTCTCATCGAGGTCGGCGTCGAACTCAATCCGGAAGAAGCCGCTGCGGCGGACCGGGACGCCGAGGCCCGCCGGGTTGCCGAATGGCTCAGCGAGCGGGCAGGGCGTTTCCGTCAGACCGCTGGCGAACTCCGTCAGACTCTCGCCGGTGAGGCAGCCGCGAAAGCCGCCATCGAATCACTGCGCGCCCGCACCCCAGATACTGATGGCGGCCAACACACCGACCTCACGGCGGCCGCATTTTTCGACGTGGACAACACGCTCGTTCACGGGGCGTCCATCGTCTTGTTTGCGCGCGGGTTAGCGTCGCGAAACTACTTCTCGTACAGCGACATCATGAATTTCGCCTGGCAGCAGGCCAAGTTCCGGATCACCGGCAGGGAGAACGCCGACGATGTCGCCGAGGGCCGCGACAAGGCACTGTCGTTCATCGCGGGCCGTGAGACCTCCGAACTGGTCCGATTGGGCGAGGAAATCTACGACGAGTACATCGCCGACAAGATTTGGCCCGGCACCGCCGCCTTGGCTCAGCGTCACCTTGACGCCGGTCAACAGGTTTGGCTGGTGACCGCAACGCCGGTCGAACTAGCTCAGACCATCGCCAAACGTCTTGGCCTGACGGGTGCGCTGGGGACCGTCGCCGAGAGTGTCGATGGAGTCTTCACCGGCCGTCTCGTCGGAGACATCTTGCACGGCCCGGGTAAGGCGCACGCCGTCCGCAGTATCGCGGTGCGCGAGGGCCTGAACCTCAAGCGCTGTACCGCCTACTCCGACTCCCACAACGACGTCCCCATGCTGTCGCTGGTCGGAACGGCCGTCGCAATTAACCCCGATGCCGACCTACGCGAGATCGCCCGCGTCCGCGGCTGGGAACAGTACGACTTCCGCACCGCCCGCAAGGCCGCCAAGTACGGCGCGCAAACCGCGGCGGTCGTAGGCGCAGCTGGCGGTGCCGCCGCCGTCGCAACGAAGGTCCTGCGGCACCGCTCCTGACCCTTCTCGCATGATGCGTCGATTCCCGCACTATGTCCGACATAGTGCGGGAATCGACGCATCATGCGAGAACGGGCGGGAGCCCCTAGCCGAGGTAGACGCTGCCGCGGCGGCTGAGCATCCGGAAGAGGGTCTGTTGGATCTCTTCGCGGACGTGGTCGGTGAGATCGAAAACAACCATCGGGTCGTCGGCGGCCGACTCGTCGTAGCTATCGGTCGCGATCGGCTTGCCAAAGTGGATGTGCCACTTCGACGGAAGCGGAACCGCCCCGAGGGGGCCGAGGAGCGGAAATAGCGGGGTGATCGGGAAATAGGGCAGCCCGAGTGCCCGCGCGACCGGCTTGAGGTCGGCCAGCATCGGATAGATCTCTTCCGATCCGACGATCGACACCGGGACGATCGGGGCCTTCGTCCGGAGGGCGGTCGTCACGAAGCCTCCGCGCCCAAAGCGCTGCAGCTTGTAGCGGTCTTTGTACAGCTTGCCAATGCCCTTGTACCCCTCGGGCCACACCGCCGTGAGTTCCCCGCGCCGCAGCAGGGCGTCGGCGTCGTCGTTGCAGGCCAGGGTTGCCCCAATGCGTCGTGCCACATCTCCGACCACCGGTGCGTCGAACGCCATGTCGGCAGCCAACAACCGCAAGTAGCGCTGGTTTGGGTGATTGTCGCGGACGGCAAGGGAGGTGATCATCGCGTCGATCGGAATTGATCCGGCGTGGTTGGCGACAAGCAGCGCGCCGCCGGAGGTCGGCAGGTTCTCAATTCCGGTCACTTCGACGCGGAACCACTTCTCGTAGAGTTGCCGAATCGCCGGGAACCACACCGATTCGGCGAAGTGCGGGTCGAAGCCAAACTCGTCGACCGAGTAGTCACCGGTCATGCGTTCGCGGATGAAGCCGCTCGTCGAGATCAGCGTGTCCGCCACCGCACTGCGCAGTCCACCGAGACTGAACAACGGCGAATTGCGGACCTCCGCGACCGGAGCTGTCGGCTCATCGCTGAGATCGATGCCCTCGTGAATGGGGGTCACGTCGGCGCCCTGCCAATTGTTGAGGTCGGTGCCCGAGTATTTCGTAGCTTGCCGATGGACATGGGGATCGGTGTAGAGCGAAATGACCTTCGCAGTACGTGGATCACCCGGTTTACCAGCTGTCGCCATCTTCTACACCCCCGATCTCAAAGCGCCTTTGGCTTATCGTACGTCCCAATCGGACCACTACTGAAGTCGTGTGGCAACCGCCACCGCTTTGTGTTCCAGGTCTCGCCAGGTGCCCGCTGAGATAACCGGCGCGGTATGGCCGCCCGCGATGAAATCGTCGAGTGTTTCGAGTGTTGAGTACCTCGGTTGGAAGCCCAACTCCTCGCGCATCCGGGTGGTGTCGACAACCCGCCCGTACGACAGGTACGGCGTATTTTCCGACCGGATGATTGGCAGCCGTCCGTCTTGCATTACTCCGACGATGGGCGAGATCAGCGCACCGGGCACCGGGAGTTGGATGTGGCCGGCCCGCTGCACGCATTGCGAGAGGCTGACGATCCCTTCGCCCGCGATGTTGAACGTGCCCGGCCGGGCGTGCAGGGTTGTGTGCTCAAGTGCCGCAAGCGCATCTTCCTCGTGGAGAAACTGCAGCCGAGGTTGGTGGCCGAATGCTTTCGGTACGACGGGCAGCGCCAAGTAGGCGCTCATTCGAGTCCGGATGCGTGGCCCGAGGAGCGACTGGAATCGCAGGATCGTGACGTCGACGTCCCGACGACGGCGCGACACCCCGCGCACGTAGCCCTCCATGTCGATCAAGTCGCGTCCGTAGCCGCGGCGCGGTTCTTTCCGCGCGGGTGTGCCTTCGAGGAAGACGACGGGATCTGCCGGTCCGGCGCCGTAAACCATGGCGCTCGACCGCAGGATGAGTCGCTTCACGGACGGACTGCGCTGACAGGCCGCGGCAACCTGCATGGTGCCGACAACGTTGAGTTCTTTGATCGCCGCCGAATGTTCGACGCTGTCCATGATCGACGGGGCCGCATGCACGACCGTGTCGACGTTGTAGTTGGCGATCACCTTGGCGATGGCGGGGCGACGAATGTCGAGGCGGACAAAGTCGGCGCGGCCCATGCGGCGCAGCAGTGCTTTGCTGGGTACCCGCGAGTCGACGGCTATGACGCGGTCAATGTCGGGGTTTGCGGCCAGCCTGGCCACCAGGTAGCCACCGAGGAAGGTCGACGCGCCGGTTACCAGAACTGAGCGCGGCAGCGGTGCACTGTTTGCCTGATCGTTCATGTTGCATCCTCGGTCATGCGGTCAGCTTATCCCGACCCCGGAAAGCACAGAACCCGCCACGAGGGCGGGTTCTGGGTTGATCATTTGCCGAGTTTACGACGCTGCACTCGTGTGCGGCGGAGAAGCTTACGATGCTTCTTCTTCGACATGCGCTTGCGACGCTTCTTGATTACGGAACCCATGGGGTCTCCCTCGCGATTGGTACTGATTGGACTCAAGTGGCCTGGCCGAAAGACTCATGCCGGGCCGTCGCCGACAGGGGTACAACCAGGCGACAGCGACCTGACCGATTATGTTACCGACCGGATGAACCTGAGGCTAATCAGGCCCTCACACTTGTCGCCGTGCTGGTTAATCCCACTGAACCGTCGACCTAACGCCGAAGCCCCCCAACCGCGTGGGCGGGCGGGGGTCTCGGCGGTTATTGGCTCGACCTAGCCTGCGTCGAAGTACGAGGTTTCCAGGTACTCGTGCACGGCCTTGGCGTGCACGCGGAACGAGCGGCCAACGCGCACGGCAGGCAGTTCGCCGTTGTGCACGAGACGGTAGACGGTCATCTTCGAGACACGCATCAGTGATGCGACCTCGGCGACGGTGAGGAACTGAGTGGCAGACGCTCCGTTGACTCCGCGGTCTGCGAAATCGTTACGTTCACCAGGCTTTTCTGCTGCAGCCATGAAAATACCAACCTTCGGTGCACGCATCGCGGCCACCGGCTTCCCCTCCGGCGGACATCAGACACGTACGTGCTAGCAGCAGCTTAGCGTGACTAATGTGAAAAGTGCGACGTGAGTGGCGAAATGCTGGCGACTCGCCGCGCGCTACGGCTCGTAAATCCCGCATTCCCGCAGGCTGGGCCGCTATTGTGCCTCGCCTGCAGATTCGGCACCAAGTTGAACGCCCATTCCAGAACCCTCAACTTCCACTCGACGTCCAGTTTTCGCGCTGACTTCAGCACAGGCAGCCGTTGCCTCGTTGACGGCATGCCGCAAGCCATACCGCTCAAACTCTCGCAGGGCGGCCGCGGTGGTACCGGCAGGCGAGGTGACCGCCGCACGCAGTTCCAGCGGCGACAGCCCCGATTCGCTCAACAACATGCCCGCACCCTTGATGGTCTGCACGGCCAGTTCGCTGGCCTGCGGACGCGTCAGACCCAGCGCCACGCCCGCGTCGATCAGCGCCTCAACCATCAGGAAAAAGTACGCGGGCCCGGAGCCGGAAATCGCGGTGACCGCATCCATCAGCTTCTCCGGCACCACGGTCACCTTGCCGACCGACTCGAGCAGTCGCACCGTCAGCGCCACTTGCTCTTCTTCGGCATAGCGTCCGGGGCTGACGGCCGACATCGCTTCCCCGACCAGCATCGGGGTGTTCGGCATGACGCGAATGACCGGCGAACCGGCCTGCAGCGCATTCTCGTAGCGCGAGGTAGGGATACCGGCGACCAAAGTAACGGTGATGCGTTCGAGTTCGCTGTTGTCGTCGGTCACCGACAGCTTGCTAAGGACACCGTCGACGGCATCGGGCTTGACCGCGATGAACACCACGCGTGCGCCTTCGACAGCGTCGCTGATGTCGTCGGTCACCCGAATCCCGTAATCCTCGACGAGCTCGGCCGACCGTTCCGGCGACAGTTCCACGACGGCGAGGTCGCGGGCCGACTTGCCCGCGCCAATCAAACCGGCCAGCAGTGCCTCACCGATCTTGCCGCCTCCGATGATTACGACGCGTTCGGCCATGGTCGACCACTACCTTTCACAAAGAAGTTTTCACCGCGATTTTTCGCGATGAGTCAGGAAACGATTAGAGCAGCTTCGCTATTGGGACGCTGCGGGGATCAACGCTAACTGGCGCGATTGAGCGACCGTCGCGCCGGTCGCATCAAGGACAACGTGATCTTCAGCGAACATGCCGTGACCGACTTCGGAGGTGGTCGCCGCGAACCGCAGCCAGCCGTCGGGCCGATCTTGAGCAATGTCGGGGATACGTCGCAAATAGGTCGTCAGCTGGACCGTCGGAGCCCAGCCGAACATCCCGAGGTTCATCACGACGGGCGGCGACAGATCGGCCACCAGGATCGGGAAGTCGGCCCGCACGCCGGGCGCCTGCCGATCGGCGTTCTTGGGTCGAGTCCATCCGCGCACCAGCGGTTCGCCCTTTTCGCCGCGGGCGGCTGGAAACTTGTCCATGTCGAGAACCACGTCGAGCGCGGCCCCAAGGTGGACGACGTTGCCCATCGGGGTGGAGTACAGGTCGACCGAACCGGGTGGCGGTTCGACCGGCAGGTCGCTGACCGGCGTTTCGGCTCGGTAGTGAGCGTCGCCATGATCGGGACGACCCAGCGTGACGGTGGAAGTAACCATGGTGCGGTCGTGCTGGCGGACATCCACGCGCGCCAGCGACACCGTGCGCCCAGTCTTGATCAGCGACACCTGAACGTCGACCTCGGCAGGGTCGGGTGCCAGCAGATAGTCCGACGCGATGGCCAACACCCCGGCTTCGGGATCCGGACCACCGAGGTCACGGTAGGCCTGCCTAGCTGCCGCCGCGACCACCATTTGCAAGCTGCCGCCGTGCACTTTGGGCCCGATTGTGAACACCGGGTCGATCGTGGCGCGGTAGGTCGCGCCCCCGTCCGACGGCGAGCCCAATTGGGTCACGGATGTTAGGGATGAGAGGTCAGTCGACATGGCTGGCATCTTTCGGTTCCCGGCGCAGGTGGGTCCGCGCGAAATCCAGGGAGCGTGCCAGCATCGCGGCGCGCTCATTCTTGGTCCGGGCCGATCCCGTTTGCACCTCCAGGACCACCGCGCCGGCGAAGTTGCTGGCGGCGAGGTTGCGGCACACTTCGATACACGGCTGCGACCCGTCCCCGGGAATCAGATGTTCATCGTGCGCGGCACCGGTTCCGTCGGTCAGGTGCAAGTGTTCCAAGCCGGCACCCATGCGTTCCTGCAGGCCGAGCGCGTCGGCACCAGCGGTCGCCGCGTGCGACAGGTCGAGCGTGTAGTGCTCGTAGCCGTCGGCCGTCGGATCGATCGACTTACCGAACGCCGATGCGCTGCGGCCCGGGTCACCACCCCGTGCGGCCATGCGGCGCGCTGACCGCTCCCCCGCGCCAAAGATTCGGTCGGCACGCATCGGGAACATGTTTTCTACCGCGACAGCCACATCCGACGACGCTTCCAGTTCGGCCACGAGGTCGTCGAAGGCGGCGACGTACTCGCGCTGCCAGCGGAAGGGCGGATGAACCACCACGGTGCCGGCACCGAGGTCTTCGGCGGCTTGCACGGAACGGCGCAGTTTGAGCCGCGGATCGCGGCCCCAAACTCGCTGCGAAATCAGCAGGCAGGGGGCATGCACGGAAAGCACCGGCACCTGGTATTTCTGCGACAGGTGCGTCACATGGGCGACGTCTTGGCTGACGGGGTCGCCCCACACCATGAGTTCGATGCCGTCGTAGCCGAGGTCGGCGGCGTACCGGAACGCGGCCTCCGTGTTCTGCGGATACACCGACGCCGTGGAGAGCCCAATGGGGATCGGGAATTGGAGTTCAGACACGTGTACCGGCTCAGGCCGCCAGCAAGACGAGCGGCCCGATGGTCACCAGCATGCCGACACCGAGCGCCAGGAGCGTGGTCGCCAGGTCGCGCTTACGGAGGATGTGCGCAAAGGTGACGATCGCGAAGATCACCACAACCGCCAGAATCAGCGCCAAGTACACGTAACGCTTCCACAGTTCGGTAAAGCCCCAGAACAGGCCGGCACCGATCACCAGTCCGCCAACCATTTCGGCGAGCAGCGTCAGCCACCCCATGAGGGCCGACGACCCCAGAGCTGCGGTCTTGTCGACGTTTGCCGACGTACTGGTGCCGACAGCCTCGGCGTCTACGCCGGAGTCGGCGATCAGGCTGCCTGCCTCGTCCAGATCGTCCCCGACCTCCGCGTCGTCGACCAGCGAAGTCGCCTGTGACTTCTTCGCGGCCTTCACCCGGCGTGCCCGCTTACGCAGCGAACGCTTGTCCGGCTTGGCGGCGGCCAGGATCTCCGGGGTGTCATCGGCTTCATCGAGTTCCGGCTCGACCGACGTCTCATCCTCGTCGAAGGTCTCGTCCAGCTCGCGCTCATCAAGATCGGTGTCGACGAGTGCGAGTTCATCAATCTCGGTATCAGCTTCGGGGCCGTCGACGAGGGACTGGAGCTGAGCGGTCGTCGCGACATCGGGGTCTCCGCCGGTCGCACCGACGACCACCGGTGTACCCGGCGTGGCCGGTGCGGTGCGGTATTCGACGGGCGGCAGGTCGACGCCGAGCAGATCGTCGGCGGCAACCCGGGTAAAGCCGTCGGTCGCAAAGTCTTCTTCGTCGTCGTAGACGATCGGGATAATGCCGGTGACCGCATTGGCCGCCGGATCGGGAGCTGGCTCGGCCTTCGGTTTGACCGGCGGATGCGACGGCATGCCTGACGCGCCGACCGTCCGTCGTCCGGCACGACCTTCGTCGTCAGGGGACTTCGGGAACGCCGCATCCGTCTCGGATCGAGCAATCAGCTCCGAGACAGTGATCGGCCTTGCTCGTGGACCGGAATCCTTGGCCATACCTGGGGTACCCCGTTTTCAGCGTCGAACTGTCAACATGTCGTGTCCGAAAGTTCTCCGGACGCCCGCACCGAGGACACTCGGCTAGCCAGCACTCACCATGGCCCCGGCCGGCTCGGCATCGAGGCGTCGAAGGATGACACCTTCTCGCAGAGCCCACGGACAGATCTCAAGTGTATCCACACCGGTGGCCCGCATCGCTGCCTCTGCCACCAGCGCGCCCCCGACGATTTGTGCCGCACGGTCGGCGCTCACGCCCTCGAGTCCAGCCCTGTCGGCCGCCGTCATCCGGGAAATGAACGCAATCAGTTGTCGTAATCCACTCACGGTGAGAGTCCGACGCACACGCGGTCCCGCACCCGACGGTGCCGCGCCGGTTAGTCGGGCCAGGGATCGGAAGGTCTTCGAGGAGCCGACCGACAGTTCAACTTTTCCGGCGGCGGACAGTTCCTTCGCGGGTTCGCGAAGTTCAGCGTCGAGCCAGTCGCGAAGCACCGACACGTGCCGCTTGCTGGGTGGGTCACCGGGCAGCCAGTCGCGGGTCAGCCGACCGGCACCGAGCGGCAACGACAACGCGACGTCGGGTTCTTCGTCGACGCCGCTGGTCATTTCGAGACTGCCACCGCCAATATCGAAGGTGAGGATGCGGCCCGCGCTCCAGCCGTACCAGCGGCGGACCGCGAGCGACGTCAGGCGGGCTTCGTCGACTCCTTCGAGCACGTCGACGGTAAGACCCGAAGCGTCCTTGACCTGCTTGAGTACCTCGTCGGTGTTGGTGGCGTCGCGGACGGCCGACGTCGCAAACGCCATCACCTGTTCGCAGCCGGATGCCTTCGCGATCCGCGAAAAGTCTTCTACCGTCGAGGTGAGGGCGTCGGCACCGGATTTGGTAATCCGGCCCTCCTCGTCGATCTCCTCTGCTAGCCGCAGCACGGCCTTCGTCGAACTCATCGGGCTGGGGTGACCACCTCGATGCGCGTCGACAACGAGCAGATGAACGGTGTTGCTGCCTACGTCGAGCACTCCTAGTCGCACGTGGTCAAAACTACTGGTCCGCGCGCCTCAACGCGACCCGACGTGCCCAAACGCCCGATGGGACTACGGTAGGTCGTTGAACCGAAGAAAGAACGATGGTGGCTGACTCCAAGAAATCTAAGGGCAACAAGCGCCCTGCCGCACCGGTCCCGGAAGTCCCGTTGGACTTTGCGCGCGAATGGTACGAGTTCGTCGACCCGGACGACTCAGATCACGTGATCACCGCCGACCTGACGTGGCTCCTGTCTCGATGGAATTGCGTCTTTGGCACGCCCGCCTGTCACGGAATCATCGCAAGCCGACCCTCCGATGGTTGCTGTACCCACGGCGCGTACCTCAGCGACGAGGAGGACCGTGAGAAGTTGGCCGCGGGCGTGGCGATGTTGACGAAGGACGATTGGCAGTTCTTCGATCTGGGTTCGGCAGACGATCCCCTCGATGAGGGTGGTTACCTGGTTGAAGCCGACGACCTCGAAGGCGAACCCGCCCTGAAGACTCGCCTGCACGACGGTGCCTGCATTTTCTTGAACCGCCCCGGGTTCCCCGCGGGGCAGGGCTGTTCACTGCATTCGATGGCCTTGCGCAAGGGCCTCGAACCGCTCACGGTGAAGCCCGAAGTCTGCTGGCAGCTACCGATGCGTCGCGAAGAAGAGTGGGTAACTCGGCCCGACGACACCGAGGTTTTGAAGACCACGATCACCGAGTTCGATCGTCGTGGTTGGGGCGAGGGCGGACATGACCTCGATTGGTATTGCTCGGGATCGCCAGAGGCGCACACCGGTGCCAAGCAAGTCTTCGAGTCGTACCGCCCCGAACTCGTCGAACTGATCGGCGAGAACGCCTACGAGGTCCTCGCTGCCGCCTGTCGTCGTCGAACTGAACTCGGCCTGGTCGCCGTCCATCCGGCCACCGCCGCCGCCACGTCCCGCCGAAAGACGGACCTCAAGTACGAGCAGCTATAGGCGCTTACCCCACCCGCGCGGCGCGTTCTCGCATGATGCGTCGATTCCCGCACTATGTCAGACGTAGTGCGGGAATCGACGCATCATGCGAGAACAGCGGGAGCGGAGCGAGCGCTATGCCTCGAACTTGTAGCCGAGGCCGCGGACGGTGATGAGGTGGCGGGGCTGGGAGGGGTCGGGTTCGACCTTCGACCGCAGTCGCTTGACGTGGACGTCGAGGGTTTTAGTGTCGCCGACGTAGTCGGCACCCCACACGCGGTCGATCAGTTGGCTGCGCGTCAAGACGCGGCCGGAATTGCGAAGCAAGTACTCGAGAAGGTCGAACTCTTTCAGCGGCAACGTGACCTCATTACCGGCGACGGCAACGGTGTGGCGCTGCACGTCCATGCGGACCGGGCCCACCTCGACGACGCCGATCGCCGCATCTTCGTCGTCGGCCACCACACCGCCGCGGCGCAGCACGGCGCGAATACGGGCGATCAACTCGCGAGCCGAATACGGCTTCGTCACGTAGTCGTCGGCGCCCAATTCCAGTCCGACAACCTTGTCGATCTCGCTGTCACGAGCGGTCACCATAATCACCGGGACGGCCGAGCGCACTCGAATCTGCTTGCAAATCTCGGTACCCGACATGCCGGGCAGCATCAAATCCAGCAAGACGATGTCCGGGTTGACCCGCTCAAAGGTCGAAACCGCCAGCGCGCCGTCGTTGACGATGCTCGCCTCGAAGCCTTCCTTGCGGAGCAAGAAAGCCAGCGGGTCGGCTAGCGATTCTTCGTCTTCAACGATCAGTACGTGCGTCAACTCGTCAGTTCCTCTGTGTTCGTCGACGGTCCACCGGGCGGTGACGTCGGGTCGATGGGGATGTACAGGCTAAAGGTCGATCCGGTGCCGGGCCGTGACCACAAACCAATGTGTCCGCCATGGCTGGCCGCGACGTGCTTTGCGATAGCAAGACCGAGGCCGGTACCGCCGGTCGCGCGAGAGCGCGCCTTGTCGACTCGGAAAAACCGTTCAAACACTCGCTGCTGGTCCGCCGGGGCAATTCCGATCCCGCGGTCGGTGATGGCGATCATCACCATCTCCTCGTCGTCGAGGGTGACTGCCTTGCGGCTAACTGAGACCACCTCGCCGGCGGGCGAATGGTTAATGGCGTTGATCAACAGGTTCGACAATGCCGTCAACAGCAGCGTGCGGTCGCCCTGGATGAAAAGGCCGCTGTGGCCGTCGGTCACCAGGTCGATCTCCGCTACCTCGGCCGAAACCCCCGCCGCCGCAACCGCGTCGTCGACGAGCGCATCGACGTCGACCTGCGTGAAGTCCGGGATACGACCTTCCTGCAGCCGCGAAAGACCAATCAACTCGTTGACCAGTGACCCCATCCGGGTCGCTTCCTTCAAGACGCGGCGACCGAAGTGCTCCACAGCTTCCGGATCGTCGCGCGATTCGAGCATCGCCTCGGTCATCAGACTGATGGCACCGAGCGGGGTCTTCAGCTCGTGGGAGACGTTCGCGGCGAAGTCGCGCCGGGTGGCCTCCACCCGCTGGTTGGTGGAGTCGTCGTCTCCGAACACCAGGGCGTACCCAACGCCGTCGAACGTTGCCAACTGCGCAATGCAACGAACATTCTCGACCTGGCGGGGCATGGTGCGGCCCGTCGACAGGAAACCCAGTGACGAGTGCGGCGGAACAAAGTCGAAGTGTCGGTCGATGCCGGTCAGGAAGACCTCGGTGACAACCTCTGCGACGCCGTCGGCGAGTTGGTCACGCAGCATGCCAAGCTCTGCGGCGCGCTTGTTGTAGAGAATGACCTGGTGGTATTCGTCGACGACGACAATCCCGGTCGCGGTGTGCGCGACGATCAGCCCGAGTAGATCGGGGCGGAAACGCTGATGATCGACGATCACCAGATCTTCAAGTGGCGTGTCGGCAGCACCGGCTCCGGCCGCACCCATCGGCTCCTCGCCCCGCACGTCTCCCTGCTTCGCTCAACTGACATGAACAGCTTCTGACCGTTCCGGTAACCCGGATACCCCCGAAGCTTACGTTGAACCGGCCGTTGTTCGCAGCCTGTGGGCTCAGTATTCGAAGCGTGTTCACGGCACGTTCGCCTGGGTTGCAGACAAGTAAACCCCCGGGGTGCCGGGGGTTTACTCGGTTCATCTCAAGAGGCTTTAGGACGCGACGATGTCGTTGTACTCGGGATGTTTCTTGACGTAACTCTGAACGTACGAGCAGACCGGCACGACTGTTTGGCCGTTGGCGCGAATGTCGTCGAGGACATGCTTGACCAGTTCGCCCGCGTAGCCGCGGCCACCGAAGCGGTCGTAGACCACGGTGTGCGTCAGGGCGAGACGATCGCCATCTTGCGTGTAGTCCACATAGCCGACTTCGAGCGGCGCGTCCGCTTCCAAAACATCGGCGCGATAGCGCTCGCGGGAAGCGATGTGAGTTATCTGAAGAGTACCGTCAGCCATAGCTTCTAATGTAGCGCAGGCCACATGGGTGCGCCACGCGTGGCAGAGCTACTTATTGCCCTGTGCGGCAACGGCTGCCGCGCCTGCGGCCGCCGCTTCCGGATCCAGGTAGACGCCGCCCTTGGTGACCGGACGGAGGTTGTCGTCTAGGTCGTAGCGCAGCGGGTTGCCGGTCGGAATGTTGAGCTCGGAGATGTCGGCATCGGAGATGCCGTCGAGGTGCTTGACGAGGGCCCGCAGCGAGTTGCCGTGCGCTGCGACGAGGACGGTCTTACCGGCGCGCAGGTCGGCTTCGATGGACTCGGTGTAGTACGGGATGAGGCGTTTGACGACGTCTTCGAGGCACTCGGTCAGGGGAACTTCGATGCCCGTGTAGCGGGGGTCACCGACCTGGCTGTACTCGGCGTCAGCTTCGATGGCCGGCGGCGGGGTGTCGTAGCTGCGGCGCCACAGCATGAACTGCTCGTCCCCGTACTTGGCCTTGGTTTCGGCCTTGTTCAGCCCCTGCAGGGCACCGTAGTGACGTTCATTGAGACGCCAGTCGCGGACTACCGGAATCCAGTGGCGGTTGGCGGTGTCGAGCGCGATCTGCGCGGTGATGATGGCGCGACGCAGCAGCGACGTGTAGAGCACGTCGGGGAGCAGGTTGTGTTCAACGAGGAGTTCGCCAGCGTGAACCGCTTCAGCGCGGCCCTTGTCGGTGAGGGCCACATCGACCCATCCGGTGAACTGGTTGGAAGCGTTCCACTCGCTCTCGCCGTGACGCATCAGAATCAGGGTGCCGTTGCTCATAACGGCCAGTTTCCCATATCGCTCACCAACTCCGGCAACCACCGCGTAACCCGACGTGCTCGATTACGACGGGGCGTCTCCAACCGACCACACGGGCAGCGCATCGGGATCATCGAGCGGGGCAATTTCGGGGAGTTCAGACTCGTCGATGAGGTGGGCGAAGGCCTCGAGATTTCGCATCGACTCACCGCGCGCCTTGCGCCACGCCCATTCACGTTTGATGGAGGTCAGGAAGCCAATCTCAAGGATCTGATTGAAGTCGCCATCGGCAGCCTCCAGTACTTGACCGAGGATGCGGTCGACTTCATCGCGCGTCAATGCGTCCACCGAGATTCGACCGACGAGGTAAATGTCGCCGATGTTGTCGAGGGTGTACGCAACGCCGTACAGCCGCCGGTTACGCTTCAGCAGGTACTTGTAAACACCTTCGAGATTCTCGTCGGCTCGGCGGCATACAAAGGCTTCGACGCGGACGCCGTGTGCGCCTGCGGTCAGCAAGACCGTGGTTTTGAGCTTCTTCTCGCCCGGCAACTCGATGACGAAGTGCTCGGATTTGGCCCCGCCGGAATCCTTCCTCGCGTACGGGATTCCCGTTTCGTCGAGGACCGCGACCAACGCGGCAATTGTTTCGGCCGGGTTCTGTTTTTCGTTCACGCCAAAATCCTCGCTCGGTTGCGCCAGTGTTGGGAGCCGAACCGCGTCTGGTCCAGCGGTCGCGTGGCGCCCAGGGCAGCACCGGCGCGCGCGTAGCTTTCCAGTAGCGCGTCGGTGGTGTGCTCCCACGAAAACTGTTGGGCGTGGGCTGCGGCCGCTCGGCCCATTTGTGCCCGACGTGCCGGGTTGTTGATTAGTTCGGCAAGTTTGGGTGTCCAGATTTCGATGTCGTGTCCGTCGACGAGGACACCGGATCTGCCGTCGTCTACCGCCACGGAGAGTCCGCCAACGTTGGCAGCGATCACCGGTACACCGCAGGCCTGCGCCTCGATGGCGACGAGCCCAAAGCTCTCCGAGTAGCTCGGCACGGCAACTACGTCGGACGCCCGATAAACGTGGACCAGTTGGTCCGGAGCCTGCGGCGGCAGGAAGTCGACGCGGTCGGCCAGTCTCAATTCGTTGACCAGGTCGATCAGGGCGGTTGGTTGCGCGAGACCACTGCCCGATGGCCCTCCGACCACCAGCACGCGGAGGCGCCCGGTGGAGTCAGCGCGAAGTAGCGGGGCCATCGCCGAGACGAGCACATCGGGGGCCTTGAGTGGCTGGATGCGGCCAACGAAAGTCACGAGCACATCGTCGGCGGCCAACCCCAGGCGAGCGCGGGACTCGGCACGGTCGCCCGGCGAGTATTGATCGAGGTCGGCACCCGGCACCACAACGTCGATCCGCGACGGGTCGGCCCCGTACATGTCGACAAGTTCGGCGACTTCGGTCTGCGTGTTGGCGATGAGACGGTCGGCTTCGTCGACGACTTGCTGTTCGCCGACAACGCGCACCATGGGCTCGGCCGGGTCGCCTTCGGCGAGGGAGGCGTTCTTCACTGCGGCCAGCGTGTGGGCGGTGTGCACCAACGGAACACCCCAGCGGTCGCGCGCCAGCCAACCAACCTGGCCGGACAGCCAATAGTGCGAATGGATGAGTTCGTAATAGCCGGGCTTCTGCGCGGCCTCGGCACGCAGCACGTTGGCCGAGAATGCGCAGAGTTGACCGGGGAGGTCACGCTTGTCGAGGCCGTCGAATGGTCCGGCGACCACATTGCGGACGGTCACTCCGGGGGCAGCCTCGACCACCGGTTTGTCGCTCGACGACGTCGCCCGGGTAAAGATCTCGACTTCGATGCCGCGGCGGGCCAGGCGGGTCGCGGTCTGCCAGACGTAAACGTTCATGCCACCTGCGTCACCCGTGCCGGGCTGTGCCAGTGGTGAAGTGTGCACCGAGATCAACGCAATGCGTCTCGGGGCGTGGCCGACGGTCATACCACCAGAGTAGATAATCGACGACGAATTGGGTGCGCCGCGTCTGGCACCGATCGCGACAATGCGACATATGCACAGCTAGGCATTGCTTCGACAAGATCTACTTCCCGGTAATACACTCTCTCGGTAACGATTTTCATTATCTAGAGAAGGTGGATTTCCCACATGACACGACCCGGCATCGCGCGGCGCATCACCCTGGCAGTGGCCACCCTTCTCGCCGTAGCGACCGCAACCGCCTGCGGAGCCGACAGCAGCGGTCCGCAAGCTACTGACCATCCGGTGGTCGTTGCCTCGACCGATGTGTGGGCTTCGGTCGCGAGCGCGGTCGGCGGCGATCGTGCCGAGGTGATCGCGCTATACAAGTCGCCGGACGGCGATCCCCACGAGTACGAACCCTCGAGCGCCGATACTGCCCGCGTGCACGACGCCAACCTCATCGTCATGAACGGCGAGCACTACGACGCGTTCATGGAGACCGCCGCCGAAGGTGCCGAGGGTGCCAAGGTCGTCGCCTACGACGCGCGGTCGGACCAGGACCGCGGAAACGAACACGTCTTCTACGACCTCGCCGCCGTCGCCGACACAGCCAACCAGATCGCCGACAAGTTGGCTGACATCGCTCCGGTGAACGCCGACTACTACCGGGGCCGCGCGTCCGACTTCGTCGGCCAGATCGGCACGCTGCGCGCAGCTCTCGATGCCATCAAGCAAAGCCACGGCGGCACCGAGATCGCCGCCACCGAACCCCTCGCCGCCACGATGATTACCGATGCCGGACTGGTCGACGCTGCTCCGGCCGGCTTCCAGGAGGCCGTCGAGCAGGGGCAGTCACCGTCAGCCGCCGATCTCGCCAAGTTCAATGACCTGCTGTCACAGCACCGGGTTAAGGCACTGATCTACAACACCCAGGCCGTTGATTCGAGCACGCAAGCAGTCTTGGACACCGCGCGGGCGTCGAAGATCGCCATCGTCGAGTTCACGGAGTCGCTTCCCGCCGGGGTCACCGACTACATCACGTGGCAGCGTGCGCAGATCGATGCACTGGCGAAAGCCCTGAACTCGTGAGCACCGACGGTACCGCCACCGATGCAGCATTGAGTTTCCGCGACGTCGGTCTCACGTTCGGCGACCGCACGCTGTGGAGCGGCCTCGACCTCGACATCGCGCCCGGCGAGTTTGTGGCCGTACTGGGACCGAATGGTTCGGGTAAGACCTCGCTGCTGCGTGCGATCTTGGGGCAGACGGCGTTGTCGTCCGGTTCCATCACCGCCCACGGCAATATCGGCTACGTGCCACAGCAGCATGCCGAGGACTCGGACTCCATGATGCTGCGTGGCCGGGACCTGGTGGGATTCGGTGTCGACGGCGCTCGTTGGGGCGTCGGCCTGCGCGGGATCCGTCAGCGCCGTGCGTTGGTCGACGCCGCCGTGGCCGAGGTCGGCGCGGAAGCCTTCGCCGACCGGCCGCTGGGTTTGCTGTCCGGTGGCGAACAACAGCGGTTGCGGATCGCTCAGGCGTTGACGCGCGATCCGGAAATCCTGCTGTGCGACGAGCCGCTGTCGAGCCTCGATCTGGCCAGCCAGAGCGTGGTCGTTGACCTGCTTGATTCCCGTCGCCGCCGGGCAAACACCGCGGTCCTATTCGTGACGCACGAGCTGAATCCGGTGTTGCCCTTCGTGGATCGGGTTCTCTACTTGGCTGGCGGCTCGTTCCGCATCGGGTCGGTGACCGAAGTGATGAATTCGCAAACGTTGAGCGAGCTGTACGGCAGTCCCGTGGAGGTATTGCGGATCGGCGGGCGACTGGTGGTGCTCGGCGGCGATGACGACCACCACTGCGCGACGCACACCTATCCCGGTGACGCGCTCGGCACCGATGTCGGTTTCGCTATTGCCGGGGACGACCTGTGATCGGCCCGCAGACGACGGTGCTCGCGGCCGACATGGGCAACTTCTGGAACTTTTCGCAGACCGCCGATCTCCTGTCCCGCAGCTTTGTGCAGCAGTCGATCGTGGCGATCGCCCTTCTCGGCCTTATCGGCGGGCTACTCGGGCCGATGATCGTCGCGCGTCAGATGAGTTTTGCGGTGCACGGTGCGGCGGAACTGTCGTTCACCGGCGCGGCGGCGGCGCTCCTCGCTGGGGTGAGCGTGAATGTCGGCGGCGTGATCGGCGCGGTCTTGGCCGCCGCGGTTTTTGGGTTGCTGGGCAACCGGGCGCGCGAACGCGATTCGGTAATCGGTGTCGTCATGGCCTTCGGCCTGGGCTTGGGCGTCCTGTTCCTGAGTTTGTACGGCCGGGTCGGCACGGGTTTTGCCCTGTTGACCGGTCAGATCGTTAGCGTCAGTCATGGCGGACTGATCGCCGTTGCGCTTACGGCGTTGGTGATTGTGGTGGTGTACGCGATTATCTACCGCCCGTTGATGTTCGCCAGCTTGGATCCACGCGTTGCGGCTGCGTCGGGGGTACCGGTGCGCGCACTGTCGATCATCTTCGCCATTCTGGTTGGCCTGGCGGCGGCACAGGGCGTGCAGATCATCGGCGCCCTGCTGGTGATGAGTTTGCTGATTACGCCCGCGGCCGCCGCGGTGCGGGTCACCGCAAACCCGACAACGGTATTGATCTTGTCGATCGTGTTCGCTGAGATCGCCGCAATCGGCGGCTACATCCTCTCCTTGGCGCCGGAACTGCCGGTGTCGGTGATGGTCACGTCAACTTCGTTCGCGATCTACGTGGTGTGCCGTGCGTTCGGTATGCGGGCTCGGGACTGAGTCCGGAGCCCTGCGACCTTCCGACGCTGCCGGGCTCGAATGTCCCTGGCACTATTGAAGGTATGCCGGTCAACATCCCGCGAGACCTTCCCGCCCGAGCGATCCTCGAGGACGAGGGCATCTTTGTCATGTCCGACGAGCGCGCACGCACTCAGGACATCCGGCCCATGCGCATTGCCATCCTGAATCTGATGCCGACGAAGGAAGCCACCGAGACCCAACTGCTGCGGGTGCTGGGCAGCACTCCCCTGCAGGTGGAAGTGACCCTGCTGCACATGGCGAGCCACTCCTCACGCAACACCCCGCCCGAGCATCTCGAAGCTTTCTACACCACGTTCGCCGACGTCGAGGACCAGTACTTCGACGGCGTGATCATCACCGGTGCGCCCATCGAACTGCTGAAGTTCGAGGACGTCGACTACTGGCCCGAGATGGTGCAAATCTTGGACTGGACGCGCGAGCACGTCTACTCGACCCTGCACATCTGTTGGGGCGCGCAAGCCGCGCTCTACCACCATCACGGTGTGCAGAAGTACGAGTTGCCGAGCAAGCTGTCGGGGATTTTCGAGCACCGGGTGGTGCGACCGGAGTCGGCACTGCTGCGCGGTCTCGACGATTCGCTGACCGTCCCGCAGTCGCGCCACACGGGCGTTCACGCTGCCGACCTTGAGTCCGCAGGCACCGTCGAGGTCCTCGCCGTGGGCGACGACGCCGGGGTGCTGCTGGCGACCACCCCGGATCTGCGCCAAGTGTTCATCACCGGACATCCCGAATACGACCGCGACACGCTTGACCGCGAGTACAAGCGCGACGCCGAGGCCGGGCTGTCACCGGCGCTACCTGAGAACTACTACCCGGATGACGACCCGTCCCGCGAACCCGCCGTCACCTGGCGCAGTTACGGTGTCATGCTGTACGCCAACTGGCTCAACCACTGCGTGTACCAGCAGGTTCCGTTCGAGCAGTCGCACCCACTCCGATAACCGCGGACGGTGGCGGTCTACCTATTCTTCCGGCATCCCGGGGTTACAGCGCGAAGCGATCATTTCTTCGGGGGTAACGACGGGACGGTTGGGTTCCAGATTCCAGGTGGGCTTATTTGGTTCAACGAGACGGGCAAACGTCCAGTGGCAGTCGAACTGAGCCTTCATCCCGGGAGTGTCGGCGCCCGGGTCTAATGCCAGGACTTCCCGCCACGCTTCAGTCCCCGCGGTCGGTGACTGCACCCTGCGTCCGTTGGTGGTCGGCGCAATCTGCAGACTTGGTCCGACCGCCGTATCGGCCCACGTCGCCGATGCGATGTACGGCGGCGGCAGAACCTCATTCGGACCCGTCGACGACGTGAGCGTCACGGGTGAGGTCACCGGGACGGGAGCGGACGACGACGTCGAATCCGAGGCAGTTTCGTCCGAACTCGAGCAGGCCGACAGTATGAGGGCGGTAATACCGACGATGACTGCGCCGACCACCCGTCGCGTCATTCCGAGACCGTCACTGATTCGTGCGGGGCCACCGTCACGCGTTCCCACGCTTCACGACGCGGTCCGTGCGGGTCCACTTCGAGGCGCGGCGGGTCGTCGAGGATCATCACGTTCCGCTGCTCGCGGGTGTAAACAGGCCAATCAAGTGCAGGCTTTCCGGTGCGCGCGAACCACGACCACCGCGATTGCATGAGGGCGGTGATGCGTTTGGTCTCGCCCCAACTGCCGGCGGCTGCCAGGGGCGCACCAATTGCGTCGCGGTAGGTACCGAACACGGCCAATAGTTCCGTTGCGTGCGTGGCACCGATCCCACTGAGGTTGAGCAACTTCGGCGCGTAGTCGTAGCGGTACACGTACGTCGGTGCGTGCTCGCTGTGGTAGCCGGCAAATCGAATAGTGGGGGTCCAGAACGTGGCGTCAGCCGCAATCAGGACTGCCCGGCGCTTACTCGGATAGAGCTTCTGGAGTTCTTCGACATCCGCCGAGGCACCCAGTTCCACGAAGGCCTGTTCGCGATCGGGCAGGATGTCCCAGAATCGGGCAAAAAGTTCACCCTCGTCTTTGTTGTTGCCGATGATTGTCGGCACCGAGAAGGTGTTGCCATCGCGGGCGGCGTCGAGCGGGTTTTGCGGCAGGTAATCGCCATCAATGACCGGCGCAAACGGGATCGGGTCGGTGAGACGAGCACCGCGGGTAAACCCGAGAAGCTTGTTTCCAATGCGCAGCAATTCGCTGGGACTCGCGCTGTCCACAATGCGAGCCACATACTCGGGATCGAGCGGTTCTTCGGTCCGTTCGGGGCCCCTGCGCCGGGTCGGATCCACGAGCAGCCGCACATACTCGTCGGCGAAAATCTGCGCATTCTCCTTCGTCACCACGAGGTCCGGGGCCGGACTCTGCGAGATGGCACCGGAGAACAGACCTTCTGCGGCGGGCGTCGACAGCAGGGTGAGGACGGCTGAGCCGCCAGCGCTCTCACCGAACACGGTGATCCGTTCGGGATCACCACCGAAAGCGGAAATGTTGCGCTTGACCCACTCGAGTCCGGCAACCATGTCCCGGAGACCGGGGTTGGAATCGAAGACTCGCTCGTCAGTGGAGTAGTCACTCAAATCGAGGAACCCGAACGGGCCAAACCGGTAGTTCACGGTCACGATGATGACGTCGCGGGCGCGGGCCAGGAACGAACCGTCGTAGATCGGCGTTGACGTGCCACCCAAGATGTACGCGCCGCCGTAGTTGAACACCATCACCGGTCGCGGCGTTGCCGAGACGGTAGACGGGGCAAACACGTTGAGCGTCAAGCAGTCTTCGCTGCGCGGCTGGAAACCCGCACCGCGCGCGGTGAAGACCTTTTCTTGCATCGGCGCCGGACCGTACGCGTAGCACTCACGCACGCCAGGCCACGGGGTGACCGGCCGCGGCGCGCGCCACCGGAATTTGCCGACGGGCGGCTCAGCGAAAGGGATTCCCCGCCACGAAATAGTGCCGCGGCGCGCGCCCCGGCCTCGCTTGCCGTCGACGACGCCGTCATAGGTCTCGACGAGAGTGTCCATAACTGCCATGAACCGACCCTAGTGCAGTCGGGTAACTAGCAGTGCAGTGGTGTGGCTCGCGGTGCAGTGGTGTGACTAGCATCGAAGCGTGGCACTCGAAATCGACCTCAACGCTGACTTAGGCGAAGGTGTCGGCGACGACGACGCCATGCTTTCCCTGGTTACCAGCGCGAACATCTCCTGCGGATTTCACGCTGGTACTCCCCGAGTCCTGCACGAAACGTGTCGCAGCGCGGTCGCGGCCGACGTGCGGATCGGCGCTCAGGTGTCGTACCCAGACCTCGCCGGCTTCGGGCGACGACCCATGGACATCGAGCCTGCCGATCTCACCGCCGACATCCTGTACCAGGTCGGCGCGCTGACTACCCTCGCTCAATCCGTGGGCGGCACAGTGCGATACCTGAAACCCCACGGCGCGCTGTACAACACCGTCGTCCACAACGAACGGCAGGCCGCCGCAGTCGTCGCCGCCGCCGTAGCGGTGCGACTGCCCCTGATGTGTCTGCCCGGATCCGTCGTTGAGTCCCTTGCACGGGAGGCCGACCTACCGGTCATCACCGAGGCCTTCGCCGACCGTAGCTACACCGCCGAGGGCACCTTGGTTCCCCGCACTCATCCGGGTGCCGTCCTGACCGATCCGCAGGTCGTGGCCGCGCGGGTGGTAAACCTCGTCGAGACCGGACGCATCATTGCGATCGACGGCAGCGAAGTCACTGTTGTCGCCGATTCGGTCTGTCTGCACGGCGACACGACCGGCGCCGTAGCCCACGCCCGCCGCGTCCGGGAAGCACTGGCCGCAGCTGGGGTGCGTGTTCGACCGTACGGTTCATGACCGGCCGCGAGGCCCTTCGTTCGGAGACGGCGCGCGGAACCCTCGCAGGCTTCACGGCCTACGGCGTGTGGGGACTGTTTCCCCTGCTCTTTGCGGCCATGGTGCCAGCAGGGCCGTGGGAAATTCTCGCGCACCGCATCCTGTGGACGTTGCTGCTGTGCGGGGTCCTCCTGACCCTCATGCGCGACTGGTCGTGGATTCTGCCGCTACGACGTCAGCCCAGACTCCTTGCCGGGGTGACTGCGGCGGCCTTCCTGATTGCCACCAACTGGGTGGTGTACGTGGCTGCGGTGACATCCGGCAACACCAGCGACGCCGCCCTCGGCTACTTTCTGAATCCACTGGCGACGGTAGCGCTCGGGGTGGTCGTCGTGCATGAACGACTCCGGCCTCTGCAGTGGACCGCGGTGGCAGTCGGAGCCGTAGCCGCCATCTATCTGGCGGTGGTGGCTGGCGAGTTTCCGGCCACCGCATTGGTTCTTGCGGTGTCGTTCGCGCTCTACGGACTGGTCAAGAACAAAGTCGGCGTTGCACTACCCGCCCTGCACAGCTTGTCGTTGGAGACCGCGATTCTGTCGCCGGTAGCGGCGATCATTCTGGTGATCGTTGCCTTTACTCCCGCGGGCATGACTTTCGGCACGGGTATTGGGCACACCGGACTTCTGGTCTTTTCCGGTGTCGCCACCGCCATTCCCCTGCTGCTGTTCGCGGCAGCGGCCCGTCGAATCCCTCTTGTGACCATCAGATTGATCCAATTCATCACGCCGATTCTGCAACTGCTGTGCGCGGTGCTACTACTTGGCGAGCAACTACCCACCCAACGCTGGATTGGCTTCGGGATCGTCTGGGTGGCGCTGATCCTGCTCGCCACGGACAGCGTCCTTAAAGTTTGGTCGACTCGGTCTTCTTCGACTCCGGGGTGATCATCGCAACGGTATCGGCCGTCCATCGGCGCGCCGATCCGACGACCTCACGCAGGGCTTCCGCGGTCTTCTGACCGACCGTGGGCGGGCGCGGACCGTCGAACGCCCGCTGATAGCCCGGATGCAGTTCCACGGTCAAGAAGGCGATCGCGACGGCGAGGACAACGCCGAGCAGCGCAAGGCCGCCGACCGCACCGCTCACGGCTAGTTCCACTGAGAGAAAGCGGGTCGACAGGAGTACGCCACTAAACGCTGTGGCGCCGAAGGCAATGACTCCGGCGCGATGCCACGACCATCCCAGTTCCGGTCGGGTGAGTGCTGCTTCCAGGGTGAGGGTGAAGATGATGCCTGCGAGGATGTCGATGCCGTAATGGAAACCGAAGCCGAGAGTGGCCCCGGTGGTGCAGACCAGCCAGAGGGTGCCGAAGATCTTCGACACGGTGGATCCGCGCCAGCCGTGAATCAAGATGCACGTCGCCCATGCGGTGTGCAGACTCGGCATGCAGTTGCGAGCCACCGCTTGCGCGAACGGGGCCGATTCGGGGTCCCCGATGATCGGCAAGTGCAACGGCCACACGTCTTGCCATCCGGCACCGGCCAACTCATGCCCAAAGGCGTAGGTGGGCCCGACGACGGGGAACACAAAGTAGACGAGTGGGCCGATCATGCCGATCAGCAAGAAGGTCCGAATGATGTGATGGCGGGGGAAGCCGTCACGCGCACTATTGCGGAGTTGGAAGAACGCGATGATGGCCGCACCGACCGGCAGGTACACGTAAACCTTGCTGAAAATCTCGGTGAGGATCGGGCTTTCGCTGACCACCGATCCGACCGCCCACGCCGGACTACCGAGCGCGCGGTCGGCCATTTCAACAAACTCATCAAGCACGGACGGATTCGCACGACTCGACAGCACCAACCACACATCGCCAACGCGGCCCATCACGATCAAGAGCAGTCCCAGCCCCGCGGCTTTCAGGGTGCTTGCTTGCTCAGGCCCGCGCAGTCGCCACGCCGCGTATGCGGCAGTGCCCACCAGCGTGAACAGGATCCCGTTGCCAACCGTCAGTTCGTTGCCGGCAAACAGTCGCTGTGCGTTCCACAGGAGTTCAATCGCGGCCGCAACACCGATCACCGGCAACCGCAGGCGCGACGGCAAGCACACCAGAGCTAGGAGCAACCCCGCAATCTTGATCTCACCGATCTGTGCACGACCAACAAAGTCCGTCGCCAGCAACTCAAACGGGCCGGTGATGTCGTTAGCGACCGCAATGGCGTTGCTGATCAGGGCAAAGGTAAACAAAAACCCGATGGCAGCAATCCAGGCACCGCGGGTGAACTCGATACGGCGCCCCTGCCGCATCTGTGTACCCAACGAACGCAGGGTTGTTCCACCAAACATTCATTACACGTTAGTTAACAGACCCTGAACGCCAACAATCAGTCACCGTTCATTGTCACCAATTCGATGCCTCCCTGTGCTCTGATGCACAGGTCACCCGGAACTACGCGAGCCGACGTTGGCGGGCAAACTCCGAAAGAACCACACCGGCCGCCACGGACGCATTCAGGCTTTCGACCTTGCTGGCGATCGGGATCGACAGAATCGAATCGCAGTTCTCTCGCACCAGACGCGAGAGTCCCTTACCTTCCGAACCGACCACAATGACGACCGGTCCGGTGCCGTCGTAGGTGTCGAGCGAGACATCGCCGCCCGCGTCGAGGCCGACAATCTGGGCGCCGTGCTTGGCCCAGTCGAGCAGCGTCCGGTTCAAGTTTGCGGTGGTCGCGACGGGCAGTCGTGCCGCCGCGCCAGCGCTGGTACGCCAGGCGACAGCCGTCATGCCAGCGCTGCGACGCTGCGGGATCAGCACGCCGTGGCCGCCGAAGGCCGCGACACTGCGGATCACCGCACCCAAGTTGCGAGGGTCGGTGATGTTGTCGAGCGCCACCAGCAGCGGTGCGTTGTGCGACGCCAGGGCGTCGGCCATCAGATCACTCGGGTGCGCGTACTGGTACTCCGGCACCTGCAGGGCAATGCCCTGGTGGAGGCCGTTGGGCGACATGCGGTCGAGTTCGGGCTTACCGACTTCCAGGATCGAGATCCCGCGGTCGCCAGCGGTCTGCACCGCTTCTTTCACTCGCTCGTCCGCGTTGATGGTGGTCATCACGTACAGCGCGGTGGCAGGCACCTCGGCGCGCAGACATTCGACGACCGGGTTGCGTCCAACGACATACTCCGGGCCGCCCTCTTCGGACTTGCGGTGGGTGCGGGCGCGACCGGTGGAGGCCTTCGCCGCTGCCTTCGCCTTCTTGTGGGCCGCGTGGTACGTGCGGTCCTCTGCCTTGGGGGTGGCGCCGCGCGCTTCCAGACCGCGACGGCGCTGACCGCCGGAGCCGACCGTCTGCCCCTTCTTGGTTCCGGACTTGCGGACCGCGCCGCGACGCTGGGAGTTGCCAGCCATCTACTGTTCCTTTGATTTGAGCGCCCATGCGGCGCCGTCTGGAGTGTCGGTGACTTCGATGCCCGCGGTAGCGAGGCGATCTCGGACCTCGTCTGCGACGGCCCAGTCTTTGGCGGCGCGTGCCTGCGCTCGCCGCTCCAATTCTGCCTTGATGAGGACATCGAGCGCAGCGTGAGCGTCGTCATCGTCACTGTCGGTGACCCAGTGCGGGTCGAGAGGGTCGGTACCGAGGATGCCGGTCATGGCTCGCACCTGCGCGGCGATTGACCGCGCCCGTTCACCGTCCCCGGCTTCCAACGCCGTGTTGCCCTCGCGGACCGCGTTGTGAACGGCCGCCAGTCCCGCGGGCACACCGAGATCGTCGTTCAGCGCCGCGGCGAACTCGTCGGTCACCTCACCGACCGGGACATCACCGACACGGTCGACGACGCGGTGCACAAACGACTCGATGCGCCGGTAACCCGCGGCGGCCTCCACGAGCGCGCCGTCGGAGTATTCGAGCATGGACCGGTAATGCGCGCTCCCGAGGTAGTACCGCAGTTCCACGGCACGGACCTTTTTCAGCATTTCCGGAATCGCGACCACGTTGCCGAGCGACTTGCTCATCTTTTCGCCACTCATGGTGACCCAGCCGTTGTGCAGCCAGTACTGCGCAAAGCCGTCGCCCGCGCCGTGGCTTTGAGCGATCTCATTTTCGTGATGCGGGAAAATGAGGTCCATGCCGCCGCAGTGGATGTCGAACTCGGGGCCGAGAAGCGAGGTGGCCATGGCCGAGCACTCCAGGTGCCAGCCGGGGCGGCCATGACCCCACGGCGTCGGCCACGACGGCTCGTCGGGCTTGGCTGCCTTCCAGAGGGTGAAGTCGCGGGGGTCGCGCTTGCCGGTGCCAGCGCTTTCGCCCTGGTGCACGTCTTCGAGTTTGTGCCCGGACAGGCTGCCGTATTCGGGAAGGCTGCGAACATCGAAGTAGACGTTGCCGTCGGACGAGTAGGCGTGGCCACGCTCAATGAGCCGCTCCATGTACGTCACCATTTGGGTGACGAAGCCGGTCGCACGCGGTTCCGCCGACGGAGGCAGGACGCCGAGCGCGTCGTAGGCGCGAGTGAAGGCGCGTTCGTGGGTGGCTGCCCACTCCCACCACGGACGGCCAGCGTCGGCCGCCTTGTGAAGGATTTTGTCGTCAATATCGGTCACGTTGCGAATAAAAAGGACGTCGAGCCCACGATAGGCAAGCCAGCGTCGCAGCACGTCAAAGGCGATTCCACTGCGCACATGACCAATGTGGGGAACGCCCTGGACGGTGGCACCGCAGAGGTATACCGAGGCGGTTCCTTCGCGCAGCGGAACGAAGTCGCGAACCTCGCGGGTGGCCGAGTCGTACAGGCGTAGAGTCACGGCCTGCAATTCTACTTCAGCGCGAGGAGTGCTGTGGCCACCGCCGCGATCCCCTCGCCCCGGCCGGTCAATCCAAGTCCGTCACTGGTGGTTCCAGACACCGAGACCGGGGCCCCCAGGAGGTCGCCGAGCACCTCCTGGGCTTGCGCTCGCCGAGGCCCAATCTTGGGTCGGTTACCGATAATTTGGACGGCCGCATTGACCGGGGTGAAGCCCTCGGCGTCAATGAGTTGGCAGACGTGGGCCAGCATGGTGGCACCGGTGACGCCGTGCCATTCGGGGCGGCCCACCCCAAACACGGCACCGATGTCGCCGAGGCCGGCTGCCGAGAGCAGTGCATCGCACAGCGCATGGATCCCAACATCACCGTCGGAGTGCCCCGAGCAGCCATCGGCGTCGTCGAAGAGTAGGCCGACCATCCAACAGTCGCGGCCAGGTTCGATGGGGTGGACGTCGGTACCGATTCCCACGCGCATGTTCACTCCTGACATTTCGTCGGCTGCTTTCTACTGCCCGGGTTACTGACGGGGTTTCGCTAACTGGATTGACGGTCGGCCACCAGGAGCCGAGCCAGTCGCAGGTCGAACGGGGTGGTGACCTTGAAGGCCATCGCATCGCCGGGCACTACCGTGACGGCGACACCCTCGGCCTCGACGAGACCGGCATCGTCGGTGGCGTCACCTTGCCCGCTGTGCGCTTGACGCAAAACATCCGCCGCGAATCCCTGCGGCGTTTGCACTGCCCGCAATTCGTCACGATCAGCGGTCCCCAAGACCGCGCCCGTCGCGTCGACGCGTTTAAGCGTGTCGACTACGCGCAGTCCCGGCACCACCGCCCGGGCACCGTCACGGAGGGCCGTCACCACCGAAGCGAACAGTTCCGGCGGAGTCAAAGCCCGAGCCGCGTCGTGCACCAAAACAAATGCGGCGTCGGGTGCGGCGGCGAGACCGGCACGCACCGAATCGCTCCGTTCGGCACCGCCGGGAACGACGATCGCGTCGGGCACAAGGGCGGCTGCCCTCTCGATGAGTTCAGTCGGTGCGGCGACCACAATCTGGTCGACCACACCAGACCGACGAGCCGCGTCGGCACTGAGTTCCAGCAGGGTGACTCCGTCGATTTCGACGAAGGCCTTCGGGACGGCCTCGCCGAGGCGAGTCCCCATCCCTGCAGCTGGAATCAATGCGACGACGCGGCCGCGGTTGTCTATCAGAACGTCAGATACCGATCAGGATGCTTCGGCGAGGATCTCGTCGAGCATGGTGTCGGCCTTCTCGTCGTCCGTGTGCTGTGCCAGTGACAGCTCGTCCACCAGCACTCGGCGAGCACGCGTCAACATGCGCTTCTCGCCTGCCGAGAGTCCCCGATCCTGTTCACGACGCCAGAGGTCGCGAACAATTTCGGCGACCTTGATGATGTCGCCGGAATTCAGCTTTTCCTGGTTGGCCTTGAACCGACGCGCCCAGTTGGTCGGTTCTTCGGTATGCGGTGCCCGCAAGATCTGGAAAACCTCATCGAGGCCTTCCTCACCAACAACGTCGCGAACTCCCACGTACTCGAGCTTGCTCGACGGAATCTGAACCGTCATGTCGCCGTCTGCAACCTTGAGTACCAGGTACTCAACTTCGTTACCCTTGATGGTCCGTACGACGATGTCTTCGACATGAGCAGCACCGTGATGGGGATAAACAACGGTGTCGCCAACTTTGAAATTCAATGTCCACTACCCCTTTCGAATGTAATCAGTCTAACACGCGGAGCACGACTACCTCCGCCAACGATGCAGGTCAACCCACACGTTGGCAGGTGGGCGGCACTATTTACCGCTGTTTACCTACCGTCGAATCGAGCCTTACCGGACCTTGGCACAAGGTCTCAGCGCTAAGATCATCGAAGCAATCCGTGACCCGGGGGAACATTTCCGGGACCCGGCAACTACGCTGCGTAGTGAGAGTTCGCGATTATCCGCGGACAACGCGACGATCACCCCGGAGGAAATGGTGTCAGTGCTTAATCGGTCCACCCACCGTCTGGCTTCGGCCGCTGCAGTCGGCGCGCTCGGAATCGCGATCGCCTTGGGCACCACGGCGTGCGGATCGGGAGAGATCTCGCAGACTGCAAACCAGGAGCCTGCCGTCAACGGCGCAAGCGGCACCATCGTTTTGAGCCCGTCGGACTTCAACGGCGAAGAGATGCAGAACGGCGTCATCGCAATCCGCAATGCGCACGTGATTTACCCGGTCGCCAAGGCCGACAAGATCTTTGGCGACGGCGGCCCGTTCAAGATTGCCTTCAACGTTGCGAACGACAGCCCGACGCGAGTGATCACCCTCGACAGCATCACCACCCCGACCGGCAACATCAAGATCGGGACCGCGAACAACGGCAAGATCAACCCCTCTCAGGGACTGTTGGCTGGCGAGACGGCCATCGCCGACACCGCGACCGACGCTGAGCGCGCTGCCGCCACCACCCGACTGGATGTGGAGCTGACCAACGCGGGCACGACCGTCGCCGCTGGCCTCACAATCCCGTTGACCTTCAACTTCACCGTCTACGATCTGGCGGGCAAGACGAAGGTCGAATCGGTTTCGACAACGATCGCGACCCCGGTCGACGCTGGCCCCAACCTGGATCGCCAGGACGAGGTCCGCGACATCTCCGGCCACTGAGCCAGACCCCAAAATAGCTAGCAGCGATGCCCCGGCCACACGGCCGGGGCATCGCTTTTATTGCCTCCCGGTCCGCGCAACCCGAAGTGCCCAAGAATACTTGTCAGACCGCCCGCCTACAGTGAACGCATGGCAAAGGCGAAGGCGGTATTCCGATGCACCGGGTGCGGGCATCAGGTGCCCAAATGGGTTGGTCAGTGCCCCAGCTGCCGCGAGTGGGGGACTATTTCCGAGTCCGCCCCCGCAGCGGCTGCCGTTCGCGCGGGAACTACCTCGGTCGTCCCGTCGAGCCCGGCGGTACGCATCACCGAAGTCGCCTCGAATTCGGCGACGTCGGTCCCAACCGGCATCGGTGAATTCGACCGTGTCCTCGGCCGCGGGGTGGTGCCGGGTTCGGTCATCTTGCTCGCCGGCGAGCCCGGTGTCGGCAAGTCGACGCTGCTGCTCGAGACCGTGAAACATTGGGCCACGCAAGGCAAGACGGCCCTGTACGTGACCGGCGAGGAGTCCGCTGGCCAGGTCCGGTTGCGGGCCGAACGGACCGATGCCGTTAACGAGAATATCTACCTGGCGTCCGAAACCGATCTCGCGACAGTTCTCGGTCACGTAGAGGCCGTCTCCCCCACCCTCCTGATCGTCGACTCTGTCCAGACCATGGTCGCCTCGGGAACCGACGGGGTCACGGGCGGTGTCACACAGATCCGTGCGGTCACCACCGCGCTGGTATCTCTGGCGAAAACGAGCGGTATCGCTGTCATTCTGGTTGGTCATGTCACCAAAGACGGCAACGTCGCCGGGCCTCGCTCTTTAGAACACCTGGTCGACGTCGTGCTGTCGTTCGAGGGCGATCGTCATTCGTCCCTCCGCATGATCCGCGGCATCAAGAACCGCTTTGGCCCCTCCGACGAAGTCGGCTGCTTTGAACAGCGATCCGACGGCATTCACGAGGTCAGCGACCCGTCAGGCATCTTTGTGCACCACCACGAATCAGATGTTCCCGGTAGCGCAGCACTGGTGGCAATGGATGGGCGGCGGGCCATGGTCGGCCAGATTCAAGCCCTGCTCAACGACACCAAAATGACCTCACCCCGGCGTGCCGTGTCCGGCCTGGATTCGGCGCGGGTGGCAATGATGCTGGCCGTCGCCGAGAAGCACGCCGCAGTCCGCGGCAGCGACAAGGAAGTGTACGTCTCCACCGTCGGCGGCATGAAGGTGACCGAACCGGCCGCCGACCTAGCCATCTTCTTGGCTTTGTACTCCTCGCAACACGACAAAGTGGTGCCGTCGACAACCGTCGCCATCGGCGAGGTCGGCCTGGCTGGCGAGGTACGCCGAGTGTCGTCGGTGGCGCGTCGCGTGTCCGAAGCCAAGCGACTCGGTTTCACCCATGTCATCATCCCGGCTGGCTCCACCGACGAGGACATGCCTCGCGGTGTCCGGATTAGCCGAGTGAACAATCTCCTGGAGGCAAGCGCGGCCGCAGTTTCGCGAATGGGCCTGGTCGACGCCCCGTTTTAGCTGATTTGGTGACCGCTTGAGCAGATTTGGCTGTCGCGTTAGCAGATTTGGCTACAGCGTTCCGTGAACCGCTTTGTCTAGGTAGCCAGCAAAGTGCTTCTGCAGGTCGATGGTGATGAAGACGGCGTGTGCGGCCGCGACCGGCTCGTTCGGGTCACCGAGGTGCGCGATGGCCCGGGTGTACACCTTGCGCCGGACGCCGCCCAGGATTTCTCCCTCAAAATGCACGGTGCTTCCGAGTGGGATGGGCTTGGCGTAGTCGATCTCCAAGTGCCCGGTCACGACCGGCTTTCGTACCAACAGCGGTGACGTGCCCATCACTTCATCGAAAGCCGCGGACAAAATGCCCCCGTGAATCACGCCCGGGCCACCCTGCATCCAGTCGACAACCTGCAACTTCCCGCGGACGGTGGTTCCCTCGCCCGCATACACGTGCAACCGCAAGCCGACGGGGGTTTCATCGCCGCAGCCGAAGCACATGCTGTGATGCAGGCCGATGCGTTCACCGGGCGGCGTGGCCTTCGGGTCGCGGGTCAGCGGCTCCATGTCCGCAGGCAGCACAAATGAGGTCTTCACGTACGGCTACCCTAGTGCAGGTGGACGAAATCCTTATGCACGATTCCAGCCGGGGTGAGCAAATTCGCTCGGCACTGCGCAGGGTAGCGCCCGGCACGGGCCTCCGAGATGGCCTGGAACGTATCCTCCGTGGCGGCACCGGTGCCCTCATCGTTCTTGGGTACGACGACGACACCGAACGCATTTGTGACGGCGGGTTTCACCTGGACGTCGAGTTCGCGCCGACGCGTCTGCGCGAGTTGGCGAAGATGGACGGTGCCGTCGTGCTGTCCGACGACGGTAAGCGCATCGTGCGTGCCAACGTGCAGTTGGTCCCGGACCCGACGATCCCCACCGAGGAATCCGGCACCCGTCACCGAGCCGCCGAACGTACCGCCATCCAGACCGGGGTTCCGGTCATTTCGGTGAGCTCGTCGATGTCTATCGTCAGCGTGTACGTCGCTGGTCGCCGACGCGTCGTGGAGAACCCGGACGCAATTCTGTCGCGCGCCAACGTCGCCTTGGCGACGTTGGAACGGTACAAGCTGCGTCTGGACGAAGTCAGCAGCCAGCTGTCGCGCGCGGAGATCGAAGATTACGTGCTGCTGCGCGATGCCATGAGCGCCGCGCAACGCATGGAGATGGTGCGCCGGGTGTCCGTCGAGATCGACGAGTACGTCCTGGAGTTGGGCGTTAACGGTCGTCAGGTTTCGCTGCAGTTGGAAGAGCTCATCAGCGACAACGACACCATGCGTGAACTCCTGGTCCGCGACTATCACGCCAGCCCGGAGCCCGCGAACACCGAGCAGGTGCGGCAGATCATCGAGGCTGTCGAATCCCTTTCGGACGCAGATCTTTTGGACCTCACGATGGTTGCTGGTGCGTTCGGTTACCCCACTTCTCTTGAGGCCCAAGACACCGCGATGAGCCCGCGCGGCTACCGTCTGCTGGCCCGCATTTCGCGGCTGCAGTTCGGTCACATCGACCGCCTCGTTCGCCACTTCGGGACCTTGCAGTCACTCCTCGCCAGCAGCGCCGCCGACCTGCAGTCCGTCGAAGGCATCGGCAGCATCTGGGCCCGCCATATTCGCGAAGGACTCTCACGCTTGGCCGAGAGCAGCCTCGAGCGTTTCGACTAGCAAGCCACTAGCGCCGACTCGGTTGGTCCGGGTTTTCCGCCCGGCAAAAGAATTGCTCCGTACTTTGCGCCCAAAACAGGGGCACAAAGTACGGAGCAAAGAGTTCAGCGGTTTACTACTGCTGCGCTGGCGCCTGTGCGGGCGGGACCACGTTGAAGGTGATGGGTGCCGATTCTCGTTCGCCGAGTTTGCCGGTGGCCTGGTAGGCACCAGCGGCGATCTGCACGCGCTTACGCTTGCAACCGGGACTGCTGGTGGTTCCCGACCAGGTGATGGTGTCGTTGACCTGCTGGCCAGGCTGCAGCGGTTGCACGTTCACGCTCTTGTCCGGAGCACAGTCTTGCGCCGACCACAGGACGCGCGCGCCATCCAACGTGCGGACGATGACGTTTTGAGCGGCCTTACCAATGTCGCGCGAGCAGGGCGCCAGTCCACCATTCGTAGTGACGATCGTGAAGATCGGCTGATCGCCGACGGTGTAGGTGGGCTTGTCGGTGTACAACACCACCGACAGGCTCTGATCCGCACACGGTTCCATTCCGGGGACACCCGGGGCGGGCTCGGCAGCCGGAGTCGCGGGCGACGACGGCGGCGCGCTCGGGTCGCCGCCAGCACCGTGCTCGCCGCCACCACTCGGGGCTTCGCTGCTGGGCGGCGCACTCGGCGTCGACGAAACAGGTGCGGGGGCAGGCGCGTTGGCCGATGCCGAGGTCTTTGCTGCCGCGTTCGCAGAGTCCGGCGTCGAACCGGATCCGCTGCTGAGCCACACGATCAACGAGATGACCGCAATGACCGCAACCGCAGCGCCCAGACCGGCGACGAGGCGACGTCGCCAATAAACCTCGGGTGGCAGGGGTCCTTGTGGGTCAATCACACTCGTAACGGTATCGCCGCGACCAGCGAAATAGACGAGCCTGCCTCGGCGTGTCGTAGATAAGATTCACAACCGGTGGAGTAACGGCCAGTCTTGACCTATCCAACCCCACCGACGTCAGTGTTCCCCACCGACGTCAGTGTTCACCGATATCGCCAATCACTTCGAGGAACTCCACCTGACCGTCTTCCAGGCGGTACGTCAGTCCCACGACTGCCAGCGTTCCAGCCTCGACGCGCTCGGCGATGATCCGACTGCGGTCCATCATCAAATGCATCGTCTCGGTGACGTGCCGGCCGACGAAGTCGTAGTACTCGGTGATGCCTTCAGCCCGTCCGGCGAGAATGCTCGGCATCACCTTTTCTACGATGGTGCGAACGTAGCCGTTGGGCAGGGTGTTCTTGTCGAGCGCTTCGAGGGTCGCACCGACGGCACCGCAACTGCTGTGGCCGAGCACCACGATCAGCGGGATGTCCAAAACGTCGGGGCCGAACTCGATGGTGCCGAGAACTGCTTCGTCGAGCACGTGACCTGCGGTGCGGACGACGAACATATCGCCGAGGCCCTGGTCGAAGATGATCTCGGCGGCCAGTCGGGAATCGCCGCACCCGAATAGCACGACGTGCGGGGTCTGCCCCTTCACCAGGCTCGCGCGTTGGTCACTACTCTGGTTTGGATGTATCGATTCCCCTTGGACGAAACGTTGGTTGCCATCTTTCATCACTCGCCACGCTTGGGCAGGGGTTAGATTTTCCATGAATTCGAGTATGCCACCGCACATTCTTTTGGAATGGTTTGGTACCTCACGGCGCGACCTTCCGTGGCGCGAACCGGACGTTTCCGGCTGGCAGATTCTGATCAGCGAAATCATGCTGCAGCAGACGCCGGTGGCCCGTGTCATCGAACCGTGGAACCGGTGGGTGGAGCGCTGGCCGGTTCCCTCGGCAATGGCCCGCGAAACCAGCGGCGAAGTGGTGCGGGCCTGGGGAAAGCTCGGCTATCCGCGACGTGCGATGCGCCTTCACGAATGTTCGCAGATCCTCGCCGCCGAACACCGCGACGTGGTTCCAGACGACGTCGAGACGCTCTTGGCATTGCCCGGTATCGGCGATTACACGGCACGTGCCGTCGCCTGTTTTGCGTACGGACAATCCGTACCCGTGGTCGATACCAATGTGCGGCGGGTCATCGCCCGCGCCATCCACGGTCGCGCCCAACCGGCCAACCCGTCAAAGCGCGATCTAGCCGATGCCGAAGCACTCCTACCCGAGGACGAAACGGCCCCCGAATTCTCTGCCGCGCTCATGGAGTTGGGGGCTCTGGTGTGTACCGCACGCAGTCCTGCCTGCGACGATTGTCCGCTGGTCGAGACGTGCCGTTGGGTGGCACTCGGCAAGCCCGCCTACGACGGACCTCCCCGCAGGACCCAGAAGTACGACGGCACCGACCGTCAGGCGCGGGGCCGTTTGCTTGACGTTCTGCGGGCGACAACCGGGCCCGTCGAACGGGCACGACTGGATTTGGCGTGGACATCTGATCCCGGCCAACGCGACCGCGCCCTCGACTCGCTACTGGTCGATGGGCTGGTCGAAGTTACCGACGACGGACTGTTTGCCTTAGCCGGGGAGGCTTGAGAGAAACGCTTCGACCGCCCCGCGATACACGTCGGGATGGTCGTCGTGGATCAAATGCCCCGCGCCTTCCACGCGCAAGTACTGCGACTGTTCGTATCGAGTTTGCTTGCCGCGCTGCGCCATCTGCGCCATCTGACCCTCCGGCGTCACCGTGAACTCGGCCTCCAGGAGTAGTGCGGGCACGTCCACCGCATCCCACTGCGGCCAAAAGTCGCGGGTCCCCCACTCTTCGGCGATCGCACCCCACACCGGGATGCTCCCGTGCAGGCGCCCGTCATCGAACGACTCGTAAAAGTACCGGCCAGCCACCTCACCAAACATGTCGACCGCGTGCTCAAGGTTGTCGAACCGATCGGGCCAACTGTTAAACCACGGCGCCCAGTCGCCGGTGGTGCGGCCGCGGAAGTCGGGGGCCATGTCTTCGACGACAATCGCCGAGACCAGTTCTGGATACTGCGACGCAGTGCACCAGGCGTGCAGCCCACCCATCGAATGCCCGATCAGGACCGCTGGGCCACGGTCGATCCACGTAATGAGTTCGGCAACGTCGGTGGCGAACCGTTCCGTTGCGATGTCCTCGTCGGTGGGCATTGGATCGTCGGCAAAAGCACCCTGATGATAGGCGGCGTCGAAGGTGAACACCCGGCCATAGCGTTTGAGCCACGGAATCTGCCGGTTCCAGGTGCGGCCGCGGCCCATGAGCCCGTGCAGGAGGACGATGGCACCGAAGCCCCCGTTGTCGCGCCCGCCATAGTCGAGGAGTCCATTCACGACTTCCGACCCTAATGGCCAAGACCGTTCGCACGTAGGGTGGATCGCATGGCAATTGTGAAGATTAATGCGATTTCGATTCCCGAAGGTGCCGGCGCCGAGTTGGAGAAGCGCTTTGCGGCGCGCGCAGGCGTCGTGGAAGGCGCCGAAGGATTCCTCGGCTTCCAGCTCCTGCGTCCCACCAAGGGCGAGGACCGCTATTTCGTC
Organism: Gordonia sp. 34D; assembly: GCF_056682775.1. Taxonomy (NCBI): domain Bacteria; kingdom Bacillati; phylum Actinomycetota; class Actinomycetes; order Mycobacteriales; family Gordoniaceae; genus Gordonia; species Gordonia sp. 34D. Next base: position 3,592,664 of record NZ_CM155293.1, on the reverse strand, counting down.
GTCACCCAGTGGGCCGACGAAGACAGCTACGACGCCTGGGCCAACGGCGATGCACGCGCAGCTCACAAGAGCGACCGCAAGCCCGTGGCCTCGGGTGCCAGCCTGCTGGAATTCGATGTCGTCATCGACGTCGCCCCCAAGGCGTGACGCTAGCCACAAGTTAGAACGTGTTCTAGTATCGAGGAAAAGGTTCCCCGATATCTAGGAGCACGCATGACCGACCCCATCGAAACCACCCAGCTCTACATCGGCGGAAAGTGGCAAGACCCGCATTCCACCGAGGTGTTGGAAGTGTTCTCGCCCGCGACGGGCGAGAAGGTGGGTTCGGTCCCTGTCGCTGACGCTACCGACGTCGACGCCGCTGTGCGCGCCGCTCGCGCATCGTTCGATTCGGGCGTATGGCGCAACACCCCTCCGGCGCAGCGAGCTGCGGTTCTTCGTCGTGCGGTCGAGTTGATCAACGAGCGCGGTGCTGAGATTGGGGCCCTCGTTTCGGCCGAAATGGGTGCCACCCCGGGCGACGTCGCCACCCTGCAGCAGCTCGCCGGAACCGGTGTTCTGAATGCCTACGCTGACGCCACCGATGCCTACGATTGGGAAGAGACCCGCAACGGTCTGTTCGGTGAAGCACTCGTGGTCCGCGAGCCGGTCGGCGTGGTCGGCGCGATCATCGCGTGGAACGTTCCTCTGTTCCTTTTCTGCAACAAGTTCGGGCCTGCTCTGGCCGCCGGTTGCTCAATTGTTCTCAAGCCCGCACCGGAGACCCCGCTCAACGCGAATGTCCTCGCCGAGATCTTCACCGAGGCGGGCGTGCCCGAGGGTGTTATCTCGATCGTTCCGGGCGGCATCGAGACCGGAAAGGCGCTCGTCGATCATCCGGACGTCGACAAGATCACCTTCACCGGTTCTACCGCTGCCGGCCGGGCAATCGCCGCTAGCTGTGGCGACCAGTTGAAGCGTTGCTCGCTGGAATTGGGCGGCAAGTCGGCTGCGATTGTCTTGGAAGATGCCGACATCGCCGCCAGCGCGCCAATGCTCGTCTTCTCCGGCATCCTCAACTCGGGTCAGGCATGCGTTGCCCAGACTCGCGTACTGGTCCCCCGCAGCAAGCAGGACGAGATCGTCGAAGCGATGGTCGCCGTTGCGTCGACCTTTGTTCCCGGCATCCCCACCGAACCCGGAACCACCATGGGGCCGATCATCACTTCAAAGCAGCATGAGAAGGTCACCGGCTACATCGCCAAGGGCAAAGAAGAGGGTGCGACCGCTGTCCTCGAAGTTCCGGCTCCGGCCGTCGGCACCGGCAACTTTGTTGGGCCGACTATTTTCACCGGCGTCACCAATGACATGACGATCGCCCGCGAGGAGATCTTTGGACCGGTTATCAGCGTCATCGCCTATGACGACCTCGATGAGGCGATCGCTATCGCCAACGATTCCGACTACGGCCTCGCTGGCTCGGTCTGGACCACCGATGTTCCCAAGGGCATCGAGATCGCGAAGCAGATCCGCACCGGCACGATGGGCATCAACTGGTACGCCATCGACCCGTCGTCGCCGTTCGGCGGCTACAAGAACTCGGGCATCGGTCGCGAGAACGGCCGCGAGGGCTTGGAAAGCTACCTCGAGCACAAGGCCATCCTGATGCCGATGGGCTACACCAGCAACTAGCTCAACCAAACTAGCGCCCGTCTCCGATCCCATGGAGGCGGGCGCTACTTTGTCTCCCCCTCTCCCCCCCCTGCGCGTTCTCGCATGATGCGTCGATTCCCGCACTACGTCTGACGTAGTGCGGGAATCGACGCATCATGCGAGAAGGGGTGGCGGGGCAGTTAGCCGGCCGGGGTTTCCGCGGGGGGCGGGGTTGTCGCGGACTGCGGGGCGCCGGGGATCGGGACGGCGCCGGGCGGCGGTGCGCCAGTTACCCCGGTCATGCGATCGCGGAGGCTCTGATCATCGAGAATGTCGATCTCGTTGATCTTCCACATGTCGCCATGCTTCTCCATCGTGAAGATCAGCCGCGACTTGTCGATCTGGACCTCGGAGACGTCATTGCGCGTCGACGACTGGTTGATGAACAGCATCACCTTCGAGGTGTTCCGCGTGTTCTCCATGGTGCCCGCACCCTGGACAGTCACGACCGTCGAAACACCTTGCTTCTTGACGCCCTCGGCAACCTTCTCCGAGACGATGTTCTTCTGGTATTCCTTCTGCGCCTCACCCGTCAGGCGACCCATCGTCGCATTGATGTGGGCGTCAACATCTTTGGGATTCCACGAGAACATCTCGACCACGTACTGCTCTGCGGCGGCCTTCGACGAGTCGCGGGCGCGTTCCTCCGCAGCGGCATTCGCATAAACGACGCCCAAGAAGACGGTAACTGCCACTACCAGGACGACGATCGCCGCCAACAGCGGCAACAGCCACTTCTGTGTCCGACTCATCACGCCACCCAATCGAAATACGTCATCTTCAGTTCGCCGTTGATGCGTGTCATGTCGACGCGGGCGCGGAAGGTTGCGAAGTCAGTGTTCTTCTTATCGTTCTTCGGGTGCCCCTCCCAGGCATAGACCACCAGAACAGATCCCTCATCATCGGTCGACTTCGCGACGGCGTCCGCGAGGACTGTCGTCTTGGTGACCATGTCGCCCTTGCGGATCATCTCGGCCACCTGCTTCATGTTCTCTTCGAACATTTGCTTGGCACGACCGCTGGTCTTCTCCATCGCATTCCGGTACATCTGGTCCGCGTTGTCGGGATTCAAAGTGCTCATCGATACGACCATCTGCTGCGCAAACGTCGAGTACTCGGCCCGCAGTTCTCGCTGGTGCTCGATCTTGGAGTACTGGTATCCGAAGAACGCCGACAACACGACGCCGGCAACAAACACGAGTGCCGCGACCGCGGCAGCAACGACTTTCCATGCCGATCCGCCGCTGGCCTTCGCCGCGGCAGATTCCCGAACGACCGCATCCCGTCCGACGGCTTTCTTGCGTCGGCGCTCACGGTAGGCGGCATTGCGCGCAACCTCGTCACCGTCGGGTTCGACGGCATTCTCCACCGTCGCGTCGTCGGTAGCCGCCGCGGCGGTCTTCTCCAGGCTCACGGTGTCGGCGTTGGTTTCAACACCGCCAGTCGCCCCATCACCAGCCTCGTCAACACCAGCCTCGTCAACACCTGTGTCGTCAATGCTGGCTTCGTCGACGCTGTCTGCCGGAACCGGAACCGCAGGCTTCGACGACTTCTTGCGTCGTCGCCCTAGCGGACTGGTCCGGTGAACAGTGTTGTCGTCGGGCGCGGTCAGTTTTCTACCGGGTTCGTGATCAGGTCGGTCCATGTGCCGCTCTTGTTCTTTGCCTTCGCCGAATCGTTTTCGCTGGTCACATACGTCTTACCGTCGGGCCCGATGAATTCACCGGTCTCGGGGTCGTAGGTGGTCGCGTAAACGGCGGGCGATGGGTCGTAGTCGGTCGGTGTTCCCGGAACCACATAGCTAGACGGCTTGTTGGCCGGCTTGGGGTCCTTGGGGAGGTTGGTGCCGGGGAGACCGTTCGGGAATGCCAGGTTGCGCTGCGGATCGGGCTTGAAGCCGGTCCGACATTCAGCTGGCGTCGGTGCACGACGGCCCGGGAATTCCGCGCACGGGAAGTTACGGGCACCGCGGACTGCGGTTTGCGAGTCTTGCGGGAGTCGGCACAGCAGCCCCGGTGGGAGTTCGCGCGCATCCTGGACGGACGGGAAGCGCCACTGGTCTGGGGGCATGAACCCGACAGTACAGGCTGGCGGGTCCTGGAAGCCGAGGCCAAAGTTCACGTTCGGTCCATGCCGGTTGCTTCCGCTGTTGATCGCGGTGATCAACGCCGACAGCACACGGGGGTACAGCACGACGATCTGCTGCAGGTTCGGCAGGTACACCGACTGAGTGTGCGCTGCGACCTTCAAGTTCGACACGGCGAGCGGGAACGAGGTGTTCATGCTCTCGAATAGCGCTTGCGTTTGCGATGCAACGCCGGGCCCCTTCGCCAGAATGTCAGAGACATCCGGACGGCTGGCGCGAAGCTGATCGGTCACCGTCACGAGGTCCTTGGTCCACGAGCGGATGTCGTCGGCCGTGCGGTTCTGCGTGGCGAGCAACGGGCCGGCCTGGCGTACCAGGTCGACAGTCGTGTCGACATTCTTGTCGAGTTCCCCAACAAACAGGGTCATCGAATCCATGAGGCGTTGCAGATCTTCACCGGTTCCGTTGAAAGCCAGGAAGGCTTCGTCCATGACCGATCGGATTTGGGAGTCGCCGACCGCGTTGAGGAGGGCGTCCGCTTGGTCGAGCATCGACGAGATCTCGACTGGGATCTCGGTGACCTTGACCTGATCACCGTCGGTGAGGTTGCTGCTCGACGGCTGCGCCGGGGGCACAAACTCGACGAACTGCTCACCAATGGCCGAGACACTTCGCACCGAGGCAGTCGAGTTACTGGGAATCTTGGTGGACGAGTTGATCGACAGATTCGCTTCGACGCCGGTGGGCGTCAGATTCACGGCCGTCACCTTGCCAACGTCGACGCCGCGGTAACTGACGTTCGCGTTCTGATACAGACCGCCCGTCGAGTCCATGGCGACCTTGACGTTGTAGCTGCCGATCCCAAACATCTGCGGGACGCGAATGTAGTACACGGCCATCGCAACCATCGAGATCACAGTGACAATGCTGAAGATGATCAACTGCATGCGAACAAAGGGAGTGATCTTCATTAGTTACCCCCACCAATCTTCGGCAGCAGATCTTCCAGCGTGGGATTGCCGGGGTTCTGCTGTTTACGTTCGGTCGGGCCCTTCTTCAGTGGCGCATTGAACGGGTTTGCCCCGTTCTTGGATCCGCCCGCAGGCTTACCGACAACAATCTCCGGGCCCGGTGTGACAACCGACTCCACCATCGTCTTGTTGAGTCGCTTCCAGGTCAGGTCGAGGACGAGATCGGAGTTCACGTAGTCGCCCTTGACGATCGTCGGGATCAGTTCCTCGACGAACGGGAAGGTCAGCAAGATACGTAGCGAGTTCGACAGTGCCGGACCGGTCTGCGCCAACTGATCGAGCAGTTCGCGCAGATTTGGTACCACGGCGCGGATGTCGTTGCCGCTCGCGTCGAGGACTTGGTTCGCAGTCTTCGACAGGTTGCCGACACTGTCCATTGCCGCAGTGAGGTTCTCGCGCTGATCAACCAGCAACTGGAGGATCTTCGGCGCGCTAACCAGCGCACGCTGGATGGTCGGCGTCTGTGCGTTCATCGTCGCTGACAGCCGGTCGAGGCCCTCCATCGCGCTGATGATGTTCCCGGTCTGCGTATTGAGGTCGGAAACCAGGACATTGAGGCGCGGGACCAGCTTGGTCAGCGTTTCCGAGTTGCCGGAGAACACCTGGTTCATCTCGTGGACGACGTCGCCCATCTGCGACAATCCGCCACCGTTAAGGACCACGGACAGCGAACTCAGTACCTGTTCGGTTGTCGGGTACATGCACGGGTCAACGGTCTGCGCCGAGGTGATGTCCGGGACCTTCTTTGCGTCGGTCTGCGCGATCTCACCGGTCTTCGGGCAGTTCGGCAACGACAGCGAGCCACCGTTGGCCAGGTAGGCACCGGTCGGCTTCTCTGGCGGCACAATCGCGATGTGCGACGAGCCGAGGACGCTGGTCATGGCCACCATCGCGTGCGAGCCGACGGGTACCTTCGCGTCCTTATTGAGGCGCAGGGTCAGCTTCGCATTCCAGTTATCGATGGTGATTTCGCCGATGCTGCCGACAGTGATGTCGTCCATCATGACGGGCGCATTGCGGACCAGGCCGGCCGCAGACGGGATCATCGCATTGATCTCGTAGCCATCGGCCCCGGTACCTGCGGCACCAAAGGCGGCAAGGGTGGAGATGCTCTCACTGCTGCAACCAGCGGTAATCGGCACCAGCACCAGGCTCGCGGCCATCAGCGCTGCCGCTACTTTCTTAGACTTCATTATCCTTCACCGCCGAACGGGACCAGGAGCCGCTTGAGCGGGTCGGGAGTCGCTGCGCGGGTTGCCGCATCGCGGTCTCGCACCCCCTGCTTTGCCCGTTGTTCAACGCTCGCGTTCTGGTAGGTGATCTGGTCGGGATTCGCCGATCGGCCGATCACCGGGTTGGACAAGAACGGCGGGTAGTTGACGACGATGTCCTTCAGGACCGGTGCCAGCATGTCCACACACTGTTCGATGTCGGCCTCAGTGTCGCCGGGACGCGAGGTGGCCGCCATGCTGCCGCAGAGCAACGAGATCAGGTTGTTGCCCATACCAAGACCGAAGACGCCGTCAAGAGAGCCAGCAAGCGGGTTGTAGATATTGAAGAAGTTGGCCAGCTGGTTGGGACCCGAGTGCAGGAGGCCGCGGAGCTGCTCATCCTTGCGCTTGAGCGTTCCCGTCAACTGCGCCAGCTTCTCGGTGGTATCCGAGATCACGCCGCTGTTGGTACCGAGGAAGCCTTCGAGTTCGGTGACGGCCTCGTTGAGGTTCGTCATGGCATCGCCGAGCTCACCGCTGCTGCCCGCAAGGACATCACTGACGCTAGCCATGCGGCCATTGAACTGGACGAGCTGCTCGTGGCTGGTCGACAGCGCGTCGGTCAGCTTTTGCAGGCTCTTGATAGTGGCGAAGACATCGTCGCGGTTGTCGGACATGGTGCCCATCACGCGGGACATTTCCTTGATCGACTCGGAGATCGCCTTGCCGTTGCCCGACAGGTTCTTGTCCATCACGTCAATTGCGGCGACTGCGGTACCCGGATCGGTGCCGTCTGGCCCAATGGCCTTCGTGAGCTCGTCCAACTGCTTCTTGACGTCGTCCCATTCCATGGGCACAGCGGTGTGATCCATTTGGATGGTGCCGCCGTCGGACATTTCCTTGCCTCCGCTGAACGCGGGGGTCAGCTGGACAAAACGACCGGAGACCAACGACTGGGCCACGACGACCGCACGCGCATCGGCGGGAATCGGGGTGTCTCGGTCGATCCGCAGGGTGACCTTCACATCGCCCGTGCGGGGTTCGATGCCCGACACCTTGCCGATATTGACGCCGATCACACGCACGGGGTCGCCGGTGTACAACCCACTGAGACTCGGGAAGTACGCGGTGACCGTGCGGGTAGTGGCCTTCTGAACGCCGAAGTATGCGCCGACTGCCAGCAATGCCAGGACCAGAGCGGCAGCAATGCCAGCACCGATTTTACGGTTGAAACGCATGTCAGCCTCCGTTTCCGTGTCGCTGGCCAGGTGGCAGGTCGTTGTTGTTCTGCGGAGCCTGCGGGATCACCGTCGGGTTCTGTCGCTTCGGCGCAGGCCGACCGACATCAGGTGCACCCACGTTGGGACCCGGCTCCCAGTTCTTCGGGATCAGGGGGTTGCCGGAGTAATCGAGGAAGTACTTCGCAGCCTCGGGGTACTTCCGCTGCAGCACCTTCAAGAAGGTACCGAAGTAGTCACCGAAGGTCGGCAGACCGACCAGTGAGGAGAAGTACGGTCCACCGCTGACGGCTTCGCCGAGGATGTTGGCGTACGGGCCGAGACGGTCAATGGCCTTGCCAAAGTTCTCTTCGTTGTCGTTGAGAATGTTCAGCACACCGTTGAACTTGTCGAGGACCGGCTTCATCTGCGCATTGTTCTCTTCGATGAAGAGGGTGATCTGCGCGGTCACGTCCTTGGTGCCCTTGATGACCTGACGGAGCGCCTCGCGGCGAAGGTTCAATTCACCGAGCAATGCGTTGGCATCGAGCAGCATCTGGCGGATCTGATCGCTGCGCTGGCCAACAACATCGGTAACGCCGCGGGCACGCCGAAGCAGGTCACTGAGCGCGTTATCGCGGTCGGCGATGGCCTTCGACAGTCGTCCCACACCGGTGACCGCTTCGCCCACGTTGGCGGGCGTCTTGGAGAACGTCTGCGTCAGTGTTTCCAGCGCGCGGTTCAGTTCATCGGTGTCGGTGGTCTCGAGCGTGCTGGTGGCATCGTCGAGAGCATCGGTGAGCGAGTATGGCGAGACCGTCGAGTCGATCGGGATGGATCCACCCGGGCGGATGCGCTCGGTGCCGATGGGGGTGATCGTCAGGTTACGGCGACCCAGAACGGTCTCGGTCTTGATCGAGGCGCGCGAACGGTCACCCATTTCGATGGTGTCGTTCATGCGGAAGCGAATCTTCGCCTTGAGTCCGTCAGCGGTGTCGGCGATGGAAATGTTCTGCACCGTACCGACATTGACGCCCGAAACCAGCACGACATCGCCAGTGACGAGGCCGCCGGCATCGTCGAAGTAGGCGTCGTACGAACTGATCTGCGACAGGAAGGGCAGGCGGTCGATCTGCATAGCCGTGATGACGAGCATCGCGGTGAGAATGACACCGATGACGCCGATCTGCCACTTTGGTCGGCCATCACGGACGAACGGCTGCGGGTCGGCATCCACGTCGTGTTCCATGTGGGAATTGTTGCTCTCGCTCAACTTGCGCACCTCCCGCCGGCCTTAGTCGAATCGCCCATCGCATCGATGGCCGTGAAGTAGTACTGAGTGTTTCCCGGACCCGGGACTAGCAGTCGGATGCGGCAGAAGTAGATCTGCAGCCAGGATCCGTAGCTACCGAGGTTCGACAGCATCTTGAAGTCGCCGGGGAGCCGCCCGAGCAGGTCGCGAATGAAGGCTTCAGACTTCAATGCCTGACCACTCGTGACTCCCAGCGAAGTGAGGCTCTGGGTGACGTCGGGTCGGATGTCGCTCATCAGACTGGCGAGCCCGGTGGTGGCCTTGCCTGCCTGCGTGATCGCTTCGCCGAGGACAACGCGATCACCAGCGAGTCCGGAAATCAGCTGCTGCATGCGATCGACGCTCTGATCAAGTCCGCGATGGTCGGCTTCGAGCGTCCCCATCGTGGTGTTGAGGTTGTCGATGACGCTGCCGATGAGCTTGTCGCGGTCGGCGATCGAGTTCGTGAACTCTCCCGTGTTGGCGAGCAGCTTGTTGAGACCCGGTCCCTGACCCTGGAAAACCTCGATCAGCGACGCTGACAGTTGGTTGACCTCTTTGGGATCGAGGGTGCGGAACAGCGGCTTAAAACCACCGAGCAGGTTGTCGAGGTCGAGTGCCGGCTCAGTCTGCGTCATCGGGATTTCATCACCGGCCGACAGCGTCTTGTTGAGATCGCCAGTTCCGGGCTGCAGTTCCAGATACCGGTCACCGGTGAGGTTCTGGTAGCGGATCAACGCCTGCACCGAGGTCGGCAGACGGTAGTTGGAGTTGACGCTGAACGAGATACGGGCTTCGTTCTCGCGGGTCAGGTCGATCGAATTGACGGCGCCGACATCAACGCCGGCGATCTTGACGACACTGCCCGACTTCATGGCCGAAGCACTGGCGAAGACGGCCGTGTACTTATCGCTGCTTCCACTCTGGTAGCGACTGAACACCAACACCAGTCCGGTAAACACAAGGACCATGGCGACCGCGAAAGCGGTGAGTTTGATGACCGTCGCACGAAATGCGCGTGCGCGAGTATCCACTAGGGGGTACCTCCGAACAGCAGTTGGAACAGCTTGCGCGATTCCACCTTGGGGGTGGTACGCGGCTGGTACGGCTGCGCTGCGTTATCGATGACGTAGAAGGGAATGTGTTCCTTGGACTGGACGTTGCTCAGACCTGCATCGCAAGTGGGCGCGCCGTTACCTCGGACCTCGGGGAGGTCCTGCGGGAAGCGGTACGGGTCCTTGCCGGGGGTCAAGCCTGCGTCGAGCAGCAGCATACCGTTGCGGCCACCAAGGAGCGGCGTCGCAATGTCGGTGGCATCTGATGCGGCCGTGATGAAGCAGCGCAGGCCGGGAGCCTGTCGCCCGAGCAACTCTGCGACCGGATTCAAGTCGCTGAGCATCGCGATCAGGTCGACCTTTGACTTCGACAGCATGCTGTTGCCTGCGTTGGCCATACCGGTCACGTTCATCAGCAGTGAGTCGAGGTTCGACGCGTTTTCCACGAGCGTGTTTCCAAAGACAGTCGAGTTGTCGACGACACGCATCAGGTCGGGCATCACGTCCGCGAACACGTTGGTCGCGGTCGATGCCTCGGTGAGCAGTCGGTTCAGTTCCGGCAGGTACTTGTTGGTCGTGCCGAGAACATTGGTCAGCTGGACAAGCGCATTGCCGATTTCCTTACCGCGCCCGGACAGTGCTTCGTCGACGGCACCGATGGTGACGTTGAGCTTGTCGGGCTGCAGTTGCGCGAGGACATTCACGAGCTGCTGGTAGACGGTGTTGAGTTCGACGACCACGTGGTCGGCCTTGATCTCAGCGCCCGGGGTGAGCTGGCCCTTGGGGCCGGTCTCCGGAACCACGAGGTTAACGGCCTTGGCTCCGAAGATGGTGTTGGACTTGATGTCCGCAAACACGTTTTCGGGCAGGAACTGCATCTGGTCGCTCTTGATGTTGAGCGTCAGCTTGGCCTCATCGCCGACAATGTCGATGGCGTGGACTCGTCCGACCTCAGCACCGCGGAGTTTCACCTTCGCGTCCGGGTTCATCACCAGGCCGGCGCGTTTCGCCATCAAGGTGATCTGCTGCGTGTCCTGGAAGGCACCCAAGAACTGGGCAGAGGCCAGCGCAATAATGCCGCCAAGCACGCCAACCATGATCAGTGCGGCAATCTTGCGCGTGCCGCCGCTGTAGCCGCGCCTATTTACTTTCGCCATCTAACTCAGCCCGCCAGGTTGAACTTGCCGTCGGCGCCATAAATGGCGAGCGACGTCAGGAGCGTAATGATCACGACAACGACCAGCGAGGAGCGGACCGCATTGCCGACTGCCACGCCGACGCCGACGGGGCCGCCGGAGGCGTTGAAGCCGTAGTAGGTGTGAATGAGCATGACCGCAACCGCCATACAGATGGCCTGGACAAACGACCACAGAATGTCGGAAGGGATCAAGAAGGTCGAGAAGTAATGGTCGTACACGCCCGACGACTGCCCGTACAGGACGACAGTCGCGAACCGGCTGGCCAGGAATGAGGCAAGCGCGGCGAGCGAGTACAGCGGGATGATCGCGACGAGACCGGCGACGATTCGCGTGCTCACCAGGTACGGGACCGAGGCGATCGCCATCACTTCGAGGGCATCGATTTCCTCGGAAACCCGCATGGCGCCGAGTTGGGCCGTGGCACCTGCGCCGATGGTCGCAGCCAAGGCGATACCCGCAATCACCGGGACAGCGATGCGGACGTTGATGAACGCCGAGAAGAAGCCGGTCAGGGCTTCAACGCCGATGTTGGCGAGCGAGCTGTAGCCCTGCACGGCGATCGTTCCGCCGGTGAACAGAGTCAGGAAGCCGACGACGACGACCGTGCCGCCGATCATCGCAAGCGCGCCGGTACCCATGGAGATTTCCGCGATCAGGCGGAGCGTCTCCTTCTTGTACAGGCGCAGTGCGCGCGGAATCGAAATGATCGCGTCCCAGTAGAAAAGGGCTTGATCACCGATCTTGTTCCAGTCTTCGCTGGCCCGCGCAATGGCGGTGCGGGCAGTAAGCAGTCGGGTGGTACCTGGCAGAACCATCATCTATCCCATCGTCGCCTTGAGACCGACCGCGGTGACCACCACGTTCACGACGAACAGCGCCATGAACGAGTAGACGACGGTCTCATTGACGGCGTCTCCGACGCCCTTCGCTCCACCCTTAACGTTGAGCCCGCGGTAGCAGCCAACGAGTCCGGCAAACAGGCCGAACAGTGCGGCCTTAATCATCGAGATGATGAGCTCTCCGAGCCCCGTGAGCAGGGTGAGGTTGGCGATGAAGGCGCCAGGGTTCACGTCCTGCAAGTACACGGAGAAAATGAAGCCACCGGCGATTCCGATGGTGCACACCAAACTATTGAGCAACAGCGCCACACCGGTCGAAGCAATGACGCGCGGGACCACCAACCGGTGAACCGGGTTAATGCCGAGAACTTCGAGAGCGTCAATCTCCTCGCGAATCGTGCGGGCTCCGAGGTCAGCGCAGATGGCGGTCGCGCCGGCACCGGCCACGATGAGCACGGTGACGATGGGGCCAATCTGGGTAATCGTGCCGAGTGCGGCTCCAGCACCTGAAAGGTCCTGCGCACCGATCTCCCGCAGCAGGATATTCAGCGTAAAGCTGACCAGAACGGTGAAGGGGATGGCCACGAGGAGAGTCGGAACCAGCGATACGCGGGCGATGGCCCACGACTGTTCGACGGTTTCCCGCCACTGGAACGGTCTGCGAAAAAGCTCGCGCGCGGACTCCACACCGAGCGAGACGAACTCCCCAACGCCGTTCATGGGGGCTGCGAGTCTACTCGGCAATGTCCCCTCCTCCCGCCCTCTAATGTTGGCAACCTATCATGTGGTAAAAATTGTGCTCTGCGTTACATTCCGAGCTGGGCAGACTTTCGCCCCATTCTTGCGAAGACCCGATTAGTCCGTTTGCACGAGACAGTAAATCAGGTCGGCGTTGCCTATTCCATCAAATCGGAAGCGGAGAACGTACCCGCGTGGTCCGGCGATGCAAAATATCCTGTCATGGCGGCACTTAGCGAATCGACGTCCCAAATTTCACCCTCGGCAGCAAAGACTTCCTGCACGCGCGGGGCCGCCATCAGGCTGACCTTCGGGCCATAGACGACGAAGACCTGGCCGGAAACCTGCTGAGCTTCCGGGCTCGCGAGGTAGCGCACCAAGTTCACCACGTGCTCCGGCGACAGCGGGTCGACGCTACCTTCCGGTGCGTCACCGAAGACGTCGGCGGTCATCGCCGTGCGGGCACGGGGGCAGATCGCATTCGCGGTGGCGCCGTAGCGAGCCAGCGCGCGACTGGCCGAGACGGTCAGCATCGAGATGCCGGCCTTGGCCGCCGAGTAGTTTGCCTGACCGGCGCCACCGAGCAGCGCGGCTTCGGACGAGGTGTTGATCAGGCGGCCGAACACCGGAGCTCCGGCAGCCTTCGACTCCGCACGCCAGTGAGCGGCGGCATTGCGGTTCAGCAGGAAGTGACCGCGCAGGTGCACGCGGATCACCAGATCCCACTGATCGTCGGTCATGTTGAAGAGCATGGCGTCGCGCGTGATGCCCGCATTGCTCATCACCACGTGCAGTCCGCCGAGATCCTCGGTGGCCACGCGCATGATCTCGGTGGCGGTGGCCGAATCCGCAATGTCACCGGCGACCGGAACGGCCTTGCCGCCAAGTGAGGCGATCTCGTCAAAGACGTCGCTGACATCGAGAGCCTGCTGGAGGTCGTTCACGATGACGGTGGCCCCGTCGCGTGCGAGGCCGATGGCCTCAGCCCGCCCAAGACCGGCACCAGCACCGGTGACTACTGCTACCCGACCATCCAACGACTGACTCACGTGCATCCCTTCAAACAACCAAAAGTAGAACTTGTTCTAACACAGATCTGGCCGTGCGGCCAGCCGACACAATCTCAACAGGTGCTAATCGTCGACGATCGAGAGGGCCGAACGCGGGCAGCTGGCCACCACCTGACGCATCTCTTCGCGTCGCGTCTCAGCGACATCATCTTGAAGAATCACCAGGTAATCGTTGTCATCCAGCTCGAAGACATCGGGTGCCATGCCGACACAGACAGCATTTGACTCACACAGGTCGTAATCGCATTTGATGTGCATCAGTTTCTCCTCCGCTTGCGGCCCTCACAGTTGACGGGCTCGCCTCCTACACGTTAGAACGTGTTTCAGTCCTAGGGAAGCAGTATTACCCCCAAAGTGGGAAACAGCAACGGTGGGAGAGCCATGCAGATCGCCTACACGCAAGCACAAGAAGAGCTCCGCAACGAGCTTCGTGCTTACTTCAACGACCTGATGACACCGGAGCGCCGCGCAGCGCTCACCGGTGGCGACGGGGAACTCGGCGAGGGCGACGCCTACCGCGACGTCGTGCGCCAGATGGGCCAGGACGGATGGCTGGCGCTCGGCTGGCCGACCGAATTTGGGGGCGCAAACCGCTCGATGATGGATCAGCTGATCTTCACCGACGAGGCCGCAATCGCGGGCGCACCAGTCCCGTTTTTGACCATCAACTCAGTCGCGCCGACCATCATGCATTTCGGCACCGAGGAGCAGAAAAAGTTCTTCCTGCCGAAGATCGCCGCGGGAGAACTGCACTTCTCGATCGGCTACTCCGAGCCGGGCGCAGGCACCGACCTCGCGGCACTGCGTACGACCGCCGTCAAGACCGGCGACGAGTACATCGTCAATGGTCAGAAGATGTGGACGTCGCTAATCCCCTACGCCGATTACGTGTGGCTCGCTTGCCGCACCGATCCGGAAGCGGCCAAGCACAAGGGCATCTCGATGCTCATCATGCCCACCACGGCCGAAGGCTTCTCGTACACCCCGGTGCACACCATGGCCGGCGTCGACACTAGCGCGACCTACTACCAAGACGTGCGCATCCCCGCCGCCAATCTGGTCGGCGAAGAGGGCGGCGGCTGGTCACTGGTGACCAACCAGCTCAACCACGAGCGCGTTGCCCTGGTGAGTGCCGCCCCCATCCAGACGGCACTCCGCGAGACGGTCGCTTTCGCGAACGAAGAAGTCGACGGCCGTCGTCTCATCGACACCCCGTGGGTGCGGGCCAATCTCGCGAAAGTACACGCCAAGGTCGAGTTCTTGAAGCTCGCCAACTGGAAGGTCGCTTCGATCGCGGCATCCGGCGGCTCACCGTCGCCCGCCGACGCGTCGGCCACCAAGGTGTTCGGCACCGAGTTCGCGACCGAGGCCTACCGACTGCTGATGGAGGTCGTCGGACCTGCCGCCACGCTGCGCCAGGGCACACCCGGCACGCATCTACTCGGCCGACTCGAGCGCTTCCAGCGCACTTCGTTGATCCTCACGTTCGGTGGCGGCACCAACGAAGTCCAGCGCGACATCATCGGTATGCGCGAACTCAAACTTCCGCCCGCCCGCCGCTGACTCGCCGCCCACATCTTTAGGAGACATCATGGATTTCACCCCTACCGAAGCGGCAACCGACCTGGCGAAGCTCACCGCCGACATCGTCAACCGCATTTCCCCGGCCGACCGCGTCGCCGAGCTTGAAAGCGCCAACGCACCCATCGACGAGCGCCTGTGGGCTGAGCTTGCCGGTGCCGGCCTGCTCGGCTTGGCCGCCCCCGAATCGGCTGAGGGCGCTGGCCTCACCACGCTCGAAACTGTCGCTGTCGCAACCGAACTCGGACGCGGGCTGGCTCGCGTTCCATTCGGCCCGCACGCCGTCGCCGGTGTTCCCGTCGTCACCGCACACGGCTCCGACGAGCTTGTCGCCGAACTGCTCACTGCAGCGGCAACCGGCGGAAAAACGATCACGGTTGCCGTCGAGGAAGACCGCAACTACACCGTCGCGCAGCCCCGCACAGTCCTCGACGGCGCTAGCCTCTCGGGCACCAAGGTGAACGTTCCGTACGCCGCCGTCGCCGATGTTGTCCTGGTCTCGGCTGCCACGCCGGACGGTGCCGTCGTGGTTGCGGTTCCGGTCAACGATGCAAACGTGACCATCACCGAGACCCGCGTAACGGGCCTCACGCCCGCGTACACGGTCGAGTTCAACGGCGTCAATGTCCCGGCGTCACACGTCCTCGGTGGCGGTGCGGAAACGGTCGCCAAGTTGGTCGACCTGCTGCGCCTGGCAATCTGCGCCGACCAAGAGGGCGCCACCTCAGCGGCCCTGGCAGCCACCGCCGAGTACGCCCGCGAACGCGAACAGTTCGGTCGTGCCATCGGCTCGTTCCAGGCCGTCGCCCAACGCCTGGCCGATGCGTTCATCGACATTCAGGGCCTCTCGCTGACGACCACCCAGGCGGCATGGCTGCTATCGGGACTGGCCGAGACCACGCCGGGAGAGGCGACCATCGCCGTCAACGCCGCCAAGTTCTGGGCCGCCGAAGCCGGACATCGCGTGGCGCACACCGCCGTTCACGTTCACGGTGGCGTCGGCCTCGACACCACCCACACGGCACACCGCTACTTCCTGCGCGCCAAGCAGAACGAGTTCACGCTCGGTAATGCACCCGTCGTCCTCGACGAGTTGGGCGACCTCCTCGCCGCACAGGTTTAGGGCTTACGGACACTAGAAGTCATGACCGGACCGACAGTTTCTGACGCACGCACATTTATCGAGTTGCTTGAGCCCCTGCGCGAGGTGACCGATCGAGGCATGTTCTTCGACGGTGACTTCGTGTCGTGGCGCGACCATCTCGTCGCCAGTCGGCGGCGCGCGGCAGCACTGTCGGCCCGGTTGGCTTCGCAGCGGCCGCCGCACATTGGGATCCTGCTCCCCAATGTTCCCGAATTCAGTTACCTGTTCGGCGCTGCGGCGCTCGGCGGGTTTGTCCTCGTCGGTCTCAACAGCACGCGTCGCGGCGAGGCCCTCGCCGCTGACGTCGCACTATCGGACTGCCAGTTGGTGGTCGTATCGGACGAGACCGCCGACCTCCTGCCAAGCACCCTGCCGGCGCCACTGCTGAATATCGATTCCCCCGAGTGGTCGTCGATGGTTCAGTCGGCGTCCGCCGATGACTTCGTCGAACCGCAGGTGCGGCCCGACGACATGCTGATGCTGATCTTTACTTCCGGTACCACCGGCAACCCCAAGGCCGTCCGGTGCAGCCAACGAAAGTTCGCGGCGCCGGGCGTCATGCTCTCCACGCGGTTCGGCCTGACGCGCGACGACGTCGCCTATCTGTCGATGCCGATGTTCCATTCCAATTCGCTGATCGCCGGTTGGTCGGTGGCGGCCTCCGCGGGCGCGTCTTTCGTGATTCGGAAAAAGTTTTCGGCATCGGGTTTCTGCGACGACGTTCGCCGCTACGGCGTCACCTACGCCAACTATGTCGGCAAGCCGCTGCACTACATTCTGGCGACCCCGGAGCGGCCCGACGACGCCGAGGTGACGCTCCGTTTGATGTACGGCAATGAGGCCTCGGCGACCGACCGCGCCGAGTTCCTACGGCGGTTTAATGCCCGCGTGGTTGACGGTTTTGGGTCAACGGAAGCGGGCGTGTCGATTACGCGGACCGCCGAAACCCCCCACGATGCGCTTGGCCCGCTGGTGGCACCGAACGCGATCGTCAATCCGGACACCTTGGAACCGGTTGCGGTTGGCGAGGTTGGCGAAATCGTGAACGCTTCTGGCCCAGGACTTTTCGACGGCTATTACGGTGACGATGCCGCAACGGCCGAGCGGATGCGCGGCGGCATGTATCGGACCGGCGATCTCGGCTGGGTCGACGCCGAAGGCTTTGTTCATTTCGCCGGCCGCATCGGCGACTGGCTGCGCGTCGACGGGGAGAATCTGGGCACCCGCCCGATTGAGCAGATCCTGCTGCGCCATCCACAGATTACCGACGCCACCGTGTTGGGCATCCCGGACGAGATCGGCGACACCGTAGGAGCGGTCGTGGTGGCCCCCGGCCTCACCGAGACCTCACTCATCGAGTTCTTGGCGGCCCAGGACGACTTGGGCCCCAAGCAGTGGCCAACCACGGTCTGGCTCACCGACACCCAGCCGGAAACCGCAACATTCAAAACAGCGCGCGCAGCGCTAGCGGCCTCATTGGGCAAGCCCACCTGGCGAATCCAGCCACAACGGTAGCGGCAGGAGCAGCAGCCGACCGAAATCCGTCGGCGTACGACACCCGGACGCCCCCAATAGATAGGTCAAGCCGGCAGTCACTACGGGGGTGTGACTGCCGGCCGACAGGGGACGGGCGAACCGTCCGCAACCTATTCTAGTGTCGAATTCATTCGTTGCACAGCAACTTTGTACTCTGCGACGAGATCGTCGATAAGTTCCTGCACCGGCGTGATCGAGTTGCAGCGACCCACGATCTGACCTGCGGGCATGGCGACGACCTTGGGATCGTCGGATGCCGAGATGCGGGCATGAGCCTCTCCGACGAGCAAATTCTGCAGCGGCATCGGCAGGGCATCGGGCGCGCCGGGCGCATCCCAGGCATCCGTCCACGCCGTCTTGAGCAGACGCGCCGGCTTGCCCGAGTAGATCCGACGACGCACGGTGTCGCGCGACGTCGCAGCCAACAACGCCTGCTGAACCGTGGTCGGACCGTCGCCGTGAGCACCGAGGCGATACTCCGCCGCCGTCAGCCAGTAGGTCCCCATCCAAACACCCTGTGCACCGAGCGCAATGGCCGCGGCGATCTGACGGCCACTGCCGACACCACCGGCGGCCAGGACCGGATGGTCGCCGACCGCATCGACAAGCTCGGGCCACAGGATCATCGAGGTGACCTCACCGGTGTGGCCGCCGCCCTCGTAGCCCTGCGCGATCACAATGTCGACGCCAGCATCCACATGGTGCAGCGCATGCTCCTTGGCGCCAGCGAGCGCCGCGACGGCCACGCCATTCTCGTGCGCCAGGTCAATCACGTCCTGGGGCGGCGAGCCGAGGGCATTGGCGATCAACTTGATCTGCCCGTACTTGCGCTTGTGTTCCATCGCGATGTCGACGTGCGAGCGGGCTACCGAATGCAGCCAGCCCAGGACACCGGTGTTAACCCGGTCGCCACCGTCCGGCAGCGGCGGGACGCCGAGGTCATCGAGGGTCCGCTCGACGAACGCGCGATGCTCCGGCGGAATCATCGTGTCAAGATCCACCTTCGATCCCTCGGTCGGGATCTTGGCAGGCATCACGACATCGACACCAAAAGGCTTGCCGTCGGTGTTCTCGTGCATCCACTCGAGGACCTCGTCGAGCTCCTCAGCCTCGTTAAAACGCACGCAACCAAGCACACCGAGTCCGCCGGCGCGACTGATGGCGGCGGCGACCTCCGCGCTCGGGGTAAAGCCAAAGATCGGGTAGTCGATCCCGAACTTCTCGCACAATGGGGTTTTCATGACGGTCCTGTCGTTAAAGGTGATCGGAAGTTACAGCGATTGATCAGCGGGACGCGAGTCAGTGATCTCGCGGGCCCAGCGATAGTCGGGTTTGCCTGCGGGCGAACGCTTTACGGCGTCCACGATCCACAGGCTGCGCGGGCATTTGTAGCCTGCAAGTTCCTGGCGCACAGTCTCGTTGAGCGACTGAAGGGTCGGAACAACACCATTCCGAACGGCGGCAACGGCAGCAACACGCTGCCCGAACCGCTCGTCGGCGACGCCCACGACGACGACATCGTCAATATCGCGGTGTGCCTTGAGTGCGGCTTCAACTTCTTCCGGGAAGACCTTCTCGCCACCGGTATTGATCGACATCGAGCCACGCCCGAGCATGGTGATGGTCCCGTCGGCCTCAAGCACGGCGGTATCGCCGGGCATGGAGTAGCGCACACCGTCGTAGACGACAAAAGTCTCGGCAGACTTGGCTTCGTCATTGTGATAGCGCAACGGAATGTGTCCCGATCGGGCGAGCCGTCCGGGCTGGCCCGTTCCGGGTTCAAGAGGCTTACCGTCGTCGGAGAGGACGTGCGTGTTGGGGTCGGCCTTCACGGTCGGCGCACCGACCCGACTCTGCCCCTTAATGGCCATTCCCATGCCACCGAAGCCAGTTTCTGACGAGCCGATGGCGTCGACGATCACGGCATTCGGGAACTTCTCCAAGTAGCGATCCTTCACCGAAGGCGAGAACAGCGCCGCCGATGACGCCACCGATACCACCGTCGAGGTGTTGTAGTCGCCTGCTTCGAGTGCATCGATCATCGGCTTGGCCATCGCATCACCGGTAATAAACAGGACGTTGACACCGTGCCGGTCGACGGCCTCCCAGACGGCCTTGGGATCGAAATCGGGGTAGACCACCGCCTTGCCGCCAGCGAACAGCGACTGGAACACGGCCCACTGACTGCCACCGTGAATGAAGGGTGGGACCGGGAAGCGCACCAACTGGCCGCCCGCCGCACCGGTTTCGGCGTGCTCCCACTCGTTGGCGATCGGCGTTCCGGAGTACCAGTCGATGCCTCCGCCGAGAACTCGCCACACATCTTCCTGACGCCAGATGACGCCCTTCGGCTTACCCGTGGTGCCGCCCGTGTAGAGCATGTACAGGTCGTCGTTGGAACGCTCTTCAAAGTCGCGGGCGCGCGAACTCGAAGCGATCGCCTCCTCAAATGCGGAGACCGCCAAATTTTCGTCCGAACAGTCGACGGCCACATCCGACCCGTCGTCGATGACGATTCGCGCAAGAATGTCGGTTGTCGTACTCGCCAACACGTTGCAGACCTTGGGCGTGTACTCCCGCTCGTGGATCAACACCTTCATTTGGGAGTCGACAAAGATGTGCTCGAGTTCGCTCTCCACGTACCGGTAGTTCACGTTGACCATCACCGCGCGCGCCTTGAAGATCGCGATCATCGCCTCGACGGATTCGATGGTGTTCTTGCTGTACAGCCCCACAGAGTCGCCCGGTTGCACACCGAGTTCGCGAAGCTTGTGAGCGAGCGCGTTGGCACGCTCGTCGAGGTCGATGTATGTGCGAGTACGGTCGCCGGATTCGAGTGCGATGCGGTCGGGCATGAGGTCGACAGCATGCTCGAAAAGGTCCGCAATAGTGAAGGCCATGCGTCAAAACTAGAACGTGTTACTGTTCGCGGCAAGGTTATCGCGACACCAGGAGGAAAGTTGACCGCAGCGAACACCGAAGCCGCCCCGGAATGTCTCGTCGAAAAGCGGGGCCACGTACTGATCGTGACGCTGAATCGCCCGCAGGCGCGTAACGCGCTGTCGGGCCCCATGATGCGCATCATGGAGCAGGCGTGGGACCAGGTCGACTCGGATCCCGACATTCGCGTTGCGATCCTCACCGGCGCGGGTGGCTACTTCTGTGCCGGTGCCGACCTGAAGGCGATGAACCAATCCGCGCCGGGCGATTCATTCGCCAAGGGCGGCTGGGACCTCACCAAGATGCCGGCTCTCCTCAAGGGTCGTCGTCTCACGAAGCCGTTGATTGCTGCCGTGGAAGGCCCCGCGATTGCCGGTGGCACAGAAATCTTGCAGGGCACGGATATTCGCGTCGCCGCGGAGAGCGCGAAGTTCGGTGTCTCCGAAGCGAAGTGGGGCCTCTTCCCACTCGGTGGCAGCGCCGTGCGCCTGGTCCGCCAGATTCCCTACACCGTCGCCGCTGACATCTTGCTGACCGGACGCCACATCACGGCAGCCGAAGCCAAGGAGTACGGCCTCGTCGGACACGTGGTCCCCGACGGTACCGCCCTCGACAAGGCCCTCGAGATCGCCGATCAGATTGCCGCCAACGGACCCCTCGCGGTGCAGGCCATCCTCAAGACCATTCGCGATAGCGAAGGGATGCACGAAGAGGAGGCATTCAAGATCGACGCCGAACTCGGTTCCAAGGTGTTCCAGTCGAAGGACGCAAAAATCGGCCCGCGTGCGTTTGCCAACCGCGAGAAGCCCGTCTTCACCGGCGAGTAGTTCGCTAACACTGCATAACAGCTCCCGCTCACGGTCGTTGTTCCGACTATTCGGACCATCGACGGTGAGCGGGAACTGTTATGTACGGCCGACTACTTCGCAACCAGGTCGCGGTACTGGCGCAATTCCTGACGGGCGATGGCTCGCTTGTGCACTTCGTCAGGACCATCGGCCAGCCGAAGGGTGCGCATGTGGGCGTAGGCCATCGCCAGCGGGAAGTCGTCGGTAACCCCTCCGCCTCCGTGGACTTGAATAGCTCGGTCGATAATCTTCAAGGCAATGTTCGGCGCGGCAACCTTGATCGCGGCAATCTCGGTGCGCGCTTCCTTATTACCGACGGTGTCCATCATGTAGGCGGCCTTGAGCGTGAGAAGTCGGACCATCTCAATGTCGATGCGGGCTTCGGCGATCCAGTCCTGAATGTTGGCGTTCTCGCTCACCGGCTTGCCGAACGTGACTCGGGTGGAGGCGCGCTTGCACATCAATTCCAACGCGCGCTCTGCCATGCCGATGGCCCGCATGCAGTGGTGAATGCGGCCGGGTCCCAGCCGCGCCTGGCTGATTGCGAAACCCTCGCCTTCACCGGAGAGGATGTCCTTGGCGGGAACCCGCACATTCTCGAAGGTGATTTCTGCGTGCCCTTCTCGATCGTGGTACCCAAAGACCGGCAGGTTACGGACGACGGTGACGCCGGGCGCATCGATCGGGACCACCGTCATTGACTGCTGGCGGTGCGTTGCGGCATCGAAGTCGGTCTTACCCATGACAATCAGCACCTTGCAGTTCTGGTGCAGGGCGTTCGACGCGAACCATTTGTGCCCGTTGAGGACGTATTCATCGCCGTCGCGGTCCATCCGCAGTTGAATGTTGGTGGCGTCGGAGCTCGCTACTTCAGGTTCGGTCATCGCGAAGGCCGACCGGATCTCGCCAGCAAGGAGCGGCTTAAGGTACTTCTCCTTGTGTTCGTCGGTACCGAACAGCGTGAGCACCTCCATGTTGCCGGTGTCAGGGGCAGCGCAGTTGGTGGCCTCGGAAGCGAGATGACTACGCCCCATTATCTCCGCAAGCGGTGCGTATTCCAGGTTGGTCAGGCCCGGACCCCACTCCGGATGGGGGTGAAAGAGGTTCCACAAACCGCGGGCTTTGGCTTCCGTCTTTAGCTCTTCGATGATGGGAGGCTGGAAGTGCGGATTGCCGGCCTCCCGCATTTGCGCCTCGTAGACCGCCTCCGCCGGATAGACATGCTGGTCCATGAAGTCGATCAATTCAGCCTGGTACTGCTTGGTGCGATCCGAGAACTCGAAGAATGCCATGGAGACTCCTGATTTTGTGGGGAGACGGGATGGATCGGACACTCACCTCAAGTGAGCTACATCTCCCCTCCATGTATAGTTGAATCCGACGTCAACTTCAACAGAGGTTGGCCTCGAGCCGCTCCGACCGTCAGTCGCGATCAGGGAATTTCAGCGCATTAGCCCACAACTTGGTGACGGTGACAACGACGTCCTCAAAGTCCACGGGTTCACCACCAAGCCTGCCTTCGCCCAACGTGAAGGCACTAAACGCCAGGCGGCTGACCATGCCAGACAATGCAATTGACGCAATCATGGGATCCAGCGACGCGTCGGCGATACCGCGGGCCTGAAGGTCGGCTATACCGCGAGCATTACGTTCGATAAATAGATCGCCGCGCTTGTTGCGAAGTTTTCGGAACTCCGGGTCGATGTGCGCGACCTGTTCCATGATCCCCATCAGCTTCGCATTGCGTTGATAGGCCGCAAGGTATGCCCGGTTGCTTGCCTCGAGCACCGCGTACGGGTCGTCGGCGCTCGCGACCCGCCCCATGCCGGGATGCATCATCTCCTCGCGAGCAACTTCGAGGACCGCCGCGAAAACCTCTTCCTTGTTGGCGAAGTAGGTGTAGAAGGACCCGGTCGCACAACCGGCCCCCTTGGCGATATCAACGAGGCGAGCATCGAGGTAGCCGACATTTTCGAATACCTGACGCGCCGAGGCGATCAACGCCGCCCGGGTCCGCGCCCCACGTTGAGTCAGGGGCGGATCGCGTGGCACGGCCGGGGCGAGTGGCGTCTGCGCCACCGCAGATTCATCGTCGAGCACGGCCCCTCCTGGTCAATGAAGTCACTGGCCCAAGAATACGCACGCCAAACTCGACCTTGACGTCAAGTTCAGGTTCTTCGCTTACGCGAGCGACCCCAGCGCACGAACCGTTTCGACGTCTTTCGCCGTCACCATAAGAGTCGTCACTCCTGCCGCTTCCCACACCTTGACCTGGTCGCGGACTTCGTCGGCGGTACCAACGAGCATCGTTTCACGGACCATTTCGTCGGGAACGGCAGCGACGGCTTCGGCCTTGCGGCCCGCGCGGAACAGGCGACCGATGTCGTCGACTTGTTCGCCGTATCCCATCCGGCGGTACAGGTCAGCGTGGAAGTTCTTCTCCTCCGCGCCCATGCCGCCAACATAGAGGGCAGTCGACGGGCGGTAGCGATCGATCGCCTCCGCGACATCGTCGGTAATGACGCACTGCACGGTGGCCGAGATCTCGAAGTCTTCGCGCGAACGACGAGCACCCTCGCGGGCGAAGCCTTCGTCGAGCCACTCGTCGTACATGCCCGACAGTCGGGGCGTGTAGAAGATCGCGAGCCAGCCGTCCGCGATCTCTGCGGTTTGGGCCACGTTCTTGGGACCTTCGGCACCGAGCCAAATCGGGATATCGGCCCGTAGCGGGTGCGTAATCGGCTTGAGTGACTTCCCCAAACCGGTGACGCCGGCCCCTTCGCGCCGCGGCAGCGGATAGTGCGGACCGTCGCTGGCCACCGCACCTTCGCGGGCGAGTACGTCGCGCACGATCGAGACGTACTCGCGGGTGCGAGCGAGCGGCTTCCCAAACGACTGCCCGTACCAACCTTCGACGACTTGCGGGCCGGACACGCCGAGCCCAATGATGTGCCGTCCGCCGGAGAGGTGATCCAAAGTCAGCGCAGCCATCGCGAGGGTTGTCGGCGCGCGGGCCGACAGCTGAGAGACGGCGGTACCCAGCCGCAGGGTCTTGGTTGCCGAACCCCACCAGGCAAGCGGCGTGTAGGTGTCCGAGCCCCAGGATTCAGCCGTGAATGCTGAGTCGAATCCCGACTCTTCCGCCGCGACCAACAGGTCGGGAACGTCGGACGGAGGCTGCGCTCCCCAGTACCCCAGCTGCAAACCAAATTTCACGCCACTGCCCTTCCGTCTTTACCTTGCAGGCCAATACTAGAACGTGTTCTAGTGCGTCGCAGCTGGCAGGGCAAAAACTCGGTCGTTCGATGTCATCTGAAGTGACATCGAACGACCGAGTCAGAACCGACAGTTCGCACCGCTGCGCCGTACCGTGCATAGCCTTGCGAACCAAGACTAGAACGTGTTCTACTTCGAAAGTGTCCAATAGTGCAATCCCCACCCATCCAGAGGTGCAGGTACCTGAGCCGAAGTCACGAATTCTGTCCGCGGAGTTGAAAAACACCTTCGCCTACACGCGCTCGCTCGGACCCGTCCTATCGCAGTTCGCCCTCGCCCTTCGCGATGGCCGCATCCTCGGCAGCCGCAGCGCCGACGGACGGGTGACCACCCCTCCCGACGAGTTCGACCCAACCACCGGCACACTAACGACCGACCTCGTCGAGGTCGCCCCGGTTGGCACCATCGAAAGCTGGTCCTGGCAGCCAAGCCCAGTGGAAGGCCAGGTCTTCGACCGTCCATTCGCCTTCGCACTCATCAAGCTCGACGGAGCCGACACGTCACTTCTGCACGCTGTCGACGTGGCCAGCGCCGACGACATCAAGGTCGGCGCCCGCGTCCATGCCGTGTGGAATGCCGTTCGCACCGGCGCGATCACCGATATTTCGCACTTCAGCCTGGGCGACGCCCCGTCAGACGCCCCCGCCGCGACCGGCGACATGACCGTCGACGCCAACGGCGACGTCATCATCACGACGCCGATCACGAACTCGATCATGCACTCGGCCACCGAGTCGGAGAGCTGGTACCTCGAGGGCCTCAAGGAAGGCAAACTCCTCGGCGGCCGCGTCCAGACCGGCGAAGTCTACTTCCCGCCGCGTTATGTGAGCCCGTCCGACGGAAGCCCCACCATCGAGCGCGTCCAGCTCGCCGAAACCGGCATCGTCACCACTTTCTGCATCGTCAACGTCCCGTTCCTGGGTCAGCAGATCAAGCCGCCCTACGTCGCCGCCTATGTTCTCCTCGACGGCTCCGACATCCCGTTCCTGCACCTCATCCTGGACACGCCCGCCGAGGACGTCCGCATGGGCATGCGGGTGAAGGCCGTGTGGCGTCCCGAAGACGAATGGGACTACACCATGCGCAACATCAGCCACTTCGCCCCGAGCGGCGAGCCGGACGCCGACTTTGAGTCGTACCGGAACCACCTCTGACGCTCGCGGAAGGACCTTAAGTACCGAGATGACAAATTCAAATCTCCCACGCATTGCAGTCGTGGGCTTCGCGCACAGCGCCAACGTTCCGGAAACAACCGGCACCACCAACGGTGTGGAAATGCTGGTTCCCTGCTTCAACAAGCTGTATTCCGATCTGGGAATCAGCCGCACCGACATCGACTTCTGGTGCAGCGGATCGTCGGACTACCTGGCCGGTCGAGCGTTCTCTTTCATTTCCGCAATCGACGCCATCGGCGCGGTTCCGCCGATCAACGAGTCGCACGTCGAAATGGACGGCGCCTGGGCCCTTTACGAAGCCTGGATCAAGATCGCCACCGGCGAGGTCGACGTCGCGCTGGCGTACGGCTTCGGTAAGGCCTCGGCTGGCGACTCTGACCGCACCCTGGCAATGCAGACCGATACCTACACGGTCGCTCCCCTGTGGCCGGACGCCCGTTCGCTCGCAGGTATCCAGGCGCGTGCGGGACTCGAGTCGGGTGCGTGGACCGAAGCCGACATGGCGGCCGTTGCCGCCCGCACCACCGGCGCTTCGGTCGATGAATTGCTCGCTACCGACTACGTGTCGAACCCGTTGCGCGCTCATGACATTGCGCCCTACTCCGATGCTGGCGCTGCCGTGATTCTGGCTTCCGAGGAACGTGCCCGCGAACTGGTCGCGACCCCCGCTTGGATCACCGGCTGGGATCACCGGATCGAGACACCAAACTTTGGTGCCCGCGACCTGACCCGTTCACCGTCGACCGCCATGTCGGCCAACACCGCCTTCGGCGACCGCTCGCGCGACGTCGACGTCGCCGAGATTCACGCGCCATACACCCACCAAGAGCTGATCATTAAGCGCGAGCTTGGTGTCAGCGACCGCACGCGGATCAACCCGTCGGGCGGCGCACTCACCGGAAACAGCCTGTTCACCGCAGGTCTGCAGCGCATCGGCTACGCCGCATACGAGATCTTGACCGGCAACGCGGAAACCGCCGTCGCCCACGCGACCAGTGGCCCGCTGCTGCAGCAGAACATGGTCGTCGCACTTTCAGGAGGAGAAAACTGATGGGCCGCAATCGCGTTGCCGTCATCGGCACGGGACAGACCAAGTACGTCGCGAAGCGGACCGACGTGACCATGGCTGGCATGGTCCGCGAAGCGATCGACCGCGCACTCGCCGACGCTCATTTGACGATGGACGACATCGACGCCATCGCCATCGGCAAGGCCCCCGACTTGTTCGAGGGTTCGATGATGCCGGAACTGTCGATGGCCGCCTCGATCGGCGCAGTGGGCAAGCCGCTGATCCGTGTGCACACCGCCGGTTCGGTGGGTGCGTCGACGGCCGTCGTGGGCGCGTCGATGGTCAGCAGTGGCGTGCACCGCCGCGTGCTGGCAGTGTCGTGGGAGAAGCAGTCGGAGTCGAATGCCATGTGGGCGCTGTCGATTCCGGTTCCGTTCACCATGCCCGTCGGGGCTGGCGCGGGCGGCTTCTTTGCCCCGCACGTGCGGTCGTACATCAACAATTCGGGTGCCCCCGACAACATCGGTGCGATCGTCGCCGCGAAGGATCGCCGCAACGGTGCCAAGAACCCCCTGGCACACCTGCATCAGCCCGACATCACCGTGGAATCGGTGATGGCCTCGCAGATGCTGTGGGACCCGATCCGTTTTGACGAGACCTGCCCGTCGTCCGACGGTGCCTGCGCGGTGATTCTCGGTGACGAGAAGACCGCCGACGACGCCATCGCCGACGGCCGCAAGGTCGCGTGGGTCTTGGCCACCGCGATGCGGACCGAGCCGCTGTCGTACTCGCACCGCAATGTCGTGAGCCCGCAGGCTGGCCGCGATGCATCGGCCGCCCTGTGGAAGGACGCTGGCATCACCAATCCTCTCGAGGAAATTGATGCTGCGGAGATCTACGTCCCGTTTTCCTGGTTCGAGCCGATGTGGCTGGAGAATCTGGGCTTCATGCCGCAGTACGAGGGCTGGAAGCTGACGCAGGCTGGCGAGACCGAAATCGGCGGCAAGCTGCCGGTCAACGCTTCGGGCGGCGTGCTGTCGTCGAACCCGATCGGCGCGTCCGGCATGATTCGTTGCGCCGAGGCGGCCATCCAGGTGATGGGCAAGGGCGGCGACCATCAGGTCCCCGACGTCCACAAGGCGTTCGGCCACGCCTACGGCGGCGGCTCACAGTACTTCTCCATGTGGGTTCTCGGCGCCGACAAGCCGTAATACCAACAACAACGACGACGGCCCGTCCCGGATTCTTCCGGGGCGGGCCGTCTCGCGTTATCGAGACAGTGACGGCGACGACAACCCTTGCACTACGGGAGCGCAGATGTTTCAATTTTGGTCAACACGTTAACCAATTCTCAAGGAGCCCCGCTATGAACGCGCTCAAGAGCGGTCAGAATCTGGCCACCACCATTGCCCGCATCATCCTCGGCATCATCTTCTTCGCGCACGGCTGCCAGAAGTTCTTCGTGTACGGCATGGACAATGTCGCCGCGAACTTCGATGCCATGGGCGCACCGCTGCCGACCTTCTCCGCCTGGGTGGCGGCGATTGCCGAACTAGTCGGCGGCGCAATGCTGATCGTCGGACTCGCGATTCCCGTTGTCGCCGTCATTCTGATCCTCGACATGATCGGCGCCATCTTCATCGCCCACATCGACGCGGGCTTCTGGACCGCTGACGGCGGATACGAGCTGCCCCTCGCCCTGATCGCCGGCCTCATCGCCGTCGGATTCGCCGCCCACGGCCCCTTCGCCGCCGACACCCACCTCATCAAGGCCGCGACAAACAAGACCTCGACCAACAAGACTTCGACCCAGGTCGACGCTTAGCCACCCAACAATAAAGTCCCGGCAACCGATGGTTGCCGGGACTTTATTGTTGCGGTTCTTGGGCCTAACCCTGTTGGGCCTAAACCTATTGGGGGCGCAGCGACTTCATGGTCGCCCCGACCTCCCAGAACGCGCGCAGCGCCTGCAGATCCCCGTTCTCGTCCGCCTTGTAGGTGAATACACCCTCGGCGTCGGTCAGGTGACCGCCGATGTACGAGACAATCTTGCCGATGTAAGCCACTTCGTTGCCGCAGATGACTTCCCGATCGAACACAAACTCGATCTTCTCGGTCGTGGCAATTGTCTTGTCCCAGAACGCCGAGAGCTCGTCGAGCCCCCGGTGCCCCTTGCCTTCTTCGTCAAACATCGACGGACCCACCGGATCCTCGACGGATCCGGTGGCGGAGAAATTCTCCAGCCAAGCCTGCTTGTCGCGGGCTTCGACGGCGTCCCGCGAGCGTCGCCCAGCAAGCACTGCCGGGTGATTCTCACGATCGATATTCAAGTAAGCGGGTGCGTTGTCAGCCACCGAAACCTACTTGGTTCCGTAGTTGACCTGGAGTTCCTTGATGCCGTTGATCCAACCGTGGCGCAAGCGGCGAGGCTGCTCCACCTTGCTGATATCCGGAACGAGGTCCGCCAAGGCGTTAAACATCAGGCTGATCTCCATGCGGGCCAGGTTGGCACCGATGCAGAAGTGCGTGCCGTTACCGCCGAAACCGACGTGCGGGTTCGGGTCGCGCATGATGTTGAACGTGAAGGGATCTTCGAAGACATCCTCGTCGAAGTTCGCCGAGCCGTAGAACATACCGACTCGCTGGCCCTTCTTGATCTCGACGCCGCCGACCATCGTGTCGCGCTTGGCGGTCCGCTGGAAGACGTTGACCGGAGTAGCCCAACGAACGATCTCGTCGATCGCCGTGGCCGGACGCTCCTTCTTGAACAGTTCCCACTGACCGGGATGTTCCAGGAAGGCGTTCATTCCGTGGGTAATGGCATTACGAGTCGTCTCGTTGCCCGCTACCGTCAGCAGGATGAAGAAGAAGCCGAACTCCGCCTCGGTCAGCCCGTGACCGTCGATGTCGGCCTCGATCAGCTGCGTGACGATGTCGTCGGCCGGGCACGCACGACGCTGCTCAGCCATGTTGTAGCCGTAGCCGAGGATCTCCATGTTGGCGGTCAACGGATCGGTGGTGAACTCCGGGTCGTCGGCGTTCATCATCGAGTTCGACCAGTCGAACAACTTCATCCGGTCTTCCTCGGGGACACCGAGGAGGTCAGCGATCGCCAGCAGCGGCAGGTCGACGGCAACCTGATGAACAAAGTCACCGGAGCCTTCATCCGCGGCCTTCTTCACGATCTCGCGGGCAGCCTCGTCGAGCTTGTCCTCAATCGCGTGGACAGCCTTCGGGGTGAACGCACGCGAAATGACCTTGCGCAGACGGGTGTGCTCTGGCGGGTCATGGTTGATCAGCAGGGTCTTGGTGACCTCAAGCTGCTCGGGAGACATATCGTCTTCGAAACGGATGATCACACCGTTGTCGTGGGCCGACCAGTCATCAGCGTTCTTCGAGATCTCGCGGATGTGCTCGTGCTTCGTGACGGCCCAGTAACCACCGTCGTTGAAGCCGCCACCCTTGCCGGGGAGCTGCGCATTCCACCAGACGGGAGCGGTCTTACGGAGCTCTGCAAACTCCTTGACCGGAATGCCCTGAACCAGCAAGTCGGGATCAGTGAAGTCCCAACCTTCCTGATGCATGAACGGACACGTGCCAGCAGCGCTGTCTGTCGGCGTTTCAGTCACGCCATCACCTCGTTTCTTTATGCCATGTGCAGGCTCCCGACCCAAACGAGAACCCGTTACAATTTGCGGTAGGTCACACTCTGCCACACAGGATAGACATGAACAAGAACTTGTTCTAGTTTCGAGCTAGAGACCATTTTATTAATGAAGGAGAAATCATGGGCGTACCGGTGATCGTCGAGGCCGTTCGCACCCCCATCGGCAAGCGCAACGGGTGGCTCTCGGGCCTCCACGCAGCCGAGATCCTGGGCGCCGCACAAAGTGGCGTGATCGAACGCGCCGGGATCGACCCCGAACTCGTTGAGCAGGTTGTTGGCGGCTGCGTAATGCAGGTCGGCGAGCAAGGCAACAACGTCACGCGCACCGCTTGGCTGCACGCCGGGCTCCCCTGGCAGACCGGTGCGACCACCATCGACTGCCAGTGCGGATCGGCGCAGCAGGCCAATCACATGATCGCCGGCCTGATCGCCACCGGAACCATCGATGTCGGCATCGCGTGCGGCGTCGAATGCATGTCGCATGTGCCACTCGGCGCCAACGTTGGCACAGAAGCAGGCCCGCGACGCCCCGAATCCTGGTCGATCGATATGCCGAACCAGTTCGAGGCCGCAGAACGTATCGCCAAGCGCCGCGGCATCACGCGCGCTGAGGTCGACGCCCTCGGCGTCCGTTCGCAGGCCAACGCGAAGCGCGCCTGGGACGAAGGCCGCTACGACCGCGAGGTTCTCACCGTGAAGGCCCCGGAGCGCACCAAGGAAGGCGAGCTCACCGGGAACATCCTCGAGGTCAACCGCGACCAAGGCCTCCGCGAGACCACGCTGGAATCGCTTGCCAACCTCAAGCCCGTCATCGAGGGCGGCATCCACACCGCAGGCAACTCGTCGCAGATCTCCGACGGTGCCGCCGCCATCCTGATCATGGATTCCGACAAGGCCAAGGCCCTCGGCCTCAAGCCGCGCGCCCGCTTCGTCAGCCAGGCCCTCGTCGGTGCAGAGCCGTACTACCACCTCGACGGCCCGGTGCAGGCAACGGAGCGTGTCCTGTCGCGTTCCGGCATGACGATGAACGACATCGACATCGTCGAAATCAACGAAGCATTTGCTTCGGTCGTCCTCAGTTGGGCACAGGTTCACAACGCCGATATGGACAAGGTCAACGTCAACGGTGGCGCTATCGCGCTTGGTCACCCCGTCGGTAGCACCGGTTCGCGCCTGCTCACGACTGCTCTCCACGAACTTGAGCGCAGCGACCAGCAGACAGCGCTGGTCACCATGTGCGCCGGTGGCGCGCTCTCGACCGCCACCATCATCGAGCGCATCTAAGTTGGACGCCAATGCGCGCCCGGCACAGCTAGATTCGCCGATTGTCGCGAAGTTCATCAAAGTCGGGTCGCGGCTTAACACGCGGCTGTACAAACTGACTCGCGGCAAGTTCGGCGGCACCTGGCGCGTGGGTTCCGCACTGCGGAATCCCACGCCCGTCTGCCTGTTGACGAGCATCGGACGCAAGTCGGGACAGGAGCGGACCGTACCGCTGCTGTTCCTTCGCGATGGCGACGACATCGTCGTCGTGGCGTCGCAGGGTGGCCTGCCGAGCAACCCCGCTTGGTATTACAACGTGCGCGACGACCCGTCGGTCCGCATTCAAGTCGGCGGCGACGATCGCCGTTACACCGCGCGCATCGCCAACGACGCCGAACGGGATCGGTTGTGGCCGCAACTGGTGGATCTGTACGCAGATTTCAACACCTACGCCGCCTGGACCGACCGGAAGATTCCGGTCGTCATCTGCTCACCGAAGTAACCACGCGTCAGCCAAAATTAGTGCCGCCGATCGTGACTCATCTTGGGTCACGATCGGCGGCACTAATTTTTTCGAGCTATGGAATGTCGACCGGTTTGCCATCTGCGAGCAAGGTCAGCACACCCTTGGGGCACCGCGAGACCGCCCGTATCACCCGAGCTTCCTCTTCTTCGGAAACATTCGGGTCCTTGATGAGGACGTACCCATCGTCGTCGAGCGCAAACACGGCGGGTGCGGCTTTCACGCATTCGCCATAACCGTCGCACAAGCTCATGTCCGCGACTACGGTCAGCTCCGGTCGGTCGGTTCCGGGCTCCGGTTCTTCGTCTTCCACGGCCATCAGCCCACCGCTCGCTCCGATTCCTTCCAGAACTGCGCTCGCAAGGCCTTCTTATCGGGCTTGCCAAGTCCGGTCAGCGGAAGCGAGTCCGCGAAGACCACCGTCTTCGGTGACTGAACTGCGCCCTTGCGATCCTTCACCGATGCCTGCAGTTCGGCCACGATCTTCGCCTTGGCCTCGTCGCCGCCATCGGCGTCAGCCCGCAGCACGACCACCGCGGTCACGGCTTCACCCCACTTCTCATCGGGAGCACCCACGACACCCACCTGCGCGACCGCCGGATGCTCGGCAATCACGTCTTCCACTTCGCGCGGGAAAACATTGAAGCCACCGGAGACGATCATGTCTTTGGTGCGGTCAACGATGAACCAGAAGCCATCCTCGTCTTCGCGAGCGACGTCGCCGGTGTGCAACCAGCCGTCGACGAATGTCTCGGCGGTTTGCTGCGGGAGTCCGAGGTAGCCGCCCGCCAACAGCGGCCCAGACACGCAAATCTCGCCGGGCTCACCACGCTTGACCCGGTTGCCTTCGGCGTCGAGCAGCGCGGTCCGCAGGAACACCGACGGGCGACCGCAGCTACCCAATCGTTCCTTGTCGTGCTCGTCTTTGCGGAGGTAGCTGATGACCATCGGCGCTTCGGACTGGCCGTAGTACTGGGCGAAGATCGGACCGAAGCGATCGATCGCCTCGCCGAGACGCACCGGGTTGATCGGCGACGCCCCGTAGTAGACGGTCTCCAGCGATGACAGGTCGCGGGTGTGCGAATCCGGGTGGTCCATCAGCGCGTAGATCATCGACGGCACAAGCATGGTGGCGGTGATGCGTTCGCGCTCGATGGTCTCCAACACCTCTGCGGGGTTGAAGCTACTCAGGACCACCATGGTGCCGCCCTTTACCAGGCTCGGCACAAAGAAGGCCGCGCCGGCGTGCGAGAGCGGCGTGCACATCAGAAACTTGGGACGCTCCGGCCATTCCCATTCGGCGAGCTGGATTTGCGTCATCGTCGCCATGGCTCGTGCCGTACCGATCACACCCTTGGGCTTGCCGGTGGTTCCGCCGGTGTAGGTAATGGAGACGACGTGCTCGGGGTCGAGAATCGCCGCGGTCAGTTCTTGCGGCTCGTACTTGGCGGCAGCGGCGATGATGTCCACCCCAACCTCGGCGAGTTCGGCGGGCACCGGGCCGAGGGTAAGCACCTGGGTCAGGCTCTCGACCTGCTCCAGCAAGGCGACGGCGCGTTCGACGAACTTGGGATTCGGGTCGATGATCAACGTCGAGACACCGGCGTCGGACAGGACGTATGCGTGGTCGTCGAGCGACCCCAGCGGATGCAAAGCGGTACGACGCCAGCCCTGCGTCTGGCCTGCACCGATCACGTAGAGCACTTCCGGACGGTTCAGCGCCAGCAGTCCAACCGCCTTGCCAGTTCCGGCGCCTGCGGCCTCGATGGCCTGGGTGAAGCAACTGATCTGTTCGGCCATCTGCTTGCCCGTCAGTTCCGTATCCCCCAGGCGGAGCACGGGTTTGTCGTGGTTCCGGTGCAGCGCGGCCACCATGAGGTCGCCCAGGTGGACGGGATTGTGCAATAGATCGTCGATATCGAAACCAGATTCCATATTCCGAATACTAGAACGTGTTCTAGATTTGCGAAAGCACTTGCCCAATCCTGTTGCGCCGCAAGCGCTAGAGCCCAAGGTCCACACCTGCAAACACTGCGTTAAATTCGTTCCGGCCAGCGGTAGACCCGGGTGCGAAACACTCCGGTGTGGCTACTATCGAACTATGACCGATGTGGACCAGACAGCAAGCCGACGCGACATTACCGACGCACTGCTGAGTGCGATGGAACGTCGCCACGAAGTACTCGACATCATCGTCGAGGCCGAGAATCGCGACACCGCAGCCACCAAGATCGCGGCCCTGCTCGGCAAGTCAAAGCTCGGCGCCGAAGCCGTGTTGAACATGTCGTTCTACCAACTCACCACGGACGAGCGCCGCAAGAACCAGGCCGAACTCGACAACCTCAACGAAGCCATCAGGTTCACCCTCGCCGAACGCCCCGCCAGCTCTGGCGACACCCTCAGCCTCCGCCCGTTCTCCGCTGACGAGGACGCCGACATTTTTGCTGAGCGCACCTCCGAACAGGGCGTGGCAGGAGACGGATCGGGTGCTCCCGCGGGCGCACTCGACGACGAGATCGCCCAGGCTGTCGACCGCGTCGACGCGGAGGACGCAGTTTGGCTCGTCGCCGTCGAAGACGACCGCAAGATCGGCATTGTGTTCGGCGAGCTTCACGGCGGCGAGGTCGACGTCCGCATCTGGATCCGCCCCTCTGCCCGCAAGCACGGCTACGGTACTGCGGCCCTGCGCAAGTCACGGTCGGAGATGGCAGCACTGTTCCCCGGCGTCCCGATGGTGGTGCGCGCCCCCAGCTCCTAAATCCAAGTCAATACAAAACGAGCCCGGTCATCGCGACCGGGCTCGTTTTGCGTGTGCCTCACTCTCCCAGCGAATACGCCAGGAGCGAGTTAAATCCGAAGCGCAGCGCATCAAGGGATTCGACCGTTCCCATCTGATACCCCACGAGCAAATACATCGAGACCTGAGCAAACTGTCGTGCCGTTGCCACGTCGCCCAAGACCTGCGCCGTGGTGTCGGCTATGACGTCCGTCCGCTCGCGGTCAACCTCGGTCAAGTGCGCAAGGACTTCGGGATCATGCTGGGACCAGACGCGGATGGCTGCCTCGCAGGCGCGATCGAGCCCCAAGCCGATGTCGATGAGGTAATCCATCCGTTCGCGAAGATCAGGAACCGCAAGCGCGTCCTCGATCAGTCGGCTGCTTTGCTCGCTGCGCCAGTGGGCGATGAGTGCCGTCTTGTACTCCGCCCAGCTACCGAAAGCGTGGTAGAAGCTGCCCGTTGTTGCGCTGGCCGCGTCGCACACCTGGGCCAGCTTGAGGCCCGCATGTCCACTTCCTGCCAGTACCGCCAACCCCGCATCCAAAAATCGTCTGCGCGCTTGCTCCGACGGCACCGACGCCTTTCTCACCATTCGTCCAACTGTATTCACATCTGCGCGAACAACCTCTTGCAGAAAACTATAAGTCCACTTACAGTGACGTAATCGACATCCAAGGAGCGATCTATGTCAAGCAAGAGCACGACTGCCGGTTTGGATCCGGAGACTGACTTTCACGAGATTTACCGCAGGCTCGCCACCTACGAATTTCCGTGGGATATCAATCAGGCGCTGAGCTTCGCCCTGTTCCGCACCTACGCGGTGCCGACCGTCGGCAACCTGCTCGACGAGACCGCCCAGTTCAAGGACGTCCCCCAGAAGCGGTACGACGACACCGCCATCCTTTTGGAGGTGCCACTCCTGAAGGGCTTCGACAGCACCGACGGCACAGCCGCCATGCGCCGGATCAATCAGATGCACAAGATGTACGACATCTCGAACGCGGACATGCTGTACGTTCTAGCAACGTTTGTGGTGGTGCCGGTCCGCTGGATCCACGACTATGCATCGCGCCCACTCACTGCCGAGGAGGTACGCGCCAGCGTCCGGTATTACCGCCAACTTGGCCGCCACATGGCGATCAAGGACATGCCCGAGACATACGACGAGTTCGCGCGACTCATGGACGAGTACGAGAAGGAGCACTACGTCTCCGGCGGAACCCCCGGCGTCCGCCGCACCGGCGATGCCACGCTGAAGCTGTTTAAGACCTTTTACCCGAGGCCACTCGGTCCGGCGATCGACCTCTTCAGCCTGTCCGTGATGGACGATTCCCTGCTCGATGCCTTCGGCTATAAGCGGCCGCCGGCACTGGTGCGCGGCGCATCCCGGGTGGGACTGAAGGTGCGCGGAAAGATCGCCGGACTACTCCCGAGCCGCCGCAAGCCGCGCTATGTCCACAACATGGCCCGGATCAAGTCGTACCCCGACGGGTTCGAAATCGAATCCATGGGTACCTTCGCCCACGCTGGCTGCCCCGTCCAGCATTAGCCGCTGCTCCGCGCATAAAAGTTCCCGCACAGCGTTGATGAGACCTTTCTGAGCCTCATCGGTCCTGTGCGGGAACTTCTATGCAGGTACTACTCGCCTTGCCAGTTCGGCTGACGCTTCTCAGCGAAGGCCCGGGGACCTTCGCGGGCATCCTTCGATGTGAACACCTTCATCCCGAGATCGGTATTGACGGCCCACGGATCCTCGGCACCCCACGCGGGGTTCCAGTCCGAACGTCCCTGCTGGGTCCGGTAGACGGTCTGCTTGGAGTACTGCACCGACAGCGGCGCATTGGCGGCAATTTTCGCAGCCAACTCGAGCGCGGTCGCCAACACTTCTTCGGCGGGAACCACACGGTTCACCAGCCCCCAGTCGAGGGCGGTCGCCGCCTCGATACCGTCGCCGGTCAGGACCAGTTCCAGGGCCCGCTTCAGCGGCAGCTGTCGCTGCATGCGCAGGACGCCGCCTGCACCGGCGATGAGGCCGCGCTTCACTTCCGGCAGGCCAAAGACTGCCGAATCGGCGGCGACTACCAGGTCAGCAGCCAACATAATCTCGGTGCCGCCACCCATCGCGAATCCATTCACGGCGGCGATGACCGGCTTGTCGATCCAATGCTGGACGATTCCCGCGAAGCCACGCTCGGGATGGTCGTTGTCGGCGATGCCCTCGCCACGCGCGACGGCCTTGAGGTCGGCTCCGGCACAGAATGCCCGACCGTTTCCGGTCAGCACCACAACCCGCACTGCAGGGTCGGCCGAGGCTTCCGCCAAGGCATTGCCCGCGCCGATGGCGAGGTCGGCGTTCACCGCGTTCATCGCTTCGGGTCGGTTAAAGGTGATGATGCCGACGCCCTCGCGCACCTCGTAGAGAACAGCAGATTCGGTCACGGTTGTTCCTTAAACCTTGCGGGTGGGGACGGAGAATTTGGCGGTGATCGCCGAGATCGCTCCCGACTCGTCAACGTCGAACGATTCCACCACGCGTGCCGCCAACCCGAGAATCTTGGGATGAACGTGCACGTAGTAGGTGGTGTTGACGGTGCCGTCGACAACGTTGGCCGTGAAGTCACTGATCTGGTAGATCAGTTTGAACTGCGGGCCGTTGTTAAGGCTGCGGCGAATGTGGTCGCCGTTGCGCCCGGTCTTCACACCCAACTCGATGCGGGTGCAACCGGGCGTCAGCTTCACTGCCGACGCATCATGGCTGACAAGCGCATCCACATAGGCGCGAGCGGCCGCGATGCGCTCGGCATCAGCGAGCGCCATATGCCTTCACCTGCTTCGGCGATGCGTCGATAAGCTCGGCGATGACGGGAGTCAGATCGGCAACCTCCCAGCGCGCACCGTTGTCGCGCGAAGCGGCGCGCTGCCAGCCGTCGAGCACGGTCACGATGCCGCCCTCAACCTCGAAGAGGCGTCCGGTGACGGCCGCAGACTCCGGTGAACCGAGCCACACGACGAGCGGCGAGATGTTGGCCGGGTCCATGGCGTCGAACGAGCCGTCGGTGGGGGCGGCCATCTGGCCTGCCATTTCGTCGCCTGCGCCCATCGTCATCTGGGTGCGGGCTGCGGGGGCAATGCCGTTGACGGTGATGCCGTAGCCACCGAGTTCAGCGGCGGCCTGGATGGTGAGCTCAGCAATGGCGGCCTTGGCGGCGGCGTAGTTGCCCTGGCCCACCGAGCCGAAGATGCCCGCGCCCGACGAGGTGTTGATGATGCGGGCGGCCACCTGCTCGCCGGCCTTCGACTGTGCACGCCAGTAGGCACCGGCGTGACGCAACATCACGAAGTGGCCCTTGAGGTGCACGCGAACCACCGAGTCCCACTCTTCTTCGCCGAGCGAGAGCAGCATGCGGTCGCGGAGGAAGCCAGCGTTGTTGACCAGGATGTCGAGGCGACCGAAGGTGTCGATGGCGGTCTGCACGATGGCAGCACCGGTCTCCCAGTCGGCAACGTCACCGGCGGCGACGACGGCTTCGCCACCGGCTGCACGGATCTCTTCAACGACGGTGGCGGCCGAGTCTGCGGCGTAGTCGTTCACGACCACCTTGGCGCCGTCGGCGGCGAAGGCGTGCGCGTGGGCGCGACCGATGCCCTGTCCGGCGCCGGTGATGATGACGACGCGACCTTCATTCAGCTTTGTGCTCACAGGTTTTCGCTCTCTACTTGGTTCTGGGGTGGGTTCTAAGCGGGGTGGGGTTAGGCCTTGTTGTCCGCGTTGGCGGCCGACAGGAAGGCTGGCTTTTCGCCGCCGCCGTGAACGGTGACGGTGGAGCCAGTGATGAACGACGCCATCGGCGACAGGAAGAAGGCGACGGCGTTGCCGATGTCTTCGGGGAGCGCGAGGCGACCCATCGGGATGGTGGCACCGACGGCGGCAATGCCATCGTCGTCGCCGTAATGCAGGTGCGACTGCTCGGTGTGCACCGGTCCGCAGATCACCGAGTTCACCCGAACGGCAGGCGCCCATTCGACGGCGAGGGACTCGGTCAGGTTGTCCATGCCGGCTTTGGCAGCACCGTAGGCGGCGGTGCCGGGCGACGGACGGTGCCCGCTCACGCTCGAGACGTTCACGATGGAACCGCCGTCGGGCTGATTCACCATCACCTGGTGGGCAGCGCGCGCCACGATCAGCGGGGCAATCAAGTTCAGTTCGATGATCTTGCGCGAATAGTTGTCCGATGCATCCGCGGCGAGCGCGAACGGCGAACCGCCCGCATTGTTGACGACACCGTCGAGGGTGCCGTGTTTGGCGACGATCGCGGCGATCATTTCGGCGACGGCGTCACTGTCACGGACGTCGCACGGGTAAAACTCACGGCCGTCGTCGCCCGGGCGGCGCGCGCACACCACGGGGTTGGCACCGAGATCAGCAAGTACCTGCGCAATGCCTGCGCCGACACCGCGGACACCCCCGGTGACGAGGATCGTTTTCCCTGCAAGTCCCAGATTCGCCGGGCTGTGCACTCCATTGGTCATGGTGCTACTGTAACAAACAACCAAGCATTTGCTTGGGTAGTCATTGAGTACCACCCAGCCCCCCAGCAAAGGAGTCGGTGTGCCGATCACCACCGCCCGCGTCGAATCCGGCATTGTGACCGTGACTGTCGACTTTCCGCCGGTCAACGCCCTGCCCAGCGCCGCATGGTTCGAGCTCGGCGAGGCTATCTTGGCCGCCGGCGCCGACCCGGAAACGTCCGTCGTGATCCTTCGCGCCGAAGGCCGCGGCTTCAACGCCGGCGTCGACATCAAGGAAATGCAGAACACCGAGGGCTTCGGCGCTCTGGTCGACGCCAACAAGGGTTGCGCCGCAGCCTTCTCCGCCGTGTACGACTGCCAGGTCCCCGTCATCGTCGCCGTTAACGGCTTCTGTGTCGGCGGCGGCATCGGCCTCGTCGGCAACGCTGACGTGATCATCGCCTCCGACGACGCCGTCTTCGGTCTCCCCGAGGTGGACCGCGGCGCTCTGGGTGCCGCCACTCACCTGGCGCGTCTGGTTCCGCAGCACATGATGCGCACCCTGTACTACACGGCGCAGAACGTGACCGCCCAGCAGCTTGTGCACTTCGGCTCTTGCTACAAGGCCGTCCCGCGCGAAGAACTCCTTGAGGCCGCCCTCGAAGTCGCTCGCATGATCGACCAGAAGGACACCCGCGTGATCCGCGCCGCCAAGGCCGCGATCAACGGCATCGACCCCGTCGATGTCAAGACCAGCTACCTGCTTGAGCAGCGTTACACCTATGAATTGAATCTGGCCGGCGTCGCCGACGAACATCGTGATGCGTTCGTCGAGACCGGCAAGACCTTGAAAGGGAACTGATGTCCTCCAAGACTGACAAGACGTCGAGCTTCGACGACGTTGTCGCCGAGCTCGAAGACGGCATGACGATCGGCCTCGGCGGCTGGGGCTCGCGCCGCAAGCCGATGGCCCTGGTCCGTGCGATTGCACGTTCGGATGTCAAGGACTTGACCGTGGTGACCTACGGCGGCGCCGACCTCGGCTTGCTGTGCGCCGCGGGCAAGGTGAAGCGCGCCTACTACGGTTTCGTTTCGCTCGACGCCGCCCCCTTCTACGACCCGTGGTTCGCCAAGGTCCGCACCGAAGGCACCCTGGAAGCCCGCGAGATGGATGAGGGCATGATCAAGTGCGGCCTCGAAGCCGCCGCTGCTCGCCTCCCGTTCCTGCCGATCCGCGCCGGTCTCGGTTCCGCTGTTCCCGAGTTCTGGGAAGGCGAGCTCAAGACCATCGAGTCGCCTTACGCGGACGCTGACGGTCGTACCCAGACGCTGATCGCGATGCCCGCCCTGAAGCTCGACGCGGCATTCGTGCACCTGGATATCGCCGACATTCACGGCAACGCCGCCTACACCGGCGTCGACCCGTACTTCGACGACCTGTACCTCGCCGCCGCTGAGCGTCGTTACGTGTCGGCCGACGAGGTTGTTTCCACTGAAGAGCTCGTCGGTTCGGTGGCCCGCGAACGCCTCATCGTTAACCGCATGAACGTCGACCGCGTGGTGCACGCCCCCAACGGCGCACACTTCACGTTCGCCGGCGGTTACGGCCGCGACAATGCCTTCTTGAAGTTCTATGCCGAGTCCGCTGGCACCGAAGAAACCTGGTCGGCATTCAAGACCCGTTTCCTCGACGTTGACGAAGCCACCTACCAGAGCGAGGTCGCCAAGTGGCAGGCCGAGCAGCAGGCACAGAAGGAGAGCAGCAAGTGAGCACCGAAATCACCCGCGCCGAATACTGCGTCGTCGCATGCGCCGACGTTTTCACCGGGGCTGGCGAGATCATGGCGTCGCCGATGGCGACCAACCCGCTGATCGGTGCCCGTCTGGCACGCCTCACCACCGAGCCCGATCTGCTGATCACCGACGGTGAAGCACTGATCCTCGCCGACACCCCCGCTGTGGGACAGTCGAGCCCCATCGAGGGTTGGATGCCGTTCCGCAAGGTGTTCGACGTCGTCGCCTCGGGCCGTCGCCACGTCGTGATGGGCGCCAACCAGATTGACCGGTTCGGCAACCAGAACCTCTCGGCATTCGGTCCGCTGCAGCACCCCAAGCGCCAGATGTTTGGTGTTCGCGGCGCCCCAGGCAACACCATCAACCACGCCACCAGCTACTGGGTTGGTAACCACACCGCTCGCGTGTTCCCGGAGACCGTCGACATCGTTTCCGGTGTCGGCTACGACAAGATCGACGAAAACAACCCGGCGTACGACGACCTCAACATCCACCGCGTGGTCACCAACCTGGGCGTCTTCGATTTCAGCGGCCCCGGCCACACGATGCGCGCACTGTCGTTGCATCCCGGCGTCACCGCCGAGCAGGTTGCCGAGAACACCGGCTTCGCTGTTGCCGATCTCGACAAGGCACCGGTCACCGCTGAGCCCACGGCTGAGCAGTTGCAGATCATCCGCGAGGTCCTCGACCCGAAGAACCTGCGTGATCGCGAGGTCCGCTCGTGACAGACGCTGCGAAGGCTGCACCGATTTCGACTCGGTTCACCGAGATGGTCGGCGTGCAGTATCCGATCGTGCAGACCGGCATGGGCTGGGTGTCGGGACCGTCGTTGACGGCCGCCACCGCCAATGCGGGCGGCCTCGGCATTCTGGCCTCGGCCACTATGACGTACGACGAGCTTGAGTTTGCGATTAAGAAGACCAAGTCGCTGACCAACAAGCCGTTCGGCGTCAACCTGCGTGCCGACGCCACTGACGCTAACGAGCGCGTCGACCTGATGATCCGCGAGGGCGTCAAGGTTGCTTCGTTCGCGTTGGCGCCGA
The DNA here is from genome assembly GCF_056682775.1 of Gordonia sp. 34D. Taxonomy (NCBI): domain Bacteria; kingdom Bacillati; phylum Actinomycetota; class Actinomycetes; order Mycobacteriales; family Gordoniaceae; genus Gordonia; species Gordonia sp. 34D. Next base: position 3,550,148 of record NZ_CM155293.1, on the reverse strand, counting down.
AGAAGGAACTGATCGCCAAGCTCAAGGACAACGGACTCGTCGTTGTGCCGTCGATCGGTGCCGCCAAGCACGCCGTCAAGGTGGCTTCGTGGGGTGCCGACGCGGTGATCGTGCAGGGTGGCGAAGGCGGTGGCCACACCGGCCCCGTCGCGACCACGCTGCTGCTGCCGTCCGTCGTCGATGCCCTCGGTGGCAACGACGGTCCGACGTCGATCCCCGTGATTGCGGCCGGCGGTTTCTTCGACGGTCGTGGCTTGGTAGCCGCGCTCGCCTACGGTGCCGATGGTGTTGCGATGGGTACGCGTTTCTTGCTGACGTCCGATTCGGCTGTGCCGGAGAGCGTCAAGCAGGAGTACCTGAAGCGCACCCTCAACGACACGGTGGTTTCACTCAAGGTCGACGGCATGCCTCACCGCGTGCTCCGCACTCAGTTGGTTGAAGCTCTCGAAACTGGCTCGCGCGCCAAGGCTCTGTTTGCCGCCGCACGCAATGCCAACGAGTTCAAGCAGATGACCGGCATGAAGTGGACTTCCATGCTCCGCGACGGCGCGTCGATGAAGAAGAGCGGCGACCGCTCGTGGCAGCAGATCATCATGGCTGGCAACACCCCGATGCTGCTGAAGGCCGGTCTGGTCGACGGCAACACCGAAGCTGGCGTGTTGGCGTCCGGCCAGGTGGTCGGCATGATCAACGATCTCCCGTCCTGTGACGAGCTGATCCAGTCGATCATGACCCAGGCCCACAGCCGCTTGGCCTCCCTCCCCCGCTAGGGAGCTCTAGACCCAGGCCCGACCGGCGAATCGCCGGTCGGGCCTGTTCCATTTGTGGATCGGTGGTTAACTCCATCCACTTCCCGGCATCCCTGGTAACCCACAACCAAACCGGGGACAATGGGAAATATGACCGCAATCGAGTTTCACATGGATGGTGCCCTGGCTCGCGCGGCGAGGCATTTGACGCAGGTGTCGGCGCGGACGATCGCCCGGTTCGCAGACGTCGATCAGGATGCTCTTCGCCGCTACGAGAAGGGGGGAAATTCGTTGTCGTCCAAGGAAATCCAGGCCGTCACCGAAGCCCTCGTGCACTACGGTGCGTCCTTCGTGCCCGAAGACGAAGCTGGTGGCATCGGGGTTCGACGCAAGTTCACCCGCACCAATGTGCGCATGATTGAGAACTGGGAAAGTGAAGGCGGCCCCGTCGGCGACGACGACGCCTAAAGCACTTCCGGCAGACCTGCCAACGAAAACAGCGCGGGTTCAAAGAACGCACCCACGTGCACGACCTTCCCCTCGACGATGCTCAGCACGTCTAACTGGAATCGGCGCCAGACGTCGCCGTCACGTAGATACATGCCGGCCGCGGGCTGGCCGTTGCAGGTGGTCTTCACCATTTTGAGATCGTCGGCCACCTTGGCTGGGCATTGCGAAAGCGTCAGCACTCCAATCTCTTCCGCGCCGATGTACCAGCCGGGGAACGGCGGCATCTCCCAGATGGCGTCGGCGGCAAGGACGTCGACGACGCCGGGAATGTCGTGCCGCTCAAAGGCGGTACAGAAGTCGTCCCACACCTGCCTCTCGTGCTCGGACAACTCCGCCGCACGACGACCATCCCTGCGCGCACAGTCCCCGACCGTTGCGCGCGCCCGCGACAGCGCGCTGTTGGCGGCAGCCACCGACATGTCGAGCACGTCGGCGGTCTCGGCTGCCGAGAACGCCAGCACATCACGCAAGATCAGCGTGGCCCGCTGCCTCGCCGGTAGGTCTTGCAGGGCTGCGACCATCGCCAGGCCGACGCTCTCACGTGCGGTGACTGCCGCCGCCGGATCGCCCAGCGCCGCATCGGGAAGCGGTTGGAGCCACAGGATTTCGTCGTTCGCGATCACCGGCTCCCGCGGATCGGACGACTCGGTCCCCAACCCCGTTGGTAGCGGTCGGCGCGCTTTTCCCTCCAGCGCGGTGAGGCACGTATTGGTCGCGATCTTGTACATCCAGGTCCGGACCGATGACCGCCTTTCGAACCGGTGATACGCCTGCCATGCGCGGAGGTAGACCTCCTGAACGACGTCTTCGGCATCGGTCGCCGAACCGAGCATGTGATAGCAGTGCACCAGCAACTCCGCGCGCAGGGCGCTAGTCGCTTCGTCGAACTCGCGGTCGCCGCTCATGGATCTGGTTAGCTCTCGTTCTGTGCTGCGAAGGCTTCCGGCCCAGCTTCAGCTGCTGCCGGGTCCATCCACATCATCTCCCAGCCGTGGCCGTCGAGATCGTAGAACGAACTTCCGTACATGAATCCGTGGTCTTCGGTATCGCCGAAGGTCGCACCGGCTGCGACGGCTTTGCCGACGAGTTCGTCGACGATCTCACGACTATCAACGTCGAGGCAGAGGATAGCGCCACTGACCTTGTGGGCGTCGATGACCTGCCTGCCCGGCACAAAGCTCTGATAGAAGTCGCGCTTCAGCAGCATCGCGACCATCGTCTCACCGAGGACCAGCGCGGCGGCATTCTCGTCAGAGAAGCGCTCATCGAAGCGGTAGCCCAACGCGCCGAAGAACTTCTTCGAAGCGTCCAGGTCGGCGACGGGAAGGTTGACGAAAATTGTCTTGTGCATGTCGGTTCCAATCGTCTGCGGCACCGCCGATCGATGCCGTCATAGATATAGACCGGTGCCGACCCCGAAACTGATCGGTCGTCGCGCAAAAGATTTACAACCCGTTGACGGCGGGAGCACCGTCGGGCACATGCACAACCGTGATCTCGTCCCCCGGCGCGATGCTTCCCCGCTTCACAACGCGCAGGTAGGGGCCGACGCGACCGGACTGCGCAAAGCGTTTCACCCAGCCATTGGTCTCTTCGCCCATCCAGCGCGCGAAGGTTTGGCAAGGCACTCTCGGCGACGTCACTTCGACGACCACCGTGTCGCCGATGCGCCACTGCTCCCCGATCCGCGCGGCGTTCACGTCGATCCCGACGGTCCGCAGGTTCTCGCCGAAGGAGCCTGCCGGAATCTCCCGGCTCAGTTCGTGCGCCCAGAAGTCGGCATCTTCCTGCGCGTAGGCGTACAGCGCTTTGTCGAGCCCACCGTGGTGTTTGCGGTCGGCCTGCACGTCGGCGTACACGCCGTAATCACCAACCTTGACCGCTCCGGCGACGGGCCGTTTGTCGATCGCCGTTGTCCCGACCTTCCCCGAATCCGGGAGCAGTGCGTGCACAACGCAGATTGCCGTCACGTGAGCCATGGCCGCTACGGTACCGGCGGCTTGAAACCTCCTCGAAGGCACCTCGGCACGCTCAACGAACTTCCTACCGCAACGTCGTCAAAAACGCTCCCGCAGCCAACACCGTGCACGTGAAGATGACGATCGCCATCGGCAGCACGCTGGTGGAACCACCAATCCCTACCAGCGGAGAGACGATGGCCCCGACGGTGAATTGCAGGGTACCGAGAACCGCAGATCCGGTGCCTGCCCGATCGCGGACCTGCCCCAGCGCCAGCGCCGTCGCATTTCCTGCCGTCAGCCCAAAAGTCGCGGTGAGACAAAACACCAGGACCAGCAGAAGCCAGTGCACATCCGGCGCAAACAGTGCGACCGCCAGCATCCCCGTACCCACCATCACCAGCGCGCCGACGCCAATCGTCAACAACCGCTGCGGATGCAACTTGCCGACGAGTCTGGTGTTCGCGGTACCGGCCAGCCCGATTCCGAGGGCATTGATCGCAAAGAGCACGGAGAACACTGCGGGCGAGAAGCCCATCAGTTCCTGGATGACGAAGGGCGAGGCCGAGATGTAACCGAACATCGCGCCGAAGCCGATACCAAAGGTCAGGGTGTAACCGAGGTACAGCCGATTGCTCAGCACCGCGCGGATATTGCTGGCGATGGCGCGCGGCTCCACGGGGTGCCTCCGCTCCACGGGCAAGCTCTCGGGAACAAACCGCGCTACCGCGAACAGCATCACCAAGGCTAATCCGGTCAGTACGTAAAAGACTCCGCGCCAGCCGATCGGCCCCACCAGCACGCCGCCGAGCAACGGCGCGACCACCGGTGCCGCGCTGGTAATGATCATCATGATGCTGAACAGCTTCGCTGACTGATCGCCCTCGGTACGGTCGGCGATCACCGCCCGCGCCACCACGACGCCGATGCCTCCAGTGACCCCTTGAAGGAATCGGAGCGTGATCAACACCCCGATCGACGGTGCTAACGCGCACCCCAGTCCGGCGAGCGTCAGAAGCACGGTGCCGACGATCAGCGGGCGTCGTCGACCCAATCCGTCCGAGAGCGGTCCCATGACGAGTTGCCCGGCGGCCAACCCCAGCATGAACGTGGTGAGAGTCAACTGCACCAGAGACGGTGACGTGTCGAGTTCATCAACGACCCGCGGCAGGCCCGGGAGATACATGTCGGTCGCCAGCGGTGCGATCGCCGACAATAGCGCCAGACTCAGGAGCATCGGCACGGGGATTGAACGCTGCACCTGCGCACCAGAAGACATGGGCTCGACGCTACCGCTGCACCAACGATGCGCCGATCGCGGCCCGTCACCGGTAACCTCCCGATCGTGGACTTCTCCCTGCTCCGGCGCGACCCCGACCCCGACGGCCCCGATCTGTCCGCCTCCGATGCCGCCGACCGGCTGATTCTCGACGAGGCCGCAGGATTCCTCGCCGATGCGACCGCCGACTCGGTGACGGTGTTCGACGACGCCTATGGCGCGCTCGCGATCGGCGCGGCGGTCAGCGGTGCCACGAGTGTGCGCAGCCATCAGGACCTGGTGACGGGCGAACGCGCGTCGAGTCGCAACGCCGACCGTTTCAACGTCGAGATCATCCAGCTGCCCTTCGACGCGAGTGCGGTGTCCGGCGCACGCGTGGTGTTGCTGCGCCTACCCCGCAGCTTGGAACGCCTTGCCGAGGTCGCAGCCCTAATCGCCGCCAACGCCGACCCCGAAGTGGTCGTGGTGGCGGGCGGTCGCATCAAGCACATGTCGGTCGCGATGAACGACGTCCTCGGCCAGTTCTTCGACCGCGTCGACATCTCACACGCACGACAAAAGTCGCGCGTCCTGTTCGCTCGCGGCCCGCGCCCAGCCATTGCCGTCGAGCAACTCGGCACCTGGCCGAAACTGGAACGCCACGACGACCTCGGCGTCACCCTCGCCGCCCACGGCGGAGTTTTCGCAGGCAACCGCGTCGACGTCGGCACCCGCTTCCTACTCTCCACCCTCGACGCCGCCCGCCCCGACGCTACGACCGCCGTCGACCTCGCGTGCGGCAGCGGCCTCGTTGCCGCATCCTTGGCGTTAGCGCGCGACAACATTACGGTCTTGGCGACCGACCGCTCCGCTGCTGCGGCTGCGTCTGCCCGCGCGACCGCCGCCGCCAACGGCGTCGCCGATCGGATTCACGTGGAACAGGCCGACGGCCTGGAGTCGGTGGCCGACGGTTCGCAGGAACTGATCGCGCTGAACCCGCCGTTCCACAGCGACGCCGCCGTCTCGACGGGCATCGCCCGCCATCTCTTCGCCGACGCCGCCCGCGCCCTCGCATCAGGTGGCGAACTCTGGTGCGTCTGGAATTCGCACCTGCGTTACCGGCCGACGTTGGAAAAGGTCGTCGGACCGACGCGTCAGATCGCGCGGAACACCAAGTTCACGGTGACTGCTTCTCGGAAGCCGTAAGTGCTCACGAACACCGATCAGCGCGGCAGGATCCCGTCGAGCACGATCGACAGGTACTGATCCGCGATCTGCTCGACAGTCATGGTGCCGCCGGGGCGGTACCAGCGGACGGCAACCCAGACGGTGTCGCGCATGAAGCGGTAGACGAGGTCGATATCGAGGTCCGGGCGGAAGTCGCCGTCGTCGACGCCGCGGCGCAGCACCGATTCCCACAGGTTGCGGAACTCGAGGTTGCGGTCACTGATGTACTCGAAGCGTTCTTGACCAGCGAGTTGTCGTGCCTCATTCTGGTAAATCGCGACGGCGGTATGGCGGGCATCGATGGCCTCGAATGAGGCGACCACGAGTGCTCGAATGGTGTCCGTCGCCGACATTTTCGCTTCGACGATTTCGCGGTAGCTGGCAAACAGGCTGTCGAGGAAGTCGCGAAGCAACTCGTCGACCATCGACTCCTTGGAATCGAAATGGTGATAGAGGCTGCCCGACAGGATTCCGGCCGCGTCAGCAATATCGCGTACCGTGGTCGAGCGCAGGCCGCGATCAGCGAACAACTGGCCGGCGATCCCCAGCAGTTCGTCTCGACGGCTGGTCCCGCTTACCGATGTCTTCGACGCCACCGTGCCTCCCTCGTATGACTACCCCCTACCCTAGCAAGTGCTTGGTTGGTTAGGTGCGTCGCTCCTCGTTACAGCCCCTGATCCGTAAAGACAACGGTGCGCCCCATCCCGAGGGAATGAGGCGCACCGAGTGACCTACGAGATCACCGCTTCTTGGCCGACTTCTTCATCGCACGACCGTTGAGGAAGCGCCACAGCTTCATCTGAATGCTCGTCGCACGCTTTTCGCGTTTGCCGAACGGCGGCACCATGTTCTCCGCGAACGACATCGGCAGCTTCGAGACAGTAACCGCGCGAGCGTGACTGAACGTGTTGAACCCGAACTCGCCGTGGTAATTGCCCATGCCGGAACGCCCGACACCGCCAAACGGCAGCTTGGACGACAGCATATGCAAGCCAAAGTCGTTCCCCGAGATGGATCCACTGCGGGTGTTATCGGCAACCGTCTTCAGGTTGTCGTTGTCCTCACCGAACCAGTAAAGCGTCAGCGGGTGCCCGGCCGAGTTGATCTTGTCGATCGCCTCAGACAGGTCGCGGTACGGGTACACGGTCAGGACCGGACCAAATACCTCGTCGTCCTCGATCTTCATCCCGGGGGTAACACCGGTGAGGATGGTCGGCGGAATCTTGCGCGCCCCCGCATTCGGCAGTTCTTCGCCCGCGGGCTTGAGCTGATGCTTGGTGGCACCGAGGTTCACGGCGTCGTCGATCAGATCAACGATGCGGTTGTAGTTCTTCTCGTTGATGGTCGACGTGTAGTCGTCGTTGTCGACGATGGTCGGGAAGTTCTTGGTCCAGCGCGCCATCACCTTGTCGGTGAACTCGCCAACCTTGTCTTCGGGCACAAACACGTAGTCGGGGCACAGGCACACCTGGCCGCCGTTCACCATCCGCGAGTCGGCGATGCTGGTCGCGGCCTTGGCGATGTCGTAGCTCTTGTCGACGACGACGGGGTTTTTTCCACCCAATTCCAAGGTGACCGGCACCAGGTTCTTGGCCGCTTCTTGTGCGACGGACGAGCCAACTTCCGGCGAACCGGTGAAGAACATGTGGTCGACCTTGAGCTTCGCGAAGTCCGAACCGCCACCGTGTTTGCTGGTGATGACGGCCAGTTCTTCGATCGAGAAGTAGTCGGGGGCCACGCGCGCGATCACGTCGGTGGTCTTCGCGGTGACCGACGACGGCCGGATGAGGACGCGGTTGCCCGCAGCGAACGCCGAAGCCGCGGGCACGATCGTCAGCTGCAACGGGAAGTTCCAAGGACCCATGATGCCGACAACGCCGAGCGGATCGCGACGCAACCGCTGTTTGAAGCCCACCAGGCCCTGCAGCTTATTGACGGTGACTTCCTGCATCCACTTTTCAGCGCTGCGGCGCTGGTGTGCGATGTCGATCATGCAGCCAGCGATGTCGGCGGCGACGGAAAGGTCAGCCGGCCGGGTACCGAAGTCTGCGGTCAGCGCGGCCGTCAGTTCGTCCGAGTGGTCGAGCAGCATCTGCCCGAGACGGTTGATCCGGTCGATGCGGGTCCGCGCATCGGGGATTCCGTCGCGCAGAAACGCGGCCTTCTGGATGTCGAGAAGCTCTTCCAACGTCCGCGATTCCGACGACACTTTGTCGCCCGCACGCACGGCCATTTCTGCCGGTTTGGTCATTCCACTCTCCCACTACGAGGCATTCAAAACACCGTGAGACAAATTTGCTCACTCATCCCAAGTGTAGCGGCCCCGTGGTTTGAATCACAGGGCCGCTACACGGAAGACACACCTTTATGTGCGCGATAGCGCACGCTTGCTTATGCGATGGCGCGGGCGAGCTGCGGCCACGACTTGTGGAGCTGCTCCTGCCAGTACGGCCAAGAGTGCGTGCCAGCGATCGGGTAGTCGACGGTTGCCGGGATGTTCAGGCTCTTGAGCTTGCCCACCAACTGGTCGGTGCAGATGCGGGTAGCCGCTTCGATGCCACCGCCAACGACGATGCGGTCAGCGAGGACGACGGGATCCGGAACTTCGACGAGAGTGTCGTGCGGGCCGGGCAGACCACTGGCATTACTGAGGTACAGCGACAGTCCGCGCAGGCCGTTGGCGTGCACAACCGGGTCGTTCTTCTTCCACAGCGGATCGGAGAGGTCGCCCCACATGTTGGTGATGTCGGCCTTGCCGCGCTGCTCGACGACGATCTGCATGTAGATCTGCCCGAGCTGGCTCGAAGTGCTGGCGCAGCCACTGTACGAACCGACAGCCTTGTACAGGCCCTTGTGTTCGATGGCGAGGTTCAGCACAGACGTCGCGGATGACGAGATTCCGGCGATCGCATTCTTGCCGCTGGTGTTGTACTTGCCGCCGATGGCCGGCGGGAGTTCCTTACCGAGGAATGTCGTCAGTGTTGCGTTGCCAGGTGGCGGTGTCTTCGCCGCCGCCAGCACCATTGAGGAGGTACAGGACGGGCGCAGGCTTGGACGTGTCCTTCGGCTTGAGGACCGTCAACGGAATGTCGCGGTTCATCGATGCCGAGTGGACCACGATGTCTTCCATTTGCGGGGCCGCATTGCTCGGTGCGGCGGTGATACCAGCGAACACCAGTGCCGATGTTAAGAGAAGCCCCAATCGGCCCAGTCGCGCGCGGTTCATCCAGTAACTCCTCATAGGTAAAGCAAGTGTAAAGAACATGTCAGTTGTTCAGATGCTATGCGACGCTTTTCCCAGGGAGCAAAAAATACCGACATCCCATACTTATTAGGCACGGAATGTCGGTATTAATCTTGCGACTGATTAGCCCAGACGTTCGATAATGGTGACGTTTGCGGTGCCGCCACCTTCGCACATGGTCTGCAGTCCGTAGCGGCCGCCAGTGCGCTCCAGTTCGTTGAGCATGGTGGCGAACAGCTTGGCACCGGTGGCACCCAGCGGGTGGCCGAGGGCGATGCCGCCACCGTTGGGGTTCACGCGAGCCGGGTCGGCACCGGTTTCCTTGAGCCACGACAACACGACCGGCGCGAAGGCCTCGTTGATCTCGACAACGTCGATGTCATCAATGCTCATGCCCGTCTTTGCGAGGGCGTACTCGGTGGCTGGGATCGGTGCGGACAGCATCATCACCGGGTCGTCGCCACGCACCGACATGTGGTGGATGCGGGCGCGAGGGGTCAGGCCGTACTGCTCAAGCGCCTTCTCCGAAACGACGAGGGTGGCCGACGCGCCGTCGCAGATCTGCGAGGCGACGGCTGCGGTCAGCTGCGAGCCGGGAGCGAGGACGTCGAGCGATGCCATCTTCTCCATGGTGGTGTCGCGGGGGCACTCGTCGACGACGCAGTCACCGAGGGCTACGTACTCGTTAGCGAAGCGGCCTTCAGCGATCGCCGCCTTAGCGCGCTGATGGCTCTGGAGCGACCACTCCTCCATCTCGAGGCGGCTGATGTTCCACTTCTTGGCGATCATGTCGGCGCCGACGAACTGGCTGATCTCCTGGTCGCCGAAATGTTCGGTCCAGCCCTTCGACTCGGCGGTCGGGGTGGTGAAACCAAACTGCTGGCCAGCGATCATGGCCGCACTGATCGGGATCGCGCTCATGTTCTGGACGCCACCGGCGAGCACCACGTCTTGGGTGCCGCTCATCACGGCCTGTGCCGCGAAGTGGATGGCCTGCTGGCTGGAGCCGCACTGGCGGTCGACGGTGGTGCCGGGGACGCCGAGCGGCATGCCTGCGGCCAGCCACGCGGTACGGGCGATGTTGCCTGCCTGCGGGCCGATCGTGTCGACGCAGCCGAATACGACGTCGTCGACAACCTCGGGATCGATCCCGGTGCGATCAATGATCGCCTTGATGACGTGGGCGCCCATGTCGGCGGGGTGGAAGCCGGCCAACGAGCCGTTGCGCTTGCCGACGGGGGTGCGGATCGCGTCAACGATGTATGCCTGGGGAGTTGTCATGAGAATGCCTTTCGGGAAGCTGGCGGGTCAGGCGCGCTGGCTGGAGATGGAAACGATTTCGCCGGTCAGGTAGGTGGTGTAGTCGCTGGCGAGCATGGCGATCGTCGCGGCGATCTCCCACACCTCAGCGGCACGACCGTACGCTTCGCGCGAAGCGAGTTCGTCGAGCAGATCGTCGGAGGTCACCTTCGCCAGGAACGGGTGCTTGGCGATCGACGGTGCGACGGCATTGATACGGACTCCGTAGTCGGCGGCTTCGACGGCCGAGCAGCGCGTCAATGCCATGACGCCCGCCTTGGCGGCCGCGTAGTGAGCCTGGCCGCGCTGTGCACGCCAGCCGAGGACCGACGCATTGTTGACGATGATGCCGCCGTGCGGTGCGTCGCGGAAGTATGCCAGTGCGGCGCGGGTGGCGCGGAACGTGCTGTTGAGCGTGATGTCGACGACGCGATCCCACTGCTCATCGGTCATGTCGACGACGGGCGTCTCGCCGCCGAGACCGGCGTTGTTGACGACAACGTCGATGCGGCCGAGCTGGCTGGCAGCGCTGGCGAAGAGTTCGTTGACCTGCTCGGTGCTCGAAACGTCGCACACAAACGAGACAACCTGCTGGTTCGGGAACTCCGCCGACAGCTTCTCGACAGTCTCGCCGAGACGACGCTCGTGGAAGTCCGACACTAGGACATCGCCACCCTCAAGCAGAATGCGGCGTGCGGTCGCGAAACCGATACCGGTGCCCGCGGCAGCGGTGACGATCGCCTTCTTGCCTGCGAGGAGGTTGTGTCCGGCAACTTCCTCCGGCGGGGTTGCCAGCGGGGAAACGGGGCGGGAGTCGGTCATGCGCGTGCCTCTCGGGGAAGGCCGAGCACTCGCTCGGCGATGATGTTTCGCTGCACTTCGTTGGAGCCGCCGTAAATGGTGTCGGCGCGGGTGAAGAGCAGAAGTCGTTGCCACTCGTCGAGTTCGACGTGTTCGGGGTCGGCGATGTCGTTGGCACGACCCTCGGTGGTGGCGGGCGGGCCGATCAACGACGGCGCTCCGACGACGGCAACGGCAAGCTCGCCGAGGTCGCGGTGCCAGTTGGCCCACAGCAGTTTGGTGACCGAGGCGGCCCCGGCTTCGGAGACAACGTCGCCGGACAGGGTGCGGCGCGCGTTGGCATCCATCACGGTGAGCCCCACCTTGGCGCGCCGGAGGCGGCTCGCAACGTCGGGGTTGTTGATGCTGCCGTTGCTGCGAGCCAGGTCGATGATGTCTTCCAGTTCACGCTGGAAACCGACCTGCTGGCCGAGCGTGGAGACGCCGCGCTCAAACTGCAGCAGCCCCATCGCGACCTTCCAGCCGTCGCCGGGCTCGCCAACAATGAGGGACTCTTCGGTGCGGGCGTCGTCGAAGAAGACTTCGTTGAACTCCGACGTTCCGGTGATCTGCTGGATGGGGCGGATGGTGACGCCCGGCTGATCGAGCGGGACCAGCAGGAAGCTGAGGCCCTTGTGGCGGGTCGAACCCTTTTCGGTGCGGGCAATCACGAAGGCCCACTGCGAAAGGTGCGCCAGCGACGTCCAAATCTTTTGGCCGTTGATAACCCACTCGCCGTTGTCGACTACGGCCGACGTTGCGACACCGGCAAGGTCACTGCCTGCGCCCGGTTCGGAGTAGCCCTGCGCCCACAGCTCGGTGACGTTAACGATGCCCGGCAGGAACCGTTCTTGCTGTTCGGGAGTGCCGTACTCAATCAGCGTGGGTCCCAGCAGTTCTTCACCGAGGTGATTGACCCGGGCCGGAGCATTGGCGCGCGCGTACTCCTGGTGGAAGATGATGCGCTGGGCGATCGTCGCTCCGCGACCGCCATGCTTGACCGGCCAGCCGAGGCACGTCCACCCGGAGGCAGCCAGGTGGCGGTCCCATTCGAGGCGTTCGGCGAAGAACTCGTGCTCACTGCCGGGTCCGCCGCGGCCGCGAAGTTCCGCGAAGTCGCCAACCAGGTTGTCGGCGAGCCAGGTGCGGACTGCTTGCGCAAAGACCTCGGCGGCATCGGGTGTCGTGGCCGCCCATTCGCCCAGATCGACGCTGCGATCGGCGAGATTGATCGTCGTCATACCGCTAGCTTAACCTACCAAGCATTTGCTAGGTTTTGGTTATGCTCCCGAACCCGTTGACCACCCCCGCCGCACTCCACCGCGCCGAGACGCAGTGGCCCGACGGTATCGCCATCGTCGACAACCAGTGGGGCGAACCCGTCAGCCTGACCTGGCCACAGCTCGCCGACCGGGTCCGCGAGTTCGCCGCCGGCCTGATCAAGATCGGCGTTGCCCCCGGTGACCGCGTCGCACTGTGGGCACCCAACAGTTTCCACTGGCCCATCGCGGCGCTCGCCGTCCACTACGCAGGCGGCGTCCTGGTTCCCCTGAACACTCGCTACACAACCAGCGAGGCGACCGACATCGTCGACCGCGCGGGTGCCAAGGTGGTCATCGTCTCCGGTGAGTTCGCGGGCATCAACCGCCTCGACGAAGTCCTCGCGACCACGATTCCGACCGGCCGGACCATCATTTCTGTGCCGCTCGAAACCAGCGCCGACGGCGACGGCGTCCTCACCTGGGACGCACTCATGGGCTCGGCCACCGATGAACTGATCGGCCAGGCCCGCGCCCGAGCCGAGGCCGTCGCCGCCGACGATCTGTCGGATATCCTCTTCACTTCCGGAACCACTGGCGCCCCCAAGGGCGTCATGGCCGAGCATCAGCAGACCGTTCACGGTGCTCACGCGTGGGGCAGCAACGGCGGCCTGAGCTCGACCGACCGCTACCTGATGGTGAACCCGTTCTTCCACACCTTCGGCTACAAGGCAGGCATCCTGCCGTGCCTACTTCTGGGCACCACCATGTACCCGCTGGCCGTGTACTCGCCGACAAAGGCGATGGAAACGGTCGCCGCCGAAGGCATCACCGTGTTCCCCGGTGCACCCACCATCTTCCAGACCATCCTCGACGACCCCGACCGCACCAACCACGACCTGTCGAGCCTTCGGCTGATCGTCACCGGTGCCACCATCGTCCCCGTCGTACTCATCGAACGCCTGCAGTCCGACCTCGGCGTCGAAACCGTGGTCACCGCTTACGGGCAGACCGAAACCAGCGGTTTCATCACCACCTGCCGCCCCAACGACGATGCCGTCACCGTTGCCACCACGTGCGGTCGTGCCTTCGACGGCATGGAGGTGAAGCTGTCAGAACAGGGCGAGGTCCTCACGCGCGGCCTCATGGTGATGCGCGGGTACCTCGACAACCCGGAGGCAACTGCCGAAACCATTGACTCGGACGGCTGGCTGCACACCGGCGACATCGGCGTGCTCGACGAGAATGGCAACCTCAAGATCACCGACCGACTCAAGGACATGTACATCTGCGGCGGGTTCAACGTGTATCCGGCGGAGGTCGAGCAGGTCCTGTCTCGCCTCCCCGGCGTCACCGAGGTAGCCGTGATAGGCGTACCCGACGAGCGTCTCGGCGAGGTCGGCAAGGCCTTCCTCACCGTGCAGTCGGACGCGACAATCGAGCCCGCAGCGGTGATCGCCTACGCCCGCGAGCACCTCGCAAATTTCAAGGCCCCCCGCACCGTCGAGATCCTCGACGCTTTCCCCCGCAATGCTTCCGGCAAGATCCTCAAGCGCGAAATGAGTTAGTGCTGGCAGGTTCCAGCGCCAGAAAATATGGAGCGGAACGGCGTATCGGCCTCGAGAGGACACCTCAAACCCCTCGAATCTCGATACGCTCGCTCCGCTCCCCCTCCCGCCAAAAAGGTCGTGGCGCAGTTTCCTACTGCCGCAGGATAAACCGCTGAATTTTGCCGCTCGGCGTCTTCGGGAGTGACTCCACGAAGTGAACGGTCCGCGGGTACGCATGCTTGGAGTACTTGTCCCGCACCAGGTGCTTTAGCTCGGTAGCGAGGGCATCGTCGCCGGTAACCCCGGCCTTCAGCACCACAAACGCTTCGACGACCTCGCCGCGGATCCCTTCCGGATCTGGGCGTCCGACCACCGCGACCTCGTTAACCCAGGCGTGCCCGGCAAGGACGCTCTCCACATCGAACGGGCCGATTCGGTAGCCAGCCGCCAGGATGACGTCGTCATCGCGCGAGCTGAACGAGAGGTAGCCCTCATCGTCCTGCTTGCCGGTGTCTGCGGTCAGATACCAACTGCCGTCTGCGGTAAAACGTTCGGCGGTCTTCTCGGGGGCGTCGTCGTATCCGGTGAACCAGAGAAGCGGACTGTCGTGCACGTTGAGCGCAATCTGCCCCTCAACGATGCCCGCGGTAAAGCCCGGCATCGCCTGCCCCATCGATCCGACCTTCACCGGCTTGGCTACCTCGGGGTGCCAGTGGTTGCCGATGACCATGCCGAGTTCGGTCTGCCCGTAGTGGTCGCGGACCTCGCAACCGAGGTTCGCGATGCCCCATTCGACGATGTCGGGCGTTAGCGGTTCACCGGCGGACGATGCTCGCCGCAGCGCAATGCCTTCGGTGCCGACCCCGGCGCGGATGGCCCGGTAGATCGTCGGCGCTGCCGCAAAGTTGGTAACGCCAAATTTCCGGATCACCGCGACTGTCGACTCCGGAGTGAAGCCCTGGTTCAGTAGCAAGCTGGTGCGGCCAGCAACCATCGGGGCCAGCAGCGCGTAATACAGCCCGTAGGCCCAACCCGGGTCGGCCGCGTTCCAGAAGACGTCATCGTCGCTGACATCGAGCGAGTAGTGCAGGTACGTGTGGAACGACGCGAGGCAAAACAGCGGGACCGGGACGCCCTTGGGCTTGCCAGTGGTGCCGGAAGTGTAAAGCTGAACCAGCGTGCCGTCGCCGCCAATGGCGACCGCATCGGCGAGCGGTTCGGCCGTAGCGGCCTCAGCGACCAGGTCGTCGACATCAAGAACGGTGACCGCGGCGATCGGATCAACCTTGTCTCGCTGTGAGGCATCGGTCACAACCACCCGGGCATCGGCACTCTCGGTGCGCAGTTCAATGGCACCGGTCGCAAACGCGGTAAAGAGCGGCACGTGGACAGCACCGAGACGCCACAGGCCCATCAGGGTGACGACGAGCGCCCGACGCTTGCCGAGCAGGACCGGCACGCGGTCGCCCCGGCCAATCCCCTTGGCCGCCAAGACTGTTGCCATCGCCCGAGACTCTGCCGCCAGCTCGCCCCAGGTCATTGGTTGCGCTGTCAGATCCGGTTCAACCAACGTAAACGCGACGGCGTCTGGGTCGTGACGGTCGCACAGGAGGTGTGCCGCGCTAGCGTCTTGCGCCCGATAGAGTTCGAGCCACGCCTGAGTCTGTTGCTCGGCATTCATTCGGCAATCTCCCTCGGGTTGTCGCTCTTGTTCGACTCGTCCCACTTGATCTGGGATGATCATCGACGTGACAGCCGACACGCACAACCCCCCAAAGAGGGGTACGCCCCACGACGAATTTGCTCGGCACCTGCTCCGGACGCTTCGTCGTCTCCGGAAAAGTACTGGCGCAAGTTTGGCCTTCGCCGGGCGGGTAGTCGCCGAAAGCGGCGACGATCCAAAGATCGAATTGAGCTTCTTCGACGGCGACGTGGTCGGGCCGTTGCGCGGGGCCAGGCTGGATTACGGTCACGGACTCGGCGGACACGTTCTGCAGCGTCGCCGCGCGACCGCCGTGAACGACTATTTTGGGTCACCGGTAATCACCCACACCTACGACAACCTCATCCGCGCTGAACGCCTAAGCTCCCTCGTGGCCGCGCCCATCATTGTCGGCCGCAGGCATATCGGCGTGCTGTACGCGGCGAGCCGAACCGCACACGATCAATTGGACGACGCCCTCGACATCGTCACCGACGAAGCGCGAGCTATCGAACAGCAATTAACGGTGGCCGAGGTCCTCGGGACTCTCCGCACCGACGAAGACGAGCTCAGCCTCGCCGCCTGGCGCAGTCGGGTGCAGGAGTCGCACACCCGACTGCGGCGGCTCGCCGACACCGTGGACGAGCCGTCGCTCCGCGCCCAGCTTCTCGACATCGCCGCAGATCTGGCAGGACATGCCCCCGCCGACGACATCGTCGTCCGGCTCACCTCCCGCGAGCAAGACGTCCTGAGCCTCCTCGCCGTCGGCCTGACCAACGCGTCAATCGCCACGCATTTGGGCATTGGCCTGCACACGGTCAAGGGTTACGTGAAGTCGCTGCTCACGAAACTCGACGCCTCGTCCCGCTTTGAGGCCGTCGTTAATGCCCGCCGCGTCCGGCTGATTCCGTAGCGGCAGACCTAACGCGCTAGCTACGACTGCAGCGGCTTCACCAGCGGGAATAGCACGGTGTCACGGATACCGAGGCCGGTGATGGCCATCAGTAGACGGTCAATGCCCATACCGGTGCCGGTGGTCGGCGGCATGCCGTATTCCATGGCCATCAGGAACTCTTCGTCGAGGACCATCGCCTCGTCGTCACCGGCAGCCGCCAGTCGCGCCTGGTCGACGAACCGTTCGCGCTGGATTACCGGGTCGACGAGTTCGGAGTAGCCGGTCGCCAACTCGAAGCCGCGGACGTACAGGTCCCACTTCTCGACGACGCCGGGGACGGTCCGGTGCGCGCGCACCAGCGGCGACGTTTCGACGGGGAAATCGCGGACAAACACCGGCTCGTCGAGCTTGTCTCCGACGAGGTGCTCCCAGAGTTCTTCGACGAGCTTGCCGTGTCCGTACCCCTTGTCGCGGGGCACGTCGAGGCCGACGCGGTCGGCGATCTTCAGCAGTTCGTCCACCGACGTCTGTGCGGGCACAATCTCCTCGCCCAATGCCTCCGACAGCGACGGGTACATCGACACCGTCTTCCATTCGCCGGACAGGTCGTAGGTGCTGCCATCGGGCATGGTCGGGGTCAGGGTGCCGACGGCGGCCATCGAGACAGCCTGCACGAGTTCGCGGATCATGACCGCCGAATCGTCGTAGGTGCCGTATGCCTGGTAGGTCTCGAGCATTGCGAACTCGGGCGAGTGCGTGGAGTCCGCACCTTCGTTTCGGAAGTTGCGGTTTACTTCGAAGACTCGCTCGATGCCGCCGACCACGCAGCGCTTGAGGAACAGTTCGGGCGCGATCCGCAGGAACAGTTCCATATCGAAAGCGTTGGAGTGCGTATGGAACGGGCGGGCTGCGGCACCACCGTGGAGGGTTTGCAGCATGGGGGTCTCAACTTCGAGGAAGTCGCGGTCGGTCATGAACTGGCGCAGCGCGGCCATTACCTTGACGCGGGTGCGGGCCGTCGCCCGAGCTTCCGGGTTCACGATCAGGTCGACGTAGCGCTGGCGGACGCGTGACTCTTCGTTCATGTCCTTGTGCGCAACGGGCAGCGGCCGCAGGGCCTTCGACGCCATCTCCCAAGCGTCGGCCATCACCGAAAGTTCACCGGTGCGCGAGCTGATCACTTCACCGTGCACAAAGACGATGTCTCCGATGTCGGTGTCAGCTTTCCACCGGGCCAGAGCTTCCTCGCCGACGCCGTTAAAGCTGACCATCACCTGAAGCTGGGTGCCGTCGCCCTCCTGCAGGGTGGCAAAGCACAGCTTGCCCTTGTTGCGAAGGAAGATGATGCGGCCGGCGACGCCAACGATTTCGCCGGTCTCGGTGCCTGCTTCGAGTTCGGGGTGCGCAGCCCGGATTTCGCTGAGGCTGTGGGTGCGACCTACCGCTACCGGGTAGGCCTCGCGTCCCTCGTTAAGGATGCGCTCACGCTTGTCTTGCCGGACGCGCACCTGTTCGGGCGTCTGATCGGCGGCTGCGGAGGCGGGCGTCTGGGCGCTGGAATCCTGGTCACTCACCCTCCCAGGTTATGCGGCCCACCAGGGACAAGACCAATCAGCGGGTCAGTGCGCGTCGAACAGGCCCAGGGCGTCGCTGCCGACGGACCCATTGACGCCTGCCGATCGGAGCGCCCCGTGTCCTCCGACGACAAATCGGGCGCCGCGCACACCCCGCGCTTGCAGGTGCCAGGCGACCATTTCGGCGTCGTGACCGTCGTCGCTGACGAGCACCCAGTTGGCGTCGGCGGTTGCTGCGCGAAGCCGCTCCGACGATCCGGGCGACAGCAGTTCCAGGGCGTCGTCGACCCCGACGGCCAGTGCCCCCATGAGGGCACCTTCGGCAGCGCGAACGTCCGTGGCGCGCAGATCGACGGCCACCGCCCCGCCCGCGAGCGCCGCGCGGTAGTCGGCAACTTGCAACGAAATCGGGGCCTGCGTGTACGAAGAAGTGACAGGTGCAGAAAAAGAAACAGTCATGACGAGGGAATCCTCAAATGATCGAAACGAGCAGGGGTTGACGAAAGGGCGTTTCAGCCCCGACAACACTCCATACAGCTCTTGATCACGGAAGTGATTTTGCCACAGCCCGCTCCCCCTGACTACCCCTTGCGCGCACCGTGGTTTTAAACACTCCTGCTCCCGTCCGTACTTTGGGCCCAAATACTGGGCCCAAAGTACGGACGAAACGCTGCCGTCGAGTTATCCACAGGGGGGACTACCGCAAAGCCGGACTTATCGAGAAACTACCGGTATGACGATCTCGGGGGAGCTTGGTCGGCTATTGAACGCACAAGACGGTGTCATCGCACGACGCCAGGTGCTCGACTGCGGTCTCGCCCGCGCGTTCATCAGGCAACGCCTCAATCGCAGAGACTGGGTACAAGTGCATTCCGGCGTTTACGTGGCGCACACCGGACCACTCACTCGCAGGCAAAAGGAATGGATCGCAGTTCTCTCGGTAATGCCCGCAGCGCTCAGTCACAGATCGGCGATCCAAGCCGGGACAGGAGCCACCGGGAACCTTCACGATCCAATCCACATCGTCGTCGATGGGGGACGGCGCGTCACCCGACCTCCAGGTGTAGTCGTGCACTACAGCAATTACATGGCCGAGCGCGTTATGGCCAGTACGCATCCACCGCGGACCCGGTTGGAACACGCGGTGCTCGACGTCGCCGCCGACGCGACTTCGGAACTGGATGCGATTGCCTACCTCTCGGACGTCGTCCAATCGCGGCACACAACTCCGGACCGACTGCTCAATGCCCTCGCATCCCGAAGTCGGATCGCCCGGCGGCGGTTCCTGAGAGCAGTACTGATTGATATTCGCGACGGCACCTGCTCGGTGCTCGAGCATCGCTATCTCACCAATGTGGAACAGGCGCACGGACTGCCTCGCGGTACTCGACAATCACCGACGGAAGTCGGCCGACCAGGCTTCCGCGACGTGGAATACGACGAGTGGGGGCTGATCGTCGAGTTGGATGGTCGTGCCCACCACGACAGCGCCCGCGCCCGCGATGCCGACTTGGAGCGTGACCTCGATGCCTTTGTCTTCGCTGGCAAGGACACAATCCGATTAGGTTACGGACAGGCGGTGGAACGAGCCTGCGCAACGGCCATCAAGGTGGGAACAGCCCTGAACCACCGCGGATGGCGGGACTTCGTAAAGCCATGCAGATCAACACAATGCGCAGTTCGCCCGCCGACTTAGCCTCCGTCCGAACTTTGGGCCCGGTATCTGGGCCCAAAGTACGGACGGAGCAAAGAATCGAAACCTACTTCGTCGGCGCGGCGTGAAGCAGGGAGGCGGTGTCGGTTCGGAGGACGGCTTTTCCGTCGACGGTCAGTTCCGTAATGATGCGAACGAGGGCTCGGTTGCGGTCGTCAAACTCGAGTTCGCTGACCGTCACAGTTCCGGTGATGACGTCGCCGGGACGCACGGGGCGGAGGAACTTGATGTCGCGGACTTCTTTGCCCGCAATGACGGCCCAATTGTCGTAGACACCGATCACCGACAGACGCTGCATGATCGCGAAAGAATGAATGCCGCTGGCGATGAGTCCGCCGTAGGGGCTGGCGGCGGCAATGTCCTCGTCGATGTGAAAGCCCTGCGGGTCCCACTTGCGGGCATACTCGACGAGTTCGTCTTTCTCGACGATGTACTCGCCGAGTTGGTAAACCTGGCCGGGCTCGATATCTCGGCCATAAATCTTGTCTGTCACGCTCGGCCCTTTCCTAGGCGGCGACTACGCTCGTGCACGCGGCGCAGGCCGTCGAGCACCAAATGTGGGTGATGCACGCTGATCTCACGACACTGCTCCACCATCATCGGTGCGCGGAAACCCGTGCCGATCACGGTCACATCGTTGCCGTCGAAGCCCGGAACGTCGTTCCTGATCCGTTGGACGAGGCCGTCGACCTGCCCGGCGAACCCGTAGATAATCCCCGACTGCAACGCCTCAACCGTGTTTTTCCCGATCACGCTTCGCGGTGGCATCAGCTCCACCTTTCGAACAGTCACGGTGTGCTCACTGAGCGCTTCCACCGCCAAGTC
Organism: Gordonia sp. 34D; assembly: GCF_056682775.1. Lineage (NCBI taxonomy): Bacteria > Bacillati > Actinomycetota > Actinomycetes > Mycobacteriales > Gordoniaceae > Gordonia > Gordonia sp. 34D. The sequence continues at coordinate 3,529,544 of NZ_CM155293.1, read as the reverse complement.
GACGCCCGGGGCAATCACCCCGCCCAAAAACTCACCCTTCGCCGACACCGCATCTACGACCGTCGCCGTACCGAATGCCACAACAATGCATGGCCCGTCCGGGTAGTTTTCGTGCGCGGCCAGGCTGTGCGCCACCCGGTCGGTGCCAACTTCTTTCGGGTTGTCGACGAGCAGCGGCACCCCGGTGCGAACACCGGGTTCAAGCAGCACGTGTGGGCCATGACCGAAATAGCGCGGCAGCATCTCCCGCATTTCCCGCAGCAACGACGGCACCGTCGACAGTCCGGCAACCGCTGTCACCTGCTCGATGTCTGGGCCAAGCAGGCCGCGCAGTTGCAGGGCAAATTCGTCGGCGGTCAGATGCGGTTGCGTGTGGATCCGCCAGTCACGCACCAGCTTCGCGTGATCGCCGGTTCCGGCGAACACCCCGAGGTTGATATTCGTGTTGCCGACGGCGACGGTCAGGAGCACGGTTGCCCGATTCAGACTGCGGCGGTCGCGAGGCCGCGCGGGTCCTTCAGGCCGGAGCCTTCGGGAACGTTGGCCGGGTCGGTGCCGAGGCTAATCGGACGGTTGGCTTCGTCGACAAAAACCACGGCGGGCGAGTACTCAGCCAGCTCGGCCTCGTTCATGACGCCGTACGCGATGATGATGACGAGGTCGCCGGGATGCACCAGGTGCGCGGCGGCGCCGTTAATCCCGATCACACCCGTGCCACGCTCACCCGCGATGACGTAGGTCTCGAGCCGATTTCCGTTGTTGATGTCGACGATGCAAACCTGCTCGCCTTCCATCAGATCGGCGGCATCGAGGAGGTCGGCGTCGATGGTCACCGAACCCACATAGTGCAGGTCGGCCTGGGTCACCGTCGCGCGATGAATCTTCGACTTCATCATGGTGCGAAACATGTCGCCCCTACCCTTCTGGTCGTTCAATAAAGCCGGTGCCGATGGCGACCCCGACATTGTCGATAAGGCGTGCCGGTCCCACGCGGGCGGCCACAAGCAGGCGGCCGTCCCCGAGTTCCGGCGGTTCTTCTAGGCCCCGCCCCCGCAATTCGAGATAGTCGATCTCGATTTCCGGTGCGGTAGCCAAGACGGAGTGAGCGGCTGCGAGGATCGCGTCGCGTCCTCCCGCTGCGGCGTGCGTGCCAGCCAGCAGCGCCGCGGACAGGACGGTCGCGAGTTCGCGTTCGTCGGCGGACAGGTATCGGTTGCGCGACGACAGTGCCAGCCCGTCGGCTTCGCGCACGGTGGGGACGCCGATGATTTCGACGTCCATGTTGAGATCGTTCACCATCTGGTTGATGAGAACCAGCTGCTGGTAATCCTTTTCACCGAAGTACGCGGCGTGCGGTGCGACGATGTTGAGGAGCTTATTGACGACCGTCAGCATGCCCGAGAAGTGCGTCGGACGAGTCGCGCCTTCCAGAATGGCACCGGTCTCGCCGGGAAGCACCGTGGTGCGGGGGCCGGTCGGGTACATTGCCGAGGCGGTCGGGGCGAACACCAATTCCACCCCGGCCTTTTCCAGCAGGGCACGGTCTTCGTCGAACGTCCGCGGGTAGGCGTCCAAATCTTCGCCTTCCCCGAACTGCAGCGGATTAACGAAGATCGACACGACCACGACGTCGTTGTGCATCTTCGCCGCTTCCACCAGCTGCATGTGTCCGAGGTGCAGCGCACCCATCGTCGGCACCAACGCGACGCGCTTACCGGTGGCGCGCAACGCCTTCACGACCCGGCGCAGGTCTGCGGGATTACGGTGGACGGTCATCTCACCCGGCGCATACAGGGAGCTCACGATTGCTTCTCCAAAAGGTCTCGTAGTTCTTCTCCGGCGGCACTTTGGCCGGCCGCACGGAGCGACAGGGCACGGTATCCATCGACGACGCCCGCATCGGGCAACGCCGCAAGGGCATCAAGGTGACGGGCGACGGTCGCGGCGTCGTCCCGCGCGACAGGTCCGGTCAACGCGGCCGGACCCATGTCGAGGACATTCTCCAGCGAGGCACGGACCAGCGGCCCAAGGATCCGCTGGGCCAATCCAGAATCGGGACCGTCGACGGTCGCGGTGTTGCGATGCTCTCCCGTCGGCCCTTCGATCGCCACGGTCAGCGCGGTCAGCGCATCCGAAATGAGGGCGATCAAATTGTTCGCACCGTGCGCGAGGCTCGCGTGATAGAGCGTGCGGTCGGATTCGGCGATCCGCACCGGTGTGCCACCCATCTCAAGAACGAGGGCGGCAGCGATGGCCTCGCCGATCTCGTCGACCGCAGTGATGCCGAAGCACGACGACGCGACGCGGACGGTGTCATCGGACGTGCCAACGAAAGTCATGGCGGGATGGACGGCCATCGTGACGGCCCCAAGTTCGGCGAGCGGCGCCAGGATGTTGGCACCGTAGGCGCCAGCGGTGTGCAACACGATGGTTCCGGGACGAGGCTGTGCGTCAGCAACCTGAGCGATCACCTCGGACAGTTCCGTGTCCGGGACCGCGAGGATCAAAAGTTGCGCCTGGCTAACTACGCCGGGGATGTCGAGAAGGCGCGCGCTGGGGAGTCGGGTAGCGGCACGGGCCTGAGATTGGACGGAGCGTGCGGTGACTGCAACTACGTCGTGTCCGACCGCCGCGAGCGCCCCACCGAGCGCAGTGCCGACGCGACCGGCCGAGACGATGCCGACACGCAGACGTGCCGGGGTCATCGGTGAGTTCACCGCGTTCCTCCATTCCGTTCCAGTCCCTACTCGAAGGCGAGTTGTGGGTACCAGACGTTCCACACCACGATATGCGGGGCGGGGTATGGGCGGCTACGCCGTGTGACAACTTTCACGGCGCGGAATTTCCGGGCACAGTCCGGCGATACGAGGCAGCGTTGCAATACGCGGGAAGTCTGCGGGCCGGTCACGCCCGCAGCCGCGTGCGCACGAACCCTGTCGGCAATAATTCTGTCGGCAATAACTTCAGTCGCGGCGGCGACGCCCGCCTTCACGGCTCGGCGCGGCGTTTTCGCTGGCAGCGCGGAGTCGACTCAACAGCTCGCTGGCCGGTCGACCTTCCGAATGCGTGCCCTCGGCCTCATCGACCTCGGCAACCGGTTGCTGCGGTCGCGGCTGCGAAGGCCGGGCCTGTTCGCGCCGCGGCTGATGCGGGCGGGGCTCCTGCGGGCGGGGCCGCTGGGGTCGGGGCTGTTCGGCGCGGGCCTGTTCGGCGCGGGGCTGCTGGGGACGGGGCTGCTGGGAAGGCCCGGCCGGCGGCTCGTAGGCCTGCGCACTGTAGGCGACGCGATCGAACGGTCCGGTCTGGGGCGTTTCGTCGGCTTCGGGATCTTCGGTGACAACCGGGATGATTTCCGTCATCTCGACCGGATCGACTTCTTCGACGTCCTGCGGTTCGGTCGGCACGTGGCGGCCCGTATCCGAGGGCGGTGCGGTGGTCGCGAAGTCACGATCGGCAACGAAGCGATCGTCCGCGGCTGCGGCGGTGTATCCGGTACGACCGGCACCCAATTCGCGGGGACGTTCGAGGCCAATCGCCACCCGGGCATCGGGAAGCGGCTTGCCGAGCAACTGCTCCAGACTCGACCGAAGCGCCAATACTTGGGCCTTGAGCTCGTCTAGTTCCACGTTCGATTCCGCTGAGATTTCCTGGCGGATCGCCACCTCAACGTCGGACTCGTACTGTCTGCGGGCCGAGATCTCGCGTTCCAATTGCAGCTCGTAGACGAGCCTGAGGTCACGACTGCGTGACTCGGCGACGTCGGCCTGCCGCCGGTACTTGGTCACCAGGACTGCACCGATGACCGCTGCCCACAGCGCGGCAATTACGGCTAGGGTCGCCTGGATCGAAAAGTCATTTCCGAGCACCATTAGCAGGCTCGCGATGAGCGCCAGCAAAACCAACAACCCGATGAGCCATTGTCCAGCCGTGGACGGTCGCTTTGTTTTGGCCTCTTCGGATCGTTCCCTAGTGGTCATTGGCCAAACTTACCGCTATTGCCGCTGCTAACGGGGTTAGCACGTGGGCCGTGTCGGGTATTGCCTGCACTAGGCCAAGCTTGGCGGACTATCCGGGGCAGAGTCGAATTCGTCCGCCGACGGATCATCGGGAGCCCGACAGCAGTGCTCCAACCACATCGCCGCAGCGGTGAGAACGACGCCGCCGACCAGCCCGATGATGGCTCCCGGCCGATCCTGACGCGCGGCATCGAGAATGCCGTTCTGCATCAGGAAAATCAGCACTCCGGTCCACCCGCCCGCGGCGACGGCACCGAGAATGGCCGACGCCTTCGCCAGGGCGACGAGTCGCGCGGCATTGATCGGATGGAGTTGCCCGCCCGCCCGGCCGACTTCACGGTTGGCGATGCGCTTCTTGACGACGAATCCAATGACGACTTCCAGGGCCGCAACCACGTACAGGGAAAGGCCCGACAGCAGGGGTAGGTCGGGGAACGAGCCGTAGTTGTAGTGGATCAGGATCCACATCGCCAGGCCCGCCACCACCGCGACCGCCGTCAAGTCCCGGAAGCGGATCGGACCGAGTTTGTGGCCCTCCCCCTCCGGATCGTGCTTCTCCCCCACTGGCCCGAGGCCCGTCACGGCGTTGCCTCCAAGCGCCGAACTGCGGCTACATCGTCGGCGTCGAGGGCAGCCACCAGCTCGACGACAGACTGCTCCCCGCTAGCGGTCCACAGGGTTGCGTCCGGATCGATTTCCAGCCACGGCACCAACACGAAGGCCCGCTGCGACGCTCGCGGATGCGGCAGGGTGAGTTCGTCGTCGTCGGAGATCACCGGCTCACCGTCGGTTTCCGCGGCCACCACGTCGACGTCGAGAGTTCTGGGGCCCCAACGTTCGTTACGGACGCGGTCGGCGGCGCGTTCGAGTTCCCAACAGAATTCGAGCCACTGTCTCGGGGTCCGGGAGCCTTCCGCGATGAGCGTGATGTTGGCAAAGTCGTCCTGATCGACGCCGCCCCACGGCGGCGTCGAATACACCGCCGAGGCAGCGATGAGGTCGGCCCCGACGGCGTCGACGACCGCCTGCAAGTGTCCCCTCGAGTCGCCGATGTTCGATCCTGCGGACAGGACCACCCGCGTCGTCACGGTGTGGCCCGTCGAGCTGCGGCGATGGCTGCCGTCTTAATCGACCGCCGGGTCACCACGGCGACGTCGTCGAAGGTCAGCGGGATCGGCGCGGACGGCTTGTGGACGGTCACCTCACACGCCGAGATCCGATCATCGCCCATGATGGCGTCGGCAATTTCCGCGCCGACGGTTTCAATGAGATTGCGCGGCGTGCCCGCCACGATGTCGTGGGCGGTTTGCGCCAGCGAACCGTAGTCGACGGTGTCTGCAAGGTTGTCGCTCGCGGCCGCAGCCTGCAGATCGAGCCACAGGGTGATGTCAATGATGAACTCTTGGCCGTCGCGGCGTTCGTGATCGAAGACACCGTGATTACCTCGGACTCGGAGCCCCTTGAGTTCGATGCGGTCAGCCATGTTCATTGCCTCTCCGACCGCCGCCACGCCAGGCGAGGGCCACTTCGATGGCGTCGCGACTCGACGCGACGTCGTGCACGCGAACGCCCCAGGCACCACCGGCTGCCGACAGCGCGGAGATGGCGGCGGTCGCAACTTCGCGGCCCGCCGGGGGCCGATCCACACCGTCCCGCGCGAGCAGCGAGCCGAGGAAACGTTTGCGAGACGCCCCGATCAGGACCGGGAATCCCAGTCCGACGAGGGTCGGGAGGGAATGCAGCAGTGCCCAGTTGTGATCGGCGTTCTTCGCGAAGCCGAGTCCCGGATCGAGGATGATCGCATCGGGATCGACGCCCGCTGCGACAGCGGCATCCACCTGCCCGAGCAGTTCACCGGAGACCTCGGCAACCACATCGCGGTAGCCGCCCGCTTCGTCGATGCGGTGGGTGAAGTGGCGCTGCCCGCTCGGCGCATTGTCGGCTGGCCGCCAATGCATCAGGATCCACGGGACCGATGCGTCGGCGAGGACCCGAGCCATGTCAGCATCTGCCCGGCCGCCAGAGACATCGTTGACCAGGCCAGCGCCAGCTTCCAGCGCATCGGCGGCAACAGCGGCGCGCATCGTGTCGACAGACACCCGGGCTCCGGCGGCCACCAATTCTCGGATGACCGGTACCACCCGCCCCGATTCGGCTTTCGGGTCAACACGAATCGCGCCGGGACGCGTCGATTCGCCCCCGACATCGATGATGTCGGCACCGGCCTCCAGCAATTCCAAACCGTGCGCGATCGCCTTATCGACCTGAAGAAACTGGCCGCCGTCGGAGAACGAATCGGCAGTCACGTTCAGCACGCCCATGACGAGCGTGCGATCTTCGCCGGCCGAGGGACGTTCCGAGGTCACCGGGTAATCAAGTCCAGTGCTTCTCCGCGGGAAACCGCGCTGGTTTTAAACAGTCCGCGCACCGCCGACGTGGTGGTGCTGGCACCCGGTTTGCGGATACCTCGCATCGCCATGCACAGGTGCTCGGCTTCAATCACCACGATCACGCCGCGCGGATTCAACTTGCGCACGATCGCGTCGGCGATCTGGCTGGTTAGTCGTTCCTGGACCTGCGGGCGTTTGGCGTACAGGTCGACAACCCGGGCCAGCTTCGACAGTCCGGTCACCTGACCGGTCTCGCCGGGGATGTAGCCGACGTGCGCCACCCCGTGAAATGACACCAGGTGATGCTCGCAGGTCGAGTACATCGGGATGTCTTTGACGAGGACGAGTTCTTCGTGGTTCTCGTCAAAGACGGTGGCGAGCACATCGTCGGGGTTGGTGTAGAGGCCCGCGAACATTTCCCGGTAGGCGTTGGCCACGCGGGTGGGTGTGCGCACCAGGCCTTCCCGGTCGGGATCCTCGCCCACCGCGATGAGGAGTTCCCGGACGGCGGCCTCGGCTCGCGCTTGGTCAAAATCGCGCTGTCCGTCGGGTGCCGGAACAACGAGGCCGTCGACGGCGTGCGGATCTACGCCATTCACGTTGCTGGTGTTCGTCATATCGGGTCTCCTCACTGACCGTCGCGTGGCTCGTCTGCGGGCGGCCATCCGGGTGCCGACCAGTCGCGCGGGGCGCCGTAGTCGGGGCGGGTTCCGTGCCCGGGACGTGATGCGTCATTCGGCGGCGCCACCGGGTCGTTGCGCGAGTCACCGTCGGAAGGCGAACCCTGCGGTGCCTCCTGACCGTGTTGCGGCTGAACCGGCTGAGGCTGGCCGTACGGCTGTCCGTAAGCCGGCTGCCCGTACTGGGGTTGGCCATACGGCTGCCCGTTCTGCGGCTGCCCGTACTGCGGTTGGCCGTACTGGGGCTGCCCGTACTGGGGCTGACCACCGTATTGCGGCTGACCATACTGCGGTTGCCCGTAATGCTGGCCGGCGCCCTGCTGGGCCGGATCGCCGTACACCGGCTGCGGCACCGCGGGCACCACCGGTTCCTCGACGGGAGGCCACGGCTCGCCGCGTTCGACGGCGAGTTCACCCTTCGTCTTGATCGGCGGTTTGGTGCTCGGCGTACGCTCACCGAACTCGTCGAATTTGGTGATGCGGGGCCGCTTGATGACATCGCGCAAGATGTCCTCGAGGTCCTTGCGGATCAGCGTTTCCTTCTCCAGCAATTCGCCGGCGAGGACGTCGAGTACATCGCGGTACTGGTTGAGAATCGCCCACGCTTCGGTGTGCGCCGCCTCAATCAGGTTTCGAACCTCGGTGTCGATCTCGGCAGCGACATCTGCGGAGTATTCCACTCCGCCGCCCATGCCGCGGCCCATGAACGGGTCGCCCTGGTCTTGGCCATAACGGACCGCCCCGAGCTTGGCACTCATGCCGTATTCGGTGACCATTGCGCGGGCAATCTTGGTGGCCTGATCGATATCGGAGCTCGCACCCGTCGTCGGCTCATGGAAGACCAACTCTTCTGCGGCACGACCACCCATTGCCATGACGAGGCGGGCGAGCATCTCCGAGCGGGTCATCAGTTCTTTGTCCTGCTCGGGCACGGCCAGCGCGTGACCGCCGGTGCGTCCTCGCGCCAGGATGGTGACCTTGTAAATCGGGTCGAGGTCGGGCATCGCCCACGCGGCAAGCGTGTGGCCGCTCTCGTGGTACGCCACGACCTTCTTCTCGTGTTCGCTGATAACGCGGCTCTTGCGTCGCGGTCCACCCACCACGCGGTCGACAGCTTCCTCGAGCGCCTCACCGGAGATCACCGTCTTGTGCTCGCGCGCCGTCAGGAGGGCGGCCTCGTTGATGACGTTCGCGAGGTCGGCACCGCTCATCCCCGGTGTCCGCTTGGCCAATCCGTCGAGATCAGCGTCGGGGGCAATCGGCTTGCCCTTGGAGTGCACGGCCAAGATGGCGCGGCGGCCCGCGATGTCGGGGTTGCTGACCGGGATCTGGCGGTCGAAGCGTCCGGGACGCAGCAGCGCCGGATCCAAGATGTCGGGGCGGTTGGTCGCAGCCATCACAATGACGCCGGACCGATCACCGAAGCCGTCCATCTCCACCAGGAGCTGATTCAGGGTCTGCTCGCGTTCGTCGTGACCGCCGCCCATGCCAGCACCGCGCTGGCGGCCGACCGCGTCGATCTCGTCAACGAAGATGATGCACGGACTGCTGGCCTTGGCCTGTTCAAACAGGTCACGGACGCGGGAGGCACCCACACCGACAAACATTTCGACGAAGTCCGAACCGGAAATCGTGAAGAACGGCACGCCCGCCTCACCGGCGACGGCCCGCGCTAGCAGCGTCTTACCGGTTCCGGGTGGGCCGTACAGCAGGACGCCCTTCGGGATCTTGGCGCCGAGTGCCTGGTAGCGGGACGGGTTCTGCAGGAAGTCACGGATCTCGTCGAGTTCTTCGACGGCTTCATCGGCACCGGCGACATCGGCGAACGTGGTCTTCGGCATGTCTTTCGACAACTGCTTGGCCTTGGACTTACCAAAGCCCATCACGCCGCCCTTGCCGCCTTGCATGCGGCTCATGACGAAGAAGAACAGGCCGAACAGGATCACCATCGGCAGCACAAAGATCAGCAGCGACTGCCAGATCCCGGAATCCTTGGTGACGTTGGTCTGGTACTCGGCACCGGAGTTGCTGACCGTGTTGAAGATACGGTTGCTGACCCCGGCGGGATACTGCGTCGAAATCTTGGTGGCATCAGAATCACCGACCTTGATCGGCTTGGTCAACGTGATGCGGAGTCGCTGCTCGCGGTCGTCGATCTGAACCGACTTCACGTTCTTCTGGTCCAACTGGGTCATCGCGATCGACGTGTCGACGTCGGTGTACTCGCGATCGGAATTACGCATCATGCTGAAGCCCCAGATGGCAAACAGAATGACGGCCACAATGGCCAGATTCCGGAACAGTGTCTTGCGATTCATTCGGATACGCGTGGATTCGGTCGACGTGTGAGGGGCTCCCCGCCCGTCGCCGTGCCCATTTGTCCTTCCCGTCGGCTCAAATTCGAGGCTACCTGCACCCCTGAGTTGTCAACTTAATCGTCAACGCACCGGGTGCGCCCATTGTTCCTGTGACGGCAAGTCAGCAGGACGACCATTAAGGCAGAGACATTAGGACCAAGATTAGTGCGAATACACCGACGGGTGGAGCCGTCCAACGAACGACAGGTCGCGGTACCGCTCGGCGTAGTCGAGTCCGTAACCAACGACGAACTCGTTCGGAATGTCGAAGCCGACGTCGGCGACGTCCAACTGCGCGCGCACAGCATCGGGCTTGCGGAGCAGCGTCACCACCTCAAGCGAACGCGGCGAGCGCGTCGCGAGGTTCTTAATCAGCCACGACAGGGTGAGGCCGGAATCGATGATGTCTTCGACAATCAGGACGTCGCGGCCAGTGATGTCACGGTCGAGGTCTTTCAAAATCCGGACCACGCCCGACGATGAGGTGGACGAGCCGTAGCTCGAGACAGCCATGAACTCGAGTTGCGACGGGATCGGCAGCGCCCGAGCGAAGTCGGTCATGAACATGACGGCACCCTTGAGGACACCGATCAACACCAGATCCTCGGCGGCGTCCTTGTACCGTTCGCCGACGGCCTGAGCCATCTCTACTGTTCGCGCATAAATTTGCTCCTGAGTGATCAGGACTTCTTCGATGTCATCGCCATAACTGTCGTTGCGGTCCACCCATATAGCTTCGCACAAGACACTGACAGAACAATCACCAGTTACCGGCAGGCCACAGATCCGCGTGTGCCAGGTCACCGCTGGTCGCGGTACGCCCGAAGCTCATCGCCTTCTCGCGCCACCAGAAGTCGGGAATCGCTGTCGCCGCCGACAGCAACCGCTCCCTGCCCAGACCAATCGACAATGAGAGAATCTACGGCCGAGACGACACGAAAATTCGGTTCCGGAGCGCCGACCGAAAGCAGCCACGAGCGGACCACCCGCGTTCGTACAGCCGCCCAAACCCCGACGATCGGCGCGATATCCAGCACTCGCCCGTACGTACACTCTTCAAGAAGGTCCGCAGCGGGCATATCGAGCGCGTCGGCGTCGTCTTGCAGTTGCCTCGCCGTGCGCGCTAACGCCTCCGGCACCCCACCGCCGAGGACTTCGTCCAGCAGCGGCAGCACTTCGTTTCGGAGGCGCACGCGAGTAAAGCGGGGATCCTCGTTGTGCGGGTCGTCCCAGATCGGTAAGTCCCACCCCTGGCAGGCCGCACGCGTCTGCGACCGTCGCAAACCCAGCAGCGGGCGCCCCCAGGGCGACGCCCACCCGCGCATCCCCGCCAGCGAACGCGTCCCCGAGCCACGGCCGAGGCCCAGCAGGACGGTCTCGGCTTGATCGTCGAGGGTGTGTCCGAGCAGTACCGGGCGTCCGTCGCGAACGTCGTTGAAAGCCGCGTACCGCGCTTGTCGTGCCGCCGCTTCCATGCCGCCGGGCCCGTCGACGGTGACCGCTTGTACCTGCGCTGTCGCTCCCAGATCGCGGGCGACGGCAGCCGCACGCTGGGCCACCGCACCCGATCCCGCCTGCAGCTGGTGATCGACCACCACGGCATGCACCGTTAACCCGGCGCGGACCGCGGCCGCGGTCAACGCGAGCGAATCCGCCCCGCCCGAGAGGCCAACGCATACCGGGCTGTCCCGGCAATACCGTTGAGCAAAGCCGCGGACCGCCCCGATCAGGGCCCGCTGGGCCGCTACAGAACCCGCTTGATCCACGCGTCCGGGTCGCCAATCTCCGCCATCAGCGGCATGGTCTCCGCCGACGTCCAAATGGTGTTGAATGCTTCCATCCCGACAGCATCGACGACGTGATCGACGAAGGCCTTGCCGCGGATGTACTGCGCCATCTTGGCGTCCATGCCGATGAGCGCGCGGATGATGCGCTGCAGGGGGTTCTTCGGTGCGGTGCGACGCTGATCAAACGCAGCGCGGATCGACGCCACGGACGGCACGTGCGCCGGGCCGACGGCGTCCATCACGTGGTCGGCGTGACCTTCCAGCAGCGTGCCGAGCACCAAGACTCGTTCAAAGGCCTCGAATTGTTCGGGCGACTGCAGCAGTTGCATCAGTCCGATCACACCCTTTTCGCGCGGCTTACCGCTGCGCAGACTCTCAGTGATGCGGCCCACCAGCTCCGACGCCGAGTCGTCGCCGTCGCCCGTCAACTGCCCGATATTGCTGCGCATATAGTCCGGCAGCCACGGGTTGGCCGAGAACTGCACGCGGTGGGTCACCTCATGCAGACAGACCCACAACCGGAAGTCGGAGGGGTCGGCGCGCAGTTGTCGTTCCACCGCGATGATGTTCGGTGCCACCAGCATCAAGACGCCGGGCTCCCCGGTCGCCGGGTCGGGGCTAAACGGATCGTATTGTCCGAGAATCGCGCTCGACATGAACGCCAGCAACCCGCCGGCCTGCACGCCAGCGAGCTTGCCGCTCAAGCCGTACGACGAGTTCGAGTCGTCGGCTGCACCCAGCATGGCGGGCATCGAGCGCGTGGCGGCGTCGATCCAGCCGGAACGATCCAAGACCTGCGCGGTCGGGACGGCGAGACCGTCGGCCAGTCCCGTCACCTCGCGAACGGGTCCTTCGGCACGCACGGCCGCGTCGAGCAGTTCGTCGTTGGCCCGTTCGTAGGTGTAGCGGGTCACACGCGGCCCGGGCCGCGCGATGCGCTTACCGATCGACGCGGCGACACCCCAATCGATGTTTTCCACCGGTCCGGCATCGGCCAACTCGTCGGGTACTGGACTCTCGTTGGGCACTGAACTCTCGGTAACACTGTTCACGGTTTTCCTTCCGATCGATCAGGTGCGGCAACCGCAGTCGCGGAGCGTGCCAACCACCGCGTCAACGGCGGGCCGTGCATCGGCGGGCGAGGTGCCGCCAGAAATCATCGCGAACGCGAGAACGCGGCCGTCGACGGTCTGCACTATTCCGGTCAACGAACTGACACCCGTGAGTGTTCCGGTCTTGCCGCGAATCCAGCCGGCACCGTTGGTTTTGTCGGGGTCGAAACGGTCGGTCAAGGTGCCCGTCCCGTGGGCCACCGGGAGTGAATCGAGCAGCGACCGCAATGCGGGCTGACCGTTACCTGCGGCAGCCGACATCAGTTCGTCGAGCAGCGAAGCGGTGACGCGATCGGAGTATGAGAGACCCGAGGCGTCGACGAGTACCGTGCCCTCGACGTCGAACTTGTTCTTCTGCAAGGTCGCCAGGACGGCGTGCGCACCGCCCTCAATACTGGCCTCCCCGCCGGTCGCCACCGACAGTTCGATGGCGAGTTGCTCGGCGAGCACGTTGTCGCTGAAGCGCATCATGTCGCCAACCCGGACCGTGAGCGGTGCGGACTTGACGGTCGCGATGGTCGGCGCACCCGACGGTGCCGTGACTTCAGTGACCTGACTGTTCAAGCCGAGCTCATCGGCCAATGCACGTCCGGCGGCCAGGGCCGGATCGTCCGTTCGCGGCGAGTACTCGTCGAGCGGTTTGAGGCGGGCCCCGTCGACGGTGAGCGCACTCATCGGTGCGATATCTCCGCCTTCAATGTCGCGCTTGTCCCACGTCTTTTGCATGCCGGGACCGGTGAACAACGAGGTGTCGACGGCGACCGACGTGATCTGTTTACCTGATTTTTTGATCGCGGCCGCCAGGTCGGCAATCCGCGCGGGATCGGAGTAAAACGAGGGCTCACCCGCCGACGCCGTCGTCAAGGTCGGGTCGCCTGCCCCAACCAGAATCGCCTGCCCGTCCGCACCAAGCACCACCTTGGTGGTGATACGCGCATCGTGTGGCAACTCCAGCAGGACTGCGGACGCGGTCAAGATCTTCGCGTTCGATGCGGGCACTCGAGGCGTGTCGGCACCCTGCGACCACAGCACCTCGCCGGTGAGCGGATCAGACACCTGACCAGTGAATTCACCGAGCATCGGGTCTTTCAGCGCCTTTGCCATCGCCTTTTGCACACCGTTCGCGGTGGGCTCGGGCGCGGTCGATGGCACAGCCTTCACGGTGGGTGCGAAGGTCATCGCGGCCGGACGTGCAGGCGTTCCTGCGGGAACGGGATCTGCACGGTTCTCGAAGAGCCACCACCCGACTCCAGCGCCCGCAGCTAACACGGCAACGAGCAACACCACGAGGATCGCGCGTAACACTTTGCGCGGCCGACGGGCGGGCGAACTTGTCGGCTGAGCCACTTATCCTCCGGTCTGTGGTCGGTGATCGACCCTAGTAACAGTATCCTTGACAGCCGTTGAAGCAATTCTGGACAGTCTGAGCAGTAACCGTAGGAGGCAGCATGGAGTACGAAGTCACCATCGAAATTCTCAAGGGTGGTCGTAACAAGTACGAGATCGATCACGAGTCCGGCAAAATTTACCTGGACCGCTACCTCTACACCTCGATGGGTTACCCCGCCGACTACGGCTACATCGACCACACCCTCGGCGAAGACGGCGACCCGTTGGACGCCATGGTGCTCCTGCAGGAGTCGGTCGTCCCCGGTGTCATCGTGCGAGCTCGCGTCATCGGCATGTACACCATGACCGACGAGGCCGGCGGCGATGACAAGCTGCTCGCCGTCCCCGCTGGGGACCCGCGCTGGGACTCGATCCAGGACATCAGCGACGTCGACGAGTTCGAGCTCAAGGCGATCTCGCACTTCTTCGAGCACTACAAGGATCTCGAACCCGGGAAGTCCGTGAACCCCGGTGGCTGGGTCGGCAAAGAGCAGGCTGCCAAGGTGGCGCAGGAAGCTGTCGACCGCTACCAGGGCTAGTTTGTCCGCTTGACAACTTGTGCCGTACTTTGCATCCCAATTTGGGGTGGAAAGTACGGCATTTGGGGTTGTCCCCCGGGTTCGGAGTCGGCACGCTGGAAGTACCGTCCGAACAGGGAGTGACCTATGTCGACGCAGTCCATCGTCCCGAACCTGTGGTGCAACGCGAATGCTGAGCAAGTGGCGCAGTTCTACGCCGCAGCATTCCCTGACACGACGTGGCAAGTGCTCGGTCGGTATCCCACAGAGGGTCTCCCCGAGTTCCAGCAGCGGTTTGCTGGGCTACCCGTCGCCGTCGAGGTAGTAATCGGCGGCTATCGAATCGGGTTGATCAATGCCGACGACACCTTTGCTCCGAACCGAAGCATTTCGTTTCTCCTCAACTTCGACCCCGCCAGCTTTGCCAGCGAGGCTGCTGCCCGCGACCAACTCGACGCGATGTGGGGCATCCTGTGGGACGGCGGCTCCCCCATCGTTCCGCTCGATGAATATCCCCACAGCAAGCGGTACGGGTGGCTCCGCGATCAATTCGGGGTCACGTGGCACCTGATGCTGACCGACCCCGAAGGCCCACCGCGGCCCTTCATCACTCCACTGCTGCTGTTCTCCGGCGACGTCGGACATCGCGCACGCGCGGCAATAGCCAAGTACACGGCATTGTTTACCCCCAGCGCCGTCGGTACCGTCGCGTCGGCCGCGCAGAGCCCGGAAGCGGTGATGTACGCCGACTTCCAGTTGAACGGACAATGGTTCGCCGCCATGGACACCCCCGAACTCAGTTCCAGCGGTCCCGATCAAGAGTCCTTCAACTGCGGGGTCTCGCTGGAAGTCCAGTGCGCGGACCAAGCCGAGATCGATCGCATTTGGGACGGACTTACCGCCGTCCCCGAAGCCGAGATGTGCGGTTGGCTCGCCGACGAGTTCGGCGTCAGCTGGCAGGTGACGCCCGCAAACATGGGCGAACTGATGGCCCGACCGAACGCCTACCAGCACATGCTGGCAATGAAGAAGATCATCATCGCTGACCTGTAAAAGCCCTGACTGAAGCCTCCGCCGTCATTCACGAAAAGCATTTCGCACACCGCGACTGCCGGTACGCGACCTTCCGCCGTTAGGGTCTGTTCGAAGAGTCTTTTCGAGGAGGACGAACGCTCTAATGGTGCATCCGAATTTTCCGCCGAACCAGCCGGACCCGCAGCCCGGCTATCAGCACGGACCGGTCCCCCAGCAGCAGTTCGTCCAACAGCCGTTCCCTCAGCAGCCGTTCCCATATCAGCCGCCGCCGGTGCCGCCGAAGGCCTCCCGCGCGCCGCTGATAGTCGGGCTTATCGCGCTGGTCGCCATCGCGGCAGCCGCGGTAACCCTGCTGATTGTTGCACCGTGGAACAAGAAGGTTGCTGGACCTGCAGACCCCGTCGCGCAGACCTTTACCCTCGCCGACGGCATTTCGGTGGAAGTCACGGTCCCCGAGGAATGGGCGGCCACCGCTGAATCCGTCGACGAAACCACCGGCGTCATTATCCGCGCCGACGCTGACAACCGGCCTCTCACCCAAATCATCGAGTCACTCAGCACCTTCAAGGAATCCGGTATCGGCGAACCCGTGCATGTGATCGTTGTGGTGCCGACCAACTGCACGGAAAACGCACCGCACAGCAATACCTGGACTACCCGGGAAGAGAACAAATCGTCATCGGCACACACCGAGAAATGGTCCAAGGCCATCCTCCGGGTCGATGACCACAAGTGCATGGTGATGTCCGGCATCGACGCCGCAACAGACGAGTCCGTCGCCGGTTCCACCGCCCGCGACCTCATGCGGTCGTTGATCAACGATGACCTCATCACCGTCGGAAAGTCGATCTAGCGGACCCAGGTAATCTGATTTGGTGCCTGCCCGCCTGTCGTTCCAATTGTCGAACGCTGAACAATCCGTCCGCGGGTTCGGTGTTCGCAGCGTCTTCGGCTCGGTTCGCGAGGCGTCCGCCGCGCTTGCCTCCGGGACTGTCGGATTCGTTGGTGGTGCACTCGGTTTCAACACCGAAGGTGCCGCATCACTGACGGCCCCGGAAGAAGTCGAATTTTCCCCGACCGTCACCGCACGCGCTGACGTTACGCCAGTTGTCGAACGGCTGACGGTAACCCCCGACGCCGTCCACCGGGACCTCGTCCGGCGGGCCATCGAAGCTATTGATGCGGGCCAAGTCGACAAAGTGGTGGTTGCTCGCAGTCTCGACGCGCAGCTCACGGTGCCGGTAGAGCCCGAGGCGATGATTGACCGCTTCGCCGCCACCGCCGGTGGCTCCACCGTGTTCGGTGCCGACCTGAGTGCCGCCCCCGGCTTTGCCGACCACTGGCTCATCGGTGCCAGCCCCGAACTACTTCTCCGCAAACGCGGTGCCACGGTCCAGTGCGTCCCCTACGCTGGCTCGGCCCCGCGATTCGATGCCGACGGAGCCGAGATTCCCGGTGCCGCCGACAGCCTCCAGCGGTCGGCAAAAGACCTGCGCGAGCACCGCTACGTTGTCGACTACCTGCGCGAACTCCTTGCACCCCTGTGCTCAAGTCTCGAGGTACCCGACCGTCCCGAAACCACCTCCACCAGGCATGTGTGGCATTTGGCAACACCGATCACCGGGCAGCTCGCCGACCCGTCGGTGACCGCTCTCGACTTGGCCGCACTCCTGTCGCCAACCCCGGCCGTCTGCGGAACCCCCACCGCCGCGGCCGCCGAGCTCATCACCGAGATTGAAGGTCGCCGGGATTTCTACGCGGGCGCCGTCGGCTGGTGCAATGCCGAAGGCGACGGCGAATGGGTCGTTTCCATCCGCTGCCTCGAACTCGATGCCTCTCGCACCAGCATTCGCGCGTGGGCGGGCGGCGGCATCGTCGCCGGATCGGACCCCGATGCTGAAGTCGCCGAAACCACCGTCAAATTTCAGACGGTGCTCGCCGCGCTCCGCTAGAAAAAACTAGCCGAGCGCACCGTCCAAGTCGCGCAGCAGGTCGTCGACATTCTCCAAGCCCACCGACAGGCGGAGCATGGAGTCAGTCAGACCGATCGCGGCACGACCCTCCGGACCTGTCGCCCGGTGCGTCGTAGTTGCCGGGTGCGTGATGAGGGTCTTGGCGTCACCGAGATTGTTCGAAATGTCGATGATCTGCAGGCGATTCAGCATTTCGAAGGCGCGTTCCTTGCCAGTCAGGCCGGGCTTTTCCGCCAACTCGAACGTAATGACCGTGCCGCCACCCGACATCTGCGACCGCGCCAACTCGTACTGCGGGTGCGACGGCAAGAACGGGTAGATCGCCTTCGCGACGCGCGGATCGGCATCCAAGTACTCGGCGACCTTGAGTGCCGACGCAACCGACTGGTCGAGCCGCAGTTTCATCGTCTCCAGGCCCTTGAGCATCACCCACGCGTTAAACGGGCTGAGCGCCGGGCCAGTATGCCGCATCAGGTCACGGACCGGACCGTCAATAAACTCCTGCGTGCCCATGACAGCGCCACCCATCACCCGGCCCTGGCCGTCGATGTGCTTGGTTCCCGAGTACACGATCACATCGGCACCGAGGTCCAACGGGCGCTGCAGAAGCGGCGTCGCAAATACGTTGTCGAGGACCACCTGCGCGCCAGCCGCATGGGCCATAGCCGAAACTTTTCGCACGTCAACCAGGGTCTGCATCGGGTTCGACGGAGTCTCAAAGAAAACCGCCGTGGTCGGCTTGGAGAGCGCCCGCTCCCACTGCTCGAGGTCGTCACCGTCGACGAATTCGGTCTCCACGCCCCACGACGGCAAGATTTCGTTACAAATCACGAAGCAGGATCCGAATAGACTGCGCGCGGCAACCAGTCGGTCGCCGCTCTTCAGCAGCGCGCCAAGCGCCACAAACACCGCGGCCATGCCGCTTGCCGTCGCGAAACACGCCTCGGTGCCTTCGATCTGGCGCAGTCGTTCCTGGAACATCGCGACCGTCGGATTGCCGTAACGGGTGTACACGAAACGCTTGTCTTCACCGGTAAATGCTCGCTCGGCCGCTTCGGCCGTCTCGTACACGTAACCGCTGTTCAGGTACAGCGCCTCGGAGGTTTCAAAAAAGCCCGAACGGAGGATTCCTCCGCGCACGGCAACAGTTTCCGGCGATACCCAGTCGGGTAGTTCATGGCTCATCTTCTTACTAACTCCTTATGACTGTCGCCACGGCAGCGACTCAGCACGCCAACCGGCGCCTCCGCGGTGACCCGCTGCGTCTGTTGCTCCTTCAAACCCGTCCAGAATGTTGTACGCCTGGGCGAATCCGGCCGACACCGCGGCCTCAGCTGCGCCCATCGAACGCTGCCCCGACCGGCATAGAAACAGCACCCGGTGGTCGGGCGTGATGCCCGCTTCGTGCAGTTGCTCCACAAACCGAGGGTTCAGGGCGCCATCCGGGTAGTCGATCCATTCGATGAACACGGCGCGCTTGCCGATCGACGTCAGGTCGGGGACGCCGACAAAACTCCACTCGGCTTGGGTACGACAGTCAACCAAGACCGTATCCGGGTCTTCCTCGAGCAGTTCCCACGCTTTCGTGCACGTCATGTCACCCCGATACGCTCCGGTCATCGGCTGCACACCTTCCAGTCGTCGCCGACCTTCACCAAGTTCAAGTCCGTCGTCTGCTTGTTGTTTTCGGTCTTCTCCCGGTTCCAGTACGACTTCACCGTCGAGGTGGTGCCAACAATCTCGACGTCCATCTTGGTGACGACAACCTTGCCTTCGGCGTCGTTGAGGGCGCGGTTCTCGTCTGCGAACGCCACCGACTTCGGGAAGTCCGGCGAGTCGATGTCGGCCTGGCAGAACGAGTTTCGGTACTGGTCGTAGTTCAGCGTGCCCATTGCGCTGTACATGTCGTTGACGCGGTGCTGCACCAGGGTGGAGTCGTTAAGTCGCTCGTCCGGCGGGTTCACGAGGGCGACGATCAACACGAAGGCGAGCAGCGCCAGCATCAGCGATCCCGCGAGGATCATCGGCAGGGCGGCCTTCCACGATCGTGGCTGGTCGTCATCGTCGCCGTATTCGTCGACTTCGGGCTGGTCTTGGCTCATGAGAACCGAGTCTATCGGCCCGCCCGCTGGTGGTTTCTGTGCGGCCATCCCGCCAGATAAGGGCACCCGCGGTGATTCGTCAAGAGTTAATTGCACAACGAATTCAACATAGGCATGCCTCACCCAAAAATTTTGGGACCGGCGCGGCAAGACATAACGTAGAGGACATCCGGAGTCCAATCATTTGAGGAAGCACCTGTACATGAGTGACAACAGCCGCCCGTTGCGGGTCGCGATCATCGGCGCCGGTCCCGCCGGCATTTACTGCGCGGACGCCCTGATGAAGTCCGACACCGCGGCCGCTCGTGGCGTGAGCATCGACCTGTACGAGCGCATGCCTGCGCCCTTCGGCCTGATCCGCTACGGCGTCGCACCCGACCATCCCCGCATCAAGGGCATCATCACCGCCCTGCACAAGGTGCTCGATAAGCCGCAGGTTCGCCTGCTCGGCAACATCGACTACGGCACCGACATCACACTGGCCGACCTGCGCAAGCATTACGACGCCATCGTCTTCTCGACCGGCGCTACCGACGACCGCGGGCTGAAGATCCCCGGCGTCGACCTCGAACGCAGCTACGGTGCCGCCGAGTTCGTCGCCTGGTACGACGGCCACCCGGACTTCTCCCGCGAATGGCCGCTCGAAGAGGAGAAGGTTGCCGTTATCGGTGTCGGCAACGTGGCCCTCGACGTCGCGCGCGTCCTTGCCAAGACCGGCGACGAACTACTGCCGACCGAAATCCCAGACAACGTCTACCAGGGATTGAAGGCCAACAAGGCCCTAGAGGTGCACGTCTTTGGTCGCCGCGGTCCGGCGCAGGCCAAGTTCACGCCACTGGAGTTGAAGGAACTCGACCACTCACCGAACATCGAGGTGATCGTCGCTCCCGAGGACATCGACTACGACGAAGGCTCCACCGTCGCTCGCCGGTCGAGCAAAATCACCGACCAGGTCGCGACGATCATCGAGAACTACGCGATCCGCGAGCCCAAGCAGGGGGCAATCCACAAGCTGTTCTTGCATTTCTTCGAGAACCCGACCGAAATCTTGGGCGAAGACGGCAAGGTCGTCGGCATGCGCACCGAGCGCACAGAACTCGACGGCACCGGCAACGTCCGCGGCACCGGCAAGTTCAACGACTGGGATGTCACGGCCGTCTACCGGGCCGTCGGCTACCTGTCGGACAACCTGCCGGAAATCCCGTTCGACGATCAGGCGGGCGTCATCCCCAACGAGGCCGGCCGAGTCTTTGACGACGGCGAACAGGTCACCGGGCTGTACACCACGGGCTGGATCAAGCGCGGCCCCGTCGGCCTGATCGGTCACACAAAGGGTGATGCCAGCGAGACCGTGCAGTGCATCGTCGACGACATGCTGGCCGACAAGCTCAATGTTGCTGAAGATCCCTCGGAAGAGGCGGTCGTCGCGATGCTGGAGTCGCGGAAGATCCCGTTCACCACGTGGGACGGCTGGTACCGCCTCGATGAGCATGAGCGCAAGCTGGGCGAAGCTCAGGGCCGTGACCGGGTGAAGGTGGTTGAGCGTCACGAGATGCTCGCCGCTTCCGAGCCCGACAAAGCTAACGGCTAACAAGAGGGGCGTAAAGGCTAACGAAAGAGGGAGGGCAACCGAATCGGTTGCCCTCCCTCTTTGCTGTGCCGCGCCACTATTGGCGCGGGCTAGCTCACTTCTTGGGAGCGTTGCGTGCGTTCTGCCAGAATCCGAAGTTGTTCGTCGGGTTCTCGATCTGCTGTCCGATCGTGTAGCCCGAGATGGAGGCTGGCCAGCAGCCCTTCCACTTGGTATCGACAGTGATAGCCGTCTGCCCGGCCTTCAGTTCGCCGGTCTTGGTCTTCAGCGTCTTGTTGGCGGGGACCCACTTGTTAGCGCCGCCAATCTCGCTGACGGTGACACCGGTCATAGTGGAGCTGCCGATGTTCCGGACGCCCATCCAGCGGTGCATCTGCCAGACCGGACCGTCGTTCCAGTTGGGGCCCCAGAGCTTGAAGGTGCAGTTGACGCCACCGATGAGCTGGAGATCGCCGGGGCCAGCTGCGTGCGCCTGCGGCGCGGCAACCAGGGTGCCCGCACCAACGGCGCCAGCTACTGCGACAGCCGCAGCTGCTCGGGTCAAGGACTTCTTCATGTCTAGCCTTTCGTGCCGTTCGTCAGGAGGTCGGAGCGACCAGCCCAACCCTTAACCGTTTATCGAGCCGACCGTGCCAATTCGTTACCGATTCGGCAATCAGATTTTGGCTCGAAATACCTCAGGTCTGTCGTATTTTGGCACATTACTGATCCACCCGATCGAAACCCCGGGCGTCTACTTAGGTAAGGTAACCCTTTGTGAAAAAGGGAATCGGCGCATTCATCCTCGTGGCCGCAATCGCCGTCGCCTTTGTCGCATCCATCGCCATCGGTACCCGCAACGTTGCGCCGTCGGACATCTGGAACGCTCTTATCGACCCCGCCAGCGCGACCGCTGGTGGCCTGGACGTCCTAGTCCACAGTCGCCTCATCCGATCGGCACTTGCCGTAATCGTCGGGCTCGCCATCGGCGCGGCCGGTGCCCTCACTCAGGGCCACACCCGCAATCCACTCGCCGACCCCGGACTCCTCGGAATCAATGCCGGGGCCGCCTGCGCTGTCGTCACCGGCGTCTTTGTCTTCGGTACCTCGGGGCAACTCACCACCACCTGGCTCGCACTGCTCGGCGCATCTATCGCGGCTGCCACCGTCTTCGGCATCTCCGCTATCACCGGCGCATCACCGTTGACGCTGATCCTCGCCGGGGCGGGAATCAGCGCATGCTTAGCCGCGGTGTCGTCGGCCCTCGTTCTCATGGACGGCGCCTCCCTCGACACCTGGCGTTTTTGGAACGTTGGCGCCGTCGCAGGTCGCGGTGCCGACGTCCTCTGGACCACCCTCCCATTTGTGGTGGTCGGGTTGATCCTGGCGTTCGCAAGCGGGTGGTTCCTCAATCTGCTGAGCCTCGGCGATGACATTGCGGCCGCGCTAGGCGGACGGGTCGGCCTCATTCGGGCGAGCGGAATCCTCGGGATCACTGTCCTGGCCGGCGCAGCCACCGCAGCGTGTGGGCCAATTGTCTTCCTCGGGCTGGTGGTGCCCCACATTGCGCGGGCGTTCACCGGACCCGACTACCGCTGGATCATCCCCTACTCGGCGCTGGCCGGGGCCCTGCTAATCCTCGTCTGCGACATTGTCGGTCGCGTTATCGCACGCCCGGGCGAAGCACAGGTCAGCGTGGTGCTCGCGCTCATCGGCGGTCCCATCCTCATGCTTATGGTTCGACGAAAGAGGCTGTCCGCCGTATGACCACCGACCTCAAACCCGATTTCCGAACCGGAACGCGCATCGTCCGCATCGGCGAAGCCAGCTGGTCGCTCAAGCTCGGTCTATTGCGCTGGTCGATCGCTGGCCTCGTTGCCACCGGCGTGCTGTTCCTCATCGGACTGTCGGTCGGATTCACCACGCCGGTCCACGTCGCCCGCATCATTCTCGGTGGAGGCACGACGGCCGAGAACATCGTGATCTTCGACGACGTGCTGCCCCGCGTTCTCGTCGGCTCGCTCGCCGGATTCTCCTTGGCATTAGCGGGCTGCCTCACCCAGATCGTCACCCGAAACCCCCTCGCCACCCCTGACATGCTCGGCATCACGTCCGGAGCCAGCGCCGGAGCGGTCCTCGCGTTAACCTCCGGTTCGACGGGCTTTGGGGCATTTTTCACAGCGCTCGGCGTCCCGACGTCGGCGCTAATCGGCGGACTCTTTGCCGCCCTGCTGATGTACGCGCTCGCCTGGACCAAAGGTCAAGTCATCACGAGCACGCTGCGCCTGATCCTGATCGGGGTCGGCTTGACGTGGATGATGCAGGCCGTCGTCGGCTACGTCATGACGCGCGCGGACGTGCACGACTCCGGGACCGCGCAAAAGTGGCTCGTCGGCTCACTGGCGTCACTGGGGTGGAGTTCGGTGATCACCGTCGGCGTCGCCGCCGTGATCGGGATTGGGTGGAGCATGGCAAATACCCGATCACTCGCGGTCAGCAGCCTCGGACCCGATATCGCGCAAGGCCTCGGGGTCCGCCTGGGAGTGGTCACCTATGGCACGCTGATCGCAGCCGTCGTGGTGGCCTCACTGGCCGTATCTGTTGCCGGTCCCATCGCCTTTGTGGGGTTGGTCGCCCCACAAATCGCACTCCGGCTGGCCCACACCGCGCAGCCCACGCCGATGTTCTCCGGACTCGTTGGAGCAGCCATGGTCCTGACCGCTGACATCGTCTGCCGCACCATTGCCCCGGCAGGCCTGCCGGTCGGCGTCATTACCGCCGCGGTTGGCGGACCGTTCCTGGTGCTCTTGATTATCCAGTCGGCCCGCCGATCCCCCGTTTAGGCGGCTTTAGCGCGGCCCCGGCGGAAACTGTCCCGGTCGGGGCGGCGGCGGCCCTGCCGGTCGCTGCCCACCGGGCCCAACCGGTCCGCGTGGCCCCGGCTGCACCATCGGTCCGGGTCGCTGGGGCGGCCCGGGCGGCATCGGCGGCCGAGGCATCGGCGGGCCCGACGGCCGGCCAGGTGCCTGCAATAGTTCGGTTGCGGCTTCATCGGCGGGCGAGGTTGGCTGCAGAATCGGCGCCATGATCGTCGGCGACACCGGCTGTGGCGCTTCGGCATCGGCGGTATCCGGACCCGTTGCCGCGGCGTCTGAGGCGAGCAACGGCTTCACCAAACCGGCGGCCCGCACGGCCTTCTCGCGTGCGGCAGCAGTGTTGGGTGCGGTCGCAACCGCCACCCCGACCCGGCGTCGAGCAAAGCTCTCCGGCTTACCGAACAGGCGCAGGTCCACATCGGGGTCCGCGAGCGCCTCCGCGACACCGGCAAACCTAATGGCGACGTCGTCGTGCTGTCCGTAGATTACGGCGGACGCGGCGGGGCTGCGCATCAACGTACTGACGGGCAAGCCGAGGACTGCCCGGGCATGCAGTTCAAACTCCGACAGTCGTTGGGAGGCCATCGTCACCAAACCGGTGTCGTGCGGACGCGGGCTGACTTCTGAAAAGTACACTTCATCGCCCTTGATGAAGAGCTCGACGCCGAACACGCCGCGGCCGCTGAACTCGCCCGCCTTACTGTCGGGGTTACCCATGGCGGTGACAATGCGGGCCGCGATCGACCGCGCGACGCCGTAGGCGGCCTGACTCATCCGCTGGGGCTGCCAGCTTTCGACATAGTCCCCGTCTACCTGGCGGTGCCCGATGGGGTCGCAGAAGTAGGTCGTGAGTTTCCCGGTCGCCGGGTCGATGGCGCGGACAGTCAGCAGGGTGATTTCGTAGTCGAACTCGACAAACCCTTCGACGATCACGCGATCGTTGTTGACCCGGGCACCCGTGCGCGCAGTTTCCCACGCAGCATCAACGTCGGCGGGTCCGCGCAACGTGGATTGCCCTTTGCCCGACGACGACATGACGGGCTTCACCACGCAGGGGAAACCGATGCTGCCGACGGCACGCCGCATCTCATCGAGCGATCCGGCAAACAGATACGGGGAGGTCGGAAGGCCGAGCTCTTCGTCCGCGAGACGCCGGATGCGTTCCCGATTCAACGTCGCCGACACTGCCTTGGCACTCGGAATCACTTCCGAGAGCCCTTCAGCCTCAACGGCTTCCAGCGCATCCGTGGCAATTGCCTCAATCTCGGGAAGCACATAGTTCGGCTGGTATTTGGCAATAACGTCGCGAACCTGGGCAGCGTCGGTCATGTCGATCACCTCGGCGTGATGGGCCACCTGATGCGCCGGAGCGTTCGCATATCGATCGACGGCGATCACTTCCACACCGAATCGCTGCAAAGCGATCGTGACTTCTTTACCGAGTTCTCCGGATCCGAGGAGCAATACCTTCACCGCGGTCGGACTCAGCGGAGTCCCGATCACATTCGACACCATGTGCCAGATCCTACCTATCGTGCGGAGTGTAAATCTCCGTCCGCTCACTGCGACCACGCAGCGTCACCGACGTGCGCCGCTCCCACCGCTCCCGCTCATCGGCGTTAGCAGCAACGATCGTGCGGGCCGACGCGAAGGGCAGGTCCGGGGCCTCTTTGGCGACCTCCGACAACCGCGCACTTTCGTTCACCGGGTCACCGATGACCGTGTACTCGAAACGTTGGATGGCGCCGACGTTGCCTGCGACCACATTGCCGTAGCTGACACCGATCCCGGCTTGTAACTCTGGCACCTCGGCGGCCAGCCGGCCGGCAACCTGCCGCGAGGCCAACAGTGCCGCACCTGCCGGGTCACCGATCTGCAAAGGTGCGCCGAAAATCGCGAGGACGGCGTCGCCCTCGAACTTGTTGACCAGTCCCCCGTTGGCTTCGACAACTTCGACAATCACCTGGAAAAAGCGATTGAGCACGTCGACGACTTCCGTCGGGGTGCGTTCGGTGGCCAGGCGAGTGGACCCGATGACGTCGACGAAGATCACGGCTACCGTGAGCTCCGCGCCGCCGAGCTCCGGATCTTGGCGGAGTGCGGCGGCAGCGACGTCACGGCCCACGTGGCGACCAAAGATGTCGCGGGTCCGCTCCTGCTCCCGGAGCCCGGCAACCATCGTGTTAAACCCGTACTGGAGTTCCCCGAGTTCGGAGGCGTCGTAAACGACGAGGTCGGCGTCTTTGCTGACATCACCCGCGCGAACCCTCGCCATGCCGGCCTGCACATTGCGGATCGGGCCGGTCACCTCCCAGGCGAACAGCAGCATGGCGAGCAGGCCGATTGCCCCGGCGACAAAAACCAGCACGGTGACCGACACGAAGAGACCGGTCCTCGTTACTCGATCGCCGACGGCCGATAAGAGCGTCACGATAAAGATGCCAGCCAACGGCACGCCGGTGCCGACAATCCAGGCGCTCAATGCCCGCGAACGCACCGAACTGCCCCGTACCCGAAAGCCAGCTTCCATGATTTTCGCGTACACCGGGCGCAACAGCACGTCGATAAAGATGTTGACGATCGCAATCACGACCACCCCGCTCATCAGGACGATGAGCACCACTTTCAAGATCAGGTCGGGATCGATGATCCCGTACCAAATCCCCAATAGCAGAGCGCAGCCCGCCCACAGGAGGCCTTGCAGCCCGGTGAGAAAGCGACGCGCCCTTACCGTGCGTCGAACGTCCTGTCGTGTGGGCTCCCGATCCTCGATCGCCCATTTCAGGGAGCGAACCGTCGCTACGGTCCCGATGAACGCCCCGACAGCGAGTCCCACCACGATGTAGATCGGGAGGGCCACAAAGTTGACCCACGCCAGATCTCTGCGCAAGAACGACGGATCCGGGATCCCGACCGTGGCCAGCACGATGGCGATACCGATGCCGATGACCTGGGCGATAACAATCGTCGAGGTCAGCAGCGACTGGATCCGGACCCGCTGCCGATGCGGGTCTTCATCGACCCCACCAAGCAGAATCGAACCGTAATCGCGCCGGAAGTTGGGACGCCGGGGCATTACCAGCTACACGATTTCGTGGCGAACAATCGTCTCGTCGCGGCCGGGGCCAACGCCGATGCACGACACCCGAGCACCCGAAAGTTCCTCGATCCGGTGCACATAGTTCTGCGCGTTGGTCGGCAATTCCTCGAAAGTGCGGCACCCGGAAATGTCTTCCGACCAGCCGGGCATCATCTCGTAGATTGGCTTCGCGTGGTGGATGCCGGTCTGCGTCATCGGCCAATCCTCGACACGTTCGCCGTCCACGTCGTACGCCACACAGATCGGCACTTCGTCCAGGCTCGACAGCACGTCGAGTTTGGTGAGGAAGTAATCGGTGATGCCATTGACGCGGGTTGCGTAGCGGGCGATAACGGCGTCGAACCAGCCGGTGCGGCGGGCACGACCGGTGGTCACGCCAACTTCACCGCCCGTCTTCGCGAGGTACTCGCCGGAATCGTCGAAGAGTTCCGTCGGGAACGGTCCTTCGCCGACACGCGTGGTGTACGCCTTCAGAATGCCGAGGACAGTGGTGATCCGCGTGGGTCCGATACCGGCACCGACGGCCGCGCCACCCGCGGTCGGATTCGACGACGTCACATACGGGTAGGTGCCGTGGTCGACGTCGAGCAGGGTGCCCTGCGAGCCTTCGAGGAGGACGGTGTCGCCGCGCTCGAGTGCCTCATTAAGCAGTCGTTGAGTATCGGCGATGCGGTGCTTGAACCCTTCTGCCAGCTCAAGAGTCTCGTCAACAACCTGCTGCGGGTCCAGCCCCTTGCGGTTGTAGATCTTGGTGAGGATCTGATTCTTGAACTCCAGGGCCGCTTCGACCTTCTGGGTGAGGATCTTCTCATCCAGTACGTCGGCGACACGAACGCCCACGCGGGCGATCTTGTCCTGGTAGCAAGGACCAATCCCGCGACCCGTGGTGCCGATCTTGCTGTTGCCCAGGAACCGTTCGGTGACCTTGTCGATCGCCACGTGGTACGGCATCAGCAGATGCGCGTCGGCGGACAACATGAGCGCCGAAGTGTCGACGCCGCGGTCCTCGAGCCCCTTGAGTTCGCTCAAGAGAACACTCGGGTCGACGACGACGCCGTTGCCGATCACGTTGTTCACACCCGGCGTCAAAATCCCCGATGGGATCAGATGCAGGGCAAACTGCTCGCCGTTCGGCAGCACAACGGTGTGACCCGCATTGTTACCACCCTGGTAGCGAACCACCCACTGCAGACTTCCGCCGAGCAGATCGGTTGCTTTACCTTTGCCTTCGTCGCCCCACTGGGCGCCGATGAGCACAATCGCAGACATATAGGTGCTCCTCCTAACATGCCTACCCTACTGGGTAAGTCCCGAATTGTTGGTCACGAGCCGCGTATACGCTTGTCGGGGTGACCCCCATTGTGTTGACCGTCAGCCCCGGCGACGAGGTTCCGTCGTCGCTGACGCGCCGATTGTCGGACCTCCTGGACGATGCTGCGTCCACCGGTTCCGACACCATTCGTGTCATTGTCGAGCCGGGCCGCGATTCAGAAATGGCACCCGATGCGTTCCTGTCGCGAGTGGTTGCGTCGTTGATGAAATTAGAGCGACTCGACGTCGAAGTTGCCTATGTGACGTGGCGGGCCACGCCGGCGACCATCAACTACGGTCTGCCGATCGGTCCCATTGCGCGCAAGCTCGCGGAGACCGGCGTCGCGCAAACCCTTCCGCTCATCCGCGACGATGCCGCCACCGTGCTCGTTGGTTACGCCCGTCACCTCGGCCAGGGCGGAGAAAAGTTGCACTGCGAGACCATCGCCGATTCAGAGCGGATCGCCGATGGGCGTGTCGCTGCCATCGAGATCCAGCCCCTGCTGGTGCAACCCGGAGTCCGCGGCCGCGTCGCGCGCTTTTTACCCGGCGGCTGGAAATCCGGTCGCGCCGTCCAGACCGGCGGGTTGAATCTGGTGGTCGAGCGCGAAGGCGAACTGACCGATCGGGTGGTGAAGCGGTCGACGTTCTACCGCCACCACGAGGATTGGCGGCTGGTGCGACCATGACGACCCCCACCACGGCAGCCCTGAAGTCGGTCCGTCCGGGCCCGGTGTTCCTCGGCCTCTGCGCAGCTTTCGGGTTGGGTATTTACCTGCTGTTGCGGTCGGGTACCGAACGCAACTGGCAGGGTCATCTGGGTGCGTTCCTGTTCGTGTTGAGCGGTTGGGTGATTTCCCTGGCGCTGCACGAGTTCGCGCACGCATTCACGGCTTTCCGGTACGGCGATCGGTCGGTGGAGGTGCGCGGATATTTGACGCTGAATCCGCTTAAGTACACCCATGCCGGACTGTCGATTGCGCTGCCACTGCTGATTGTCGCCCTGGGCGGGATCGGATTCCCGGGCGGCGCCGTCTACCTACATACAGCGGGGTTCACAAACGCCCAGCGCACCAAGGTGTCGCTGGCTGGCCCGGCCACCAACTTCACGTTGGGTTTGGTATTGCTGGCGGCGTTGGCAGTCAATGATCCGACGATGCAGTCGGGCAACCTGTGGGCGGCGACCGCCGCATTGGCGTTCTTGCAACTGTCGGCAACGCTGTTGAATATCTTGCCGGTACCGGGCTTCGACGGCTACGGCGCGATTGAACCGTACTTGTCGCCCGAGGTGCGGATGTCCGCGCAGAAGATTGCCCCGTTCGGCATTTTGCTGGTGTTCGTCCTACTGTTCATCCCATTCTTGAACCGCGCCTTCTTCGGCCTGGTTTATGACGTCTTCGACCTCTTCGGCATCAATCCCGGCTTTGCCCAATACGGCATGGGCCTGTTCGCCTTCTGGCTGTAGGCCGCCGGTCGAACTTGGCCGCGAATACCTCGAGCTACCAGGACATCTCTTTTTCGCAAGCAGCCTCGCCGCCCGCTGGATCCACTTGGATCGTGACGTGTTTCAAGCCGTGGGCGGCGAAAACGTTCTGCGCCGCCGCCAGGACCACCGCCCCGTCGCTGACCGCCGCAACGTGCACGGCGGCAATGTCCATCCCGGTCGTCAGCGACCAAATGTGAAGGTCGTGCACGTCGACGACGCCGGGGATGGCAGACAGTTCGGTTCGGATGAGGTCGACGTCGACATTCGCGGGTGCCTGCTGGTTCAGGATTTTGAGCGCGGCGATCGCCAACTTCAGCGCACGCGGCACCACCCACAGGGAGATCGCGACGGCGACGATGAGGTCGGCGTAGCCCCAACCGGTGGTGAGCGTGATGATGCCTGCGATCAGGACGCCCACGCTGCCGACCGCGTCGGCCAACACTTCCAGGTAGGCACCGCGGACGGCGAGGGAGCCTTCAGCGTCGGCCCGCAGCAGGTACATGACGACGATGTTGGCGATCAGCCCGAGGATTGCCACGACGATCATCGGCATGCCGGGGACGTCGGGGTCGGTGCCGAGACGCGAGATCGCCTCGTACAGGACGTAGGCACCAATGCCGAGGAGCAGAGCCGCGTTGACGACGGCGGTGAACACTTCCGCGCGGTACCAGCCGAAACTGCGGCCGTCGGTGACGCGCCCGTGGCGTGCGAGGAGCAGCGCCGCGAGTCCCATGGTGAGGGCGACGAGGTCGGTCGCCATGTGGCCAGCGTCGGCCACCAGCGCGAGCGACCCGGAGATCAACCCGGTAACCAGTTCGACGATGAAGAACACGCCGATGATGCCCAACGAGACTGCCAGCGGCCAGATTCGACGATGCCCCGCGTTCGGGCCAGCTAGGTCTGCCGCCGTGGGGCCATGACTATGCCCATGCTCAGTGCCCATAACCTCAATATATGCACCAATACGCATATATTGCAAGGCCTCGAATCACCGCCCCCAATCCGTTCTCGCATGATGCGTCGATTCCCGCACTATGTCCGACATAGTGCGGGAATCGACGCATCATGCGAGAACACCAGAAGGGGGTTAGCGGTTTAGGTGCAGTTGCGCGATTGCGGAGAGGCGTTTGAGGCCGGCGACCATCAGGAGGTCGACGAGCAACGACCGTAACTCCACCAGGAGCGCGGCTTCGGAGAGGTCTTCGACGTTGTCGGCGAGCGAGGTTCGTGCCTTGCGGACCACTGAACGGATCAACCGCGCGGCATCGGCTTGGTCCGGCTCTGCGCCGGGGGCCGCCAACATCACCTGGCGAAGAATCTCGAAGATGTCGCCGAGGTCGTTGATGATGTTGATCATCGACTGCTCTACCGGGACACCGCGCTGGGTCAGTGCCAGCGCACGCCGAGTGACGACCCGAAAGTTACGGACCGCGTTGTCGAGGGGATCGGCAGTGGCCGCGATGGTTCGCAGCCGATCACGCGACCCCCAATACAGCGGGGACAACGTCCCCACTTCACGTCCGGCGAGGACATCAGCTTGCAGGGTGTCGATCGCCGACTGCGTGCCGCGCGCCTTTTCCAGAACCTTGGCCACGGCGTCCTCATCACGTGCTTGCAGCGCCTCGGCCAACTCGCAGCTGAGATCTCGAAAGGTATCCAGGATTCCGGCCGCAGCACGTCGTGCCCGCCGGACCGGATTAATCGGCACCAACGCCCCCACCAGCAGGCCAATCAGCCCGCCAACCAATGCGTCGATCGCGCGTTCAAACCCGGCGACATCGCCCGGCGGCAGCAACGTGGCAACGAGCACCGCCGACGACGAGGCCTGCAACGGCAGCAGCGGCCCCTTGTCGAGGAACACCGCAGTCCCCATCGCTACCGCTACGACCACCGAAATCTGCCAGGGCCCGGACCCAATCTGGCTGATCACGATGTCGCCGACCAGAATGCCAATCGACACTCCGACGACGAGCTCTAAGGACCGCCGCCAGCGTCGCGCCAGCGACAAACCCAACGAAGCGACCGCCGCGATCGGGGCAAAGAACGGGGCCGCGTGGTCGAGCAAATCGAGCGCTACAAACCACGCCAGTCCCGCGGCGATCGCACACTGGGCGATCGGTAACAACGACAGCCACAATCGTCGCACCCGCGTCCGCAACGCCGGGTGCAACCCGGCGACGGCCCGCGAGAAGTCGTCGCGGACCGTCGTTGGTTCGTCCGATAGGGGGTCGGTACTGATCAGTCCAGGCCCAGTTCGGCGATGGCGCGGGGGTCACTGTCGTTGAGCAAATCCAGGCACCGAAGGTATTCATCTTCTTCACCGACGGCCTGCGCCGCGCGAGCCAACGCACCGACGCAACGCAAGAATCCGCGGTTTTCTTCGTGGCTCCACGGGACCGGGCCAAAGCCCTTCCAACCGGCTCGACGCAACTGGTCGAGCCCGCGGTGGTAGCCGGTACGGGCATAGGCGTAAGCCGCGACGACGCGGGTCAGGTCGGGTTCAGCACCATCGAGAGCACCGTCGAGCGACGCCTCGGCGAGGTA
Organism: Gordonia sp. 34D; assembly: GCF_056682775.1. Taxonomy (NCBI): domain Bacteria; kingdom Bacillati; phylum Actinomycetota; class Actinomycetes; order Mycobacteriales; family Gordoniaceae; genus Gordonia; species Gordonia sp. 34D. Next base: position 3,497,298 of record NZ_CM155293.1, on the reverse strand, counting down.
AGCCCAGGCGATGGACGCCGACGGATGCGCTGCCGCGACGGCGCTGGGGTCGAGCCCGTTCAGCAAGTCCGACTCAGCGTCGTCGTCTCCCGGGAGCAGGGTGGGCGGGGGTCCGAGAAGATCTCCAAATGACGTCACAGATTCATTCAACCATCTGATCGGGCCGCTCCGACCACGCTCGTAGGAGGCCGGTCCGATATCCTGACGCTTGCGCGTGTAGCTCCACCGCACCCGACGAACATTGGAACTTGAGTAAATGTCTGAATCGGACAACGACAACGCCGCCGCCATTGACAAGGTAGTCGGCGCTTTCCGTGCCCAGCGCGAGCAGGGCAAGTCCACCGCCGCGGAGTCAGACGAGGCTGCCGCCCCGGCTGACCAGGTCGAACCGACACGCACCCCGACCGAGGTGGAAAAGCTCGAAGACGAGCCGGAACCGGCAGGCGGGGGCACCTCCGAAGCTCCGACGAAGGCATTCAAGATTCCGGCAGAAGTTGCTGCGGCCGCCGCCGCGGCCGCAGCTGCCCGCACGACCGACGTCGCGAGCACCGCCGACATCGTCGAGGAGAGTGTCGTCGGAGATCCCCTCGAAGGCGAAGCCTTCGCCGACGCCCCCGGAGCCGATGCCGACGACCTCGACAAGGCAATCCTCGTTGAGCAGTCCATTGCGCTGGCCGAGGAGAAGAGCTCCGACGACGCCGCCGGTGCTGACGCCGCCACCGAGCAGATTTCGACCGAAGCGGTTACCGCCCAGCTCGCCGACGCCAGTTCCGAAGCCGCGACCACCGAGATGAAGGTGCCTGCCGGAGTCAGCGCAGCCGCTGGGGCAGCCGCTGCGGCCGCCGCAGCCGCCGCAGCGACGACCACCGGCCCCACTCCCACCGCCGAGAAGCCCGCACCGCAGGTGGTTGCCCCGGCAACGAATGCCGCCGAGGCGAAGTCGAAGGGCGGGCGCGGCAAGTGGATTGCCATCGCCCTGGCCGCAGTTGTGCTGCTCGCCGTCATCGGCATCGGCCTGTGGTACGCGCTGGTTGCAAACTCACCCGAGAACGACGCCGCAGATGTCGCCAAGGACTTCCAGAACGCCATGACCGACGGCGACCTCGATGATCTTCGCGACCTCACCTGCGGCGCTGAGAAGGCCTTCTACACCTCCGTCTCCGAGGAGCAGTTCCAGAAGGCCTACCAGGCACAGAAGGCAACCAACCAGATGATGACCTTCGACGACGTCAATGCCGTCCAGATCAACGGCGACACCGCGCTCGTCGGCGTCGACATGTACCCGGTCAACAACCCGTCGAAGAAGCTTCCCGCGCAGATCACCCTGCACAAGGTCGACGGCGACTGGAAAGTCTGCACCAAGCCGTAACTGATTCGGTCTGGACCACAGAACCGAAGGAGGGGCGCCCGGATTACTCCGGGCGCCCCTCCTTATTGCTCGCGATTGCTCGCGTTACAGCTTTTGCGCGAACCGCAGTTCTTAGCGGCCGATCGACTTACCGGACGAACCGAGGTCGTTGCAGGCTTCCACAACGCGCTCAGCCATCGAGGTCTCAGCCTTCTTCAGGTAGCTGCGGGGGTCGTAGACCTTCTTGTTACCAACTTCACCGTCGACCTTGAGCACGCCGTCGTAGTTGCCCATCATGTGACCGGCAACCGGACGGGTGAACGCGTACTGGGTGTCGGTGTCGACGTTCATCTTGATGACGCCGTAGCTGACGGCTTCTTCGATGTCCTCAACCGACGAGCCCGAGCCGCCGTGGAAGACAAAGTCGAACGGCAGGGCGTCGGCGTCGAGTCCGAGCTTGGCGATCGCGGCGTCCTGACCCTCCTTGAGGACGGCGGGGCGCAGCTTCACGTTGCCCGGCTTGTAGACGCCGTGCACGTTGCCGAAGGTTGCGGCCAGCAGATATGTGCCGTTCTCGCCAACGCCGAGGGCGTCGACGGTCTTCTCGAAGTCCTCAACCGAGGTGTACAGCTTGTCGTTGATGGCGTTCTCGACACCGTCTTCTTCGCCGCCGACGACGCCGATCTCAACCTCGAGGATGATGTTGGCTTCGCGGGCCTTCTGCAGCAATTCCTTGGCGATCTCAAGGTTTTCGTCGATCGGCACCGCCGAGCCGTCCCACATGTGCGACTGGAACAGCGGGTTCTGACCGTTGGCGACGCGTTCGCGGGAGATCTCGATCAGCGGGCGGACGAAGGTGTCGAGCTTGTCCTTCGGGCAGTGGTCGGTGTGCAGTGCGATGGTGACGTCGTACCGGTCGGCGACAACGTGCGCGAACTCGGCGAGCGCGACTGCTCCGACAACCATGTCCTTGACTCCGAGGCCGGAACCAAATTCGGCACCACCGGTGGAGAACTGGATGATGCCGTCACTGCCTGCGTCTGCGAAGCCCTTGATGGCAGCGTTGATCGTCTCTGATGAAGTGCAGTTGATGGCGGGGAACGCGTACCCTTCCTTCTTCGCCTTGGTAAGCATCTCGGCGTACTTTTCGGGGGTTGCGATGGGCATTTCACGTCCTGTCGAGCGGTGGATTCGTTCCACACTGAGAATGGGGTACCACCCCAGTTTGCCAGGTCTGCCGCGGGCTTGGGCCGGTCCCCCATCATCGCGGTTAAGGGTTCTCCAAACTTTCCCCGGTAAGGTCAAGCCCTGTGATCGACACTCTTCTCGCCGAGACCACCACAAATGTGGCGCTGATGCCCGGCTTCATGGACCCCTTTAACCTGATCGGCTACTTCGGTGCCGCCGCTTTCTGGGGTCTACTGCTGGTGATCTTCATCGAATCCGGCGTTCTGTTCCCCGTTCTCCCCGGCGACTCGCTCCTGTTCGTCGCTGGCCTTATCGCCGCTGGTAGCGCGACTGCCGAGCATGCGGAGAAGGTCGCCAATTCGGGCTTGACGTTGTGGCCCCTGCTGATCGGCGTGCCGATCGCGGGCATTTTGGGCGGTCAGGTGGGCTACTGGATTGGCCGCTACGTCGGCACTTCTATGTTCAAACCCGACGCCCGCTTCCTGAAGGAGCGGTACATCGAAGAAGCCCACACCTTCTTTGAGAAGCACGGCCCCATCACGATCTTCTTGGCGCGTTTCGTGCCGATCGTCCGCACCTTGGCACCGATTGTCGCTGGTGCGGCACGCATGAAGTTCACGGTCTTCACCATTTACAACGTGGTCGGCGCGATCGTTTGGGGCGCAGGCATCGTCCTCCTCGGCTACTGGCTGGGCCAGTTCGAGATCGTTCAGAAGCTCATCGAGCCGATCTTCATTCTGATCGTCCTGGTGTCTGTGCTTCCGATGGTCATCGAATGGCTCCGCCGCCGCCGCAGCGGCAACGAGCCCGCAGAGATCGCCGAGTAACCCACCGGATTTGTCGCACCCCGTCTGTTGTCGCACTATGTCGCGACATCGTGACAACCCGACGGGGTACGACAACCAGCGTTCGGTTCAGATGATCGGGCCGACGTCCTTCCGCACAATCTCGTCGAACGAGCGCTCTGCGACGGCCGCGATGGTCATCGGCGGATTGCAGGCCGCAGCGGTTCCCGGAATCAGTGCGCCGTCGACCACGTACAGGCCGCGTTGACCTTGGACGCGGCCGACCAGATCGCAGACTGCACCCATGTACCTGTCCCATAATTTCGGCGGCATCAGCATCTACGACATTCGGCAGGTCACCAAACGCTCGCCGAATCCGCAGGTGCCACTGCTCAGCAACCTGTCGTGGGACGATGCAGGCTGGGCCACCCAGCATTCGGTGGGTTGTTCGCCTACGAGTCCCACTATTGCTCGGCCGACCGCCCGGTCAATCCGACCGCGCTGGCATGCGGCTGGACGTCGTCTGGCGTTCGCGTGTTCGACATTCGAGATCCGTTGCACGTCAAGGAAATTGCCTATTACGTACCGCCCGCCAGGCCAGCCACTCCGCTCACCGCCTGGAACTCACCGCACACCATGTCGGCGGTGATCGGTGTGCCAGCCTTGAGTGCGCCGTCGATTCGCGACGCCCTGCGCCGCGGCGAGTTTGATCCCGCCCAGGCGCAGAGCAGTCGCAATGGTTTGCTGGTCAGCGACATGTCGAGCGACATGTGCTTCTCCCCGCCGGAGTGGCGCGGCAACAAACTGTACGTGACGTGCTCGGATAACGGTTTCCAGGTCATCGAGCTGACAAATGCCGTCTACCGGGCACCTGCAAACCAGGAAACGACAGTGGGTTCATGACCGCACGCTCAACCGTTATTGCCTGTGTTTGGTTCACCTTTGCCGTCCTCGCTTTTATTGCGGGACTGGCACTTCGGCCCGCAATCCTGAACGAGGCGCCGCGCACGTCGCTGCTGTCACCGATTGAAGTCGGCTACCTGCAAGTTCCTGCAGATGGCTGACGAGCCGATTTCCTCGCCGTCCCCCATGTCGTGGATGCACCGGTACGGCAGCCCCTCGCATCACCACGAGCCCGGACACGAGATGCCGGGGATGGCGACCGACGACGAGGTCGCCTCCCTCGGTGTGCTTACCGGGGTGGAGGCGGAGAACCAGTTCCTGCGCCTTATGCAACGTCACCACTACGGCGGCATCGCAATGACACAGGACCTGCTTGCTTACGGCCCCGCGGTTGGTCCGGTGGTTCGGCTCGCCCGCACCATCTTGAACGCGCAGACCAAGGAGACCGGATTGATCGGTGCCATGCTCGTGGCGAGAGGCGTCGTCGACTCTTAACCCCAGGCCTGATCCAGATCGGCGTGCTGGGCAATCCAGGTGTGCATCACGATTCCGGCGGCCACACCCGCGTTGATGCTGCGGGTCGAGCCGAATTGGGCGATAGACACGGTGAGGTCGGCGCGGTCTTGGGTTTCGTCACTGACTCCCGGGCCTTCCTGACCGAACACGAGGAGGCAGCGGAGAGGGAGTTTGGTGCGCTCCAACGGAACGGAACCGGGGGTATTGTCCACCGCCACGACCGCCAACTCGTTCTCCCGAGCCCATGCCATCAGGTCTTCGACCCGCTCGTGATGCTGCAGGTGTTGGTAGCGGTCGGTCACCATCGCGCCGCGGCGGTTCCAGCGCTTGCGCCCCACAATGTGGACGGTCGAAGCTAAGAACGCATTCGCCGTCCGCACAACCGTCCCGATGTTGGCGTCGTGGCCCCAGTTCTCGATGGCGACATGAAAATCGTGGCGTCGAGTATCGAGGTCGGCGATGATCGCTTCCCGGGTCCAATACCGGTACGCATCAACCACATTGCGGCGATCACCCTCGAGGAGCAGTTGCCGATCAAAACGGGGATCGCCCGGTAGCGGGCCTTCGGATTCTTCGAGCCACGGCCCAACACCAATGGCCGGACCGACGCCCGTCACCCACTCGGTGGGCCCCGCCGCGGGGTCCGCCTCAGGCTCAGGCAAGGCCGAGGTCAGCGAGGTTCAGCAGCGAGCGGTACGGGACGCCGAGAGCGGTAATGACATCGTCGGCACCCGTGGCGCGATCGACAACGGTCGCCACGCCGACAACCTCGGCACCGACCTCGCGGGCCGCTCGTACCGCCTCCGACGGCGATGCCCCGGTGGTCGAAGTGTCTTCGACGACGAGGACGCGGCGACCCACAATGTCCGGGCCCTCGATGCGCCGCTGCATGCCGTGGGCCTTGGCGGCCTTGCGGACGACGAACGAGTCAATGGCGCGCCCCTGCGCGTGCATGATCGATGTTGCGACGGGATCGGCCCCGAGGGTGAGCCCGCCGACAGACACGTAATCCCAGTCGGCAGTGAGTTCACGCATCAGCTGACCGATGAGGCGGCTGGCTTCCGAGTGCAGGGTCGCGCGGCGCAGGTCCACGTAGTAGTCAGCAACCTTGCCCGACGACAGGGTCACCTTTCCGTGCACCACGGCCAGCTCGGTCACGAGCTCGGCGAGGCGGGCGCGGGCGGCACCGTCGACGGCGGGAGTGGCATCAGTTGACGACATATTTAAGTCACCGATTCTCTCTGAGTGGCGCGTCTTGAGGAGACGGCGAGGGCTAGCGGTCGCGGGGGTCGTTCAGCGGAGGCAGATCCGGTGGGCTGAGGCGGTCGCGCGGCGTGCCCGTCGCGGGTCGCGGAGCTGACCGACGGATCGGCGCAATCCGTTCTGCGCTGGGGCGATCGGCACCGGGCCTGGGCGTCGCGTCCATCCGGGAACGGAGCGGTTCATCGAGTTTCGCGGATGCCGCTGCGGCATCTTCCATCCGACGACGGCGGGCCTTGTCGCGGAGCGATTCGGTTTTCTCGTCGGCGAGTTCGTCGTTGGTGGGCCCGTGCGGGTCGCGGGGATCCGGCGCGTCCTGCGGGACCACTGCGGGTGGAAGCACGCGCAGCAGGTCGGCGAAGCGTCGGACGGACTCGAGCGCCACGTCGAGTCGCTCATCATCGGTGGTGACCGGCATGGCACCGAGGACCCAGTTGCCTTCGTTCCACAGGATCTCGACGTAGTTGGGGGTGTCGGTGGCCAGCGCGACCATCCGGCGGTCGCAGATGCGGCGCGCGGCGTCGAGGTTGCTGGCGAACATCACCCGCGACCCCATGGCGCCGAGGAGATCCACATCGTCTTCTGCTGGCGCGAGAACATCCTCGTAGCGAAGGTCGACGGTAACGGCGGACGCTGCGGGGCGACGCACGGCGACGACAGTCGCAGTCTCTTCGAGGTCGAAGACAACAGCTTCGGCACCTTCGTAGAGTCCATAAGCCACATCGCGCACCTGGACGTGGTCCGGCGCGTCCATCACGGCGCGATGGAAGACGGTGCGGAGCTTGCTGTCGGTCTCACGGAACTTGAAGGAATGCGTTTCTCCCCACACAGCACGCTGGTGGTGAACCTGTTGGGACCGGTTCCGATCCAGCCACAACAGTGCGCCCGCACCGGCTAGGGCGAGCGCAGCAATCACGAAATACAGAGTGGCCATCACACGTAGCCTACTATCGAGTGCCCTGCGCTCGCCGAACGACTCGAACATAGAGGAGAATCATCGTCGTGATACCTCAATTCTTGAGTTCTGTGGTGGCTTCGATTTCCTCGTCCGACGTCGAAGCGTTGGCAGTCGCGCTCGTGGCCGCGCCGAGCATAAATCCGGGCGGCACTGAGGAAGCTGCCGTCTCGGTTTTGGCGGACGCCTGCCGCGCTGCGGGTTTCGACGTCACCCTTTCCGAAGTGGAGCCCGGCCGACCAAACTTGGTTGCCACGATCAACGGCGATGCGACCGGCCCGGGATTGATGATTCTGGGCCACTCGGACGTGGTGCCGCCGGGGCCCGGTTGGTCAGCCGACCCGTTTGTCCCCCGCCGGGATGGCGACCTGATCATTGGCCGCGGCACCAGCGACATGAAGGGCGGAATCGCATCGGCAGTGGCTGCCATGTCGGCGATCAAACGCGCGATCGACGACGGTGCCACCGTGTCAGGTCCGATCCGTTTGGTGGTGACTGTCGATGAGGAAGAACACGGCATCGGCATTGCGCACCTCTTGAAGAACCCTCCGCCGGGCACTTACCGCGGGTGCATCGTCGCCGAGCCGACGCGCCTGGATGTGGTCCGCGGATGCCGCGGTGCCTCGTACTTTCAGATCGTGGTGACCGGCCGCGCTGCCCATTCGGGGCGGCCCAGCGACGGTGCCAGCGCCATTGAGGCCGCAGCCAAAATCATCGGCGTCATCGGCGACGACCAACGCGAGATGGCCGCCAACCCCGATCCCCTCCTCGGCTACGGCACCTGGAATGTCGGGACTATCCAAGGCGGGCAAGGCATTTCAGTGGTCGCACCGGATTGCACCCTGGGCGTCGATCGCCGCCTGATGCCGGGTGAGAACGTCGACGATATCGGCCGAGCTCTCGCTGCGCGCATCCGCGAGGCGGGCATCGAGTCCGACGGTATCGCGGTGACGGTGACTCCCACCATGTATCTCCCCGGCTTCGCGACACCCGAAGACGAGCCGATCGTCGTCGAAACGGCGCGAGCCGTCGTCGAATCGGGTGCCACGACTTCCGTCGGTGGTTGGTCTGCGGCGTGTGACGGTGGCTGGACCAGCACTGCGCTGGGCATTCCGACCGTCGTGATGGGCCCCGGCGATATCAACGGTCAAGCACATCAGCCCGACGAATCGGTGTCGCTAAGCGAGTTGGTGACCGCAGCGCAGGCCTACGTTCGGGTGGCGCTCAGCCTTCTGTAGCAGCTTCTTCGGGAGCCACCGGCCGAACCCGAATCCCGATGGTGGCCGACGCCCCGCGGCGCAGTTTGGATCCGAGGATCGTGAGCCGACCCATGATTCCGTACTTGGCGATGATGGCGTCGACGGCCGACTCACGACTGACGATCTCACCGACTCCCGCAACCACGGGCCCCATGGTTTTGCTTCCGTTGACATTGCACGCCTGCACCAGGACGTCACTGTTGCGGCGCAGTCGCTTCACTTTCCACGAGTCGGTAACGCTCCACAGCATCATGTCGTCGCCGTCCGGTGCCGCCCATAGGGGCGACGCGACTGGCGTGCCGTCCTTTTTGTAGGTCGTGAGCATGACGTACTGGGCGGCGGCAACTTCGGCGACGGTGGTCATGGGGCCCAGCGTAGTGCCGAGTACGTTCGTCGGTGAATTTCGAAGTCCGCTCTCACCGCACAAACCGGTAGCCCATACCGGCCTCGGTAATCAGGTGCTGCGGGTTCGAGGGGTCGGCTTCGAGTTTGCGACGGAGGGCAGCGAGATAGACGCGCAGGTAGTTGGTCTGGTTGACGTAGGTGGGGCCCCAGACGGCGGTGAGCACCTCCCGTTGGCTCACCAGGTTCGGCTCGGCGCGCACCAGGAGTTCTAAAACTCCCCACTCGGTTGGCGTTAGTCGGACCGGAGCGCCATCGCGTAGGACGCGCTTACCGACCAGGTCCACCTCCAAGGCACCCGCATGCACCACGGGCGCCTCGCTTGGGGTGCCGGAACTGCTGCCGCGACGAATGGCGGCCCGCAGTCGGGCCAGGAACTCTTCCATCCCAAAAGGTTTGGTGACGTAGTCGTCGGCTCCGGCGTCGAGAGCCTGGACTTTGTCTGCGGCATCGGTGCGGGCCGACAGCACGATCACCGGGACCGCCGTCCATCCACGCAGTCCCGCGAGCACCGTGAAGCCATCCATATCCGGCAGACCCAGATCAAGCACCACCACGTCGGGCATGTGCTTGCTTGCCGCATCGAGTGCCTGCGCTCCGTTGGCTGCCGTGGTGACCTCAAAACCGCGGGCGCGCAAGTTGATTCGCAGGGCCCGAAGGAGTTGCGGCTCGTCGTCGACGACCAGGACATGTCCGTTCTCGGCCATCAGTTCGCTCCTTCCCCCACCGCTTCTTCAGAGACGGGCAGCAACACCACCATGGTGGTACCGCCGCCCGGCGTCGTCTCCACTCCCAGTGTCCCGCCAATCGCGGAAATAAACCCGCTGGCAACCGACAGGCCCAGTCCCACCCCCGAGGTCATTCGATTCTGGTCACCGTACTGATGGAAGGGCGTGAAAATTCGGGTTCGCTCGTCAATGGGAATCCCGGCACCGTGATCGATCACCCGGATCCGACAGCGCGCGGCATCGGAGTCATCGGTTTGCGCGGCGAGGTCGGTACGCACTTCCACCGCGCCCCCACCCCCGTGCCGCACCGCGTTGTCGATGAGATTCGCGAGGGCACGCTCCAGGAGACCGGCATCGGTGCTGGCCCAGTCACATGCGATGTCTACGGCCACGTCGGCCGCGACGGTCGCCGTCGCCCGGTGAATCACTTCGGGCAGATAGGTGCGACCCAACCGCGGTCGGACCACCCCGGCCGCCAGGCGTGACGAATCGAGCAGGTTCCCGACGAGAGCTGAGAGTTGATCGACGGATTCTTCGACGGTCGCGAGAAGTTCGGCCGTGTCTTCTTCGTTGAAGGTCACTTCCGGGCTCCGCAGGCTCGACGCCGCAGCCTTGGCCGCGGCGAGCGGCGTCCGAAGGTCGTGGCTGACCGCGGTCAGGAGCGCGCGACGGAGTTCGTCGGTGCGAGCAAGTTCATCGGCTTCTGCGGCTTCGGCGGCCAACCGATCGCGTTCGACGGCGGCCGCGACTTGACTGGCGACGGCGGCAAGGACGCGTTGGTCTGCGGCATTCACTTCGGGACCGCGCAACAGCAATTCGTATTCGCCGCCCGCTGCCGGACACACGGTATCGGCCGCGGCCGCCGATTCCGGCGGGTGGTCGCCGACGGCGTACTCGGTTGTCTCCCCGCGCCGGGCGACGATCACCGCGCTCTGCTGATAGGTCTCGCGGACTCGCTGCAGCAGGCCGGTCACACTTACGCCCTCCAGCACGGCACCCGAAAACAACGTCAGAAGTTCGGCGTCGCGGCCGGCACGCTGGGCTTCACGTCGTCGGACGGTCGCCGAATCGACCAGGGCCGCCACGGCGATCGCGATGATCAACATGACGACGATGGTGATGACGTTGTCTGGTTCGGCGATCGTGAAAGTGAACCGGGGGTCCGCGAAGAAGTAGTTCAGCAGCAGTCCCGACAGGACCGCCGACAGCGCCGCCGGGACCACGCCGCCGAGAAGCGCGACCGCCAAAATCACCACGAAGAACAGCGACGTCTGGCTGGCGAACGCCACCTTCGACTGGATCAACGACAGCAGTGCCGTCAACGCGATCGGTGCCAAGACCGCCAGAATCCAACTGCCGGGGCGGTGGAATCGGGTCTGGCGGATATCGAGTCGGTTGCGGGGCGCGGAGCCCTCATGGGTCACCATATGCACGTCGATTCGGCCGGAGTCGCGTACCACTGCGGCGCCGACCCCCTCATCAAACAATCGCCGCCACCGCGACCGCCGCGAGGTTCCGAGCACCAGTTGGGTGGCGTTCATGGCGCGCGCAAAGTCGAGGAGGGTCACGGGCACGTCGTCGCCCACGACGGAGTAGAAGCCGGCGCCGATCCCTTCGGCCATGGCCCGAAGGGCACCGACGTCGGCCGCTCCGCGATCGGCGAGGCCGTCGCCCCGCACCACGTGCGCGACGATCAGTTCGGCACTCGATCGCGACGCGATGCGGCGAGCACGGCGAATGAGTGCCGTCGATTCGGGGCCGCCGGTCACCGCTACAACGACCCGTTCGCGGGCTTCCCAGGTGTCGGTGATGGCGTTCTCGGCGCGGTATTGGGCGAGTTTGTCGTCGACCTGGTCGGCGAGCCACAGTAGGGCGAGTTCGCGCAGCGCCGTCAGGTTGCCCTGCCGGAAGAAGTTGGTGAGCGCACCTTCGATTCGCTCGGAGTGGTACACCTTGCCCGCTGCCAGGCGCTGCCGCAGGGCCTTCGGTTCGATATCGACAAGTTCAATTTGATCGGCGGCACGCACCACTTGGTCGGGCACGGTTTCGCGTTGAACGACACCCGTGATCTGCGTGACGACATCGTTGAGGCTTTCGAAGTGCTGAATGTTGACGGTCGACAAGACATCGATGCCCGCATCGCGCAGGGTATCGATGTCTTGCCAACGCTTGCCGTTCGCCATGCCGGGAGCGTTGGTGTGGGCGAGTTCGTCGACCAGCACCACCGCCGGGGCGCGAGCAATGATGGCGTCCACGTCCATTTCCAGAAGCGTGGTGCCGCGGTATTCGACCGGCAACCGATCAATGACCTCTAAGCCGTCGACCATGGCCGCAGTCGCGGCACGACCGTGGCTTTCGACCAGGCCGACCACCACATCAACGCCGTCGTTGACCAAACCGCGCGCGGTCTCGAGCATCTCGTAAGTTTTACCGACGCCCGGGGCGCAGCCGAGGAACACTTCGAGTTGGCCTCGAGGTTCCTCGGTTGCAGGCATGCCGCCGATGTTATCGGCAGTTGTAGAGGCTTGGTCGGGTCGTGGCATTTGCGAGGTCACGATTCACCTTCTGGACGTTGACGCGACTCGTTCCGAGGAAACCCAACTGCCGCCCGTCAGTATTGGCCGCGATGACCTCGCGGACCCGCCGCTGGGTGAGCCCGGTGACGCGCGCAATCCGCGGGACCTGAATGTTGGCGTATGCCGGGCTGATGTTGGGATCCATCCCCGACCCCGAGCCTGTCACCGCATCGGTGGGCACCTGCTCCGGCGGCACCCCCTCGCGGACGGCGATGGCGGCGCGGCGGGTGTCGATGAGCTTCACCAATTCCGGACTGTTGGGTCCGAGGTTGCTGACCGTCGAAGGCCGATTGTGCAGGAAGGGGTCCGGCGCACCCGCTCGTACCTGCTGGTCGATGCCCAGCAAATCCGATGTGGTGCAACCGCGCGCATCCGTGACGAAGGCCCCCTCGGCCGCCGTTGAATTGATCCGCGAAACTCCCCATACGACCGCCGGATAGCCGACGCCGACGATGACGGTCAGGACCAGCAGCGCTCCCAGCGCGACGACACATTGGCGCAGCAGAGTCCGAATAGTGCTCTTCATAACGGTCATCCCATCCCCGGCAGCAGCCGGACGAGTAGGTCGATGAGCCAGATTCCGATAAACGGCGTCACCACGCCACCGATCCCATAGAGCAGTAAGTTGCGGCGCAACAGGTTGGCCGCGCTGGTCGCCCGATAGCGAACACCCTTGAGTGACAACGGAATCAGCGCGACGATGATGAGTGCGTTGAAGACCACCGCGGAGACCACCGCCGACTCCGCCGAATGCAGCCGCATGATGTTGAGGGCGTCGAGCTGCGGATACACCGAACTGAACAGGGCGGGCAGGATTGCAAAGTACTTCGCGAGATCGTTGGCTAGCGAAAACGTTGTCAGCGCGCCGCGGGTAATCAGCAGTTGCTTGCCGATCGCCACCACTTCGATCAGCTTGGTCGGATCGGAATCGAGATCGACCATGTTGCCCGCTTCTTTAGCGGCCATGGTGCCGGTGTTCATCGCGAGGCCAACATCGGCCTGGGCGAGCGCTGGCGCATCGTTGGTGCCGTCGCCGGTCATGGCGACGAGTCGCCCGCCGGCTTGTTCCTTGCGAATCAGGTCCAGTTTGTCTTCGGGCGTGGCTTGCGCGATGTAGTCGTCGACCCCGGCGGTACCGGCGATGGCCTTGGCGGTGAGGGGATTGTCGCCGGTCACCATGACGGTGCGGATGCCCATGGCGCGCAGTTGAGCGAAGCGCTCGGTCATGCCCGGCTTCACCACGTCGGACAGCTCGATCACCCCGAGAATCCGGGTCCGCATACCGGTTTCGACTCCGACTACCAGAGGTGTTCCGCCACGGTTCGAGATCTCGTCGACCGTTTCGCGGACGTCGGCGGGCATGGTGTGCCCCCATTTTTCGACGGCGTCGGCGGCACCCTTGCGGTACTGGTTCCGGTAGCCGTGTTCTTCCACGTCAACGCCGCTCATCCGGGTTTGTGCGGTGAACGGAACCACCGTGAACAGCGGATCGGTACCCGACCGAGCGGAGGCGACCTCGATATCGCTCAGCGGTGTCACCTCGTAGCGGTCGAGGGCGAGGTCAATGATGCTGCGCCCCTCGGGAGTGTCGTCGGCGAGGCTGCACTTGTAGGCGACGCCGGCGAACTCGACGATTTCCACACCGTCTGCCGGGTGAAACTGCGTGGCGCGACGGTTACCGAAGGTGATGGTGCCGGTCTTGTCCATCAGCAGGGTGTCGATGTCACCTGCGGCCTCCACCGCACGACCGGACATGGCCAAAACGTTCCGTTGAACAAGCCGGTCCATGCCCGCAATGCCGATCGACGACAGGAGCGCGCCGATGGTCGTGGGGATCAAACACACCAGCAAGGCGATCAGTTTCAGGGGATCGGCGGCTTCGCCCGCGTAACCCTGCATGGGGCCGATCGCGACCACGGCGAGCAAGAAGATAATGGTCAGGGCGGTCAACAGGATGTCGAGGGCGATCTCGTTGGGCGTCTTCCTGCGCTCCGAACCTTCCACCAGCGCGATCATCCGGTCAACAAAGGTGTGGCCCGGCTCGGCCGTGATTTGGACAACTATGCGGTCCGACAAGACCACGGTGCCGCCCGTGACGGCCGATCGGTCCCCACCGGATTCGCGGATCACCGGCGCCGATTCGCCGGTGATGGCCGACTCGTCGATCGTCGCGATGCCTTCCACCACGTCGCCGTCACCGGCGATAGTCTCCCCGGCCTCCACGACAATTCGCATGCCGAGCTTCAGGTCGGAGCCGGGGAGTTCGGTAATGCTGCCGTCGTCGTGAAGAACGCGGGCGACAGTATCGCGCTTCACCGCGCGCAGGGTGTCGGCTTGGGCTTTGCCGCGCCCTTCGGCGACAGCTTCGGCGAGGCCCGCGAAAATCACCGTGAACCACAGCCACACCACAACCACCCACGCGAACACCGACGGCTCGATGATCGCCAGGACGGTCGTGATGATGGCGCCCAGGTAGACGACGAACATCACCGGGTTGCGCATTTGGTCGCGCGGTCCCAATTTGCGCAGGGCTTGGGGCAGGGCGGCGATCATCTGGCGCGGATTGAAGGCACCGCTGCCCGCCATGCTGTCGCTGTTGGCGCTGTGAGACTTGCTTGCGTTCATGAGAGTGCCTCTGCGATCGGTCCCAGCGCCATGGCGGGGAAGAAAGTGAGTCCGGCAACCAGGAGAGTGGTGCCCAGAAGCAGCGCGCCGTACGTTAGGCCGCTAGTCGGGAGGACGGCCGAATCGGCTTCGCTATCTTTTGGTCGTTGCTTGGCCAACAGTCCGGCCAAGGCGAGGACCAGGACGATCGGCACAATCCGACCCAGCAGCATCGCGATCCCCAGCGAAATCTGGAACCAACTGCTGGTGGCGGTGAGACCACCGAAGGCGCTGCCGTTGTTGTTCGATGCCGACGCGAACGCATACAGCATTTCGCTGAACCCGTGAATCGCGCTGTCGCTGCCGCGCGGACCGTCGTTGGTGAGGGCATTCGGCGTTGATCCGAGGACCGCGGTGATCCCGGTACCTGCCAGCACCAGGGCGGGCATCACCAGGATGTACAGCGCAGAGACGGTAATTTCCTTCTGGCCGATGCGCTTTCCGAGGAACTCCGGTGAGCGTCCCACCAGCAAACCGCCGACAAAAACGGTGATGATCGCCAACACGAGCAGCGAGTACAGGCCCGTTCCAACGCCGCCGGGTGCCACTTCGCCCAGGAGCATGTTCCAGAGCAGTCCGCCCCCACCCGTCGCCGAGTAACTGTCGTGGGCGGAGTTCACCGCGCCGGTCGAGGTACCCGTCGTGGAGACCGCGAATAGTGCCGAACCGGCGATGCCGAAGCGGTCTTCCTTACCTTCCATCATGGAACCTGCCGCCCGCGAGGCGAGTCCGTCGGTCCGAGATTCAAAGTTCCAGACCAGGGCGAGCATGCCGCCCCAGATAGTCGCCATTACGCCGAGGAGGGTGAGCCCCTGCTTACGGTCGCCGACCATGGTTCCGTACGTGCGGGTCAGGGCGACCGGTATCAGCAGAATCGCGAGCACTGACAACGCATTGGTGACCGGCGTCGGATTCGAGAACGGGTGCGCCGAGTTCGCCGCGTACGTGCCGCCGCCGTTGGTCCCGAGAAGTTTGATCGCTTCTTGGGATGCGAAGGGGCCCAGCGGAATTCGTGAGCCAGCACCGTCGAGCATGGTGAAGTTTGCGGCCACATGCCACGATTGCACCGCTCCCTGGAGCACAAAGATCGCGGCGATCACGATGGCGATCGGGAGCAAGATACGCAGGGTGCCGCGGACAAGGTCGACCCAGAAGTTGCCGATCTCACCGTTCCCGCGACGGCACTTGATTCCCCGAATCAGGGCGACGGCCACCGCCATCCCGACCCCTGCGGACAGGAAATTCTGCACCGCCAGACCCAACATCTGAGTGAGGTTGGTGATGGTTGATTCCGGCGTGTACGACTGCCAGTTGGTGTTGGTGACGAACGAGATCGCGGTGTTGAACGATGTCTGCGGTGACATACCTGACTTGCCGTCCGACCACGGGAGATGGCCTTGGACCCGCTGAAGAACGTAAAGCAGCAGGATAGACACGGTCGTGAAGCCGAGGACCGACAGTCCGTAGCCGCGCCAGGTTTGGCCACTGCGCGGGTTCACTCCGATGACCCGGTAGATAAATCGTTCAACGGTCGAATCGTGGACCGATTGGTAGGTGCGCGCCATGTAGTCGCCGAGCGGCACGTATAGCGCCGCGAGGATCAGCAGGACGAGGGCCAGTTGTAGAAGGCCGGCGGTGAGGTCAGACATTCAGCCGCCCCTAGAACTTGTCTGGGTACAGCAGTGCTGCCACCAGATATCCGACGGTGGCCAACGCCGCGATCAACAGCAGGACGGCGAGCACTCCGGTCCCGGTCATCGCCCCGACCCCCGCTCGAGTGCGTAGAGCAATCCCGCGCAGGCGGCCATCGCGATGAGTGCGATGCCGACCATGAGGACGTCGAGCATTTCCCGCCTCCTAAACCCCACGCCCGCACGCTCGGCGGGCTCTCCTTTCACGGTGATCGCGGCGAAGGTGTTGCGCCAGAGGCTTTAACGCGATCTATACGGGGTGTCGCGCAATCTTGACGCGCTCCTTCACATCGGACTGGTGAGGGCTGTTGTTCCAACGATTTGCGTGGCGACATGCCGCGTGACGCGGCATGTCGCCACGCAAATCGAATCGCACGTCGGCTACGACAGTTGCCCGGTCAAATACCGCTGCAATGTTGGTCCCACCATGTCGGCGAGGTCGGCGAGGGGCATGGTCGCGATGGGATCAAGCTTGAGGATGTGCCGCGACACCAGGACTCCGAGGAGTTGGGATGCGGTTAGCGAGGTGCGGAGCGCCACGTGGTCGCCGGACGTGAGCCGTTCACCGATGGCTGCGAGGACGATCTCCGTCAGGAACGACCGCAGCATTGCCGGATCGGGCGCGGACAAGTTGGCTTTCACCAGCGCAACCGCCGCCGGGCCCGCGTCACCGTCCCACAGTCCAACGATGGTGAGGATCAGTTGCCGCCCCAGGTCTTCCACCTCTACGGCCATCAGGCCGGACAGGACTTGCTCGGGATCCACCGGAATCTCGACTGCCGCGATGAACAGTTTTCGCTTGGTCCCGAAGTAGTGGTGAACGAGTGCAGCATCGACACCTGCGGCTTCGGCGATGGCGCGCACAGAGGTTTTGTCGAAGCCGTCACGTGCAAAGGATTCTCTGGCGGCAGCGAGGATGGCGTCGCGAGTGTCGGGCGCGCCCGGCCTGCGTCCTCGTCGTCGCGGTGAGTCGGTCACGGGGTACGACGTTTGAGGGTCGCCGCCGCGAGAGTCAATGCAACGATCGTGCAGGCCAGAATGATTGCCATGTCACGCCACATCAGGCCGGTGGCCGAAGTGTGCGTCGCGACTTCTTGCAGCCCCTGCACCGCATACGTGAGAGGCATCGCAAGGGACAGTCCTTCCATCCAGCCGGGCAGATCGTTGCGCGCCACAAACAATCCGCAGAGGAACAGCTGGGGAATCACCACGATCGGCATAAACTGCACCGCTTGAAACTCCGTTTGAGCGAAGGCACTGGCCAACAGGCCGAGACCGACGCCGAGCATGGCGTCGAGCATCGCGATCAGGAACACCCAGCCGATCGAGCCCGCAACATCCAGACCCAGCAGCCAGTACGAGACGCCGACGGCCAAGACGGCTTGCACTGCCGCGACAACAGAGAATGCGATGCCGTAGCCGCCGAGGAGGTCGAGCCGACTCATCGGGGTGGTGAGGAGCCGTTCCAGGGTGCCGGATCGTCGTTCGCGCAGCATCGCGATGGAGGTGATGAGGAACATCGTGGTGAACGGGAGAATCCCGAGCATTACGGTGCCAACGCGGTCGAATGGATCGACGGGCACCATCGGATTCCGCGGTGCCTCGGAGAACATGTAATACAGCAGCACCATCAAGATCACGGGAATCATCACGATTAGCGCAACGGTTCGCGGGTCGGTACGCAGTTGCCGGAGAACACGGACCGCGGTCGCCAGGAGTAGTTTGGGTCGGATCGCCGCCGGGCTGCTGGTCATGCCGCACTTCCTTGAATGAGGGACAAGAAGGCGTGCTCGAGGTTCTCTTCGCCAGTTTGGGCGCGCAGTTCGTCGGGCGTCAGTTCCGCAACGAGTCGCCCGCCGCGCATCAAGATCAGGCCGTCGCAGTGTTCAGCTTCGTCCATCACGTGGCTGGAGATCAGCAGGGTGACGCCAGATTCGGCGAGCCGCGCAAACCTGGCCCACAGGTCGGCACGCAGGACCGGGTCCAGTCCGACGGTCGGTTCGTCGAGGATCAATAGTTGGGGCCGGGTCACCAATGCACAGGCGATGGATACCCGGTTGCGTTCACCGCCGGACAGGTCGCCCGCCAGGTGCTGGAGACGATCTCCCAGGTCGACTGATTCGATGGCTTCGGCGATCTGTTCTTCCGCGTCGAAGATCTGCGCGAAGTAGCGGATGTTTTCCTCGACGGTCAGGTCGGTGTAGATCGACGCCGACTGGGTGACGTAGCCGACTTCGCGGCTCAGGGTTCTCGCCCCGGCTGGGCGACCGAGAACGTCGATTCGCCCCTTCACGCGCTGCTGGGTTCCGACGATGGCCCGCATCAGCGTGGTCTTTCCACAACCTGATGGTCCGAGAAGTCCGGTAATCGACCCGCGCGGCACCGACACCGTGATGTCATCGACGGCCAGCACCTTGCCTCGTTGCACCGTGACGTTCTCGCATCTGACAGCCACCGGATAATTCACCATGTGATGAATTAAATGCCGGTCGACCGTCTCAGTCAAGGGACTGCGCCTACAAAAACTGGCCGTCGTTCGTACGGACTACACGCCTTCAACTTGCGCAAATCCACCTCGACCCGTTCTAGTGGAAGTTATCCAGGCCACCTCTCGAGGAGTTCACGTGAAGGCATCCTTCAAGCTCGCCGCCATTACCGTCGCTACGGCAACCGCTGCCGTTTCTGGCGTTGCACTCGCGCCGGGCACCGCTGATGCGGGCACCGTCGGTAAGTACTCGCAGCCGGCCTCGGGCGCGGTCTCGATTACGTCGGGCACCAGCGAGATCAACGTGATGATCATCAACCGCAAGGGCGCCGATTCGTGCACGGTCACCGCTACCCGCCCCCTTGGCGGCGGCGAAGTCCGAACCCTGACGCGGGTCGTCAAACTCACGGCTTTAAATCAGTACACGGCGATCGCCAACTTCCCCGAAGCACTGAACAACCGCACCTACACGGTCAGCGGCACCTGCGTGGGCACCAAGGCTCCCGAAGCCACGGACACACCCCCGTCAGACGTCGCCGAGCCCACCGAGAAGGTCACCACCAACCTGCTTGGCGGCAATAACAAGGTTGAAGTCAAGGTCAACGACGCCGTGAACTCGAACTATGGGCAGTGCTTGCAGATCGTCAAGGGCATCTCCTGGGACCTCGGCCTGCGTGGCGCTCCCCTCGAGACCGTTATGGGCATCGCCACCGCGTTCTGCCCCCGCTAGCACCCACCGCAATTAATCGTGCGGGTTTTTACCAGGTAATGGTCAAACCCGCACGATCAATTGTCTGCCCTAGACCGGGAACGCGCCCGCCCGCGGAAGCAGAGCCGGAACCGTGGCCCCGAGAACCTCGCTGAGCCAGTTGGCCGTACCCATCAACGATTCGAGGTGCAGCCCCGTCTCAATCCCACTCCGATCGAGCAGGTAGACGAGGTCTTCCGTTGCGATATTCCCGGTGGCATTGGGTGCGAACGGGCAACCGCCGATCCCACCGATCGACGAATCAAGCACCGTCACACCGGAATCCAGTGCGGCGACGGCATTCGCGTAGCCGGTGTTGCGGGTGTTGTGGAAGTGAGCACGCAGAGTTGTCCCCGGAGCCACCTCCGCAACGCCGGTGATCAGCCGCTTCACCTGAGACGGCACCCCGACGCCGATGGTGTCGGCCAACGAAATCTCATCAACGCCAAGTGCGGCCACCGCGCGTGCCAACTCAACGACGCCAGCCTCGGACACTTCACCCTCAAACGGGCAGCCAAAAGCGGTCGCGATCGTCACCGACAGTCCGAGTTTCGCCGCGCGCGCATCCTCGACCAGATCTTCCACAACGCGCACCGAGTCAGCGACCGACATCTGCTGGTTGCGCTGACAGAAAGTCTCGGATGCCACCACCACGCAGTTGATCTCATCAACCCCGGCCGCGAGCGCCCGATCAAAGCCGCGCCGGTTCAACACCAGCCCGCTGTACGAGACATCGTCGCGCCGTGGAATACCAGCCATCACCGCTTCAGCATCAGCCATCTGCGGTACCGCCCGGGGATGCACAAAACTGGTGGCCTCGATCCGGCGCGCCCCGCTGTCGATCGCCCGCTCGATCAGCGAAATCTTGTCGGCAGTCGAGACGGGAACGGCTTCATTCTGCAGTCCGTCACGCGGACTGACCTCGACGATCTGCACGGTCATCGGACCACGCTGTCCCGACGCAACTGCGAGATCGTTTCCGCGTCCACGCCGACCACATCCTGCAGGACGGAATCGGTGTCAGCACCCAGTTCGCGGCCAGCTACCGGCGTTGCAGGCGTCGACCGCGAGAACTTCGGAACCACGCCCGGTGCTGGCACCTGCTTGCCGCCGCTGTTGAGCAGTCGGATCACCATGTCGCGAGCCGCATAGTGCGGATCGGTCAACGTATCCGCGGCCGTGTAAATCCGACCGGCGGGCACACCGCTAGCTTCCATCCGCGCCAACAGTTCTTCGCCGGTCATCGTCGACGTCCATTCGCCGATCATCGCATCGAGTTCGGCCATTCGCTCACCGCGCGGCCCGTGCTCGGCAAAGCGCGGATCGTCCGCGAGGTCATCGCGCCCCATGGCACCGCAGAGTCGACGGAACACCCCGTCTGCGTTGGCGGCGATCAGCACCTCAACGCCGTCGGAGGTCGGATACACATTGGACGGGGCAACGCCGGGCAGCACCGAACCCGTTCGACCGCGGAGCACCCCGGCAATATCGAAGTCGGCCATTGACGATTCCATCAGTGCCGCCACCGCCTCGTAGATGGCGACGTCGACTTCCTGGCCCCGGCCACTCCGCTCACGCTCATGCACGGCCGACAGCGTGCCGATCACCGCAAACATGGCCGCGAGCGAATCCCCCAGGCTCACGCCGGTCCGACTCGGCGGATTCTCGGGATCACCGGTGGTGAACCGAATGCCGCCCATCGCCTCGCCGACGCTGCCAAATCCCGCGTCTGTCGCCCGCGGACCGGTCTGACCGAAGCCGGAAACGTGCACCACGATGATCCGCGGGTTAATCGCCGCCAGATCGTCGTAGCTAAGGCCCCATCGCGCCAAGGTGCCGGGGCGGAAGTTCTCCAGGATCACGTCGGCCTCGGCGGCAAGCTTGCGCACCAGGTCGCGACCAGTGTCGGTGTGCAGGTCGATCGCCACCGACTTCTTGTTGCGCGCGATCGACGGCCACCACAGGCTTTCACCGTCGACGTTGATGCCCCAGCGTCGCATCGGGTCGCCGTTCTCGGTGTTCTCCACCTTGATGACTTCGGCGCCGTAGTCGGCGAGCAGTTGCCCGGCAAACGGGCCCGCAATAAAGCTGCCAAGTTCAATGACCCGCAGGTCTGCGAGAGGTCCTGTACGAGGATTCTGAATGGTCGCCATGTCCATGATTGTACACAATCTGAAGTTCTGGACGCCAAACTCTTCGCGATTGCCCGGACCATCGACTGCGACGAATATGCTTAGCCCACAGCCACCACCAAAGGAGTCGCGTGACGTCGCCCGGTCAAACCGCCTACACCCGGATCCGCGAAGCGATCGTCGAAGGTCGGTACCGCCCGGGGCAACGCCTCATTGAACAGCGCATTGCCGAGGAAATCGATCTGTCACGCACCCCCGTTCGCGAAGCCCTGCGACGACTTGAGGCCGAAGGCTTAATCGTTAGCGAACCCAACCGGGGCGCGGCAGTCCGGTCCGTAAGCGTCGATGAACTCACCGACCTGTATGAACTCCGCGCCCGCCTCGAGGCCTACGCCACCGAACTCGCTGCACAGCGCATTGATGCTGACTGCTTATCTGAACTCGATTTGGCCATAACCGCTTTCGGCGACGCACTCGATGCGAACTTCCCGTCCGACCTGGAGCGAGTGCGCGCCATTGACGACGCGAACCACCGGATTCATCGGGCGATCCACCTCGGTGCAGGCCACCAACGCCTGGCCGGGCAACTCGAACGCACCACCGATGTCCCCCTCGTCTTCCAAGCATTCCGCCAGTACGACGCCACCCAAACGCTCAGGTCGCATAGCTTCCACCAGCTCATCCGCGACCTCATCGTCGCTGGCGATGGCCAGCGTGCGGGGGCCCTAATGTACGAACATGTCCTTCAAGGCCGCGATGTTCTCCTGGCACATCTTGAGGCCGCTGGCACCGACGACGTCGATTCCGTCTTCGACATTCCCGACAACAATTGAACAGCCGGGACTCACTTTGCATACAATGTGCGTATGACAGTCACCGACACGCACCGCATGCAGACCGGGCTTGAGGAAGTTCTGACCGAAGCTTTGGGCGAAGGCGATGCCCACGTCTTCGAGCTCTCCCGCGTGCCAGCCGGCGCATCCCGGCAAACATGGTCGCTTCGGGCCACCACCCCCGCAGGCACTCACGATCTCATCCTGCGCCTCGACCTCCCCGGCGCCCGAGAGGATTCCTCCCTCACCCGCGAGGCCGCCCTCATGTCGAAGGCCGGTGCCGCCGGTGTCCCGTCACCACGAGTTATCGCCGACGGCATCGAACACCCCGGGATCGGCGGCGACTTCATCGTGATGAGTCGCGTCGACGGCGAAACGATTCCGCGAAAGCTGCTGCGCGACAGTCAATTTGCCGAAGCCCGGCAGACCCTGCCAGCACAGCTCGGTGCTGCGCTGGCACGCCTGCACACCGTCGACGTCTCCGACCTCAACGATCTCCCCGACGGGGATGAACTCAACGTATGGCGCGATGAACTGCACCGTCTCGACGAGCCGATGCCGACTTTCGAGTACGCGGCTCGCTGGCTCGAGCAGCATCGCCCACCCTCCTCGCGTCGCACACTGGTTCATGGCGACTTCCGGAACGGCAACTTCATCGTCGGACCGGAAGGCCTGCGCGCCGTCCTCGACTGGGAACTCGCGCACGTCGGTGATCCGTTGGAAGACATCGGATGGCTGTGTGTGAAGGCATGGCGCTTTGGCGGCGATAAGCCCGTCGGCGGGTTCGGCAACCTCGACGACCTCGTCACTGCCTACGAAGCATCGTCGGGGTACCGCATCGACCGCGAAGCACTCCACTGGTGGCAAATCCTCGGCACCCTCAAATGGGGAATCATCTGCGTCCACCAGGCCCAACGGCACCTCAGCGGGGCGGCCAGATCAGTGGAGCTGGCCAGTATCGGCCGACGTGTGAGCGAAAACGAATGGGAACTCCTCGAACTACTGCGTTGAGTGGTTCGAGGAGTCCCCGGTTCGGTCGGACCGGCAGCTAGCGCAGGCCGAATTCCCAATTGCCGCCCGCCCGGTACTCCTTCAACACGCGGCGACCGACGGTGCTGATGTGAACTTCGTCGGGACCGTCGTACAGGCGGGCAAAGCGAGCCTCCCGGTACATGCGCGACAGCGGGGTGTCGTCGGTGATGCCTTCGGCACCGTAAACCTGGACGGCGCGGTCGATAACGTTGTGCAACATGCGCGCGCCGTGCACCTTGATGGCTGCAATCTCCACGCGTGCCTGATCACCGCGGTCAATAGCCTCGGCAGCCTTCAACGTCAGCAGTCGGCTCGCCTGAATTTCGGTGTACGACTCGAAGACGTGCTGCTGCATTAGCTGCTTGTCGGCCAACGGTTCGCCGAAGGCGACGCGACTGGTCAGTCGGTTGCACATGAGGTCGAATGCCCGCTGAGCTTGGCCGAGCCAGCGCATCGCGTGGAAGATGCGACCGGGGCCGAGTCGCTCCTGAGCGATGACGAAGCCATTACCGCGCTCGCCCAAGAGGTTCTCGGCCGGGACACGCACATTGTCGTACTCCACCTCGTAGTGGCCACTTTCCATGCCCAGCACCGGGGTGTCTCGGACAAGTCGGTAACCCGGGTTGTCGGTCGGCACGATGATCATGCTGAATGCACTGTGTGCAGGCGCATCAGGCTCGGTCCGGCACATCACCGTGGTGTACGCGGCGATGCCGGCACCGGTGGTGAACCACTTGCGGCCGTTGATCACCCACTCGTCGCCGTCTAGGACCGCGCTGGTCTGCAAGCCGGTGGGATCAGATCCGGCGATACCCGGTTCGGTCATGGCGAAGCTCGGTGAGATTTCGCCGTTAACCATCGGCGCGAGATACTTCTCCCGCCATCGCGGCGATGCGTGCAGGTTCAGCATGATCGAGTCCTGCAGGGTCCACGTCCCGAGGGCAAGCTGCCCGTACTCGCTACGGCCCTGGACTTCGTTGATGTAGACATAGTCGAGGAACGGCAGCCCGCCGCCGCCGATGTCTTTCGGGTGGCCCAGCGCCCACAGCCCGCGACGCTTGGCCTCGGCCTGCAGTTCCGCTAGCTTGGCGCGCGAGGCAGCGTCGCCTGCGTGCAACTCGTCTTCGGCAGGTTCCACGAGCTCGGTGATGAACTCGTATACCTGGTCGCGGAGCGGCCGAATATGTTCGGGCACTTCAAAAGTCATTTGTTTACTTCTCCAGAAGTCTCGGATTGTCGACCTGCAGCTTGGCCGCGACGGCCCGGGTCAGCAAGGCATTGAGTTCACTGCTCCGGTCGTCTAGATCGCCAGCCGCGATAGCCTCGGCGAATGCCGCACTGTCGGGGTAGCCGAGAGCCGCGATCTCGCGACGATAGTTGTCCGGAGCGTCGTCGGAGGCCGTCAACTCCCGGTGGACGATCGACAGCGCATTAATGGCGACACGGACGTGAAACCCGACGCTGCCCGACGTGGCATCGAGAACCTGGTCCTGCAGAAATTCGCGCACCGCGTCGACTAATTCGGCTGCCGTCGGGGAGTTGTAGAAGGCATCTTCGGACGTCACTGACGATCCTCGGCCAGGCTGGTGGCGGCACCAACGTCGAACGCGTCGTAGCCTTCCGGAGCAGCGACCTCGACGATCGGATCGTCGCGGTCGTCGAACTCCACACGTAGCGCGCGACTCATCACCGCATGCATGTCGTACAGGCACGTAATGTATGTCAGTTCCAAGATTTGCTCGTCGCTCAACTCCTTGTGGAGGGCAGCAACGATCGCGTCGTCCACCCGACCACCGTCGTAGACGAGGGCATCGGTGTACGCCAAGACTGCGCGCTCGATCGGCGTGAACAGTTCCGACACCTGCCACGACGGGATGGCCTCGATGCGCTCCTGCGAGACACCGAGTGAACGGAGCGACTTACAGTGCTGAGAGAACACGAACTGACTGCCGCGGGCCCATCCGGCGCGGGTCTGGCCGAGTTCGCGCAGCACGGGATCGAGCAGACGCTTGGGGCTTCGATACAGCGCGAAACCCCGAACCGCATGCTTGAAGACATCGGGGACCAGCGCAAACACGGTCCACCAATCGCCGGGAGTTCCGGCTTCGGTGCCGGGCTCGGCGACGGGGTCGCGGTCCGGGCCAAACAGTTGGTCGTACATCCGCACGACGATGTCGGCTTCAACCTCGGAGCGGGGTACTTGGCGCAGGCGTGGCATTAGATTTCCAATCGGTTAGTTGTCGGCGACGGTGCGATCCGCGGCGGTCTTGGGTTCGTGGCGAATATCGGCGGCGGTCAGCTCGCGGGTGTAGGCCGCGAACTCGAGCAGGATGCCGTCGGGGTCTTGGAAGTACAGCGACCGGACAAATACGCCGGGATGCATCTCACGTGCGACGCCGGAGACGCTGTCGTCGTGGTTGAGGATGTACCCGACACGGACACCCTTGTCCTTGAGCTTTTGGCGGTACTCGTCGAACTTGTCTTCCGGGATGGTGAAGGCAACGTGGTTCATGGAGCCGACGGCGCTGGTGATGTCGGCCTTGCCGGGGATCCCGGATGCAGCGGCGATCCCGGGTGCAGCCTTGGGTGCGTTGGGGAACCAGAAGAACGCGAGGTGGTTGTCGCCGCCCATGTCGAAGAAGAAGTGCTGGCCTCCCCCGTCGGGTATTTCGATGGTCTTGATGAGTGGCATGCCGAGAACCCGGGTGTAGAACTCCACGGTTCGGGCCATGTCGGAGCAGACCAGGGCGAGGTGGTTGACGCCGCTGATCTCGAATTCAGTGTTGGTTGCGGTCACGATGATCGACCTCTCAAAAGCGTGGCGGGCAGCTCGATTGAGCACCCGATGAAACTTGACATGATTGTCATATCATATCCGATCCGCTCGCACTGGCTGCTACGATTCACGGGTGACTGAGGTCGGACTACCGGCGACCAGCCGCGGCCGAGCCACCCGCGAGAAGCTGATCGATGCCGCCAAAACCGTGTTCGCCGAACGCGGATTCGTCGACGCCCGCGTGTCCCACATCGCCAAAGCCGCGCATGTCGCCTATGGCACCTTCTACACCCACTTCGAGTCCAAAGAGGCGATCTTCTACCAGGTTGCCGACGAACTATTCCGCGAAATGTTCGCGCCACACGAACCCGTCGCCCACGCCGACGAGAGCCCAGCCGAACGTCTGACACACGCCAACCGCGTGTTCTGGGATCGCTACCGGGACCGTTCAGCGCTCATGGCGATCGTCGAGCAAGTCGCCACCATCGACCCGGAATTCGCGAAGTTGCGACACCAACATCGCGCAGAGACCAATGCGCGAACCGCAAACTCCATCCGCCACTGGCAACAGCAGGGGTTAGTTCCCGCAGACTTGAACCCACACACCGCAGCCCAGGCGCTCGGAGCAATGGTCGATCGCACCCTGTACCTGCGATACGTCTTGGGTGAGAATGACGAACCCGACACCGCGTTCGAGACCGTGAACGCTCTCGCCGTGCGAGCACTGGGCCTCACCACCTAGCACTCCTGGGCCTTCCACCTGCCCACAGTCCAGCCATCGCCATGCGCCAACTTTCACCAAAACCTTGACACCATCCGAAAACTGAAACTAACGTCAGTTTTAGTTTTTCAATCGAAAGGGAGCTTTGCAATGAAACTGGGTGTCATGAGCCTCGGCGATCACCTCGCCGATCCCCACACTGGAATCCGCACAACGCAGGGCGAACGCCTCCGGTCGATCGTCGACAGTTCGATCGAAGCCGAACAGTTGGGCTTTTCCATGGTTGCCCTGGGCGAGCATCACTTCAACGACTACATCATCTCGTCGCCGAATATGCTGCTGGCCGCGATCGCCGAACGCACCAGCACGATTCGCCTCACCACCGCCGTTACCCTGCTCGCTACCTCCGACCCCGTTCGAGTGGCCGAGGATTTCGCGACTCTAGACCTACTCTCTGGTGGACGAGCAGATATCGTTGTCGGCCGCGGCATCAACAAAGATGCCTACGCCGCCTTCGGCCAACTCGACCCCGCCCGCGGTGCCGAGATTCTCGCCGAGAAGACTGCCCTGCTCAATCGCCTCTGGACCGAGAAGGAACCGTTCAGTTGGTCCGGCGAGTTCCGCGGCCCCCTCGACGAGATCCAACTGAAGCCGAGTCCCGTCGCCGCTCCGCGGGTATGGATGGGCACCGGCACCACCGAAGAATCCGTACGCCGTACCGCGGCGCAAGGATTGCCACTGATGCTGCCGAGTATCTTCGGAAGCCTCGACGGATGGGGGCCGCTGGTCACGCTGTACCGCGAATTGATGACCGAGAAGGGCCTCGAGCCCCTCGTCGGATCGTGCAGCTACGTGCACGTTGCCGAAACCACCGAGCAGGCCCGCGAGCAGTGGAAGCCGTACCTGACAAATTATGTTCAGTGGGCCTACGACTTGCTCGGCAACACTCGACCCGTCGACTTTGACAAGCTCCTGGCCGGTACCGCGATGTGCGGCAGCCCCGATGTCGTCGTCGACCGGATGTTGACGGTCAAGGACGCTGTTGATCCCGACATTCACCTGGCGGTGTTCGACGTCGGCGGCCTACCGCACGACATGCTCATGGACAGTATGCGACTGTTCTCCAAGCACGTGATGCCCAAGTTCTAACGCGGACCTTGGACGGATAGGATGTCGTCGAGCCGGGCCAGGTGGAATGTCGATGGAGGAAGTTCAGATGGTCGATAGTCGCGCCGACCGCACCGGCAAAGGCGCCAAAGGCCGCCAGACGGAACAGACCATCAAAGATGCTGCACGCACCGTCTTTGCCAGGGACGGGTATCTGAATGCCCGGATCGCCGACATCGCCGAAGAAGCCGGCAAGTCCCCGGCGACGCTCTATAACTACTTTGACGACAAGAGCGACATCCTCGAAGTCCTGCTGGACGACTTTCTCGAACGCGCCCGTTTGACGACTACCGAACCGCTCCAAGACTTTTCGGCCAGTATGCTGCGCGACTCGATAGCCGCGTTCTGGCAGACGTATACGGAGTTCCTTCCCGAAATGGTTGGAGTCACACACGCGGCAGCCACCGACCCGCTTTTCATGGACATGTGGATGCGAATTCGGGAAGTCGGCGTCCGCAGCTTCGCGCACCTCGCCGCAGCAATGCAAGACAATGGCCGTCTTGACCCTTCGTTGGACCCCTACGTGGTCGCGTCGGCCCTCTCTTCGATGCTCGAACACAGCTGCAATCTCTGGCTGGGTACCAATGCCCAGGGCCTCGGTCGGCCGTCTTCGGACGAGGAAGCAATCAATACGATCACGGTCCTGTGGTCGCAGGCCTTGGGCATCGCCGACTAAACCTCCTGGCCCGAGCCCCCGCCTAGGTCCACCATCTACTCCCGAATCCCGATGGCGATGCCTCATGTCGACGATGTCGACGCCTGCAAACAACCTCTCGAGCAAGAGTCGACCCTCACCGTCGGAACTGGACGGTCGTCGACGGCCCGAGACTTCAAGGGGAGAAATGAAAACCTGCCAACCCGACATTCGCGATGCGTTCAAAGAGGTCATGGCTAACGTCGCCAGTCCGGTCTCCATCGTTACGACCTTCGATGGCGAGACTCCTTTCGGAACCACGGTAAGCGCATTTTCATCGTTGTCGATGAACCCGCCGATGGTTCTTGTCTGCCTCGACCGTCGATCGGACACCCTGGCCTCAGTCCAAGCATCTGGGCGATTCGGACTCAACATCCTGGGTTCAAACCAAACGGACACCGCGATGACGTTCGCAAAGAAGGGCACCGATAAGTTCCACGGCACACATTGGGATGTCCACGACGGCTTGCCGCGGGTCGCCGAAGCGCCCGGTTGGGTGGCATGCACCGTTACTGACTTCATCGAAGGCGGCGATCACCTCATCGCCGTGGGTGCGGTAGAGACCGCTGAACTCACCGATGGCCGCCCACTCGTCTATCACCGGCGGCTCTTTGGAACGCACGCACCATAAGGCTCATAAACCTGCTCGCACCACTGAACCACGAGGCGCAAGTCGGTGCAGGCAGATCTCCAAGAACTCAACTTTCCATACAATTTATGGACAACGTGCCGACAAACTGCTGAATTGCGCGGCAATATGCTACATAGTTCACTCAGATCACAGTCATTGTATGCAATCGACCGTGCTCCCAATAACAACGAGGAGACTCAATGCACTACACGGACGTCCTGCGACGCAACGCATCACGATTCCCCAACCGTCTCGCGCTCGCGATGTGCGACACCGAAGACCGCCGGACATTCAGCGAGCTATACCTCAGATCCACACGACTCGCGAACGCTCTCAGAGGCATCGCCGCCCCAGGATCTCGCGTCGCGATCCTGTCGGAGAACAATCTGGAGTACATCGAGGCGTACTACGGTGTCCCCGCCGCCGGGATGACGCTGGTTCCGCTGAACTTTCGACTGCACCCGCTCGAATGGGTCTGGACGCTCAATAACTCTGGCGCCCGGGTGATCCTGGTGACTCCCGACTACCTCGAAGCAATCGCCGACTATCGGAACGACCTGACATCGGTCGAGTCCATCGTGGTCATCGGCGGCAATGCCCCCGAGTTCTACAGCTACGAGGATCTACTCGGTGCCGCATCCGAAACTGCTCCCGACATCACCTTCAGCGACGATGACGACGCCTGGATCCTCTACACCAGCGGCACTACTGGAAAGCCCAAGGGTGCGCGCCTAAGTCACCGAAATCTCAACACCGCGCTTATACAGTCGGTCATTGAGTACGCTCCCGGCCCCGACACCGTGATGCTCAATGCGATGCCCCTGTGCCACATCGCTGGCTATCTGGCTCCACTGCATCAGTACCGTGGCGGTTCGGTCTTGATGATGTCCGGTTGGGACCCCGAACGTTGGATGCAAATCGTCGCCGAGAGCGGCGTCACCAGTGGTGGCTTTGCTCCCACGATGATGCAGATGCTGCTGGCTCATCCGAAGATCAACAGTTACGACCTCAGCAGCCTGGAGTGGATGGGCTACGGCGCGTCAAAGATCCCCGCTGAAGTTCTACGCCAGACGATCGAAAAGTTCGGGCCGATTGTGTACGCAGGCATGGGCATGACCGAAGTCGGCGGCAACATGATCACGCTCGACAAAGAAGCCCACGTTCGAGCTGCAGCCGGCGAAACCCACCTTCTCGATGCCGTCGGCAAGCCGATGTCGTTAGTCGACATCCGTGTTCTCGGAGCCGGAGGCGAGGAGTGCGCGCCGGGCGAGATCGGTGAAATGGTGGTGCGTGGCGATCAGGTGACCACCGGGTACCTCGACAATCCTGACGCCAATAAATCGGCCTTCATCGACGGGTGGTTCCGGACCGGCGACCTCGCTCGTGCCGACGAGGAAGGGTTCCTCTACATCGTCGACCGGGCGAAGGACATGATCATCACGGGCGGCGAGAATGTCTACTCCGTCGAGGTGGAGAACGCTATCCACACGAACCCAAATGTGCTGGCGACCGCAGTCATCGGACTCCCCGACGAGCGCTGGGGTGAGGTCGTCACCGCCATCGTCGTCCCTAAGGCCAACGCGGCCGTCAGCGAGGATGACGTCATCGCGAGCTGTACCTCCCAGTTGGCTCGATTCAAGCAACCGCGCCGCGTCATTTTCGCTGACGAATTGCCTCAAACCGTCAGCGGCAAGGTCCGCAAGAACGTGCTTCGCGAGCAGTACAGCTAGGCGCCCTCCCACCCACGCCCCATTCACCCCAGCCCAACTCGAAAGCGAATCCCATGAGCAATTTGCCCTTCGAAATTGTCACCACCGGCCTGCTATTTCCGGAAGGCCCGGTCGTCCTCCCCAACGGCGACGTCCTCACCGTCGAGATCCACCGCGGAACCCTGACCCGGGTGTCGCCCGACGGCACTCGTACCATCGTCGCTGAACTCGGCGGCGGGCCAAACGGTGCCGCGATTGGCCCGGACGGTCGCGTCTACATCGCCAACAGTGGCGGCCAGAATCGGATTATGGTCGGGGACCTGGCCTTCTCCGGCGGCACCCCCGACGACTACGTCACTGGTAGCCTCCAGGCTGTTGACCTGACCACCGGCGAAGTCGAAACGCTGTACACCGAGTGTGATGGCCTTTCCCTCCGCGGCCCTAACGACATTGTCTTCGACGCCCATGGCGGCTGCTACATCACCGACTACGGGAAAAGCGACGGGATCGTCGCCGATCGCGGTCGAATCTTCTACTGCCAGCCAGACGGCTCAGGCATCTCGCTGGTTGCCTCGGACATGAACAATCCAAACGGGATTGGCCTCTCCCCCGACGGTACCCGGTTGTACGTGAGCGAAACGTTGTCAGCTCGCGTCTGGTGGTGGGAGGTGACCGCTCCGGGGCAGGTAGTCGGCGGTCGCAGCATCGCCGGATCGGGCGGTGCGAACTTTCTCTGGGCCTCGCGCGAACACCGGTGCCTGGATTCGCTCGGCGTCGAAGCGAACGGCAACATTTGCGTGGCATCGCTCGCCGATCCCGGCATCATGGTCATCAGTCCAGAGGGTGAGACGGTGGAGTTCGTCGCCATCGACACCGACGGCGACCCCGGCATCACGAACATCTGCTGGGGTGGCGACGACATGAAGACCGCCTACGTGACCGCCTCCAGCACCGGCAAACTCCTGAAGTTCGCCTGGCCACGCCCCGGCGCGGTACTGAACTACCAGGGTTTGGCTAAGTAGCCTCGTCCCCGGTCTAACTGTTCGGAACTGGTGCACGTCCGTACTCAGCAAAGCGGTCCCGCTCCCCACCGGGGAACGGGACCGCTTTGTATTTCTCCCAATTATCCGACGACGAGGCCTTCGCCGTCGTCGGTCACGTCGACCTTGACGGTGTCGCCGTCGCGGACGGTGCCTGCGAGCAGGGCCTTGGCGAGCTGGTCGCCGATGGCTTGCTGCACGAGGCGGCGGAGAGGACGGGCGCCGTAGAGCGGATCAAATCCGCGTTCGCCCAGCCATTGCTTCGCCTGCGGCGTGACGTCGAGTTCAAGGCGACGCTGCTGCAGTCGCTTGGCGAGTCCGTCGAGTTGAATGTCGACGATCCGCACCAACTGGTCCGGCGACAGGGCGTCGAAGATGACGACGTCGTCGAGTCGGTTGATGAACTCCGGCTTGAACGCCGAGCGCACTGCCGCCATCACCTGGTCCTTGTCACCCCCGGCACCCAGGTTGGACGTCAGGATGAGGATGGTGTTGCGGAAGTCCACCGTGCGTCCTTGACCGTCGGTCAGGCGACCTTCGTCGAGGACCTGCAGCAGCACGTCGAAGACGTCCGGGTGAGCCTTCTCGACCTCGTCGAACAGGACCACCGAGTACGGGCGACGACGCACGGCTTCGGTCAGCTGACCGCCGGCCTCGTACCCGACGTAGCCGGGAGGAGCACCGACGAGCCTTGCGACGCTGTGCTTTTCGCCGTACTCGCTCATGTCGATACGAACGATGGCGCGTTCGTCGTCGAACATGAACTCGGCCAATGCTTTCGCGAGTTCGGTTTTACCGGTACCGGTCGGTCCCAGGAACAGGAACGAGCCGAGGGGTCGGTTCGGGTCGGCGACGCCAGCACGGGCGCGGCGGACCGCGTCCGAGACGGCCTTGACCGCGTCGAGCTGACCGATGACGCGCTTGCCGAGCTCATCTTCCATGCGCAGCAGTTTGGCCGTCTCGCCTTCGAGCATCTTGCCCGCGGGCACACCCGTCCATGCCGAAACCACTTCGGCCACCTGGTCGGGTCCGACCTCTTCTTGCAACATGACGTCGCCGGTATCCGGGTCGCCGCCGGACTTTTCGATCGCCTCCTCGAGTTGCTTCTCGAGGCCGGGGACCTTGCCGTACCGGAGTTCGGCGGCCTTGCCGAGATCGCCGTCGCGTTCGGCACGATCGGCCTCACCGCGCAGGCGTTCCAGCTCTTCCTTGACGTCGCGGACTGCGTCGATGGCGGTCTTCTCCGACTGCCAGCGCGCCGACAGTTCGCTCAGCTTTTCGCGGTGGTCGGCGAGCTCGCTGCGGAGTGCTTCGAGTCGTTGCTTCGACGCGGCGTCGGTCTCCTTTTCGAGGGCGACTTCTTCCACTTCGAGGCGTCGGACGATGCGCTCCACCTCGTCAATTTCGACGGGGCGCGAGTCGATTTCCATGCGTAGGCGCGACGCGGCTTCGTCGACGAGGTCGATGGCCTTGTCGGGCAGGAACCGCGAGGTGATGTACCGGTCGGACAGGGTTGCCGCCGACACCAGCGCGGAGTCGGTGATGCGCACGCCGTGGTGCACTTCGTACCGTTCCTTCAGTCCGCGCAGGATGCCGATGGTGTCTTCCACCGACGGCTCCCCGACGTACACCTGCTGGAAGCGGCGTTCCAGTGCGGCGTCCTTCTCGATGTACTTGCGGTATTCCTCGAGGGTGGTCGCACCGACCAGCCGCAGTTCGCCGCGGGCCAGCAACGGCTTGATCATGTTGCCTGCGTCCATCGCGGAGTCGCCGGTGGCACCGGCGCCGACGATGGTGTGCAGTTCGTCGATGAACGTGATGATCTGTCCGTCGGCGGCCTTGATTTCGTCGAGGACAGCCTTCAGTCGCTCTTCAAACTCACCGCGGTACTTGGCACCGGCCACCATGGAACCCAGGTCGAGGGAGATGACGGTCTTGCCGCGCAACGACTCTGGGACGTCACCGGCAACAACACGTTGCGCCAAGCCTTCGACGATCGCCGTCTTACCGACGCCGGGTTCACCGATGAGGACCGGGTTGTTTTTGGTGCGACGGCTCAGCACCTGCACCACGCGACGAATTTCGGAGTCGCGGCCGATCACAGGGTCGAGCTCGCCGTTGCGGGCCCGCTTGGTGAGGTCGGTCGAGTACTTCTCGAGCGACTGGTACGTCGACTCCGGGTCTTCGCTGGTGACACGTGCGGTGCCGCGGACGGCGACGAATGCGTCACGCAAAGCCTCCGGCGTTGCACCGGAACCGGCCAGCAGTCGTGCTGCATCGGAATCGCCGGTCGCCAGTCCGACCATGAGGTGTTCGGTGGAGACGTATTCGTCGGTGAGTTCGGTCGCGAGCTTCTGCGCCGCGGTGATGGCGGCGATCGACTCGCGACTCAGCTGAGGCTGAGCGCTTGCGCTGGAGACAGTCGGCGCACGGTCGACCAATCCTTTTGCCTCGTTACGGATCCGGACCGGATCGACGCCGACAGCCTTCAGCAGCGGTGCTGCAATACCGTCGGTCTGCTCAAGGAGCGCCACGAGAATATGGGTGGGCCGCACATCGGGGTTGCCCGCTGCAGCCGCGTCTTGGACAGCCGCTTGCAGCGCTGCCTGCGTCTTGGTGGTGGGGGTGAAACTATCCACTGACATTCGCCCTTCTGTTGGTTACGCGTTCGGAGCTACTCCGAACCTAAGTCTACGAGGCTCATGTTGGCCTCACGCATAGTTCAACCCCGTAAGAGTTGAGCGTATTCCGCTTAAGTTTGGGGATTGAGTGATGTGCGACACGGCGTAGTAGGTAACGCACGAAATCGCGGCGCAAACCCCCACCAACGACAACTGCCCACCCCAAACACATCGAGGCGAGCCGTCACACTGGCGTCCTTGTCACATCACCCCAGGTCGGGCCACTCCACCCCAAAGTGCGATAGCCACGGCTCAAACGGCGTTCCAATCACACCCAACTCATCGCTCACAGGACTGGGATCTGCCTCCAGGTCAAGCAGAACCTGCGGATCAACATCGTAGAGATCAGCCGCAGCCGCAGCAGGCCCCGCACCGACGATTGCCCGCGCCGCAGTCGCCGGTTCCGGATCCTCATCGGGGTCATGCACATACGCCCGGTACAAGCACTCACTCCCGGCAGGATCCAAACGCCACACCTGAAAAAGGACCCCGTACTCATCGCCGTCCTCACAGACCACCGCACGCCCAACCGGAGATCCGACGAAGAAATCCGCCTCACGACGATCAGCAACCATCCCCTGCACATTGATCGAAACCCGAACACCGCCCGCGGCGTCGACGACCTCATACTCCAGGTCCTCGACTGGCGACTGGCCCGCGCCCCAACTCGCAATCAACGCCGACTTCACTCGCGAAACCAACGCTTCAGCCGCGCCAGCCTCTGTCAGATCAGCAACAACAACCAATCCATACGTACTCACCACTGCACCTCCGGTTCCGGAAAAATAGGATCAGGAATATCTTCCTCAGCAAGCCCAAACGCCCGCAACGAATCAAACCTCGTCTGCGCCAACAACTCCTGCACCGCAGGACGATCCCCAGCCTCCAACCGCACAAACAAGTCCTGCCACATCGCCCGATTCCGGGCCTCACCCCGATCAGGACTCCGATCCCCCAAAATCCCAAACGACGAAAAATTATCATCGTCCAAAACCCGACGCACATCAGAAACCAAATCCGGCAACGGCCTCGAACTACACAACACACGCAACGAAATAAGACGACGCAACGTCATCCCACTATAAATACGATCCTCATTACCCCGATCACAATTGCGAACGTAGTAATCTTCTTCGACTTCCAGGGCTTTACTGACATCAAATACCGGATCAAGCTTCAACCGGGTAGCCGCTTGAGCAAATGCCGCGACGACCGCGGGGTCGCTAACATCACTAAATCGTCGATCCGGGAAATCCGGGTCACGAAACTGCCCTCCGGTAACTCCGCCTTGGCCAGATTCGCTCCATGGAAGATGAGCCGATAAGAGCCCCTGATAAGCGACCAACCGGCCGTTTGATGTCGGTTCTTGGTAGACAAATTGCAATAGCCATTGAGGCCTGCTTCGCACCAGCGCCGTAAGTCGCCCTTTTCCTGCGACGTGCCAATCATCTCCAAGAATGTCAGCCGATTCAGCAATCACCGATCGCCACTGCTTTACGCTTATTGCCACAGAATTTTCTCCTCTTCGTAAACCTGAGTAGGCCGAGGCAGACTCGGCCGTAACTCCCGAACCACGTCACCCAACTGCTCGAACGGAATATCAAAGATCTCCTGCAAACTCCGCGCCCACGCCTTCGAGATACCCGCTTTGCCGGTCTTCAAATCTACAATGAATACTAACGTCTCCACCCCATCGATCACTTGCGTGACGATCACATCAGGGCGGACTGTGTTAGGCGCTCCGCGTAGCGCCCATTCAATCTTGCCATCCTTGCCAATCTCGAGAGACTTCCCCTTCAGAATTGATTGCTCGGGATAAATGATGAAGCCTTCACCGAGCACCTGCCCGATCTGGTCCGCCATCGCATCAACGAGATCCTCGAACGCTTTGTGGACCTTGGTGCCCCACACCTGCGCACTCAGAATATCTTCCAAGGTGGCTTCCACGGCAGCGTGCGCGTCGTCTGCTATCGGCCCCAGAATTTCAAGGATCTGTTCCCGGACTGCAGGATCGTCCGGTGCAATAGTCTGCATGATCGCGCCCAATGCACTGCTGATCATCTCGGAGATCTGATCGCTCGGACTACCAGGGCGCACACGGTCGCCCGGGACACCGGGTGAAACGTCGCCCGGCACCGGAGGCCCAGTGGTTTCAGGCACCCTCTGACCAGGCGGCGTGACCCCACCTGGCACCCCTCGATCGGGGAATTCCGGTGCCGGCCGCGCCGGAGTCAGACCCCCTTCAGACTGCTCGCCGCCGCCGGTCCCTTCCGAACCGTCAGAATCGCCCGGGAGAGCTGGCTCCGTTGGCTGATTCGTTCCCGGATCCGGGATTTGCGGCGGCATGGGAGTACTGGG
The DNA here is from genome assembly GCF_056682775.1 of Gordonia sp. 34D. NCBI lineage: Bacteria > Bacillati > Actinomycetota > Actinomycetes > Mycobacteriales > Gordoniaceae > Gordonia > Gordonia sp. 34D. Next base: position 3,460,016 of record NZ_CM155293.1, on the reverse strand, counting down.
CCCTGGTTCCGGATCCCCGGGTTGTGTGGGCCCGTCCGGTCCTGGATCGGGATCCCCAGGTTGTGCAGGCCAGTCTGGTCCTGGATCGGGATCTCCGGGTTGTGCAGGCCCGTCCGGTCCTGGATCGGGATCCGCGGGTTGCGTCGGTGAATCCGGTCCTGGTTCAGGATCACCCGGCTGACTCGGCCCATCCGGCCCATTTTCTCCCTCGCCCGGCTGAACCGGCGCATTCGGATCTGGGCTGTCCTTACCCGGCGGACCGCCTTCGTTTGGCCCGGGCCAAATCCTACGGCCGTCGCGTTCACGACGTTCCTGTTCGAGTCGATCCAACAGGTCGTTGTGCTTATTTAAGTCATCTTCAAATTGTCCCCTTACCGGATCCGGAAGCTCCTTAACCCATTCGCGCGCAACTTCGGCGTTCTTGAGAATTTCGTCGAGTTCTGCATCGGTGAGAGACCCAGGATCTGGGTTCTTTCTCAACTCCTCCAGTAACTTCGCTAACGCAATTCCGCCGTCGTACCCAGGATCACCTTTTCGCGGCGTAAAGAATCGAGGTAGCTGCCGGATCGCGTCAGGTACCTGGCTCTTCGGATTTCAGAGTGCGTTGATCCGTTCTTCGAACTGACCTGAATGTAGAAGTGACCGCAAGATGTAGTGCTCGAGGTTGCGGAATCCTTGGGCGATGCCGCGGAGGTGTTCAAGGCGGCCATTGACGGCTTCGACGGGTCCGTTGGAGACGCCGGTGTCGAAGTAGGCCAGGATTTCGGCTCGGCGGGCCCAGAGACTACGACCCAACTGCGCCAGTTCAGCCAACGCGGAGGGCACGCCCTGGTGGATTCGTTTGAGCGTTTTGTACATAAGCTTCTTTCCCTCACGACGCTCGCGATGCTCGTAGGCCGCTATCAATTGTTGATAGACCTGATGGGTCACCTCGACCGCTACGTGGTCATCATGGCTGGTCAACGACTCAAAGAGGCGAATCTTCTGCTTGTCAGTGAGCAGGGTGGTTCGGGTGTGCAGGATCCGCCGGATCCGATAGAGCGGATCGCTTTTGCGTCCGCGGTGACCGCAGGTCAGTTGCTGGATCCGTTGCCGGCACAAGTCCAGTTTCGCTCCGGCTAGGTGCACCACATGAAACGGATCCATCACCACCCGAGCCTTCGGGAGCTGTTCGGACGTGGCGGTTTTGTAGCCGGTGAACCCATCCATCGCAACAATCTGGATGCGGTCCTGGAAGGCCTGATCACGGGCGGCGATCCAGGCCTTGACCGACTTCTTCTCCCGGCCAGCGATCATGTCCAGCAGGCGTGCCGGGCCTGTTCCGTCGATCACCGGTGTCAGATCTATCAACACCGTCACGAAGCTTGGGTCCCCTTGTCCGCGAACGTGTTTCCACTTGTGCTCGTCGATCCCGAGGTATCGGACGTTGGCGAGGTGGGTGCTGCCGTAGGCCAGGTCTCGGCAGGCTTGCAGGGCAATCCTGTTGACCACTTTCCAGGCGAGGGAGAGATTCTTGGCGACCGCGGCAACGCTCATCTTGTCGGTCGCGATGCGTTGCAGGATCCACCGTGTGGTCCTGGCGGTGACCACTGCCCGCGGGGCGGCGATGTGCTCGATGTTGGCCCGAAAGATTGTTCGCCGGCACTCGCTGGTGCTGCACAGGTAGCGCGGCACGGCGATGTGCAGTCGCACTGGGTACCCGGCGGTGGGAATGTCGGTGAGGACTCGGTCGGCGTGATCGCGTAGTTGACCTGCAATGTTGCAATCGGGACAGTGCGGATCGGGGTCGAGAACTCGAGCAAAGATGTGGGTGTCGTTGTGGCGGTCGACGGCGGCGTCGGTGATCGTGAGGCCGAGTTCGACGGTTCGGCAGATCGTGTCGGCAACATCGCAAGTATGCTCGCTCATTGGGTCCTGATTGGTGTGTGTGGCTGTTGAGGAACTTCCATTTCACACCACAGGGCCCGCCTACATCTTGTGGTCAGCCCGCCACGTCACAAAGCGCCCCTACGCACTCTTAGATTCGAAGAGCCAGGTACCTTTTTGACCACTCCCGGGAGCTCCCGGATCACCCGAGGAAGCGACGGAACTACGAACGCAGGCGATACGACGACGCCGTCGCCGGTTGCACCGGGCGAGGTAGGCGCAGAAGGATCAGTTCCGCCAATCGGGGGCGTTTCAACAGGAGGTGGTTCAACGGGAGGTGTTTCTACCGGTGGCGGCTCGACCGGCTGGTTCTCAACCGGGGGCAGTTGGGGCAACTCGTTGGGAGGGTCCAGCGTCAGTCCCCCCGACGGGAGCCCTTCATTGACTTCTGGAGGTCGGGACGACCAAGGTCATATTTCGGGTCCCAGTCGGGATGATCGGGCCCCCATGGAATGTCGTTGCCAGGCGATGGCAACATTGCCGGGTCAGCAAGGATCGGAAACAACGCGTTATCCGCGGGTTCGACATGCTGGATAAGGTCACCATTCTCGGCAACCTCGTACCACGTCTTCTGTTGACGCCCAGCGGCGTCGAAGGCCCACGGCTTGGCTACCTGACGAACTGGATTGCCACCCTTGTCATAGACGGTTGCTGACCCATCAGGATTAGCGGTCGTGCGGCCGCCGTCGGGAACATTCATCGCAAACCGATACGTCTTCGGCGAGGACTCGTCATGGATGAGCACCATTCGTGAGGGCCCCACCGTCGCCCGAGTCGATCCACCTCGAGAAAGTACCGATCGTGCCCGAGGACTTGCAGCACCCACCGCAGCCGCAGCGGCCAACAACCAGAACGCCAATGGAATGACGCCACCGTCATCACCATCTGGTCGATCATCTTGCACAGTTTCCGCGGGCGCCCGCTTGCCAACTTCTTGTGTTGCCGGCGATACTGCACGTCCCGGCGTTTCTACTGACCGAGGCTGCCCCTGCTCGGCACCGCGCTCGAGGGTGGCCGGAGCCGGAGTCCTCCCCGGCCCCGTGCTCGCTGGCGGCCGGTTACCCCGTTCCGGGGTCGGGCCACCCACGATCGGGGTCCCGTTCCCTTCACCAGGCCCAGGACCAGCATCACCACCAATCACCGGACCACCCTGCGACGGGGCACCCGGAGCACCCGCCTCCGGTGGGGCCTGCATCGTCGGCGGCGGGGTATACGTCGGCACGCTAATACACGGCCAACCCGGCCCATACTGAGCCCGCATCTGATCACACAAAGCATCAGCCCCAGCCACACCAGCACTGCCGCTGGTACCGGTCAGCCCAGCTACGGCGATGCCGGCCGAGACCGCCAGGGTCCCCAGCCCAGCGATCACCGCCGCACCACGACGGCGACGTTGTTCCCCCACAAACATTGCTTTCCCCCTCATCGCGCCGGCGCCCCTATTCGGTGTTCTTGTTGCCGCGGACCGCGCCGACAATGCTGTCGACGCCGGACCAGAACCAACGCCCGGCGATCGACATCACCAAAAAGACCAGTACTTGACCGTGTTCGGCAGCCCACGGACCCAGATTCGTCAGATTCATCGCCGCCAACACCAACAACGCGCACGCAGCGATGAACAACACGACAGTCCATACCGGCACCGCCCCAGACCTCTCCCCAGCGGCCTGACCATCAACACTCTCTTGTGAGTGTCGAGCACCCACATCAGTTCCCGTACTCACAGAATTCCCCCCTGAAGACGTCATAGAATTTGAACAAAAGACCTGGTCGATCAACCCTGGCAGGTTAGAGGTGATGTGGCTTGCCGTAGAGGCTGAAGGCGTTGTCGCCAAAAGACTTGACACCCGGATCTTCCAACGCCCCGATCCGGCGGATCGGAGAACTTGCCGACAACCGCAACCACTACCGGATCGAACTCTTCGCCGGTGATGGTTACTTGAAGCAACGTGGCGGCTTCGATCAACCGTGGACAGTTCTCATCGACCACATCCGTTGGACCGACGCGGACAAGCGAAGTTCGAGCAGATCTACCCCGCAGCAGTGAACGACGCACGAGAGCCCACGGCTACCGATTCCATGTACTCGGCGATCAGATCCTGAGCAACCGAACGAGATCCTCGTCGATCGGCCGAGCCGCGTCTACGTCGTGAGAGAGCGCTGAGTACCCGCGCACGTGGGTCACTGCCGCAGAGACACCCACGAATTACAGATCAACGGGCCCTGATATCCAAAGAATGATTGAATCCAAATTTCAGTAACTCAAATTCAGAGATTCGATTCTTAGTCAGGAATCAGACGAGCCCTCTCAACTCCACGATCGGTTAGTTTAAACCATATTTCGAAACCACTATCTGGCCAAGTTCCATTCTCGCGAAGATACTGACGGATCTTGTCTTTTACAACCTCCTTCGTCATAGTTTCTGACCACGGCTTAAACCCCCCTACCAAAGTGCCGGGAATCATCATTTCATCGTCAATTAGAGAGTCAAAGACAGGACCCATCACACTTTCGGGATCAAATTCAGAGGTTCCCAAGACCGTTCTGGCAGATGAATAGAATTCCAGTATCGCTATATAGTCATCCACGCCAAGGGAAATTCCATCTTCCAATATTCTTTCATAAATTCCCATAGTCTCCCCTAATACTGTCAGCCAATATGTATTTTAAATCGCTTTCCATTTCTCGGGATAATGTCTATCGTGCGACCACCCGACTCGGAACTTTCTCGTAGTCCGATCCTAGTTCCATCAGGCATCTCCCGGACTGCACCTCCATACCCTGGCATTTCAACTTCTGCTCCTCCCTTAGAGATATTCTCAAACAACTCCTCCAGTGTGGCATCGTCGGGAACAATCTTTACGCCCTTGTTATTCCCCCTCGGAAGGTCTTTGATCGCCTCCTTGGCACGATCCAGATCCGGGGTCTCTGGAGCGTTCTCACTGAAGAACCTATCTAGAACAGAACCTAGTTGATCAGCCACCCATTTAGCGCCGATGACGGTACTGAGGATCCCGTCCATAATCTCGTCACGATTGGCCATCATATAGCCGATGGTCACCCCGGATGCCAAAAGGAACGCAAGGTACGCAAGCGTCTCTGCCGTGACGACGGCAGCAATTCCAGCAGGTATTAGAAATGCAAACGCTGGATCTGCTTCTAGTTCTCCTGGTGAAAGTGGAGCGTTCGGAATAGCACCAATCTCAGGGTTCTGCGCATTTGGGTAAAAAGGAAGCGCCTTGATCAACGGCGGCAATTGTCCTTCACCTTCTGGGAAACCCTCTGATCCAGGGCCATACGTGTTCGGCATAGGGATTATCGTGGGGGCGTCGTTCGGCCGCTGAGAACCCGAACCCGGGCCGTAGCCTCCGTCCGTGTCCGGCGATCCGGGAGCTTCCGGACGATTCGGTTGCGGTTCCGGCTGCGGTTCCGGTTCCGGCTGCGGTTGCGGTTGCGGTTCCGGCTGCGGTTCCGGTTCCGGTTCCGGCTGCGGTTCCGGTTCCGGCTGCGGTTCCGGTTCCGGCTGCGGTTCCGGTTCCGGCTGCGGTTCGAAATCACGATCCTCTCGACGGTCCTCTTCGCCATCGGATCTGGGACCCTCCACACCTGGAACAACCCCTCCGTCGCCAGGCTTCCAATGGTCTTCGGCCCCGGGCAATTCGGAATTGCTCCCACTTGGCCCCGCCTGTGGGACTGCGGCGGCCACTGCGATCGAGCCCATCTTGGTCTGGGGTCGGGAATAGCCAGATGACGACACTCGACGTCGCCCGACCGCGAATGCCGCAGCGCCAGCCACGATCCAGAATGCGAAACCGGTATCGGATGACGAGTCTTCCTCTAGCGATCGCTCCACACTTGACGACGGATGTGAATTCTCAGGCCGACTCGATGGTTGTAGCGACGGCGTAGGCGGTGCCACGCTGCTGATTGCCGGGCGACTTCCCCCGGGAGCAGCGTTCTGTTCCGAAAGCCCCGGCGAACTCGGTTCGGTGCCAGCGTTGGGCGTCGACTCCGGGGTCGGGCCACCCACGATCGGGGTCCCGTTCCCTTCACCAGGCCCCGGACCAGCATCACCACCAATCACCGGCCCACCCTGCGATGGGGCACCCGGAGCACCCGCCTCCGGTGGGGCCTGCATCGTCGGCGGCGGGGTATACGTCGGCACGCTAATACACGGCCAACCCGGCCCATACTGCGCACGCATCTGATCACACAAAGCATCAGCCCCAGCAACACCAGCACCACTACCGGCACCGGTCAGCCCAGCTACGGCAATCCCGGCCGAAACTGCCAGGGTCCCCAGCCCAGCAATCACCGCCGCACCCCGACGGCGACGTTGTTCCCCCACAAACATTGCTTTCCCCCTCATCGCGCTGGCGCCCTATTCGGTGTTCTTGTTGCCGCGGACCGCACCGACAATGCTGTCGACGCCGGACCAGAACCAACGCCCGGCGATCGACATCACCAAAAAGAACCCCAAAAACACCAACACTTGACCGTGTTCGGCAGCCCACGGACCCAGATTCGTCAGATTCATCGCCGCCAACACCAACAACGCGCAGGCAGCGATGAACGACACGACAGTCCACACCGGCACCGCCCCAGACCCCTCCCCAGCGGCCTGACCATCCACACTCTCCCCCGAGTGTCGAGCACCCACATCAGTTCCCGTACTCACAGATTCCCCCTTGAAGACGTCATGGAATTTGAACAAAAGAACTGGTCGATCAACCCCGGCAGGTTAGAGGTGATGTGGCTTGCCGTAGAGGCTGAAGGTGTTGTCGTTGACCGCCGTGCTCATCGCCACCCGCACATACGCGCGGACCGCCGGCTTAGCCAGACCCACACAACCGGAGATCTCCACCCGCACACCCTCCATCCGGGCACCAGCCTTCGGACCTCGCAACTGCTTGGTCGCAAACTTCACATCCGTCGACGTCCCATTCCGCAACGTCGTGGAGATACTTGGCATGACCTGCGCGCCAATAACCATTGCCGGCGGGTACGAGATCGACATCTGAGCTGTCGGCCCACCCGTGACCCCGACCTGAACGCCATCCATCTGCCACTGGCACGCGACCTGGAAACCGGTGGTCAACACAGCAGCATCGACCGGTGAGGATCCGCGACCGGTGATCTCGGCGGTCCCGCGCAAATCCAAGAACGCTTCGTAGGAACCATGGCCACTACTTAGTGCCGGCACCGAATGCACCCGCTCACCAAACTTGCCCAAGTGCACCTTCCAACCATCGTCAGAAGTCCGCACAATCGACCGATCAGCAAACGAACCACCCGGTGCCGCCCCCGCCACACCACCACCGAGCAGCAACGCCACCACCGCAGCCAACACCGAAACAACACGCACAACGCGCATAAACAAAATCTCCCTCGGACAACGAGAAAGAGAACCCCAGACACCCCGAACCCCGTACCAAACAACCTCGTCAGCTACGAAGCAACGCCCCTGAACTTCCCCCTGCGACTATCGCTATACCCAGACATGCAACCACACAATGATCCGCCAGCAAACTATAAGCAAACTTAGGGTAGGTCACGAACTCGGCATGACCAGTGACAGAAGTGCCGAACTACGCTCTCCATCAACGTAATTGGCCTGATTCGCCATTTCACTCCCGCTCAAAACTCACGCATGGCAACCAACTAGCAATTCTGACGATGTGCACCAGTCCACGAACCCTTGGGGTAGTCAACACTGGAACCGTCGCCGCATGCAGCCTTCCGCGTGCACCAACGACGTCGCCCGCCCCTAGACGTCGACCCCCGTTGCTCTGCCCAGCACCGTCAGGCAGTGTCCCAGCGAACTCTCCCGGGTCCTCGCCCGCCAATCAGGGTCTGGCACCCGCGCGGAGGCCAATCCGTCGACTACTGCTGCGCACCTAGCCGGCGACCACAAACATGCAGCTCAGCAACGCCTTGCACGCGAGTCCAGACTTTCCACCAAACCCAGTCCAGAAATTCACCGTTTGCCCAGGTCGCCAGTCCAGACTTCGAGCGCCTGCGGCATAGGTGGCTGCGGACGCTCGAAGTCTGGACTGGCAGCCTGGGTAAACGGCGTAAAAATTCCATCACCAGAACTCCACGTCGGCTGCCACGCCACTGAACCCCGAAGAGCCTCGCTTCGGATGGCAGTTAACCGCGACATCACTCCATGACATCAATGTGCGATGACAGGCCGCCCACCAGGGCGATCCGGCACTCGCCGATGCACGAACATAAGCTGCGGCCGCCGATCATCGCGGGTCAGGCCACTCCCGAGCAGCTATTAGCGCTTCCATCCGTCACAACGACTGACGCCTATCAGGTTGTGTGGATCGGTGATCACAGTCCGCACACCAGGCTTGTTGGCACCGAGGTCAGGCACGCCGCACGCCAACCTTCCCGGGGTTGACCCGGACTGAAACGGCTGGGCAAACGTGGCCTCGGCGTCGCGCAGTCTGAAACTGGCGCTACCCTTGGGCGCTACCGCCGACCTCGGTTCGAGGGTTTCGGACCGTAACACTCTTGGAGACAGCCCTGCCAGAGTTTGCGCGGCTCCCGGTTGTAACAAAGCGGCCGGTGACGGCACTACGGCGCACGGCACCGCTCACTCGATAGGTACCGTTGCCAAGGTCTTGATAACCGCTGCGCTGTTTCTCCATCGACCCATCCTTCCTCTGGCACCTACGATACCGCTCACCACTGGTCTTCGAAGCCTATGAAACCGATACGCTCGCCCCATGCGTTTCCTATGTCTTGGAGCTGCTCGCCCCAGATAGCCGCAGTCGGTGCGAACTCCGCGGCTGGCTTCGGTAGCCCGATCGTGAGCACCGCAGAGGTAACCGCAGGCAGATATGGGTGTGGTACTGCGATTGGGAGTGCCATCACCGATTCCCATCGGTGAGTGCCTGCCCGAACCAGGTCCTGGTGCAGCAGTTCTTCTCCGGCGAGAGCACGCCCAGCAATCCATCGGCCGTCATGCCCTGTCTCGACTGCACGGAGCGCTTCGAGGTTGCGGTAGACGCGATCGTGCGCTGCCCACCGCGCCAGGTGGCTGTCCCCGTCCGCAATCCAGAGCGTTAGGTTCAAGTTGTCGACGTCCAGCTCAGCTTTCATGACTTCCGCGTCTTCCCCTAAGCGGTCGACGTAGGTTGCCTGCAAGTCTTCGAACTGGGACGCGTGCTGTCCCCAGATCTCTCGCGCTCGTTGCTGCGGAGCGAGGTAGTTGACGTCGTGAATGTGGCGGAGCTCGCGGATAATCTGAGCTGCGTCTGCATGGTCTTCTAGCAGCACCGGCTCTATCCCGACCGCTCGCCACTGGTCCGCTAGCGACGATTTGGTGGCTTCAAACTGCGACTTGGTCATGGCGAAGCCTTGGCGAGCGAGTAAAACAATTGCGGCTCGATTCTCAGGCTTGTCACGAAGCGCCGCGTGCAGCCAATGGCGAAGATCGGGGTCCCGGTACGAGGTGCCTGCGATGACGAGTGCACCACGTGTGACCGACTCTCTGATGTACTGCGCCTGCCATGCCGAACTGTCGGCGATCACGTCGTAGAATTCAGTGAGAGTGAGTATCACCTGCTCGGCACGAGATCGCTGAATCACGCCATGCAGATGATGCACGGTGTGCGGAACCCCGCGTTCAAGCCGACCCGTCGTCGCCGAATCCACCTTCCCTCCCGTCTCCTGTTCGATCGCTTTTTCAAGCAACGTGTCGAAGTTGAGCGTGACGAGATCTGTAGCGGGAGCCTCCGTGTCGAGTAGGTTGCCCACGGCGGCCAGGTGTAGTGGTGATGGTTCTTCAGAAACAACGCCCTCGTAAAGCGCAGCGCGAAGGTTTTGGTCCCAACGCGCCGGATCTGCAGCCCGAGCAGCCTCCACGACCAGCATCGGGTCCTGTCTCTCCAGGAGAAGCCGGGCGATGGACTCGTCCATTACTGCCCCGCTCTTAAGCAGAAGCCGAATCGCGAAAGTGTCCCAGTCAGGGAGTCCGGAGGTAGTCGAGGCGCCTGCGCCGAGCAGTACGGTCACGTGCTCTTGCGAACCGGAGTTGTTGAACTGCTTCATCGTTTCGATCGACAGGTCAGATGCGCTCACAGGTATTTGGCTCTCAGATCGCGTTCTTGTCTCTTGGCTGTACAGGTGTGCGGGTTAGGCTAGCGGGCCAGAGCGCGCCAACTACAAGACCGCCTGCCCGAAAGGAAAAGTTAAGTCCCCCGACCAGTAAAGGGCCGCACCCAGTCTCTGGCGGCGCGGCTGGAACTGTCCCCAGACTCATCTACTGTCTCCAGTCTCACTCACGTTGTCATCCGACACTGCCAATCGCCCACTTTTGTTCTCGGACGTCGGGCGACAAGCTAATTGGGCTCCATGTCACCGACCCGAGAAGTAGGCATTCACTGAGCTACGACCTGCACCATGCAGTTTTGTCCGGCGTGCTCATAGAATGCTGCCATGACCGACTCCGCAGGTTCCGGGATCGACGACCCATACCTACCGCTTGCATTCTCGATGCACTCCACCCCTGGAGCCTATGCAGTCCTCGCCGGCGCTGGAGTGTCATTCGGAGTTGTACCGACCGCGTGGGAGATCGTTGTCGAACTCGCGCAGCGAGTGTGCCGGATTCGGGGCGACGAAGCCACCGCGGCAAGCTTGACTGGCGACACCGTGGAGGACTGGTTCGCCAAGACCTTCACCAAGCCACTCACCTACGGCGGCATCCTTACCGAAGTCGCTCCAGCGCCACATGAGCGCGGAGCGGTGCTACGTGAGTTCTTCGAACCCACCGCCACCGAGGACGCGGCCGCGCTCCCCAACCCCACACCCGCCCATCGAGCTATCGCGCGACTGGTCGCTGAGGGCACCGTGCGAGTAATCGTGACAATGAACTTCGACCACCTCTTCGAGGCGGCGCTCCGCGAGGTCGGCATCGAACCGGTCGTTGTGGCCACAGACGGCGCCGCAGAAGGACTGCCTCCACTGCACACCTTGGAGTGCTGTGTGGTGCATCTACATGGCAGCTACCGTGACGCCAGCTCGATGCTGAACACGGACGATGAACTAGGCACCTACAAGCCGCACATGCACGTACTGCTGCGCGACATCGTGTCCTCTCATGGAATGCTGATCGCCGGATGGTCCGCGCAATGGGACCATGCACTGCGCGACACTCTGCGCCAACACTACCGACGCTTTTATACCTCCGCTTGGATCAACCCGAGCCCACTACGTGGCGACGCCCGCGAGGTCGCCACAGCCCTCGGCGTACAAGCTTTCGAGACGACCGCTGACGAAGCCTTCACTCGACTAGCCGACGCGGTGACGGTGATGCGCACCCGCCGAGCACGCGCGCCACTGACCGCCGCCGTGGTCGTCGACCGAATCAAGCGCGATCTTGCCGGTACACAGCCAGCCATCACCGCCCACGACACCTTCGCCGCCGAGGTCGGACGTCTGGAAGGAATCGATGCGCTTAACATCGCCAACTTCAACCTCACCGGCGAAAGCGAATACGACACACTGGTAGCCCAGATTGACGAAGGATGCACCGTACCGGTGGCCGCGACAGCGGCCCTGGCGCAGTGGGGAACGACCGACACCGATCGGTGGTGGCTGCCCCTCATCGAGCAATGGGCACACGTCACCCGGGCGAGCGGCCACACCATCGCGCTCGAATTGCCAACACTCGTCGCCACTCGTCTGGTCTACGCTGCCGGGCTCGGCGCGGTCGCCTCAAACCGTTACGACACCCTTGTGCAGATCTTCACCGTGCCAACCGTCGACGACCGACCTGACAGGGCATTGCTCGCAATCACGGACTGGGCGCGGCAGAACGGCAATGCAAGCGACAGTCTGCGCCAGCCGATGCGAGACCGCTTCGCCGGGACAGTACGTGAAGCGCTCGGTCTCAGCCAGGCACGGTGCGACGCAGTGTGGCAGGAATTCGAAGTGCTCCGTATGACCGCACAAATCTTGACAGCACCCGATTTTCACAAATACCACACTCAGGCCGAGGAATCCCTGAAGGCTGAGCATGATGCACGTCTCCGCGAGGCGGACAGCGATCTTCACCGGCAACGGATCAACGAACTCGACGATGCGCTGCGCCCTCTGGCCGCTATGGCCACCAGCTACCGTCCGCACATCGAAATGCTCGACACCATGACACGTTCGGGTGGAAGGGAACGCTGGATCAGTCCGGTCGCTCAACGCCTCATTGAGCGCACCGACCGCAGCCTCATCGGAGCCTTTGGCAACCTCGTGGAACTTGCGGGCCTCGACGAGCTAGCCTCAATCACATCGGCGGACAGCAGCGGGTCAGCAGTCAACAGATCAGCTGCCTCGGACGTATCTCAACATATCCGCAGATCGGCAGTCGCAGTCGCGCTGCGCGCAACGGTGCGGCATCTGGACCAGCTCGCCGATCAGGCGAGCCACCGCCTACTCTACGGATCACCTGGCGGCGTTATGTTCCTCCCGAACGAGATATGGCTGGACGATGAGGCCCGAACATAATCGTCTCCGCACCCAACCTCACCGGTTGGTCCAACAAGCATGCAAGTTTGGTCGGCGCCGACAACGCGGCTCCGTTGTCCCAAGTGGTGCAGGCACCCACCCTATCTGGCAGATCCCCTTCGTCAGTTCAGCTACGGGTCCCGCTACGTTGCCATCCGATACTTGCCTCCGCGCTAACGAACTTCCCGGTGAATCACGAAGGGCCGCAACGGTGCCATACCGTTGCGGCCCACCACCGTTAGTGCGATGAACTAGCAGACCTGACACCTCGTCCAGAAGACGCACGACCTCGCCGTCGAGCTCGCAAACCACCGCTCGTCGCCTCGCACATTCTCTGCGAACCGGAATACCCAGTGGGCCGCTGATGTTGACTCAGCTGGATCGGTCGCGTTCCGTGTCCCCCGGGCTCAACCCATTGCCTTCGCGGAGTTCCGTTCGGCTGGAGCCGCGTTGCGCCTTTCGCCGTGAGGCGACCGAACGCGGCCGGTCCCCTACTTCCCCCCTACCCCAAGCACCGCCCGCAACACCCCAGCGAACTCCTCCGCATCCCGACCACCAAGTCGCGAGTAGTTCAGCACCAACCCCGGCACCGGATACCGTTCCGACTGGCTACTCAGGGACCGCGTACGCCAACCGGCTTCCTCAAGAGCGGTAACCACAGTGGCGTCGTCGTATCCCGGCAGCAACACGCACAAGTGCAGGCCGGCCTCAACGCCGGTCACCGCGAGGTTGGGGCATTCGCGTTTGAGCGCGGCCACCAACCGGCTCCGACGATCGCTATAGACGCGGGCGGCGCGAGCCAAATGACGGTCCATCGCCCCCGAACCAATGAAGTGGCCCAACGCATCCGCCGGCAACGACGACGGCCCGCGACGATGCACCGCCAACCACCGCTCCACCGACCGCCGCATCGCCTTCGGCGGCACACACCACGCAACCCGGAGGTCCGGTGCCAACGACTTCGACGACGTCCCGACATACGCCACCGACTCGGCGGCACCCGGCAACGTCACCAACGCGGGCAGCGGCGCGACGCCGTAGCGGAACTCACCGTCGTAGTCGTCCTCGATCACCAACGACCCCGTACGACGCGCCCACTCCACCAGCGCAACCCGCCGATCAACGCTCATTCGATGGCCCAGCGGATACTGGTGCGCCGGGGTCGTGAACACGATCGCGGGCTGGTCACCGAGATTGGCCACATCGATACCGTCGGGATGAACATGGTGGAACCGCACCTGCAGCCCCTGCTCACGAGCCATCAGCACTGCGCCGCGATACCCCGGATCTTCGGTATGAAATACGACGTCCCCCACCTCTGCGACGAACGCCGCACACAGCGCCGCAATGGCCGAACGCGAACTGTCGAACAGCATCGGGTCGGCAGCCCCCATACCGCGGTGCCGTCGTAGGTGTCCGGACAACTCGGTACGCAACCGCGGACTGGGCTCCTCCCAAGGGTTCAGCCCGGCCAGCCCTTCCGCCGCCGCTTTCCGCACGGCACTGCGCCACGCGCGTTCGTCCACCAACGTCGCATCGGGGATGCCGGGGCGTAGGTCGCGCAACGGTCGGCCCTGCCGCGGCACAAACGCGGTCGCCGACGCCGGGTCTTGAACTTCGCGAGTCCGTGCCCCGGCTCGCGCAGCTTGGCCGGCCCCGTCGCTTATCCGTGTCGCCGAACCGTGCACGGCGACAATGAAACCCGCGGCCGCGAGCTCATCGAACGCCCGCACGACTGTCCCCCGAGACACCCCCAACTGTTCGGCAAGCGCACGACTCGACGGCAACCGGTCACCGTCGGAGAGTGCTCCGTCGGCAATTCGGTCGACGATGGCCCCCACCAGATCGGCAGCCCCCGAGACGTCCCCGAGGACGAGGGAACCCGGACCAACAGTGCGCGCCATACGACCACCCTAAGTGGTCCCCCAAAATTGTGGGAAATGGACCTTCCAGCGCCGCCACTTTCCGGGTGGAATGACGACATGAAGGTTTTCCGCCAGTCCGACCGTCTCCGCAACGTCCGCTACGACGTCCGCGGTCCCATCCTCACCGAGGCCATGCGCCTGGAAGCCGAGGGCCACGACGTACTCCGACTCAACCTGGGCAACATGCGCCCGTTTGGGCTCGACGCGCGACCGGAAATCGTCGACGCCGTTGCCGCGAGTCTCGGTTCGGCTCAGGCATACTCCGATTCCCGCGGAATCCTGCCCGCCCGCGAGGCCGTCGCCAATCACTACCAGCGGTGCAACGTACCCAACGTGTCGCCCGACGACGTGTTCCTCGGCAACGGCGTCAGCGAACTCATCACCCTGACCTTGCAAGCGCTCGTGAACCCCGGCGACGAGATCTTGGTGCCCGCCCCCGACTACCCCACGTGGACAGGTGCGGTGAACCTCACCGGCGGCGTGCCCGTGCACTATTTGGCCGACGAGGAGAACGGTTGGAATCCGTCGCTCGCCGACATCGAGTCGAAGGTGACCCCGCGGACCACAGCGTTGGTGATGATCAATCCGAACAATCCCACCGGCGCCGTCTACAGCGCGGAGACTGTTCGCGGCATGGCCGACATCGCCCGCAGACACGGCCTGGTGCTGCTCAGCGACGAGATCTACGAGGACCTCGTCTTCGGCGATGCACGCCATCACCATGCCGCGCTCGCCGCTGGCGACGATGTTCTTTGTCTGACGTTCGGCGGTCTGTCGAAATCGTTCCGCGTCTGCGGCTACCGCGCCGGTTGGGTTGTCGCGACCGGTCCGGTGGAGAACGCCCGCGACCTCCTCGAGGGCATCACCCTGCTCTCCAACATGCGCGTCTGCCCCAATGTGGTTGGCCAGCACGCGATTCCAGTGGCTCTGAACGCCGGAACCGCCAATTCGACGATGCCTGCGGGGATCATCGATCCGGGCGGCCGCCTGGAGCAGCAGCTTGCCCTAACGTCCGACGCCCTCAACGCCATCCCCGGGGTGAGCTGCGTTCCGCCGCGCGGCGCCCTCTACTGCTTCCCGAAGGTCGACAGGGAACTGTTCGGCATCGACAGCGACGAAGAATTTGTCCTCGACCTCCTCCGCTCCGAACACATCCTGGTAACCCACGGCACCGGATTCAACTGGCCCGAGCCCGACCACTTCCGCATCGTCTGCCTACCCGAAGGCGCGGTGCTGGAGCGAGCAGTGTCGTCGATCGCCGGATACCTGGAACGTCGCAGCCAGCGAGGCTGACGTTCGCGTAGTTCGTTGGTCTTCGCTCCGTCCCAGACGGAGCGGAAGCCGAGGAAGTACGCGAACGCGTCGGTAGATCCACCTCGACATCCCTCCACTGCCGTCGAGCGGAAGGGAGAGGCAAATCTCAAACCGCAGGTGATTCCCAGGCCCCGGGTGAGAAAGAACTCGAGAACCGTGTCTCCCAGCGGTGCCGCCGCGCTGACGACATTGATCGCCTCATCGAGTCCCCGGCTCGCGCGCAACCCAGCAAAGGCGACGCGTCGGCCAGTGCGTCGGCTTAATGCAGGAATCCAACGCGACGAAGACTGTGGTTAACGACATCGAGGAGTTCGTCGACACGCTGGGGAAGCTAACCGAACTCACCCGTTAAGGCGTTGCCGCGGTCCGTTCGGGGATGCGATAAACCACCGCCGTGATGCCGGAACTCCTGCGATCCCCGCGTCCGTGGTGTGTGATGAGTTCACCCGCCGAGCACGTCTGAAAGGACTACCAATGTCCAGATCACAGCGTCTCCAGAACTTCCGTGAGCGGCGTGGCGTGCGTTCCGCCCAACGCCTCGCATTCCTGGCCTTGCTAACAGTCGGCATACTCTCCCTCACTGGACTCCCGGCCGCGCATGCGGCACCGTCATCGACCACCGGTTTCGCGCTCCCATTCTCCGGTGCCCCGGCTTTCGAATACGTCGCGCCGACCAAGCTGACCAGGCCCGGGCAGCTCAATCAGCCGCTCGGCCAGAAGGCCGCGGACGCAATCGCCGCCAGGATCGGCCTGCACCGCAACGATGCACTGTCGGAGAAACAGTCCCGCGACCTGGTGAGCGGTCGCGGGGTTGGCGGCAACCGTCAGGCCGCCAAGACCATCGACGCCTCCATCCTCATCCTCACCAACACCGTCGGACGCCCCATGCTGTCCAAGATCGACGGCCAGATCACGAAGTCAGTGCTCGGCAGCTACGGCGTCTACGTGAACACGCGGGGACAGTTGCAGAGCCCCGCCAACGCCGACGCGCCAACTCGCCAGGTCAATACGCTGATCGCACCCGGCGGGTATGTGGGCCAGTGGTTGCGTGCCAATGGCGCCACGCACACCCTGGCCGCGCTTTACCGATCGGCGTACACGGTAGAAGTGCCGTTTGGCTTTGTCGCGCAGCAGATCTCGGGCACAGCACAGTTGGTGACCAACACCAAGGGCGGCGTCAAGTCGACGGTCGGCATGTCGATGGCTCCCCCGCTGTGGATCGTGAACTTTGCGCTCATCTACATCGTCAGTCCCCGGCTCGCTGCGGCGATGCCTGCCTACTGGACGCCGATCCCGCCGGTCGTCGCGCGGGCTATCGAAGCCAGCCCCACGGGCCAGGTACCCTACGCCCGCTACCAGAAGTACTTCCGTTGACGGGACAATCGCTCAATACTGCGAGTGATCGGGCGGATCGAGGTTGACCATCATCTGCCGGTAAGTGGCAAGATCTGCGGGCCGTGGGTCGCGCAGTTCTACCGAACTACGGAACGACGAGTAGGTGTCCGGGTCGAGGCGCACCGCGATTTTCGGTGTTGGTGCCGAGATTGCCGTCAGCGTCGGTCTGCCGCCGCTCCGACCCCCTACGCCCCAGTGCTCGGGAATGCCTGGCTCCCGGACCGGCAAACCTGATCGATGCGGCGGAACGGCTGGTCGGAGCCTACCCGGTCGCTGTTAGGTGCGATCTGGCCCAGCACTTCTTCATCACCGGCGAGAGTCACGTCGCCAACGCGAAACTACCCACCGTTACCCAGCCGAACTACGCGAATGCCCCACGCGACTATCCTTGGTGCCAAGTGCCACCGGCCCGTGGCACCAGAAACACAAGACTGTGGAAACACCATCGTCGACAACCGGAGGACGGCAATCATGCGCGAGAAGACCCGACTGAACTGCCCGTGCGGCGTGGCACTCAAGGGCGAGAACGAGGACGACATCGTCAAGAAGGCCCAGGAGCACCTTGCCGAAGACCACCCCGGTAAGGACTACTCCCGCAACGAGATCCTCTTCATGGCTCACTAGGGATCTTGTCGCCGCCGACCGCATCGCGCGCGGCCTTCATCAGCCGCATGCCGTGGTAGACGAGCAGCGCGGCCACGGAGCCGAGTGAGATCCCGGTGAACGTGAGATCGCCGATCTGCCAGGTGAAGTCGGCGATGCCGATGATCAGCGGGATGGCTGCGGTCATTTGATTAATCGGCTGGGAGAAGTCGACGTGATTGGTAAGCCAGATCCGGACACCAAGGATGCCGACGAGCCCGTACAGCACGACCGTCGCGCCGCCCAGCACACCCGGTGGGGTGGCCGAGATAATCGCGCCGACTTTCGGGCACAGTGACAGCACAATCGCGACCGCCGCCGCGACCCAATATGCGGCGGTGGAGTAAACGCGCGTGGCCGCCATGACGCCAATGTTCTCGGCGTAGGTGGTGGTCGCGGTACCGCCGCCAGCACCGGCAATCATCGTGGCGAGGCCATCGCCGATCAGGGCGCGGCCGGTCACCGGATCAAGATCGTGACCGGTCATCTGCGCAACCGACTTGACGTGTCCAATATTCTCCGCGACCAGCGCGATCACAGCGGGAAGGAACAGCGGCAGAACGGCCAGGTGAAACGTCGGGGTCTCGAAATCTGGCAGGCCAATCCACGGGGCAGCTGCAATCGCGGACGTATCAACATCGCCCATCGCCAATGCCAGCAGATAGCCCGCAATCACCGCAACAAAAATCGCCAGCCGGCCGATCAGGCCACGGAAGAACGCCAGAATCGCCACCATCAGCACCAAGGTGACGATGCCGACGATGGGCCCTTTCTCGAAGTTATCCTTGGCGGCCGGAGCGAGGTTGAACCCAATGAGCGCCACAACGGCACCGGTGACGATCGGCGGAAGCACCACGTCGATCCAGTGCGTGCCGACCAAATGAACCACGACGCCGATAGCCACCAGCACCGCACCTAAGACGACGAGCCCGCCCAGCGCGCTTCCGGTGCCGTGCGATCCGACCGCCGCGAGCACCGGGGCAATCACCGCGAAGCTCGACCCCAGATAGCTGGGCACCCGATTCCCGGTGATGAGCAGGAAAACGACGGTGCCGATGCCGGAGAACAGCAGGGTTGTCGCTGGCGGGAATCCGGTCAGAACCGGGACCAGGAACGTCGCGCCGAACATCGCGACAACGTGCTGCGCGCCAATGCCGATGGTTCGCGGCCACGACAGTCGTTCATCAGGTGCAACGACGTCAGCATCCGACGGCACCGGCTTCCACGTGAGCATGCGTCGCAGATTATCCGGAAGTGTCGCTTCCAGAAGGGGTGTCCGCGTAATGCGCACTCACATGCCCGACCCTCGACGACGCGTCCGCGTAGTTAAACGGCGTTCGCGTTGTCGGTCACGACGCGAACGCCGTTTAAGTACGCGAACATGGCTTGATTGAGCCGCCGGCTACCGCCCATCCATAACCACGCCGCGGTGCAACGCAACCAGTCGATCCACCCAGTCATCGGCAATAGCGCCCGTGCGCCCATATTCGGCGAGGAGGGCGCCGACGATGGAATCGACCATCGTCTCAATGTCGCCGTGCAGGCGGAGGGAACCATCTGCGACGCCAGCCTCGAGTTCTTCGGCCAACGCTCGACGGTGCACCTGAAGCACGGTCCGGAAAGTGGCCGAGAAGGCCGGATCGGCATTCGAGAGCAGCGCCGCGAAACCGCCGAAGCCGATGCCGTCGAGGATCATTGCCGAAGCATGCTCAACCACCCACCGGAGCCGCCCCTCCCCGGAAATGTCGTGCTCCTCGGGCCCCGGCGGATCAGCGAGTTCCTTCAGGGCGTCGGTCAGCATCTCGTCACGGTCGGCAAATCGTCGATACACGGTGGTCCGTGCGACGCCCGCCTGCGCGGCAACCCGCTCGATCGTCACCGCCGACGGCCCCTTGGTCCTCAGGAGCTCACGCGCAGCATCGGCAATCTTGGCCGAGCCAGCGGAGCGCGGTGTCGCCATTGGAACCCCCACCGTCGAGTGATCAGAAACATACGATTCGACGCTACACCAACTGTATCGCTACGCTACATGTAGCGTTTCAACCGGAGCGTCTGACATTCTTTCACCCAGGAGGCCTCCACATGTCTTCGACCCAACGCGACGCGAAGGTCATCCCGCTATTCATCGGCTACGTGCTGATGCTGGCGCAGTTCATCTTGCTCTGCCTGTTCCTCATGAGCCTGGCCTTCGACATGTCCACCTCCATGAAGGTGGGAACTGCCATCGCCTGGGCCGTTCTCCTCGTCGCATCGCTCATCGCCATGGCAAACCAGGCAACGGTGAACCGCCGCCTCGAAGCCAAAGGCGCATACCCAAGCCCGCACCTACTGGTGCCAACCGAGCGACCAGCCCGCGTCTCGGAGTACATGAACCTGTACCGCAACGACAACCCCGCTCGCGAACTCATCGACAAGTAGGTACGCGGAGGCGCGATTGGTCGGATTGAGGTAACCTTCGTTACTGACGGGTAATTTAGTGACGGGTTCGCTACCTTTACCCCGATATTCCCGAAGCTTCGGGCCGCCGCAAACTTGACGACCCAAAGTCCCGAGAACGCCTGGCGCGCTCCGATGCCTGATTTCCCGGAGCAGCCCATGTCAACCGTGCAGCCACCGAGCACCGCGCAACCACTGCCAAAGATGCAAAGGTCGCGGCTCGTCCGCTTGATCATTGCCCTTCTGGTCACCATCCCCCTGGTCCTAGCGGCCGTCTATATGTGGGTTCTGTGGGATCCGACCAAGAAGGTCGACCAGATGCCCGTCGCGATCGTCAACAGCGACACCGGCTTCGTCAAAGACGGCGAGAAGATTGAAGCGGGCGATAGCGTCACCGCGAGCTTGATGAAGTCGAAGCCGCTCGGCTTCGAGATCGTCAGCCCGCAGAAGGCCTCCCAGGGCTTGCGCGACGGCAGCTTCTATTTTGTCCTCCAAATCCCGGAGAACTTCAGCGAAACGCTCGGCACTATCGCGACCGTCGCTGATGCACCCGCACTGATCACGGTCACGTTCAACGACTACAACACGTTGAAGGCTTCCCAGATCGGTGGCGCCGCAATGGAGAAGATCCAGCAGTCGGTCCTCAAGGGTGTCGCAACCACCACGGTTGGCGGGCTCGTAGACGGCGTGCAGTCGCTCGGCGACGGTCTCCGGACTGCGGCAGACGGATCGGTTCAGCTCTCTGACGGAACCAAGACCCTGTCCGACGGCATCAACAACGAACTGCAGCCGGGTGCAGCCGCGGCCGCGGCCGGCGGAGCCAAGCTCGCCGCTGGCGCAGGCACGCTGTCCGCAGGTCTCGTGACCCTGCAGGCTGGAACTGACAAGCTCGGCGACGGCGCAACCCAGATCGCCGACGGCATCGAACGCCTTGCTGGCAACATCCCGCTCGCCGAGGTTGAGGCGCTCCTCAAGCAGGCGCAGGCCGCAGTCCCGAACTCTGCACAGTTGTCGAAGGTCACCGAACTGATCGAAGGCCTCAAGGCGCTGCAGGCCGGTAGCCGCCAGGTCGCGAACGAACTCACCGATCCGAACGCTCAGTACCGCGGTGGCGTCAACAAGCTCGTCGACGGTGGAGCACAGTTGGCCTCCGGCTCGGCTGAACTCTCCGCTGGTCTGACGAAGCTCGAGGCCGGTGTCGCGAAGGTCGGCGACGGCGCCAACAAGCTCAACGCCGGTGCCACCAAGCTCAGCACCGGATTGGTCGCGGGCTCGGAGAAGGCACCCGACTTCGGCGACGAAGCTGCCCGCGTTTCGCTGGCCCAGCTGATCTCGACGCCGGTCGCCAAGGAAACAAAGCACATTGCCCAGGCACAGTTCTTCGGTCCGGGCGGCGCGACGATCATCCTGATCATCGCGACGATGCTAATCCCGATCATCGCGTTCATGAGCTTCCGCGGATGGCGCTTCGTTAACGAGGACGAGACGCCCCGCAACTTCCGCGCCACAGCCCGCCGAGGCCTGCTCGTTAGCGCGATCAGCTTGGCTGGTGTTTTGGTTGTCGGCATCGGTGCGTGGTTGGCACTGAGCCCGGCGCCCGATCCGGTGCACCTGTGGCAAGTGATCCTAATTTCCATCGCGGCGACGCTAATGAACGTGGCTCTGATCTCAGTGCTGTTTACCCTGTTCGGCTATGTGGTTGGAGCCTTGAGTTCATTGTCGTGGATGATGCTGCAACTGTTCTCGTACGGCGGTATCTGGATGGTCCAAACCGTCCCGGCGCCGTTCCAGTGGCTGCATTGGATCTCCCCGATGACGCTGGTCCAGCACGGATACATCGCAGCCTTCAACGGCGTGTCCGGCTTCTGGCCGACCTTCGTGAGCTTGCTGTTGATCGCCGTAGTTGGTGCCGTCGCAACCTTCGCGGCAACCCGCTACCAGCGGCGGAAGTTCGTGGAGTCAACCGACGGTCAGACCACCGACGACAGCCCGACGCAGGTCTTGGCCCCGGCCTAGCACTCTTGCCTCACAGCTGCGCCCCGTCTCCAACTCGGAGACGGGGCGCAGTTGCGTTTGCGGCAAGCGTCACCCGGATGGGCGCACGACGAATCCCCCGACCGGCCGGGGTGTCCGGCTGGTCGGGCGGGTTACGCCCCCAACAGGTGCTCGAGGTGGGCCTCGAGCCGAGAATCCTCCGGAGCCGGCGGCCCGTGCGGGCCGTTCACCGGCAACAACTCCGCGTGGTGGGTCGGGTTGACCCGCCACGCGGCACGCCTGCCGGGGGTGCGGGGCCGCCAAGCGACCCGGCCCCGGGCGGGGCCGTCCACAACAAGTTTGGTTTCCCACGCCCCGACGTTCTTGCCCACGCTGCGGTTGTGCCGCCCGCACGCGGCACCCAAATGGTCCACATCGGTGGGACCACCATCGACCCAATCCGGGAAATGGTGCGCCTCGGTCCGGGCGAACGGGGCATTGCACCGGTGTGCGGTGCACCCGCGGTCGCGGGCGAAAAGCATCAGCCGTTGGGGCTTGTTGGCCAACCGCGACCCCCGACCCAAGTACAGGGGCTGGCCCGTGGCGTCGGCGAAGACCGCCAAATGCGGGATGGCATCCGCGGCCAGCTCGACGAGCTCGCCCACCGGAACGCGGGTGCCGGTCGCGGTCAGCGCGACTCCGGCCTGCTCGGCCAACTCCCGGTCAGTCACCGTGACGACCAACTCGCTGGAGAGCGCCCGGCCGGCGCCGGGCCGCAGGGCTTGCTCGGCCTCCAGCAGCGCCAGCAGGGCGTCGTGCTGGCGTTGGCCGATCGAACGGTCATCGCGTTCGGCCGCCGCAGCCAGGGCGGCCGGATCAGCAGCCTCAGCAGCCCCGCGTGGGGAGGCTGGGTCGGCCGGGTTGTTCATCCCGGGCTTGGCCCAGGAGTCGAACATGACCTCGAACCGGGCCCGAAGTTCGGGGGTGAGGTAGCCCCGAACTTTGCTCATCAGGCGTTGGTCTTGCCCGCCGAGCCCGAACTGGCGGAGCCGTTTGCGGTCCCGCTCGTCGGTGAGCGCCCCGTCCGGGTCGAGGTGGGCCAACAATCGGTGCCCGGCCGTGCGGACCCCCGCCGGAGTGAGGTCCCGGGCGACCTCGGCCAACTGGGCCTCAGCCCCGGCCTGCACCTGCGGGTCGACCGCACTGGGGATCTTGCGCATCACCTCGTCGATCACCACCACGTGGTCGGCGCCGATAGCGCCGTCGGCGACCGCCTGCGCGGTGGCCGGAAACACCGGCGGAAGAGTCTCACCCTGCAAATTGGCCAGGCGGGCGATGCCTGCACCGGTGATCCGGCGGCGCTTGGCCTCCCCATCACCGAGACGCAAACCCCCAGCAAGATAAGCATGCAAGGACAGGAACCCGGCCTTGCGGTAGGCACTGCGATCGGAGATCTCGGCCAGCAAAGCCGAGGTGGCGCCGTCGAACTGGCGGTTGGCCCGCTCGAGGATCTCGGCGGTTTCGAGGAGTTGGCCCTCGGTGGAGGCGGTGAACACCGAGCCCGCCAGGTGGGTGGCGACCGTGCTGGCCAGGGTGGCAAGCTCAGCCGGGGCGAGCTCGGCAACTGCTTGGGTTAGGTCCATCGGGGTCACCTCCTCGCACTGTTCGTAAACTAGTTGGTGGACTAGTTCACTCTTTATTCGCTTGTATGTGTGAAGACTATCGCGAGGGTCTGACAATTTTCGTCGACCGATTGCAGCGAGGGAGAGCATCGAGGAGCCGCTGACCCCCCAACCCCAACAACTGCGCCCCGCCCCCAGGTTGGGGACGAGGCGCAGTCGCACTTAGAGCCGCTATCCGAGGCCGACGTCACCGCCTGAACTGGTGTCGCCAGCTCCCGCACTGACAAGGTCTCCACCACCGACGTCCGCGGTACTGACCGGATCGCTGGGTGCCTCACTGACGGATGGCAGTTCAGCAGGAGGTGCCGGAACCTCCGGGACTTCGACTGCGGCCGGGGCATCGTCGACGATGGCTTCCGGAGCGGCCGTTGCAGCAGGAACATCCGGAGCGTCCACAACGGGTGCTGCATCAGGAAGCGTCACGGCCACCGTGTTCGCGGCGGACTCCCCGGTGTCCAGGGAGAACGCACCGGCGGTCACAGCCGACCGGCCTGCGGGAGCGCCGAGAACGCCAGCAATCAAGTCCCGCGCGCCGATGATCGCCTTGATAATGCCACCGTCGGTGAGCAGGCCAGGAATACCTTCTTCGAGCGACCCGTTCAGCATTCCGTTGGCAAATACTGCTGGCGCAACAACAAGTGCTTGGAGGGCGGCCATTGGGTCGGCCGCCTTGAGTGCGTCAATGATCGGCTGCACTGAATTGCCCGTGCTGTACACGGTGCCGATACCCATGGAGATTGCTCCCAAGCCCATCGTGACCCCCAACATGGTGGCCGACTTGCTGAGGCCCAGGAGGTTGGTCAACGGCTGCTGAACGGCGTTGCCCAGCGGCCCGATCAGGCCGATCATCGGGAACAGGCCGGTCATAACCACACCGTTGAAGACCTTAACAAGCGCCTCATCGACCTGACCGGCAGCAAGGGCTTCCGCCGCCTCGATAAGGTTGGGGATCGCGAAGTTGGTCAGCATCTGGGTCATGGTGGCTGCCACCTGAGTACCACCGCTAGCCAGAGCCGTGATGGTCTCGATCTGGTTGGCGACCAATTGCTCAAGGATCGGCATCCCCGGGCCGATAGCGTCGCCGATCAGCGGCCCCAAGTTCGTGAACACACCTTGCAGGAGTCCGGTGTACTCACCGAGTGGGCTCAACAGGACACCGAGCCCAGCAGAGATCGGGCTTTCGGGTTCTGCGGCAAAGGCTGGCGCGGTGTTGGCCAGCGGAGTGAGTGCGATTGCGCCTGCGCCAATGAGCGCGACGCCCGTCGTCACGCATTTGCGTGTGGGTGTGGTTGTGACTCGCAACGAACGGTCCCTTCGTGAGGTTTGCCCCGTCGTCAGCCAGGTGGATGGCTGTCGCCGACAGGTTATCGACCAAACGATCACCCAGTGTGATGCGTCACGTTTATTGCCAGTGGTGATGTTTGTCACTCCTTATTGCGGTCATTTCGGTCATGCGATTCGCACGAACCCGGTATATCACCCGCGCGCGATACGCCAAGGCTGAACCTCCCGGCCGCTTTCGCAGTTAACGACCGAGCAAGCCGCCATTAAGTGCGCTCACCCAACCACTCGGAAATGGGCGTACCTCCCGCGAGGTGCTGATCTACGACCGCCGCGACGCGGTCGGCCGTGAGCCCCGAATACCAGGCGTTATCCGGATACACGACGACCACCGGAGCCTGCGCGCACGGGAAAAGGCAACCCGTCACAGTGACGAGAACGTCGTCGTCGCCCAGGCCGCGCGCCTCGAGTTCGGCGTCGAGAACACGCGCTGACTCGCCCGACCCCTGCGCCGAACAGCGCGGCCCCCGGCACACCAGGACGTGCCGACCGAACCCAGGCACCTTCTCCCACGCAGGCGAAACCAGCGGCGCGACAGTCGTTTTCGCAGGCTCACCACCGTCGTCGAGCGCCGACTCCAGCACGTCAGCGTAGGCGTCACCGTCACAGAGCGACCGCCCGATACGAACGTCGGGCACATGCTGGGACTCGGTTCGCGTCCGGAGCCAATGCCCAATCACCCGGCGGAACCAGGCATCCATCTTGCGGTCGACGACCGTCTGCCCGGACACCACCAGCACCCGTCGCGCACAGGCGGCAGCGGCGCGATCGAGTTCCTCGGTGATCGTCGACGCGGTGCCGCCAAGAACCGCGACGCGAAACTCCACACCCGGCCGACGCTCGCGCAGCACGCGTAGCCCCGACTGAACCTCGGCGGCCGGATCGTTGCCGCGATCGGTGGGTGCGGTGACGATCACCCAATCAACGCCAGTCATACGCCCGCCCTTCGCGCATGCTGTTCGGCGGCACCGCACACCACCACCAGCGGAGCGCCCGTGCGCGGATGCTCAATCACCTCGGCATCAATCCCGTAAACCTGCGCTAACAGTGTGGGAGTGAGGACCTCCGTCGGTGTGCCGATCGCCTGCACCACCCCCTGATCGAGGACCACCAGTCGGTCGCAGAACATCGCTGCCAGATGCAAGTCGTGGATCGCTGCGACCACCGTCAGTTCTAATTCTCGTACCGCACTGAGCAACTGGACGCCCGCAGAAACATCGAGATGATTGGTGGGTTCGTCGAGCACCAACACTTCGGGACGCTGAGCAAGCGCACGCGCCACCTGAACTTTCTGCCGCTCACCGCCCGAAAGGGTGTGCCACGCCCGCCGACGCAGTGGTCGAAGGCCCAGGGCATCGAGGGCCCGCTCCACATCCTGCGACGCCTCCCCCAGCGGACGCCCCCAACCCGCACCGTGCGGGATGGTGCCAAGTTCGACGATCTGCTCCACCGACAAATCCAGCACCGTCGCCGAATGCTGTTCCACCTCGGCGACGGTCCGGGCAAACTCGCGGCGTCGAATAGTCTGCACGTCGCGGCCACCCAGAAAGACGCGGCCAGTGTCGGGCTTCTGCCACCGCATCAGCAACGACAGCAGCGTGGACTTACCCGAACCATTGGGCCCGATGATCCCGGTGAACTCCCCGGCGCGCGCACTGCACGTCACGTCGCTCAAGATCGGGTTGCCGTCCCGGATCACGCTGGCGCTGTACACGTCGAAGTTCATTCGGTGCCCTTCTGTCGTAGCAGCCAGATAAAGGCGGGCACCCCGATCGCCGAGGTGACGAGGCCGAGCGGCAGTTCGCGGGCGGGCAGCAGACTGCGTGCCACGATGTCCGACCACACCACGATCAACGCCCCCATCACGATCGCGAGCGGCAGCACCCGCGCGTGCAACGGGCCGACGAGGAAACGCACAGCGTGTGGAATCACCAGGCCGACAAAGCCGATGATCCCGGACATCGCCACCAGCACTGCGGTGCATAGCGACACCAGCGCATACAGAATCCATCGCGTCCGAGAAATGTCCGTACCGAGACCGGCGGCAGCCCGCTCACCGAAGGCGAAGGTGTCGAGCGGCCGGGCATGAAACAGCACCACAACCACCGTCACACCCGTCACCGCCGCACTCAGCGCGAGCGTGTTCCACCGAACCCCCGCGACCGACCCCAGCGACCAAAACATCACCCGCTCGGCCGTCCCGTGCGGACCAAAATAGATCAGCCCCGAACTGAGGGCGGCCGCCAACTGTCCCACAGCCACGCCCGCCAGGATCAGTCGGCCGGGCAGTAGGGCCCCGCCGCGGGTCACCGCGATCGCGAACACCAACAGCAGCGCCGCCATGGCCCCGATAAACGCCGCAACAGAAACAACCGGCCCGCCGGACATGATCCCCAAGCCAAGACCGGTGCTAAGCACCACCGATGCACCCAAGGCCGCGCCGCCCGACATCCCGAGAATGTACGGATCAGCCAACTGATTGCCCGTCAACGACTGCAACACTGCACCGCACACCGCCAAACCCGCACCCACCACCGCTGCCCCAACCACCCGCGGCAGTCGTAGGTCGACGACGATGTGCTCGTCGAGCACGTTGACCCCCGAGCCGCTTCCGAGGCGACCGAGGATGGCGTCGAACACCGTCCTCAGCGATAGATCTGCCGACCCGATCACCACGCCAAAAGCCATGCTGACCAGGAGCGCAGCCAACAGTCCCCCGGTCCAGAGCATAAAGCTCGGGGCCGGATGGACTCGTTCGCGCAACATCGCTTACCCCGCGAGCGCGCCCGACAGTCGGACCGCCCCGTCGATCAGACGAGCACCCGGTGTGCTTTCGGAGAACGGAACCACCACGTACGAGGCCCTCTTTACCGCGGAAAGATCCCGCAGCGCGGGGTCGGATTCGAGGTAGGCGCGTTTGGCAGCGGCCGGGTCCCAGCTGGCGTCGATAAGAACAATGACGTCGGGATCCGCCTTCAGCACGGCCTCCCAACTGGTGTCGGCCCAGTTGCCCGAAAGCTGACCGAACACATTGGTCGCGCCGACCGCATCCATCACCAGCTGTGGTCCGCCGCCCCGCCCGCCTACGGATGGGCTGTCGGTTTTGGCGTCCCACCACATGATCGTTTTTCCTGCCCCGGCATGCTTCGCCTTAAGCTCAGCGAGGGTGGCGCGCATCGCGTCGTTGACTTTGTCGGCTTGCTCAGTTCGGCCGAAGAGCGTGCCGTAATCGCTGGTCTCGCCGGCGACAGCCGCCCACGACGGCGCCGGCCGCGCGGACTTGTCGGCACACCCAAACGGCGAGACGTAGGCCGCAATTCCCAGGTCGGCCAACGACTGTTCGCTACCGAGCGCCTTATCGGTGAAGGCCGACGCGTACGACGCCGCCACCAGATCGGGCCGCTTCTCCAGCAGCGCCTCACGTTCGGGGTACTTGTCCGAGAGCACGTCGATCCGACCGTAGGCATCCGCCCATTTCGGCGAGATGGCGTCGTCAAGATAGGCCGTCGCAACAAGCTGTTGCGCTGCGCCGATGGCGAGCGCGGATTCCGTCGCGCCCTGATTGACGGTGATGGCCGACGTTGCAGGCTTGGCCAGCGTTACCGTCCGACCACAGTTCGCCAGCCGGATGGCCGCACCTGCATCGGTGGAACTCTCCGCTGTGGTGCAGGCACTCAGCGCCAGCACCACCGACAGACCAACAGCGGCGCTCGGGCCGAACTTCCAAAGGGTACGCAAAGCGACCCCCTTTCCAATACTCGTGGAACTACGGGGTACGCCGCGGCCGGTCTCCTGGCTTAGCAGGGCTCCCGACGTCGTACCTTCCCGGATGCGCAAACACCCAGTGGCCGGAGATTTTCACTCCAAACGACTGTCGGACCTGCTCACAGTGGCGAGTCCGCGCCGGATTTTCACCGGACTTCCCGAACACCGTGACGTATGCGATGAGTGTATCGGCAGCCGATTTGAGTAGGATTCCGGATCTGCGAGCACTTGACCCGATACGGTCAGAGCACGATCGGCCGAGGACCGCGGGCCGAGACAACGGGGGAGTTTCATGGGCCGCACCACCACCACGCGCACCGCGCTATCCGCCGTTCTCGCCTCCACCTTTCTTGCGGCCGGTATCGGTTTGGGTTCGGCAGAGGTATCGGCACGACCATCGCCCCAACCGCTGGGTTGCGTTCCGTTCATCAGCACCTTCCAGCTGGTTCCCCCGCTGCCCGGGTTGTTTACGCCGCTACCCAGCATCAAGGGCCCGTCTGAGTTCGACGGTCTTCCGCCCGCACCGCGGCAGGAGAAGCTGCCAGCGAAGGTCGAATTCCGCGACAACACGCAGGGTTTCAACTCGAGGACCGAAGCCGTCCTGCACAACGGTCACCTGTATGCGCGGGCCCGGCATTCGTCGAAGCCGTGGCGCAAGGTCGCCACCCCCGGTTGCCTTGACGGCGAAATAGTCGCAATTTCAGTCAACAACAACATGCTGGTGGCCCTGGACAAGAACGGTTTCATCTACTCCCTCGATAACCTCCTGTCCGGACCGATGCTGTGGAATTGGACGCGCATGTTCGGCGGCCCAATCTGGTTGTGGCCAGGCATGCAGGTGCCCAACAAAGCCGCGAAGCAACCCGTCGCCAACAAGTGGTCGATCAGTCACCGGATCTCGACGAGCTTCAAAGACCCCAAGGGCGTCACCCATCCCACCACTGCCGGACTGGTTGAGTTGGTGAGCTTGGCCGACGACGGTTCGCGGATCATCTATCAGGACCCGTGGCTGCCCGCCGACTTCAGCTACGAGATCGGCGGTCCCGAGCAGGGCCGATTCCAGGCGAATGCGATCTCCACATCCGGGTCGGTGACGCTGGTGCAAAACAAGTACGGCGACATGTTTACCCGTCTCTACGACCTCGACACCGCAGGTGCCAACCACATTCCGGGCCGCTATTCTTGGCAGCCGCAACCCAAGAAGCCTTCTGCGCCAAACCAATTGGCTGAACGATTCAACCCCGGCTATGCGGCGATCGACCTGCCCGGCGAGGATTGGAAGCCTCAACCGAAGATCCCGGGGACGGTTACCTCCCGGATCACTATCCACGATTCTGGCGCTACCGCCGAAGACCGCGAACTTCGAGTGGAGGGTATGAGCGGCGGCACCACCGGCTACTGGCACAAGCCAATCACGGCGTCGACGTGGGCGTTTACCCCGACGGGCCAGCCACTGCGGGGGCAGGTGTTGCACGGCGACCCGAGCACCAACCAGACGGCCCTGACCCTCGCCCCGAAGAACAAGGTGAACTTCCGTGGCAAGCTGCCCGACGGCTGGACCATGACCACCGAAAACTTCGAGTGGGCCCAAACGAAGCATCCCGTCACCCTGACGTTGCCGACCGGCCGCACGTTCAACGTCGAGCTGTACACCACCGACGGCCTGCGCCTTCTCCCCCGCGGTCCCGGCCTCGACAACAATCCCCGCACCCTGGAGGGTGCCATCGACTTCCGCAGCGCCGCGCCCTGGCGGCCCGAGAATGCGGAACTCAATCGCCTAATCCGCAAACAGTTCAACGGTGCCCACGTCTACGAAACGAACATCCAGGCAACTAAGAACTCCCTGGCCTTCGACCGCCCCGGAGTGGTGCTTGTAAGGAAGTAGCGGACCGGCCCCGAGGCCGAAGCGGGCGAACTCGTGACCTCCATCCCAATCAGCACTATCGTCAGAGCATGGCTACCGACTCCACCGGCAACAATCCCGACATCAAGCCCCGTAGCCGCGATGTGACCGACGGTCTGGAGCGAACTGCCGCGCGCGGCATGCTCCGGGCGGTCGGCATGGGCGACGACGACTGGGGGAAACCACAGATCGGGGTCGGCTCGTCGTGGAACGAGATCACACCCTGCAACCTCTCGCTCGACCGCCTCGCTAAGGCCGTTAAAGAGGGAGTCCACGAGGGCGGCGGGTTTCCGATGGAGTTCGGAACCATCTCCGTTTCCGACGGCATCTCCATGGGCCACGAGGGAATGCACTTCTCGCTGGTGTCACGCGAGGTGATTGCCGACAGCGTCGAAACTGTGATGAGCGCTGAACGCCTCGACGGGTCCGTTCTGTTGGCTGGCTGCGACAAGTCGCTGCCCGGAATGCTCATGGCCGCGGCGCGACTCGATCTCGCGTCGGTCTTTCTCTATGCCGGTTCAACCCTGCCCGGATACGCGAAACTCTCGGACGGATCCGAGCATCAAGTCACCATTATCGATGCCTTCGAAGCCGTCGGTGCCTGTGCGCGCGGACTCATGAAACGCGAAGACGTCGACACTATCGAACGCGCCATTTGCCCCGGCGAAGGCGCGTGCGGCGGCATGTACACCGCCAACACCATGGCCAGCGCCGCCGAAGCACTCGGCATGTCTCTGCCCGGAAGCGCCGCACCGCCGGCCCCCGACCGGCGCCGCGATGGCTTTGCCCGCGAATCGGGGAAGGCGGTCGTCGAAATGCTGCGCCGCGGAATCACCGCGCGCGACATCATGACGAAGGAAGCATTCGAGAACGCGATCGCCGTGGTGATGGCATTCGGCGGGTCCACCAACGCCGTGCTGCATCTGCTGGCGATCGCCTACGAAGCCCATGTTGAACTCTCGCTCGACGACTTCAAACGCGTCGGCGCCCGGGTTCCACATCTGGCTGACGTCAAGCCCTTCGGCCAGCACGTCATGACCGACGTCGACCGCATCGGCGGCGTCCCTGTGATTATGAAAGCACTGTTCGACGCTGGTCTCCTCCACGGCGACTGCCTCACCGTGACGGGCAAGACCGTCGCTGAGAATCTCGCCGACATCGCCCCACCCGACCCCGACGGCCTCGTTCTGCACGCGATGAAGAACCCCATCCACCCAACCGGCGGCATCACCATTTTGAACGGAACACTGGCCCCGGGCGGCGCGGTCGTGAAGTCAGCGGGCTTCGATTCCGACGTCTTTGAGGGCGTCGCCAGAGTCTTCGACCGGGAACGCGCAGCCATGGATGCCCTCGAGGACGGCACCATCACGGCGGGCGACGTCGTTGTGATCCGCTACGAAGGCCCCAAGGGCGGGCCTGGCATGCGCGAAATGTTGGCGATCACCGGCGCCATCAAGGGCGCGGGCCTCGGCAAAGATGTATTGCTGCTGACCGACGGGCGCTTTTCCGGCGGAACCACCGGACTGTGCGTGGGCCACGTGGCTCCGGAAGCCGTCGATCGCGGGCCGATTTCAGTGGTCGAAGATGGCGACCGAATCCGGCTCGACGTGGCGCAGGGAACGCTCGACATCCTGGTCGACGAGGCGGTACTGGCTGAGCGAGCGAAGAGCTTTGTTCCGCTTCCGCCCCGCTACACGCGCGGGGTCCTTGCGAAGTACTCAAAGCTGGTGACGTCGGCGTCTAATGGTGCAATCTGCGAGTAATAGTTTGGCCTTGCGCCGGTGGCGGATGCTCCCCCCAGGATTTCACCCGCCACCAGCAGACAAGCCGCATGTGATGGCGCAATGCGTTCAGTCACCCGAACACTCCAGTTACCTTATAGCAATCTCGCCAATGACCCCAAGGTAAGTTGCGTCACACCCCAGCATAACTATGTTTATGCAGGCCAATTGCGCCATGGCGAATTTACATCATCGCGGTGAAAATCAAATTCTGCGAGCTGAGGTGATCGCCGGGATACTTAACGGCTATCGAAGGTTGCTAGAATTGCCGATGAGTTAACCGACCCAGCGAAGTCATGCCAACTTCGTCATCCGCGTCACAGTAAAGGCGCTGGCTTCAGGGCTTCGGGATAGGCTCAATGGGTTAAAACCGACTAATCCCCGACCGAGACGGCAAATAGACACGAGAAGGCACGATGGACGAAGGTTTTGCAGGGCGGCTCAATAAGCTGTTCGAAACGGTGCACCCGCCTGGCCGCAGGCCGCATACCAATGCGGAAGTCGCGGCCACCTTGTCGTCGGAAGGCCACCGGATCTCCAAGCCGTACCTCTCCCAGTTGCGCAACGGCCACCGTACAAATCCGTCGCCGGACACCATCGCCGCGCTCGCCCGTTTCTTCAAGGTGAAGCCCGACTACTTCTACGACGACGTCTACGCCGCCCGCATCGACCACGACCTCGAATTGCTTTCGCAATTGCGCGGGCACGGCCTGCGTCGACTTTCGAGCCGCGCGTTCGATCTGTCCGCCGAGTCTCAGGAAATGCTCGCGACCATGGCCGAAAAGCTGCGCCGCGGCGAAGGACTCCCGGAAAGCCCCGAGTAGTTGCCACGTAGACCCCTGCGTGGTGCACCTTCGCGTACCGCGCGCACCCTCGGTGCGGCCGCCATTGCGCTCGGCACCCTCTCTGCGTCGTTGGTGTTGACCTCGACGGTGTCCGCCGCACCGGCATGCGGCTTGGCGTGTGCAGACGACGGCGGCGACACCGCACGCCACCACCCCACGCATACGACACACCCGACCCATCCAACTCATCCGACGCACACCCACACCACACGTCCGGAAACAACCGCAACCGATCCCACTACAACGGATCCCACGGCGACGGACACCACGACCGACACGACCGACACCACGCCGACGGACACTTCACCGACGGACTCCACCCCGACCGACACCACACCAACCGATCCCACAACGACGGATCCCACAGTGCCGGACACGACGTCAACCACCACTAGCCCCACAGGCCCAACCACGCAGCCCAGCACAGGCGGAGGCATCACCGGCGGTGGCGCTATCGGGGGTGGCACTACCGGGGGTTCCCAACCCAACCTCGGCGGCGGTGGAGGTGGCAGCGGATCGCCCTATCCGACCATCGAAGTTCCGGTGGCCCCCAACCTGCCCCAGGCACCAACTTCGCCCGGATCCCCCAATGCTCCCGGCACCCCAAACGCTCCCGGCAACCCGAGTTCTCCGGGGTCGCCAGCGCAGAACCAGGCCCCGAAACAAGCGCAGCGACCAAACTCCGCTGCGAACCCTGTACCGGCCAATCCCGCTAACCCCGCAAATCCGGCCCCGAACTCCGCCAACGCTGTTCGCGATAGCGCCCAAGAGTCGTCGAACACCGAGACACAGCAGGCCGTCGCAGCCGCCGCGTCTAACGGCCCCACCGCCGGTCAGCTCGGCGCCGCCGCGGGTGGCGTCGCCGGGATGCTGTTGGTCGGAACCGCTTCTGGCGCAGTAACTCTCCGCAGCGCCAGGGCAGCTCGAGTCCGCGTCAATGCCGCGCGTGCCGAGTTCCTGAGCCCGACGGAGCGTTAATCCCAATGGCCACACAGAATCGCTCGAACACGCCACGTCGCTCACATCGACGAGTCCACGCCGCAGTCGATGCCGTTCTCGACGTGGCCTCGCAGAAACACGCGAACTCCCTCGAAGAGATCGTCTACGCGGTCGGCGAAAGTCGGCGCCGAGACATCAAGGTGACAGTCGACGACCTCGCCCCCGGCGTGTGGGGGCAACGCCGCGAATACGACAGTTACGACGAGATAATTCTTGCCAAGTCACTACCCAGCGAAGCCCGAACGCTGGCCCACGAGTTGGGGCACATCGTCTTTCGTCACCCTGGCAACAGCACCGACTCGGCGACAGAGGCCGCCGAAGACGATCTGATCGCCTACATGCTCGGCCTCACGTCCAGTGACTCCGACACCGAACCACTATCGGCTTCCGAGTTAGCCCTGCAGGAGTGGGAAGCCGAAGCGTTCGCCGCGCAACTCCTCCAACGACTCAGCCACCTGGACCGAAGCAACACTTGGCGGCCAATGCTGCGGTACGACGAGGCCCTCGGTTGACCGGCCTCACCTGGGTAATCGCCGCCCTGTGCGCCGCGGCAGTCGGGGCCCGGCTCGGCCGACTGACGATCCGACCGCCGTCGTTGGCCCGCAGTTCCGTCGCGGTAGCCGCAATCGCCATGACCGCTGCAGCCGCAGTCCGTACGCCCACCGTCGCCGTCGTGATTTCGCCGAACGACGGCAGCCTGGCGACCCGCGTTTTCATCGGCTGTTGGGTGGTGGTGTCCGCAGCAACCGCGCTCATTGCCGCCGCCGCGTGGCCGCGCGTGAGCCGTCGCACGCTCACGATCGCCACCGTGCTCATTCCGCTGGCAGCAGTCGCCGATCTGATCGCGATCACCGTGACCGACAACATCGCCGTCGGATCGTGGTTTATCGTGGCGGTCGGCGTCTTTGCCCTGGTGGTAGGCCTGCGCTATATCGCCTGGAATCCACTGGGCCGCGCCATCGCCGGCTACCTGGCTGGCCTATTGGTGGTGGTCGCGATCCTCCTGGCAAACCCGTCCAGCACCGATCCGACAAACCCGTGGTGGGCCATCGCAATCATCATCTTGAGCCTCGCTTGCTGCTCGGTGATGATCGAATCCTGGTTCAGCGCGTCCGCAGTACTCCGCCAAACCAGTGCACTGTGGAACACACTCCTCGCCTCACACCCGGAGTTGGTCGAAGCCGATTATCAGTCGACAGTCACCGTGTTGAAGGCCGACGATCGCGTCTCACAGATCCTCGACGGCCTGTATCTGCACGCCGGAGCGGGACTGGTCCCCATGGGAAACATTGATACCGAGCTCAGCCCCCAGGCCCGCGCCCAGACGATTGCCGGCTGGCTACGCGGACCCGAAGGAACGCCGGTGGAGAGTGATCTACTGACGACGCCGCCCGGCCTCTCCGATCGTCGCTGGGTGCGAATGATCGCGAGCGAATACGACCGAGCGGCGTCGACGACGACCTAGGTGGTAGCGCTTGCCGGTACTGCTGCGCGACGCTCTGCCGAGGCGACTCCACGCCGCGGCGGCCGCTCGGTGACGAGCCCGTACATGGGACGGCCTTCCCACTCCCTGGTGTCGAAGACCATCGCGCCCCAACCGCGCACAAACCAGTCCCGCACGTGCGACGACCCCGTCCAGCAGTAGAACGGGCGATCGTTCTCGTGGCAGAAGTCCTCGACCTTTACGGTCATGTCGTAAAGCATCGGGCCGCCGCGATACTTAGGTTCGACGACGCTGAGAACGCAGCAAACCGCGTCTTCTACCGGAAGCGGGAGCGGCTGGGTGGTCCACAGGTTGGCCAGGCGCTCGCGGAGCCCCGGAGTTTGCGCGGCGACAGCTACATCGGCCGGGGTGATCGGCGGTTGCCCATCTGGCGACAAGTTGACGTCGTGGGGCTGCCACACGAGGACGCCAACCAGGCGCCCTTCCTCGCGGGCCCCGACTACACAGCCGACGCGCTGCAATGGACGCAGGAGTAGTTCCGCCAACCACTCGCACTTTTCCTCGTCGTCGACGTGTTCGCCGAGCAACCACTGGTAGAGGGGAATTTCAGCGACGCCTCTGGCGATGAGCTTCACCGCGGCATCCACGTTTGCGTCGTCGAGGGTAAAGATTTCAGGCATGGAAAGCCTCCTAAGGGGAGGTGGGAGGGTTTGCAACACAAATGAGTTTGGGCCGCCTCCGAAGTACGGAGACGGCCCAACTCAGTCTTTAACGACTGCGACTAATCGCTCGAGCCGCCGGTCAGTGCGTCGATGATCGGTCCGAGGAAGTCGATTTCCAAGCGGATGGGACCGTCAGCCATGATGTGCTTCTTTCTCTAAGGGGAGGGTACTGCGAACAAGTAGTAGAGATTTTGTTCGCACGAACAAACGAACCTTGTCGCTTGAACGCACTACTCATATTGCTCGAAGATGTAGCCCGGGTCACACCTGGGCGTTACCTAACCGTTATGTTCTAAACGTCCGATTCTGACTGTTTTGCAATGTGTCCTGTCGCTCGAAAATTACCGACACACAGGACATTTCGACCCGGAGTGGCCCGTTTGGTGTCACCCAAACTGGGGCCCTGTCGAATGAGCCGCAACCCGCGTTATCGGGACATGGGACATATCGGACAGCATGATTTAGATGTTTGCAGAGCTCGCACCAACCAGACCACCGAGGCCGGGCGCACTGTGAGTACCAGACGAGAAGCACGTCACACGACAGACGACTACTAAACTTCAGCCATGGCTTCTGAACTACCCATCGGCACGCATCTCGATTCCGACAGTCCCGCCAATCTGCGCGCGGAAAAACTCAACCGCCATACCTTCTGGTGCGGCCAGAGTGGTTCCGGCAAGACCTATTCACTAGGCGTGATGCTGGAACAGATCCTCCTCAACACGAAACTGCCGATCGTGGTTTTCGACCCCAACTCCGACTTTGTGCGTCTCGGCGAGATCCGGGACGACGCGACGCCGGCGGCGGCCGCCGAGCTCGCCCAACGGTCCGTTCACGTACTGCACTCCAAGCCCGGCGATGGCCAGCAATTGCGGGTGAGGTTCGTCGACATGGACATCCGGTCGCGGGCCGCAGTGCTCAAACTCGACCCGATCCACGACGCCGCCGAATACAACACCATGCTTCGCGTCCGCGACATTGAACTACCCGCCCGGGGGGAACCCCTGGTCGACCTCCTACGGAACAGCGACGATCCGGCCTTCCATTCCATCGCCCGTCGAATTGAGAACCTCGGCGTCGTCGAGTGGGATATGTGGGCGTACGACGACCAGGACGTCACGGCCGTGGTGCATTCCCGACCGGATGCGACGATCGTCGACCTCGGCTCGTTTGAAGTGAAAGAACAGATGCAGACCGCGGCCCTGGCCGTGCTGGACGACCTGTGGGCGCATCGGCACGACCGCATCGGACGGCTCATCGTGATCGATGAGGCCCACAATCTGTGTTCCCCCAGCCCGGGCACACCGTTGGAGCACTTGCTGACCGACCGGATCGTCCAGATTGCCGCCGAGGGCCGCAAGTACGGGCTGTGGTTGCTGCTTTCGACGCAACGACCGTCAAAGGTGCATCCGAATGCCCTTTCACAGTGCGACAACCTCGCCCTGATGCGGATGAGTTCGGCGCACGACCTCGAAGACCTCGCCCGGACCTTCGGCTACGCCCCCAGTGAACTCCTCGACCGGGCGATGACGTTTGGCCAAGGGCAGGCGTTGTTCGCTGGCGGTTTCACGGCAGAACCACAGTTAGTGCAGGTTGGCACCCGCCTGACGCACGAGGGCGGCTCGGACGTCGCGGTGCCGCTGCGCTAACGGGAGTACGGTCGACGCCATGGCTGACATCATTATTTTTGGCGGTCACGGCAAGGTCGCTCTACTGCTGGCACCGCTCATGATTGAGCGAGGCGACACCGTCACGTCCGTGATCCGAAACCCCGCCCACGCTGATGAGGTCGCCGCCACGGGCGCGACCCCGCTTGTCCTCGACGTCGAAACGGCCACCCAGCAGCAACTGGCGGCAGCCATCGCGGGCTTCGATGCCGTGGTCTTTAGTGCGGGGGCCGGGGGCGGCAATCCCGCACGCACCTATGCCGTCGACCGAGATGCGGCCATCAGGTCGATGCGGGCGACGCTCGACGCTGGCGTCCGCCGGTACCTCATGGTGTCGTACCTGGGCGCTGGACCAGATCACGGAGTCCCCGACGACAATTCGTTCTTCGCCTATGCCGAAGCCAAGGCCGCAGCCGATACCGCGCTGCGGGCGACCGACCTCGACTGGACCATCCTGATGCCGGGGGCGCTGACCCTAGACGAGCCGTCGGGACTCATCGATCCGACAGCTCAACGCGCCCCGGGCAATGCTGGCACGTCCCGAGCCAACGTCGCCTTGGTTGCCGCGGCGGCACTCCATGCCCCCGCGACAATCCACACCGATATCCCCTTTACCGACGGGTCGGTCCCGATCGCCGACGTTGTGAAGTAGAGAATGTGGTGAGGCAAAAACAACGCTCGACCCGCGGCGCGGGTCGAGCGTTGTTTTTTCGTTGCGCTGCTACGCAGCGCGCCAGGTCGAGACCGCCCAGATGATGATGACGTCGATAGCGATGATCAGGATCGACCACCACGGGTAGTACGGCAGCCAGAGGAAGTTCGCGATGATCGAAATCGATGCGATGACGATCGCCGCGACCCGTGCCCAAGTTGCCCCGGCAATCATTCCGCATGCAATCGCGATGGCGATGGCACCGATGATGATGTGAATCCAGCCCCAGCCGGTTAGGTCCACCGAGAACACGTAGTTCAGTGTGGGAACAAACAACTCGTCTTTGGCTACGGCCGAGATGCCCTGGAGTACTCCAAGGATGCCGCCGACAAACAGCAGCATTGCCGCCGCGAAGGTGGCGCCGCCAGCGATTCCCTGCTTGACAGGGCTTAGCTCACGGTTGTCGGGAGAGGACATGACGTGCTCCGATCAGTGAGATGAACATGGTCGCCTACTATCTTCCCCTTGTGTCACTCCAGTATCGCCCGCTTCGAGTGATTTGCTCCCAAAATCTTCACTCCACCGCGGCAGCTAAGCCGACAACATTAGCCGAGGAGCTTAGCTTTTGCCGCCGCGAATTCTTCAGCGGTCAGCAGCCCCTGCGTGTGCAGTTCGCCGAGCTTCGACAATTCCGCAATCAGGTCCGACGAGCCGCCAGCCGCCGACTGCGGTGCCGGCTGCTGCTGTGCGAACTGTTGTTGCTGGGCTTGCTGTTGCGCGTACTGCTGCTCGGCAATGTACTGCTGCTGCGCTTGTTGCTGAGCCTGCTCTTGCCGACGGTTCATCTGTCGGTTTTGCACAGCCCCGGCGGTGCCGGTGACAACAGCGGTCCGGGCCGCTAGTCCAATAAGGCCAGGTCGACCATTTCTTCTAATCACGATCATTTCCCTTCAGCGACGACAATTGTCGTCGACGGCTCTTTCAGAACGGTGAGCGGTACAACCGCAGTTATTCTCCGGTCTGAAGCTCGGCTTCGTCCATCGCCACAATTTCATTCACGATGGTGGCTGGAATACGTTCGACGGCAACAACTTCCGCACCGCTTGCGGCAAGCCGATGAGCGAGGTCGCGGGCCCACACCAATTCGAACGCCACGATAGCGGCAGCGGCACCGGGTTCCAGATCCGCCGCCAGGAGGTCGATGTCCTCGTTGCTGGTGAGGCCCGGAACCACGAGTTCCACGTTGAGATCTTCAAGACCGCCCGCGTCGAGTTCGAGTTCTTGAATCTCAACAACACCGGAGTCGGTCTTCTTGACCGTCACGAAGTCGACCACCCGGATTACGCCAGCGCGCACTTGCTGCACCAATGCCGCGATCACGTCGGGTGCTGCCGCCCCGTCTGGCAGCGTGACGAGATTCAACTCGACCGGCCCCAACGTGCCCGAACCGGCAACAGACTTCTCGACCATGCTGCGTTCCCCTCGTCGTACAGAGTTTCTGTGCCACTTACACTATGACACCGAACTCCGACATTTCTGTGTCGGCGCGGAATCAACTATGAGTCCGCAGCAGAGCGCTGGCCACTAGGATTGGCCCGATGGCTTCCACCACTGCACCGCGACAGCGCGCCGAGCATCTCGGCCCGGAACGTCGTCGACCCCAAATTCTCGACGCCGCACTGGATATCGCTGTGTCAGAAGGGGTTTCGGCAGTTACTGTCGCCTCCGTCGCCGAGCGGCTGAACGTTACCAGGCCCGTCATCTATACGTGCTTCGCAAACCGTGTCGAGATGATCGCCGAGTTAGTGAAGCGCGAGGAGAACCGACTCAAATTATCGGTGATGGCCGTCTTGCATAACCGCGCCGCCGACGCCGACGCCTCGGTCTTCATCGACGGATTCCGCGCACTGTTGGAGACCGTCGCCGATCAGCCAAACACGTGGCGGCTGGTGTACGGCTCCCCAGATTCGGAGGTCGCCGAATTCTTTGGCCGCGGCCGCGCCGCCGCTTTTGAACGCTGCATGAAGCTACTGCGCCCGACCCTCGTCGCCTGGGGAATGTCCGACGAAGACGTCAACAAGAAGCTGTATCCCCTCGTGGAATTGTGGGTTTCGGCCAGCGAGGCCGCCGTCCGCACCCTTCTGTCCGGCCCCGAGTGGACGCCAGACGACCTCGCCGAATTCCTCGGCAACAGCGTGTACCAGGCGTTGCGGACGGCGATTTAGCGCCGCAGGGCTTTTGTGGCGTCGAACTGCTCTTCGCGCTGGCCCATGTGCCAGGCGTGCCAACGACGCCAGCGCCGCATGGACCCGCGCTGCCACCACTCGTCGACGGCGGGGCTGACGCGGCGTGCAAGTTCGACGCCCACAATAAACGGGGTGCGCAGGAACAGAATGGCCAGTCCCGGAAGTCCGCTCGGGAGGCGGTAGTCGCGGCGATTCCACGGGAGCATAAAGAGTCGCGTGTACCCGGCCTGCAGGTGCAGATGAAACTTGGCGCGCAGGCGCGCGACGCCGCGAACGCTCGGCGCTGGCTCAAACGAGGGCACAAACGATTCGACGAGTTCGGCACCGAGCGAGCCGGAATCGTGCTTGCGGGTCGCGTCGAAGTAGTAGAGCAACCGCAAGCCGTCGCGGTAGGTGGTCGGATACATGTCGTCGACGCTGCAGCCCACCAGGTGTCCGAGGTAGCGGTTGTAGTGCAGAACGGCGCGGACCTCGGCGGGGCTGGTGAGGAAACCCAGTCCCATCAGCCCGAATGCCGGTCCCACACTGCCGCCGAGGAGGGTCAGCATCATTTCGCTTTGGCTGATCGGCAGTCCGTGCGCTTTCGCATCCCATTCCGGATGGGAGGCCACCCGCGCGCGAACCGACACGTGCATCACGCGGACCTTCAGCGACAGTTCACGCGCCTTGGACCCCGGTGTTAGGACGGCGCCGGGCTGGCACACTTCCAGCCACCACTTGCTGGTCTCGAGGTAGCGGTTCAGTGCACTGCTTCCGGCGTAACCGCCAGCCAACGACAGCGGGACGGCAAGGGACCCTTCGGTGTAGGTGTCCATGGTTCCGGCGTTGCCGACCGCGCCCATGTTGTAGCCCCACCGGCGCCAGACTGCCGCCCCCTGCTCAATGAGGTCGGGATCGAGCCAGTCGGGGATGGTTTCAAATTCGTTGAACAGGGCGCGCATGGATTCGGGGGCGTCGGGCACCTTGTCGATCCCGACGCGGAGCGCTTCGTCGAGCATTGCCGCTGCTGCCGCACCCCCCATCTCGCCGTGGTAGGTCTCGGCGACAAACGCTTCGGCGGTCGGATCACCGGCGGTCTGTCCCGCCTGGAACGCTGCGCGGACGTCGTCCGTCGGAAACAATTCGACGCGCGTGGCCCGCTTAACTCGATCCCGCAGCCGCTGATGCCCCGGCGATACCGTCAGTTCCATTGCCCGCTCCCCTCATCTCCCCTGAGACTACTTGACAAGATCGTCTCACTCCGCCCTTCCACGAAACCCGTCCCGGCTGTTCTCGCATGATGCGTCGATTCCCGCACTATGTCGGACATAGTGCGGGAATCGACGCATCATGCGAGAACGGGAGGAGCGGAGCGACGAACCCGGGGTTAGTCGCGGGCGGCGAAGCGGGCGAGGGCGCGACGACGGCCCGCGACGATCAGGGTGTCGCTCGCGCGAATCACGTGATCAAGGCCGACGAAAGTGAACTCGTCGTCGCCGTGTTTCGCGGCAACAATCGTGACCTCGTGATCGGTGCGCACATTGCTATCCCGAAGGTTGACGCCAACGAGGTTCTGCGGCGCAGGGACCTTGGCCATCGCGAAGTGCTCGTCGAACTCCACATAGTCGAGCATGTGGCGGTCCATCACCAAGTGCGCGACGCGCTCACCCATCTCGTGTTCGGGAAGCACCACATGGTGGGCGCCAAGCCGCTCCAAGATCCGCGCATGCTGTCGAGACGTGGCCTTGACCCACACGTCGGTGCACCCGGCGTCGAGCAGAGCCGACGTTGTCAGGACACTGGCCTCCAGATAGGTGCCAATTCCGACGACGACGTGATCGAAGGTTTCCACACTGAGTTGCGCCAACGCACGCGCATCTGTGGAGTCAACCACCGCCGCGCTCGACAAATCGTCGGCATAGCGCTGGACAAGCGCAGGGTCGGAATCCATACCCAACACCTCGACGCCTTGCTTCACCAACTCGGCCGCCAGGGAAGCCCCAAACCGCCCCAGTCCAATCACAGCAACCCGCTGTTCGTCGCGGCGTGCGCCTTTTCTAGTCAACCGACTTCTCCTAACCAACGATCGGCCGCTCTTCTGGTCGTTCAAAACGTCGGACGCGCTCGCGCAGTGCCAGCGCTGACGCCAGCGTAATTGGCCCTAATCGACCAAGAAGCATCAATGCCACCAACAACAGTTGCCCCGATGCCGGGATGCTGGCAGTAATGCCCGTCGACAGTCCGACCGTCGCGAACGCGGAGACCGTTTCAACGAGGATCTGGTCGAGGCTAAAAGGCGTGAGGGCCTGCAGCAGCAAGGTCACCGACATGACGGCTCCGACGCCAAGCAGTGCGACGGTGACCGCCTGCCGTTGCACGTCGGGGGCAATCCGCCGCTTCATCGCGTGCACGCTGGGTTCACCGCGAATCTCGCTGAGAATCACGTAGCCGAGGATCGCGAAAGTCGTGACCTTGATGCCACCGGCGGTGCCGCCGCTGCCGCCACCGATAAACATGAGGATGTCGGTCACCAAGAGCGATCCCGGCGTCATGGCACCCACGTCAATACTGTTGAAGCCTGCGGTCCT
Organism: Gordonia sp. 34D; assembly: GCF_056682775.1. NCBI lineage: Bacteria > Bacillati > Actinomycetota > Actinomycetes > Mycobacteriales > Gordoniaceae > Gordonia > Gordonia sp. 34D. Next base: position 3,416,277 of record NZ_CM155293.1, on the reverse strand, counting down.
GGGTGAGAGTCCGGCGAACATTCCGCCGAGCAGTTTGTCCGAGATCGACAGCGGACCAAGGGTTCCCGCGTTGTTCCACTCCGACGCCGTGAGCACCACAATTCCGATGACGGCGAGGGCCGCGTACACGATGAGCGTCATCCGGACGTGCAGCGAAAACCACGGTCTGGCGGGTGCGGCGGAGGTCCGATCGGTCACCCTCAGTCGGGCACGACGCCAGGCCCGACGAAGTTCGTAGAGGACGGGGAAACCGAGACCGCCGATCACTAATCCGGCAGCGAGCGGCACGATAATCCACGGGTCACCGACGAAACCCATCACGTTGTCGCTGAAGAGCGCGAAACCGGCATTGTTGAACGCCGAAACGGCATGGAACACCCCGAGATACGCCGCACGACCGGGACTGTCGGAGTAGCCAACCCAGAATCGGATCGCGAGCACCACGGCAATCACTGCCTCCACGACGAGGCTCGTGCCGATCACCCGCAAGATGACTTTGCGGCCGTCACCGAACTCGACGGACTTTGTTTCGACCTGCGCTGCCATCTGCATCCGCAACCCCACCTTGCGTACCACCAGCAAGCCGAGCAGGGTCGCCAGCGTCATTACGCCGAGACCGCCGATCTGAATCAGTAGCAGGATCACCACTTCGCCGAACGTTGACCAGTGTGTTGCCGTGTCGACCACGGTCAAGCCGGTCACGCAGGTCGCCGAGGTAGCGGTGAAAAGTGCCGCCACGAATTCGGTTCGGGTGCCGTCGGCCGAGGCGACCGGCAACGACAGCAGCACCGTCCCGACCAGGATGACGACGATGAATCCCATCGCGATGAGCCGTGGCGGTCGTAGCGCCGGACGGCGGCCTCTGGCTCGCAACATTCCTAGACACTACGACAGCTATTGTCGCTACATGCGATTCGGCGTTTGTCTTCTTCCCGACATGTCTTGGCCGACCGCGCGCCCCCTGTGGCAACGTGCGGAGGAGATGGGGTTCCACCACGCCTGGACCTACGACCACCTCGTGTGGGGCGGCCTCCCTAACTCGCGGTGGTTCTCGTGTATTCCGACGTTGACGGCGGCGGCATGTGCGACGTCGACGATTGCCCTTGGCACCTACGTGATTTCGCCGAACTTCCGGTCGCCGGTCGCGTTCTCGCGGGAGGTCCAGACGCTCGTCGACATTTCCAATGGCCGGCTGATTCTGGGGTTGGGGGTGGGCGGCAGTCCCGACGACCGGATTCTCGGCAGCCCGCAATTGTCTGCCGGGCAGCGCGTCGACCGGTTCCAGGAGTTCACCACCTTGCTCGACCTCACGCTGCGTGCGGATCACGTCGACGCCGACGGCCCCTTTTTCGCCGCGAACGACATGCGCTTGGTCGGCGGCGAGGTCCGCTCACGCGTCCCATTTGTGTTGGCGGGCAACGGCCCTCGCTCTGTGCGGTTTGCCGCACGCCACGGCGACGGGTGGCTCACCATGGGCCCGCAAACCGATTCGCTCGACGAGTGGTTCGACGTGATCGGACGCAATCATGCGCTGCTGGCGGCGACTGCGGAGTCCGCTGGTCGCCCAACCCCGGACTCGTATCTGAACTTGAACTCCTCGCCCGTCAACCCGCTCGAGTCAGTCGGCCGGTACGACGACATGTGCGGCCGCGCTGAACAATTGGGCTTCACCGATGCGATCGTGCACTGGCCGCGCGACACCGAACCGTATCGGGGCGACGTCACCGTCTTGGATCAGATCGCCGAACGCCGGTGAGTACTCACTGATTCTCACGGCACGACGATGTTGAACGCCGGGTCGCCAGCCACAACCAAGCCCATGAGACGCGGCAACGTGGCGGTATCACCGGCCACGTCGATTCCCGGTGAGGTCCCATCGCCTGCCAGCCTCGCGAGCAGCCTCGCCTTGGTGGTGGTGACGGTGGCGTCAGCCGGTCCGTCCTTTTCAATCCGCACCCGATGCACCAGCACACCGTTGCGCAAGACCAGGCGATAAGTCTCGTCTAATTCGGTGAACACCACGTCGATCGCGAGTCGTTCATCCCAGGCGCGGGGCCCGTCGATCGAGATGGCGATTGAGTCGAAGATCTGTGCGGGCGTCAACTGGGCCATCACCTCGGGGGAACTGGTAGCCGTCGGAGTTCCGAAGTTTCGGCCCCGCAGTTCCGTCGCGCCCGACAGGAAGAAGTTGCGCCAGGTGCCGTTCTCAATGCCGTACGCCATCTGGTCTAGCGTGTTCGCGTAGAGAACTCGAGCAGCCTCGTGGTTGGCGTCGACAAAGACCGCGTGGTCGAGCAGCGTTGCCGCCCAACGGTAGTCCCCGTCGTCGTACGCTTGCTGCGCCAAGTCGACGACGCGATCGAGTCCGCCCATCGCCGCCACGTAGCGCGTCGCCTCGTTCGCTGGCGTATGCGGCCACAGTCGGGCCGGGTTGCCGTCGAACCAACCCATGTACCGCTGGTAGATGGCCTTCACGTTGTGGCTGACCGAGCCGTAGTAGCCGCGGACGTACCAAGCATTCTCAAGTTCGGGCGGCAGTTGAATTTGCTCGGCGATCTCCGTCCCCGTGTAGCCAGCGTTGATCATCCGCACTGTCTGATCGTGCAGGTAGGCGTACATGTCGCGCTGCACGTTGAGGAACTCGGTGATGTTGTCACCTCCCCATGTGGGCCAATGGTGCGGGGAAAAGATGACGTCGGTGCGGTCGGCAAAAGTGTCGATGGCCTCGGTCAAGTAGCCAGCCCACGCGTGCGGGTCGCGGACCACTGCGCCGCGCAGGGTCAGCAGATTGTGCAGGGTGTGGCAGGCGTTCTCGGCGATGCAGAGTGCTTTGTATCGGGGGAAGTAGATGTGCATTTCGGCCGGAGCCTCGGTGCCCGGGGCCATCTGGAATTCCATCTCCACGCCGTCGACGGTCACCGTCTGGCCGGTGGTGGTGATGTCGATGGTCGGAGGGATGAGCCCCGCCACGCCGAGTGAAGGAGATTGGCCGAGACCGGCACCTACGTGCCCGGTCTCACCTGGCTCGAGGGCGGCACCGTACATGTAGCCAGCGCGCCGGGCCATTGCCGTTCCGGCATAAACGTTTTCGGCAATGGCGTGCTCCAGAAAGCCCTCCGGCGCAATGACCGGGACATCTCCCGCATCCACGGCGGCCTGATCCACCACACCGAGCACGCCACCGAAATGGTCGACGTGGCAGTGCGTGTAGATGACGGCCTTCACCGGACGGTCGCCGCGGTGCTCGCGGTACAGGTTCAACGCCGCTGCTGCCGGTTCACGCGTGGTGAGCGTGTCGAGAATGATGACGCCCTGGTCCCCCTCAATGAAGGTCATATTTGACAGGTCCAGACCGCGTACCTGGTACAGACCCGGAACTACCTCATACAGGCCCTGCATCGATGCCAGCCGCGATTGACGCCACAGGCTTGGATGAACGGTCTCCGGCGCGGCCTCCTTGTCGAGGAACGCGTAGGCGTCGATATTCCAAACAACTTTGCCGTCGGCGTTGCGCACCACGCCAGGTTCCAGCTTCGCAATCAGCCCGCGCGCGGCATCGTCGAAGTCCCGAGTGTCGTCGAACGGCATCGACTCGAGCGCACTCCGATGAGCAGCCTGGACGTATTCGCTTGCCTCAGGTTGGTTCATGTCTCACTCCTCTGGCCTGTGACAGTGTTACAGGGGACTTTTCACTATCTCCCCTTCACGGCAAACGTTTTTCGAACAATTCACGGACGCTTTTGGTAACCCGACTAGGCTGAGCAACAACCAATTCCGAAAGGCCGGACCATGTTTGACGCAAACGGGCTCGTGATTCTCGCCGTCGGCGCGTTCCTCTGTTTTTACGGGGTGCGGTCGGTGAATCTTGGCGTCATCGCCGCCGGCTTCGGGCTCGGGTGGATGATCACCAGCCTGTTCAATGCGAGCGCACTAACCATGTTGTTGTTCGGCCTCGTCGGTGCCGTCGTTTCGTGGGTGGTGTGCTCGCTGATTTTCCGGTCGGCGGCATTCGTCGTTGGCGGCCTAACCGGTGCCGTCGCGGGCGCTCGCCTCGCCGACCTGGTGCAACCCGGCCAAAGTTCGTGGGCGGCCAGTGCCATCATCATCGTCGCCATTGCCGTGGCCACCGCGTTTATCGCCGACAAGTACCGGGCCCGCGCCCTGCTGTGGCTCACCTCCATCGGCGGCGCCAGCATGATGTTGGTCGGCATCGGGCGGACGTTCGAAGCTCTCAACTGGATCGACAACCCCGATTCGACGCCAGCCACCATTACCTCCAACGCGATCTGGGTGGCTCTAGCCGTAGCCGGATGGATTCTGCAGCGACGCCTGTTTGCCGATCGTCTCGGCATCAAGCCACGCGAGCGCGCAGCGGCCTAGTATCAGAAACTGCGGGGATCAACCGCCAGCCTCAAGCACAGGAGCATTCCCATGCAGATCAGTGTCGTCTGGACCATCAACGCCCGCACCGCCTCCGTCGATCGAGCCATCGAAAATCTGGCGGAGATCGCCGAAGAAGGCTTCACCCGCGTGTGGTGCACACAGATGCCGAATGAGCCCGACGCCCTGACCATGCTGACCGTGGCAGGTTGGGAGGTGCCGGAGATCGAGTTCGGCACCAGCGTTCTCCCCATGCAGGTGCAGCACCCAATGCTGTTGGCCCAGCGCGCGTTAACCACCAACGCAGTGATCGGCCCGCGCCTGCATCTGGGGTTGGGCCTCAGTCACCAGGTGGTCACCGAGGGCATGTGGGGCGTCTCGTACAAAAAGCCCATCCAGCGCACCAACGAATACCTCGACGGCCTGCTCCCCCTACTGCGCGGCGAAAAGGTCAACAGCGGCGGTGACCTCATCACCACTCGCGGATCACTCACCATGGACGATATCGATGTCCCACCCGTCTATCTGGCAGCGCTCGGGCCAAAAATGCTGGGGATCGCAGGCAGCCGGACGTCGGGCACTGTCACCTGGATGACCGGCCCAAAGACGTTGCGCGACCACATTGTTCCGACGTTGCGGGCGGCGGCGGTCGGTGCTGGGCGCGCCGAGTCCGACGTTCGGACCGTCGCCATGCTGCCGGTTTCCGTGACCGACAACGTCGACGGTGCCCGCGCCGCCGCGGGCGAGCAATTCGCGATGTACGACAACTTGCCGTCGTACAAGGCGATGCTCGACCGCGAAGGCTTCACCGGTCCCGCCGACGCCGCCATCATCGGCGACGAGGCGACGGTGGCCGAGCAGATTCGTCAGCTTGGCGAGTTCGGTGTGGACGAGTTTGTCGGCATCCTCTTCGACCGCGACGCCGAGGTCCGCGCCCGCACGCGCGCACTGCTGCGCACCCTACATCCCTAACCAAGCCTCCTCTTACCTTGGTTAGGTAAGGCTACGTTATGCTTCACGGATGAAGTTGCCGATGAAGTCTCTGCTATCCCTTCTCGCCGGGCTGATGGTCGTAGTGTTTGCCGCTACCGCGTGCAGTCCGCCCGCCGAGGAAGAAGCCTCCGGCGGACCGATCCAGGTCAACACCGCGAACGGGCCGGTGACCATCGATGGAACACCAAAACGGATCGTCACCTTGGGTGCACAATGGATCGACACCGCCCTCGCGTTCGGCGTGAAGCCCGTCGCCTACCTCGACAACATTGCGATCCTCACCGGCAAGCCATCACCGTGGGTCGACAATCAACTCGACGGTTCGACGGCCCTCGACCCCGAGAACTTGGTCGCCGAAATCGCCAAGGCCGACCCGGACCTCATCTTGGCAGAGGGCTACATGCCGACGTCACAGCCGGAGAATTTCGAAAAGATCCGCAAGATCGCCCCGACCATCCCCGGCGTCACCGGCAAGCAAGTAGATCCGTGGCAAGACCTGTCACTTTGATGGGCACCCTGGTGCGCCAACCAGAGAAGGCCACTGAAATCACCGACGGCGTGAACGCCAAGATCGCCAAGGTCAAGAAGGATCTCCCGGGACTCGCGGGCAAGACCTACGCGATGGCCTACCTGTACTCGTCCGACCAGATTCAGGTGATGGCCGATCCCAACGATGGTGCCGCCTACCTGTTCAACGAGCTCGGCATGAAGGTGGCGCCGAAACTGCTCGCGCAGTTTGAGAAGACGAAGAACCCGCGGTTCCCGATCTCCACCGAGAACGTTCCGATGCTCGAGAGCAACCTCCTCATCGTCACCGCAACCACGCCCGCACTCTCGAAAGCGCTACCCAAACTGCCTGGCTACAGCGACTTGTCGGCGGTCAAGAGTGGTGCGGTCGCGCAACTGTCCGTCGCCGACATCAGCGGACTCAATCAACCGTCCGCGCTGGCGATTCCGTACTTGCTCGACGAGTTGGCACCGCAATTCGAGAAGGCGGCAAAATAATCCGCACCCGCTACTCGTGGACGCCGGGGGCCAACGCCATTCTGGGTGCCCCCGGCCACGCGACCATCCTCCCCGGCAAGCAGCAACTGACCGGCCTGGTACCGATGCAGGGCGGACTCCTGAAGGCACTCAACGCCGGGCCGGTTACGGTGGACGCTTCCGCACCCCCACCTGCGACTGAACTGCTTTCCCGATTGCTAACCTCCGGCGCCTTGCAACTGACGGTGATGCGCGACGACGTCGAACTGTATTCGTTGCGTCCCTTCCGGGCCGCGTCGTCACCTCAACCCGACGCTGGTCCCGGCACCGGCGTGCTGTCCCGGTTCACGATCCTGCGCCGCGATGGCGATGACTTCGTCGCCGAGAATCCGCTCTCTTGGTGCGATGTGGTGGTGCACGATCCGCGGGTCGCCGCCGCCATCTCCGGGCATGAGGCCAGCTCAGACTTTGCCTCCCACTTGTGGTCGGACCTGTTGTGGACCGGTCACGCGGTGGCCGACGCCCGTAGCGAATCCGACGAGTTCACCACGGCCTCATGGAGTCCGCACGAGCTGTGGTTCCATCGTCGGAGCACCGTTGGTGATCGCGGCACCAGCTGGGCGCACTTCGGCCCAACACGGTGGGCCGACGGTAAGTTCCCACCTATCCCGGCGGTACCCGAACTGTTCCCCGCAGCGGCGGTCGAACTGCCGTCTCCCGATCTTGACCGCCTCTCATTGTCGGATGTCCCGCTGAGCCAGGTAATGGAGTCGCGGGTGTCGACGCGTCATTTCGACGACGCCTCGCCGATCACCGCCACCGAACTTGGCGAGCTTCTCTACCGTTGCGCGCGCACGCGCGAAGTCCGGACCATTGAAAAGCCCGGGACCGCCCTCACCGAACTGCCCTCGCGTCCCTACCCTTCGGGCGGCTCGATCTATGAGCTCGAGGTGTATCCGGTGATCCGGAATGCCGACGGCATCCCGGCGGGGATGTACCACTACGACTCCATCGAGCATGCCTTGCGGTTGGTGGCCGATCGCGATGATCCCGCCGTACAACGACTCTTGGCCCCCGCCGCCCTGACGTTGGCCGACGGCGAACTGCCGCAAGTGATGCTGGTTCTCGCGGCCCGCGTCGGACGGATTATGTGGACGTACGAGCAGATGCCGTTCGCCGTTATTTTGAAGCATGTCGGCGTACTCACCCAGTCGCTGTACCTGACCGCGACGGCAATGGGCCTCGGAGGTGTGGCACAGGGCTACGGCGACACCGCCGCCTTCGCCGCCGCCACCGGCCGGAACGAACTCACCGAATGCAATGTCGGAACGTTTGTGGTGGGTCGGCCGCGCGCTACCGCGTAAACACGTAAGTGTCATTCACGAACCCGCTGGCAGAGCCGGAGAATGCGACGCCGGAAGCTGTTCGGCTCCCCAGCACCTGGTGCAGGAGCGTTCCCTTTTCGACGGTGAGCACACCGGTACCGGCCGCTGGCGTACCAATTCGCAGGTTCGAGTTGGTGGTGACGACATACTTACCGTCGGAGTTCTTGGCCCACAGCTGGTAGACGACACCGGGATTCGGGACATCGACCCCCGGCGGCAGCAAGAACGGCGTGGTCTCGGCGCGCACCGATGTGGGCGCGAGGTTGCCACTTGCTGACGCCCACATCACGCGCGGTACCGCAGACGACTTACCCCGGTCGAGGCTGATGTCGGTCAGTTCGGTCGGGTATCCGGCGCCAGCTTTCAGCTCCGACAGCACGCGGCTGGTGTCGAGTTGCGACAGCATGAAGATGTTCTCGGTGACGATGTTCGGCAGTTGCCGCGACTGCGCCTTGCGCGGCGGCACAATCGACAACGCAGCCTCCGACAACTTGAATCGTCCGATGTTGCGGCCGTTGACCTTTGCCCCCGCGCATTGCGCTGTCTCCACCAGCAGCGTCGGGCTGTCGGTTAGTCGGAATCCGCTGGGCAGGACCGCCTGCGCGCGAGCCTTCTGCGCTGGCGTCAGGGTAATCGTGAGCCCAAGATTCTCGCAGTGGTGCGAGGCGACGGTCGCGATCTTCTTCGCGGCTGGCGCGGCCTCGGCCACCGCGGCGCCGCTCGTCGAGATTGCTACGGCGGCAATGGCAGCGCCGATCGCCATGGTTGTGCGTCGCACTGCGTCCCCTGACCGATTGAAGATGTTTAACCGAGTTGGCCTGGCGAGATCGTATCCCGGGCGGGGTGCGGCGCTGCCACGGGGTTGACCGCCAACGTTGTCGACATCATGCCCGGAAAATCAGCTAAATGTAGGCAACGTTGTGGGCCGGCTACCCCTGGTTCAGGGCAACTGCGGCCTGGATCAGCGACGTGAACGCATCCGCGTCGAGGCGATCGTTTTCCTCGGTGTCGATAGCGCGGCGCACGCCCTTACCGCCGGTGTCGATAAACAGGCCTTGCGGGTCGGGCAGGGCCCCGCCCTTCGCGAACGTGACCTTGACCTTCGCCTTGTAGGTCTCGACCGTGCAGATCAGGCCGTCGAGTGAAAACGTCGGAACCCCATCGGGATTCGACGCCTTCTTCCACTTCGCTTCTTCGACGACGCCGGGCGCGGCCTGGTTGATCAGCGACCGGATCTCGTCGACGCGTGCCACGCGCCAATCAGTACTCATGGGGTCATGCTAGTCGTCTGCCACCATCGTGTTCTGGCCTAGCGACGACCGAGGGCCGAGACCGCCCGGGACCACAATTGCGACAGGCGCGCGATGTCGGCAGGCGACAAGACCGTGGAGCAGTAGCGCCAGTTCGTGACCAACTGGGGGCCAGCCGGCGTTGCCCGCACCACCGCGACAATGTCGAGGGCGTAACGAAGGGGGAGGTCCGGTTCCGGATCGGTCGGCAGAAATTCGTTGAGTTCCAAATCCACCACCGGCCGCCACGGCTCGGGATCGTCGTTGGCGACACCGAGGTCAAAACGGCCGAGGTAGTTGAACTCGATCTGCGGTTCGATCCCGGCAACCAGGTCCGGGTCTTGCACGCCATAGCGCAGGAGCCCGTAGTCGAGACCCCGGTTGGGAATCGAATCCAGCTCCGCCGCAACCACTTCCAAAAGCTGGCGACCGGAGTCGGGTTCGGCCTCCAAGTGATCCACTGTCACCGCTTTACCGGCGGCCAGTCGGACGGGGAAGACCGTGGTGAACCAGCCGAGTGTGCGCGAAGTATCAATCCCCTCTCCGACGGTCGCGTCCTCGCGACCATGCCCTTCAAGCGCGATCAACGCCCCAGCGGTCGCATCCTGACCGCGCTCAGCCCGCCACGACGCCAAGGTCGCGGCCACCGCCGTCAGCAAAAACTCCCGCATCCCCACCCGCTGGTCGATACCCGCCAGAATCTGCGCCGTCACGTCTACAGCGGTCAACACCGGAGCCGACCGCAACGACGCCCACGTGTCCCGGCCGATCGCGGTGACCCGCTCCCCAACTACCGGATCCTCGGCGGCAACCTGACTGCGCCAGTAGTCCCGCTGCGAACGGGCAGCGTCGGAGTCGACGCGGGCCAGCAGCGCGGTACTCCACGCCCGGTAGTCGGTGAACTCCGGCTGAATCTGCCATGCCGCACCACTGGCGATCGCGGCACCCGCCTCGGCGAAATCACCGAACAGGATCTGCCAGCTCACCGCATCAACGGCCAAGTGATGGACCGCGAACAACAGCAGGTCCTGCTCGTCACTCACGATTCGGACTGCGGCCAGCATGTTGCCGCGATCAGGGTCGACGGCGTCGTTGGCCTCCCGCGCGGCGACGGCCACCAGATCTCCAAGCGACTTATCGTGCTCCGGGCCAACGGCCCAGAAACGGCTTGCCGCGTCGACCACGCCAGGTTCCCGCGTCACCAGGACGCCGCCCTCGCGCGTCGACCGCAGCATGTCGTGACCGTCGATCACCGCCTGCAGCACCGAAACAACCTCGGTGTCGGCAACACCCGCCGGAAGGCGGAACAAAACTGTTTGGGTGAAGCGTCGCCAGTGGCCGCCCTCGTACATCCACTCCACCACCGGCAGCGCCGGGACGTCCCCGTACTCGCGGTCGGCGACGGCCCGGGCCAGCGTCTCACCTCGTCGTACGGCGGCAGCGAGGTCGCGAATGTTGGGAAACGCCATCACGTCTCGGGCCGCGATCTGGTCGCCTCCGGTCCGCAACGCGGTCACCAAGGCCATTGCGACAATGCTGTCCATCCCGAGATCAAAGAAGTCATCGTCGAGCGCGGGCCGGCTACCGAGCACCCCGGTCACCGCGGCGGCGACGCGTTCCTCCACGTCGTCGAACACCTCATCAGCAGTCCCGCCACCAGCTAGCGCGGCCTTGGCCGACGCCGCGAGGACCCCGCTGTCGAGTTTGCCGTTCGCGTTGACCGGGAACATCTCGAGCACGACAACCCGCGTCGGAATCATGTGCGACGGCAGGCGCAGCGCCAACGTACCGCGCACCTCGCCCGCGTCGAGCCCGGAGCCCGCGACAAACCCCACGAGCGCTGCTCCGATCGGCCGGTCGACGACGATCACCGCCGCGTCACGGACACCGGGCACGTGACGCAAGGCCGCCTCAACCTCGCCGACCTCAATCCGGTAGCCCCGAATCTTCACCTGAGCATCGCCACGTCCCACGAAGACAATGTCGCCAGCAGCGTTGCGGCGCACCAGATCTCCCGTCCGATACAGGCGGGCACCGGGCACTTCGGGATCGGCCACAAACGTTGCCGCCGTCTGCCCGGGTCGGCCAATGTATCCGCGCGTCACCTGGCTGCCGGTCAGGTACAACTCCCCGATCACGCCGTCGGCGACGGGCCGCAACCGCGAGTCGAGGACACGCGCCGTCATGCGGTCGGTGGGCCCGGCGATCGTCGGGACGGGCGACGACGACACGCGCGCCACCATCGCTTCGACCGTCGTCTCCGTGGGTCCGTAGCAGTTGAAGACGGCCGTCCGCGGCAGGCTACCGAGCCGCTCCCACAGGGCGGGACCGATCGCTTCACCACCCAGGGCGAGGACGGTCAGCGTGGGATGTCCCGGTTCTCCGGACACGAGGCCTGCCGCATCGAGTTGACCAAACATCGACGGCGTGGTGTCGATCATGTCGATATCTCGGTCGCCAAGAGCGGCGACGAGCCGTGCCGCATCACGCGTTTCGGCTTCGGAGAAGAGATGAACTTCGTGGCCGTCGAGCAGCGCGGCAAGCGGCTGCCACGAGGCGTCGAAGGAGAAGGTCCACGCATGCGCCACCCGCAACGGCCGTTTTAGTTGCTCGCGGCCAACGTTCAGTACCCGGTCGCGGTGATCGCGCGCGTAGCTGGCGAGTGCGCCCTGGGTGCCGACGACTCCCTTCGGTTCGCCGGTGGAGCCGGAGGTGAAGATCACGTAGGCGGCATCGGTCGGGGAAACCTGCGGCGGCGCGAAGGCATCCGATTGGCGCACAGTCCAATCGGTCAACACTGTGCGATCGTCGAAGGCCTCGTGCGGCCGGTCGGCCAGCACGACCGTCACGCCCGATTGGTCGAGGAGGTTGCGGATGCGGGTCTCGGGTTGGGCCACGTCGATCGGCACGTATGCCGCACCGGCCAGCATGGTCGCGAGAATGCCTGCGACGCTGCGCCCCGAGCGGACGGGCGCGAGCCCGACGACCGAACCGCGCCCCACCCCCGCGGCACGCAGATCCGTCGCGATGCTGACCGCCCAGTTGTGCAGGTCGCGGTACGTCCAGCGGCCGTCATCGGCGACCAGGGCAATCGCCTCGGGAGTGGCCCGCACTTGCTCGACAAACAGTCCGACCGCCGTCGTCCCAGCGGGGAGCGACGGACCACCGGCGGTTTTCGCCACCCACTCCTTCTCGTGTTCCAGCAGGACATCGAGGGTGGCTACCGGTTTGTCGGCAGCCGCGGGCAGCTGCTGCAGCACGGAGATGATCCGGTCGATGACCCGGCCGGGGTCAATCGGGCCGAGGGCGTCGTCGACCGACTCGGTCATGATCACCAGTTCGCCGTCGAGTTCGTAGGCAACCACCGTCAGCGGGTAGTGCGACAGCGATTCCATCGCCAGCGGCAAGAAGCGGGTGCCGTCGGCGGCGGTGACGGCGTCGGTGGCCGACCCGATGGGGGCGTTCTCGTAGACAAAGAGCGTGTCGAAGAGGTTGGCCGTTCCCGCTGCCCTGGCGATGTCGGCGAGCCCGAGGAAACCGCGATCGCGCATCTGCGCCGAGGTTCGCTGCGCAGCGACGCATGCCTCGAGAATCGTTGCCCGCGTTCCCAAGTCGATGCGGACCGGCACCGTGTTGATGAACAATCCCACCATGTCGGACGCGCCGGGCAGGCTCTGCGGTCGCCCCGAAATCGTGGTGCCGAAGACGACGTCGTCGCGGTCGCTGAGGCGCCCCAGCACCACCGACCACGCGAACTGGGTGACGGTGGCGGGCGTGAGTCCGTGCTTGCGTGCCCACCCCAGGATGCGGGCCGTCGCGTCGGCATCGACAGTGCGCCGCCGCCGCTGCGGTTCGGTGGCGGGGGTCCCGGGCGCGCCGATCAGGAGCGGCAGGCAATCACGCAGGTAGGCGGCCCACGCCTCAAGGGTGGTCGCGGAGTCCTGCTGCGCTAGCCAGGCGATGTAGTTGCGGTAGGGCTTCACCGGCGGCAATGCGGCCGCGCTCCCGCCCGCACCGTAGATGGCGAGGAGTTCGCGGAAGAATAGCGCGACGGCCCACCCGTCCATCAGGATGTGGTGGGCGGTGACGATGAGCCGGTACCGATCAGTGGTCCCGTCTGGCCGAAGTAGGCCCGCCAGCACCACCCGCATCGCCGGCCCCTGGCGAAGGTCGAAGGGGCGGGTGCGTTCGGTGCGCGCGAGGTCGTCGAATGCTGTGGCGTCGATGGCGACTTCGCGCCATGGCACCACCACTTCCGTCGGCACAATCTGGACCGGATGCGGAACCCCTTGATCCCACAGGCTGACCCGCAGATTGGGATGCCGAGCCAAGATGGCCGCAACACTGGCCCGCAGGGTCTCCGCGTTGAGCGGCCCACTGATCTCGACCACAAACTGCATCGAGTAGACGTCGAGCCCGTCGCCCGCCATCTCCGACAGCGAGAACAATCCGGCTTGCAGCGGCGAGAGGGCGAGGACGTCGTCGATCCCGGTTGGTGCCGTCATTTCTGGGTCCCCCATGCTGATCCGAGCGCCGACAGCATGTCGGCGGACAGTCCCGATGCCGACATTGGTGCCGCCTCCACCATCGGTTCCGGTTCTTCGACGACGGCCGCCGTCTGGGCGGCGTCGATGGCTTCGGCGAGTTCGGCGATGGAGTAGTAGTCGAAGATCTGTTGCGGGTCGAGCGCGATGCCCGATGCCGCGGCGCCCGCCGACCACTGGATCGAGATCACGCTGTCGCCACCGACCGCGAAGAAGTTGTCATCGCGTCCAATTCCCTTGACCGACAACAGTTCTTCGAGCATCGCGACCAGTGCGCGTTCGGTGGCGGTCTGCGTCCCACCGCCCGCGGTGTAAACCTCTGCGGCTGGCGTCGAGGCGGGAGCGGTGGCGTAATTGTCGATGACCACCGACCCCGGCGACAATGCGCGCAATGTCTCGGGCAAGGCAACGGCTGCGCCGGGCCCGTCGACGATCCAGGTCGCGACCGACGCGCAATGGGTCAGGCCCGCGTGCGGCAGGCCCGCCAAAGTCGACGGTCGGGCCTGGACCCGACGAGGCGAGCCCGCGGCGATCAGTTCGGCCAACGCGGCGGGGTCCTCAGCGTGGACGGACCGGTCGAGGGTCGCCGCAAGCGAGGGCCCGGCGATGTCGGCGAGGGGACGCTGCGGGTCGTCGGCGAGCGCCGTGCATAGCGACACAAATCGTTCGGCAATTCCGTGGGCGGTGTCCTCGTCGTACAGGTCGGCGCTGACGACCAGGCGACCGGTCAGCGAACCGGAATCGGTGGTCGAGACGATGAGATTGAGGTCGAGATACGAGGTGTCCATTTCCATCGGGAGCAAGCGCATGCGGGTGCCGTCGACCAGCGGGATCGGCGCATCGCCTGCCCCATCGCGGAAGTGAATCATGGTTTGGAACAGTGGATTTCGGGCTCGCGTGCGCCGGGGATTGAGGGCTTCGACGAGTCGCTCGATCGGCACGTCCTGATGGGCGAAGCCGTCGAGGACCGCGTCACGCGAGCGATGCAACACCTCGCTCAGCGTCGGTGTGCCGGACAGATCGTTACGGAGCACCACCATGTTGGCGAGTAGTCCGACGATGCCCTCGGTTTCCGGCGTGCGCCCGGCCGCGGGAGTGCCGACTGCGATGTCGGGTCCAGCACCGAGCGAAGCGAGGGTGGCCGCCCAAAGTCCGTTGACTGCCATGAAATCGCTAACGCCGCTGGCGGCAAACACCGTCTTGAGAGTCCGATAACAAGCAGCCGGAACCGTGAAATCGACGAGGTGCCCGCGCTGGCTCAAGCCGTCCGGACGCGGGCGGTCGGCGGCCACCAGGATCTCGTCGGGCAGACCGTCCAGACGTTCGCGCCAGAAGTCGACCTGTTTGCGGCCAAATCGGGCGGCTTCACCGTCGGCCTCGAGACCAAACACCCGATGTTGCCACGCGACGACGTCGCTGTACTCGGCGCCCGAGGGTGGAGGCGGTGGCACCTGCCCTCGCAAGCGGAAGCGATAGGCGTCCGCCAGGTCGCCGAGGATCAACTGCGTGCTCGCGTGGTCGACCACCATGTGATGAATGGCCAAAACCAAGCGCACACCGTCGATCAGGGTGGCGCGGAGGAGTGGCGCCGACGCCAAATCGAATGCCGCCGTTGCTGATTCGTCAGTGCCATCAACGTCGAGAGGCACCTCAACCTGATCGGCGACGACGGCCGTCGGCAACCCGTCGACCTCCGCAAACGAGGTCCGCAGCGACGCATGCCTTGCCACCACGTCGTCGAGCGCCGACTGCAGGGCGTCGTGGTCGACGGGTCCATCAATTGCCAAGGTCAGCACGATGTTGTCGGCCGCGCTGCCGCCACTGAACCGGTGGTTGAACCACATCGCCAACTGCGAGAACGACAGCTGGGACCGCACCGACGGCTCACCGACCACCAGCGGTGGTCGTGCCGCGGTGGGCTCGCTGGCCCAGTCGGTACTCGCCCAATCGTCGTTCGCCCAATCGTCGTTCGCCCAATCATCCTGCGCACCATCGGCATCGAGGTCGACGCCCAGTTCGGCGCGAGCGCGTTCCACCAGGAGCGCGGCGAGGCCGGAGACAGTCGGATTCTCGAACGGATCGCGCACATCCACGTCCAGACCGAACTCCGACGACAGCGCCGTCACCAGGCGGGCCGCCAGCAGCGAATGGCCGCCGAGGTCGAAGAAGGAGTCGTGTGCACCAACCGCGCGATCGGCAAACAGTTCCGAGAACACCGCTGCCACACGGCGCTGCGTGCGCGTCTCCGGTTCCACAAACACCGCGTGCGTCAGGTCCGGGATGGGCAGCGCGTCGCGATCGAGCTTGCCGTGCACCGTGATTGGCACGTCGTCGATCACCACCACTGCGTCCGGAACCATATGCGAGGGGACGCTTTTCGCGACAAGGTCACGCAGCGACTCGGGACTGCACACCGCGCCATCAGCGGCAATCACGTACGCGAGGAGACGATCGTCGACGACGGTCACCAACGCCCGCTGAACCACGTCATCGGCGGCGAGGATTGCTTCAATCTCCCCCGGTTCGATGCGGAAACCGCGGACCTTCAGTTGATCGTCGGATCGGCCAACAAAGTGCAGTTCACCGACTTCATCACGACGTGCGAGATCGCCGGTGCGGTACAAACGCTCGCCCACCCCGCAATCTTCCCGCCCAAACGGATTGGCAATAAACCGGCTGGCCGTGAGGCCGCTGCGGCGCAGGTAGCCGCGCGCCAACTGCCGCCCACCGAGATAGAGTTCGCCGACCATTCCGACCGGCACCGGCTGCAATCCCGCATCTAACAGGTGCGCGGTAACACCCGGGTTTGGCCGACCGATCGGCACCACTGCCCCACCGCGCGGTCCGTCGATTCGATGATGCGTTGCGGCCACCACCCCTTCGGTGGGCCCGTAGTTGTTGCTGAGGTTGGCGGTGAACGCCGTGGTGAAGGCATCGGCGACCTCACCGGGCAGCGCCTCGCCGCCAACCGGGACGGTGCGCAGCGTGGTCCACTGCTTAACTTCCGGAATCAACAACAGCGTCGACAACATGCTCGGCACCATGTGCATCACCGTTACCTGCTCACGAACCAGCAGCTCAGCGAGATACGGGATATCCGTGAGGGCCCCACGCTTACCGATCACTAGCGTCGCGCCCGCTGTCAGCGTCGCGAAAATCTCGAAGATCGAAGCATCGAAGCTGACCGACGAAGTCTGGAGCAAACGGTCATCGGGACCAACGATCCGCGCGCCGTCGAAGGCCCGTAAATGCTCGGCGATCGCGCGGTGCTCCACCGCCACACCCTTGGGAGTGCCCGTGGAACCCGAGGTGTAAATCAGGTAGGCAAGCGACGACGGTCGTGCCCGACCCGGGATCGCGAAACCATCGGTGGGTGCCGCACGGAGGCGCGCGACGTCGGCGGCATCGAGGGTCACCGCGGGGCGCGCATCCTCAAGTAGAAACTTGACGCGGTCGGCCGGATAGTCCGGATCCACCGGAACATACGCGGCACCCGCCTTTCCGACGGCCAATGCCGCGACCACAAAGTCGGCACTCGCCGCCATACGGAGTGCGACGACCGGGTCGCTCGTGCCATCGGCTTCCGCAATCGCCTCGGCGAGATGGCAGCTCAGATGATCTGCCGCAGCATCAAGTTCAGCGTAGGTGAGCGTGCGATCGTCGGTCACGATCGCCGGATGGTCGGGTCGGACGGCCGCGACGGCCTCAAACATTCCAACCAGGGTGTCCGGAACGTCGTCCATCGCAGGCCCCGTCGCAGTCGACAGAACGGCGTCGCGGGTGGCCGCATCGAGCAGTCGTGCATCACGGATCGGGGCGTCAGGCCGAGCCACCGCATTAGCCAGGAAGGTCGAATAGGCCGACAAGATGGCATGCGCATGCGCGTCGCCGAATCGGCTGGCCTGGTACTGAAGTTCAAGCACCGGCCGCACCCCCAAGACGACCGCGAACTCCAGTGGCAGCTGCGCCTTCGGCGCGTGAAACTCGTCGAGGTGCGCTATCGCCACCCCCTCCAGGTCCAGACCCGCGAGGTCGTGCCGCAGGGAGAGACTCGTCGACACCAGCCCCGCCAAGCCGGCGCGGCGGTCGTCGGAGACTTCAGCGACCACCAGGTCGATCGGCGTACGGCACGCGTTAAGAGCCGCCGCCAGCGAATCACTAGCTGCGCCAACGAGTTCGGTGAAAGTTGACGACGCCGAGATAGGCCCGCGCAATAGGATCGTGTTGCCGAAATAGCCGATGAGATCGTCGGCACCGGCCGGTCGCACGGTAGTGGGGACAGCGAGCGCGGCGTCGCTCATCACGCCACCCCCGTAGGCACGATGCAGAAAGGCTCTGGTGGCCGCAATGAATACGGCGAACGGCGTGGTGTTGAGCGACCGTGCGAGGTCGGTGACGGCGGCTTCCAGCGACGCATCCAGCGGGAGGTGGACGCGTCCACTGCCTGCTTCCAAGCGAGCGGGCGGCAAGTCGAGCATCTCGGGTGCGGGCCGCAGGGTGCTGTGCCAATACGCCAGATCCGCCGCCATCTGCTGCTCGGAAGGATCCGGGATGTCGGCATACGCCCGACGTGGCACGTCGACCGCTTCGCCACGGTAGGCGCGGGCCAGATCGCGGAACAGGACTGCCCAACTGTCGTCGTCCCACGCGATGTGGTGAACGGTCAAAAGGAGGATGTAACGGTCGGAGGCGAGGGTCGCGAGGGTGACTCGCAGCGGCGCCTCCTCGGCGAGCCGGAAAGGCGTCCGGGCTTCCCGCGCGGCAAGCACTTGCACTCGTCGTTGCGCCGCGGTGTCGCTGAGGTCGGAGAGATCGATTTGGGTCCAGGCAATTTCGTCGCCGATGCGATGCTCCATCACTGGCTCGCCCGCATCGTCGGCGAGATATCGCGCGCGCAGTGGCTCGTGTTGCGCCACTACGCTGCGGAAAGCCGTCCCGAACCTGGTCTCGTCGAGCACCCCGTGGAGACCGAACGCCACCGAAACGTTGAGCGAGGTGTCGGCGGCGTCGCGGTGACCGACGAACCACAGGCGGCGCGCCGCAAGTGGCAGGTTGGTGCGATCGCGGTGGGCCCGCGGCGGATCGTCGTTTGTCGATGCATCGTCTGACTGATGCGCCAGCCCGCTGGCCTCCAACCGCTTGCGAAGGAGCTCTCGTCGCCGTCCAGCCAGATCAACCGTCATTCATCTATCTTAGCGTAGCCTTACCTAACCGCCGCACCCGGACCCTTCTCGCATGATGCGTCGATTCCCGCACTACGTCAGACATAGTGCGGGAATCGACGCATCATGCGAGAACGGGAGGAGCGGAGCGACGACGACTAGAGATTGCAGGGAATGGAGGCGTAGGAGCCGAGGTCGCAGACGGAGGCGTTGGTGAGCTTCCAACGGCCGTCTTGCCACACCCACTTGAGGGTCATGTAAGTCGGGTCGTAGCCGGGAGACGCGAGCTTCATGCGCGCCGACGCCGTATTGCCGTTCACGGTAACCGGGTCGACGATCCGGTACGTCAGACCCATCGCCTTGAACCGTTTAGCGAGACCAAGAATGCCCTGCGCCTGATTCACCGCGCGAGACCCACCCTCAAGCCGCTGCGCCTTCTGTGCGCCCGAGGCACCCGAACCGAGAAAATCCAGATCCGCCTGCAACTGCGCAGCGGTCGGCGTAGTGGGGCCACTCGCCTGCGCGGCAGTCGGCTGCGCGGCAGTGGTGGCCTCAGGGACCGGCGCGGGGGCCGGGACATCGGCCGGAACCTCCGCAACCGGAGCAGGTGCCACATCCGACGACGGCGCTGCCGCGGGTGCCGCGGGCGCACCCGGCGCTTGCTGCTGCGCCCCCAGATTCACGACAGTCGCTGGTGCCTCCGCCACGGCCGCCTTGGTAGTCACACCGCTAACCATGAGCCCGGCCATACCGATCGCCAGCACAATCGCCGAAATCATCGCGGCAATACCCGCGGACATCATCACCGTCGGCCAGTTGACCTTCGAGCCGGATTCGTTGGCCGCAGCCTTCGATTGTTCCTCGACCACGTATCGCTCGTCCTCATACATGCGGCAATTCAACCAAACATAAGGAAGGTAAGTCTAGCCTTAGTAAGGTTGCCCTGGTCACGGTCATGCGGCGTCCAGAATTTCGACGACATCGGCCAAGCTCGCGCCGCCGAGGATTGCTTCCACCGGCAGGTCGCGTGATAGCCGACCCTGGACGCGTTTGCGGAAGTCCAACGCCTGCAAGGAATCCACCCCCAACGCCACCAACGGGGTCGTCAGGTCAATATCACTCGCCGCCAGCCCCATCGCCACGGCTAGCTCCTCAACCAGGCCTGCGGTCAAATCCTCCGACGGGACATCTGAAGACGGAATGCCCGCCAGCGGGATGTCAGTCGACAGCGTCATCGGAATCGCTTCAGCGGCAACACTCTCCGGGGATGGCTCAGGCTGGCCAACTTCGGGCACCGACACCCGCAGGTCCGGAACTTCGGCGATCAACGACGACATTCCCAGCACCGAGAGCAGATCCCGCAGATCCGGCCAGGTGGCGGCAAGAACCTGCGCATCCTCGGTGACGCGGAGTCCAACGTCAAGGGCGGCAGTCGGCGCCATCGGCACCACCCCCGTTGAGGTGACCCGCTCCACGCCGTCAGCGTCGAGTGGCCCTTGCACCGCCCACAGGCCCCACCCGATCGCGACGGCGTCGATCCCGTTGGCTCGGAGGTGCGCCGCCTCAACTTCCAAGAGTCGGTTGGCCGCGGCATACAGCGCTTGGTCGCGTCCGCCGATCGTCGCCGCCAGCGACGAGCAGATCAGCACCCGCCCACCGCCATCTTTCCCAAATCCGTTCAGTGCCGCCATGATTCGCGACAGCCCATCAACTTTCGCGCCGAAAGCTCGGGCCACATCGGCCGGGGTGAACGACGTCAGCGGTCCGGCCACGTAGTCGAGTGCGGCGTGCACCAGCAGATCTACCTTGCCAAGGTCACCGACGGCCGCGACCACAGACGTCTCGTCGGTGAGGTCGCAGCGCCGCAGGTCGACGACGACGCCGAATCGATGAGCAATCCGCCGCGCCGTTCGCCGCGCCTCCTTGTTGCCACCAGACCGGCTGAGCAGGATGATACGCCGGGCACCGTCGTGCGCGATCCGCTCGGCCATCGCCAATCCGACCCGACCGGTACCGCCGGTGATGACGGCGTGCGTCACCGCTGGCACCTGTTGATCCGAAACATCAACTGGGACAAGTCGTTTGACCAACGTCGCACCGTCACGAAGCACCACGGCCGACTCCCCACCGACGTGGATCGCCGACAAAATGTCGTCTGCCGATGCCCCGCCGATGGGCAGATCGAGCTGAGCGATACGCAATCCTGGCCGTTCGGCCGCCAAGCACCGAAGCCCAGCCATCACGGCCGCATGCCCGGCATCGGCAATCTCCGTCGGCGCCACCGTTTCGGCGCCGGTCGTCGCAACCCACAGCATCGCCGGGAGTTCGACGAGGTCGAGTTCGGTGAGGACGTCGCTCAGCAAGCCGACGCCCCGCCCGACAGGAAGCAACAGGAGCGCGGCATCGGCTCCCGCGCCGGATCCCTGCCACGCGCGAGCTCCGTGATCCGGGGCGCGCAGACAGATCTCCTCGGCCGCACGATGATCAGCATCGTCCATCGTCAGGAGTGCAATCTTTTGGGGTGCAACGAGCTTACGACTGGCCGGACGCTCCCACGCCGTTCGCAATGCGCGCACGTCATGGTCCACCCCCGGTGATGCCCAACCGGGCTGGTTCGCTGCATCGTCGATCCCGTCGATGAACGGTGCCCAGTGGTGGACGCGGCGCATCGGCGAGTTGGGAAATCCCTCGAGTGGGAGCGCGCGGGCCGGTGACGCACCGGAGTCCTCGGTGGCCCATGCGGTCCAGTGAAACCGTTGATCGCTGACGGCCACGGTCAGCACGTTTCGGGTGAAGAGTTCCAGGTCGGTGCATTCTCGACGGCGCGTTGCGATGATCTCGGTGTTCGGGTGATCGGCGAGGGTTTCCGACATTGCCAATACCAGCGTCGGATGCTCGGCAATCTCAATGAATCGGTCGGCACCGGAGTCGACGGCGGTGGTGATGGCGCGGTCGAATCGCACTCGATTGCGCAGGTTCCAGAACCAGTAGTCGCGGATCGGCATCGTCTCGGCGATGGCCTCACCCAAGGTGGCACCGACGCACGGGATCTTGGCCGGGCCGAACAGTTCGCCCAGCCCGTACCGGTCAAAGTTGGGTGCCAGTTCATCGCGGAACTTACTGACAATGCTGGTGTGTGCGGGATAGGCGACGCGAATCTCCTTGGCGAACTTGCCTTCTGCCGTCAACGACTCCACCAGCGAGACGACGGCATCGCGTTCACCCGACACGCACAGGATGTGCGCGGAGTTCACCACCGACAGTTCCATCCACCCGGAGTTTCGCGCCAGGAGGGCCTCGGCCTCGTCGATATCAATACCGAGGACGGCCATCGTGTAGCCACGCGGGGCCACCGCATCGACAGCCCGCGCACGCACCGTGACCACGACTAACCCGTCGCGGAGGGTGGCGATTCCACTGCGTACCGCGGCGGCGATCTCGCCCTGCGAGTGTCCGACGGTCATCTCCGGGCGCACGCCGGCGTCGTCCCACATGGCGGTGAGACCCAACATGTGCATGAATAGCGCCGGTTGCACCACGCGCACGTCGTCGGTTTGAGTGGTGCCGCGGCGACCCAAAACGTAGTCGATTGGCGAGGTACCGAACAGCGCCATGGACTCGGCATGGCATTCGTCGACGGCCGCGCGATAGGCCGCCGAGTGCGCATAGTCGACGGCACCCATTCCGGGGCGCTGGCCACCCTGGCCGGGGTAGACGTAGGCAAACCTGTGCGACGACGCGGTGCCCCGAACCACGCACGGGTACGACCGTCCGTCGGTCAGGGCGTCGAGTGCTTCCAAAAGTTCCGTGCGATCGGACACCGCAGCGATCGCCCGATGACGACGCACCGGCCGGGCATCGAGGAGGTAGTCGGCGACGCGCTGAGCGTCGAGGCCCGGATTCGCGCGCAGGAAGGTGGCGATTGCGGCGGCGAAACGCCCCACGCCCGCTTCTGCATCGGCGGAGATGACGACGGGGATACGACCGTCGGGCAGCACATACTTGTGCGCAGAATGGTGGTTCAAGGTGGGCTCAGGCACGGTTGGCCTCCGGCATGTCGACGATCAGGTGGGTGTTGGTTCCGGAGACACCGAAACTGGAGACGGCCGCCAGTCGGTGACCGTGACGCGCAGGCCACTCCTGTGTTACTGACGGGATGCGCAATCCAGCTGTGTCCCAGTCAATGTCGGTGGTGGGTTCGTCGGCGAACCGACTGGCGACGATCTGTCCGTTGCGTCCGCACTGCAGCACTTTGATGAGGCCGAGGACGCCCGACGCGGCCTGGGCGTGCCCCGCGTTCGACTTCACCGACCCGACCGCGGCCGGAGTCGCCGCACCGCTGGCCGCGCCGTAGGTGGCGGCGAGGGCTTCCAGTTCGAACGCATCCCCGAGGGTTCCGGTCCCGTGCCCTTCAATCAGGTCGACGTCGGCGGCGTCGACCCGCGAGATCCGCAAGGTGGCTTCGATGACCTGACGCTGCGCTTGCGCGCTCGGCACCACGATCGGGGCACCCGCTCCGTTGTGATTGACCCGCGATCCGGCGATGGCACCGTAGATGCGATGCCCGGCGGCGCGTGCTGTGGCCGCCGTTTCGAGGATCACCGCACCCGCACCTTCGCCCCACGCGGTGCCGTCGGCTTTCGCCGAATACGACCGGCAGCGTCCATCTGCGGCGAGTGCATTGTTTCGGGAGAACTCGAAGAACGCCCCGGGTGAACCCATCACGCACACACCACCGGCGATCGCGCTGTCGCATTCACCCGCGCGGATGGCGGCGGCAGCCTGGTGGATGGCCGTCAGTGAGGAGGCGCATGCGGTGTCGATCGTCATCGATGGACCGGCGATGCCGAGGGTGTGCGAGATGCGGCCGGATACCGATCCCATTGCGGCACCGGCGATCCGGTGCCCCGAGTAGCTGTTGACGCTTGCCGCCCGGGGCCCATACTCCATTGCCGATGCCCCGAAGTAGACGCCCATCTCGGCGCCGGTGAGGCTGTCGGGCCGTACCCCGGCGTTTTCCAAGGCCCGCCACGCCACACGCATCGCGACTCGCTGCTGCGGATCCATTGCCGTCGCCTCGCGGGGGCTCAGTCCAAAGAACTGCGGGTCGAATTCCGCGGCCCCGTCCAGGAAACCGCCAGCATCGGGGACCGCGCCCCACCCGGGGAGCGCTCCCAGCGCCAGGATCTGGTCGATGGGCCAGTCACGATCGCGGGGCAGCGGCCCGATCAGGTCAGCACCGGCGGCGAGAGCGTCGAAGAAGTCCTCGGGTGTCTCAATCCCACCCGGTGCTTCCACGCCCATCCCGACGATAACGATGGCATCGTCCGGGATCATCGCGCTGCCCCGGCCAGGAGAAGGTCGACCAACGTTTCGGGATGCTCGTTGAGATAGAAGTGCCCGCCGTCGACGATCCGGACATCGACATCGTCGGCATGGCGGGTCCACGAATGCAGCCGAAACGGTGCGATCACCGGGTCGTCGGCGCCGCCAATCACCTGGATCGGCACCGACACCCGAGCATCAGTGGGACAGTCGTAGGCGTCGAACGCCCGGTAGTCGGCGCGTAGCGCGGGCAACGCCATCCGCATAACGGCATCGTTGGACATCACTTGGCCCCCGGTGCCCTGTAGCCCCGACAGATGCGCCAGAAGTTCCTCATCGGAATCGGGGTGTTTAGGCAGATCCGCCACTTGGCTGGGTGCTGTCGCGGCCGAAACCACCAACCGCGCCGGCGGCCCTCCGGCGGACTCAAGCAGCCTGGTGAATTCGAAAGCGACGATGGCGCCCATGCTGTGACCAAACACCACCGTTGGGCGGCCAGCGAGGTTGTCGTCGGCGGCCACCGACGCAAAGGCCTCGGCGGCGAGTTCGGTCAGCGAGGTGGCTGCGGCTTCGCGGGCACGGTCTTGCCTGCCCGGGTACTGCATTACCCGGACCTCGTACTGTGCCGAAAGTTGTTGCGACAGTTCCCGGTACGAAGACGCTCCGCCACCGGCGTGGGGAAACACGAGCAGAAGTGGCGAGTTCTCGTGAACCGGTTTGTGGAAGGCGCGGAGAGCGGGGGCGGTGCGGGCTTGTGTCATCAGTCAACATCCAAACTCGTGGGGGCGGTCAGGGTGGGTGCAACGGGGCGGTCCAGCAGGTGCAGCGCAACGCGACGGTCCGGGCGGACTTGAAACTCTCCGACGTCGCTCCACCCACGCTTCGTGAGGGCACGCCGGATGGGGGCATTCGACGACGCCGGTTCCGCGACGATGCGACGGCAAGCGGGGTCTGCCGCAAGCAGCGCGTCGGCCAGCTCGCGCAGCATCCCGGAAATCAGGCCGCGGCCGAGGAGCGCACGATCGGCAGTCGCGATGTGAAAGCCGAGGTCGTGTGGGTCCACCGGGTAGAGCCTGGCGATCTCGTCGCGTGCCACCCGATAGATCTCCAGGTATCCGACGTCCACACCGTTGCGGGCAAAGATCACCGGGCGCGAATAGTCACCCGACAGCCGATAGCGGGCGTCGGCGCTCCAGCGTTCGCTGGACCATTCCTGCTCCCAAGTACTCGCCAGATGTTCGCGCGCGAACCATTCCTGCAGCATGGCCGCATCGGCGTCCGGATCTACCGGGCGCAGGGCAAACTCCCCCGCTGCGGTCGGCACCGGCGGTGGTCCAGCCGCCCGCACGTCGTCATCAACGCCGATGATTTCCCGGGCGATTCGGTAGTCGTTGGTCATCGGCCCAACCCACTTCGGGTAGCCGCGCGGTCGACGGCACTTCTCAGCACCCGGTTCGAGAGTTCGCCCAGGCAACTGAGATTGGGGAAGCCGGGGCCTTGTGCAAAGCCCGCGAGATTCGGAAGATACAGCGGTTGGCTCAGGCCGGTGACGGCGAGGTCGTGCCCGATCGCCGCTTCCACAACCCCCAGCTCCGGCCGGTTGCCGAGCGCCAGTTCAAGCTCGTCGAGCGTCTCGTCGTCGAACAGATCGAGGAACCACAACGGGCGGCCACCTGTCGCGTCGACGACCAGATCGAAGGAGTGATCGGTCGCCATGGCCCCCGGGTTGTCGAGCGTCAGGGTCACCGAATCGCCCACCCGTCTCGCGCCGGTAACGCGGCCCCGCAGGTGGTGGATGCGGTCGTCAGTCAGCAGGTTTTCTTGGACGCTGACGGAGAACACTCCGCGGTCGGTCCGGCGAATCACGTCGCGCCGCTCCGTTGCGGGCAGCGCCGACCAACCGGTGGGGTCGGAAAACACCGAGTTCTCGAAATAGCTTTCGCCGCGCGTATAGATGGTCGGTGCCGGTGAGATCACCGAGATCGACATCATCTCGTGGCGCACCAATTCGTCGAGGGCCGACGCCGCCGTCTCCCCGCCGCCGACCACCGCGGCGCGTGACGCCACCGGAATATCTTTGCGTGAGATGGCATTCCAAAACTTCGACACCGAGTAGACGCGCGGATCGTCAAGGAGCGGCTCATCACTCGACCCCGGGCCGGTCACCAGGAGTCCGTCGCCGCTGACCGTTTCGACAGCGCCATCCGCGGTCACATAGTCGAGTCGCCAGCCGTCGTCTTCCAGATGCACTCGGTTTACCGTTCCGAGGCGTAAGTCGGTCCCCGACCGCCTGGCCACCCAATCGAGGTAGCGCGCCCAAACGTGATGGTGCGGGTTTGGTCGGCCGCGGTCGACCCATTCGGTGTAGGTCTGATGCGCCACCAGGAACGCCATCCAACTGAACTCGAGCATTCCCGCGTTAATCTCCGCGGCGTGCATGCGATGCGGTGCGCCGCGATACGGGAATCCGACGTCTTTCTCCGGACTGGTTCCCAGCCGATGCCGACCGTCCGTCCAGCCGCCCATCGGCAACCAGTTGCCGCCGACCCCGTACCGGTCGACGATCACCACGCGCGGTGCGGGCAAGCCAAGATCGGCGAGGACCTTGGCTTTCGCTGCCACAGCAAGTGATTTCGGGCCCGCGCCGATGCACAGGAGGGTGGTGGTTTGGCTCATTGGGCAATCAACTCTTCGTCATCCATGGCGGCGATCTCCAGATAGAAGCCCGCGATTTGTTCCAGTCGGCCGGGCACCTGATCGGTCTCGGCGAGCCGGGTTGCCAGCTGCGCGATACTTCGGGCCGCAAAAATATCGGCGACCCCCGCTTGCGGCGCGTCGAGCAGGTCGCGGACGCGAGCAATCACCGTCGTGGCCAGCACGGAGTCGCCGCCGGCCGCAAAAAAGTCGTCGTCGACGCCAAGCCGCTGACCGTGCATCACATCGGAGACAATGGCCAGGAGCGCCCGTTCCAGATCGGTGGCGGGTTCGCGGCTGGTACTCACTGAGCCGCTCGCAGCACCGAGGAGTGCGGTGAGCGCGACTCGATCAAACTTGCCGTTGCCGGTCAGCGGGAGCTCGTCGCGCACGTCCAACACCGCGGGCACCATGTACGACGGCAGATGATTCGCGAGCTGCGCCAGCACGTCGTCGCCTTCCAGCGTCACGCCCGGCTCCGGTGTCACCGCCGACGCCAGAACAGCCGGGCCGTCGCCGGTCAGGAGGATGGCGACCGCGTGACGTACGCCGGGCAGGCTCCGCAGCACACCTTCGATCTCGCCGAGTTCCACCCGGTAGCCGCGGATCTTGACCTGATTGTCGGCGCGACCAACAAACTCAACGGTGCCGTCGGGCCAGTAGCGAGCGAGGTCGCCGGTGCGGTACCAGCGGCTACCGGCGTATTCGACAAACCGTTCCGCCGTGCGTTGCGGCTCGTTGCGGTAGCCGCAAGCCACCCCGTCACCGCCGACCCACAGCTCGCCGGTCACCCAATCGGGGCAGTCGGTGCCGAGTTCGCTAACTACGCGGCACACCACATTGTTCAGCGGCGTACCGAACGGCACCGCCGTCCAATCGGCGGGCGGCTGCGAGGTTTCGCAGACCGTGCCGTGAATGGCGATCTCGGTGGCACCGCCGAGGCCCGCGAACCGGGTACTCGGCGAAAGTGCAGCCAGGCGCACCGGTAGGTCGACGCCCACCCAGTCGCCGCCAATGAGGACCGCCCGCAGGCTGTTCCCCAGATCTTTGGTGGTGGTCTCAGCATCGGTCAGTAACATATCGAGTGCGCTCGGGACGCAGGTCAGGATGCTGGCCCCGTGCGCGACGAGTTGCTGCCGCCACGCCGCCGGATCTTTCGCGTCGTCGGCACCGATGGCGATGACCGCACCGCCCGCACTGTAGAGGCCGAAGATGTCGTAGACGGAGATATCGAATTCCAAAGCTGCGACAGTGATTGACCGGTCCGCCGGGCCAACAGCAAAGCGGCCGTTGATGTCGTCGATGGTGTTCATGGCCGCACGATGCGGTACCTCGACCCCCTTCGGGGTGCCCGTGGATCCGGAGGTAAACAGCACGTAGGCAACGTCTTCCGGATCGGGCAGGTGTGGTCCCGACAGTGGTGGCGCCGTCAGCGCATCGGATAGTTCCACAACCGGCAGGTCGAGCGTGTCCGCCGCGACAGCGTCGTCGGTCAGCAGTACCCGCGCTTCGCCAGTTCGCAGAATGGCGGCTCGACGCGAAGTGGGTTGGTCGTAGGAGACGGGCACCCACACCGCACCGGCGGCGTACACACCGAGTGTCGCGATCACCTGCCGATAGCCCTTGCGGAGCGCAACGCCAACGGCGTCGCCCGGCCGCACCCCGACCGCACGGAGGCCCGAGGCCACCGCCAGGGCTTGCTGCGCGAGTTCACCGTAGGTGAGTTCAGAGCTGCCAGATTCACTGTCATCAGCCCAGATCAGCGCGGAGCGCCCCGGGTCGGTGGCCGCGACGTCGAAGAATCCCTGGTGCAGCACTCGACCACTGGCCGGCGCATTCGTTGCGTTAACGGCGCCGCGAACCGTCCGCTGGTCAACGGGCAATTGCGGGAGTGCCTCCGCCAGCCAACCGGCTTCGCCCGGAGCGGCCAGCCGATCGAGAGCCGCAGCAAAGTGCGCGAACATCGCCTCGACCACCCCATCCGGGAACTGGTCGATCCGCACGTCCCAGTTCACCAGGAGACCGCCGCCGAACTCGGTGACCTGGGCATCGAGTAGGACCTGTGGGCCTTGCGAGACCAGATGCACCGGTTTGCCGAAACGACCGAGAACCTCGTCGGCAAACAGTTCGCCAAGACCCAGCGCACTGGTGAAAACCACTGGGGCCAAGATTGTTTCGCCGCGACGACGGCTGAGGTCGCGAAGCACATCCAGAGCACCGTAGGCGCTGTGGGCACCGGCCTCGTGCATGCGACGCTGCAGATCGCGAGCAAGATCAACAACGCAGTCGCGGCCGGGCTCGGTCAGGACGGTGAGATCGACGTCGACCAGAATTGACGAACTGAAGTCGCCCGACACCAACTCGATTTCCGGGTGCATCGGTGCGCGATTGAAGAGCGGAACGTTCAGCAGAAAACGTGGGCTGGCCGACCACGCGCCAACACTGGCGGCATAGACGGCACCGACAACCGCTGCTGGCGTCAGACTGCGGGCGCGGGCTGCGGCGAACAGGGTGTCGCGGGCCTCACCGCTGAGCCAGTGATTCATCCGAAGCACCTGCGGCCGAGCGTGCGCGCTCTGACCCGCTGGACGCGACGGGAGTTCCGGTCCGCCGGGAAGGTCGTCGAGCCGCTCGGCCCACCATTGCCGATCGGCATCGCGCGCCGAATCTGGATGTTGCGCACGGTCTTTCAGGTAGTCCCGATAGGAAACGGCGATCGGAGCGGGAGTTCTGCCGTCGTAGAGGGCGACGAGATCGCTCAGCAGCATCCGATAGCTCATGGCGTCCGCCGCGAGCATGTCGATGTCGAAGTGCAGCCGATGCTGGCCGCCGGGGAGCAAGGTCAGGGTGAGATCAAAGACCTCGCCGCTCGCGACGTCGAGCACCTGGTGACTTTTGCCGGATCGGCGATCCGCGAGCAGCGTGGCCAACTCATCGGCGGCTGCACCGCGTTGATCGTCAACCACCAGTGCCGGGCGACGCAGGCTCGGATCGATGATCTGCCTACCGTCTGCGGTGAAGCGAGCGCGCAGCATGTGATGGCGTTGAGCCAGTGTCTCGGCGGCCGCAGCGAGGCGCTCAGCATCCAGGTTCGCACCATCGAACTCCACGTACAGGTGCGCGGCCACCCCGCCAAGTTCCGTGCTGCCGGTTCGACCAACCCAGTACGCGTGCTGCATCGGGGCGAGCGGGAAATCGTCTCCCTGCCAGTCGGTTTCGTCCCAGGTGATGGGCGCGGGTGCGTCGGGAGTGCTTGTCGGCGCCAGGAGCGCGGCCCACGCGGCGACCGTCGGGGTAGCTGCCAGATCGGCGAAGCTGATGTCGTGCCCGCGCTTGCGCCACCCACCGGCGAGCCGCATCATTCGGATGGAATCGAGCCCGACGCCGATCAGATCGTCGGCATCGTCGATCGTCGCGGCGTCGATCCCGAGAAGCGCCGCGATATCGTCACGGATCGCTTTGGGGTTGATTGCTTCGGGTTTGATTGCTGTTGGATTCATCGAGCGGCCCGCACGACAAACGGGGCCACACTGGCGAGCTTCTCACAGGTTTCTTCAAACTCCCGGTCGGGGCGCGACTGCCCCACGATGCCAGCGCCAGCGCGAATCCAGGCGCGGTCGCCCTCGGCGAAGATGCTCCGCAGGGCGAGGGCAGCCTCTAGAGCGCCACCGGAATCGGCCATCAGGACCGCACCGGAATAGAGTTCGCGACGCTGCGGCTCCAATCGATAGATCGCTTCCAACGCAGGCGCTTTCGGAATCCCGGACGCTGTGATTGACGGAAATAGCACGCCGAGCGCGCGCCACGGCCCCGCTTCCGGATCCAACCGTCCGGACACCGTGGAAGCGAGATGCTGAACGCTACCGCGTTCACGGACCACCATGAACTCGTCGACGGCGGTGGTCCCCGGGAGCGCCACCGACTCGATCTCCGTGAAGCATGCACGTACCGACATGGCGTGCTCGGCGATCTCCTTCTCGTCCGACAGCAGATCCTCGCGGGCCGCCAAGTCGATATCCGGTGACCGCCCAAAGGCTCGAGTACCCGCCAGCGGTTCGGTCACAACTGTCCCGAAACCGTCTGCCGCCACCACCAGTTCGGGGCTAAAGCCCGCCGCCGCCAAACCCCCGAGTCGCAGCAGGTACGACCGCGCCGGGTTGTTTCCCGCGCGGCCGCGGACATAAGTCGCCGGGATGTCGACGTCGTAGTCGATATCGACGGCGCGCGAGAGAATCACCTTCTGGTAGCGGCCGTCGTTGATTTCCCGGACCGCGGTCGCGACGCGCCCGCGGTAATTGTCATGATCGACGGTCACATTGATCTCGTCCCCGCTGCCGGGCACCATCGGGTGTTCGGCCAACTCCCGCAGGCGAGCGAGTGTTTCTTCGTCGGCATTTTCCATGCCGATGCCCGCTTCATCAATGAAGGCTTCAAGCCCCGGAACAATAAATTGAGCGAGAACCACGTCGTCGGGAACGTGATCTAACAGTCCGTGATGCGGTGCGCAGTAGTCGAATCCGACCCAACCGTAGAGCCGCCAGTTCGGCTGGCTCAATCCGGCGAAAGCTTCTCGAAGGGCATCGGCGGGTTGGCCCTGCCAGCCGAAGTCGAGATGCTGGCCGTCGTGCTGGTCGACGATCACCCGATTCTTCGTGAGGACGATTCGGGCCTGCGGGCGAGCGGCAAAAACCCAACGCCCGTCACGTTCGTAGACGACATAATCACCGAACTCTCCCGACGCCGCCCAGGTGCCGCAGACTGCCGCGGCATGGGCGGCGAAGTCGTCATTCGGGTGGGTGTCCACTGCTTCGGAAGCTGGTGCCAGCGCCATTCGTATGTCCCATCATCGACTGCTAAGAAATTAGGTGAGGCTAATCTACATCAGCCACCGGAGTAGGTTAGGCTGCCCTAGCCTCACCTAGTCAAGGACTCGCGTATGACCTCCACCCCCAACACCCTCGCCACCGGCTTCGTCGCACACCGCACAGAACTCGCCGACTGCTACCGAGAAGCAAAGCTTTTCGCAGGCCAGCCACTCTGGCAGCCACTCGCCGACCAAACCGCCACCACGCCCGACGCCCCCGCCGTCACAGACGCCGCCACCGGCACCACACTCACCTACGCCGAACTACTCCACGCAGCCGACAGTCGTGCCGCCGGATTCATCGCGGCCGGACTCGCGACCGGCGATCGGATTGTGCTGCAGCTCAACAACTCTGCCGAGTTCGCCATCACCTTCTACGGCTTGCTGCGCGCCGGGCTGGTCCCGGTAATGACCTTGCCCGCCCACCGCATCAGCGAGATCTCGCACCTTGCCGTCGGGTCGGGAGCCCGCGGCTACGTGTGCGACGCCGTCGCCGACGGGTACGACTACCGAATCCTGGCCAGCGAACTCCGCAAGCAAGTACCCGCCATCCACCACGTTTTCGTCGCCGGGGAGGCTGGCGAATTTGCGACACTCCCCGAATCCGAACTTCCGTGGACGCCGCCGATCATCGACCCCGACTTGCCCGCCCTATTCCTCGTTTCCGGCGGCACCACCGGGCTACCGAAACTGATCCCGCGAACCCACAACGACTACGCGTTCAACGCGGCAAGCTCCGCAGACATCGCCCACCTCACCGCCGACGACGTCTACCTGGCGGCGCTGCCCGCCGCCCACAACTTTCCGCTGTGCTGCCCGGGACTACTCGGCACCGTCGCCGTCGGCGGACACACCGTCTTCACCGGCAACCCCAGTCCAGAGTCCGCGTTCGACGCAATCGAAAAGTATCGCGTCACCGTCACGGCACTGGTTCCGGCATTGGCCCAACTCTGGTGTGCGGCAACCGAATGGGAGCCCGCAAACATTTCGACCCTGCGACTGCTGCAAGTCGGCGGGTCCAAGTTGGCCGAACCCGACGCCGCCGCAATCGACGCCGCAATGGGCCCCGTGGTGCAGCAGGTATTCGGCATGGCCGAGGGGCTCATTTGCTACACCCGCATCGACGATCCGCGTGAACTCGTCCACGCCAGCCAAGGATCACCGATGAGCCCCCACGACGAGATTCGGGTCGTCGACACCGACGGACACGAAGTCCCCGCAGGCACCGAAGGTGAACTCCTGGTCCGCGGCCCCTACACGTTGCGCGGCTACTACCGGGCACCCGAACACAACGCCCGAGCCTTCACCCCCGACGGTTTCTACCGGTCCGGCGACCTCGTCCGCCAAACCCGGTCCGGACACCTCGCGGTGACCGGCCGGATCAAAGACACCATCGTGCGCGCCGGAGAAAACGTCGCCGCCGACGACGTCGAAGAACACCTCCTGGCACACCCGGCGATCGCACACACCGCGGTGGTCGGACTAGCTGACGATGCCCTCGGCGAGCTGATCTGCGCGGTCGTCGTGCCTGTGCGCGAAGCTGCGGCCCCGACGTTGCGGGAAGTTCGAGCCTTCCTCACCGCACGGGGCCTCGCCGCTTTCAAACTCCCCGACCAGATCCATGCGGCCACATCGCTGCCGGTGACGTCGGTTGGCAAGATCGACAAGGCCGTGCTGCGCGGGTCTATTCGCTCGCAGGTTGGGCCCTGACACTCAGCACCGGCTTGCTCGCATTGTCCTCGCCCCCGAGCTGCTCCCACATCGAGTCGACCAGTGGCTGCAGAAAGAGTTCGCCCACCTGTCGGACCATCAGCGCGACCGTCTGCTCGGCAACGCTGCTGCGGGTAGACGCGATGCCAGCTTCGCGAAGGCCCACGACCTCCGTGCGTGACAGTTCCGTAAGGCGAGCAAGCATGGTTCCACCGCCGGAGGCTGGCTCCAACAAAACCCGGCGCATGTAGTTCACCACCGAGGGATGGTCGGCCAGCATTTGTCGCACAGCTTCGTCACGGGCTGCGGCGATCTCGCCCGGGGTGCCCTCGGCTGCGGCCGAGGCAATGGCCGCCTTGTGATAGTCGATGATCAGCTGCTCCACGGCGCTGCGCAGGCCATCTTTGGTGGTGAAGTGATGCTGCACCAGGCTCACCGTTACCCCTGCCGCAGCTGCGACGGCCCGCATCGAAGCGCCATCCTCGCCCCGCTCGGCATACAAGTCGAGTGCGGCGTTCCGAATCTTGGCCTTGGCCGTGAGATCAGCGTTGCGCGGATCGTCCATGGTTCTCTCCAACCTCCCGGAAAGCACTCTATCGATCCCCGACGCCCGCAACGTCGTCAACGCGTCGGCTTCGGCGTCGGCCAACCTCACCGACAATCACGTCACTTACTCCCCCAACGGCAACGAAAATCCGATCCTCGCTCCGCCCGCCTCGGCGTCAGCGACGATCATGGTGCCGTCGTGGGCGCGAACAATCTCGGAAACAATCGCCAAGCCCAACCCGGCACCGCCGACGGTGCGGGTACGCGCGGAATCGAGGCGGACGAAGCGCTGCAAGATACGGTCTTTGTCGTCGTCGGAGACGCCGGGGCCGTCGTCGGACACCGTGATCTGGACATGCTCGTCGTCGGTGGCCATGTCGATGGAAATGTGGCTGGCCGCATGGCGCATCGCATTGTCGGTGAGGTTGCGGAGGGCGCGGCCGAGCTTCTCACCGTCGCCGTCCACCTGGATTGGCAGAATGGTGGCGCTGATCTGAAAGTCGCTGAGGGCGGTGAGTCGCCGAACTTCGGACTCCACCAGGTCGTCGAGGTCCACTGAGCCGAACCGCAACGCTACGCCGCTCTCGTCGGCGCGTGCCAGGAGCAGCATGTCGGCCACCATGTATTGCAGGCGACGCGCCTCCGGTGCCATCACGTCGCGGGCCGTCTCCCGGTCAATGCCTTCACCTTTCAGTTCGGCGAGATCGAACAGGCCGACGAGCGTCGTCAGCGGGCTATTGAGTTCGTGAGAGGCATCGCCGACAAACCGCAGTTCGCGGCTGCGGGCCTCCTCGAGGCGGTCGAGCATCTGGTTCATCGTGACAGCCAAAGTGCCGATCTCGTCTCGGGTCGCGGGCACGGGCACCCGCTGGTTGAGGTCGCCGACGGAAATCTCGTCGACCTGGCGTCGAATGGCTTCGACGGGTTCCAGCGCGCGGCCAACAAAGTAGTAGGTCAGAACCCCGATCAATACCACTATCAGCGGGAACGTCAGGCCGCATAGCAGCGCGATGACCGCGATCAGCCAGTGCAGCGGCTTCTCTGACGTCCCGACGACGACCGTCACCTTCCCGTGGTCGGGGGAGATGACGCCGACAAAGCTGGCCCGGAATTCGGGGGCGTCGGCGGCGGGGGTGACGTCGTCGTTGACGGTTTCCGAGCCGGGGGCAAGCGACGGTCCGAGAGGTTTTGTGCTCCCGTGAAAGGTGGAGATGAGGAGTGTGCCCGCGGGGTCGTAGATCTGGATGATGTCGACGTACTGGTTCAGGTTGAGCAGCGCTTTGTCGAGGCCGTCGACGCCATCGAGGGCAACTTCGGTCGCGATTTCGTTGGCACGCGTCGACGTCGCCTGATCCGCCGCGCCGTACAGCAGGTTCCGCGCGACGAGAACCATCACGCCCCCAGCGACCAGCAGCGCCACCAACACCAGTGCTGTAGCGATCAACGTCAGCCGCATCCGCACCGGCCCAATCAGGCGCTGCACCCTAGAAACCATAAGTCGACGGTAGTTGAGCGCGGGTCTCGCCCACCGCCCGAACGCGTTCTCGCATGATGCGTCGATTCCCGCACTATGTCTGACATAGTGCGGGAATCGACGCATCATGCGAGAACGGGAGGAGCGGAGCGACGGAGCGCTACTCGCCGCCGTCGGGGTCTAGGCGGTAGCCGACGCCGCGGACGGTTTGGATGGACTGGCAGCCGAAAGGGGTGTCGATTCGTTTGCGGAGGTAGCTGATGTACACCTCGACGACGTTTTCGTCGCCGGAATAGTTGACGTCCCACACCGAGTCGACGATCTGAGTCTTCGACATCGCCTGGCCCTTGTGTCGCATCAAAAATTCCAACAACGCGAACTCGCGGCGCGTCAAGGTCAGTACGGTGTCGCCGCGCTTAGCGATGTGCGCCGACGGGTCGAGAGACAGGGAACCGGCCGTCATGACCGTTGGACGCTCGGGCGCGCCACGTCGAACCAAGGCCCGCAGACGCGCCACCAGCACGACCGCCGAATACGGTTTCGTCAGGTAATCGTCGGCACCGAAATCGAAGGCGTCAGCTTGGTCGTATTCACCATCTTTCGCGGTCAACATCAGGACCGGCGTCCACACGTCAGCCTTGCGGAGGTCGCGCACCGCTTCGTAGCCGTTGCGGCCCGGCATCATGATGTCGAGGACAATCACATCGAACGGCTCGGTCAACGCCCGTTCCAGGCCGACGACGCCATCGGCGGCCGTGTCGACCACCCAGCCCTCTGCGACCAGCGTCCGTCGGACGGTCTCGGTAATGCCGGGATCGTCGTCGACCACCAGCACCCGCACTAGCCGACCTCCACCGGGCGGTCGACGTCGTTGGACCACTGCGAGTACGACCCCGGAAACAGCGTTGCCGGGATCCCGGCGGCGGCGAGGGCTGCGACGTCGTGAGCTGCGGTGACGCCCGACCCGCAGTAGACCACCACTTCGCGGGCGGTGGCACCCAATGACTCATAGTGTTCGCGCAGCTCGGCGACGGGGCGGAACATACCGTCGCCGGTCACATTGGCTCCCGTCGGTGCGTTCACGGCGCCGGGAATGCGGCCTGGCCGGGGGTCAACGGGTTCGGACTCGCCGGAGAACCGTTCCGGCGCACGCGCATCCAGCAGCAATGTTGCGGAGGTGTCGAGGCGTGCCACAGCATCAATGTCGATCGTCGGCATGTGCCCGGCAGTCAGGGTTACGTTCCCGACGCGCGGCGTGGCATTGCCGGTCGAGACGCGCATGCCCGCAGCCTTCCACGCTCCGAGGCCACCGTCGAGGATCCGGACGTCGGCCACGCCAGCCCACTTCAGCAGCCACCAGGCGCGGGCCGCAGCTTTGCCTTCCCAATCGTCGTAGACCACCACGGGCGCACCAAAGTAGACGCCCCACTTGCGGGCCGCGGCCTGCAAGTCTTCGATCGCGGGCAGCGGATGACGCCCCGCTTCCGGCGACGCAGGTGCGGCCAGTTCGGTGTCGAGGTCGACGTACACCGACCCGGGCAGATGCCCTTCGCGGTAGTGCACGAGCCCGTCCGGATCGCCAAGTTGCCACCGCACGTCGAGCAACACCGGCGGGTGCGACGACAGCATCGCCTCAACTAACTCATCGACGCTGGTAAACACCGTTGATTCCGAAGCCATCTGAGCCTTACCCCTTCATTTCATGAAGCCGAACGCACCGCAATCTTCCCACTCGCACGGCTCTCACCCATTCGCTCCCCCGCCACAACTGTCCACCGTACGAACGAACACCTCAGGTTTCACAAGGACGCACGTGGGACAATCAACACATGTCTGTGCCGCCTGCACCCTCACCGACCGTTGATCCGTTGCGCGCGAGATTCCTCGATGCGGGCTTGCGAGTCCTCGCCAACGACGGATTCGGCGGATTCAAACAGTCAACGGTCTGCGCCGAAACAGGGCTCACGACTGGCGGGTTCTATCACTCGTTCAAGAATTGGAAAGACTTCGAAACCGCGCTGATCGAACACTGGCAGACGGAAGCGACCGCCAACGTCGTCGCCCAATTGCGCACCATTGGCAGTCCGATCGAGCGGCTTCGCGCCCTCCACGATGCCACCCTGAACCTCAACCACGAGACCGAACGTGCCATCCGCACCTGGTCAGCGACGGACGCCATGATCGCGGAAGCTGTCGTCCACGTCGACGAAACCCGACGCGATGCCGTCACCGAGTTCGTGACGGACGTGATCGGCGACGCCCAAATGGCCTCACTGATCGCCGCGCAATCGTTGATGGTGCTGATCGGCTACCAATGCTCGGGTGTCTCCAACGAGGAACTTTCGTGGTCCATCGACCAGATTTTCAACTACACGGTGTCGCTGCCAACGGCTCAGGCGTCGGAGTAGTCCGCGACCTGCCCCTTGCCCTTGGCCTGACGCAGTCCATTCAGCATTTTCGGGACGCGCTTGAGAGGCATCGGTGACGGCCAGTCTTTAGTCCGCAGCAGCGCTTCGGTACCACCGTCGACGGTCACGACCGATCCCACCATGAAATCGGCGGCGGGCGACAGCATCACCATCACCCACTGAGCGAGCTGTTCCGGGGTGCCATGTTCACGGACCGGTACCGGGAGCGAACGCACCTGATTGCCAGAGGCCCCTTCGAGTTGCGCCTTGAGGAGCGGAGTCAAGACAGGTCCGGGGGCGATGATGTTGACGCGGACGCCCGCACCCGCGAATTCAGGCGATGCTGCCGCCCGCCGCACCCACCGACTCAAGGCCAGCTTCGACGCCGCATAGGCCGCCGGCCCCGACAGCGGTCCGCGGCGACGCAGGATCTTGGTGGCCCGCTCTGTATTGCCGTCGTCGAGGAGGCTAATCGCGCGGCGCGGCACAAACGGGGTCGACGTCGTCGAATTGGAGCCGAAAACAACGACCTTCGCGTTGCCTGCGGCCGCCAGCTTGGGTCGCAGCGCGGTGAGGAGCTCGGTGGTTCCGAGAACATTCACTTCGACGGTGGTGCGTTCGTTGCCGCGGCGTGGGCCAACGCCCGCCGCAAACACGGCCCCGTCGAGGACACCGTCGAGGGCGGCCAGAAGTTCTCGGATCGCCCGTGCACGACCATCCGCTGTCGATAGATCGGCCGTGACGTCGGCGTCCTTGAGGTCGACGCCGATGACGTCGTGCCCTTCTGCGCGGAGTTTGTCGGCCACTGCCAGTCCCATGCCTGATGCGGAACCGGTCACCACGTATTTACCCATCCTGCAATTCTAGAACACGTTCTAGAATTGGGTGGGTTTACCCCAATCGATAGACGCGTTGCGCGTTGCCAGCGAAGAGTTGCCGCAGCAAATAGTCACCACGACCACCGAGGACGTCAAGGATGGCACCGACCGTCATGTCGATCGACGAGTTGGGGCGGTCGACGGGCGAATCCGACCCGAAGATCACCCGGTCGGGCCCAAAGTGCTCGACGACGTGCACCAGCAGCGGCCCAATCATGTCGGCGAGCACCGCGCGTGAGCCGATACTGCCCGCGGTCCCTATTCCGTAGCCGAGGACCGACAGTCCCACTCCGGACACTTTCACCACCACGTTGGGGCGCAGCGCAATCATCGCCATCCGCTCCCGCCACAGGTTCAAGATTTCCGCCCGCGCCGACGCCGTCATCCCGGTTTCGACTCCGGCCGGACCAAAGACGCCGACGGGGACCCCAAGGTGCTCGATGGCGATGGTGGTCTCGGGGAATTCCCGCGCCAGCGCGTCGAGGTAGCCCAGTTGGTGCGAATACGAGAATGAAACAAAGGCAAGGTTGTGCCGCGCGATCTGCTCGAAGCCGCGCAGGAAATCTCTTGAGGCGACGGTGTCGGATTGGTGCCGCCAGTCGAAGATTGCGGGATCGGGATGGTGTGCCCACTTGAAGCGGATGCCTCGCAGATGCTCGGCGGTGGCGACAAGCCGGTCGAGGTGCGCACCGAAGCCTTCCACTCGGGGATCGGCGGCGGCGACGATGGCCCCGTTCGATGGTGCGGCGGCACCGTCGGGCAGCGACTCCAAGTAAGCCACTTCGGTCAGCGACGATTCCATCAGTTCGGCGGGACTCTTCGCCGGACGCCAATGCGATTCCACCGCAACAATATTCGTGATGCCCACGCCAGCGACCCTGGCGAGTGTGGCGGTATCTGCGGTGTACTGGGCGGGCTCGTAGGGCTTGGCCATGATGCTCGGATCGATGCGGTAGCGACGGTCTTCGACGGCCCCCACCTTCGCGGCCAACCGCAGCACCGGAGCGGGCGCAAAGCGCGCAGGGCCCTGAGCTAACCGCGCGAACCGCTGCAGCGCCCACGCCGATCGTGTCGGATGAAAGTAGTGGACGTGCGCGTCGACGATCCCCGGCAGGATTCCCTCCAACGTCACCACATGGCCAGCGTGCCATATTTTCGGTTCGACGCGCCGCACATTTCTGGCGACGTCGGCCACTCCGACTAGAGTGGGGTTGCCTGAATGACCGTTGCGTCCGCTGCCGTCGCCGACGCGGAAAGTGAGCGAATCGCGTGCCTGTGCCCGAGCAGCCGATCCTGGCCTACGCCCGAGCCTTGGTGACGAGCGATCCGGACCGCTTTGGGCGCAGCGTCTTTGCCCGCATGTTTGCCATGGAGCCGGCCGTGCGCGAATTGTTTCCCGCTGAGATGGCCGGGCTGCGAACGTCTTTCACCGATGTGCTGGTGCACGTGCTCGACGCGATTCCGGCTCCCGACGGGCACGACGAACTCATTGAGTTTCTGGCCCAGTTGGGCCGCGACCACCGCAAGTACGGGGTCACCAGCGAGCACTACTGGCTGATCTACGAGGCGCTGCTGTCGGAGTTCGCGTTTGCGTTTGGGCCGCGCTGGACCACCGCCGCCCAAGAAGCGGTCAGCCAGGCCATGATGCTGACGACGGGCGTGATGCGCGGGGCGGCCGAGAGCGCCCACGACCCCGCGCTCTGGCAGGCCAGCGTGGTCGAAAAGTTCAGGATTACCCGTGAACGCGCGGTCGTCCGGCTCATTGTTACCGGGCCGCGCCCCAATTTCGCGGCGGGCCAGTATTTGGAGACGCAGATCCCGCAGTGGCCGCGGACGTGGCGCAATTTGTCGCCATCGATCCCGCCTAACGAGCGCGGGGAGCTGGAGTTCCACGTGCGTGCCGTCCCGGGCGGCCGCGTGAGTCGGTCGATCGTGAACGACACCGAGGTCGGCGACGTGTGGACCTTTGCGCAGCGGCACGGTGCGATGCGGATTGATCCGACCCGACCGGCCCTCCTGGTGGCTGGCGGTACCGGATTGGCACCGCTGCGCGCCTTGCTGATCGACTTGTCGCGGTACGTGGACGCCAAACCAGTCCATCTGTTCTACGGTGCCCAATACCCCGGCGAGCTGTACGAACTCGGGGTGCTGAAACAGCTTTCGGCCACGAACCCGTGGCTGCGCGTCACGGCTGTCGTCGAGAGAACCGAAGACCCCTGGTGGCTTACCGGTGCCACCGACCCCCGACAGTGGGGCCTGGAAGTACGCACGGGCAAGGTGGGTGAAGTGGCTGCCGCTTACGCCGACTGGTCCGACCGCCAGGTGCTCCTGTCGGGCCCGGCCCCGATGGTGTTCCACACCTCGTTGCGACTCCGCGCTGCGGGCGTGGATCCGGACGCGATCATCCACGACCCGCTGAATTAGCACCGCGAAGAAACGCAAGCGTCCCCGTGAGAGGTCACCGCGGGCTATTTGTCCGCGGTGAGTGCTGTCGGGGACGCTTGCGACAATGCTCCGGAGCGGAGCGACCACCACAGACAAAACGGGCCCTTGCACTAGGCAAGGACCCGTTGTTGCTTAAAGGAGTCAGCGCTTCCCGGCACCTGCGGCGATGATCAGCAACCCGCCGAGGAGAGAGACATTCTTCAGGAACTGGACCTTCTGCATTTTGCGCTGCATGGGGTCGTCAATTTTCCAGAAGGGGTGGCCGGCTGCGGTGGTGGGGACCAGCGATGCGGCGATGAGACCGGCTCCGGCACGTGCACCCACACCCGAGGCAATCATGGCGCCGCCGACCGCCATCGCGGCACCGTTAGCGCGGACAATGGTCTCGTTGTCGAGGGGGATCGGCACCACGGCGCGCGCCTGATCAAGGAGCGGTGCCGCCTGGCCAACACGACCACCCGGCTCCGTCGCTGCGTCGTACCCCAGCATGATGTACGGGACGCCCGTCATGGCGCGGGTGGCGGCACGGAACAAACTCATAGAAACGATCCTTTCGGTATGTCTTGCGACCCTCAGCGTAATCACGTTTCCTGAGCGTTGCCGTCAGCGCGAACGCTTACTCCGCGGCTGCCACACCACCAGCGCGCTGGTCCTAGGGACCTGAACGAGTTCCCCGTGTCGGCGCGGGGCAGACTCGGCTTGGCGGGTCAGGTCGGCGACCCGTTGACGCAGTGCGTCCACTTCGTCGCTCAGCTCGATGATCCGTTTAATGCCCGCGAGGTTGACGCCTTCGTTTTGTGAGAGGCGTTGGATTTCGCGGAGCATCTCCACGTCCCGATTCGAGTACCGACGACCGCCGCCGCGCGTGCGCTGCGGGGTCACGAGGCCGAGACGGTCGTAGGTGCGGAGCGTCTGGGCGTGCATGCCGGCCAGTTCTGCCGCCACGGAAATCATGAATGTGGCGGCGTCACTGAACTCGTCACGCGCAGGCTTGTCGTTTCGTGGGTTGTTGTCGCCTGCCATGGGTCATCACCTTCCCCAACCGGCGCGGGGGTCAAAGCCGCTGGCCTTTTCGGCCTCCGCGTACTGTTTCATCGCTTCGACGGCAGCGTCGTCGAGCTTGGTCGGCACCGACACCTTCACGGTGACGAGCAGATCGCCCGAGCCACCCGACCGCTTCGGGACGCCGCGGCCCTTGAGCCGCAATGTCCGACCGTCCGAGGTGCCCGACGGGATCTTGACTCCGACGCTACCGTCGAGCGTCGGAACAGACACGGTGGCACCGAGGACAAGTTCGGAGATCGAGACCGGCAACTGCACTTTGAGGTCGTTGCCGTTGCGGGTGAAGACCTTGTCGGCGCTCACGTGCACGGTCACGTATAGATCGCCGGACGGCGCACCGCGCATCCCGGCTTCGCCTTGTCCGGCGAGTCGGATCCGTTGGCCGTCTTCCACACCTTGCGGGACGCGAACGTTGATGGTTCGCGGTCGCACGGTGATGCCGGAGCCTTGGCAGTCGGGGCACGGGTCGTCGATCTTGGTACCGGTGCCCTGGCAGTCGGGGCACGGTTCGGAGAAGCCGAAGTGTCCCTGGTTCCGCGTGACGAACGCCGACCCGTTGCAGGTGGGGCAGGTGCGCGGGCTGGTGCCCGGCTTGGCTCCACTGCCGTGGCACTTGGTACACGGCGACGGGCTGGTGACCCGCAGCGTGACCGTGGTGCCTTGGACGGCGTCGCGGAAGGCGAGCGTCGTTTCGGTTTCGAGGTCGTTGCCACGACGTTGGCGTGCTCCGCCAGTGCTGCCGCCCGCACGACCTCCGCGGTTCCCGAGAAGGTCACCGAAGATATCGCCGAAGCCGCCTCCGCCGCCGCTGCCGCCACCGCCGAAGAGGTCGCCGATGTCGAAGCCGCCAGCACCGCCGCCACTGAATCCGCCGCCGTTGCCGCCGCGGAAGCGACCGGACGACATCAGGGTGCGGGCTTCGTCGTATTCCTTGCGTTTGGTGTCGTCGGACAGCACGCTGTGCGCCTCGGAGACCTTTTTGAATCGTTCCTCGGCCGCTTTGTCGCCCGGATTGGCATCCGGGTGCAACTCTCGAGCGAGTTTCCGGTAGGCCTTCTTAATCTGGTCGGCAGTGGCGTCGGAAGAAACGCCGAGGTCTGCATAGAAGTCCCGTTCGAGCCATTCACGCTGTGGTGCCATCAGGCGTCACCTCCTAAAAGTCTGTGTGTGCAAAGTATGTGTGTGCAGCGGGTCGCGGGGGCGGCGCCGGGAGAACCCGTTGCGTCGCCCCCGCGCCCACATGCTGCGTTATTCGCTCGGTGCCGGATCAGTGACCGTCACCATTGCGTGGCGAATCACCTTGTCGCCCAGACGGTATCCCGTCCGGAAGACGTTGCCGATCACCTGTGCGTCGCCGCTGCTGTCGTCCTGGATTGCTTCGTGCAGTTCCGGGTCGAAGGCTTCGCCGGGCGCGGCGAAGGGGGCGAGCTTTTCGCTGGTCAGGATGTCGCCGAGTTTGTCGGCGAAGGCCCGCAGCGGTCCTTCTTCGAGGTCGCCGTGCTCGCGGGCACGGTCGAAGTCGTCGAGGATGGGCAGCAGTTTCTCGACGAGCAACTGCTTGCCGCGGTCGACGGACAGCAGGGCCTCTTCGGCACTGCGGCGACGGAAGTTGGCGAATTGTGCCCGCTCCCGCTGCAGTGCTTCGGTAAGTTCGGCAACCTGCGGGTCGGCCGGGGCCGCCTCGTCGCCGGTCGGCTGGGCCGCTGCTTCTTCGGCAGCGGCACCAGCCTGATCGGTGTCCGTATCGGTCACCGTGACCGGTTCGTCGGCGTTGTTACCGGCCGTCACTTGTTCTCGCCGTCGGCTGGGTCGTCCACAACCTCAGCGTCGACAACATCGTCGGCACCGGCGTCGCCTGCAGCGCCAGCGGCTTCA
This sequence comes from Gordonia sp. 34D, assembly GCF_056682775.1. Classification (NCBI taxonomy): domain Bacteria; kingdom Bacillati; phylum Actinomycetota; class Actinomycetes; order Mycobacteriales; family Gordoniaceae; genus Gordonia; species Gordonia sp. 34D. Next base: position 3,372,259 of record NZ_CM155293.1, on the reverse strand, counting down.
CCTTCGGCCTGGGCGCTCGCGTAGATTGCCTGGCCCATGGCCTGCGACTCCTCCGAGAGCTTCTCGATGGCCGCACGGATCGCTGCCGTGTCGGTGCCCTTGAGCGCTTCGTTGGCTTCGCTGATGGCCGCGGTGACCTTGTCCTTGACGTCGGCGGGGACCTTGTCCTCGTTGTCCTTCAGGAACTTGTCGGTCTGGTGGACCAGCGACTCGGCCTGGTTGCGGGTCTCGGCCTCTTCACGACGGACACGGTCTTCCTCAGCGTGAGCTTCGGCGTCCTTGACCATGCGGTCGATCTCTTCCTTCGACAGACCCGATCCGTCCTGGATGCGGATGCTGTTTTCGGTGCCGGTGCCCTTGTCCTTGGCGGTGACGTGCACGATGCCGTTGGCGTCGATGTCGAAGGTCACCTCGATCTGCGGGACACCCTGCGGGGCCGGGGCGATGCCGCCGAGCTCGAACGAGCCGAGCAGCTTGTTGTGCGAGGCGATCTCGCGCTCACCCTGGTACACCTGGATCTGCACGGACGGCTGGCTATCTTCGGCCGTCGTGTAGGTCTCCGAGCGCTTGGTCGGGATGGTGGTGTTGCGCTCGATCAGCTTGTGCATGACGCCACCCTTGGTTTCGATACCGAGGGACAGCGGGGTCACGTCGAGCAGCAGCACGTCCTTGACCTCGCCGCGCAGCACGCCAGCCTGGAGTGCGGCACCAACGGCGACAACCTCATCAGGGTTGACGCCCTTGTTGGGCTCCTGGCCACCGGTGAGTTCCTTGACCAGTTCGGTCACGGAAGGCATACGGGTGGAGCCACCGACGAGCACCACATGGTCGATGTCGCCGACGGGGATTCCGGCGTCCTTGATGACGGCCTGGAACGGTGCGCGGGTGCGCTCGAGCAGGTCGTTGGTGATCTTCTGGAATTCGCTACGTGAGAGCTGCTCGTCCAGGAAGAGCGGGTTCTTGTCGGCGTCCACCGTGATGTACGGCAGGTTGATGGACGTGCTCTGCGAAGCGGAAAGCTCAATCTTGGCCTTCTCGGCAGCTTCGCGGAGACGCTGCATCGCCATCTTGTCCTTGGTCAGGTCGATACCGGCGCTGGCCTTGAACTTGTCGACGAGCCATTCGACGATGCGCTCGTCCCAGTCGTCGCCACCGAGGTTGTTGTCGCCCGACGTGGCGCGGACCTCGACGACGCCGTCGCCGATTTCCAGCAGCGAGACGTCGAACGTGCCGCCACCGAGGTCGAAGACCAGGATGGTCTGCTCTTTTTCGCCCTTGTCGAGGCCGTATGCGAGTGCGGCTGCGGTGGGCTCGTTGACGATGCGCAGGACTTCGAGGCCGGCGATCTGGCCGGCTTCCTTGGTGGCCTGACGCTGTGCGTCGTTGAAGTAGGCGGGGACGGTGATGACCGCTTCGGTGACGTCCTCACCCAGGTAGGCCTCGGCGTCGCGCTTGAGCTTCATGAGCGTGCGGGCGCTGATTTCCTGCGGGGTGTACTTCTTGCCGTCGATTTCGACGGACCAGTTCGGGTCGCCCATGTGGCGCTTCACCGAACGGATGGTGCGGTCGACGTTGGTGACGGCCTGGTTCTTGGCGGGCTGGCCGACCAATACTTCACCGTTGCGCGCAAAGGCGACGACAGACGGGGTGGTACGCGAACCTTCTGCGTTGGCGATGACGGCAGCTTCGCCGCCTTCGAGCACCGACACAACGGAGTTGGTGGTGCCGAGGTCGATTCCGACAGCACGTGACATGTGTGTTCCTCCTAGATCCGGCAGTTGGTTGAGCGCCGGTTAGTTCTTGGGGCCGCTTAGGCCTGTTTGGTCTCGCTGATCTTGAAACCTCAGCGCCTGCGACTCAGGTTTAATCGACTTTTCGGTCGCCGTCAACCTTGTTGAGTCTTAGTCACTCAAGTTTCTCGATCGGTTCAACTGCGGTAGGCCCGAGAACATTCCGGAAAATTGCGTTTATGCCGCTCAAAGCCATGTGAGCCTGCTCACGAAACCCTTTTACGGCGTGTTTTAGGCCAACGGCACGCGCTTGCGCACGGATTCGGCGCTAATCATGTGACCTGTCACGTTCACCCGAACGATTGGTGGCGGCTGTCACGTATGTCCAATTTCAGACTATCGAGATTGTCAGTTTGTGCTGGCAGCCCTACAAAAACGATGGCGTTACAGGTTTCTAGTCCGCAGGCCGGGTACGGCACAAAACCCAACTTTGGGCATCAAAGTGCGTTCTGGGCGTATACCTCACAACTGACCGGCCACCCATCATTTGGGCATGGCTAATACCGCACGAATGATTTCCACTGCACGACGCGCAGCCGTCGTCGCTGCCGCCGGCGCTGCTGCGGTTGCGATGGCCGGCATCGGTACCGGAGCTGCTAACGCGGCTGTGGGCGACGACCTCAACGATTCCTGCATGAGCTTCTCGCAGGACGGTGGCGCAACCTGGGGCGACCAGGATTCCCTCCGGTACGACAACACCATCAACCCGATCCCGGGCAAGTTCGCACTCAACTCCGAGTTCCAGGTGAAGAACACCTGCGACGCCCCGGCCAAGTTCCGCGTGCTGACCGCATTCTGGAAGGTGACTGGCAACGGCACAGCGCAGTTGCGCGCAGACATCGATGGCAAGACCGGCTCGCCCGTCTCCATCACTGGAACCTCGTTGTCAGTCGATGACGCCAAGCTGGTCGCCGAGTCGGGCCGCCTCACCAAGGGCAAGCCCGTGTCGGTGAAGCTCCTGATCGGGTTGCCCTCGAACGAGACCAATCAGGGCTTCGACATCAACCCCGGTTGGGGCATGTTCCTCCAGGAAGTCGCTGGCACCGGCGGTGGCGGAAACGGCGGCGGTACCGGAGGCGGCAGCCTGGACGGTGTCTTCGGCAGCCTCGGCGGATCGGGCAGCCTCGGCGGTCTGATTCCGAGCAGCTTCAACACGTCGGCAACTGTCGTCGCAAACCAGTAGCGCTCAGGCATCTCAACCCGGCCGGCGCGTCGCGTCAGCCAACCACAAACTTCGGTCACCTTGGATTATCGGCCGCAGAAGGTCATTACGACCACCCGCGCAATTCCGCGCGACCCCTCCCTTTGAGCCGGAACACTTCCGGCACCTTCCCTGAACAGGAAACAGGAACACATGAACAAGGCAACCAAGGGCGCTCTCGCCGCAGCCGCAGCCGCAGCCATCCTCGCCGGTGGCGCAGGCACCATGGCCGCGTGGAACTCGACCGCACCCGGAACCGGCGGCGGCACCATCACCGCAGGTTCGATGACGGTTACCCAGCAGCCGGACACCGGCGGCTGGGCTTGGGCTGACGGCACTCCGATCGCCGACATCACCACCATCAAGATCGTTCCGGGCCAGTCAGTCAAGTACACCGCGATCTACAACGTCGAACTCATCGGTACCAATCTGAAGGCAGACCTGGTGCCGACCCTCGGCGGCGTCACCGGCGAACTCGCAGCCCTGCTCACCGTGACCAACACCGGTGGCGGCTCTACAGAAGTCACTGCGAGCGGCCCTCACACCGTCAGCACCACCATCCTTTTCGATCCGGCCAAGGCTGGCGACGACCTCGGCATGAATAAGACCGCAACCCTCGCCGGTGCCACGGTCACGTTGACCCAGAAGTAATCCACCTCCACTAAAGGTCTTCATGAAGCCCCAAATCAAGTGGGCGCTCGCAGCCGCGGCGGTTCTGTTGGTGGGATTCTTTTCCCTCCAGCAGACCGGCGCACTGTGGAGCTCCAACGCATCCAGTAATGGTGGTGGCACCATCACCGCAGGCAAACTCGATATCTCTGCAGGTCAGGGTGGCGTCAAGCAGTTCACCCTTGATGGCATGGAAAAATCCAATGCCGGCCGCGGCGACAGCGTGCAGAAGGCACTGCCAGTCATTAACTCCGGCAACGTGACGATGCAGTACAAGCTAAACGGCATCCAGGTCAATGGCACCGCGCCGCTCACCTTCAGGATCGCCAAGGTTGCAAACGAAGCGGCCTGTACTCCCACCGGCGATGTCGGCACTGAGCTCTACAACGGTGCAGGCAACTCCGCGAGCTTCGCCGCTCAAAAGGTCGCTGCTGGCACCACTGAGGTGCTTTGCTTGCGGGTCACCATCGCCAGTAACGCACAGACGTCGCAGAGCTCGAATGCAACGTTCACGTTCGGTGCAAATTCGGTAGCGGGCGCATGATTTCCAGTCGCGGGACACACCACACCGACGAGACCCAGGTTCTACCGGGTCCCGGCGAGGCAACGACGGTAGCCGCCGACGTGGACGATGAGAAGACTCCACCAATCTGGTGGATCAAGACCATCGCCTCGTACACGCTGCTTGCTGTCGCTGTAGCACTGCTTGCAGTGCTTGTGGTGATCCCGCGACTTACCGGTTCCACCGCTTACACGGTGCTGACCGGTTCCATGCAACCCACATACCCGCCGGGAACGCTGATCGTCGTCAAACCGACTCCGGGAGAAAATCTCGAAGCCGGCGACGTCATCACGTTCCAGCCGAAGTCGGGCGATCCGTCCGTCGTCACTCACCGCATCGTCAGCATCGTCTACGACGCAAAGGGCGTTCAAAAGTTCATCACCAAGGGTGACGCCAACAACGTCACCGATGAGACTCAACTCGTCGCGGAACAAATTCGCGGCAGGCTCATCTACTCGGTGCCATACCTCGGTCGCCTCAACTCGGTCCTTTCAGGATCGACGCGAAGCGTTCTGCTCTTCCTCGCCGCCGGCGCACTCGGTGTTTATGCCCTGTGGATGTGGATCAGCAGTCTCCGTGACCGCAAGAACGGCACAGGTTCCGGCGATCAACCTGATTCCGACGACGAACCGGATGGCGATCCCTCGCCACCGACCGTCGACCCGATGATGGAGGCGATTCAGAACCTCGCCGTACCCGAACAGTTCGTTCCCGCCCAACCGACGTGCCACGCCTGCGGGACACCGCAAGTCGGCAGTAGTCAGTTGGCATATTCGGCTGTTCCCGAACTGCCAAGGCAATACCAATCACCACCGGTCCACGACGGCCCCAGCCAAGTGACCACCCGGCCGATACCGGTCGTCCGCTAAATGTCCCTCACCGACATCTTCCCAACTGACAAGGCAGCAATTATGTCTTCACCCCACGAATCCGGCGACACCGCACGGTCGGGACTGCGTCGACGTCTCGGCGAAACCGGCTGGACGCGCGCTCGCGCCATCGCTTCGCTCGGTATGGTCCTCGGCCTCGGTGCCGTCGGCACCATGGCCGCGTGGTCGGATACCGCATCGGCCACCACCGGGCAGTTCTCCACCGCGTCGGTCGACGTCAAGATCGCACTCGACAGCAAGCGCCCGACCCTCGGCTTCACGTCGCTGAATAAGATCAACCTTGGCAAGGGCGACAGCACCGCCGCGATGTTGCCTGTCAACAACCTCGGCGCGAGCAACTTCACGTACACGATGAAGGCTGTCGCAGCCGACGCCGGAACGTTTGTTCCGCCAGCCAACGTGATGCCCGCAGGTACCGTTCCGTCGGCCAGCGACTTCGCCTCGAACCTCACGGTGACGGTGTACGCCGGAGGGTCCGCAAGTGGCGGCAGCTGCACCGGCGGCACTCAGATCGGCACCGGCACAATGGCTCTCGGCTCACCGGTTAACCTTGTGACCACTGCGCGCCCTGTCAACGTGGCGGCCACCGAGAACCTCTGCATCCAGGCCACACTGAGCTCGGGCGCACCAGTAACGGCACGCATGTCAGCGGTTTCGATCGACTTCCAGTTCGTGGCCACTCAGGCGTGATGCAGCGATGAGTCAGCAAAACGATCAGCCGCAGCGCCGCTCCCGACATGAGCTCGCGCTCAACGTCGGCGCGGTGCTGGGACTGACCTGCATCGTCGTAGCCATCGCTTCCATGCTGTTTGGTATCACACCGCTGGTGTTCCGATCCGGTTCTATGTCCCCGGACATTCCGACCGGTTCGCTCGCCATCGCGCACAGCGTCGACGCGCAAGATCTCAAGGTCGGCGATGTCGTGAGTGTTTACAACGACGCAGGCACCCGCATCAGCCACCGCATCGTGGGCATCAACCCCGGTGTGGATGGCGGTGTCTCGCTGACTCTGAAGGGCGACGCGAACCGCGTTGTCGACCCCGAGCCCTACAACGTGACGGCAGCCGACCACATCATCGCCAGCGTTCCGCTGCTCGGCTATGTCGCGGCGTGGCTGTCGAGCAAGACTGCGATTTTCCTCGGCGGCATCGTCGCCGGAGCCCTGTTGATGCTGGCGTTTGGCCCCATCCGCCGACCCGGCAGCACCACCGCGTCCGACGACGCACCCCAGACCGAATCATCCGCCGAGCCCGCAGACAGTAGCGAGCCCGAGCTTCAGGAGGCCAACTGTGGCTAACATTCTTCAAACTATCCGCGGCAAGGTCCCGTCCAAGCGGGCCTTGTTCGCTATCGGAGGCACCGCCGCCATCGCACTCGGTGTGATGCAGACTGCCGACACCATGGCCGCCGGTACTGATGCTGCGAACGCCGATGCTTCGCAGATCGCGAGCCAGAACTTTGCGCCGGTTCCAATTATCAGTGGCCTGGCATGTAGTGGCCAGACTGGTACCAACAAGGTCGAACTGCGGTGGAACAACCTAGGGCCAGATTTCAAGTACGTCGTCGAAGTGTCGTCTAGCAGCGGCGGCTCCGCATACAAATCCAGCACTGTGACGAGCCCTAACTCCGGGAATCTGCAGATCAACGGAGGAACCTTTAAGGGCAAGGTTTACTCGTACGCGCGCGTACGAACACAGAACATCTCGACTGGCGAAATCTCCGAAGGCTTCAGTGAGTGGTTTGTCCTGAATTGGGAAGCAACTACCTATTGCACCGGCCAAAGCACAGGTTTCAACGGCAACAAGGATATTGCGGATTGGCAGCAACAAGCGGATTGGAATCCCGGCACTCCCGCCCATCGGACTAGCAACGGCGCCTCCCGTACCGCACCTCCTGGTTCAAGCGATGCAGCGAGCCCATCGACTCCGTCCCCTAGTTCCTCGACACCTTCGGCCGCACCGTCTGAGACTCCGTCGTCAACGCCGCCCTCAGCACCAAGCACGCCGTCGTCCGCCCCGAGCACCCCGTCGTCTGAGGCACCGGCAACCACCGAGCCCTCCACTCCGGCACCCGAGCCGAAGATCACCGTCAGCGTCGGTGTTGCTGGCGAAGCTGCAGGCTTCACCATTTACAAGGACGGCGTTGAGTCGTGTTCCGCTGACAAGGCTCCGAGCGACAAGGTCAATGTCGGAGGCAACGAAGTCACCATCACCACTGCTGACGGCGCAGTGAAGAAGGTCAACCCGGACACCTGCGCAGTCTCGTAGCGCGCGTCAAACAAAACTAGCGATGGACGTTTGGCCGATTACCGGCCGAGCGTCCATCGCTATTTTGTTTGCGGAAGCGGATGACTCAGCCCTCGCAGCCCGCTTCCCTATCGCCCCACCGCTTCTCGGGACCAGCCGCCAATTAAGCGTGTACCTTTCCGCCATATAGCGCCAAAAAGGTACACGCCTAAGCTTCGTCGGCCGGGCGGCTACTTGGGCGTCGCGCCCAGCGCTTGGCTGACCGTTTGGTTGGGGTCCGTCGAGCACATCAGCTTGGCGAGCGTTCCGGCGATGCCCTGATTGTTCGGATGAATCTTCGTCTTACCGCCAGCGATGATCGCACCGCCAACAGCCGTTTGGGTTGCCTCGTCGAGCGTCATGAACTCGGCGCACGTCATAGTCAACGCATTCGCGGGAGCGTTCGCTGGCGGCGGGATCGGCGTGAACGTCGGATCCGGAACAGTGGTCGACGACGACGTCGAAGACGAAGTCGTGGTCGACGTGGTGGAAGCACTCCCATCGGCCTTCACCGGCGAACCGTCATTCGACGAGCAGCCAGTCAACGACACAGCCCCCAAGACCACCGCGCAAGCAGCTACCGCAAAACGTTGCTTTGCCATGTCGAGGAGCTTAGATGAGGCGGCAGCGGGTACTTGAGTTTTGCCATTCGGATGGATGGGTGCGCTGTCGGCCTGTGGCACGGCGGGTAGCGGTCGAGACTCGGTATCCACCGTGGGTGGCAAAGCCCGACAGAGCGCCATCCGGCGAGACAGAAGGGGCACAGCTTCGCTCGCCGCCAGATCCCCCGGCGTCTCTCAACTAGATCCCTCCGGACCGGACCCGGCGATTGAAGCGCTCACCGAAACGCTCCCCGACTCCCATCCCGACAGCGCCCGTAGTCGGCTTTTAGGGCGATCGCGGGCGCACGCACCCTTCCGCAATGTCCGAATTGCGGCGTGTATTTATCCGGACCGGATAAATCTTTCACACCCCTGACCTGCACAGACGATACAGTTTCACGACCTTAATGTTGCTAGGAGTTTGCTGTGGGTATCGAATGGGGCACGAGAGCAACTCGCTCTCAAACAGTCCGATCCGCAACAGGCATGCGTGGTCGGGGGGAACTGTTACAAAACGCCACCAACAGCACTGTGTGGCAACACAAACAAGACAGGGGGGATCGTCGTGCCACGACACATCACCAAAGGATTGCTACTCGCGATAGTCACGATCTGCGGGTTAGCTACAGCGTTGCTAGCTGGACCAGCCGATGCCAAGACCAACCACACCCGCGAGGGTGTGGACATCACCTTGACCGCATCGAAACTGCACGCGCAGAAGATCCCGGCGTTGGATTCCTCGCCCATGTCAGGGGAAGCGCTGCTGTCCTCGGATGTGCATGCCGCGGTCGCCAACATCGACGGCAAGACCGTGCGGGCCACCGTCGAGGTCGGCTATCAGATCGGGTACCCGGTCTCGGTGGCCCCGAGCGGGGTCAAGGTCACCGCGCACACACCGGAACTAAAGCTCTCCGGAGGCGTCAACGCCAAGGTCGCCCCCGAGGTCACCATCTCCGGCTCCGGCGGTGGCGGCAAGCTCGGTGAGGTCGGCGGCGAACTCGGTGCCGACGCGACCGTGATCCCGTCCGCAGACCTGGAGTTCGAGGTCGGCGCCGGCAAAATCACGACCGTCACCCTCGCCGAGATTGCGTTGACTAAGCCCACGGCCGACATTGTGCTGTCTGGGATTGAACTCAATACCACCAACGCTCTCGGCCCGATCAGCGTACGGCCCTTCGCCAAGATCTCCGTCACCACCGAGACCGGCGTCTACGTCTACTACGACCACGGCCCCACCAGCCGCATCTGAAAAGGGCCGAGAAAATGTTGAACACAAATTCCATTCGGGCCGACAACGAGCGCGGTTCTCTAAGAGTTGCCTTCGCCGGCTTCCTTGCGATCGTCGTCGCCTTGGTCTTGGCGTTGTCGCTGGCCCCGGCAGCATCAGCGGAGACCCCGGCTCAACGCTGCCAACGCGAAACCAACGCCTACAACAACGCTTGGAAGGCTGTCGGCCAGAAGCCTCCGGCTCCATACCGCTGCGGAAGCAACAACGCACCGCCACCGACCCTCTCGCCATCAACACCGGAATCGATTCCTGATGAGGCACTAGAGCCCACGGCTTCTGCACAGGAAGACTCTGGTGACGGGCCAAATATCAATGCGCCCACTGAACGTCGCCAGATCGAGCATCCAGGGGCAGGGCAGAAGCCGATTGGCGAAAACCCCTCGCGATCGACCACTACGACCACGTCGCATCCAGAGTTGCAAACCACGTCTGTCGCGCGTCCCGATCCTGTGCGCCCGACCGCGGCAAACAAACCACGGAGTCCGGACTTCACTTCCAGTACTCTGCGTTCGGTCCTTGATATCAACGACTACAAGAAGGATGTGTCGGGAACTGGTTGCATCCCGGGTGAAGATGCCGGTTGCGATGGAGGACCAGGTCGAGGCCGCAGCATGTGCCTAGGCAAGGTTGGCTTCGGATGTCATGACTACCGATTCGAGACCGAGTACATCAAGACCGACCGGACGGTCGACTACTCGAAGGTGGTCGCGTCCTGCGGATCTAATGTAGCGATGCAGTCGTTCTGCGACCCCACCCTCACTAAGGAATACTCCGTTACTGTCGAAACTAAGTGGGAAATGGGCGAAGGCCCAATCAAGGCCGAGGTTGGACTGTCGGCCTCATCGACGACGACCGTTCAGATCAACTGCGGAAATCCACTAAATCCCGAACTCTATTCTCGCGTCGACGTCTACCCCTCGAAGGTAGTCCCGGAATATTCCCTCGCCATGTTCAACAGAGACAACAACGACCTCATCGAAAGGTCCGGCCCCCACCACGGCTCCGAAACCGTCTCACACATGTGCAACTACGTGCTCAAGTAGAGGATCGAGAAACTGATGAAAATCGCTGCCAGAAACGACATCCGAGATTTAATGGCTATCGCCCTTGGCCCTATTGCAATGGTTCTCCTCCTCACGTCCTGCTCAGAGGATGCGTCCGCGAATGACGCTAAATCGCCGTCGTCCTCCTCAACCGCTTCCACCATGACTGATCGCAAGGTCATCGATTGGAAGGAAGTTCCCGCGCAAGCTCTCATTGGGGGAGACGCAAGGGAAGTAGCCGGATCGCTAACACCGTTTGACGCCAAGTACGACGGCGAGAAGGGACAGTCGATCGGTGGCGGTGTCCCCTATCAACTGGGTGGCCGGACCATCGCAACGACGTTCATGAACGCCACCGAAGCTGCGATCGGAAAGACGTCGGAGGTGGCAGGAGACAGCGTGATCATCGGGGCCTGCGTACACGCTGAAAAGTCGAGGTACAACATCGTCCTCAACGTTGTCTCACGCGAGAACGCGACAACCGACGTGGTCATGAGAGGCAAGCAGGGAAAGTTCCCTCCTGAAAAGAACGACTGCAACCCTCACGCCGAAGTCCCTTTCCCTGTCCTGGAGAAACCCGCTGAGTAAGGAAATCAGTATCATATGAGGATTGCATTCGCCATCCTGGAACGGCGACGGACCACCGGGCAAACCTGACAAGGGCCAGAGAAACCTCTGAGCACAGCTATATCGAAGCCGACCACAGTTCTAGTTCGATTAGCCTCGATCTGTCATTGGTTAGGGTTCATGTCCGGTGTGGTCTCCACCAAGATTCAGTCAGAGGACTCCGACTCATCCGCTTCCTTAGCCTTGCGTCGCTGCGACTCGGCGCGTTCGCGGGCCTGGCGTTGGAACTCTTCGACGTCGCGTCGTACCTGTTCCGGAGTCTGATTTGGCCGTTCGTATTCCGGGAATCCGGCTGTCGGACGCGATCCGCGAGGCGACGCCACAGACCCCGGCCCCTCGGGGCGTCCCACCAGAAACCAGATCACCGAACCGACCAACGGCAAGAAGATCACGATCAGCACCCACGCGACCTTCGGCAGATGTCGCACCCGATATTCCTCGGCCACAATCACGTCGATGAGCGCGATCACCCACATCGCCAACACCAGCAAGCTCACTAACGGCATGGTTCCCCCACTGTCGCCGACAACGAATACCCGAGCATAGTGCCCACAACCCGAACTACCCGGCATTGCCGATAGCCTCCTACCCATGAGCAACATCAGCTACGAAGTCCGCGACAACGTCGCCCACGTCCGACTCGACCGCCCCGAAAAGCACAACGGACTCACCCTCGACATGCTCGACGACCTCACCGCGGCCGCCGACCGCGTCGCCAAAGACAGGTCCGTGCGGGCCGTTGTCTTGGCGGGCGAAGGTGAATCCTTTTCTTCCGGACTCGATTTCGCGTCGGCCGGTAAGGAACAGAAGCGCATCATGCGGAACCTGATTCCCAAGCGCGCCTCGGCCGCCAATAATTTCCAGGCCGCCGGTTGGGCATGGCGCAGCGTGCCCGTCCCAGTCATCGCCGTCGTCACCGGGCACTGCTTCGGCGGCGGCCTGCAGATCGCGCTCGGCGCCGACTTCCGCTACTCCACCCCGGACGCCGACTACTCGATCATGGAAGCCAAGTGGGGCCTCATCCCCGACATGTCCCTGTCGGCGAGCATCGCCCAACTCACCAGCATCGACGTCGCCAAGCGTCTTACCATGACGGGCGAAAAGTTCAGCGCCCAGCAGGCGCTCGACTGGGGTTTGGTCAGCGAGATCCACGACGACCCGTTCGCCGCGGCCGACGCCTTCATTGACGTCATCAAAGACCGTTCACCCGACGCCGTCGCCTCGTCGAAATCGTTGTTTGAGAACACTTGGTACAACGGGTCGCGACTGTCGTTCCCCGTGGAACAAGCGCTGCAGGTCCGGCTCCTGCGCGGAAAGAACGCGGCGATCGCCCGCAAGGCAGGCATCGCCAAGGAGAAGCCCGAGTTCGTCGAACGACAGGTATGACCCAGTAAATAAGGCCCAGCGGGGCCGTCAGCCGACCGCCCGCTCCAGCCTCTGCAGTTCTCGGGAGAGACCCTGCGCGCCCTGGTCCAGCAGCCGCCGGACGGCAATCTTGAGCACCGGCTCGGCGATCGCGAGGACACCCTTGAAGTCGAAGGCCACCGCGTAGGTGACGGCGGTGCGCGCGGTCCCCTCAACAATCGTGATGGTGTCGACGGCGGTGATCGACTTCTTCTGGCCGCGCAGCCGAATCAAGTTGTGCGGTTCCAGGTCGGTGACCCGATAGTCGAGCTCGGTACTGCGGCCAGCGAACATGCTCTCAACGCGGTACTCGGTGCCCACTCCGCCGTCGCCGGAGAGCCGATGCACCGAGACTGCGTTGGGGTCCCAGTCCTCGGCGTTGCCGAAGTCGGCGAGGTAGGTAAAGACGGCCTCGGCCGGTGCCTCGGTATACACGGTGCGCTGCAACTCGATCATGCGATGCCTTTCTAGGAGTGATCATCTGGCGTGGCCGCGGCCTCGCCGGTAATGTTGCGGGCCATCCCGCTGAAGATGGCGTTGTGAAAGGGAACGATCGATGCCCAGTAGAGGTGCCCGGCCAGACCGTTCGGCCGGAACAGCGCCCGTTGACGGTAGGTGGTGCCGCCGTCGTCGTTCGGAATCACCGAAAGCTCCAGCCAGGCATCGCCCGGCACCTTCATCTCGGCGCGCAGGCGCAGTAGTCGCGGACGGTCGAGTTCCTCCACCCGCCACCAGTCCAGGGCCTCCCCGACCCGCAGCCGTCGCGGGTCGCGCCGTCCGCGCCGCAGGCCGACTCCGCCGGTGACGCGATCGATCCAGCCGCGCACCGACCACGCCAGCGGGAACGAGTACCAGCCGGTCTCGCCGCCAATCGCCTCGATCACGTCCCACAGCGCCTCCGGGCTGGCCGACGTCGTGGTCTCCCGCTCGTCCTTGTAGAGGGTGCCGCCGGACCACGAGGGATCGGACGGCAGGGGGTCGGACGGCGCGGGCGAGGAATCAGCGTCCGACCATCGAGTCGGCACATCGAGGTCCTTGATTCGGGTGAGGGCCAACTCCACCGCGCGCTCGTACCCGATGGCACCTTCGGGCGGATCCGGGATGTACTCCGCGATGTCGTGCTCGCGGCACACCACCTCGTGGATCAGCGATTCCATCAGCGGCACGGCGATCGACCGCGGCACCGGCGTCACCAGGTTCACCCATTGAGCCGAGAGCCACGGCGTCAGCACCGGGACCGGTACGACGACGCGTCGCGGCAGCCCGGCGATCACCGCATACTTGCGCATCATGGTCAGGTAGGTGAAGACGTCCGGTCCGCCGATGTCGAAGCTGCGGTTCACCTCGGCGGGCAGGCTCGCGGCACCGACCAAGTAGTAGAGGACGTCACGGACGGCGATCGGCTGAATGCGGTTCTTGACCCACCGCGGCGTGATCATCGCTGGCAGTCGTTCGGACAGGTAGCGCAGCATCTCGAAGCTCGCCGATCCCGACCCCAGGATCACCGCGGCCCGGAGTTCGGCCGTAGGCACGCCACTGGCGCGCAGCGTCTCCCCGACCTCGGCGCGCGACGCCAGATGCGGCGAGAGCTCCTCCGACTCCGGCACCAGCCCGCCCAGATAGACGATCCGTTGCAGGCCGGCAGCGTGGGCCGCTTCGCCGACCAGGTGGGCGGCGCGACGGTCGACGTCGACGAAGTCTCTCTGCACCAGCGAATGCACCAGGTAGGAGAGCACCTGTCGGCCGGCCAGCGCCGCGGCGACCGACTGGAGGTCGGTCACGTCGCCGGGCACCACCTCGACGTCGTCGCGCCACGGGACGTCGTCGAGCTTGCTGGGCGTGCGCGCCATCACCCGCACCTGGTGGCCGGCGCGCAACAGTTCGGGCACCAGACGTCCGCCGATGTATCCGGTGGCGCCGAAGACCACCACCTTCATCGTTCCGCACCATTCGCGTCGAGGGCGGCAGCCTTGCGCACCTGCTCCCAGATCAGCCGACGGTCGTGCTCGCTGAACCGCGTCCTCGGCAGATAGTGCTCCGGGCGAGGTTCGCGGTCGTGCCAGAAGAGACCGGTGTTCGGACGGGGCCGGGTGGCGGCCAGCCACACCGCGGTGTCGGCACCCTGGTCGGCGCTGCGCAGCAGCGGTGCCGCGACCTTCTTGAAGCCCGGCAGCGAATCGGCGACGCCGGGCGTGTCGACCCATCCCGGATGCATCCCCGCCACCAGCACCCCGGCCGCCTGCCAGCGGTCGGCCAGGATCGGCAGCAGCGCGGTCTGCACGCGCTTGCTCCGTGCATAGGCGCGAGCGCCGCGATAGTCGCCGGCGCGGTACTCGAGATCGTCCACCGGGAGTTCTGCGGTGTACATCCCGCCCGACGACATGAAGATCACCCGCGCGTCCGGACTGTCGGTCAGCGTGGGCTCCAGCAGTTCGGTGAGCAGGATCGGTCCCAGCACATGCGCGGCCAGCGAGAGCTCGTGGCCTTGCGCAGACTCGGTCCGCTGCGGCGGCATCACGCCTGCGTTGTGGATGATGATGTCGACCCCGGCGGCGGCGAGCCGCGTCGCCAGACCACGCACCTGATCGAGGTCCGAGATGTCGCACAGTTCCACACGCACGGTCGCACTCGGGTGACGGTGGATGATCTCCGCGCGGACGGCGTCGGCCTTGTCCTGACTGCGGCCGATCAAGATCGGGTGTCCGCCCAGCGCGGCGATGCGACCGGCCGTGGCGGCGCCGATGCCGGACGTGCCGCCGGTGACCGCCACGGTGCGATTGGCCAGCGAACCCACCGCGGGATCGTCGGCGTCCCAGCCACGTGCACGCAGCCCGAATCCCAGTCGCGAATAGCCGCCGATCACCGATCGGTCGAGCGCGTTATCTACCAGGCCTATCATCGCTCCTCCTTCGTCGATCTGACTTGGACAGCGGATCTCAACTCCCAACATTACACAGATCAAAGCATTTGTCGAAGGTTATGATTTGGCATGATCAACCGGAAGTACCGAACGTGAGATCGGAGGACGCCATGAGCGAGGGGCTGCGGATTGGCGATGTGGCTCGTCTGGTGGGAATCTCCACCACCACGCTCCGCGCCTGGGAGCAGCGCTACCAGGTGGTGACGCCCACCCGATCGGCGCAGTCGGGCTATCGGCACTACGCGGAGGCCGATGTGGAACGTCTGCGGCACATGCGCGCGCTGGTGCAGTCGGGGATCGCCCCCAGCCGCGCCGCGACCATCGCCCGAAGCACCCTCCGACCGCCGTCGGACTCGCTCCCGGGCACTGCCCCCTCACTTCTCGACGATCGCAGCGCGCTGGTGCACGCGGGCGTCTACTACGACGGCCCGCAACTGCAGGCGTTGCTCGACGCTGTCTTCGACGCCGCTGATCCCGAGGAGGCCATCGAGCGATGGTTGCTGCCTAATCTCGTCGAGGTCGGGACGGCGTGGGAGCACGGGCGGCTGAGCGAGGTGGCCGAGCACTTCGTGGCCGCCGCGGTGATGCGCAAGCTTGGCTCCCTCTTCGACTCGCTCACCGCGACCGGCCGACGCGTCGTGGTGGGACTGCCGCCTCACGGCCGTCACGAGATCTCCGCGCTAGCCTTCTCCATATGTTTGCGGCGGCGCGGCCTGGACGTCCTCTACGCGGGTGCCGACGTGCCGCTGACCAGTTGGCGGCACTTCGCGGCCGATTGGGCACCGCAGACTGTGGTGCTGACCGCGACCATGGCCGAGGACGTCCCGCCCGCCGAGGAGACTGCGGCGGCACTGACGGAGCAAGGGGTCCCGAAGGTGTTCGTCGGCGGCCAGCACGCCGAGAGCGTGCGGGGGGCCATCGCCCTTCCGGAATCGCTGCCGCTGGCCGCCGATGTGGTGGCCCGAGCGACGGAGAAACGATGAGGGGATGGCTGTGAGCCGCCCGCCGCGCAGCACCGGAATTGCCGCCGACCCCGCCGCCATGTGGCGCGGGCTCGACGACGACGATCCCGTCGGCCCCATGTGGCGGGCGGCCCAAATCTTCCGGGCCGTCAGCTTTATCTACGCGCTCGGATTCATGGTCGCCATCAACGGCGACCTGCAACGTCCCACCATCGCGTGGGTGCTGTTCGGGGTGTTGACGGCCGCCAATGTTTGGTGGACCGTCGGCTACCTCACCGGCTTTGGGCGACGCTGGTGGTTCGTCGGCGTTGAGGTCGCGCTGTCGATGGCGATGATGCTGTCGACCGAGTTCGTCGCCACCCGCGACTGGATTGCCGACAATCAGACCTGGCCCACCACGTTGTGGATGGCGAACGCCGCCCTGTCTGCGGCGATGATCGGCGGCGCGCGCTGGGGACTCGTCGGAGCCGTCGCGATCAGCGCGGCCAACTATTACGTCAAGGGCGAGGTGATGCTGAACTTTGGTCGCAACGCCACCGCCATCCTCCTGATCGCCGCTGCCATGGCCGTGGGGATGGCCGCCTCCCGTGCACGACTGTCACACGCGCGCCTCGTCGCCGCCATCAGCTTTGCCGCGCAGTCGGCCGAACGGGAACGCCTGGCCCGCGAGGTGCACGACGGCGTCTTGCAGGTGCTGGCCCTGATCTCTCGACGTGGCCGCGAAATCGGCGGTCCCACAGCCGAACTCGCGACCCTCGCCGCCGAGCAGGAACGCGTGTTGCGGCAACTGATCTCCGACGGTGCCCCGCCCCCGACCGACACCGACGACCGCGACCTCGGCCCCGCCCTCCGCGCCCTCGCCGGCGACCGAGTGCACGTCAGCACCCCCGCCGAACCGGTAACGCTTGATGCGACCGTCGTCGCCGAAGTGATGTCGGCGGTGACCAACATTCTCGACAACGTCGAACGCCATGCGGGCACCGACGCCCAAGCGTTTGTGCTGTTGGAAGACCTCGACGACGAGATCGTGGTCAGTGTCCGCGACGACGGCGTCGGCATTGAGCCGGGGCGTCTCACGCAGGCCGCCAACGAAGGTCGTATGGGGATTACGCGCTCGGTGATTGGGCGCATTGAAGGGCTTGGCGGCACGGCGCGGTTGGAGTCCGCGCCCGATGCCGGAACAGAATGGGAGCTGACCGTTCCGGTCGGCGAGCGAAAGGCAGACCTGCAGTGACGCAAACACCCACCGATCGGCCGTTGCGCATCATGGTGGTCGACGACCATCCGATTTGGCGCGAAGGCGTGGCCCGCGACCTCGCCGAAGAGGGCTTCGACGTGGTCGCCACCGCCGACGGTTGTGCCAGTGCCGCCGCCCGCGCCGCCGCGGTCCTCCCCGACGTGGTCCTGATGGACATGCAGATGCAAGACGGCACCGGCGCCGACGCGACCGCCGCCGTATTGGAAGTCCACCCCGGCGCGCACGTGCTGGTGCTGTCGGCGTCGGACGAACGCGACGACGTCCTCGAGGCCATCAAAGCGGGTGCGCTGGGATATTTGGTGAAGAGCGCGCAACGGTCGGAGTTGGTGGCGGCCGTCCGCGCGACGGGCGACGGTCAGGCCGTCTTCACTCCCGGCCTCGCAGGTTTGGTGCTGGGCGAGTACCGCCGCATCGCCCGCTCCCCCGAACCCAACACCCCTACGCTGACCCAACGCGAAACCGAGGTGCTGCGTCATGTGGCGAAGGGACTGTCGTCCCGGCAGATCGCGACCCGCCTGAGCATCAGCCCGAGGACCGTCGAAAACCACGTCGGCGCCGCCCTCCGGAAACTGCAGTTGGGAAACCGAGTTGAGTTGGCGCGCTACGCGATTGAGCACGGGTTGGACGCGGAGTAGCGGAGTTCCCGGCTTCCCCAGCCCCCGATCAACCTTTCCCTCCCGCTCTTTCCCGGTCTCCATTGCCCCGCTGCTCCGCCTTCCGATCTCCGAGTAAGGGTGCGAGCGCAGCGAGCATCCGCATCGAGGAGCACGTACTCAAGGCTTCCCCAGCCCCAGCACAATCTCACGGACTCTTCGATGCGCTCCCTCGCTACGCTCAGTCGCTTACTCAGAGATCGGGAAGCGGGCCGGAAGGCCATGGGGAGTTCATTTCCTCAGAGATCGGGAGGCGCGGCGAAAGGTAACCAGAACTTCTGTCGAACCAGGGGCCTTCGAGGGCAATTTTTGCCGTCGGAGGCCTCTGGTTTTACAGAAGTTCTGGGTCATTCTCCGAGACGGGTCTCCGCCGCTGAAACGCGGGTTAGCTCGAGGACGAGATCGGCAGCCAACTGGGCCACCACGGCGGTCGCCCGCTCGGGCAATCCGGGGTATGACCTGGGACGTCCATGTAAAGCACGGCCAGGTAAATCACGAGGGCAGTCACCAGGAGGCTGAACACCATCGGCACCCATGGTCGACGACGCCCCAACGCGAACGCGGTGATTGCATAAGCCGCCGGGATCACCAGGAATGAAACAACGGTGAGGCCCGGCCCCAACAAGAAGAGGATGTACCACCCCTCGCCTGGACCACTGTCTGCTCCGGGGAACGGTTCGCACGCGGCAATCAGTTTCGTCCGGAGCCCAAGGCTCACGAAGACCGCGACAAGACTCAGGATTGGGCAGATAACTAGCCCCACCAGGATCAGCCATTCCCGTTTGGGCTTTTCTCGCGCTGCCGCCTCCGTCACGTAGGTGAGTATGCCGGTGCGGGTAGCTCGCCCCCGCCGCCTGAATGACGAGGGGCCGAAAAGGGCGGTGTTCTACTCGCCCTTCGCCACGAAGATCAGCGTGTTCTGCTCCGGCAGCATGAAGACTTTTGTCCACCAGCCTGCGCCAGCAAAGTCGCGGTCCAAGGCGTCAGACGCCAAGAACGGACCAGCCGGGACCTGATCTCGCAGTTCCGCAACAACGTCCGGCACCCGATTTTGAGTGACCGGCGAATAGGTCTTCATAATCTGTTCGACGTCGGCCGGCGAGAGCTTCACGACACCGTCGATCCAATACGTTGACGGTCCCGGCGCGCGATCACTATCGCCAATAGTTCCCGAGCTCCACTTTGCCGATAGCGCCGACCCAAGAAGCAGGAACCTGGACTGCAATGGGGCTAGATCAGTCCGCACCTCATGCGAGCCGGTCTTCACCGGATCTTGCGATGTTTGCAATTCGTTGCCACGTTCCTGTGTAGACGGCGTCGAGCAGGCCGTTGCGGATAGAACTATCAAGAAAGACAATGCGCCGACAATTGTCCGGCGAATCATTTGACATTGCATTTTAACGATCCTCACCGCCGCGGTTTTCTTCAGGACTGCCTTCGTCGCTGATGGTTAGCGAATCCGGGTCGCCAATCTTCCAGCTGACGGTTCGAGTGATTTCCCCGCTGGAGTCAAAGGGCTTTGCCCAGCCAATTTCAGTGAACCTGCCGTTATCATCATCAGGGGCTCCCGACGCGATGTCGTGCTGTCCCGGGCTGAAATCGTAGCGGTCGACCGCATGGACCGTCACTGTCATTGTGACAGTGTCCCCGTCAACCACCACATCACCACTACTCCACTGCTGGTAGCAGCCGATTGCTTTCTGCCAGTTCTCAGTTGTCGGATATTCGCTGTTGCCCCGAGCTTCGGTGCTCGTGAACGAAAATTCAGTCTGGCCCTGTTGAATCATCTCTTCGACGCCACGTTGAGTGTTGCGAATTTCGTCGTCGACAGACTTCTTAACGCCCTCGTCTTCGCGGTAAGCTTCTTCATAATCGAATTCCACCGGCTCGCCATTGTTGTCCCAATAGTGCGCGTACATCGCAGTCGCGTCATCCATATCGGGCTTACCAAGTTGCGCAGCTTTAAGTATCCCCAACCACTTGGCCTTTTTAGCAAAGTCAGCGAGATTACTGTCTTTACTGTTGTACTCATAGGTTTCATCCCACACGATGGGCGGAGCACTCTTATCCCCGAACTTATAACCCACAACGGAGACCGAATCCCCGGACGGAGCCCCCGCATCGATATCCGGTTCCGGCGAGTTTAATTCCGAGTCCCTGCCCGCCAGCTTAACCATAAGAGCCGGAGGCAAGTCCCTGGCCGCAATGTTCCTCGAATACCGCGATGGCGACTTACCCTGAGCGAGAGCCGTCGGTGCCCCTTTGCCAGCTTTCGGAGCGGCCGCATTTCCAACGGGTGCAATATCCGAGCTAGCGAAATTTGTTTGCGTGACGGTAGGGGCCTGCTTCGTTTGTGGGGCCGATCCCGCCGAAATTACTCCGCCGTTTGCCAAGTGAGTTTCTCCAAGAGTCTTCAACACATGGGCACGCAAGTTCCGAAAACTTAGCAGCCAATACACAAGGCCAACAAACCGGGCATCTCACCCAGGGTTGGCGGTCCCGCGATCAAGCGCGCACGCGCAAGTCCCCACGCCTTCTGCGTAGTTCTACTCGTGTCTGCCGCACCCTGTTCCACCAGGCTTAATGGCATGAACAACAACAGTGATCCAGCAGTCGCGGCCGCCCGCCTCGGCGACCAGCTGTCGAGTATTGCGGGCAGGATGTCGACCCTCTCGTCCGACTTCGCCGAACTCTCCGCCAGCCTCGGCAAGCCGGTCACCGTGACGGCACCCCAGCCCCAACCTCGGCCAAATCCGCAACCCCAACTCCAGTACGCGACGGCGACCCCGTTCGGTCGGCCTCCGGTGCAGCCCTACAACCCGCAGACCGTCTACCCCCAGACCGCCGCCCCACAGCAGCACGTCGGCTACCCGCAGCATCCAGGTGCTCGCCAGTTTGTGCCGCCGCAGCCGCCGGCCCCGAAGCGCAGTTTCAGCGAGCGGATCTCGGACGCTGCCGAGCGCGGTCTCGTCGGTCGCATCCTCGCAGCTGTCGGCGTTGGCATCACTCTGATCGGCGTCATTCTGCTGCTGGTTCTGGCCGCGCAGGCCGGACTCTTGCGCCCCGAAGTCCGCGTTGCGGGCGGCGCTCTGTTTGCCGCGGCCCTCGTCGGTATCGGCGTGCGGATCGGTCGTCGGGAGGAAAAGCGTTCCGGCGCAGTCGCACTCGTCGCTACCGGCGTCGCGGCCGCCCTGTTCGACGTCCTCGCCGCGACCACCATCTACCACTGGCTTCCCGAGATCGCCGCGATCGTGCTCGGCGCTGCCATCGGCGCTGCCGGGCTCGCGGTGGCGCATCGCTGGAACAGTCAGACCCTCGGTCTCATGGTCTCCATCCCGCTCCTGACCTTTGCTCCCGTCGCTGCGGGCGGCGTCGACGAAGTCCTCGTTAGCTTCATGCTCGCCTACGCCGCGTCGACCCTGTGGTTGCAAATGGGCCGCGACTGGACCGCACTGTTTGTGGTCAACACCGTCGCCGCAACGCTTCCGCTGTTCGCCTACCTCAACTCCAGCGAGCCGTTGGCTTGGTTCGCTGCCGTAGCCGCGCTCATCAACCTGGCGATGGCACTCGGTTCGACGATGCTGCTGGCACCGTCGAGCAGCCGCAGCACCCTGCTCGGCGTCACCGCCGTGTTTGCTGGACTCCCCGTGGCGATGCTCGGCAGCCTCGACTCGATCAGCCGCCACACGGGTGCCGCCATCGTTGCCATCGCCGCCGTCGCATTCATTGCGGCAGCACTCATTTCCCGCGGTCAGACCAAGATTTCGTATGGCTGCCGCGTTCTGTGGCTGAGCGCCGGCGCCCTGTTCCTGGCGCTCGCGATGGGTGCCGCGCTGGATGCGTCGATGATGCCGCTCGGCCTCCTGGTTGCTGCCATGGTGGTGCTCATCGCGGCTCGCTGGTCCGACGATCTTGAACTCCCCGTCCGCATTATCGGTACCGTGTTTGTCAGTATCGGGCTGCTGGCGTTGCTCGCGGTCGGCGGCGTTAACCAACTGCTGATCCCCGGCTCGCTCAACACCAGCCAGCAGGCCACGCTCCTCATCGGTGCGCTGGTGGGCCTGGCGACCGTCACCCTCGCGACCCGCGATTGGGGTGAGACGGCGTCGTCGAAGCAGCAGCTCTGGCTGGTTGGCGGCCTGATCGACCTGTGGCTGATCACCGAATTGTGCGTCAGCGTCGGCAATCTCGTCACCGGCGGCAGCGACGGCGGCTTCCGTGGCGGCCACCTCGCAGCCACCCTGGTGTGGTTCGGTTCAGCGGCAGCCGCCCTCCTGTGGGCACGCACTCTGGCCGGGAGCGCACGGTCGTTGACGCTCGCAACCGGGCTCGCCATCATCACCGCAGCGGTCGCGAAGCTCTTCCTCTTCGATCTCGCCGCCCTCTCCGGCATCTACCGCGTCATCGCGTTCATCGTCGCCGGCCTGGTGCTGCTGTCGCTGGGTGTGGCGTACGCGCAGCGTCTGACGTCCGACGAGCCCGCAGCCCAGTAGAAACAAGGCAGTAGAAACAAGACAGTGGCGGCCCTCCCCGAGTTGGGGAGGGCCGCCACTGTTTGATGTTGAGCCGCTACTTTCTGGCTTCGACAACCAGGAGCACTGCCACCACCGTGGTCACCGACCCGACGAGCGCGACAGCGCTGCCAACATGGGCACTGAACCCGTCGTTCGGGAAGAAGACGCACATCACGGCGGCGAGCGTCCCAAAGACGGCGAAGGCCTCCGCCGCATTCGCGCGCTTCCAGTCGAGGATGCCCATCAGCCGGAAGATCATCAGGATCAGGACGCCGATCGCACTGCCACCGGCGTACCAATGCCACGAGCTCCCCTGCGCGTCGAAGCCGTTCAGAGTGGTCGCCGGGTCGCCGGACACTTGGTACCAGGGCATCACGTACGAGACCAGTGTCAACACAGCCCCCGCCATAGCGACAACGGCGGCAGGCGAGAACCCGGTGTAGGTCTCGCGGTTTCGTGCCATCTCTTCTCCGACCGTCGTGCAGGCCCGTCGCTCCCCGATTGAGGTTGCGCTGTAATCGTTTTGGACCATACTCACGCAAAAGTGGCCGGTCGGTCATCAGAACGACAACCGACCGGCCACCCTAGTTTTACGCTGCCGCGTGCGCTTCGACAGCCTCCTCCAAAGCCTGCGCGACGATCACCGCAACGTCGGTCATCGGGCGCACGTCGAGCTTGTCGAGGACTTCGGCTGGCACGTCGTCGAGGTCGGCCTCGTTGCGCTGCGGGATGAAGATGGTCTTCAGCCCGTTGCGTTGCGCGGCCAGCAACTTCTGCTTGACGCCGCCGATCGGGAGGACCCGACCGTTCAGCGTGACCTCGCCGGTCATGCCGACATCGCTGCGGACGCGACGACCGGTCAGCATCGACACCAGCGCCGTCACCATCGTGACACCCGCCGACGGACCGTCCTTCGGGACCGCGCCCGCCGGGAAGTGGATGTGCACCGTCCCGTTCAGCGCGGCCGGATCGATCCCGAAGTCGGCAGCGTGGGCCTGAACGTAGCTCAGCGCAATCTGCGCCGACTCCTTCATCACGTCACCCAACTGTCCAGTCAGCTTCAGTTGCGGGCCGGTCGGCGCATCCTTGTCCGACGTTCCGGCAGCCTTGAGCGCCTCGATGAACAGCACGTCGCCGCCCATGCCCGTCACAGCCAAGCCGGTCGCGACGCCAGGCACCTCGGTGCGTTCGGCAGTCTCCGGCATGAACCGCGGACGGCCCAGGTAGTCGTTGAGATCGGCGACGTCGACGACGATGCGTTCGCCGTCGGCCTTCACCGCCACCTTGCGGGCCACCTTCGCGAGCATCCGCTCGAACTGTCGCACGCCCGGTTCGCGGGTGTAGTTGGCGGCAATTTCGCGGAGTGCAGCGTCGGTGACTTCAACGTCGTCGGACGTCAGTGCGGCACGTTCCATCTGACGCGGGACCAGGTAGTCCCGGGCGATGGCGACCTTGTCGTCCTCGGTGTAGCCGTCGATCGTGACCAATTCCATGCGGTCGATCAGGGCCGACGGAATGTTCTCGACAACGTTGGCGGTCGCGAGGAACACCACGTCCGACAAGTCGAGGTCCAGGTCCAGGTAGTGGTCGCGGAACGTGTGGTTCTGCGCTGGATCGAGCACCTCGAGCAAGGCAGCGGCGGGGTCGCCGCGGTAGTCGGAACCAACCTTGTCGATCTCGTCGAGCAGCACGACCGGGTTCATCGATCCCGCTTCACCGATAGCTCGCA
Source organism: Gordonia sp. 34D (assembly GCF_056682775.1). NCBI lineage: Bacteria > Bacillati > Actinomycetota > Actinomycetes > Mycobacteriales > Gordoniaceae > Gordonia > Gordonia sp. 34D. Next base: position 3,347,862 of record NZ_CM155293.1, on the reverse strand, counting down.
CAATACGGCCAGGCAAGGCACCGACGTAGGTGCGACGGTGACCGCGGATCTCGGCCTCATCGCGCACGCCACCAAGAGCAACGCGCACAAAGTTGCGGCCCAACGCCCGAGCCACCGACTCGCCGAGCGACGTCTTACCGACGCCGGGAGGTCCAGCCAGAAGCATCACGGCACCTGACCCACGACCGCCAACAACGGACAGTCCGCGCTCAGCACGCCGCGACCGGACAGCCAGGTATTCGACGATCCGGTCTTTCACATCGTCGAGGCCGTGATGGTCGGCGTCGAGGATTTCCCGAGCGCCAGCCAAGTCCGTTGCGTCGTCCGTCGTGACCGACCACGGCAGATCGAGGACAGTATCGAGCCAGGTGCGGATCCAACCCGTTTCCGGACTCTGGTCGCTGGCACGTTCCAGCTTCCCGACCTCCCGCAACGCCGCCTCGCGGACATTGTCGGGCAAGTCGGCCGCTTCCACCCGACCGCGGTAATCTTCGGCGCCGTCGGGCTCGTCTTCGCCGAGTTCCTTGCGGATGGCGTTGAGTTGCTGGCGCAGCAGGAATTCCTTCTGCGTCTTCTCCATGCCGTCGCGGACGTCGTTGGCGATCTTGTCGCTGACTTCCGTTTCGGCCAGATTGTCGCTGGTCCAAGAGATCAGTAGGCGCAGTCGTTCATCGACGTCCGGGGTTTCGAGGAGTTCACGCTTTTGGTTGTCGTTCATCCACGAGGCGTAGCCGGCGGTGTCGGCGAGGGCCGACGGTTCGGTGATCTTGTTGACGGCGTCGATCACCTGCCAGGCCTCACGACGCTGGAGCATCGCGAGGATCACCTTGCGGTACTCGGCGGCTAATGCCGCCGTGGCGTCGGTGGTGGCCGATTCGTCGACCGTCTCCACCTCCACCCAGAGCGCTGCGCCCGGCCCGGTGGTGCCGGTACCGATGTGGGCGCGTTGTTCGCCGCGGACCACCGCGACCGAGTTGTCCCGTCCGGGCATACGCCCGACCTGCATGATTGACGCGATGACGCCGTACGTCGGGTAGCGGTCGTCGAGGCGCGGAGCAATCAGCAGTTTGCCGTCGTCGCTGGCGCGGGCGGCGTCGACGGCCGCCTGCGCGGTGTCGTCGAGCGGGACCGGGACCACCATTCCGGGCAGCACCACCAGGTCGGGGACAAAGAGGACGGGAACTGAATAAGTGTCAGACATCAAACCTCCAAAGTTAAGCCTGTCCGACTCAACCCATGGGGGTTGCGGTTTGTTCCGGGGTGGTGTTCGCCGTCAGCGATCAGGCCCAAACAAACCCGTCCGGGTCGACGAAGCCCGGTCCGGCACCGCCGATCACCAGCCGATGCGATCCGCTTCCTTCCGGTGAAACGCCGGCGTCCTTCGCTGCAGCCTTGCGTCCGTAGAGCGCCAAGGTGACTGCGCCGTCGCCGCCGAACTCGACGTACTTGCGGCCGAAACTCTTCTCGACCGGCAGGCCTTGCTCTTCGTAGAACGACTTGCTGACGGAAATATCGCCGGTGCCGAGAAGGAGAACCATCGAGTCGATGGTCCGCGGTGGTGCTCCGGTGGGCTTCTTCGACGACGCCGCGACCTTCCAGATGGCGCCATCGGGCGCCTGCAGCACGCCGCCGTAACCCCAGAACGACTTTTTCGCCGGCTTGATCTCTCGGGCACCGGCAGCCAGAGCCGGTTCGATGAAGGAGTCGACGACCGTCGGATCAGCCACGACGAGCGAGGTGACGAAACCGCGGAAGCCGGACGAGGGTTCCGCACCTTCGACGAGTTGGAGACGGTCGGAGATTCCGAACGCGCTGTCGTAGAACTTTTGCGCCGACGCCACGTCGTTGACCTGAAGGGTGATTGCGTTGATTTTTGTCATGCCTTCGACGCTACGACCTGGCACGAGCGTGCGCTTCTTGAAAACTGATCGATGTCAGCACCCCCCACAACCACTTACTCCGTCGATTAGGCCCAAATACTGGGCCTAATCAACGGAGTAAGTGATCTGGTCAACCTAGAAGCGTGGGCCTACCAGTCGGACTCGTCGAAGACGACCATGCCGCGGATGTTGTTGCCTTCGAGCATGTCGTCGTAGGCGCGGTTGATGTCTTCCAGCTTGTAGGTCTGGGTCACGAGGTCCGAGAGGTTGAGCTGCCCTGCGCGGTACTCGTTAAGGAGCTTCGGAACCTGGGTGCGGGGGCCTGCGCCACCGAAAATGGCGCCCTGAAGGCGCTTCTGCAGCAGCGTCATCTCGAACAGGTTGAGGCTCACGTCCATGGCGGCGTAATCACCCATGCCGACAACAACCGCCTGGCCACCCTTGCCGGTCAACGCCATGGCGGGCGCAATGTATTCGCCCTTCATCTCGCCAATGGTGAGGACAACGGTGTTGGCCATGGTGCCCCACGTCATTTCGCCGACCGCCGGAATGGCGGCCTCCATGCTCTCGAACGTGTGGGTCGCGCCGAGCTTCTCGGCCATGTCGCGTTTGAACTTCACCGGGTCAACAGCCACGACGTGCCGTGCGCCAGCAGCCTTCGCACCCTGGATCGCGTTAATACCGACCCCGCCGATACCGACAACGACGACGGTGTCGCCGACGCGCGTGCCGCCAATCTCGGTGACCGAACCCCAACCGGTCGCGATACCGCAACCAAGGAGCGCCGCCTGCTGCAGCGGAATGTCGTCCTCGATCTTCACCAGCGACGCCTGGTTGACGGTGATGTACGGCGAGAACGTGCCAAGCAAGCACATCTGAGTAAGACCGACGTCGCCTTGGGTGACGCGGTGCGTCTTGTCCGAAATCGAAAGGCCAGTCAGCAGGCCGGCACCCTCGTCACAGATGTTCTGCGCGCCTCGCGAACACGGGCCACAAACGCCGCAAGCGGGGATGAACGCGGTGACGACGTGGTCGCCCTCGGCGAACCGGGTGACGCCTTCGCCCACCTTGACGACAACGCCCGCACCCTCGTGACCGCCGACCACCGGGAACGGTGCCGGACTCTGTCCGGTCCGGAGGTGGTGGTCGGAGTGGCACAAGCCGGTACTAGCCAGGCGCACCTGAACCTCGCCGGCAACCGGGTCGCCGAGCTCGACCTCCTCAATTTGCCACTCCTCGTTAACCCCATGCAGGACTGCGGCTTTCGTCTTCATCGCGATCACGCCTACTTTCCACTTGTGTGTCTGCCATCACAGATGACGGTCGTATCTCATCCTGGCCGTGAATCGGCAGTCGCGCAGGACTTAAGGGAAACGCAAGGAGCCGTCGGAACAATGGAGACGTGAAACCCGCGCGCAGGCACCCGCTACTCACCAGCGCCGCATCGACCTTTTTGGCGGCACTGGCAGTTGTGGCGCTTCTGATCCCGCAGGCCTCGGCTCGGCCAACCAATCGGGTCGTGAAGCCGACCGCGCAGCACTCCGTGACGTACGCGCCGACCGCCCGGATCCCGTACCGGGCCGTCAACGCCGATCCCACTCAGAATTACGCCGACCTCTTCCTTCCCGCCGACTACTCCAGTCGCACCAACATCCCGATCGCGGTGCTGATCCATGGCGGATCATGGGCTCGCGGGGTCACCGCCCGGAGCTTCAACCACCTCGCGCACGACCTCACCACCCGCGGAATCGCCGTCTACAACGTCGAATACCGTCGCGTCGGGACCGGCGGCGGCTGGCCGACCACCTTCACCGACGTCGGGACCGCACTCGATAATCTTCCACTCGTCGCGCAGAGATACCCGCAGATTGGCCTCGCAAACTCGGTCCTGGTCGGCCACAGTGCGGGTGCCCAACTGGCGGCGTGGGCTGGGCTTCGGACTGCCGCCGAACCGGCGCTGTCGCTGGGTGCCCCGCGTTGGATACCGTCGAGGATCGTCAGCATCTCCGGCCCACTCGACATGCGGATGGCTGCCCGGCACGGCGACAGCCGCATCGTTCGAGTACTCGGCGGCTCGCCGACCGCAGTCGCCAGCAGGTACCGCACTGTTGACCCGATGCAGGTCGCCAACCGCGCCGATGCCAGCGCCCCCACCTTCATCGCCATCCACGGCACTTCCGACCACGTGGTGTCTGACCTGAACTCTGTCCTCTTTATGTCCGAGTACCTGGCGCACGGAGGCCACGGGGAACTCCGACTACTCCCCGGCATCACCCACACCTCCATGTTTCGGGGAAAGTCGCCAACCTATGCATCGCTCGTCGAACTGATTGCGACCGCCGCCACCACAAACCCCGGCCCATCGGTCGGACGTCGCTCGGACGACGGACAACGCGCCGAACCGGCAGAATGGCAATTGACTACGCCACCCCAGTAGCATCCGCATGGTGATGTCTGTACGGAACGGTTCGGCGAAGCTCTCACCGCCTCGTCCCAATGAGGACGCCGCGACAGGCAACACATCCGGTTACCGTCTCGATCTGGACGGCCTTCGCGGTATCGCAATTTTCCTTGTCGCCGTCTTCCACGTGTGGTTTGGCCGCGTTTCGGGCGGCGTCGACGTCTTCCTCACGCTGTCCGGTTACTTCTTCGTCGCCTCACTGCTTAAGCATGTGGTGAAGACGCAGCCCACGAATGTGTCGTGGCGCGAAGCCGTGAATCCGTGGCCGCGGTTGTCGCGCCTGCTGCGCCGCCTGATTCCGGCGATGTTCTTGCTCCTGGCGCTCATCGCGGCGGGCGTGTGGTGGCTGATGCCGACCACCCGTTGGGGCCCGCTCGGCAAAGAGATCATCGCGTCGGCGCTCTATTACCAGAACTATCACCTGGCGTTTCTGTCGCAGGATTACGGCGCAGCCAACTCGGCCGTCAGTCCCATGCAGCACCTGTGGTCAATGTCGATGCAGGGGCAGTTCTTTGTCCTCACCCTGCTGACGGCCCTTGCCCTCGGCGGCCTCCTCAAGTGGGGCGGCAAGCGCTGGGAAGTCCTGACCAGGTACAACGTAATCCGCGGGATCGTTGGCGGGGCCCTTCTCGCCGTCACCGTCGTATCGTTCGCATGGGCCAACTACCGCCACGGCATCAACCAACCGTTCAACTACTACGACACCGTCGCCCGCATGTGGGAACCAATGGCTGGCGGACTGCTCGCCATCTGGATGCCGCGCCTGGCGATAGCGAACTGGCTCCGGAACCTGCTGACCGTCTTCGCGGTCACAATGATCGCCACGTCGGGCATTTGGATCGCAGGCGTCCAGGAGTACCCGGGTCTGCTCGCCTTGGTGCCGGTCGGTTCCACCCTCTTGCTGATTTGGATCGGCTCGTCGGCCACCGCGCCCCGCCCGGTTCCCGGCAACGACCTCAGCTTCGCCGGCCGCGTGTTAGCCCATCCGTGGATCGTGTGGCTCGGTTCCATCGCATACTCGCTGTACCTCATCCACTGGCCGCTGCTGGTGTTCTACCTGAGTTGGCGGGGCATCGACCACGCCACCTTCGTCGAAGGCACCGCGATTTTGCTGATCTCGGTGCTCGCCGCGTGGGTGATGACGCGATACCTCGAGGCTCCGCTCCGAGCAGGTCGCGGCGGCGGCTTCTCGCAGCGGTACCGGCGGATCCTCACAATCGGCTTGGTCATCGCGTCGCTGTTCGCGTTCACCAGCGCCGGATATTGGCAGTATCGGCAGAGCAAACTGATCATCGATACCGCCAACCTCGACGCCCGCCAGTACCCCGGTGCCCGCGCCCTACTCGATGGCGCGCCTGTGCCCGCAGTCCCCGTCGCACCATCGCCGGAAGCGGCCGCCAACGATTGGCCGCTCAGCCACGGCCCCAACTTCTCCAACTTCGGCGACCCAGCCATCAAGGTCGGCGTGTACGGCGATCCCGCCGGTACCCACACCATGGCGGTCGTCGGCGGATCGCACTCCGAACATTGGATGACGGCCCTCGACGAGATCGGCAAAGAGCGCGGCTTCCGTGTCACCACTTACATGAAGGCCGGTTGCGCACTGTCGACCGAGGCCGAAGTCGAAATCGACGGTCGTACGTTGACCGAGTGCAACGACTGGACGCGCCGCGTGATGGATAAGCTCGCCGTCGACAAGCCCGATGTGGTGTTCACGACGGCCACGCGGCCAGCGGACGACCGAGCGAAAGGCGACGTGGTCCCCAAGGGGTATATCGACATCTTCGACGAGTTCCGCGAACGCGGGCAGAAGGTCGTTGCCGTCCGCGACACCCCGTGGCCGCGGGGCGCAAAGTCGCCGCCGGACTGCCTGGCGTCGGGCAACCTGCCGCGTGTGTGCGGCGTGTCACGAGCCCGCGCACTGTCGCCGGTGAATCCGGCGGATGCGTTGATCCCCGACTACCCGAACATGTCGTTCCTCGACTACAGCGATGGTTTCTGCACGGCCGACTACTGTTCGGCGGTTGTCGGCAACATCCTCGTCTGGCACGACCGTCACCACGTCTCGACGGCGTTTATGCGGAGCCTGGTGCCATTCCTGGATCGCGACCTGCAGAAGGCCACCGGTTGGTGGTAGTCGGGCGAAATATCCGACCCTCCAAGTAAAATCGGCATGCCCGATGCGACTTTTCGCCGGGCTAGCGAATCGAGAGGGAAACACATGACTGACACCTGGCTCACCAGCCTCACCACGAAGACTCCGCAAGAGGGTTTCGAACTCGCGATCACGCTGAGCCGACGTGGCGTTAAGTACACCCAGCCAGACGGCGAAGTGCTCCACAAGCTTCGCCCCAACTATGCAGAAGATGCCGACTCGCTGATCGCTGGCTCGCAGGTGGTGGCACTTAATTTCCAGACAGTCGCCGCCGCCAACAACTACTGGCGCTAACGAACGCCCGCTAATGGGTGCCCGCTAATGGACGGGAGAGCGGCCGCCGAAGTGACACACCACGGCGGCGGCCCGCCCCCGCGCAGCAGCCGTCACCAGCACCACTTCCCGAAACCCGTCGGTCCTGGCTTTCAGTAGCCCGCCGATCGCCGTGGCCGCAGGTTGCAGACTGCGCCCCTCGGGAAGCACGGCGACAATCGGAGCAGCACTGTCGACGGTGGCCAGGACATGTTCCACGGCGACCCGCGATGCACCCGTCGATGCTTCAGTTCCAGCTAGCACCAGTGCCGCACCATCTGCGACGACGAGAACCACCCCGCCGCGCTGTGCCAGCACCGATGAGCCAACCGCGATCGAGGACGGCACCCCACAGCCGTCCTCGACCACGTCCAATGCGGTGACGGATTGCCCCCGTACGCGCAAACCTGCGCACACTCCGGCCGCAGATTGCGATGGCCTGTCACCCCAGTGCGACGGTGCCACGTAGATGACACACGACAGTTCTTCGACGTCACGTCCGGCGTCGTCAAACGCGTCACGGGCAGACTGGAGTTCGTCGTGCTCGTGAACCGCAATCCCGGTCACCACGACAGCACGGTTCATCCGGTCGCGGGGGTCGTCAGCCATTCCCCCACGCTACGGCCGCAGGCACCCCTAATCAGCCGTCCGAATGACCGGCGCGCAGCGCGTCGATGACGGCGCGCGGCCGGGACAGCAGCGCCTCACGAAATTGGTTGCGAATCAGGCTGAGGGTTGAGCATTGATTGCACGGCGCGATCACACCGGTGGCATCGATTCCCCACGCCTGGCACAGCGTCACCGCTCTCGCGATGTGGAAGTTCTGGGTCACGATCGTGGCCGAGTCGATGCCGTAGATCGCGGCCGCACGACGACATGTCGCATTGGTGTTGAGACCGAGACGGTCGTCGGTGATGGCCGTCGACGGTACGCCAGCGGCCTCGAGATAGTTCCGCATCACCGTAACTTCGTTACCTGCGGAGTCGGAATCGTTGCCGGAGTTTAGGATTCGATCGATACGACCATCCCGATAGGCCGCAATGGCAACGTCGAGGCGGGCTCCGACGTAGTCGCCGACCTGGCCGTCGCGGACCTTGGCGCCAAGCACAATCATGGTGCGCGGCGCATCCTCAGCGATTGCCGCGGCGTCGACCACGCGTCCGCGCGACCCGAGCCACACCCACAGCGACGCAATCGTCACGAGGACTTCCACCGCGAGCACTGCGGCGGTCAGGAATCGAATGCGCACGCGATCACGGTAGAGGACGCGACGTCAGCCCTCCAACGGCAGTTCTGTCCACGTCACTTCGGCGGTGTCGAGGGACACGAGGACCTTCTCGTAGAAGCAATCGACGACGTAACCCAGCGACTCAGCCACATCCTGGCCGCCGGAAGAGAAGACCATATCGGCACCCCCATCTCCGGCGGCCAGAAGTTCGACGCTGCACCCACCGCCAGAGAAGACATTGCTGCCCTCTTCTCGCGAGAGGCTAGCCAACCAGTCGTTCAGCAATGCATCCAACTGCGCGGGATCCGCGCCGCGCAGCATCATCGCGAGGCTGGCCTTCTTCCTGAGGCCCGGATTATCTGGGCCCCAGATCCAGTCCATGTTCATGGTGTAGCGCAGGTTCGCCTCGCTCATGAGTTCTCAACTTTCCGGCGTTTAGAAAGCCCGCCCCGTGCGAGTGCTCGGGGCGGGCTTTGGAGAATCTTCAGGCTAGGCCATGCCGCTTGTCATCAAGGCCACCGTTGCACCCACAGCGAAGTAGCTCGTCACCTGTTTGCGAATTCGAGCCCAAACGGTCATCGTCGGTCCTCTCTGAATCACTTGGTCAGCTTTTGCTTGACCCCAACATAAGCTCAAGTGACACGTATCACATACAGATTCCCCAATTCCGATTATTCGGTCACGAGACTGCTGTCGTCAGCGGCCGGTGCGGCAGCTTCCTCAACAACCGGCTCGACGACGGGTGCGTCAACAACCGGGTCAGCAACCGACTCCACGACGGGCTCTACGACAGTCGGCTCCGGGGCAGGCTCCACGACGGGCTCGACGACGGTCGGCTCCGGGGCAGGCGCTGCGGCAATCTCCGGCGCCAAGACGGTCGATTCGGCAACGGGAGTCACGTCGGCCGGTGCGGGCACTTGTTGCTGGGCTTGGGTCTGCCCGAAGAGGTCAGTACCCAACTTCGGGCCGTCGTCGGTCATCGTCACGCGCAGAAGGTCGCTCGTGAAGGACGGAATTACCTTTCCGGTCAGAATGTCGGTGACCGACGCCGGGAAAGGTGCCGCGATGCCCAGGGCAGCGACAGTATCGAGCAGGTCGTTCAGCGGCGCCAACGGCGCGGCGAAGGTCAGCGAGAACGGATTCTTGATCGCATATACGACGGGCCCGTCCCCCTGCTGCGACTTCTGGAAGATGAATGCCACGCTGGTGCACGAGGAGAAATTCTCGCCGGTCACACCGTCCGACACTTGCGCCGATCCGTAGGCCGCAGTACAGATGGCCGACGACAGCTTGGGGTCGGACGCGCCGGATGCGGCATCGAGGACGCCGACCGCCGAGGCAAAACCACCGAGCGCGGTGGCCGAAGCATTCTCGCCCATACCCAGCGCAATCGCGATGCCAGCAGGCAGTGCCAGCACTGAAGTCTTAGACATGCCCGTTGCGATCGAGAGTCCAAGTCCTCCGATTGCACGCGAGTCGGCCACTCCGCCGAGTGACCCCACCGAGATCGCGGCCGAGGCGATCGCGTGGGCGTTCGCGTTTGCGGTACCCGCGACGGAGATTGCCGATGCGAGGCCCGAACCAGTGATGGTCGCCGACCCTGCATCGACGAAATCGCCGAGGATCGGCTTCAGGCTGATTGCCGTTGCCGAGTTGAGGTCGGACAGATTGATTCCGGCGTCCGGCAGGATCAGCCCGAGGAGACCGTCACCCAGTTTGGCAATGATGGCCGGTGCCGCTTTGCGGCAGTTCGCGGTGTCGCCGAACTCGGTCGCTGCCGCGTCGCCCGGTTGGCAGACCACAACGGGGAGGTCCGGTGCTGCCTGGGCTGGCGCCGGGGCGATACCGGTTGCCAAGAGTGCGGAGGAGGCGGCCAGCGCCGTCACCCCCGCGAGCATTCTGGGGGTGCGACGCCTGGTGCGCGGCCGGTCGTTAAGCAAGGTCACGTGGGACTTCTTTCGGTAGTGATGGAGAGAAAAGCCAAAGTTTGCGCGCGCCCCCGAAAGTCCAAATAGACCCGCTTGCGAACTTCTACTGAAGAGTAACTTTGGTGTGACGTGCCACACCTTCAATCGTTCAGCTGACACAAATCGGCGGCACAAAATTGACGTTGCGCGTCAGATGAACGTGACGCAGCATGCACCCAACCAACTAGACCCACTTATTACTCGTGGGTAACATGAGTCCACGCAGACCGTGAACAGGAATCTCCCCGCCAACTTAGGTAATCCTTTGCAGCGCTGAGCAGGGTTGACCAATTACGGTTACCAGGAATAAAGGTTCGGTACGACCTGGAAAGAAAGGCCGGTACTTCCAGTGACAACCACTACCGCTGTGATCGGAACCATCGCAGCGCTGATCAGTCTCGTCTGTTGGGCGCTCTTTTTACGCGGTGTCTTCACGATGGTGCGCTCGATCGCACAAGGACAGAAGGTCGAATCCGAGCGATTCGCCTACCCGCTTAAACGCCTCGGGACGATGCTCAAAGAGTTCGTCGCCCACACCCGTATGACCAAGTTCCGCACCGTCGGATGGGCTCACTGGCTGGTGATGTTCGGCTTCCTGCTGGGCGCGATCTTCTGGTTTGAGGCGTACGGCCAGATCTACGATCCCGCCTTCCACTGGCCGATCATCGGCAGCTGGAACATCTACATCTTTGCTGACGAAATCCTCGGCCTCGGAACGGTAATCGGCATCGTTACGCTGATCATCCTTCGCCAGCTGAACCACCCCCGCCTGCCCAAGCGCCTCTCGCGCTTCTCCGGTTCGCGTTTCGGTGCCGCCTACTTTGTTGAGCTGGTTGTGCTCATCGAAGGCCTCGGCATGATCTTCGTGAAGACCTTCAAGATTTCCTCGGGCCTCGAAGATCCGCCAATGTGGACCTCATTCTTCACCAAGAACTTTGCGCAGCTGTTCGACGGAAGCTCTGTCTACTGGGTTACCGCCGCTGCCGTCGTGAAGCTGATGAGCGGCATGATCTGGCTGGCCGTGGTTGGTCTCAACATCGACTGGGGTGTCGCTTGGCACCGCTTCTCGGCATTCCCCAACATCCTGTTCAAGCGCGAATCTGACGGCGGCGTCGCACTGGGTGCAGCCAAGCCGATGATGAGCCAGGGCAAGGTCCTCGACATGGAGACCGCCGACCCCGACGTCGACGCGTTCGGCGCAGGCAAGATCGAAGACTTCAGCTGGAAGGGCTGGCTCGACTTCACCACCTGTACCGAGTGTGGTCGTTGCCAGAGCCAGTGCCCCGCATGGAACACCGGTAAGCCGCTGTCGCCGAAGCTGATGATGATGTCGCTGCGCGACCATGGTCAGGCCAAGGCCCCGTACCTGTTCGCCGGTGGCCGCAAGGACATGGGTGGCGACGAAGTCGGCATCGTCGACAAGGACGGAAACGTCGACGAAGCACGTCTAGCGAAGGTCCCCGAGGCTGCCCGCCTCGAAGCCGGGCGCAAGCTGGTCGGCGAATCCGAAGGCACCACCGGCGCCGTCATCGACGCCGAAGCGCTGTGGAGCTGCACCATGTGTGGCGCCTGCGTGGAACAGTGCCCCGTCGACATCGAGCACGTCGACCACTTCATCGACATGCGCCGCTACCAGGTGCTGATCGAGTCGGACTTCCCGTCCGAGCTGGCTGGCATGTTCAAGAATCTCGAGAACAAGGGCAACCCGTGGGGCCAGAACGCCTCACAGCGCACCGCCTGGATCGACGAGATGGACATCAACATTCCGGTGTACGGCAAGGACACCGACTCATTTGAGGGCTACGAGTACCTCTTCTGGGTTGGTTGTGCCGGCGCCTACGAGGACCGCGCCAAGCGCACCACAAAGGCCGTCGCCGAACTGCTCGATATCGCGGCCGTCGACTTCATGGTGCTGGGTGAGGGCGAAACCTGTAACGGTGACTCCGCTCGTCGTGCAGGTAACGAGTTCCTGTTCCAGATGCTGGCGCAGCAGAACATCGAAACCTTCAACGAACTGTTTGCGACCGCTCCCGAGCAGCGCAAGAAGATCGTCGTGACCTGTGCCCACTGCTTCAATGCCATCGGCAACGAATACCCGCAGCTGGGCGGCAAGTACGAGGTTGTCCACCACACGCAGCTGCTGAACCGCTTGGTCCGCGAGAAGCGTTTGGTTCCGGTGGCTCCGCCGGCCGGTGAGCAGATCACCTACCACGACCCGTGCTACCTGGGCCGTCACAACCAGATCTACGATGCGCCTCGCGAACTCGTGGAGTCGTCCGGATCGACCCTCACCGAGATGCCTCGCCACGGCGAGCGTTCCATGTGCTGTGGTGCCGGTGGTGCCCGCATGTGGATGGAGGAGCAGACCGGTAAGCGCATCAACATCGACCGTGCCGATGAGGCGCTGAACACGCTGAATTCGCGTCCCAAGGCTGCCGACGGCAGCAAGTCGGTCCGCAAGGTGGCGACGGGTTGCCCGTTCTGCCGCGTGATGCTGACCGACGGTGTCACAGCGCAGACCGCTGGCACCGAGGACGAGGGTCAGGTCGAGGTTGTTGACGTCGCGCAGATCATCCTGGACGGCGTGCTTCGCGGTCGTCAGCAGGTTGAGCGTGGCGGAAAGTTCCTGGGACCAATCCAGACCGAGCGGGCCCCCGAACCCGAACCGGTTGCGGCTGCACCGAAGGCTGCCGCGGCTGCCCCGGCTGCTGCGCCCGCCGCGGCAAAGCCCGCAGTTGGTTTGGCACCGAAGAGTGGCGGACTGAAAAAGCCGGGCGGCTTGAAGAAGCCCGGTGGCGCAGCACCTGCCGCTGCAGCTCCGGCGGCTCCCGCAGCCGAGGCCGCACCCGCAAAGGGTCTGGCCATGGGCGGCGGACTCAAGAAGCCCGGCGGCTTGAAGAAGCCGGGCGGCGCAAAGCCCGCAGCAGCACCGGCAGCTGAGGTCCCGGCAACCGAAGCTCCGGCAACCGAGGCAACCACTGCCAGCACCACCGGCGCAGCCAAGGGCTTCGGCATGGCAGGAGGCTTGAAGAAGCCCGGTGCCAAGAAGCCCGGTGCGGCTAAGCCTGCCGCAGCAGCTCCCGCCGCTGAGGCAACCCCGGTTGCTGAAGCTCCGGCCGCTGAGACTGCTCCGGTTGCTGAAGCACCCGCAGTCACCGAGGGCACCAAAGGTGCAGCGAAGGGCTTCGGCATGGCAGGAGGCTTGAAGAAGCCGGGTGCCAAGAAGCCCGGTGCAGCTAAGCCTGCTGCAGCAGCTCCCGCCGCTGAGGCAACTCCGGTTGCTGAGGCTGCTCCGGCTGCCGAGCCCGAAGCTCCCACCACCGAGGCCGGTCCGGCCAAGGCCAAGGGATTCGGCATGGCTCCCGGCAAGAAGCGCCCCGGAGGCAAGTAAGCACTAAGCAAAAATGCCCGGCTGCACATAGGTGCAGCCGGGCTTTTTTGTTGGCGTTCAACGTTGCCTACATTTTCCTGATTTTCCGGGCACGATGTCGACAACGTTTGCGGGAGCTACTGCCGTCGGGCATTCACCGCATCGGCAACCTCCCGCATGGTTGCGTGCGTGTGGCGCGTCATCATTTCCCACGTGTAGATCAGCGGTAGCCAGCCAGCACCGCCGATCACATTGGTTTTGTGCTGGTCCCGCTGCCACTGCCTGTTGTCGCGGTGAAACTTCCAGCCATGGATCTCGATAGCGATGCGCTCGGAAACCCACGCGAAATCGAGGCGCATACCGCAGAACGGGAATTGCTGGGTCCATCCGGTGATCCCGTATTCGCGTAGGAGCTTCGCGAATAGTCGTTCGGCCGCCGACTCAGAAACATCTTCAGCTGCGGCGAGGAGTCTGCGCGCCTGCCGCATGCCGTGCGCTCCCGAGTTACGACTGAGGCTGGCGCGAAGCTCGGTCAGACCCACTAGATGAATTTGCAGCGCGCGATCCATCATGGAGATGCCTTCCTCAAGCTCGGCCGAAGCGGCGAGAACTGTCAGCGGAAGCCCGGTCACGGAAATCCCCCGAACCACGGCGACGTCCTCCGCTGGGAAGGTTCGGCTTTTCATCTCGACCTCGACCGAACACACCACCTGCTTTCTCGCGGTCCTCGGTATCGAAACGGTGATGGGACTTGGCAACTCCGGAATGAGTCCGTGCCACCACGCTGCCGCCGTCCTGTCGAGCACTCCCCTGTGTGCAGCCACTGCGATCCGGACTCTCGCCGCTGGCGAAAGCTGATGCTCAGCAGAAAGATAAACACCGCTCGCCTCTGCGGTCCACAGTCCCGAATCAAGACGACCTTGGATCCGGTTTCGCGACATTCCCAGGGCAGCTGCCTGCGCCTTCGTAATCACGCCGTCGTGGTCGGCAAGGTGCTGCGCAACAGCCAACGCCGACTGGTTCAGGACCGATGTTTTCTCCCCCATGCGTCTTTAGACGCATTTGCCGCGCGTTCGGTTCCCTCGACACGCAACGTTGCCCACATTTTTCCTGGTTTTCCGGGCACGATGTCGACAACGTTCGCGACTCAACTGCGCTCGTACCCCACGACCACCGGCGCGTGGTCCGACAGCCGCTCGTCCGGGCTGGTCTCCTTGTCCACTTGCACCCATCGGGCGCGTTTGGCGAGGCCCGGCGTGGCGAGTTGGTGATCGATACGCCAGCCGACGTCTTTGGTGAACGACTCGCCCGCCCAACTCCACCAGCTCAGTGGCCCGGGGCGATCGCCGTGTAACTGTCGGACCACATCGACGAGTTTCCGCGGCGAAAGTTGGTCACCGAGCCAGGCGCGCTCTTCGGGGAGGAAGCCTTCCATCTTGTGGGCGGGCCGCCAGTTGGTGACATCGTGTTGGAGGTGCGCGATGTTGAGGTCGCCGATAAGGAGGAACTCGCGACCGGCCCGTTTGGCCGCCAGTCGGTTTCGGTCGAGTTCGCGGGCAAAGCCGTCGAGGAAGGTCATCTTGCGCTGGTGCTTGGCACCTCCGTCGGGCTTCTCTCGAATATTTCCCGGGCGTTGCAGGTTGGCGGGGAGCCCGCCTTTCGGTAGGTAAAGGCAAGCCACCGTGAGGGGTTCCTCACCCAAATCCACTTCGATGTACCGACCGTGATGGGCGTACGGCGCCAGCCCCCGCGCTTTGGGCGGATGCGTCACCCAGGTGCGGTGCGCCAGCGGCGGCACGCGCGTGGCAATCGCGACGCCATTGCGCCCGGGAATCGAGCCGGAATCAAAACACACGGTGTATCCAGGGAATTCGCCGACCAACTCGGCGGGGCTGCGTAGTTCTTGGATGCCAATCACGTCGGGTTGCCTGCGGGCGAGCCACTCGTCGAATCCGCGCCTGCGAGCGGCGCGAATACCGTTGACGTTAAATGAAGCGATCTTCAGCTCGCGGGTTGTCACGCTCACAACTATGCCCGTGCGATGCAATTCGGTTGCGCCGGGCTGACAGAATAAGTCCATGAGCCGACCTCGCGTATCGCACCCCAACGTTCATCTGCGGCCACTCGAGCAGTCTGAGAAGCTGCAGAATGTCTGCTACGAGATCCGCGGCCCCGTGCACGAGCATGCGGCGCGACTCGAATCCGAGGGTCATCGGATCATGAAGCTGAACATCGGCAACCCCGCGTTGTTCGGGTTTGAAGCACCCGACGTGATCATGCGCGACATGATCCACGCGCTCCCCTTCTCTCAGGGTTATTCGGAGTCGGCCGGCGTGCTATCGGCCCGTCGGGCAGTGGTCACGCGCTACGAACTGATCCCCGACTTTCCGTACTTCGACGTCGACGACGTGCTGTTGGGCAACGGTGTTTCCGAGCTCATCACCATGACGATGCAGGCCCTGCTGAACACCGGCGACGAGGTGCTCATCCCGTCACCGGACTACCCGCTGTGGACTGCGATGACGGCGCTTTCGGGCGGCACCCCTGTGCACTATCAGTGCGACGAGAACAACGGCTGGAATCCCAGCATCGAGGACATCGAAGCCAAGATCACGCCGAACACCAAGGCGATCGTGGTGATCAACCCGAATAACCCGACGGGCGCGGTGTATTCGCGCGAGGTGCTGCAGCGCTTGGTAGACCTCGCCCGCAAGCATTCGCTGCTGATTTTGGCCGACGAGATTTACGACAAGATCCTCTACGACGATGCCGAGCACATCAACATCGCGTCGTTGGCTCCGGACTTGTTGGTGTTGACGTTCAACGGATTGTCGAAGGCGTATCGCGTGTGCGGTTACCGCGCGGGCTGGGTGGTTCGGACGGGTCCGAAAGATCACGCCAAGGGCTTTATCGAGGGTATGGGCGTGCTGGCGTCGACGCGACTGTGTGCCAATGTGCCCGCACAGCACGCGATTCAGGTGGCGTTGGGCGGCTACCAGTCCATCGATGCACTAACCGCACCGGGCGGACGGCTGTACGAACAGCGCAATGTGACTTGGCAGAAGCTGAACGAGATTCCCGGAGTGAGCTGTGTGAAACCCATGGGCGCGCTGTACGCCTTCCCTCGGCTCGATCCCGATGTCTACGACATCCGCGACGACGAGCAGCTGGTGCAGGATTTGCTGTTGCAGGAGAAAATTCTGGTTGTGCAGGGGTCCGGTTTCAACCTGTCTGATACCCACCATTTCCGGATTGTGACGCTGCCGTGGGCACAGGATTTGTCAGAGGCCATTGAGCGGATCGGCAACTTCCTGGTGTCGTACCGCCAGTAACTTCGCCCAAACTTAGCCCCGCATCTGCGTATACTCGCAGGTGCGGGGCTTTTTTCTGGTTGTGCTAACAAGTGCTAGCAGTTGTTTGTAACTGGTGGTAACGTCTAACGAAATCCATGATTGAGGGAGACACGGCATGGCCGACTGGCACAGCTTTAACGTCACCGGAGACGGTTTCGACCTGGCAGCATTCTCATACGGCAGCGCTGGCAAAGACACCGCCGACAAGCCCGTGGTCCTACTCATTCACGGATGGCCCGACACCCACCACCTCTGGGACAACGTGGCACCGCAGCTCGCCGAAAAGTACCGCGTCTACGCCTACGACACACGCGGATTCGGCGAAAGCGACCGGCCGACCGCCGTCGCCGACTACCGGCTCGACACCCTCGCGCAAGACATGCTGGCCGTGGCCCGCGCCGTCAATCCCGATGGCAAGACGCACATCGTCGCGCACGATTGGGGTTCTGTGCAGGCCTGGGAAACGGTGACGACCCCGGGCGCCGAGGATCTGATCGCGTCGTTCACCTCGGTGTCTGGCCCCAACCTCGACTTCCTCGGCAAGTGGGCGCACGACAAGGTCTCGAACCCCACGCCGCGCAATATTCGTCAGGCGCTCTCGCAGGTTGCCTCGTCCGCCTACACCGGATTCTTCCAGGTGCCCGGTGCCTCGGACCTGTTCTTCCGCACCTTCGGCTCCGACAAGGTCTGGACCGAGTTCTTGCATTTCGTCGAAGGCACGCCCCGAGAGAACGCCACGTTTGCGCCGACTCTGCGCGAGGACATGATTAGCGGCCTCAAGCTGTACCGCGCCAACATTCGCGGCAAGTTGGCGAAGCCGAACCCGCGCACGACCGCTATCCCGGTTTTGGAGATCGTCAACGACCGCGACGTCGCCCTGCGCCCCGCCATCTACGACGGCACGTCCGACTACGCGGGCAAGCTCTGGCGCAAGCGCAGCACCACCGGGCACTGGTTGCCGTACACCAATCCCGACTACTTGGCGGCGTCTGCCAGCGAGTTCATTGACCTCGTGGAGCGTGGCGCTTCTGCGGCGCCGAACACGATCGTCCGCGCTCATGTGGTCGGCAAGGCACCGGAACTGATCGGCAAGCTCGCCGTCGTTACCGGCGCAGGCAGCGGCATCGGCCGCGAAACCGCGTTCGCGCTCGCCGACCTCGGTGCCGAGTTGGTGCTCGCCGACATCGACGTTGACTCCGCAGAAGAAACAGCGACGCAGTGCAAGGCCAAGGGTGTCTTGACCACCGTCTACCGACTCGACGTCTCCGATTCGGCAGCCGTCACCGTGTTCGCCGACACCGTTCGCGAAGCCCACGGTGTCGCCGACATCGTGATCAACAATGCTGGCATCGCCCTCGCCGGTTCGGCATTGGCCGCCAGCGACGAGCAGGTGGATCGTCTCCTCGCGATCAACCTTCGCGGCGTCATCAGCGGCAGTCGTGCCTTCGGCAAGCAGATGGTGGAACGCGGCACGGGCGGGCATATCGTGAACCTCGCCTCGGCTGCCGCGTTCACTCCGTCGCGCGACCTCGGCCTGTACGCCGCCAGCAAGGCCGGTGTTTTGATGTTCTCCGAGTCGCTGCGTGCTGAGCTGGCCGAGCACCGCATTGGGGTGTCGGCAATTTGCCCGGGCATCGTGCACACCAACATCACGTCGAAAACTGAGTTTGCCGGGGCCGACGACGAAGATGCCCTCCGCAAGAAGGTCGACGGCTTCTACGAGAAGCGCAACTTCACTCCCGACCGTGTCGCCAGCCAGATTGTTGCGTCCATCCGCAGCAACAAGGCCGTTGTACCGGTGACGCCGGAGGCCGAGGTTGGCTACCGCATTTACCGATTCTTCCCGTGGGCTTCGCGTATCGGTGCCCGCCAGCAAGTCGCCAAGTAAGCACCCCTGGAGGCCCAGATGACTACCGCACCAACGCATTCCGATACCGCTACCGACCCCGGCAAGGTGGAGTTGCACGCCCGCAACGTGGTTTTTGACCTTTCGGGTGCACCGCTGCATTGGATTCCCAATCATCCGATGTCGTCGAACATGATCTCGGTGTTGAACCTGCTGCTCCCCGAGGGCGAGCGCTGGTTTGTCGAGACATTTAACGAAGCGCTGCCGATGATCAAGGACGACGCCCTCGCCGCCGACATTCGTGGTTTTGTGGGCCAGGAGGCCATGCACGCCGAGGTTCACGATCGTGCCGTGAAGGACTGGATGCTCGATCAGGGTGTCGATCCGACCGCGTACTTGCAACAGATGGAGTGGATTTTCCGCCGTGTGCTGGGACCACGCGAGAACCGGTCGGCCAAACAGAAGCAGAAGGACCTCATCGAGCGGTTGTGGCTCATCGCCGCCATCGAGCACTACACGGCACTGCTCGGCGATTTTGCACTGAACTGTTCGTGGGCTGAGAAGGGCGGCCATCCGGGGATGGTCGACATGTTCACCTGGCACGGTGCCGAGGAAGTTGAGCACCGGGCGGTGGCGCACGAGGCGGCAGCCTATTTCGCCGACAGCCCTCTGCGTCGCGCTCGATCGATGAGCTTGGCCCTGCCGTTCTTGGCGTGGCTGCTGCTCCGCGGTTTCCGGTTCATCAACAGCCAGGATCCGTCGGTGTCGCATTTGAGCCCGTTGGCGAAGTCGAAGCTGGCGGTAACGAGCTACTTCCGGGATTCGCGCCAGGGCGTGTTCCCAAAAATCTCGGGTCTCGCGGTCGCGACGCTCAGCTATTTCAAGCCGGGTTTCACGCCGACCGACATCGGCGATACTGCGCAGGCTGTGGCCTTCCTCGCCACGTCACCGGGAGCTCGACGGGCGGCGTGATCGTGGTTCCAAACGAAGAGCGGGCACCGCGCCAGATCGACTTGTCGGCGGAGCCCCCACATTTGTACGGCAGGTTCCGGCGGGACCCGCTGATGCGGCTCATCACGGGTATCGGCAAGGTGTGGTTCCCCCTGTGGGCACCGATGTCGCCGCTGCGGGATCGGGCTGCCATCGATCACATTCAGACGCTCGACATTGTTGACCGTGAAGTGGTGGCGGTCGACGACAACGTGATCGCGTTGACCTTTGCCGCACCCGACCGGTCGATTCTTCCGCAGTGGCATCCGGGTGCCCATCTGGATTTGTTGTTGCCGTCGGGCAAGATGCGCGAGTATTCGCTGTGTGGCGATCCGGGCGACCGCACCACCTACCGGATTGCGGTGCGCCGCATCCCGGACGGCGGCGGCGGTTCCATCGAGGTACACGACAGCCTGCGGGTGGGCGATTCGGTGCAGATCAAGGGTCCGCGGAATGCGTTCCCCTTGGTGTTGCCCGGTCACGGTTCGCCGACGACGAAGCTGCGGTTTGTGGCTGCGGGTATTGGTATCACCCCGATCATGCCGATGCTGGCGATGGCTGACCGGTATGGCTTGGACTGGTCGATGGTGTACGCGGGACGGTCGGCGGATTCGATTCCGTTCCTTGACGAACTTGCCCGCTACGGCAGCAAGGTGACCGTCCGGACCGACGACGTAGACGGGTTGCCATCGATGGCCGACCTTGTTGGGCCCGTTCCTGATTCAGATGCTGGTCTGTCGGTGTATTGCTGCGGTCCGGTGCCGATGCTGGAGGGGTTGCGGGTGTTCCTGGCCGAGCGGAGTGACATTGAACTGCACTTTGAGCGGTTCTCGCCGCCCCCAATTCTCGACGGTACCGAGTTCGATGTGGTCATCGGTTCGACGGGCCACACCGAGACGGTCGCAGCGGATGAGTCGGTCTTGACGGCGTTGCGCCGGGTAAATCCGGCTCAGCCGTACTCCTGCCAGCAGGGGTTCTGCGGGACCTGCCGGATGAAGACAATTTCGGGCGACGTCGACCACCGCGACGGCTTGCTGACGCAGTCAGAACGCGACGAAGGTTGGTTCCTCCCCTGCGTGTCCCGGTGCAACGACGACACGTTGAAGGTCGACATGTGAGTGGCAGCCGACGTCTGTTTGGGACAATGGTTGCCATGACCGAGTACCGAATCGACGATCTGGCTCGCGCGGCGGGCACTACGACGCGGAACGTGCGTGGTTATCAGGACCGGGGATTAATTCCTCGACCGCTGCGGCGGGGGCGGATCGCGATCTACGGCGACGAGCATTTGGCGAAATTGCGGGTGATCAACGACCTGCTGTCGCGGGGTTTCACGATGACCCACATCGGCGACTTCTTTAAGCGCGTCCAGACCGGCGACGACATTGCCGAGTCGCTGGGCTTGCGGGAGACAGTGTCGCAGCCGTGGTCGCAGACGCCGACGGAAGTGGTTTCGCCCGAAGCCTTGCACGTGAAGCTCAATACGAGCGATCCGTTGCTGCTGGCCCAGCTCCAAGATTTTGGGCTCATTGAGCCAGTCGGCGACGACGACCCGCCGAAGCAGTACCGCATCAACGACGTCGACACGATCGAGGCCTACCAGCGACTGATGCAGATCGGTATTCCGCTCACCTATATTTTGGGGATGCAGCGGCAGCTCGACGAGGACATGGATCGGGCAGCGAAAACGCTGATCAGCGCGGGCCGTCGCGCTATCACCGAGGGCCGCTTTGACGGGTGGATCCCGTCGCGCGGTGTCGAAGCTGATTGGGCGTCGAAGTTCCTCGGCGAGCTCCGCACCACCGGACGGGTCGCGGCCCACAACACCCTGTATCGGGCACTCGATCGCGAGTTGGCACGCCAGCTCGACGATTACCTCGCGGTCGCCCGAGAGCGACGCGAGCACCTATCCGACGACGATGGGCGGTAGTCCCGGGATCGGATTCGGGATGGTTCGCTTCGGGCGGTTTTGCGGCGGTCCCGGCGGCAGTGGCCCCGGTGCCGGTCGCGCTTGGGTCGACCGCGGCTGACTCGTCGACTTGGGCGGCGGTGGCGGCGTGGTGTACTTCAGCACGGGTACCCGGGCGGCCGACATGTCTGCCGGGTCGACGGAATTGTTGACCCGTTCGGGTTCCGGCGTTGACGGTCTACTGCCCGACGGTGTCGACGTCGTCGAACTGTGGGTGGCCCCGATTCCCGGGTTCGACTGTTCGTCGGCGTTCATGGCAATGGCGACTCCGCCTCCGCCGACGGCAAGGAGCACCACGCCACCGAGTGCCACCAACCGCCCGCGCATGCCGGCCTCACGTTCGGGTTCGGCGCCCGCGTAAGTCTCATTGCTGTCGGCGTAGACGTCGGGGACGGCATTGCCGAAGCGGTCGAGCCCGTAATCCGCGGGATCGACGAGCACCAAGTTCTGGTCACTGTGTTCCCAGGCACGAACCTCTTGGGGTGCCTGTACGGCTTCGAGGAGAGCGGTGGCCTCGTTGTCACCGCCGAAGGTCGCCGGGAACGGATCGCCGGGGGAGATGGGCGTGAAGCCACGTTCGGTGAGGGCCCGCGGAAGTCCTGGCCAATCGTCAAGCCCCGGCCCGAGGAGGATGGCGTCGACCGGGCTAAGTCCGGCGAGTTCCATGACCATGCCGTGCGCCCGATTGGTTTCGGGGACGGTCGCTTCGATCGCGTCGTCGATGGAAAAGCTGATCGGGGCCAAGGCGGCACCGCCCATCACGACGGTCGTATCGCGGTCGATCAACGACCGTCGTGCCCGGCGCGCCAGGGAAATCAGTTCGTCGAAGAGTTCATCGGTGGGGGCTGAAGCTTTTCCGGTGTCGCGCAGGTAGGTGGCGATTCGGGCGTCGAGGACTTCCGGGTGGATGCGGGTTTCGGTGGTGCTTTCGACCGCGGCAAAGGTTCCCGCCTCACCGCGTTCCATGCGGGCGGCCCACAGTCCGTCCGGGCTGAAGTCGAGGGCAATAACGGCGCCGGTGGGTAACGCAGGCAAGTCGAAGCCGGTCAACCACGATGGCTGCCGACTAAATGGACCCGTCATTTCGACCCCCTCCCCTAGTGGTCTTGTGTGCGGCCGATGCCTCTTATTTGAATTTGCTCTTGAGTGATTGGCCCGTCACTTCTGGAAGTTCAGGTATGCCTTCGATGGTGTCGGCCCCCGCTGACCCTGGTACTTCGATCCCACTGCCGCACTGCCGTACGGGTTCTCTGCCGGGCTGGTGAGGCGGAACAGGCAAAGCTGCCCGATCTTCATGCCGGGCCACAGCGTGATGGGCAGGTTCGCGACATTCGACAGTTCCAGCGTGATGTGGCCGGAGAATCCGGGGTCAATAAAACCGGCCGTCGAATGGGTGAGGAGGCCGAGGCGCCCCAGCGAGGACTTGCCTTCGAGCCGACCGGCGAGATCGTCGGGCAGCGAGCACACTTCGAGAGTAGAGCCGAGCACAAATTCGCCCGGGTGCAGCACAAATGGCTCGTCTGCGGCGGGTTCCACCAGGGTGGTCAGTTCGTCTTGCCGCTTGGCGGGATCGATGTGCGTGTACTTGGTGTTATTGAAAACCCGGAATAGCGAGTCGAGTCGAACGTCGACGCTGGACGGTTGCACCAAGGCCGGATCGTACGGATCGATGCCGAGCCTGCCGGATTCAATCTCGGCACGAATGTCGCGGTCTGATAGCAGCACGTGGCTAAGAGTAGTCGACTCGTGCTAGCGGACCTTAATTCTCGTTCCGGTACCGGTGCAGCTTTTCTACACTTGGGATGCGGTTTTGGATGACGACATTGACGAAGCGCAGCCCGAGTCCGACGAGGGCGAGAGTGCTCGCCATTTGAATCGAGACGGCGATCCGTGCGGGCTGCGAGACTGCGGCAATGTCGCCAAACCCGGTCGTGGTGAAAACGGTCAGGCAGAAGTACAGGGCGTCGACCCTGGTGAGCGGCTGCGTAAACGACGCGAGGTGATGGTCGCCGAGGAGAAAGTACGCGGACGAGAACGTGACAATGTAAAAGCACATCACCGCCGCAAGCATTTCGATCGCGGTCGCGACGGGCCGATCTGAGCGGAGGAAGTGTCGGACTTCCCACGCGCAGAATGCGGCCAGCAGGACTACACCCACAATGAGTCCAACGAACTGCCATTTGCTGTCGCCGCCGATCGGCAGCAAGAAGTAGCCGGCCAGCAAAATGATCGTCGCTCCGAGCGGTCTTAGCAGGGCATACCGCACGGAGACGCCGCGCTGGTCACTATGGTCGTCCATCTGTTCCGTCATAACGCCACGAAGAAGATGTAGATGATGGCCGCGACGAACACTCGAAAGTGGTACTGCCCCGGCAGAGATTGCAAGGTGCGGGTGATTGCCACCCCCTCCCTCAGGTGCGGGCGACCGCCCAGCGTTCCGAGGTAGATCGACGTGGGCGGTACGGAGTGCATGGCACCTCCATGATGGTCGAGCAATCGTTTTATCCCACTGCGTGGCACATACCAGGTATTTCTGCCGCAATAAAGATTAACGTCTTGAGACGTGGCCCGAACTAAAACTTACGATCACCTTCTCGCTCCCGGCCGGATCGGCCCGATGAAGCTCAGCAACCGCGTCATCTTGTCCGCGATGGACATGAACGTGTGCAACGACGGCGAGATAGAGACCGGCGACCTCGTGCACTATGGGGCGCGCGCCGCGGGCGGCACCGGGCTGGTGATTACCGGTGCGTCGGCCATTGCCTATCCGATCGGCGCTACCAGCAATAAGGAGCCGGGACTGTCGGACGACCGGTTCATCCCCGGTCTGAAGGCGTTGGCCGATACTGTGCACGCCGCGGGCAGCAAGCTGTGTGTGCAGAGCACGCATCACGGGAAAGTCGCCCGCATCGACACCCTGAACGACCGGCCCATGCTGGTGCCGTCGACGCCGGACTTCAAGTACGACATGAGTGCGCTCGCCGATAGCACCATGGATGAGCTGATGAAGATGGGGGCGGTGACCGGCGGAAAGCAGGGCAGCTTCCACGAGGCCACCAAGGAAGACTTGGTCTGGCTGGTCGAATCGTGGACTTCGGCAGCACGCCGCTGCCAGGAGGCTGGCGTCGACGCCATCGAAATCCACTGCGCGCATGGCTACGTCTTGGGCGGTTTCCTGGCGAGCGCCGACAACAAGCGCACCGACGAATACGGCGGCAGCTTGGAGAACCGGGCCCGGCTGGCGTGCGAGGTGATCGCCTCGGTGAAGGCTGCGGTTGGCGCCACCATGGCCGTGCTGGTTCGCGTCGCGGGCGCGGAATTCGGCCAGGAAGGTGGCCTCACCAACGAGGAAGCGTGCGAAGCTGCGGTCCTGTTCGAGAAGGCTGGGGCCGATGCCATCGACGTGACGGGCTGGGGCCGGAATCCCTTCTCCAACTTCACCGACGGGCCCCTGCCGAACAAGGTTGGCGCGTACGTCGACCTTGCGACGGAGGTCAAGAAGCGCGTCAGCATCCCGGTGATCGCTGTCGGACGTATGCTGCCCGACCTCGCCGAAGAAGCCATTGCGGAGGGCCGCATCGATTTCGCCGCAATGGGACGGCAACTACTTGCCGATCCGGAGTTGGTCAACAAACTGAAGGCTGGCACGCCGGAACAGGTGCGCCCGTGCATCAACTGCTACGTGTGCGTGCAGGAAAATTTCTGGGACGACACCCCGATCTGCGCGGTCAACCCGGCTCTCGGTCACGAAGACCTGTTGCCGTTGACCCCGACCGATACCCGCAAGCACGTGCTGATTGTTGGCGCGGGACCGTCGGGCTTGGAGACCGCTCGCCTGTTGACGCTGCGCGGGCATCGCGTGACAGTGGTCGATAAGTCGGACCGACTGGGCGGAACGCTGTGGTTCTCGACGCTCACCACTCCCGACAACGAACGTCTCCTGAATTGGCTGTCTAACGAGATGAAACGTCTCGACATCGACGTCCGGTTGAATACCGAGGCGACGCCGGAGGTGGTGCGACTGTTTGCCCCGGATCATGTGGTGGTGGCGACCGGCGCGGTGCGCCCGCGGCCGAGCATCCCGGGCGGCGACCTCCCGCACGTTCACACCGGCGACAGCCTGCGTAACCTTCTGCTCGGCAGCGCCGAGGCCGAAGACGGATCGGCATTCCTGCGGACCATCGGCAAGCTGGGCAAGCTCTCCGGCATCACTAAGAGCCCCAATGCGATTCGCAAACTGACGCACGCCTTCCTGCCGATGGGCAAGGACGTGGTGGTAATCGGCGGTTCGCTGGTGGGGTTGGAGTTGGCGGAGTGGCTGGCCGACCGCGGTCGTCGCGTCACGCTGCTTGAAGAAGGCAAGCCACTAGGGTTGCCAATGGCGATGCCGCGTCGATGGACCGCGGTCCGCACGGCAAAGGAACTGGGCGTCAAGATCCACCGGGAGGCGACCGTCTCGCGTATTACGCCTACCGAAGTTGTGTACTCGGTGAACGGCGAGGAGCAGTCCGCGCCCGCGTCGATGGTGATTTACGCGGCCGATACCGCAGCGGATGCCCCGTTGGCGCAGGCACTCGAGTCCTCCGGCGTGAGCGTCGAAGTGGTTGGTGACGCAGGCAAGGTCGACTACATCGAGGGCGCCATCCATTCGGCGTGGAAGTTCGCAACCGCGTACTAGCCGCGCCACCGATCAGAATGGCGGCGGCTCAGCGGAGTCGTACTGCGCCGTAGCAGCAGCCTTGGCGCAGGCCATCGCATAGCGACGCTGCGAGCGGATTTGCATCCGCTGCGCATGCTTGGCCTGCGTCCGGGTCCGCTTTCGTTCCGGCTCGGTGGCGGCATCGATAACCCCTGGCGCAACTGGCCGCCCATGCTTGCACGGTATGAGGCCAAGTTGCGGCAGGAGCCACTGGTTGCGGGCCCGCGAGCGCACGGTATGCCCGCTCGGGGTGGTGAGCTCGGTCCAGATCACCCCGTTGGCGTCGACGACCTGGTCGTCGATCCAGCCTTCGCCGTAGGTCTTGAGCAGGTGATGGAAGCGGCACTTCGGGTTCAGATTGCACTGGCAGGTGGCGCCTCCGGCGGCGGGGTCCTCGTGGTTGTACTCGCAAACGTGGTCGAGGTCGCAACCCCACGCCGGGCGCTTGCATCCGGGAAATACGCAGGTGCCGTGTACGCCGCGCATCGCGACGTCGGTCCCGGCTGTTGGACGGTAGTGATTACCGAGCTGAAACGGGCAGTCGGCAACGGCGTCAAGATCGAGCGGCCGGATTAGCGTGCCCGGGCGGGAAGCGATTTCGCGAGCGTGATGGGCATCGATGACGCCGAAACCGTCGAACCAGGCGGCCTTGCTGCTATCGCCGTTGAGGGTGGACTCGTGGGCGATGACGTGCACGACGATCTTGGCAAACTCTTCGGCGATCTCGCTGTCAGTGGCGCGTACTGCGCAGTTGTCGCTGCCGCAGTCGCAGCCGAACTTGTTGCCAGTGAGGGCTGCGAGCGCAGCATCGGCGCGACGAGCACCACAGCTACGACTGTCGTTTTTGCAGACGCGGGCGGCACGAGCGTCGATTGCCTTGGAGGCGAGGGCAATTTCCTCAACGCTTGCGGCGATGGTGAGCGTAGCGTCATCGACGTCGTTGCTGACGGTGACACCCTTGCTGTGTGCACGACGACGCTCACGGAGGGCGTCGGCGTCGAATTCAGCGACCATGCGGCGGGCGACGTTGCTGGCGTCGCCGTAGCTAACGCCACCAATCTCACGGAGTTCCTGTGCGATGGCTGCATCGACGGCAGCAATCGCGTCACCGTCGGTGACGCCAGTGGTCTGCAGAACAATCTCGCGGAAGCACGGCAGCGAGATGACCCCATCACGCAGCAAACGCGCGCTCTGCGGCAAACGATCGCGTGCTTCGACCGCCAGCGCGACGTGACGTTCCGCAGTGGAGCGGGCAACTCGCATGCCGACGGCCACTTCGCTGGCAATGTTTGCCTCGAGGTCGATCATGCGGCGGGCGCAG
Source organism: Gordonia sp. 34D (assembly GCF_056682775.1). Classification (NCBI taxonomy): domain Bacteria; kingdom Bacillati; phylum Actinomycetota; class Actinomycetes; order Mycobacteriales; family Gordoniaceae; genus Gordonia; species Gordonia sp. 34D. The sequence goes on along the minus strand of NZ_CM155293.1, from coordinate 3,320,311 downwards.
TCGCCAGCGTCGGCCCCGAGTGCGGCCATGCCAGCCGCGAGCATCTCGATGATGACGACCAGCCGACGCCACGCGAGGAAACTCTCGCCCGAGGCGAGAGCTTCAATCACTGCCGCACCTGCCGGGCCGGTGGCACCAACCTCGTCGAGGTTGACCTCGTTCCACCTGGTGTTCGTCATCTGAAACCTCCTCGAATCGAACTGTTGTTCTAATCATAGATAGCGTCAGTGTGTTATGCAACACATTTCTCGAACCTATTCTCGATTTTGTTTTCCGGTTCGCATCGCACGATCACCGCCACGTTTCCGGACGTAAACACCGTGTACCAGCTTGCTCACCTGCTGATATTGGTGTGCCGTAAGGACTTTGGTGCGTGCATGATCATTGCCATCAACGCCCACGTTTGAGGAGTTCGCCTTGTCCACGACCCCTGCCCGCGAAATGACACTTCGCTTCCTTGCCGCCCCCACCGATGCGACGACCCTCGGCGGTGATGTGCGCGGCGGGCGCCTGCTGTCGTGGATCGATAAGGCCGCGTACGCCTGCGCTGCGGCGTGGTCGGGCGGCTACACGGTGACTGCCTACTTCGGGAACATCACGTTCACGCGCGGTATCGAGCCGGGCGACATCGTCGAAGTGACTGCCACCCTGATTCACACGGGCACGTCAAGCATGCATATTCGGTGCACGGTCTCGTCGGCCGCGCCACACAGCGGCGTCTTCACCGTCGCGAGCGAATGCCTGGTCATCTTTGTCGCCGTCGGAGAGGACCGTCGTCCCCGGCCCGTGCGGCAATGGGTACCGGACACCGAGACCGACGTCGCCGCCGAGCGCTTTGCGACCGCCCGCATTCCAGTCCGGCGGAAAATCGAGGACGCGATGGCCTCCGTCACCTACTCCGACGCCGGTTCCGCGCCGCGGTCGGCGACCCGCTTCCTCGCCGCCCCGACCGACGTGAACTGGGGCGGCAACGCGCACGGCGGTCGGGTGATGGAATGGATGGACGAGTCCGCCTACCTCAACGCCGCGCGCTGGAGCGGCGGTCGGTGCGTATCCGCGTACGTGGGCGGCATTCGGTTCTACGCCCCGATACACATCGGTGACGTCGTCGAACTGGATGCGCGACTGATCCATACCGGCAAGCAGACGATGCACGTCTCGGTGCATGTTCGGGCAGGCGATCCTCGTTCCGGAGAGTTGAAGCACTGTGCGCACAGCTTGACGATCGTCGCGGCGGTCGACGCCGATGGCGATGCCACGACCGTCCGCCGGTGGACGCCCGTAACCGCCGAAGATATCGAGCTCGACAACCACGCCCGCGAGTTGATGGCGATTCGGGCATCTCTCCCATCCTGGTCGGATGCCGGACCGGTGCCAACATTGTTGTAAACACTTGTGGAAATGTGTCTACCGGCTTACGTTCAGCTGTGGCGGGGATCACTCGCTCACAGCTACGACGGAGGACGCATGGGATTCCTGCAACCGGTGGAACCGAAAGTCGACACCGATGAACTGGGCCGCAGCACCCGGCCCGTTCAGATGCGCCTGCTTTCCGAGAACTTCCTGTCTCAGGGCTTCGGGACACCCGACGTGATCTACGTCGGCTACCTCCTCAAGATCGCGCTGTTCATCCTCGGCGGCGCACTGTTCGCGATCACCACCCCCGGCGTCAGCGGCCTGTTCGACGTCGCCGACTGGTGGGCACTGCCAGTGGTCTGGGAAAAAGTCGTGCTGTGGTGCATCCTGTTCGAGGTCACCGGATTCGGCTGCGGCTTTGGTCCGCTGAATCTGCGGTTCCTGCCCCCGCTGGGGTCGTTCCTGTACTGGCTCCGCCCCGGAACCATCCGGCTGCCCCCGTTCTCGGGGAAGATTCCGCTGACCCGCGGCACCCACCGAAGCTTGGTCGACGTGGTGCTCTATGCCGCGCTGCTCGTTTCACTGGTCGTGGCGCTACTGTCGTCGACCGCCCCCGACAGTGAGCAATTGCCGTGGCAGCGAGTGGCTGCGGTACTGGTGATCTTGGTTTTGATCGGCCTGCGCGACCAGACAATCTTCCTGGCCGCCCGCGCCGAGGTGTACGGGGCAATCGCGTTGACCTTCCTGGTCCCGTTCCCCGATTCGATGTCGGTCGCGAAGCTGGTGCTGTTGTGCATCTGGTTGGGCGCGGCGGTTTCGAAGATCAACCAGCACTTCCCGTCGGTGGTGCAGGTGATGGAAACCAACAGTCCCATCTGGCGGGGTGCGCGACTCAAGCACATGTTCACGAAGTCGTACCCGGAGGACCTGCGTCCGTCGGCGTTGTCGAAACTGCTCGCACATGGCGGCACGGTGATCGAGTTCGCGGTTCCGATGGTGCTGTTCTTCTCAAACGGCGGCCCCGTCACCTATGTGGCGGCCACCGTGATGATCTTGTTCCACCTGCACATCATCGTGACGATCCCGATGGGGACCCCGCTCGAGTGGAACGTCTTCATGATTTTTGCGGTCCTGGTGTTGTTCGTAAACCACGCAGACCTGGGCGTCAGCAACCTCACGTATCCCGTTGCCCTGCTGATTCCGGCGATGAGTCTCGTGCTGATTGTTTTGGGAAATCTGTTCCCGCGGAAGATTTCGTTCCTGCCCGGCATGCGCTATTACGCGGGCAACTGGGACACCACGGTGTGGATGTTGTCGCCGAGCGGTGAAGAGAAGCTGACCAGCAACACGCTGCGCTCGGCGATGCTGCCGCACCGACAGTTGGAAAAGATTTATGGCGGCGAGGACGAAGCCCGCGTCACCCGGCTCACCGGTTTCGCGTTCCGCGCCATCCACACCCACGGTCGGGCTCAGGCTGCGCTGATCCCACGGCTCGTCGGCGACCAGCCCGACGTCGACTATGTGGAACTCGACGGTGAGACGGTCGCTGGCGTGGTGCTCGGCTGGAACTTCGGCGACGGCCACCTGCACTCGGAACAGCTCGTCAACGCGCTGCAAGAACGCTGCCACTTCGAGCCCGGCGAGCTGCGAGTGCTGGTCCTCGATGGGCAGCCGATCCAACGACAGACGCAGGACTACCGACTACTCGACGCCGCAACCGGCGAGTTTGAGCACGGCCACGTGCGGGTGTCGGACATGGTGAACCGCCAGCCGTGGGATGCGGACATGCCGGTGTATGTCGCGAACGACAATCAGGTGTAACTACTTTCCAGTATCGTGCCGATCGGCCCATCCGTGTGGATCGATCGGAGTACAGATGAATCGACGGATCGCAGTGTGCGCGACAATCGTCAGCCTGCTGGTGGCGTCGGTGGGATTCGTTTGTCCCGCCCACGCCGCACCGGCCAACAGCGCTGGCACCCGGCAGTACCAGGTCTATTCGCCTAAGGGGCTGCGCGCTGGCAGTCCGATGATTGTGTGGCTTCATGGCGCAAGCAAGGTGAAGGGTGGCGACCGACAGGAACTCTCACCGTCGAGCACGCTGTTGTCGGAGGCAAATCGGCGCGGGTATTCGGTGGTGGCACCGATGCAGTCGTTGAAGGTCGACCCGACCGGGACGTGGCAGTTATTCAATCCCGCCAATGTTGTTCGCGGCCAAGGCGAGACGTCGATTATCGCTGACATCATCAAGCGGTCAACTCGCGATCTGCGGGCCGACCCGAAGCGCGTCTACCTCACTGGCCACTCGGCTGGTGGGGGCATCGTCAGTGATGTCTCGGCCCTGTATCCGGAGCTGTTTGCGGCGATCTCGGTGAGCGCCGGATTCCCGTACCTCGCCGATCCGACCGGCACCGCACTCCGGGCTGCCCGACGCGGACGCCCGGTGCCGACGTACGTGATCCACGGCGACGCCGACAGCGTCGCGCCCTTCCTCCTGGGCCAGTCGTCGGCCAGCGCGGCCCGAATCGCCAACGGTTTACCGATCACCGCGCCAGCCCGCACGACGATCGTGCCCGCGTCGGCCACCGATCGGTACCGGACAGTGGTGCGGTCGTACGGGTCCGGGCAACGCGAGGTCCGATTTGCCGAAGTCAACGGCGCTGATCATCCATCGGGCCCGGGCGGACTCACTGTGAATGGGCCGAACCTGGATCGTCAGGTGATCGACTTCCTACTATCTAAGCGGCGGGGCTAGCTACTCATCCGAATGCGATCCGCTCCAGGGCCTCGGCCACAAAGTCGGTGAATTCGGTGGCACTCCAATGGGATTGGATCACCAACTCATCGTAGAAGCCGGGTGCCGCGTAGGCGCGGAACACCGTCTGGAGACGCTCGACGGGGATGGTCGAATCGCCATCGGCGCCGTCGCGCAGCGACGCGATCATCATGTCCATCACCTGATTGCGTCCGGCGAGTTTGGCGCGCAGCAATTCGCGAGTCTCGGCATCGGAGTCCATCGCCGCATCAAGGATCAGTACGACGTCGAACCCGGCGCTGTACAGGTTGGTGAGCCAGCCTGCGGCGGCGCGGAGCCGCTGTCGGGGAATGGGTTCGGCAAGCACGGCACCGGCGAGTTCGCGGGCCCCGGCATCAGCAAGCCAGCGTTCGCAGATCGCCGAAATGATCTCCCGCTTAGTGCCGTACGCAGCGTAAACAGTACGGACTGCCACGCCCGCCTCGGACGCGATCGCGGCGATGCTTGTCGCGTTGTAGCCGTCGGTGCCGAACAGTCTGCGGGCCGCGTCCGCGATGCGGGCACGGGTCTGCGCCGCTTGCTGCTGCCGGTAACTTTCGGTCTTGACATCTGCATCCATCAAGGATCACACTAACAGTGCATTGATTGCAGTACCACTGCATCGACTGCACAATCACTGTATAGGAGGCAATGATGTCCTCAATAGAGACGGGCCGCGACGGTAGCCACTCTCCTATCTCGAGTGAGCCAACTGCGTCGGGCGCGCATGTCACCAAAATTCCGCCACCCTTGTACTTCGTTGTCGCATTCCTCGTTGGCATCGGACTGGACGCCGTCGCCGAGTGGAACAAGGATTCCGGCGGCTGGTATCGATGGGTCGGCATCGCCCTGATCGTCGCCGGTGCGGCCATGGTTCTCGCTGCGGTCGCCGCGTTCAGGAGCCACCACACGACGATCATCCCGCACCGCCCAGTCAGCCAGATGGTGACGACCGGTGTGTATCGACTCTCGCGCAATCCGATGTACACGGGCATTGCGATCATCTATCTCGGGATCGTCGGCGTCACCCCCAGTTGGTGGCCGCTGGTCACCTTGCCGTTTGCGTTGCTCGCTGTGCGGTTCCTGGTGATCCGCCCGGAGGAGACGTACCTGAGTCTGCGCGCGCCCGCCGAGTTCGAGGCCTATTCCAGTCGTGTGCGCCGCTGGTTGTGAGCCGTTCCGTGCCAAATCCCTTCTCGACCTGGCTGGTTACGCGAGAATTCCGACTTTCTCGGTCACACTGAACGCGATATGTCAGCGGCCGGATTCCCGGCGAATTTTCTCAGGAGCGCCTTCGTGCAAGATTCGGCACTGATCACCGTCGGTTTACCGATCGCGCTGGCGATCATCATGTTTGGCCTCGGCCTCTCACTCACGACGGGCGACTTCGCCCGCGTGGCTCGCTCGCCCAAAGCTGTTGTCGGTGCCTTGATCTTGCAGATCCTGGTGCTGCCTGCGGTGGCATTCGGCCTGATCGTCCTCTTCGATCTTCCACCCCTGCTGGCCGTGGGCGTCATGCTGCTGGCGGCGTCGCCCGGCGGCACGACCGCGAACCTGTTCAGCCACCTATTCCGCGGCGACGTGGCCCTCAACATTTCGCTGACCGCCATCAACTCGGTCTTCGCGGCGTTCAGCATTCCGTTGATCACCAACCTCGCGATCAACTACTTCGACCTCGGCGACACCCTGGGCCTGCAGTTCGGGAAGATCGCCCAAGTTGTGACGCTGGTGCTGGTGCCGGTTCTGTTGGGCATGCTCGTCCGGGCCCGCAACCCTCAGTTCGCCCGCAAGGCCGACCGCCCGGTGCGAATCTTCTCCATCGTCGTTCTCGTGGCCATCACCATCGGCGCCATCATCGGCGAGCGCGAGAACGTGCTCACCTACCTGAAGCAGGTCGGTCTGGTGACCGCACTGTTCTGCCTGATCAGCCTCTCTGCCGGGTATGCCCTGGCACGCATGCTGCGCCTGAACAAGCCGCAGGCGATCGCGACCTCCATGGAGGTCGGCATCCACAACACCACCATCGCCCTGACCATCGCGCTCAGTGTTCTCAACAGCACCGAGATCGCCATCCCCGCCGCCGTCTACTCGATCCTGATGTACATCATCGCGCCGGCCTTCGGCTTCCTGCTGAGCCGCGGGTTGTCGGACGACGAGGCGGTCGAAGACGACGACTTGGCGTCGGAGACGACGAGTGCGACCGCTTAGACGTCTCGCCGAGACCCATTTGTAGCCACACGACCAGGTATAGAAGATCGACCGTCGGGGATTAACTCACAGTCGGACGCTCGATGCACAGATGGATTCTTTGATTAAGGCACCTACACGGCCACTCACCAACGGCCCGCGCGGGCTGCCGCGAAAGTCGGTCCGCTAGAACACGGCCCCGCGGCGCCCGGGGCTGACGACGAATCCCCCGACCAATAACACTCTGGCCAGGGGGTTTCGTGGAGCCGGTGACGAGAATCGAACTCGCAATTTCACCTTGGGAAGGTGACGTGTTGCCACTACACCACACCGGCATTGCGAGCCTTGGCTCGCGGAACCAACACTAGCAAAAGGCGGGTTAGCCCACGGTCATCAGGGCCGCGCCGGGCTTCCCAAAGGTAAGCGGATAGCCGTTCACACCCTTAGCGATCGGTGTTCCCGGTTGGACGGCGAAGCTACCCTGCGGGGTTACCGTCGAGCCGGCAAAGCGGGTGCCGGTGGTTGCGTAGATCGACGGTGCGGTCAACTGTTGAACGCTGGCCGACGAACTGTCCACGCCAACCACCTTGACGGTGACCTTGCCGCGGAAGTTCTTGTCGAGGTTGGTGACGATGACCTTGACCTGGCCGTCGCTCATGCGGACGGCGTGCGCAGTGACGCCTGCCCTGCCCGTGGTGGCGGTCGGCAGCACACGACCGCCGGCCATCTTCGAAACCATCAGCGTCGCATAGTAGTTCGGGTTAACGATCGCCATGTCGGACTGTTTGGCCGCGGCGTTCGGGAAGCAGAACAGCGGATAGCTCTGGCAGTCGTCGACCTGATTATGCAGGTTAAACCCGGCAACCCCGGCGCGCGCCGCAGTCATCAAATAGTCGACGGTCCACAGGGCCGCGCCGAACGAGTTTGTGACACCTTCTCGACCCTCCTTGGCGACAGAGTTCGTCTCCGTCAGGTGTGCCTTCAGGCCCGCCTTGTGCGCGGTGGACGCGAACGTCCGCAGAAACTTATCCTGCTTGGCGCGGGTCGCGGGATCGAGCAGTCGGTCAATCGTCGGCAACGCTCCGACCGGATCGGCGACGCCCGCGGGCACACCGACGCGTGTCACGTTCAGTACGGGTAATAGTGCTGGGTCAAGAACCGACTTTCCGAGGCGAAGGCCGCCGTATAAGCGTCGAGCCACGGCTGCACGATCGTCGGCCACATCCCGGGATCAACCGCCGCCACACCAATCGACGCGCCGATCGTGTCCGGACCTTCGATCCGAACTCCCGGTGCCTGCGCCCGTATCGCATTCCGGTACACCTTGGAATCGTGCACATACGACCGCGGGTTGTAGATCTTCCGGTCGCCGGAGGCGATATTCAACGCGTAGGCGTTGGGTTCGTTGCCGATCTGGATCGACCGTAGGCTGCTACCAATCCGCGCCTGCGCGGCCGCAGCCTGATTCGCGGCTGCGGCCGGATCAAAGTGCCCAAAGTTCACGCCGAGGTCGACGCTCCAACCGATCGCGCGCGCCAAATCGCCGACTCGCGAAAGGTCGGCGGGTTCGACCCGTTGTCCATCCTTGGCCCACGACGGCGTCGGCTTCGACGGGTCGGGCATCCAGGCCGTGTTGTCGACCTGGTTGGCGCTGAACCGCAGATTGCCCGGCCCGAGGTTCGCCAGGAGCGCCGCCACGTTCCCCCGGTTCGGGTCGGTCCACGTGCGGTGCATCTGGTTGGCCTCGAACGACAGCCCCACAAAATCGGCGGGGATCTGAAAGCCCGGCTTCGACGCGTCGACGGTCACGGTAAGACCTGCGGGGGCCGCCCCGGCCGGACCGATGCCCACCATTCCGAAGGGAACCGCAACGCTAAGGGCAATAGTCACTACCCGTTTTCCAGCAGTGCGGATGCTTTGGCTCAGCGGGAAGGGGTTCACAACTGCGACGGTAACAATCGCATTCACGCAGGCTATGGCATTTTGTGAATCCTCGGCCCGCATTTGTCCCCACGGTGAGCTCAGACGTTCAGCGACCCTTAACTTCAGAAGTCCCGCCCCTCTCACCGATAGGCGTTAGCGTGAGCGCTATGCACGGATTGATTGCTCGCACGGCAGTCTCTTTGCTTTCTGCCGCGTTCGCGCTCCCCCTCATGGCCGGAACCGCCAGCGCACAACCAAGCACCGGCCTCCCATCGAACTTCCTTTGGGGCGTCGCATCGTCGGGCTTCCAGGCCGAAGGCGGTTCACCGGACAGCAACTGGACCCGATACATCGAACAAGGCAAGACCGACGATCACGTCGGCACGTCTGTCGATTTCCGCAACCGCTACCTGTCCGACATTGCCCTCGCCAAACATCTCGGTGCCAAGGTCTATCGAGTCGGCATCGAGTGGGCCCGCGTGGAACCCGCCCCGGGACAACTCGCCGCGAAAGAACTCAATTACTACGACGCGATGATCAAAGCAATCGTCGACTCGGGGATGCGGCCGATGATCACGCTCGACCACTGGGTATACCCGGGTTGGATTGCCGAGCGCGGCGGCTGGGCCGATGCCAAAACGCTGCCCGCATGGCTTCGGCACAACCGGATCATGGTCGACCGTTACGCCAGGTATCACCCGCTGTGGATCACCGTTAACGAACCAACGACGTACGTTATGAAGGAAGTTCAGTTCGGCGGGCTCCCCGCGCAGTCCACCACGTTGATGTTCGACCGTCTGGTCCAGGCCCACCGCACCATCTACAAGTACATCCACCGCAAGGATCCCGGCGCGCAAGTCAGCTCCAACGTCGCCTACATCCCGACCGTCGAACCGGGACTCGACGCACTGTTCCTCGACCGGGTCCGCGACTCCCTGGACTACGTGGGCCTCGACTATTACTACTCGGTGTCGCCAACCGATACGACGGCGTCGTTCGCCGCGAACGGTGAGTTCTGGAAGGCCACGGTCGCCGCCGACGGCATCTATTACGCCCTCCGCGACATGGGTCGCCGCTTCCCGGGCAAACCGCTCTACGTGGTGGAGGCGGGCATGGCCACCAAGAACGGCCAGCGCCGCCCCGACCACTATCGCCGCGCCGACCATCTCCGCGACCTCGTCTACTGGGTACAACGGGCGCGCAGCGACGGTCTACCGGTGATGGGCCTGAACTACTGGAGTCTCACCGACAACTACGAATGGGGCAGCTATACCCCGCGATTCGGCCTGTACACGGTGAACGTAAAAACCGATCCGACGCTGCGACGCATCCCGACCGACGGCGTTGGCGCCTACCGGAAGATCACGGCGAACAACGGCGTGGGCCGCGGATACCGGCCGACGCGGCCGGCGACACTGTGCTCACTGGTCGCCGCACCCGGCAGTTGCCTGGAGTCCGCCGCTATTTCGGTTCTCGGCCGACCTGTCTCAGCGCCAGCCGCAACGCGAACTCCAACTGGCCGTTGACGCTACGAAGGTCGTCAGCTGCCCACTTGGCGATTGCCTCGTGGACGTCCGGGTCCAGGCGAAGCAACACCTTTTTGGGTTCACGCTTGGCACGGGTCACGCGTACAGGCTGCCCGCGTTTACGACCGGCTGGGTAGCGCGATCACCACACAGCACCACCAACAGGTTCGACACCATGGCGGCGCGGCGTTCGTCGTTCAGTTCCACGACGCCTTCCTCGGCGAGACGGTCGAGCGCGAGCCGGACCATCCCGACGGCACCTTCGACGATCTGCTGTCGTGCGGCAACCACCTGCGCGGCCTGCTGGCGCACCAGCATGGCTTGGGCGATTTCCGGCGCGTAGGCCAGGTGGGTGATGCGGGCTTCGATGATCTCGATGCCTGCCAGCTTGGTGCGTTCGCGCAGCTCGACGGTCATTTCTTCGGCGACGGTCGCGCCGTCGCGCAGGCTCACCACGTCGGTGATGTGCGAGTCGTAGGGATGCGTTGTCGCCAGGTGCCGGACCGCAGCCTCAGACTGGATCGCGACGTACTCTTCGTAGTCGTCGACCGCGAAGGCCGCCTTGAAGCTGTCGACGACCCGGTAGACCACGACGGCCGCGATCTCGACGGGGTTACCGTCTGCGTCGTTGACCTTGAGCTTTTGGGTCTCAAAGTTTCGGATACGAAGCGAGATGGCGCGACGCTCGCTGAGCGGGGTGACGAGATAGAAGCCCGCGTCGCTGACCGAGCCGATGTACCGGCCGAAGAACTGCACGACGCGTGCCTCGTTGGGGTTCACCGTCGTGAGGCCAGTCAGGGTGAGGAGCGCGGCGATTCCGACGATCACCGCGAGCACGGTAATGACCGCTAGCGCCGGGGACGATCCGCCGGAGATCGCCGCAATGGTGCCGATCACCGCCGCCGCACAAACAAGCAGCACGACGAGCGCGCCGATCAGTCCGAGGAATCCGTTGGTACGCCACGCCTGCCTGAAGTTCATAGCCTAATGATATCACTCTGATAGCGTCCGGCGACGTTCAGAAAGTTCGCCTGCGCGGCTACGACCGTGGACCGGCAGCCTTGCTTAACCGGCGCGTGCCCGAGCGAACCTTCCACGATTGCGAGTAGTACTCGCCGGTGTTGCGGTCGGCGCGGTCGCGGACGGAGTACCAATCCATTTGAGCGGCAGCGGAATCGACGGTCAGGACGGCATAGCCGTGCGCGTCGGTGTCGATCCACTGGGTGTGCCGGTTGGCGGCCTTGATGGCGTCGCCAGCAACACTGCCGATCGTGTGCTCGGGCGCTCCGACCATGTCGTCGAGGTTATTACTGGTCACCGACGTCACCACAAACTCGGTACCGAAGGTGCCCGCGCCCGGATAGTTGGCTGGCTCGCGCGGAATGTCGTTGGCCCACGACATGTGGATGTCGCCGGTAAGGAAGACGACGTTCTTTTTCCCGGCCTTGTCGACCGCATTGAGCAGTCGTGCCCGGTCTTTGGTGTAGCCGTCCCACACGTCGGCGTTGAACGGAATGCCGTTCTCCGGAATGCCGGTCAGTTCGGTCAGCGGGCCAGTGGTCTTGGGATCGAGCGGCGGCAACAGGAACGGTGAAATCAACACCGGATTGCCGACGAGCTGCCACTTGGTGGTCGACGTGGTGATGCCACCGGTCACCCACTTCATCTGGGCCTTGCCGGTGATGGTGGCGGTGTTGCTGTCGGTCTTGTTGCTGAACTGCGAGACTTCCTGGTCACGGTAGGTACGCAGGTCGAGCATCGACAGCTCCAGCAGATTGCCGTAGCGCAGCCGACGGTAAATCTGGCGGTTGTTGGCCGAGACGACCGGGCGGATCGGCATCCACTCGAAGTACGCCTTGTCGGCGTTCGCCTTGCGTGCTGCCCAACTGCCCTGCGTGCGTGGGTTGTGGTTCTCAGCACCGGCCCGCCAGGAGTTGTCGGCGGTCTCGTGATCGTCCCACGTTGTGATGAACGGATACTCGGCGTGGAGCTTCATCAGATCGGGGTCAGTCTTGTACTGGGCGTGCCGGATCCGGTAGTCGGCGAGCGAGACGATGTCATGTGCAGGTTCGTGCTTGCGGACCGTCCCATATTTGCCGCCGTAGCCACCAACGCCGTACTCGTAGATGTAGTCGCCGAGGTGAATGATCGCGTCAAGGTTCGACTTGTTCGCCAGGTGACGGTAGGCCGAGAAATAGCCGGCTTCCCAGTTGGCGCAGCTGACAACACCGAATCGGACCTTGCTGACATCAGCATCGGTCGCGGGCGCAGTCTTGGTTCGACCGGTCGGCGACACAGCGCCAGCGGCAGGACCACCGGTGACACGGAAGCGGTACCAGTAGTGCGTCGCGGGAGCGAGGCCGCTCACGTCGACCTTCACCGTGTGGTCGCGTGAGGCATCAGTCGAGACCGAACCCGAGGCCGCAATGGAACCAAATCCCTGGTTAGAGGATATTTCCCAGGTCAGGGTCGAGCCCGCGCCGCGGCCCGATCCCGGCTTGGCATCGGCCGACGGAGTTACGCGCGTCCAGAGAATGATGCCGCCGGGAAGCGGGTCACCGGAGGCGACACCGTGCCGGAATGCGCCACTGGAAGCGGGCTTCGCGGAAGCAATTCCCGCAGGCATCGCGACGGCGAGGGCACCCGCGCCCGCGGCACCCATAAAGGTGCGGCGCGATACACGGGACTGAGTAACTGGGAGGGAGTCATCTTCTGCATACATCGCGTGTCAGTCTGACAGATGCCGGCTACTAAAACGTGAACTTGAAACTGCGCCAAGTTGGCTGACGAAGCTTCCCCGAGCCCTGCGCCGTTAACCTCGGCATGGCAGCATCGATGCCCATGACCATCGATCGTCGTTCCTTCCTTGCCGGTGCCGCAGCCACCGGCGTCGCAGCCGCAGGCCTTGGCACTCTCGGGACCGGTGTCGCGTCGGCCGTCAACCGGTACCCGCTCCCCACTGGAAGCAGCGCACTCCGTGTCCTCGTGACCGGAGACGCAGGCACCGGCGAGAAGCCGCAGTATGCCGTCACCGATGCGGCGCGGAAGCTGCACGCGGCCAAGCCCTTCGACGTCGCGCTCGGTCTAGGCGACAACATCTACGAGACCGGACCCGACGGCCCCGACGACAAGCAGTTCCAGAACAAGTTCGAGAAGCCGAATGCCGGGCTGGATTTCCCGTGGTTGATGACGCTTGGCAACCACGACAACACGGCGATCTTCCCCGGCGACGGCGGCTGGCTGCTCCGCGGAAACACCGAGGTGGAGTACCACAAGCGATCGCGTCGCTGGTACATGCCGGAGCGCTACTACTCGGTGTCGCTCGGTGTTGTTGACTTTTTCATCGTCGACTTGAACCCGCTCGCCGCCTACATCCCGCCGTTCCTGTCCCCGGAGTGGAATCCCGACGGCCACTACATGACCGCGCAGGGCAAGTGGCTCGACAAGTCGTTGGCTGCCTCAAAGGCACCGTGGAAGATTGTCTGCACCCACCACGCCTACGTCAGTAATGGCTCGCACGGCCCAGCCGGCGACTACGACGGCCTGCCCGCCCCGATGAACGGCATTGAAGCGAAGCGCTTCATCGAGAAGCACATTGCCGGGCGCGCCAACTTCCTGTTCTCCGGCCACGACCACAGCCAGCAGGTCTTCGAGAACGTTGCGGGCCTCAAAGGCACGCGACAGATCGTCTCGGGTGCCGCCGCAAAGTCGACGAGCAAGCCGTCGACCAAGCGATTCCGCTCCAAGTATGAGAACCACCAAGACCGCGGGTTCATGACCCTCGACGTCGACAGTTCGTCGCTGAAGCTGTCCGCTTACGAAGTGAAGGCGAACGCACCGGGCGCGCGCGAGGCGTTTACGACGACGTTCCGCCGCTGACCTGGCTGGGGCGCGGCCGCCATCGCGTGATCGACGCGCCCCAGAAGATCAGCCAGATACTCATGCCGCCGACCTGAATCCGCTGCGCCAACCCCAACCGGTAGTCGCCGCTAAGCCGGTCGGCGGCCAGCATCCACACGGTAGCCAGCACGACGACCGCGAACACCAGTCCGCCGCCATATCGCAGGGTGTCCCAGTCGCGGGTGCGCCAGGCGGCCAGGGATGCGGCAATCATCGCAACGAAGATGGCGATCACTGCCAACGACGATGTCAGGGCATGAATGTGCTCCAGTTGCGGCAGCAGACCTCGCGACTGGTCCGGGCAACCTACGTCGCGGCCAGCCAGGCAGTCGATCGGCATGAGCGCATCGGCGATGGTCGAGGCACCGAACGCGGCAATGGCGATGGCTGCCGTGACGGAGAACTTATTGCGCACCAGGCTCGGCGGAAACAGGAGACCGATGGCGGCCAGAATCGAGAAGATCCCCGTTAGAACGTCGCCCACCGTGTAGACGTGCCGGTGCGGCATGTGCCGGCTATCGAGTTCCGACAGGAACGACCGCAGGGGGTCGAGTCCGGAGTGGAAAAAGTAGTCGAGAACCCACGACGAATAGCAGATTCCGGCCAATGCCAGCATCAGCCCGATGACGATGTATCGGGCTCGTGAGTCGCGCACAAAACCTGACTCTACCGACATGGCGAGGCCTCAGTCGTCGAGATTCTCTTCACCTGCGACGTAGCCAGAGCCCCCAAGACTCTCTATAATTGAAGGAATTCGTCTTTAGTAGGGAGAGTGACATGTCCACAGGTACAAATTCGTCCAATCCCATCGTGATCGTCGGGGGTGGGCTCGCGGGCGCGAAGACCGCCGAAGGCCTGCGCGAGAAGGGGTTCACCGGACCGGTCACCTTCATCGCCGCCGAGAGCGTTGCACCCTACGAACGCCCACCACTGTCGAAAGAGTTCCTCGCCTCCACCAAGGCGCTGCCGGACTTCACCGTGCACGACGAAGCCTGGTACCGCGACAACAACATCGACCTTCGCCTCGGCGTCCGCGCCACCACCCTCGACACCGCCGCCCACTCCGTCGAGCTCGACGACGGGTCATCGGTTCGGTACTCCTCACTCGTTTTGGCGACCGGATCTACCTCCGCGCGCCCACCCATCCCCGGGTCGGACGCCGACGGCGTCTACTACCTGCGGACTGTCGCCGAAGCCGACGCCCTGCTGCAGACTTTCGGTGAGGGCAAGCGCCTGGCCATCATCGGCGGCGGCTGGATCGGTCTCGAAGTGGCCGCCGGGGCACGCAATGCGGGCACCGAGGTGACCGTTGTCGAAGCCGCCGACCAGCCCTTACAAGCGGCGCTGGGCACCGAAATCGGGGCAGCATTCGCCGAACTGCATCGCGCCCACGGCGTCGACCTGAAAACTAATTGCAAGGTCGCCGCCATCACCGTCGCGGACGAGAAGGCCACCGGAATCAAACTCGAGAACGGTGAGACGATCGCCGCCGATGCCGTCCTCGTGGCGGTGGGGGCCCGGCCGGAAACTGCGGTCGCGGAGAACGGTGGCCTCGAAATTGTCGACGGTGGCGTCGCTACCGATGCGGGTCTGCGGACCAGCGCACCCGACGTGTATGCGGTCGGCGACATTGCCGCCGCAGAACACCCTGTCCTCGGTATGCGTGTCCGAACCGAGCATTGGGCAAACGCGCTCAACCAGCCAGCGACCGCGGTCGCCAACATTCTCGGCGGCAACGACGAGTACTCGCGGATGCCGTACTTCTTCACCGACCAGTACGACCTCGGCATGGAATACCGTGGCCACACCGCGGGCGAGACCAGCGTCGTTACCCGCGGTGATGTGCCAGGCCGGGAGTTCCTCGCCTTCTGGGTCACCAGCGACGGTATTGTCCAGGCGGGAATGAACGTCAATATTTGGGATGCTGGCGATGACATCGCCGCCCTCCTTGCGGCGCGAAATCCCGTCGATCCGGCGAAACTCGCCGACTCGAGCGTGCCGCTCGCCGATCTCGTTTAGCCAGTAAAGAAGGGCCATCCGTGGACGCCACGATCTACTACAACCCCAGCTGCAGCAAGTCCCGCACCGCCCTCGACGCGCTGCGGCAAGCTGGGGCCGACGTCACCGTCGTCGAGTACCTCACCGACACCCCCGACCGTGCCGAACTTAAACAGTTGATCGCCTCGGCCGGGCTGTCGGTCCGCGACGCGATCCGGTCGGGCGAACCCGTGTACGCGACCCTAGATCTCGACGACGCCGACGATGACGCCCTGCTTGATGCGATGGTCGCGAATCCGTCGCTGATCCAGCGCCCACTGGTGGTCGCCGAGGGCGAGACCGTGATGGCCCGGTCGCCACAGAGTTTGCAGCAAATCATCGACCGCCTGGCCGCCGCGCAATCGTGACCGAGCGTCAACTCATCACGACCGCGTCCGACACCGCCATCGCGGCAACGCGCATCGGCGACGGCCCCACCGTGCTGCTCAGCGGCGGACTCGGGATGCCTTCTGGCGTATGGCAATTCACTGGAATCCCCAACGACCTCGTTAAAGCCGGGTTCTCAGTGATCACCTATTCCGCGCGGGGCGTGACCCCGTCTTCGGCACCGCCAGCACCATACTCGGTGCCCGAAATGGCCGACGACGCCGCTGCCGTGCTGAACCATTTCGAAGTCGACGACGCGATTCTCGCTGGATATTCCATGGGCTGCTACGTGACGCAGGCCTTGGCATCGGCATGGCCCGGCCACGTGAGGGGTGTTGCCATGTTGGCGGGTCTACGCTCATCGGCCATCGGGGAAATCGTCAACGACATGGAGTTGGGACTCCTCGATCGACTCGGCGAAATCCCCGAGCACGTCGCCATCTTTGAACAGTTAATGACCACCCTCAGCCCGACCACCCTGTCGAACGACGCGGCCGTCCGCTCATGGCGGGAGATCTTGAGTTCCGGCGATCCGGTGTGGTCGGCGCCCGATGGTCTGAAGGGGCAACTGTCGGCGTCGCGGAGTTGGATGCTCGCCAAGGAGCCCACCGATGACCGTCTCGCCGGGATCACCGCGCCGGCGTTGGTCATCGCCTTCGAGAACGACCTCTTTTTCCCGCCCGCGGGCGGTCGGGAGGCCGCAAGTCACCTGCCGAACGCCGAATTCCATGAAATCGGTGGCCAAGCCCACGGCGGCGTGATGCTCGACCCCGAACGCCGCGCCGCAGGCCTGCTGGTCGACTTCTGTTCGCGACTGCGCACCAGCCCCTAGGAGTTTAATCCAACCCTTGGATTTGGTGGCCGTCCCACTCGTGGTCGTGCATGAACGCCTCGGCAAGGCCGACTTTGTACTTGTAACCGTGGGTCAGAATCGCGGCGTAGGCGGGGATCAGCATCACCGCGGGCATCTTGTCTTGCGGGTCGTAGATGACGTCACTCGCCGCGCGGAAGTCGCGCAAGAAGGTGCGGAACTTATTGTTCGGCAACGACGATTTCCGCCAGCCGTACAGCGCCATGCCAACCCCGATCATCCGGACGTTCCCGGTCGGAGGGCTGAGGACCTCGGTGTTTTGTCCAAAGAAGGCGCGGTCGAGACCGCATTCCCGGGTAAACATCATGATGCCGCTGGTTCCCCGCGGATTGCATTCGATCGTGTAGAGGCCGCGGTCCGGATGGTCGATAAAGTCCAGACCCATGTGCCCGGTGAAATTGACCGACTTCGCGAACCGCTGCACCCATTCGAGGATCCCCGGATGGTCGACCTGCTCAAAGGTCAGGCACGAACTCCCGTCGATCGCATACCGAACCGGGTACGTGGCGTGAGCGAAGACTTCGCCATCGCGGCACACCGAGTACGTGCAGTAGCGGTCGCCCTCCAACCATTCCTGGGCAATCCAGGGATTGTCGGGATCGTAGGTCAAGAAGTCGAGAGACTGCCCCGGTTGCACCTTGTAAACCTGCTGCGAGCCTCGCGAATAGGTCTGCTTCACGGCGAAGGGCGTAGTGAAGTCAAGATCCTTGACGTCGTCGGGCGACGCCAGCTTCGCAAACTTCAACGTCGGAAAACCCCGCTCGACAAGAGCCTCCTGGTACGACAACTTATTGTGCAGCATCTCTTCGACCTCGAAGGGCGACAGGAACAGATCGCACGTCGGAGGGAAGAGGCCCTGCATCATCGCCAGAATGTCGGTCTCTTCGTGAATGGGGATCACCATGTCGATGCCCTCGGACCGCACAATCTCGGCAACATCGCGGCAGTATTCCTGCGGCTTGAACTTCGGCGGGCTCACCCGATGAAACTTCGACACCGCGTTTGAATACCTGCTCACCGCAATCGGCAAACTGTCGCAGGTCGAGACCTTGTATCCGCCCGCAGCGAGGAGCCTCGCCAGGTTCAAGGTCAGAAATGACCTGCCGAAGGTAATCAATATATGTTTGCGCGCACCAGAGTCCACGGGTACAGCCTAGACAAGAACCAAACAATGAGAACGCCCGGGAACATGCTGGCCGTGTAGCGTGTTCTTACCAAGTACTCAGAATCGCCTCAGTACTCAATAAGATCAGTACTCCAGAAGACCAGCTCGACCACATCAACGCAGGGGATTGTCTACTTGTTTGTCATCGGGATCATTGCGGCGTCGATGGCCGCGGTGGCCTATGGCGTCTCGACCGTGCTCCGTGCACTGGGCGCCCGACGGGTCGCCGTAGAGCAACGCGAAGACGGCAAAGCCGGAATCGATGGTAGCTCTTCGCCATCCGTCGAATCGACGTTCTCGACAATCGCCGACCCCGCATTCATTTTCGGCACCGTGATGGTGGTGGTCGGATTTGCTGGCGGAGCCGTAGCCGCCCGCTTTCTTCCGCTCTTCCTCGCGCAATCGATCGTGTCGGCAAACCTGGTGGTCACAGCCCTGCTCGGTACGTTGCTGCTCGGCATTACGCTGCACACCCGCGACTGGGTCGCGATCTGGCTGGTGGTGCTTTCGCTGTTTATGCTCGGCGTTTCGTCATCGCCCGGCGCCAACGACAACGCCTCGATGGCATTCCACTGGGGATTGTTCATCGCGACCCTCGCGCTGTGCACCATCTCGCTGGTGGGCGTCTACCGCGGCGGCAAGTTCGCGGCACCCATCGGCGGCGCGTGCGCCGGTCTGCTGTTCGGCGTCATTGCATGCGCCGTCCGCGTTCTGCACGGGCTCGAACCGTTCCACCTGGTAACCCTGCTGACTGATCCGGCCGCGTGGTCGATCGCGATCGCGGGGGCGATCGGCTTCTATGTCCAAACCGTTGCCCTGCAGGTGGGTGCGGTCAGTGGCGTCACCGCCATGCTGGTGGTTGGCGAAACGGCTGGCCCCAGCATCATTGGCGTCGCATTCCTCGGCGACTCAGCGCGCGTCGGCCTCGGCTGGCTAGCCGTCGTCGGTTTCATCGGCGCGGTGGTCGGTGCGGTCCTTGTGGCTTGGTATGGCACCGGCGAACCCGACCACTTCGGTGAAGCACCGCCGGAGAAGGGCGGTTGGCACCGCGGACGCGAAGACGCCGAAGCCTAAGCCACCGTTCCTACCCTCGGGCCGGGGACGACGCCTGCGCCCAGAAGCGTTTCGGAATACGCCCGGCCCTGGCCGCCAAATAGCCGCCGATCACCGCATGCTTCATCGCTGCGCCCATCACTTCCGGATCGTCGGCGCGCGTCACGGCAGAGGCGAGAAGCACTGCGTCGCAACCGAGTTCCATCGCGAGGGCGGCGTCGCTCGCCGTCCCAATGCCTGCGTCCAAAACGACGGGCACCCCGGCGCGCGCCACGATCATCTCAATGTTGTGCGGATTTGAAATGCCCAGTCCGGTACCGATCGGGGACCCGAGCGGCATCACCGCCGCAACCCCGGCGTCCTCGAGCCGGAGCGCCAGGACGGGGTCGTCGTTGGTGTATGCCAGCACATCGAATCCGTCGGCGACCAGCGCCAGCGCGGCGTCGACCAGCTCGAGCGGATCCGGGAGCAGCGTGCGGTCGTCGGCGACCACCTCCAGTTTCACCAGGTTGGTTTCGCACGCCTCGCGCCCCAGTTGCGCGGTCAAAACGGCCTCGGCTGTCGTATGGCATCCCGCCGTGTTCGGCAGCAGCGCGATCCCCAGGCGGCGGAGGAGGTCGAGCAAGCCGGTCCCCGACTCCGGGCTGATCCGGCGCATCGCGACGGTCGTCAACTCGGTTCCGGACGCCACCAGCGCGCGTTCCAGAATCGCCAGGTTGCTGGCTCCGCCGGTTCCGGTGATGAGCCGCGACCCGAACTCACGCTCGGCAATGCGGAGCGGTTCGATTCCCGGGCTAGCCACCTTGCACAGCCGTCAGAATGTCGAGTTCGGCGAACGGCAGCAAGACCTGGTCCCACTCGCTCTTAGGTCGCACAATCCCGTTGACGGCCACCGCGACCCCCGTTTCGGGCAGGTCGAGGTGGGTCAACAACTGCGCGACGGTCGGCGCTTCATCGAGGGTGACGGTGTCACCGTTCACGGTCAATTCCATGGTGGACTCCCCTATCTTCGGTCGAGGTGTGTGTTGAGTGTTGTGCCAGTACCGCGAGGACCTGCTGCGCCGTCCAGGGTGCCAGCGCGATCCCGTTACGGCCATGTCCGGCGGCTACCGTCACCCGCTCATCGACGCGTTCGATGAGCGGTACGCCGTCCGCCGACGACGGTCGGATGCCTGCGCTGACCTCGGTGAGTTCGTAAGTTCGCAGGCCCGGCATCAATTCATCGGCGTCGCCCAGCAGGTCCGCGACGCCCCCGGCCAGTGGGGCGCGGTCGGTGTCGTCGTAGGCCTCGTATTGGGTGGCACCCAGAACAATGCCGTCTTCGCGTGGCACGAGATACACCGGCCGGCCGTGCCAGCGCGCGCGAATCACATTGCGCGGCGGAGCAACTGACCATCGAGTGCGGCGCAGTCGGAGGATTTCCCCCTTCTCACCGCGGAGGTCGACGTCGGGGAGAAGTCGTCGAGTGTCGAGTCCGGCGGCCACCAGAATCTGCTCGCCGGGCACGTCGGCGAGGTTGTCGATCTCGGCACGCACCTGCATTACGCCCGCCGCGTCGAGCGCCGCACGCAAAGCGGCGAGGAGCTTACGGTTGTCGACCGCGCCCTCCCCGACCGCTTGGAATCCGCCCGCCACATTTCGGGCAAGGGCCGGTTCCAGGGTTCGTAGTTCGCGGGCCGACGCCGACGGGATCCGGTGTGTGTCGTCGGGCAGTTCCGACCGCAGAAACCGCATCTGCGTTTCCAGCGCGGCAACATCCGACGGTGTGGCCCCGACCAGGAGACTGTCGGTCGCGGTCAGAATGTCAGGGCAACTGAGACGATTCAGCAACCCCGGCCACAGGGACGTCGACTCGCGGGAAATGGCCAGGAGCCGGTCTTCACCGGGGTGCCCTTCGGCGAGGCAACCGAGCATGCCACCCGCCACATCGGAGGCTCGGCGGTCGGGTCCGGCGTCGAATACCGTGACGCGCCAACCGCTATCGACGGCGGCGAGAGCGCACGTCAAGCCGACGACGCCACCACCGACGACCGCTAGTTCACCGAGCATGAGAGCCTTCCTACGCCGGCATTATCCGGATCAGGTGTGACGGTCAGCGTCGGCGCGACGCCCTCTCAGCCCGACGAACCTCCGAGCTCCCGTGTGAGGAATACGCCCCGAGTTTACCGCGCCGGGCACACCACTAAGGTGGCGGTCATGAACGCGCGCACCCGCCTCGAAGATGCCAGCTTGTACCTGTGTACCGACGCACGACGCGAACGCGGTGACCTCGTCGACTTTGTCCGCGCGGCCCTCGACGGTGGCGTCGACATAGTTCAGTTGCGCGATAAGGGGTCCCCCGGCGAGCGCGAGTTCGGTGAGCTGACGACCCTGCAGCAGATCGACCTGTTGGGGCAGATCGCTGAACTCACGAAGGCCTATCGGGCGCTGCTTGCCGTGAACGACCGCGCCGACCTGGCGGCGGCCGTCGGTGCCGACGTGCTGCACCTCGGCCAGGACGACCTGCCACCGGCGGCGGCACGGGAAATTGTGGGGCCGGACATGGTGATTGGCCGTTCCACCCACCGCATTGACGAGGCCATCGACGCCATCACCGATCCCGATATCGACTACTTCTGCACCGGCCCCTGCTGGACCACGCCAACCAAGCCGGGCCGCGCAGCGACGGGCCTGGACTTCGTCTCCGACGTCGCCGCACGCCACCCCAATAAGCCGTGGTTCGCGATCGGCGGGATCGACCTCGAACGTCTCGATGAGGTGAAAGCTGCTGGCGCACAGCGGATTGTGGTGGTCCGCGCGATTACCGGCGCCACTGATCCGACGACAGCTGCGCGAGCCCTCAAAATCGGGTAGGCTGCCCGACATCATGTTGTGGAACCTTCTCGTAACCCGCCGCAGCGGGGTCTGATCTCGACCGACCCCCCGCTGCGGGTTTGTCGTCTCCACACCCTGGAGCTAGTCGGTCATCAAAGATTCGACCGAAATGAAGTTTCCAGATGCCTTACATTCAATTCCCCCAGCCATCCTCTGCAGACATGAGCGCGGCAGCTTTCATCACCTTGCAAACTCTGTCCATTGAGCCCGCGCGGGCCGACACGGTCGTCGCGCGCGCCCACATCACTCTCGGCAGGGACGCCCACGACATTTCGGCGACCGCCACCGGCACCATCGCCGCCATGACCGAAATCCTGTACGCCCTCGGCGCGGGCATCGAAATCGTCCGGCTGTCGCAGCAGCGCGACGGCGACGAAACCGTCACCTACCTTCTGTGCGAACGCGACTCTCGACAGGGATGGTCGTCGGGCCGTGGCCGGGACGGCGACGAAGCGACAGTCAATGCGCTGATCGCCGGGGCAAACCAGCTTGCCGCTTAGCGTTTCTGAAGTCCGGAGTCACCGACAGCTAAACCAGCAGTTTCGGTAGCAGGTCGGCCCAGGAGGCGGCCAGACCCGGGTGAAGGGGCAGGTTGGCGACTTCGTCGGCCGGGACCCAGCGCAGTTCGGCGGACTCGCCGTTGCCGACGGTCACCACCGGCTTCTCGGCCTCGGCGAGGACCGTCGTGTACGTCCAGCCACCGGATGCGGTGTGGGTGACAATCGATTCGACCACGGTGAGGTCAGCTTCGATGATCCCGGCTTCTTCGTTGGCCTCACGGACGGCGGCCTGCTCAACAGTCTCGTGGGAATCGCGGGCACCGCCCGGCAGCCCCCAAGTTCCGCCCTGGTGCGACCAAATCGCCCGGTGCTGCAACAGCACGACCACCGTTCCTTCGGCGTCGGGCGCAAACAGCAGCAGACCGGCCGCACCGTGCCGCCCCCAGTACCGCCCGCCTGCGCCGTCGAACACCCAGCCGTCACCGTCTCCACGCACTGCGTTGCCTCCAGCAAAGGGATTTTCCGATATCTGAAGAATCACCGTACCGGCCTGGCAGCGCGAGCGCAGTCGCGCCGACTAGGGTTGGACACAGTTCATTCGAAGGGAACAACGTGGCCGGCCAGGTTTACCGAGTGCGCTCTGCACTCACCCACGCGGGCCGAAGCGTGCTGCCCGAGCGCGGGTCGGCGAACCCCACCCTTCGGCAGGTTATCGCCGACCGCCGCGAGATCTCGGCGATTACCCGCGAACGCGTCTCGTCTCCGCTGCTCACACTGCGGTTTTATGCCACGACGACGCCCGGCAAGTTGCTGATGATCATGATCACGATGACGCTCGCGTGCGGCCTCACCGGCTTCTACTCGTCGGCTTCGCTGAACAATCGCAGTCAGACCCTCGAAGCGCTGGTCAGCCGGGCCGAACCGCAAGCCGAGGCGGCCGAAGTCCTGTACAGCTCACTGTCGGTTGCTGACGCCGCCGCCAACTCCGCCTTCATTTCCGGGGGGCGCGAATCCCCCGAATTGCGGTCGGAGTACACCGATTCCATCGCCACGGCGGCCACAGCGCTCGTCGCCGCTGCCGACGGTGTGGCGAACGGCGACGACCTGACCGACAGTCAGCGGGCCGCCCGCAACGACCTCAACACGCTCTCGACCAGCATCCCGGTGTACACCGGGCTGATCGAAACTGCCCGCACCAACAATCGGCTCGCCAACCCGGTCGGCTCGGCCTACTTGAGCGAAGCGTCGACCCTGATGCTTGGCACGATTCTGCCTGCGGCACAGCGCCTTTACGAGGACCGGTCGGCGGCAATCTCCGATCCTCAGCGCACTCTGACCGTGCCCCCGTGGGGGGTGTACGTGGCCTTGCTGATCATTATTTTGATGCTGCTCGCGACCGGCCGATACTTGGCCAGACGCACGCGCAGGCACTTCAATCTCGGGTTGATCGGGGCGCTGGCCGCCCTCGGGATCGGCACGGTTTGGCTGTTGGTGTCGGGACTATTGTCGGTGGCTGCGGCCAACACGGCTAAGACCGCGGGTGCCGAACCACTCCACACGCTGACGACGATGCGCATCCTGACCCAGCAAGCCCGGTCAGCGGAAACTCTGTCGCTGGTGCGCCGCACCGATCCCGGCGAACTCGACGTCGGCTTTGTGCAAGACCTGGAACAGATCAGCGCAGACGCCGACCGACTCGCGAACGATCCATCTCACGCCGAGAACCCCGGGCTCACCCAGCCGATCAGCGATGCCCAAGCCGCGCTCGAAAGGTGGCGTGGCGCCCACGAAGAAGTGGGTCGACGGCTCGCCGGAGGCGACTTCACCGCCGCGCGTGCCCTGACTATCGGTAACGGCAAAATCAGTACGGCCACCGGCTACAACGAAGTCAATGACGCCCTGGTGAAGGCGATCGCGGACGCCCGCACCACCTTCCGGGACAACATCAGTACCGCTCAGACGCTTCTCGGGTATACCGGCACCGGCATCGGCCTGGTGTGCGTGTTGGCCGCCTTCGCGGTGATTTTCGGCCTCATCCCACGCATTCGGGAGTACCGATGACGAGATCCCGCTCAGCCCGCCTCGCTGTCGCAGCGGCAGCCATCATGATCGCGATGACCGGTTGCACCACCGAAGCCGACAGTGCCAATCCGCCTCCCTCGGCCACCGCGCAGGCCCCGTGGCCGCCGGAGGTGACCGTTGGTGCCCCACCCGACGCACCGGCGTCGAACGACACCTGCGATGCCACCGTCGGACTCCGCCCGACTCCGCTGCCGGAACCCCGGAGCATGCCCGCCAAGTCGACGATGGAACGGATCTTCCAGCGTGGTCGCCTCATTGTCGGCACCGACCTCGGCAGCAACCCGTTGAGCTTCCGCGATCCCATCAGCGGTGACGTCCAAGGCTTCGACATCGACGTCGCGCATTGGATTGCCGACGCGATTTTCGGCGACCCCAACCTGATCGAATACCGAATGCTGTCGAACGAGAACCGCATGAAAGCCCTCGAGGACGGCACCGTCGACATCGTGGTGAAAACCATGTCGATCACGTGCGATCGGCTCAAGTCGGTGAGTTTCTCTGTCCCCTACTACGCCGCCTCGCAGCAGATCCTGGTGTATCGAAATTCGGGAATCTCGACCGTGTCGGACCTCGCGGGGAAGAACGTGTGCGCCACGCGCGCATCCACCTCGATCGCACGGGTGCAAGAACGGGTGCCCGACGTCAAGTTCATCACCACGTCGAGTTGGGCCGACTGCCTGGTGCTGATGCAGCAGGGACAGGTTGATGCCGTCACCTCCGACGACCCCATCCTCGCCGGTCTCGCCAGCCAGGATCCGTGGGTGCACGTGACCGGTGCCAGCCTCGGTACCGAAAATTACGGTGTCGGCATCCCCAAAAACCAGAACGACATGGTTCGCTTCGTCAACGCGGTCCTTGCCGCACGCAGCGCCGACGGCAGCTGGCAACGGTCGTACAACCAGTACCTCGCCATTTTGGGGCCGGGTTCGCCACCGCCGACCAGATATCGAGATTGACCCACCATGAGTGACGAAAAAAAGGTTGAGCCCGTCGAAACGCAGGCGGGCACCATGCCAGCCGGCACCGTAGAGACTGTCGGGACGGCCGGGACAGTGGGGACAGTCGGGGCTGGTGGCGCATTCGCCACCCCGATTACGCAGTCGACCCAGGTCCGACGCATTCTCGACGACATCGCCGCCTCCCGCCGCAAGAGTCGCAAGGCCGCCCACATTCACGACCGCCGCCTCGGCAGCGAACTGGTGCCGCTCCCCGAGATCACCGATATCGACCCGGCCGACGCCGTGCTGTCCGATCCGGTGATCGTGGAAAGCAAACGCAAGTGCTGGAAGTGCGGGGAACCCGTCGGGCGTTCGTCTGGTCGCGGCGAGGGGCCGCTCTCCGGCGACTGTTGGAATTGCGGTTCGCGCTACTCATTTGTGCCCGGGCTTAAGCGCGGCACCATCGTCGCCGATCAGTACGAGATCGCCGGCGCTATCGCCCACGGCGGTATGGGTTGGATTTACCTGGCCGTGGACCACAACGTGTCCGATCGCCCGGTCGTTCTCAAGGGCCTGCTGAACTCGTCCGACTCCCAAGCTCAGGCTGTCGCAATCTCGGAGCGACAGTTCTTGGCGTCGGTCAATGACCCCGGCATCGTCAAGATTTTCAACTTTGTCGAGTGGGTCACCGACGATGGTCGCCCGGTCGGCTACATCGTGATGGAGTACGTCGGCGGTCACACGCTGAAGCAACTCACCACATCGGATCGTGGCGAGCCGACATTGATGCCGATCGAACACGCCATGGCGTACATCTTGGAAGTGCTTTCGGCCGTCGGGTATCTGCATTCGGTCGGTTTGGTTTACAACGACGTGAAGCCCGACAACATCATGATCACCAGCGATGAGGTGAAACTCATTGATATGGGTGCGGTTTCGGCGATTAACGGCACCGGCCACCTGTACGGAACGCCCGGTTTTCAGGCACCGGAGATTGTTCAAACCGGACCGCAGATCGTCACCGATATTTACAGCATCGGGCGCACTCTGGCCGTATTGACTGTCGATATGCCCATGGTCGACGGCCGCTACCTGGATGGTCTGCCCGATCCGGAAACCACCCCGCTGTTCAGGGAAAACCCGTCGTTCTACTTCTTGCTACACCGCGCGACATCGGAGGATCCGAACGAGCGTTTTTCCTCGGCTGAGGAAATGACGACGCAGGTCCTCAACGTGCTCCGCGAGACGGTGGCGTTGCACACCGGTGTGCCACGCCCGTCGATGTCGACGGTGTTTACCCCGCAGCGGTCGACCTTCGGGACCGACTTGCTGCTGGCACCGGTCGACGGGTTCTTCGACCCCAAGGATGCCGCGCTCCACGACCCGGCAGACATTGCCCGCGCCCTTCCGGTTCCCCTCGTCGACCCGGCGGATCCGGCTGCCGGAATCTTGACCTCGGCGGCGCTGTCGTATCCGAGGCAGACGTTGGACACGATCCGCGCGGCCCGCGCCGAGGGATTCAAGGCGATGCTGGCGAACGTTGATGCCAGCGACAATATCGATCCGCTGCACCCGTCGTTGGAACTCGATCTTGCCGAGGCCCGCGCCCATCTGGAGTTGGGAAACCTCGATACGGCACTGCAGTTGCTGCGTGAAGTGGCCGTGCACCACGGGGATTCGTGGCGACTGCACTGGTATCTCGGAATTTGTTCACTCCTGAATGCGGAACCGGAGTTGGCGTTCGAACGCTTCCACGAGGTCCTCGAGGCGATGCCCGGTGAGGTTGCGCCGAAGCTTGCGGTCGCGGGTACGGCCGAGTTGATCGGGTATTGGTTGTCGGCGCAGGATTCGACCTCCAATAACCAACTGTCCCAGGTGGAGCGCTGGTACGACATTGCTCGCCAGAACTATCACGACCTATGGCTCACCGACCACGGCATCGTCTCCGCGGCGTTTGGTTTGGCCCGGATGATTCTGGCCGAGGGGAGTTTTGACGAGGCGATTGAACCCCTTGACGAAGTCCCCACCACGTCGCGGCACTACGGCACCGCCCAGCTATCGGCGATCGTCACCCTGGTGCACGGCCGCAATCCGAGCGAAGTGGCTCGGTGGGAATTGTTCGAGGCGGCTGAACGGTTTGAGGAGATCAGCTGGGACGACCCCCGCCGCGGCCGACTACAGCTCATCATTCTGGGGACGGCCCTCGGCTGGATCGACAGCCATCTCGACGAGGATTTCCCGGCCGATGACTTCCTCGGTTTCCCGTTCAACGAGCATGGCCTGCGCGCCGGTACCGAACGCTCCCTCCGCGAACTGGCACGAGCCACCCGCGATAACCGCGCCCACCGCTTCCTCCTCGTGGACCTCGCGAACCTGATTCGTCCGGCGACCCTCCTCTAAGACGACGCTGCGGTAGTCACGAGCGTCAGCTCAGCAAGTCCTCGTAGCGGTATTCGGTCGGAATCATTTCGCCCGCCGTCGAGGCCGACGACTCACGTTGCTGCAGTTCCACGCGACGGATCTTGCCCGAGATTGTCTTCGGCAACTCAAAGAACTCCACCCGGCGCACCTTCAGGTACGGCGCGAGATGGTCGCGGGCGTACTCCATGATCGCCTTCGCGGTGTCGGCAGTCGGTTCCCACCCCTCGGCAAGGGTCACGTAGGCCTTCGGAACGGCCAACCGCGTCTCGTCGGGCTGCGGCACCACGGCCGCTTCGACGACCGCTGGATGCTCGATGAGCACGCTCTCCAGCTCGAATGGCGACACCTTGTAGTCAGAGGATTTGAAAACGTCGTCGGTGCGCCCCACGTAGGTGATGTAGCCGTCCTCGTCACGGGAGGCGACGTCACCGGTGTGGTAGTAGCCGCCAGCCATGACCGCCTGATTTCGCTCCGGATCCCCGAGATAGCCGGTCATCAGGTTCACGGGCCGCACACTCAAGTCGAGACAAATTTCGCCTTCATCGGCGAGCTCACCGGTCAACGGGTCCACCAACACCACGGGGACGCCCGGCATGGGACGGCCCATGGAGCCAGCCTTCAGCGGCTGCCCCGGAGTGTTGCCGACCTGCAGGGTAGTTTCCGTCTGACCAAAACCATCTCGGATGGTCAGGCCCCACGACTGCTCGACGCGACGGATCACGTCCGGGTTTAGCGGCTCGCCCGCACCGAGAAGTTCACGCAGCCCGGCGGGCTTGTCGCCGAGGTCGGCTTGGATCAGCATCCGCCACACGGTCGGCGGCGCACAGAAGGTATTCACACCCGCGCGCTGCAGTTGTCCCATCAGGGCTGCGGCGTCGAAGCGGGAGTAGTTGTAAACGAAGATCGTCGCCTCGGCGATCCACGGCGCAAAGAACAGGCTCCACGCATGTTTGGCCCAGCCGGGCGAGCTGATCGTCAGGTGCACGTCGCCGGGTTTAACACCAATCCACGCCATCGTGGTGAAGTGGCCGACGGCATAGCTGACCTGCGAATGCTCCACCAACTTCGGCTTGCTGGTGGTGCCGGAAGTGAAGTAGATGAGCATCGGGTCGTCGACCAGGGTGTCGGTCTCGAACGGTCCGGCCGACTCCGTCTCGGCGCTGGCCGAGTACGAGGTCCACCCGTCCGCGTCACCGCCGACCACGATGCGGCGGTAGTCGCCGGGAACGTCGTCGAACTTGCCCGTGTCGCCGACATTGGCGATGACGGTGCCCGCGCCGCCACGCTCAATGCGGTCGGTGAGGTCGGCGGAACCGAGCGCCGACGTCGTCGGCATCACGATGGCACCGAGCTTCATAATGCCCAGCATGAGCTCCCACAACTCCACCTGGTTGCCGAGCATCAGAATCACGCGGTCACCCTTACCGAGGCCCAGGTCCTTCAGCCAGGTGGCAACGCGATCGGAGTTCTCGGCCATCTCGTCGAACGTCACCTTGACCTCGGATCCGTCCTCCTCGGTAATCCAGAGGGCGACGCGATCGTTGCCGCGGGCAAAGGCGTCGAACCAGTCGATTGCCCAGTTGAACTTTCCGGTGATGTGGGGCCAGCGGAACTGCTCAACAGCCCGGCCGTAGTCGCCCATCAGGTCGATCATCTGGTCACGGCTGCGTCGGTAGAGCTCTGTATTCGTGGTCATGATCACATGATCCACGTCACATGAGGGTTGGGCTACCCCCGAAAGGGGGTACCGAAACCTACTCCGTTGCGGCGACGACCTCGATCGCCTGGCGGGCAATGGCCAGTTCTTCGTTAGTCGGCACCACCATGATGGTGACGGCGGAAGTGTCGGTGGAAATGACGCGCGGGCCCTTGCCGCGGACGGCATTGCGCTCCGCATCGACCTCGATGCCGAAATTCTCCAGCCCGGCCAGCGAGTCGGCACGAACGGGGCTGGCATTCTCGCCGACGCCGGCGGTGAACACGATGACGTCGACCCGACCCAACTCAATCAAGTACGCGCCGATGTAGCGCCGCAGGCGATGTAAGTAGACGTCGTACGCCAGACGCGCAGAATCATCGCCAGCATCGACGCGTTCGAGGACTGCACGGAAGTCGTTCTCCCCGCACAAGCCTTTGAGGCCGGAATTCTTGTTGAACAGGACGTCGATGTCGTCGATTGACATTCCGGCCACCCGAGCGAGCTGGAAGACGATGCCCGCATCGATATCACCGGTGCGGGTACCCATGACGAGACCTTCCAGCGGCGTCATGCCCATCGTCGTATCGATGGCCTTGCCCCCGGCCACCGCCGACATGGAAGCGCCGTTCCCGAGGTGCAGGACGATCTGATTAATGTCGCCGTAGTCGCGCCCGAGCGTCTCCGCGACCTTGCGTGAGACGTACTCGTGGCTGGTCCCGTGAAACCCGTAGCGGCGGATCGCGTACTGCTTGGCGACCTCCGCGTCGAGCGCATAGGTGGCCGCGGCGTCGGGGAGGTCATGGAAAAAGGCAGTGTCGAAGACGGCGACGGCCGGCACATCGGGCAGCAGGGCCGACACCGCGTCGATACCGACGAGATTGGCCGGATTGTGTAGCGGTGCCAGCGGAGAGATCCGCTCGATCTCCGAGCGCACCGTCGCGTCGATCAAGGTGGGCGCAAAGAAGCTGCGGCCGCCGTGCACCACGCGATGCCCCACGGCGGCGAGTCCGGAACCAGCCAGGTCGACACCGTCGGCCTCGAAGAGTTCCATCACCTTCGCGATCGCCGCATTATGGTCCACCAGAGTTCCCTCAACGAGAACCTCATTGCCGCGGTAGTCGTGCCTGATGCGTGAACTCGACTCGCCGATCTGCTCGGCCAGCCCGTCCGCGATCACCGCTTCGGTTGCCGGATTAAGCACCTGATACTTCAACGACGACGAACCCGCATTCACTACGAGAACCAGGTCGTCGCTCACGCTGTCGCTCATGCCTGTGCTTTCCCTGCGTTCTGGGCCTTCTTGTTGTTCTGCGCCTGGATCGCGGTAATCGCCACCGTGTTGACGATGTCGGTGACAAGTGCCCCGCGCGACAGGTCGTTCATCGGCTTGTTCAAGCCCTGCAGCACCGGGCCAATCGCGATGGCTCCGGCACTGCGTTGCACCGCCTTGTACGTGTTGTTCCCGGTGTTGAGATCCGGGAAAATGAGGACCGTGGCACGGCCAGCCACCGGCGAGTCCGGCATCTTTGCCGTCGCCACCGACGGTTCGACGGCGGCGTCGTACTGAATTGGGCCCTCTACCAACAGTTCCGGCGCGCGTTCCCGAACCAACTCGGTCGCCTGGATTACCTTGTCGACGTCGGCCCCCGCCCCCGAGGCACCCGTCGAATACGACAGCATCGCCACCCGCTGCTCAATGCCGAAGGCCGCGGCCGTCTGTGCCGAAGAGATCGCAATGTCGGCCAGTTCGGTGGCGGTCGGATCGGGAACGATGGCGCAGTCACCGTAGGTGAGGACTTTGTCGGCCAGCAGCATAAAGAAGACGCTGGACACCGTGGAGACCCCGGGCACTGTCTTAATGATCTCGAATGCGGGCCGGATGGTCTGCGCCGTGGTGTGCACCGCCCCCGACACCATGCCGTCGACGCGGCCGGTGTGCAGCAGCATGGTCCCGAAGTACGACTCGTCGCGGACCACTTCCGCAGCCCGCTCCAAAGTCATGCCCTTATGCTTGCGCAGTTCCATGTAGATGGGTGCGAACTCCTCGGCCAGCGGCGATGTCGCCGGATCGATGATCTCGACGTGCGCGAGATCAATACCGAGTTCGTTGCCGCGTCGACGCACCGCATCGGGGTCGCCGAGCAGGGTAATCCGCACCATGCCGCGTCGCAGCAAACGGTCGGTGGCCCGCAAGATACGGTCGTCGTTGCCCTCCGGCAGCACGATGTGTTGCGGGTCGGCTTTCGCCTGCGAAATCAGTTGGTACTCAAACATCTGCGGCGTCACCACATCGGGTTCGTGCAGGTCGAGTTCGGCGATTAACTCATTTGGTGCCACATACCGTTCCATTACGCTCATCGCGGCGTCGATCTTGCGGACCGAATCGGTGAGCATGCGTCCGCGAGTGTGGGCGGCAATGCGCGCCGTCTCGTAGGTGCCGTGCTCGCACGCGACAATGGGAAGGGTTGGACGCAACCCCTTCACGAGGGCGTCGATCATCGGATGCGGATGCAGGCCACCGTTAATGACGATGCCCGCCAAACGCGGAAACCCTTCGGCCGCATTGGCATTGACCAATGCCAGCAGCACGTCAGAGCGATCGGCCGGGGCAATCACCACCATCGATTCACTGAGGCGTTCCAGGATATGTTCGACGGTCATGCCACCGACCATCATGTCCATCGCCTCGTGGTCGAGGAGATCAGCGTCGCCCGAGTACAGGGTGCCACCGAGCGCATCGCGCAACTCACCCATGGTGGGGGCCACCAGGATTGGCTCCTCCGGCAACGCCCACGACCGGATGCCGATCGGTTGCAATGCCTCGGCCACCGCCTTGCGTTGGTCGGGATCGCAGCGATTGGCGACAATCGCGACCGCCGTCGCGTGCTCGGAACGAATCTCGGCCAGCAGCAGATCGGTGATCGCCTTGACTTCGCTCGGCTCCTGCTCAAAGGCCTTGACCACCAAGATGATTGGTGCCGAAAGGTTAGCCGCGATCCGCGCATTGAAACTCAGCTCCGACGGAGCCGCGACGTCGGTGTAGTCGGAGCCGATCACCAACACGTTGTCGCACTGTTTAGCGACCGTGTGATAGCGGTCGACGATGTCGGCGATCGCCGCATCGGGGTCGGCGTGCACATCGTCGTAGGTGACGCCAATGCACTGCTCGTAAGGGATATCGACCGACGCATACGAGTGCATGAGGTCGAGCACGTAATCACGCTCGCCCGCGGCAGCGCGAGAGATTGGCCGGAACACCCCCACGCGACCCCCAGCGGCAGTCAACACCGCAAGCACACCGAGCGCGATGGTCGATTTTCCGGTATCGCCTTCCGCCGATGCGATGAAAATACTGCGTGCTCCCGTGCCGTTTTTGGCGGTGCCAGTCATAGAAACGAGCGTACTGGGTGGAACCCGATCACCGAACGACGGCGCGCACCACCAGGTCGGCGATCTCGTCGTCGGTCATCGACGACTCCGGAACCAGCATGCAGGAGTAGACGATTCGGACCATGAACTCGCTACCGCCGCGCACGCTCGGGTACAGCACGGCCGCTTCGTCATCGCGGACATCCGGGACCGCCGTATCCGTGATCATCCCAATCAACGACCGGTGCGAGGCCTTATCCGAGGCTTCCGGTGCCGGGCTGATCAGCGCCCGCACCACTTCCTCGGGCTCGTTACGCAGTACGTACTGCAACGCTTCGTGTTCACGGATGTAGGCGAGCGATCCCTTGACACGTTCGCGGATCCGCATTGCCGGGTCGGGCTGGTCGGCCCCCCACTGCAGCATCTGCTGGCGCAGTTGTTCCATTTCGCGGGACATGATGGCGTCGACCAGCGCATCGCGGCCACCAAACATCCGGTAGGCGGTGGCCCGCGCTACCCCGGCCTGCCGTGCCACCGAGGTCAAGCTCAGTGCCTTCGCACCGAAACGCGAGACCAACGCGACACCCACATCAACTAAACGATCGCGATCCATATTTGCTAGTTACTCATCTCCGATGACGTGCATGGCCGCTTCTTCGGCAGACGCGCCCGCACCGTCGATTCCCGCGTCCGTCGCCAACAGTTGATTGTCGACGTCGGGACCAAATCCTTCATCCGGCGCAACCAGGCGCCCCGCGCGAACGCGACCGACCTCGTCACTCTCGGGAAAGTCGGGGTCTTCGTCGTCGTCGACCGCCACGTCGGGAATCTCACCCGCAAGTCGCTGATCGAGGTCCTCGTGCTCGGGATGCGCTGCGGGCTCGTAATCGGGCGGCGAGAAGCCGCGGTCGAGCACGTCGCCCAGTTCTGTGTCGTCCAGGGTGTCTTCCGGCTGCAGTTGGTCGGAGTCGTCCTGCTCGTACTCGCTCATGACTTCAAGGCTAATACGTGCGAGCGTCAGGATGTCGCAAAGGCGACGGGTCCCGCTAGCGTCGCCACGATTCGTAACTCCGCGGATCCTCAATCGGTTCCAGATGAATGGTGGGAACCACATCTTCGATCTGCGCGTGCAATTGGCCCTCGACCTTCTCGAGGAGGTCGTGGCCTTCCTGCACACTCCACGCGCCCGGAACCAGCATGTGAAGTTGGACGAATCGGATGTGGCCAGCCTCGCGGGTCCGAACATCGTGGAAGTCGACGCCATCGGTCCGGAAGCTATCGAGGACAGCGTCGACCTTGGCACGCTCTTCCTCGGGGATGGCCGCATCCATCAAGCCCATCGTCGACCGTTTAATCAGCCGGTAGCCGACAAACACGATGTTGATGGCAACGACGATGGCAATCACCGGGTCGAGGACGATCCATCCGGTCAACGCCACCAGTGCCACCCCGGCGATGACCCCCGCCGTGGTCCACACATCGGTCATCAGGTGCTTGCCGTCAGCTTCCAACGTGAGGGAACGGAAACGGCGACCAACCCGAATCAACTGCCAGGCAACCGCCGCGTTGACGATGGAGGCAACAACCGAGACGGCCAAACCGATCCCCACCGATTCCAGCTCCCGCGGGTTGATGAGTCGTTCCACCGCAACGGCAATGATGACGATGGCAGCGACCACAATCATGACGCCCTCAATGACCGCCGAGAAGTACTCGCTCTTGACGTGCCCGAAGTTGTGATCGTCGTCGGCCGGTTTCGCCGCAATTCGCAAAGCAAAGAAGGCCACCACGGCAGCCACCAGGTTCACGACTGACTCGGCGGCGTCGGAGAGCAAACCCACCGAACCGGTCAACTGCCAGGCCGCCACCTTGAGCGCGATCACCACGATCGACGCGACAATACTCAGCAGCGCCCACTTGCTTAGGTCCCGAGTCTGTTGTGCCACAACAGCAATCATAACGAAAGCCCCATTACGCTGCGGAAATCGACTAATCCGGGGACCATTGGGGCATGCTCGACGAGTTGAACGACCAAGCCCACGCCGACTACGACGCCGGCGATTTCACGAGCGCACTCGCCAGCTTCTCGGTCTTGCGCGAAATCCGGTCGCGCCGCGAAGGTCCCTACTCGGTGAAATACCTCGACGCCGTTCACAACAGCGTCCGATGCATGTCGAAGTTGGAACTGTGGAGCGACTCCACCCTGCTGTGCAGTGAACTCCACAGCAAGTACGTCCGCACCCTGGGTCGCGGTCAGGCCACCACCGTCGATGTCGCCAAGCATTGGGCGTGGGCAATGATGCACCTGCGCGACCTGAGTTCGGCTATCAACCTGTATCTCACCACCGCCGACGCCATGTGGGACTCCGATGCTGCCGGTGCACGTCGACTGATTGGTGCGGCCGCTGCCGTTCCCGCCGTCCGGCCCGCCGCCCTCGTGTGGAAGGGCATCGTCGACGGCGTCACCCTCCGCCACACCGATGAACTGTTGAACGTTCTCGGGTCGTGGACGGACCGACTGTCGGACAAGCAGAATTCCGAACCGACCATCACCCTCGACGGCTTGGCGATGACCGCCTAGGTCGCACCGGGCGAGCTATCGGCCCTCGGCCAACTTCGTCACTTTCTTCGGGACGGTGACGAGGGTAATGACGCTGACGACGATCAGTAGAACCGCCAGGATCCACAGGATGGTTCCCAGAGTTGCCACCGCGGGTAGAACGATCATCGCGATACCGGCGAGAATCCACAGCACGCCAGCCGCAATCACCATCCAGCGTGGGGTCACGGTCACCGTCAACGGGGCCCCGAACAGATCCTGAAAACCAGTGACGATCCAGCCGATGCCGATAAACACACCGAGCAGAACCAGCGACCCCGACGGATTGATGGTGGCGAGGACACCGGCCGCCAAGATGACGGCACCGAAGACACCCAGCAGGAGCCGCAGCGACGACGGTGCCCGCGTCAACGCGAACGCGGCAAACAAGCGCATCACCCCGGCCACAATCAGCGCGATTCCGAACAGCACGCCCACCACCATCAGCGACGCCTTCGGCCACACCAGGGCCGCGATTCCCAGGGCGATGCCGACGAGAGCACTGAAGATAATGAACGTGCGAACCGCGTCGACCGCGTCATTCGGCAATCGAGACGGCGATGCGGGTGATGTCGTGGCGTCTGAGGTCATGCTCGCAGCGTAGCGTGAGCCGGTATGTCAGATAAGAGCTTCTTCACGGTAGGTGACGACGGTCGATATGACCCAACGCCCTACGCTCTCGGCCTGTGGGGCCCCGACACCCTGAACGGCCCCGCTATTTGCGCCATCGCCGCCTATGCGGCCGAGAACTTTGGCAGCCGTGAGGGATTCGCCCCGGCTCGATTCACCATCGAATTGTTCAAGAGCGCACATCGTCTCCCCACGGCAACCACCACCACGATGCTGCGCGACGGTAATCGCATCCGCGTGGTCCAAGTTTCGGTGCTGCAATACGACGTCGACGACAACGAGATTCTGGTCGCGCAAGGCAATGTCGTTTTCCTGAAGCAAGGGACCAATCCGCCCGGCGGCCGATGGGTTCGACCCGAGGGAACCGATGTGTTCACTCCCCCGGATGAGGATGAGGACGACAGGGAAAGCTACCGCGCGTGGTTCCAGTCGGGCGATCGCGAGTGGTCGCGCTCGATGTCCGACTCGCAGAACACCGATCGGCTGCGGATCTTCAATCGCCCGTTCAATCCGGTCGAGGACGTCGCCCCCACCCCGTTCCAGCGGGCAGTCATACTTGCCGAATCGACCAGCCTCGTCACCAACAGCGGCGACGGCGGGATCGGCTTCATCAACTGCGATCTGACGGTCGCCATCGCCCGTCTCCCGGAAGGTCTTCGCCTCGGTCTCGAAGCCGATTCGCACATCGAAGATTCGGGCCTGTCGGTCGGGACCGCGAACCTGTACGACGAGCACGGCAAGTTTGGCATCGGCCTCGTGACCGCTATCGACAACACGGCCGCGATGATCGACTTCACGAAGGTGAACCCGCACTCGCTGCGGACCACAGAGATGAGCTAAGAGCCGGAGAATTTCCCCCTTTTCTGTCACAGAACCGGGGATCGAATCTGCACAACCGTCACCAAAAGGGACGATTGGTGTCAGTTTGGTCGTTTCGTGACAGAAATGCGGGACGGGCGGAGGCCCCGAATTAGCGGTGCGGCGGGCCGTCGCACAGTAGTGTTCGGGCTGATGGGGGTTACTTTCCGGAGGCAGCCGTGACGAACAGATATCTCAGGTACGGGGACCGACGTTTCATCATCACCCGAGAAACACAGGCGCGCTTAGATCGCGCCCTGACGAATGTTTACGCCAGTGGTAGCAGCGGCCATGAATGGTTAAGCCTGTACCCGGGCAGCGAGGCGGAAACTCGCCTGCTGATCGCCGCGGGCGTGCCGATCACGATTGAGACTGAGCCTCAGTTCGACCGGTTGGGTTAGCGGCCAGTTCGCGCTCGGCGGCCTTCCGCGCGTTCCGCGGCAATACGATGCGGGCGTCGATCAGCCGGTATGCGGTGTACACCGCGCCAGCCAACGCCCAACCCAAAATGATGTCGAAAACGTAGTGCTCGGCGGTATAGACGAGAGCGAACGCCATCGCGAACGCGTAGCCGGTGAAGATGGTCTTGCCCAGCCATCTGCTGCGCGGCCACATGAACAGGGCCAACAGCATCGTCAAACCGGCATGCAACGAGGGGATGGCGGCGACGAGATTCGATTTTGACTGCCCCAAGGTCACGGCCCGCAGCACCAGGTCGAGGCCGATCACCCGCCAACCGCGGTCGGAGATTCGTTCCACATACGGCGCGGCACCCGGGTGGTGCGGTTCCACTTCCCCGAGCAGGTTCCCCTCGACGGGGCCGGCTGGCTGGTACATGCACGGCGGGTCGTGCGGACCGTCGGCCACCTGGGCCACCGTGCATTTTGCGGCAGCCCACGGCGGCGCAGCGGGCACCAGCGTGTACCCGATCAACCCTAAAAACGACACCGCGATAAAGCAGACGGCGAAGCGTCGCCACACCGCTCGGTCGCGGACCCACAGGACGGCCGCGGTGGCGTACGGGACGATGAAATACGACATGTAGACGACGCTGACGATCACTTCCCACCACGGCGGGGACGCTTCCTTCAGGTGCGACTGCAGCCAGACTGTCGGATTGACGCCGAACATCCATTTATCGACGTCGGGGGCCAACAGCCAGTGGGTCCGCATTCCCAACCAAACCGCCACATTGCGAGTCCAGTCGTACAGCATCAGGATCAGCACAAACGGCAACCAGTCGATCAGAATGGTGCTGACGCGGCGTCGCCCCACCGTGGCTGCGGCCATACCGAAGGCGAGGAAGAAGATCAGGCTGGTGCGGTCAGCGGCAATTCCCGCCACCCAAAAGTAAATGACCAGGGCCGTTGCCCACAGGGTCAGCAAAACTCGGCGGATCAGTGCGTAGTTCCGGACACGCTCCTCGATGACCGGAATCGGCTGCTGCTCCACAATGCCGCACTCTATAGAACGTTTGTCAGACATTCATCCACCTGACATCCGCCTTCATCAACCTGACACAAGTAGGCTGGATCCATGCGTGTCGGAGCCCATCTTCGCCAGGACGAGAATCCCGTCGCCACCGCCGAGGCCCTCGGTATCGACATCTTTCAGATGTTCGTCACCGATCCGCAGGGGTGGAAGAAGCCCGTCCCCCATCCACATGCGGAAGAGATCAAAGCCTCACCGATCGACGTGGTCGTGCATTCCAGCTACATGATTAACGTCGCGAGCCTCAATAACCGGTTGCGCATGCCTTCCCGGAAGGCCGTTGAGCAGCAGGCAGCGGCGGCGGTGGAACTCGGTGCGATTGGACTCGTGGTGCACGGCGGACACCTCAAAGACGGCGAAGATGCGGCTGAGGGATTTGCGAACTGGCGCAAGCTCTTTGAGCGTCAAGCAGACAAGGGCGGTTTCGGTCTTCCGATCCTCATCGAGAACACTGCTGGCGGCGATCACGCCATGGCGCGAACACTCGAGTCGATTGAGCGGCTGTGGGATGCGGTGGGCGATTTTGCCGAGGCCGGATTCTGCCTCGACACCTGCCACGCCTGGGCCGGCGGCGAAGACCTCGTCGGACTCACCGAGCGGATCAAGGCCATTACCGGCCGCATTGACCTCATTCACCTGAATAATTCGCGCGACGAATTCGATTCCGGACGGGATCGTCACGCCAACCTGGAGTCCGGCCAGATCGACACGGAGGTACTCGCCGAACTAATGAAGACGGCTGGAGCACCGGGGGTGTTGGAGACACCAGCCGAGGGGATCGCCGCCGACCTGGAGTACCTGCGGTCACACTGACATTGCGCTTGCAGTTGTTAGCGGAACCACATTCTCCGATGTTGTACCCACGAGTTGACGACGGTATCGTGTCAAGGGTTACCGGCAAGTAACTTAGCCGGACGACCACTTAGAACTGCGAGTTAGGAAAATCATGGGCCATTACAAGTCCAACCTGCGCGACCTGCACTTCAACCTCTTCGAGATGTACGAGCTCGACAAGGTGCTCGCGTCCGGCGAGTTCGGCGACCTCGATCACGACACCGCCGTCGACATGCTGCGCGAAGTGAAGAACCTCTCCGAAGGCGTGATCGCGGATTCGTTCGCGGACGCCGACCGCAATCCGCCGGTCTTCGACGCCGACGCTCACACCGTCACCATCCCCGAGTCGTTCGCGAAGAGCTACCACGCCTTCATCGACGGCGGCTGGGACAAGGTTGGCATCGACGAAGAACTCGGTGGCCTCCCCGCACCGCGCTCGCTGTACTGGGCAATGGGCGAAATGGTCCTCGGCGCCAACCCGCCCGTCTTCATGTACGCCGCGGGCTCTGGCTTCGCGAACATCTTCTACGACAACGGCACCGACGAGCAGAAGAAGTGGGCTGCCATCTGCGCCGAGCGCGGCTGGGGCGCCACCATGGTGCTGACCGAACCCGACGCCGGTTCGGACGTTGGCGCAGGCACCACCAAGGCCGTCAAGCAGGAAGACGGCACCTGGCACATCGAGGGTGTGAAGCGCTTCATCACCTCGGCCGACCAGGACATGACCGAGAACATCTTCCACCTCGTTCTCGCTCGCCCCGAAGGTGCTGGCCCCGGCACCAAGGGACTGTCGTTGTTCTTCGTCCCGAAGTTCCACTTCGATCACGAGACCGGCGAACTCGGCGACCGCAACGGCGCATTCGTCACCAACGTCGAGCACAAGATGGGCATCAAGGCGTCGTCGACCTGCGAAGTCAGCTTCGGCATCCACGGCACCCCGGCCGTCGGCTGGCTCGTCGGCGAGGTCCACTCGGGCATCGGCCAGATGTTTGACGTCATCGAGCACGCTCGCATGATGGTTGGCACCAAAGCCATCTCGACGCTGTCGACCGGCTACCTGAACGCCCTTGAGTACGCCAAGGAGCGTGTCCAGGGTGCTGATATGACCCAGATGACGGACAAGGCCGCCCCGCGCGTCACCATCACGCACCACCCGGACGTTCGTCGCGCACTGATGACCCAGAAGGTGTATGCAGAAGGTCTGCGTGCGGTGTACCTGTACACCGCGTCGCACCAGGACCCGGTGTCCGCGAACATCGTTTCGGGCGCCGACGCCGAGATGGCACACAAGGTCAACGACCTGCTGCTCCCGATCGTCAAGGGTGTTGGTTCCGAGCGCGCCTACGAGAAGCTGACCGAGTCGCTCCAGACCTTCGGTGGGTCGGGATTCCTGCAGGATTACCCGATCGAGCAGTACATCCGCGACTCGAAGATCGACTCGCTGTACGAGGGCACCACTGCCATCCAGGCGCAGGACTTCTTCTTCCGCAAGATCATTCGCGACAAGGGCGCTGCGCTGGGTCACATCGCCGGCCAGATCCAGGACTTCATCGACAACGGCCAGGGCTTTGACGCTGAGCGCGCGCTGCTGAAGACCGCCAACGAGGATGTTCAGGCAATGGCCGCCAAGCTGACCGGCTGGCTAATGTCCGCGCAGGAAGACCCGAAGAAGCTCTACCTCATCGGAACCGCCTCGGTGCGCTTCCTGATGGCCGTCGGCGACCTCCTGATCGGCTGGCTGCTGCTTCGCCAGGCTTCCGTCGCCCAGGCTGCGCTGAACGCTGGCGCTTCCGGTGACGACAAGGCCTTCTACGAGGGCAAGGTTGCCTCGGGCGTCTTCTTCGCGAAGAACATGCTCCCGCTGCTGACCTCGGTTCGCCAGGTCATCGACCACAACGTCGACAACGACATCATGGAACTCGACGTCGCCGCATTCTGATCGAAGTGATTCAGCGCCCCACCGCATCGCGGTGGGGCGCTGTACCGTTTGAAGGGTGCGACCTCGCCGCCTTGCGCACGCTTCATCCTGTCTCGCTGTTTCGACGGCGAGCTGATTATCTCGGAAGCTGACATGGCACACCCCCTCCAGGGCGGCAGGACCAACTCCAACTATGAGATCCGCGGCAGAAGTCGGCCCGGGTGATCGACGTCACCCAGACAGTTAGCACTCGTCGTGCTAACTTGTTAACGTAAGCGCGGATCACCCGAACCGCACCTTCCAACCAAGGAGAACACCATGGCCGCACAGAGCGCCGCAAACAAGGTCACCGACGCCATCGACACCTCCACCAAGCAGGTCGAAGAAGTTCAGGCCGCACTTCTGACCACTGCCAAGCAGAGCGCACTCGCATCGATCGACATCTACGAGAAGTCGGTCGGCACCGTTCTCGAGTTCCAGAACAAGTTCGTGGGCAGCACCGGCTTCGCCGCCATCGACGATTTCGTCGCCGCGCAGACCAAGCTGATCGGCGACCTCAACGCCACCGGCGTCACCGCCGCCCGCTCGGTCCTCGCGTAACAGCACCGAGCTTCGACGTCGCGACGTCGCACACACCGAACGGCGCGCACCCACCACGGGTGCGCGCCGTTCGCGTTCAGATCGACGTCAGTCGTCGACCTTCGCCGACCCGCGTCGCCGATTGGCGATGGTGAGTTCGGCGAAGGTCTCGTACATCTCTTCCAAGGCGTCACGCTGAGCACGCGTGAGATCCGGATCCCGCCGAATCGCGGAGACCACCTCCGACCGCCCCTCTTGATCCGACTTCCGGGTCGACGCCGCCACCGAATCCGCCGATAGGTGCAGCTTATCGGCGATGGCTTCGAGCACCCGGTCGCTGGGCTCGCGAAGGTTCCGCTCGATCTGGGACAGGTACGGATTCGAGATCCCGACCATCTCGGCGAGCTTGCGCATAGGCATCGCCGTCAGCTCGCGCTGAGTCCTGATGAGCTCACCCAGCGACAGCGGCTGGAAGTCCCTGTCGTTCATGGGCCAATGATATCGAGGCGCGGCAACCCGTGGCCTAACGCACCACAGACAGTCGGACTTCAGTCGTCCGCGATACCCAGATCCACCAGCAGCTCCTCGGCGATGCGCTCGAGGTCCGCACGGATCGCCGCGGCGTCGACATCCGGCGGAATCAGCACCTCCATCTGTGCCTCGAAGAGCATCCCTCCGGCCATCGGGGCCTCGCGCGTCCCGGTGGTCATCTTCTCGATCGAGACACCGCTCGCACTGAGCGCAGCGGACAGCTCGTGAACGATGCCCGGCCGATCGTTGCCCAACACCCCGATCGCGAGCGAGGTCCACTCGCCCGCACGGACCGCCGCATTGCCGGCGGAATGCACATCGACTTCGAGGAGTCCCTCGAGATTGGTGACGGCGGCGATGAGCGCCCCGGATCGATCCTGCGGCACAGTGACCACCACGATCCCGGCGAACTTTCCGGCGAGCTGGGCCAGCTGACTACGTTCCCAGTTACCCCCGTTCGCCGCGATGGCGTCGGCCAACGCCGAGACCAGTCCGGGACGATCGTCACCGATCACCGACATCACTAGGTTTCGCATGGATGAAGCGTATCCCGACCGACCGATGATCCGCATCGGTCGGCGAATTCGTGCGTCGCACAGCACTTTTCGCGACTCTCCCTAATCGCAATTGAAAGCGCTCGATTAAAAGGAAAGAAATTACGAGACTTTCTCTAGAGAACCCTACTTGCGAGTACCTATAGATCTACTCGCGAGTAGGACGCTAGGTGTGCCGCAATTGGCGCACACGCCCCACATATCTGACCCGTGAGCAGCGCAGATGACGATCTGATTTCATCAGTCAGATACCTCACATAACCTGGCGCCCGGCATTTAAATCACCTAGATTGAATTCATCAGGTCGAGTATTCGTCGAATATTCCAAGCCCCCCGGAAGGGCAGTCGGAAGCATATTTTCGCCGACCTGAATTCCATTCGCGCACATATGCGAATAGTCGATATCTGTCGGATCTTTAATGTTAGGACAATGTGACCAACTC
Organism: Gordonia sp. 34D; assembly: GCF_056682775.1. Lineage (NCBI taxonomy): Bacteria > Bacillati > Actinomycetota > Actinomycetes > Mycobacteriales > Gordoniaceae > Gordonia > Gordonia sp. 34D. The sequence continues at coordinate 3,276,792 of NZ_CM155293.1, read as the reverse complement.
AGGCGACAACCTCACTCCCACCGCGAATCGGAAGCTCCGTATCGACGAACTCCCGTCACTGACAGGTCAGGAACTCGGTACGTCGAAGCGCATCCGCATCACTCAGGAGCAGGTGAATGCATTCGCCGACGCCACCGGCGATCACCAGTGGATTCATGTCGACCCAGAGCGGGCAAAGGACGGCCCGTTCGGGACCACCATCGCGCACGGATACCTCACGCTGTCGCTGACCGTCCCGCTGTTCTGGGACCTCCTCGACGTCGGCGACGCCGCTCAGGTCATCAACTACGGGCTCAACAAGGTGCGCTTCCCCGCCCCCGTTCCAGTCGGTTCTGAAGTGAGCGCCTCGGCGCGAGTCCTCAGCGTCGACGAGGTGCCCGGAGGGTGGCAGCTCACCGCCGCGCTGACGTTCACCGCCGAGGGTGTGGAACGACCGGTGTGCGTTGCCGAGATGATCATGCGCTACCTCGGCGACATCGGCTGACCACACGCCTCCGACGCCCTCCCCGTACATCCGCGAACCACTACCAGCGAAGCAGGAAATGAAGAACTCTCTCGTTAACCGACTCAGCGCCGAGATCGATCCCGTCGGATTTCTGGAGGCGACTATCCGCACCGTCGGCGCGTCGGCCAAGAACCCGCAAGGCATCGCCCGTGTCACCGGCGAGTTCGCCTCACGTGTGAGCCGGATCCCCGGCGCCGCGACGCGCGTGACTTTCGGACTCGGCGACGCTCCCCGATGCCCGGAATCGGCGCGCGACCGACGATTCTCCGATGCCGTATGGCACGAGAACCCCGCGTATTACACGATCGTCGAGAGCTACTTCGCCGCCCGCAGCTATGCTCTCGATCTCATCGACCTCGCTGGCGACGACGCCGCGACTACCGCCAAGGCCCGGGCGTTCGTCGAGATGGTGTGGGATGCGTGGTCTCCCTACAACTCACCCTTCACGAATCCGAATGTCCTGATCAAGGCCATCACTACCGGCGGCAAGTCGCTGGTCCGCGGCGCACAGCACGCACTGTCCGATGTGGCTACCCGCAACGGAAAGCCGCTCCGCGTCGACATGGACGCCTTCACCGTGGGCGAGAACATGGCCTGCACCCCGGGCCAGGTGGTCTACCGGAACGAGTTGATGGAGCTCATCCAGTACGCGCCGCAGACCGACGAGGTTCACGCGGTGCCGATGCTGGCCAGCCCACCCTGGATCAACAAGTACTACGTGATGGATCTGGCTCCGGGGCGGAGCCTCATCGAGTGGGCCGTCCAGCACGGACGCACGGTGTTCGCGATCTCGTACCGCAACCCCGACGCGAGCATGAGTTCGGTGAGCTTCGACGACTACCTCGAGCTCGGCATCCGATCTGCCCTCGACGTGATTCAAGAGATCACCGGAGCCCCCAAAGTAGATCTGACGGCGGTCTGCCTCGGTGGCGCGATGTCGGCGATCGCAGCCGGCACCGGCGACGAGCGCATTGGTGACCTGACGTTGATCAACACCCTCCTTGACTACTCCGATCCCGGTCAGCTCGGCCTGATGACTGATCCGGACACCCTCGACAAACTCGAGACGCTGATGGCCAAACGCGGTTATCTGCCCGGGTCGTCGATGGCCGACACCTTCGACATCCTGCGCGCCAACGACCTGATCTTCGACTATTGGGTGTCACGCTGGATGCTCGGCGAGGAGCCACCGGCATTCGATCTGCTCGCGTGGAACGAAGATGCGACCAACATGCCCGCAACGATGCACATCCAATACCTGCGCCAGCTGTACGCGGAGAATCTGCTCGCCAAGGGCGAGTTCGAGATCTGTGGCGAGCCCGTCGATCTCCGCGCGTTCTCGGGCGAGGTCTACGTGGTCGGCGCGATCAACGATCATGTGGTCCCGTGGACATCGTCGTATGCTGGCGCCCGATTGTTCGGTGACGGCGTCCGCTATGTTCAGTCGAACGGCGGGCACATCGCCGGGATCGTGAACCCACCCAACAAGCGGAGCTGGACGGCAGCCGTGGGCGATCCCGAGTCGCCGAAGCAGGAGGTCATGCCTGCCGATCCCAACGCGTGGCGCGAGGCCGCGACCGTCCAGGAGAACTCCTGGTGGGAGGACTGGGTCCGCTGGTACACCCCGCGCGCCGGTGAGCTGCAGGCGCCGCCGACGATGGGCAGCGCGGCCAATCCGCCGCTGACAGCCGCTCCCGGCACCTACGTTCTGAGCTGAGCGAGAACTGCCCCACCGCAGACGAAACGGCGCGAACCTCCGAGAGGTTCGCGCCGTTCGATTCTGTCTGCGGTTCCGATCCGCTACTTCGGTGGCATCCGGATGCCGCCGTCGACGCGGACGACCTCGGCGTTCATGTAAGAGTTCGTGATGAGCTCCTCGACCATCGATGCCAGCTCGTCCGGCACGCCGAGGCGCTTCGGGAACAGGACCGACTCGCCCAGCTTGGCCTTGAAGGCCTCCGACTCGGGGCCCGAACCGTAGATCGGGGTGTCGATGAGTCCGGGTGCGATGCAGTTGACGCGAATGCCGGAAGCTGACAGGTCACGTGCGACGGGCAGGGTCATGCCGACAACGCCGCCCTTCGACGACGAGTACGCAGCCTGGCCGATCTGGCCGTCGAAGGCCGCGACCGAAGCGAGGTTGACGATCGCACCGCGTTCGCCGTTCTCGTTGGGCTCATTGCGGCTCATGGCGGTGGCCGACAGGCGAACGCTATCGAAGGTGCCGATCAGGTTGATCGCGATGACCTTCTTGTACAGGTCCAGGTTGTGCGCCGAAGCGAACTCGCCATCCTTGCCGATGGTGCGCTGTGCCCAGCCGATACCGGCCGAGTTGACGACGGCCTTCAGCGGGCCAAGCTCGACAGCCTTGGCGATGGCTGCCTCAATCTGGGCGGTGTCGGTGACGTCGACGGCAACGAAAGCGCCACCGATCTCCTTGGCCAGGGCTTCGCCGTCTTCGGCCTTGAGGTCGGCGATGACGACCTTGGCACCGCGGGCTGCGAGCCGGCGTGCCGAAGCCGCACCGATACCCGACGCACCGCCGGTCACAATTGCACTTGCTCCATTAATATCCATGACCGCGAGCTTATCGCGGGGTGACAGCGAGCACAGCAGGGGGTTCCCTACCGGCAGCGGACAATCGGCTCAGCCGCATACTTCACCGTGCGGGTATGCCGGTACGTCTCTCGACCGGTCTTAATACTGCGGATAATTCGCGTATCCGACGCGGTAAATCCGCCCTGTCCGCTGCTGGGAACGCAGTTGTCAGAAGCGGCGACGTCGACTGTCGTTGGTGATGTGGGATCGGTCCGCGCCCCGGTCACGGACTCGACTTCCACCGTCTTGGTGCTCCACATGCGGACGGTCACCTCCGACGGACTCCACGACGTATCAATGACGATCCCGTACGGGGTGTTGTTCTTGAACTGCAGGTCAATCAGTCCTTCAAAGACCGTCGCCTCTCGAGCCTCCGGATACCGGGAGATGTAGTAGGCGTGCTCGGTGTGCGCCACGTCTTCCAAGCCCGCGAAGTACGCCGCGTTGTAGAGGGTCGTGGCGAACTGCGAGATACCGCCGCCAACGGCCTTCGAGGGCCGCCCGTGGTCGATAATCCCGGACTCCACGTAACCCTGAGCAGATCCCCGCGGGCCGGTGTACCCGTTGAGCGAGAACGTCTGACCTGGCAATACCAGCGCCCCGTTGACCTGTTGGGCGACAAGGCGAATGTTCTCGCCAGACGGACCGCTGAAGCCGCCGGTGGTGAATTCGGAAACAACCTCGTTGACGCCCAACTTCTTCGCCCGCTTGGTGTCGACCTTCGGTTTGGTGACGGTGTATGCCACCTCGCCCGACCGCTTGTCGGGTGCCACGGAAAGTGCGGCAATTGAGTCGGCCGTCGCCGCCCAGTTCACTGACGCACCTTCGGTGGATCCAATAACCGTGGGCTTTCCGCCGGTCAGCCTGAACGAGGCATTAACCGGCGCCGATTCGGTTTTTGCGGCGCGATCCCCCAGCAGGGCCTTGGCATTCTTCGGATCGACATGCGGTTTCAGCCCGCCCTTGCCGTCCGGAACAAAGCTGACCAGGGCGCCAGCCTCGCGGGCCGAAACGATGACTCGAGAACCGCGCCCGGCGAGCGGAATCGGCGATGCGGTGACGTGCTGCGCCGGTCCGTCGAGCACCGCTTGAACCGTCTCCGCGGAAACAGTGGGCGAGAACGGTTCCATCTCCAGGGTGATGGGGTGCCCACTGAGCCAGCTGTCGGCGATGGTCTGCTTCGCGGCCTCACGCTGAATCCGCAAGCCCTTCGACGGGAAGTCGCCGACTGCTGTGAGACCGTCGTAATGGACGCCTCCTTCGACGGCCGCCTTCTCCAGTTCTGACCGGTTGGCGTCGAGAGCGGCGTTGAACTTGGCGTCGTCGAGGACAACAACCGGAGCCACCGCGCGTTTGATCCCGACCATCCCGAGGAGCCTGTCCCACGGATTACGCGGCTGATCCAACAGCCGCTCAAGCGTCCCGTCGACATCAAAAGCCGCACCGAGTTGATCCGGGTCGATACGTACGGAGCCGGAATTCGTCTGCACCAGCACAGGTGCGTGCGAGGCGACGGTGAGGGCTTGGAGCTTCGCGCGCGCTTGATCCTTGTCGAGGTTTCCGAGATCGAACTCGGCGATCTGCGCGCCGCGCGCGGTATGACCGTTGGTCATGATCGCGTCGATTCCGAAGACGACACCGACGAATAAGACAGCGCCGAGGAGACCGCGAACGATCCACCTGCGCACGTCGGAACGATCGTCGGGAGGGGTCACAACTATTTAATCCTAGCGGGAATGAATCGCTCCAGCTGTACCGCCGGGTCGGGGGTCTGGCGGTTCAGCTGGAGCTACTCGGTATATAGGTGAGACCGTAACTGGCGTTACACATCTTGTGAAATCTTTTTGAGAATTCTCGCCAGATCCACAAAAGCCCCGGTCAGCGCTATTAATCAGCAGCATTGACCGGGGCTTTTGGATGCGGTGAGCTAGCCTTCGACGATCGCGGTGACGCCCTGGCCGCCCGCGGCACAAATCGAAACAAGGGCACGACCGCCACCGTTAGCCTGAATTTGCTTAGCGGCCTGCGCAATGATGCGGCCACCGGTCGCAGCGAACGGGTGACCTGCCGCCAGCGACGAGCCGTTGACGTTGAGCTTCGCGCGGTCGATGGAACCCAGCGCCCCCTTCAAGCCGAGACGCTCGGTGCAGTACTCTTCCGACTCCCACGCCTGCAGCGTGCAGAGCACCACCGAAGCGAAGGCCTCGTGGATCTCGTAGAAGTCGAAGTCCTGCAGGGTCAGGCCGTTGCGCTCGAGCAGTCGGGGCACCGCGTAGGTGGGAGCCATCAGCAGGCCATCGGGCCCGTTCACGTAGTCGACGGCTGCGGTCTCGGTGTCGCGGAGGTAGGCCAGGACAGGCAGTTTATGCTCGGCGGCCCACTCGTCGGTCGACAGCAGAACGGTCGACGCACCGTCGGTCAGCGGCGTTGAGTTGCCCGCGGTCATGGTGGCGTCGCCAAGCCCAACGCCGAAGACCGGCTTGAGGGTGGCGAGCTTTTCGACCGAGGAGTTGGGGCGCAGGTTCTCGTCGCGGGTGAGGCCCATGAACGGGGTGATGAGGTCGTCGAAGAAGCCGCGCTCGTAGGCAGCACCCATTTTCTGGTGGCTGGCGGCAGCCAGTTCGTCCTGGTCGGCGCGGGCGATGCCAAATTCCTTGGCGGTAATGGCGGCGTGATCGCCCATCGACATGCCGGTGCGTGGCTCACCGTTGCGGGGGATCTCGATACCCAGCTTCGACACCAGGCCGAGGGCGGCCTTGATGCGCTCGGGTGTCGACTTCGCGCGGTTCACTTCGAGCATCTGGCGACGCATGGCCTCGGAGACACCGATCGGTGCATCGGATGTGGTGTCGACGCCGCCGCCGACTGCCGAGTCGTAGCGACCGTTGGCAATGCCATCGGCAACGATCTGGATGGCCTGCAGGCCGGTACCGCACGCCTGCTGCACGTCCATGGCGGGCGTGTAATGCGACAGCGATGAGCCGAGCACCGACTCGCGGATCAGGTTGAAGTCACGCGAGTGCTTCAGGACGGCACCGCCGGCGACCATGCCGAGCTGCTCACCCTGAAGGTTGAAACGACTCACCAGGCCCTGCAGGGCTGCGGTGAACATGTCCTGATTGCTGGCGCTGGCGTATGCGCGGTCCTGGCGAGCAAACGGGATGCGGTTGCCACCGAGGATGGCGACCGGACGCTGCTGGCGGGTTTCCGGCTTGCGGGGCGTGTACGAGGCCACGAGCTACTCCTGGAATTTGATTATGTCGAGTGACCGACATTTCTTACATGTCGACAGGATCGACCTTGAGAGTATTCTTACTCACGAGTAAGTTCATTGTCGACCCCTGAGGCCTGCGGCACTTGTCACAGTCGCGCGGACTACAAAACCGCAGCGGCTCGCGCTTAAGGTCTCAGGCAGGACCGGTAGCTTCGCGGCACCGGAAGCACGTTTTCAATCGACCACACAAGGAGACTGTCGTGGCAGGCAACACCGATCTGTATTCGTCCATCGTCAACAGCGGCCCCGGCGCGTTCATCGCCTCGCGCGTTGGCCTCCCGCAGCCCCCGACCCTGCGGCGCTACTCGGCTAGCCAGCCCGCCCTGGGCGGCCCGGTAATCCTCGGCGGCAGCGGCCGCCTCGTCGAACCGATCCGCGAAATCCTCACTGCCGGTGACGATTACACACTTGTCGAGAACAACGCTGGCAGTCGCGGCGCGGACAAGCTGGGTGCCGTGGTCTTCGACGCGACGGGCATCACCTCGCCCGCCGAACTCGAACAGCTCTTCGAGTTCTTCGGTCCGCAGATGCGTTCGGCAGGCAACTCGGCACGCTTTGTGGTGCTGGGCACCACGCCCGAATTGACCAAAGACCCCAACGAGCACGTCGCCCAGCGCGCCCTCGAAGGTTTCACTCGCTCGCTCGGCAAGGAACTCCGCAACGGAGCAACCGCGCAGCTGGTCTACGTTTCCCCCAAGGCCAAGGCTGGCCTGTCCGGCCTGGAGTCGACCCTGCGTTTCCTACTCTCGGCGAAGTCGACGTATGTCGACGCCCAGGTGATTCGCGTCGGCGACGCCGAGGCTGCCGCCGTGGAGAGCTGGGACAAGCCCCTCGCGGGCAAGGTTGCCCTCGTCACCGGTGCCGCTCGCGGCATCGGTGCCACCATTGCTGAGGTTTTGGCACGCGATGGTGCCCACGTCATCGTCGCCGACATCCCGGCCGCCGGCGAAGCCCTCAGCGAGACCGCAAACAAGGTCGGGGGTACCGCGCTTCCCCTCGACGTGACCGCTGAAGACGCAGGCACCAAGGTTGCCGACCACGTTCTGGAACGCCACGGCGGCCTCGACATCATCGTCAACAACGCAGGCATTACGCGCGACAAGCTGCTCGCCAACATGGACGACGCCCGCTGGAACTCGGTCATCGCCGTGAACTTGATCGCACCGCAGACGCTGGTCAACGTGCTCATCGAGCGCAAGGCACTCCGCAAGGGCGGCTCGGTTATCGACGTCTCGTCGATCGCCGGTATCGCCGGTAACCGCGGCCAAACCAACTACGGCACCTCGAAGGCTGGCGTCATCGGCCTCGTTGATACGTACGCCCCGATCCTCGCCAAGTCGGGCATCACCATTAACGCCGTCGCCCCCGGTTTCATTGAGACCGCAATGACCGCTGCAATCCCTCTCGCCACCCGCGAGGTTGGTCGCCGGATGAACTCGCTGCAGCAGGGTGGCCAGACCATCGACGTTGCCGAGACCGTTGCGTACTTTGCGAGCCCGGCGAGCAACGCGGTGACCGGCAACGTTGTCCGCGTCTGCGGTCAGAGCCTCCTGGGTGCGTGATGAGTAAGACCATCACCCTGAAGTCGCTGCCGTCGTCGGGCCAGCTGTATCCGAAGATCGTGAGCGCCATGCTCCCGGTCATCGGTAAGCCCGCCACCATCAGCGCCGACGCCAAGATTCCAGACACGGTTTTCCGGATCGAGAACTTGCGCGTGGACCCGGCACAGTTGAAGGACTACTGCCGGGCCACCGGCATGCAGTTCGGGACGCAAGTACCGTTGACGTACCTGTTTGTGTTGCAGTTCCCACTGGTGATGAGCGTGTTGGCTGCGTCGGACTTCCCGATGGGTGCCATCGGCTCGGTGCACGTCGAGAACAAGATCGAGCGGTTCCGCGAGATCGGCGTCGACGAGCCGTTGACGATCTCAACGCACGCGGAAAACCTGCGCGAGCACCGCAAGGGCATGTTTGTCGACCTGATTTCGGAGTTTCACGTTGGCCGCGAGCTCGTCGCTCGTCAAACGTGCACGTTCCTTAAGCAGCAGCGCACCAGCCTGTCGGGCGGCGAACGCGGCCCAGCCCCGAAGGACGTGACGCCTCCACCCCCCGACCGGGTGGTTCGCGTCGACTTGGGTTTGATTCGCCAGTACGCTGCGGCGTCCGGCGACCGCAATCCGATCCACATGGCCGATCTGACCGCGAAGGCCTTTGGCTTCAACGCGGCTATCGCCCACGGCATGTGGAGTGCCGCGGCAGTCTTGGCAAACGTGGAAGCCCAGCTTCCCGCCGCCGTCGACTACTCGGTCCGGTTCGGCAAGCCCATCCTGCTGCCCGCCACGTTGAACATGTACACCACGAAGGTCGACGGTGGTTCGGGTGACTTCAGCGGATTCGACCTGTCGATCCTCAACCGCCGCAAGGGCTACCCGCACCTGACGGCAACGCTGCGCCCCATCAAGTAGGCGTCGCGAACGCAAGCGCGCTGTCCCGCAAGGGGCAGCGCGCTTTTGTTATTCGTACGCGGCATTCGGCCATTCCAGATCGCCTCTACACTCTCTCCATGACCGAAACGCCGCACACGTCGTTCCAGCAGCTGTTGCACGATCAGATCAGCAACGAATTCTCCGCCTCCCAGCAGTACATTGCCGTCGCCGTCTACTACGACAGCCACGACATGCCGCAGCTCGCGAAGCATTTCTACCGTCAGTCAGTGGAAGAGCGTAACCACGCGATGATGATTACCCAGTACTTTTTGGACCGCGATCTGGCAGTTGAAATCTCGGCGGCGAGCGCCCCCACAACCACGTTCGCCGATTTCCGGGAGCCCATCAAACTGGCCCTCGCCCAGGAAAAGCAGGTCACCGAGCAGATCGTCGCATTGGCGAAGGCGGCCCGCGACAGCGGCGATTACTTGGGTGAGCAGTTTATGCAGTGGTTCCTGAAAGAGCAGGTTGAGGAAGTCGCAACCATCACCACGTTGCAGACCATTGCCGAACGCTCCAACGGCAACATTTTCGACCTCGAAGCGTTCGTCGAACGCGAGGTCAATTCGGCAGCGGGCAACGTCGATCCCAACGAACCAGCTGCGGCGGGCGGCAACCTGTAGCGATCGCCGCCAGCCGCAACTGTAGAACGCAAAGCTCGATTCGCTAACGCAGCGTGACTTGCCGCCCGGTGATACCGGCGCGCGAGCCACGCTGCGTTGCTGTCAGATCCGAGGTATCGGCCAGCGCTTCGGCTAGGTGCCCATCTAGCGTCTCGACGGCGGCGTGCCACTCTTCATGGTGTGCTTCCGGGTCGACGTCGAACACGGGAACGATGAGTCCGTGTGTCCGGAACGACCCGGCAAATTTCGACCCCTCCCCCAACGTCAGGTGGCCTGCGGCATGGACGCGGGCCAGGGCGTTCATCAGATCGTCCTCGTCCTCCGGGCGCACCCAACGCAGGTGGGCACGATCGCCGGCGTTGACCCACCACGGGGCGCCGACACCGCTGGAGGGGAACAGTCGTGCCGTCGGCATGATGGAGTCGTTGGCGCGCTCCAACATCTCCGCCAGTTCATTCCGCGCCGCATTGTCGTCGGCGAACCACCAGTCAAAATTCTCGTAGACGACGATCTCGAGATCAGCATCCGGGTCGATGATCTGTCCGAGACTGAATTCGGCGGGCTCCCCGGTGTACTTGTCGCCTTCCTTCGCTGCGGCTGCCCAGGTGAGCGCTGCGGTGAGGGATCCAACGAGATCGCTCGGCTCGGGGTTGGTCTGCAGGGCCACCAGGCCCTGCGTCACCATCCCGTCGGAATCGCCTGCGACGGCACCCTTTTCACCCATGACGGCGGCCTTGCGACGGCGGACATCCGCTGGCACAGCGCCCGGCAGAATGGTTACCAGGTCGGCTTCGTGCGCGGCGTCGAAGCCCTTCGCAAAGGGCACCTGGGCGGTCGCCGAAGCAATGAACGAACGCATCGCCACTAGATCGCATTCGGATTTCAGTCCCCGGAAGGGGCGAACAGGTGCCGCCAACGAGGTGGCTTGGCGAATCTTGCGTGCCGCTACTCGCTCAGCACGGTTGCTTCCCGGACGCGGGCCGCTGCCCCGCTTGCTCTTCTTTGCCATGGGACTAGCTTCTCATCTGAGAGCCCCACAACGTCAGTCAACGGTCACGAGCCAGTCGCGAACTTTGGCCGGATAGTTGGTCGCCAACCAACGGACTCCCAGGTCGGCGCACAGTTGGACGTCTTCCTGACTGTCGACTGTCCAGACGTATGTGACACGCCCGGCGGCGGCCGCTCGATCTACCAAATCGGGGTGCAGCCGCAGCGTCTCGATCGACGGTCCGACGCCGGTGGCACCGACGGCGGTCGCCGCCGTGCCGCCAATGAGGCGGGCCGTATCACCGAGCAGAATGGTCGGCAGCATCGGCGCCGTGCGTCGTACGCGCCACACTCCGGCGGCCGAGAACGAGATTACGACGGCCCGCGAATGATCGGCAGACGGCGGCGATCCGACCCCGAACTCCCGCAGGAGTTCCATCAACTTCAATTCGACGAGGCTGCCGACGCGCACCGGGTGCTTGGTCTCAATGAACAGTCGGACCGGCCGATGCCAGTCCAGAGTCATCGTCAATAGCTCGCGCAGCGTCAGGACAGATGCCGGCTTGCCGCTGGAATGCCACGACCCGAAGTCGTGTTCCTGCAACTGCGACAGCGTCATCTCGCTGACCACACCAACCCCGTCCGAGGTTCGGTCGATGGTGCGATCGTGGACACACACGAGTTCTTCGTCGGCGGTCAGACGAACATCGCATTCCAGACCGTCGGCCCCCTGCGAGAGCGCAAGGTCGTAGGCGGCCAGGGTGTGCTCGGCGAGTTCACCCGACGCGCCACGGTGGGCGACGACGGCTGGCTTGCCGGAACGGGAAATTCCACTCGGGCTCACGCGATCACCATTCGTCGTTCGGGGCGGCTATTGCGGGTGGAGCCGTCGAAGATCGTCACCAGGCGTGGTGCCACCCAGTGCGCGAAGACGGCAGAGACAGCGAGCGACAAGGTGGTGATGGCGAGGCCGTCCGCGCTCACCTGTACGGAGTCACTGAACAACGAGCCGATCCGGTAGGCGAGTGCGAGGAGCGCCAAGAAATTCACAACCGCCCAAGCGAGGGCGATCCGCTTGATCCGTTCAACCGACTTCAGCGTTTCACCGGCACCCGCGGATTCGCCATCACACATCGCTGCTTCGGTTAGCAGCAGCGGCGCGCCAACGACGTTCACCAGCGGGATTGCCGACAGCAGCACTTGCCCGCGCGTCGAGCGTGGATCGAGGCGGTTGGCGGTCGCGAAAGTCTGCGCCCGCTCAGCCAGCAGCCAGCGAACAAAGGCGTAGAGCGCAAACAGCATGCCGACGACGGCGCACACTCCGAAGACGAGCACTGCGGCCCCGGTTAAGAGGTCGAGCCACATCGGAATCGGCGTCGAGCGGTTGACGACGGCAACGATGTACCGGATCAGATGCGCTACGGCCGCCCCACCCAGCATGTACGTCGTGAGCGCGAAAGCCCGCGTTAAGGCCGCCTTAGGCTCGGTCGTCGGACTTTGTGGGCCTTCTGCCGCGGCGGGAACCGAATCGGACAGCCCCCAGCGGGGCACCGTCCGGTACGACGGCGTCGGTAATGCCGCCGTCTTGCGCGCTGGGCGCGGCGACGGTCGTGCTTCGGCGGGCCGGTCGGCGATCCATCGGAGGTTGGGGCGGGGCGCGAGTCGGCGCGCTTGCTGCTGGTGCGACTGGCCACGTTGTGGCGGTACCGCTGTGGGAGCGAGAGCCCGGCCCGCCTGATCAACAACCTGCAGCGGTCCGCCGCAGCGCGGGCAGGCGGCCCGGCCGGGGCGGTGCGGTGCCTGGATTCGGCAGGACGGACACACGTCGAGCATCAGGCGCCGTCGCTCCCGTACATGCCTTCGGTTCCGGTATCGAACGGCTTGTCGGCCAACTGCCACGACACCATTCCACCGCGAACCACCGTGACTGCGATACCGCGCATGGCGAGGTACTGGGCGAGGCGGAACGACCGACCGCTGGTGCGGCAAATGACGAGGAGTTCGGCGTCCAGATCAATTTCGTCGATCCGCGCTGGTACGTCGTCGAGCGGAATGTGGAGGGCACCGCGAACGTGGGCTTCCTGCCATTCGTCATTCTCTCGAACGTCCAGAAGCACCTGGTCGACGATTCCCTTGAAGTCGTCGGGAAGGTCGGCAACATCTACCGTTTCGATTCCGTCCATGCTCATCGGTTCCATAGTCCCACAACCCCCGAATCGGCACAGGATTCCCATCTCGGGTTTCCGGGTTGCGTGAGGTTTGCTCGGAGCGGTTTGCGCTACCACAGCGGCGGTCGCCACAACACCCGGTACTCACTATGTAAGTATGCATACTTTTATGCACAGCTGGTGAGATGACATTCAATCCACAGTTACCCACAGCTCGAGCAAGCCCTGTGGACAGTCCTGTGGATTTGTGGATAAGCAGAGGAAAACGCGCAAATTTGTGTGTCGGGCGTCTCAATTGGGGTTCCCGTTGTCCTGATTTTTACCCTTAGTCCGCACTACCGAAGGGTAAATGTCAGGAAATCTATCCCCATCCCATCTGTGGACAACCTGGGGACAACACGCCTATAAAACTCTCAAGTACTACTTGCGAGTTGGTTCTCGGCGGCTCACAACGCTCTAGTATCGATGGAGTGCACGTGCGCTGGATCACCGCCTATTTCGACCTGCCCGCCGCCAGTTTTGGTGAGGAGGTCACGTTCTGGCGTGCGATCTCCGGAAGCACGGTCTCCCCGCCCCGCGGTGAGCACCTGGAGTTCGCGACTCTCGAACCCTTCCATGGCGACCCCTACCTGCGAGTGCAACGGGTCAACGATGGCCCCGGCGGTATGCACCTGGACTTGCACGTCGATTCCCCGGAGGATGCCGCACTCGAAGCGCAGACACTGGGTGCGACTCTTCTCCGCCGTGCACCCGAAGGCTTCGTGACCCTACAGTCGCCAGCAGGCGGTGTCTTTTGCTTGGTTCCTTGGGCTGGCGAATCAGAACGTGCGCGGCCTATCCGTTGGCCGGACGGCGGCATCAGCATCGTTGATCAACTGCGATTCGAGGTTCCGCACGAAGTCTTCGAAGCGGAGGTGACCTTCTGGGCCAAGCTCACGGCCCGGACTCTCGACGATTTGGGCGGCGCTGACGAACTCGCCATCAATCACAGTCCGCGACTGTCGCTGCAGGTGGTGATCGGGCGGAGCGACAGCGACACCACCCGCGCCCTGCCATCGATTGCCGCAACTGATGTCGCTCACGAACTTTCGCGCCACAAAGACTGGGGTGCCGTGGCCACCCACGGCAGCGAGGGCAACGACGACATCCATGTCGGCTTCGGTGAAGACGAGGTACCGGACACGGTCGAAATGACGGACCCGGCGGGCCGCCCCTATTCGATTACCGCACGTAATCCGCGCACCGGCGTCTAGTACTTACGCGCCGAAGAGTTACGCGCCGAAGGCTGCCATTAAGTTGGCTTCACGTTCGCATTCGCGGCGCTGCGCCGGTTGCAGGTCGACCAGTTCAGTGAGTTCGATGCCGCCCCCGGCACCGTCGGCTTTTCCGCTTATCCGCCACGTGCCCGCCAGCCGCCCGTCGACCAGAATGAATCCGGGCGACTTCCCATTCGGAGTCAGCGTCTTCGAGTAGACGTCGGCGTCGGCGACGCGGATGCGGTCCGCTTGCGAGAAGACGACGTTGTCGAACGGCGCGATAAACCTCACCGGAACTGTCGCCTCGGGCTCCGACAGCCCGAGGCCGTCGAGATCGTACAGTTTTTCCTCGTTGGGCCCGACAAAAGATTCGACTTCCCAGTCGACTTCCATAGCCTCGAGAATCGGGCGCAGGCCACGCAGCCCCGACCATGCTTGAATGCCCGCGACAGTCGATGGCCCAAAGCCGCGCAGGTACATCCGGATCAGGTCGCGGACCGATTCGGTGTCGGCGCTGGCTCTATCGGCAGCATCGGCGTCCGGACGGTTTGGCGCTGACCGGTCTGCGCTGACGCCGAGCCACTCGTCGAGCATCGCAAAGGCGGGGGCCCCCGATTGCCGCCACAGCCCGCGCGGCGGTGTCTGAACCAATGGAAGACACCCTCTCACCACGGCCATCATCGCGTCGCCGGGTTCGTTGGGCCAGCGATCGAGCAATCCCTGCCGGAGTGCGGCACCCGATACCGGTGCCTCCGCGGAACTGACCAATTCGGTTGCCGCCGAAGCCAACTCATTTGCGGTCACCCGCACAAATCGACGCACGTGACTGCGCGTTCCGGCGTCGAGTACCGGTTGCAGTACCTCGCGCATCCACCTCGAATCCAGCCCATCCATCAGAAAGACGGTCCCGCGTTGCAGCGGTAGTCGTACTACTTCGCGTTCGACGAGCAGGTCGTCGAGTTCGGCCGGGTCGAAACCTTCGATGCGGGAGGCGAGGGCGTAGAAAGCTGCCTGTGGATCCTGCGACTGCAGTCCGACGCATCGATCGATCACATCGATCGCGTCCTCGTCGGCGCGCTCGTCCAAGTACTGGCGATGCAGGAGCGTGCGGTTCCACTGCTGCATGCTGATGCGTGCCACCACGGTGGGCGGCCTACTGCTCGGCTGGAGAGGTGGACTCCGTTGGGAATTTCAGGTCAGTCGTTGCGTGGCACCGGTACCCGTTCGGGTTCGTGAACAAGTACTGCTGGTGGTAGTCCTCGGCGTAATAGAAGGTGCCGTCGCCCGCCTCCGACATGAGCGAGATCTCACTGGTTACCGGTCCGTAGCCTGCCTCGGCGAGCACTGGCTCAAAGCGGCGGGCGAGTTCGGCCGCGCGGTCAGCTTCGGCTTCGTCGAAGGTGAAGACGGCCGACCGGTACTGGGTACCAATGTCGTTGCCCTGGCGCATTTCTTGCGTCGGATCGTGGGCGGTGTAGAAGATTTCGAGAAGCTTGTCGAAGGGCAGTACTTCCGGGTCGTAGACCACGAGGACGGCTTCGGTGTGCCCGGTCTGCGCGGTGCACACTTCTTCATACGTGGGGTTGGGCGTGTAGCCGCCCGCATAGCCGACGGCAGTCGTGTAGACGCCGGGCTCCTGCCAGAAGATCTCTTCAAACCCCCAGAAGCATCCGCCGGCCAGAATCACTGCGCGCAGACCAGCGTCAAAGGCTCCGATTCCCGCTGGCCGGTATTGGCCAGAACTGTCGGCAGTTCCGCGCAGCGGATGACCGAGAACTCGGTGCTCGTCGCGTACCGGCAGTGGCGTAGCGCGGCCGGGCAGGGCGTGGCCGGGTTCGACCATGACCCGCTTGACGTCGGCAGCAGCAATAATCCGATCGAAGAGGCTCATGCTTCCACAGTACGTCGCTCCGTAAGTTTGCCGCGGCGGTCGTGATCGTAAAGTCCGCCATTGTTGCAAACGGCGCTGGTCTACGGAAATGTAGAAAGTGGACCCGGGTACGGATCTTTCAACTTCTTTGACATGAGAGGACCATCGTGGCTGACTACACTTTGCCCGAGCTGGACTATGACTATGGCGCTCTGGAGCCGCACATCTCCGGCAAGATCATGGAGCTCCACCACAGCAAGCACCATCAGGCGTATGTGAATGGCGCGAACACCGCGTTGGAGAAGCTCGCTGAGGCACGCGAAGACGGCACCATCGCAGGCAAGGTCTTCGGACTGTCGGCGAACCTGTCGTTCCACCTCGGTGGACACACCAACCACTCCATCTTCTGGAAGAACCTGTCGCCCAACGGTGGCGACAAGCCGGTGGGCGACCTCGCTGACGCGATCGCCAACGACTTCGGCAGCTTCGACAAGTTCCAGGCTCACTTCACCGCCGCGGCTACCACGTTGCAGGGCAGCGGCTGGGCCATCCTCGGCTGGGACACCATCGGCCAGCGCCTCGTGATCGAGCAGCTGACCGACCAGAGCGGCAACACTTCCGCCGCCCTGATCCCCGTCGTCATGCTCGACATGTGGGAGCACGCCTTCTACCTCGACTACCAGAACGTGAAGCCCGAGTACGTCAAGGCATGGTGGAACATCGTGAACTGGGCTGACGCTGGCGAGCGTTTCGACCGCGCACGCACCCAGGGTGCAGGCCTGATCGTTCCGGCCTAATCTTCCTGACGGCCTGATCTTCCAGGCCTGATCCGTACGACGCGACGGCGGCTACCTCTTCGAGGTGGTCGCCGTTTGCGTTGTCGCGGGTTACCCGGAAGTCGGACACCAACCGGCAGCAGAACTGCATATTTATACACCCAGTCGTTTCATGTGAAACCATATAGCCCCGGCATCACACCAGGTGTCACCTAACCTGGTGACACCTGCAACGGATTTACTCCCTTTGGGCGATAGAAGATTATGCAGATTGCAGAATAATATCAGCAACGTCACATTCCCGACTTCCATTGGAGACGTTGAACTGATGAAATCTCTTCCCACTCGTTTAGCCATCGGACTGGCAGTCGCCGGAGGTGCCGCGGGCATGCTCCTCGCACCCGCCGTCGCAAATGCTGACGGCACCAAGGACCCCAAGTACCAGCAGCCGCCGACAGCACAGAAGCAACAGCCCAAGCAGAAGCAACAGCCCAAGAGCAACGACGACGACGGTGCCGCACCGCTCAACAACAAGCGCGCGCCGTTGGAACGATGCCCAGGCGGCGTCGCCTCGGGTGGCTATAACGTCCAACCGTCGTACTACCCGTTCGAACTCGGCAAGTCCGGGTCGTCGTTCCTCTTCGAGTACAACGCGTATCAGGTTCCCGACAAGTTCGACATCCTGTATCAGGGCAAAGTCATCGCCTCTACCGGGTGGCGCGGATTGCAGAATGAGAACAAGAACAACCACCCGCTCACGGGAATCGGCCAAGATTCGATGATGGTTTCCGTCCCCAAGGGCAAGTCCACTCAAATCGAGGTCCGTGTCACCACCGACATTGACGGCACCGAGTGGAATTTCAAGGTCAACTGCCCCCGCTAGGGGAGCCTTTAGTGCCCCGCTAACGGCTACCCTCGCGCTCGGACTACCCGATACCGGCCAATCAGAAATGCCCTATTCTGTGCGGTTTCGAGGAGTTCGAAGTCGAAGGCACCGTCGAAGAGGGGGCGTCCGGCACCCAAGGTAACCGGCGCATACGAGACGACCATCTCGTCGAGCATCCCGTCGGCGGCGAAAGCCGCGGCCAATCCGCCTCCACCGACAACCCACACACCGAGGTCTCCCGCGGCTTTTTCCAGGAGCTCTCGGTTGGCGGCGGGTTGGCCTGACACCACTGTGATTGACGGATGCACCTTCTCGAATTTGCGGTGGGAGAAGACAAAGGTCTGCTGCTCCGGATACGGCCACGGTTCGCCGGGCGTGTGGTCAAGCACCCACTGGTAGGTAGTCGCTCCCATGACAATGGCACCGGTCTTCGCCATGAGGTCAGAGATCGGGAACGGCCCTGACTCATCGATCGGTTGAGTGAGTAGCCAATCAAGGGAGTCGTTGGAATCGGCGAGGAACCCGTCCATCGTCGAAGCCGTGTAGTAGACGTATTGGGTATGTGCTGGTGAGGTCATTGTGGGGCTCCTCCGGTGTGGCGTCGATGCCACATGATGGGATCGGGGTCGAGGGCTGGTGAAGTGATGTCGACGCCGGCGTCTTGCAGCATCCAGCGGGCCAGCAGTCGACGGTGGGCAGAGAAGGGCCCACGCGCCGCGGCGCTCGATGTCACGCAACATTGCCAACCACCGTGCCGCTGTCGCGACGTGACGCTCCCGCAGTCCGTGCGAATCGGCTTGCGGTGTGAGGTCGGGCATCTGCTCGCCAGAAATTGTCGCCAGCCAGGGCTCTTTACTGACGACCAGATGCCACATCACGTCGGCAATCGACTCGTCGGGGCCATCCCAGGCACGCGGTTGGCTTCTCGGCAATCGCGTCTTCCCGAACTCCGCAGACGACATTCCGTCAACCGCGCTCAGCAGGACGTCAATATCGGCCAGGTCGTGGCGCGACATCAGGGTCATCACGTCACCGGCCGACTCGACCTGCTGGTCGGCCGTTCCGTCGACGTACAGCGCGGTCGGCGAGTGGAAATGGATGCCGTTCGGCGCGGGCAGCCAGTGGCCTGCTCTGTCCGGTGCGGGGAGTGCAGACGGCGAATGCCCATACGCTCGAGAAAAGGCCCGACTGAAACCTTCGACCGAGTCGTACCCGGCTGCGAAGGCGGCATCAGTGACCGATGTACCACGCTGGATCTGCCACGCCGCACGTTCCAGGAGAACCCTGCGGCGCAACATCATTGGCGATTCCCGGCTACCCGCACGGACCTGTCGCGAAAAGTGAAACGGCGAGGTGAAGGCCCCATCGGCCATCTCGCCAACACTGTTGTTGGCATCGTCGAGGACGGCGTCGAGAAGTCGTCGAAGTGGATCTGATGGAGCCATGCAACGAGTATTCCCCGCGGCGGCAGCCTCGCGCTTGATCGTTATTGCTAAAGATCTGTTGGGCGCGAACCGCTAGTCCTGCCCCCGGGAATCTGACCTACAGATACATGACACTCACGGTGATGGCGCCCGCGCACGCGATGGCGAACACCGTCAAAACGATTGCGTCAATGCGGCCCGGCCGCGACGGGTACGCCGCGAGACGGCCGGTGCCACCGCGAGCGGTAATGGCTTCGGCCATCTCCGAACTGCGCCGCATGGCCGACGACATCGCCGCGACAATAATGTCGAGAATCGACATCTCTGCCGAAGGATGCCCGGAATCGGCACGCGACTTGGGACGCATCCGATGCGCTGCCCACAGCAGACGCATCTCTTCAACCAGCAGCGGAAGGCCGCGCAGAGCCAGCGCAATGGTGACCGCCCATTCGTCAACCGGGAGTCGGAGGATCCGCAGCGGCGCCATCAGTCTCGCCAGTGCAGGCGCCAATTCCGCCATCGGCGTCGTCCAAATCACCAGCACCGACATCGCCAACACAAGCAAGCCCAGCAGCACGCCGCGTAACGCGGTGATGCCGCCGTCGCTGCCTCGCGCCACCCACGACCACGCCACCGTCACGGCCATCAGCAGCCAGAACCACCACGGCGGACGAGGCAGCGCCCCCAGCGGAATCTTTGCGACCACGACAAAAATGATCAGGCAGATTGCGACGAATCCCAGGCCCGGCCACGACGGCAACACCCACGTCATGAGGCCGAGCGCCAGGATGATGAGCAATTTGCTACCAGCCCACAGGCGGTGCACGGGTGAGTCACCGGGAATCTCGCGAAGCATCGGAATCTGCATCACAGGCCGCCTTCCAGCACGCCGTCGACCAGTTCCAGTCGACGGTTACACACCCGATCGAGAGCTTCGAGATCGTGAGAAATGATGATGATGGTCGCGCCCTGCTCGCGTAGTCCGGCAAGTACGCCGATCACTTCTTCACGGGCCTGCGGATCGAGTCCGGCGAGCGGTTCGTCGAGGACCAGCAGATCCGGGTCGGAGGCAATCAACGAGGCTAGGACCACGCGTCGCATCTGACCGCCGGAGAGTGCGTCGACCCGGCGGGCCGCAATCTCGCGAGGCAATGCCACCAGGTCCAACACTCGGCCCACCTCGGTGGTCCCGACTTCGATGCCGCCGACCGCCATGATCTCGTCGGCGACGGTCGCCTTCTGTAGTTGGAGTCGTGCGTGCTGGAAACCGAGGCCCACGTCGCCGACGTGATCGTAAGTGGGTTCGCCCTTCAGCAGGACACTGCCGCTGGTGGGTTTCGTCAGGCCCGCAAGAATCCAGGCGAGCGTCGACTTGCCCGATCCGTTGCCGCCGACGATGAGCAAACCATCACCCTCGTTGACCTGCATGTTCACCGATTTGAGGCCGGTGACTTCCCACGGCGACCCTTCCAAGTACACGTGGTGCAGGTCGCGCACCACCAGCAATGCTCGACCGTCTTCGTCGTGTAGTTGCCGGAGCGGTGCACTGCCCGCTTCGGGGCGCATCCATTCTGGGTGGTGTTCCACCACGCGCCCAGCCTCAAGGTGAATCACCCGGTCGGCGGCACGTGCTTCCGAATCGCGATGCGTAATGAGCACCACGGTGATGGCCCGACGGCGCGGGAGTTCGGCCAGAATGCTGATGAGTTCGGCGCGCCCCACTGGGTCGACCATCGAGGTCACTTCGTCGGCGATCAGCAGTTGTGGGTCGCGCGCCAGTGCGGCGGCCACGGCCAGTCGTTGCTGCTGTCCGCCGGACAGGTCGGTGGTTTCGCGGTCGCCGAGGCCCGCGAGTCCAACCTCCTCGAGGAGCCCGTCTACGTCTACTTCGGTACCGACGGGGAGGCCCCACACGAGGTCGTCGGCGACGCGCGCACCAAGCATCTGCGCTTCCGGACGCTGCAGGACCAGCGCCGTACCGCCTTGCTTGCCGAGACCTGGGGCACCGGGACGGTCGACGATGCCGATGGTCGGTTCCACGCCAGAGAGAAGCTTCGACAACGTCGACTTGCCGGATCCGTTAGCACCAACGATCGCGACAAACTCGCCCGACGACAGTGTCAGGTCGATGCCGAACAGCACCTGCCGGTCGATCCCCGGATAGGTGTAGCCAACACCAGCCATCCGCAGTGGAAGCGGAGCGACGGGCAGATCACCATCGACAATGCCCGCTACTTCGAGAGTGTCTTCGAGGGGAACTTCGTCGAGGCGGTCGAGCACCTTGCTCAGCAGCCACGCGGCTATCCACAACGCGATCAACGAGCCGACGATGCCGGGAATCCACATCCACAGCCACCAGTTTTCGACCACATTGCGCGCGAGCGCGTCCATCGCGTCGCCGACCGCGTCGAGCTTCACCGCGCGGGCCGTCTTCGCAATGCCGGTCAGGACGTTGTCGAGGATCTCCAACGCCAGTTTCCGCAGCGGCACCAGCACCCACATGAGGACCACCGAGAGGCCCGCGAGGATGGGTGCGGCAATCAGCGACATGACGAACATCGCGACCCCACGACCGCCGCGGCGATGCACTTCGCCAACCAGGCCACCCATGACGACCGACGCCAGCACGCCGAACGCGGCACCGAGGCCCGCGATGACGAAGGTGACGCTGACCGTCGTGACGATCGCGGCGGTGACCGCGCGCAGTCGGGTTCTCGCGGCGAGTAGGGCGACGGGAACCGGCGTCATGAAGCCCAGCGCCGCCGCGAGCGGGACCACGGTGACGATGACGGCCGGGACCACCGTCAGACCGCTGAGAATCGCGATTGCGGCGATTTCACGGGCGCGCAGTTTTCCTGTCGGCACCGTCGGGGCGTCGATTGCTTTGCTGACCACTTGTCCATTGTGCCCGGTCGGCATTCCGCACTCCGATTCACCGGCCACCCGCGCGAGATAGTTGAGGGTCCCCGAATCCCCTGATTTGGCCCACCTACCTGCAGTTTTCCGAACTTCGGAGGTGTTGCATGTGGCTTGCGCCTCGTCCTAGCGTGGAGCAATGTTCTCTGCACTGATGCTCAGCATGGGCATCATTTTCGTCGCTGAGTTGGGCGATAAGTCCCAGCTAATGGCGATGACCTATGCCCTCCGGTACCGCTGGTGGGTGGTCTTGAGCGCCATCTTGGCCGCGACCACCCTGGTTCACGCGATCTCGGTGTTCTTCGGGCATTTCTTGGGCTTGTCGATTCCGACGGACTTAATGTCGGTGCTCGCCGGCTTGTCGATGCTGGTCTTTGGGCTCTGGACGCTACGCGGCGACGAACTCGACGACGAGGAAGCCGGTCGTGCCGCGCGAGTCGGCAGGTCGGTGTTCTTGGCGGTGATGAGTTCGTTCATGCTCGCCGAGCTTGGCGACAAGACAATGCTCGCCACCATTACCCTCGCGACCGACCACGACTGGGTCGGTGTGTGGATTGGCTCCACCATCGGCATGGTGGCCGCCGATGCTCTGGCAATCGTGGTTGGCCGTGTCTTGGGTAAGCACCTCCCCGAACGCACAATTGCGATCGGTGCCGCATGCTTGTTCTTCGCATTCGCCGTGTGGCTACTGGTGGAGGGACTCTCCGGTGCGTCCGCCACGCTGGTCGCGGTCACTGTTCCGGTCGCCGCCCTCATCACGGCCGCAGGCGTGGTGTGGATCAACACGACGCACCGCCGTCGACGGCGCGAACTCGCCGCACGCAAGGCTTGTGCGCCGGACGTCCACCAGGTCGGCTAGCCGGGCAGGTTTTCGGCCAGCAAGTCGGGCGCAAACGGCAGTGCGAGCACATCGTCGGACGCCATCCATTCGCGCAGCACCTTGGTGGCCTGCACGTCGTCCTCGTTGTACATGAGGAGACGATCGCGCTGGGTTTCGTCCCGCGCGGCACCGTCGAGCGCGACGGCCGCCGCGTACCACTCCATCGATGCCTCGCCGCTTGCCTCGCTGTCCCGCCAGCCGAACCCGGCGACCGGCGCAATCCGCTTGAGGCCCTTACCCTTCGGGCAGATGAAGTTAGAGCCGACGGCCTCGAAGATGTCGACCCACTCGCGCGAAGCGATGAAAGTGTCGATCGTCTGACGTGAGGGAATGCCCGGCATCCCCGCGAATCGATCAGCGCTCCCACGCAGCCAACGGTTCTCTGCGTGTTGCGAGTAGCAGTAGGCGGCGAAAGTTTTGCCCGCAGCGTGCGCCGCGGCGCGCTCGTCCATCAGCCACGACCAGAACTCCGCAAACGAACGACCTTCGTCGGTGGTCGGCAAAGGTTCCCAGGTCACGAAGGGACGGTAAACCACCGGTCGCGCCGCATCCGTGTTGTCGGTCAGGAGGGTGCCCCACATGTACGCACCGCGCTCGGAATAGCTCTCCATGTCGACGTCGACCTCGATGTCGGCGCGCTGCACACGCGGACGCTCCAGGCGGCGAACCAGTGGAATGTCACGAACCCAACATTTGGCGGAGACGATGGTGTCGTTGAACGCGATGGCACCGGTCCAATCGACCGGTGCCAGGCCCCGGTAGTTGGCGAGTTGATCAACGGTCGTGATCCCCGCATCTCGGAGGACCGCCCCCTGGTTACCACCGACCACGAGTGAGACGTCGCGGCGCTCAATGAGTTCGGCTTCGCAGCGCGGCCACCAGTGGCAGCTGCGACATTCGCTGACCTTGCGCGACTGCGTGGGAATTTGCCCCTTCGCGATAGCGAGGCGGCGGGCGAAACTTTCGTCGTAGTCTTCGGTGCCCTCACCCAACGGCACCACCACCATGCAGTCGGCGTCGAGGCCGATGAGACCGCCCACACATTCCTCGCGTGGCACGTTGAGTTGGCCGAGGTCGTCGAGCATCGCCGCCAGGTGCGCCAACCGCATGACGTCGCGACGTTGACTGCGAAACGCCCTGGTGGCGTCCGGTTCGGGATGCCAGCCGAACATCGGGCTGGTTTGCAGCGTCGGAATTTCACCTTCGCGCGGTTGGGCGACGGTGGTGGTGACGCGATGGTTCACGACGATGATCGGCAGGTAGCCGTCGCCGACGCGCAGGAGCACCTCGGAGTGACCCCGACGACCGCGGTCGTAGTCGGTGGGCAGCGTCGCGTTCAAAATCCATTCCACACCGGCGGACATCGCTTCTTGAGTCGCGGCGACTCGTCCGCGATGGTCTGGCGCTTCAATCACGACGGCCGCGCCGGCGCGGCCACTCTGAAATCCGCGGAGGCGGTCGATGACGGCCCGGCGGTGTGCCTGCGCCGCTTCGATGCGACGATTCGCCTCCGCCGTCTCCGCGGCGTCACGTTCTTGCTCGACCGTGAAGTCGAGAGCCAACCGGTGTTCACAGCCGGTGAGGTTCCGCGCTCCCAAAATCGCAGATCTCACGTGATCGGCCTCCGCTCATACTTCTCGGCTACACCCGCCACCCGTTGATTCCTCTTGGGGGCCGAGTTGTTCATTACCCATTGAGACTATGCAAAGCTTGTGACATCTGATCGAAGCAGTCGATTTATCCGACGGAAAGGTCGTCATGGGGTTGCTCTCATCAAAGGGTTCCACGCGGGCTACGCGCAAGGCCGACAAAAAGGTTCGCAAAGCTGAAGCCAAGGCGATTCATGCTCGCGCCAAAGTGCAGGCCAAGGCCGAATCGAGCGCTGATCGCGCCGTCAAGAAGCAGCAACTCAAGGACGAGCACAAGTTCCACAAGCGGTCGCAGAAGCAAGAACGGAAAACGGCCAAGAGCAGCGGCAAGGCTCAGCAAAAGGTTGCCAAGGCCGAGGCCAAAACGATTGCCGAGCAGGCGAAGGCCGACGCGGCAGCCGCCATGTTTACCCCCGCCAAACTGAAGCGGTACCTGACGGTGGCGCGCATGGTCGCGCCGATCGTGGTGCCGATTGCGTACCGCGCCGCCATTGGTGCGCGCGGTCAGGTGACGGCCCTGCAGGCCCGTCGCGCTGGCGTTCCGGCGTCCTTGCTCACGCAATACGGTGGACCGAGCGCACCATTGCGCGCCCGCATTG
Source organism: Gordonia sp. 34D (assembly GCF_056682775.1). Classification (NCBI taxonomy): domain Bacteria; kingdom Bacillati; phylum Actinomycetota; class Actinomycetes; order Mycobacteriales; family Gordoniaceae; genus Gordonia; species Gordonia sp. 34D. The sequence continues at coordinate 3,251,896 of NZ_CM155293.1, read as the reverse complement.
CCTCGAGCCGAGCCACCGCCGACGAGGTCGCGGCTCTGCAAAAGTCGGCCGAGGGGCAGACTTTCGTCGCCGCAATGGCCGACCGGTTAGACAACTTGCAGGTTGCCGTCGACGCCGCCGACACGATGCCTTCGGCGCAGCGTCGCAATGCGCAACGTGCCATCGACAACGAACTGACTGCCATCGACAACGATCTCCTGGCGCGCCTCCACGTCAACACGTCAGATGTAGGCTGACCGGATGATGCGTCGCATTCTGGTTGTCCTGTCGTGCCTCTTCGTTGCTGTTGCGGGCCTCATCGCCGGCAGTTCGACGACGGGAGGCACCCCCGCGGGCGCTGCACCGGGGAAGTGCGCCGACGTACACGTCCTGTTTGCGCGTGGCACCGCCGAGACCGCCCCGCCGCTCGGCGTCACCGGAATCGCCTTCGGTAATTCGCTGGAGAAGCGCCTGCCGGGCAAGTCGGTCCGCGTCGAAGCGGTGAACTACGCGGCGAGTGCTGACTTCAGCGAGAAGCTGAAGTTTGCCGAGTCGTTTGTGGAAGGCATGAGGACCGCACAGCGCCGCATCAAGGCAATCGCGGCCGCGTGCCCGGACACCAAGATCGTCCTCGGCGGCTACTCGCAGGGCGCCGCCCTGATCGGTTACACGATCAGTTCGGAGTTCAAGATCCCCGCGAAGTACAAGCAGTACGACCGTTACGTGCCCGCACCGCTGCCAGCCGAGCTGGCGTCGCACATTGCGGCTGTCGTTCAGTTCGGCACGCCGTCGGCCCGCTTTATCCGCGATGCCGGCGCCCCACCGATCGAGCCGCAGTCGGTGTACCGCAACCGGACAGTCCGTTACTGCATCGCTGGTGACACCATCTGCAACGGCGCTCCCCTCGGCGGCCCCAACGGCCTCCACCTGCTGTACCCGGTCAACGGCATGACCGACCAGGCCGCGAACTTCGTCGCCCGGCACCTGTAAGCACCTTCAGCATTAACCCGGCTAGCTCAACGCGATCAACGACAGCGGGTCCGACAGCACGTCGGCGACGGTGGCGAGGAAGCGGGAGCCCTCTTCGCCATCGACGAGGCGGTGGTCGAACGACAGGCTCAGTGTTGTGACCTGACGCAAAGCAATCTCGCCTTCCCATTCCCACGGGCGGCGTCGAACGGCACCGAAGCACAGGATCGCTGCCTCTCCGGGGTTGAGGATCGGGGTACCCGAATCGATCCCGAAGACGCCAATGTTGGTGATCGTGATGGTGCCGCCAACCAAATCCGACGGCGGCGTGGTGCCTTCCTTCGCGACCGCCGTCAACTCCGACAGCGCGCTCGCCAACTGCCGCAAGCTCAGTCGATCGGCATCCTTAATGTTCGGGACCATAAGTCCGCGCGGGGTCGCGGCGGCAATCCCCAAGTTCACGTAATGCTTGGTGACGATTTCCTGGGCTTGCTCATCCCACGTGGAATTCAGCGACTCATTTGTCCTCAGCGCGACGAGGAGCGCTTTCGCGACCATCGTCAACGGCGTCAGACGGACCCCGGCAAAGCGTGGATGCGAAGCGAGTTTGTCGAGCAGATCCATCATCGGGGTCACGTCGACGTCGACAAACTCGGTGACATGCGGCGCGGTAAACGCACTCTGCACCATCGCCTCGGCCGTGTGCTTGCGGACCCCGCGAATCGGCGTGCGTTCCTCGGCGCCATTATCGAGCTCAGCGGGAGCAGTCGGTTCTTCAACGCGGCCCAGATGCGCATCGAGATCGTCACGCGTCACCTGCCCCGACGAGCCAGTCGCGACCACCGCCGCGAGATCCACCCCTGCCTCACGGGCGAGCTTGCGCACCGGCGGCGACGCCAACGCGGATCGCTTCTTCCGCCGACTCCCCTCCTCCTGCGCCACCCCATACCCAACGAGGACCGGAGTGCGCTCAGCGGCAGGTTCAGGTTCCGATACCGGCTCGACGGCCGCGGCCTCCCCCTCCATCTCAACGTCGATAAACGGGCTTCCAACTTCGACGGTGTCACCCGGTTCGGCATGCAGTTTCACGACGGTGCCCGCATACGGGGACGGCAATTCGACTGCGGCCTTGGCCGTTTCAACTTCGGCTATCACCTGGTTGAGTTCAATGGTGTCGCCGACGGCGACCTCCCATCGCACCAGGTCGGCATCGGTGAGACCCTCCCCGAGATCCGGCAGATTGAACGTGGAGATGACAGACATGCCGCCTCCTCAGGCGTCTAGCGAGCGGTCGACGGCGTCGAGGATGCGATCGACGTCGGGTAGAAAATGCTTCTCCAACTTGGCCGGCGGGTACGGCATCGCGAAGCCACCAACCCGTTCGACGGGGGCTTCCAGCGAGTAGAAGCACTCGGTCATGATGCGCGACGCGAGTTCGGCGCCTACCCCCATAAAGACAGGTGCCTCATGTGCGATGACCAAGCGTCCGGTCTTGCGAACCGACTCGGCCACGGTGTCGGTGTCGAGCGGCGAAATCGATCGCAGGTCGATCACCTCAATGGACCTGCCTTCCTCTTCGGCGACGGTCGCCGCCTGCAAGCCGGTCGTCACGAGCGGGCCGTAGACCACCAGCGTCAGATCTGTCCCTGGCCGAACCACGCGCGCCTTGTGGAGCGGGAATCCGTCGGCAGCCTTCGCCGCCAGATCGACGTCGCCCTTCTCCCAGTAGCGGCGCTTCGGTTCAAAAAACAGGACGGGATCGTCGGAGGCGATCGCCTGCTGAATCATCGTGTGCGCATCGGCCGCATTACTGCAGGTCACCACCCGTAATCCGGCGGTCGCCGCGAAGTAGCCTTCGGGCGATTCGGAGTGATGCTCGACGGCCCCGATCCCGCCGCCGTACGGAACGCGGATGGTGATCGGCATCGACACATGGCCTGCCGTCCGATAGTGAAGCTTGGCCACCTGGGCGACGATCTGGTCGAAAGCCGGGTAGATGAAGCCATCGAACTGGATCTCACAGACGGGTCGATAGCCGCGGAATGCGAGGCCCACCGCCGAGCCAATGATTCCCGACTCAGCGAGCGGGGTGTCGATGACGCGGTTGGTGCCGAACTCGGCTTGCAGCCCGTCGGTGATACGGAAGACGCCGCCGAGTTTGCCGATGTCCTCGCCCATCAGTACCACTTTGGGGTCGTCGGTGAGGGCTTGTCGCAGGCCCGCCGTGATGGCTTTCCCCAGTGGCATCTGGACGGGTCCGGCCGTGGCCGGGGCAGTCATCACGCCTCCAAAGTCTGCAGGTAGGCCTCGTAGTCGCGTCGTTCGGCGTCGACTAGCGGATGCGGGGCGGAGTACACGTTGTCGAACATCGACAGGGCTGGCGGATCGGCCAAGGCCAGGCAGCCGCGCCGCAGCTCAGCGGCCGCTTGGTCGGCGTGCTCGGAGATCGCCGCGATGTCGGCCTCCGACAAGGACCCGGCCGCTTCCAGGAACAATCGAATCCGCTCAATGGGGTCGCGGCGGATCCACTCGGCATCGTCGTCAGCGGTGCGATAGCGGGTGGGATCGTCGGACGTGGTGTGCGGTCCACGGCGGTACGTGACGGCCTCAATCAACGTGGGGCCACCGCCTTCACGCGCGAGTTCGAGTGCCGCGCGGGTGACGGCGAGGACGGCGAGGACGTCGTTGCCGTCGACCCGGACGGTCGGCATCCCGTAGCCGTGGCCGCGGCGCGCGATCGGCACCTTGGTCTGCACTCCGACCGGCTCGGAGATGGCCCACTGGTTGTTCTGGCAGAAGAAGACGACGGGCGCGGCGAAGCTAGCGGCGAAACCCATCGCCTCGGCGACGTCGCCCTGGCTGGTGGCGCCGTCACCGAAGTAAGTGATCACGGCAGTGTTCGCAGCGTCGGGTTCGTTGGCGGCATCAAGATTGATGCCCATTCCGTATCCCGCAGCGTGCAGCGTTTGCGCGCCGATGATGATGGCGGGCGTCGCCATGTTGTAGCGGTAAGGATCCCAGCCGGACAGCGACGTCCCCCGCCAGAACGGCATCAGTTCTTTCAGTTCCACGCCACGGCAGTAGGCGACGCCGTGTTCGCGGTAGCTGGGAAACACGAAGTCGTCGGCTTCGAGCGCGCGGGCCGAACCGATCTGCGCGGCTTCTTGCCCGAGCAGCGGGGCCCACAGACCGAGTTGGCCCTGCCGTTGCAGGGCGGTCGCTTCGGCGTCGATGCGCCGCACAACCACCATGTCCTCGTACAGTTTGCGCAGTTCACCGGTGCCGATATCTTCGACGTAGGTGGAGAAGTCGGGATGGATGTGGCGTTCGCCAGCGATCGTGATGAGTTGGACGGTGTCGTCTAGGTCAGACATATCAGCCTCCTGATGAGAACATCCGCGTGGATCGCACTCGGACTGCCTCGAATACCTGTGGCAAGCGTCTCAATTCACCGCAGCTTGCACAAGGACGCTTTCTTAGATTGATCAAAGTGCCCAATATTTGCCACGCTGGACGGGCCATACTGTGCTGTATGGCCACCATCGATCGGACCGACGCGCGCATCCTCCGAGCCCTCTGTGAGTTCCCGCGAGCTTCCGGCGTACAACTCGCCGGGCTCGTTGCCATGGCCCGCAATACCGTCCAGGCACGGCTGGGCAGGTGGGAAACCGAGGGGCTGCTGGCCCCGTTCGATCGCCGGGTGCGACCCCGCGACCTGGGCTTCCCGCTGCGCGCCTACATTGCGGTGGTCGTCGATCAGCATCGCCTTGAGGAAGTCGTCGATCAACTCGATGGGATTCCCGAAGTCCTGGAGGCTGTCGGCATTTCTGGTATTGCCGATCTGCAATTGCTCGTCGCCGCCGCCGACGCCGACGACCTCTATCGAATCGCCGGCTACATCCTGGCCGTGCCCGGCGTGGAGCGCACCACGGTCTCGGTCGTGATGCACGAGGCTATCCCCTATCGGATGTTGCCGCTGATCGACCGCCTCGCCGGTCAGAACGAGCCGGGCTAGCCTGGGATTTAGGAGCACTTCGTCGCATCACCGTGAACCATGACCGGGTCGAGGGGAGTCCAGGTGAACAGTAGTTTCGACGTCATCGTGATTGGCGGTGGAATCGCCGGGGTTTCCATCGCCTATGAGCTGGCCGAACATCGCAGCGTGGCGATAGTTGAACGGGAGTCGACGCTGGCCTACCACACGACTGGTCGGTCTGCCGCCACCTTTTTGGAGAGTTACGGCAATTCGACGGTCCGCGCGATCACTCGCGCGAGCCGCGATTTCTTCCTTTCGCCGCCCGACTTTGTGGACGGCCCACTGATTGCCGACCTGCCGCTGCTGATCGTCGCGAACGACTCCGAGGTTCCCGGTTTGCGGGAGCAATATCGGACGGTGCACGGACCGGCGGCGTCGACGATCGAACTGGTCGACGGTGCCAGCGCGGAGGCGCTCAATCCGATGTTGCGGCCGGGCTACACCGCACTCGCGATGGTCGACTACGGGTCACTGGAGCTGGACGTTCACGGTCTTCATCAGGGATATCTGCGTGGACTGCGACAGCGCGGCGGGGTGGTGAAGCGGTCGGCGGGCGTTGTCGCTGCACGACGCGAAGGGTCGTTGTGGGTGCTGACGGACGCTGCTGGCAACGAACACCGCGCCTGCACCGTGGTGAACGCTGCGGGCGCGTGGTGCGACGAGGTCGCGACAACGTTCGGTGCCGCCCCGATTGGGATTGCACCCCTGCGGCGGACCGCCTTTATGGTTCCGGCACCGCGTGATTTGCCGACGGCCGCGGTGAACCGCACGATGACCGCGGTGAACCGCACCATGACAATGTCGGCGAGTGAGGATTTTTATTTCAAGCCGGATGGTGCCGGTTTTCTGTGTTCCCCGGCGGATGAGACGTTGACTATGCCGTCGGATGCGAAGCCGGACGACTTGGAGATTGCGCGCGCTATTGAACGCCTCCATGAGGCGACTCTCCTTGCGGTGCGGAGTGTTTCGGCATCGTGGGCGGGGCTGCGGTCGTTCACTGTTGACCGCAGCCCTGCCGTCGGCCCCGATCCGACCGTCGATGGCTTGTTCTGGTTCGCTGGCCAGGGCGGGTACGGGATCCAGATGGCTCCGGCGTTGGCCCGTGCGGGCGCATCCCTGCTTGCTGCGGGAGACCTGCCCGACAACTTGCTCGCCACCGGCGTCACCGCCGCCGGGTTGGCCCCGGACCGGTCAGCATTGGCCGCTTAACGGCCACCAAAGCAACAACTTCTGTCGGCGCCGGACTACCGTCCCGGCAGGAACTTCAGGGACTTGATGAGCGCTGGCGTCACCTTGAGGTAGACGCTCTGCGGGATGCCGCGGATACCGTCGAGGCCGATGAAACGCTGGGTCGCGATGGTCTTCGACTCGCAGTACTTCAACAGGCCCTCTTCACCGTGGCGACGGCCCATGCCGGAGATGCCCATGCCGCCCATCGGTGCGGCAGTGGAGCCCCATGCGGCGGCGTAGCCCTCATTGATGTTGACGGTGCCGGCATTGATCTGGTCCGCGATCTTCTGCGCTTCAGCGTCGCTACCGGCAAAGATGCTGGCGTTGAGACCGTAGTCGGTGTCGTTGGCGAGCTTGATGGCTTCGTCGGTGGAGTCGACCGGGTAGAGCGACACCAGCGGACCGAAGGTCTCGTCGCCGAAGCATTCCATCTGGTCGGTGACGTCGGCAAGGACGGTCGGTTCATAGAAGAAGGGCCCAAGGTCCGCCCGACGACGACCACCGGCGAGCACCTTGGCACCCTTGGCTACGGCGTCGGTGACGTGGGCGTCGATCGCCTCGACCTGCTGAGCCGAGACGAGCGAGCCCATGTCGGCGGAGAAGTCGTAGGTGGCGGCGAGCGTCATGTCCTTGACGTGCTGCGCGAACTTGGCGGTGAACTCGTCGGAGATCGCGCGATCAACGTAGATGCGTTCGATTGAGATGCACAATTGCCCCGAGTTCGAGTAGCAAGCGCGGGCGGCACCGGCGACAGCCTTGTCGATGTCGGCGTTGCGGGTGATGATCATCGGGTTTTTGCCGCCGAGTTCAGCGGAGAAGCCGATGAGGCGTGCACCCGCCTGGCTGGCGAGGGTGGCACCGGTGGCCGACGACCCGGTGAACATGACGTAGTCGGTGGTGGCGACAATCGCCTGACCAACGACCGATCCGGCACCGGGAACCACGGCATACAGTTCGCGCGGCAGGCCAGCCTGGTAGAGCAATTCGGCGAGCGCCAGCGCGCAGTACGGGGTGTTGCTGTCGGGTTTGATGACCACACCGTTGCCCGCGAGAAGTGCGGCGACAGCGTCGGAAACGGCAAGCGTCAGCGGGTAGTTCCACGGGCTGATAACGCCAACAACGCCCTTGGGCTGGTAGGTGACACGTACGTCAGTCGCTCCGGGAAGCATGCCGGGGACCTTGCGGTCGGCGAGCATCTTGGGACCGTTCTGTGCGTAGAACCGGGCGGTCATCGCAACGTCGAGCACTTCTTCTTGCGCGTAGATGCGGGCCTTGCCGGTCTCGGCCTGCGCGATATCCATGAGGGAGTCGGCATTGATGTGGACCAACTCAGCGAACGTGTTGAGAACCTTGGCGCGCTCGGCGACGGGTCGATCACCCCAGGCGCCCTGAGCGGCGCGGGCCCGCGCGACGGCAAGTTCGAGATCTTCCGCGGTCCCGACCGGGATGGTCGCCATTTCCGCGCCGCTGTACGACTCCAGGATTGGACGGGTCGGACGCGATGCCGCGTCGTCGATGGCGACCAAAGCGCCGAGACGCTTGAAGTAAGACGGTGAAGGCTTCGGCATGGGTTCTCCTAAAGGGTTGAGCGGAGGAAGAAGATCTAGGCAGAAGGCGCGACGAGGACAATGCCGTCGTCGTCGGAGTAGGCGAGATCGCCGGGATTGAAGGTGACGCCGCCGAGTTCGATCGGCACGTCGCGCTCGCCCGCACCGGTCTTGGTGGACTTGCGGGGGTTGGTGCCGAAGGCTTTGACGCCGATCGCCATTTCGCCGATCATCTTGGAGTCGCGGATGGCACCGTTGGCGATAATGCCGACCCAGCCGTTGGAGCGTCCGAGTTCGGCGATGATGTCGCCGACAAGCGCGGTGTGCACCGAGCCGCCGCCGTCAATCACCAGCACTCCACCGGGATTCGATTCGGAGAGAATCGACTTCAGCAGCGCATTGTCTTCGAAGCAGCGGACGGTCGTGACGGTACCGACAAATTCGCGATTGCCGCCGTACTGGGTGAACTGGGCATCGCAACTGCGAACATCGGAACCGATCTCATCGACGAGGTCGGCAGTGGGCGTGAAGTTCGGCGTACTCATGAGTATCAATTCTAGGCGAGTCGCAAGTTATCCGTAACCGTCGGTTACGACAGGTAGCATTCCATCGGCGCCAGCGGAACAGCGGAAGGCGGTGATTGTGCCCAAAATCAGTGCAGCCTCAGTGGTCGAACATCGCGAGGCCGTGCTCGCCGCCCTGGTCAACGGCACCAAGGCCATCCTCCTCAGCGACGGCGACCGGAAACTGACTGCGGCTTCCGTCGCTGCCGAAGCAGGAATCGCCCGCAACAGCATTTATCGATACGTGTCCTCCGTCGACGATCTAGTCGATATGGTCGTCGCTCGTGGATTCACCGAGTGGGCACAGCGCGTGGCCGCCGATGTTGAGGCCGCGCCCGATGCCCGCGCGGCGGTCGTGGCGTATGTGCGGAGCAATCTGGAACTAGCCGCCAGTGGCGAGCACACCCTGCAGAGTTCTCTGAGCGGAGCGAAAATCTCCGAGTCGGCCCGGGACCGCATTGTGGAACTGCATCAGCAGATCTCGGCCGTCTTGCACGATGCCGTCGGCCAACTCGATTCCCGCCAACCCGAGTTGATCGTGTCGGCGATTGAATCGTTGGTCGGCGCGAGTCTCAATAAAGTGGGGCCCGACCAGTCATCCGACCAGGTCATCGAGTTTATGTGCCGTGCGACCGAGGCTATCGTCGACGCGGGCTAAACAATTTTGAGACACCCCGTCGCCGTCCTGTACCGTTCTTCGCGACAGGGTGTCTCAAAGATGGGTGTGGAAATTGTTCATCGCAATGCGCGAACTGCGAGCCGCCTGGGGGCGGTTCGCGATGATAGGCCTGGTGGTTGCGCTAGTCGCCGCTCTGGTCGGCATGGTCTCCGGCTTCACCATTGGCCTCGGCAACGACACGGTGTCCGCCCTGCGGGCAATGAACGCCAAGTCGGTGGCCTTCGCCGACGGCGCGACCGACTTCAATCGCAGCACCATTGCCGAATCGGACGTGCAGGCGTGGGCCGCGCTGCCCGACGTCGACTCCACCCCCATCGGCATCTCGCTGACACACGGTGAGGCGAACCGGAACACCGCGCTCGATATGGCCGTCATCGGGATCGATCCGAACAGCCCGCTCAATCCCGGCAACAAGACCGGCGAGAAACTCACGACCGGCCCGAATGAGGTCATCGTTTCCGCAAAGCTGCTCGACGACGGCGTCGCCATCGGTGACCAGATCACCGTCGACAACACCGACATCGTGCTGCGTGTGGTTGGGACCGTCGACACGATCTCGTACGGCCACGTGCCTGCCGCGTACACCTCGCTCGACACTTGGCGAACCATTCGTTACGGCACCACCGACTTGAACGACCGCCAGCGCGGCACGGCCGCCGCCATCGTCGTTCTGGGTGGCGATGCGCCCGCACAGCTCGGCAATACGACACTCAGTTCCGAAGAGGCCATGCTTGAGGCCGCGCCCGGGTACTCGGGCGAGCGGCTGACAATGAACTCCATCCTGGCGTTCCTCTATGTGATTGCTCCGCTGATTGTCGCCGCGTTTTTCGCGGTCTGGGTGCTGCAGCGACAGGGCGTGTACGCCTTGCAGCGGGCCCTCGGGGTCTCGCGGTGGTCGTTGATCGGCACCACCCTCGCCCAGGCGGCGATCGTGGTGGGCCTGGCGACCATCCTCGGATCGGCCGTCGCGTACGGCCTCGGCCTGCTGTTTGGCGATGCCGTCCCGTTTGACCTTCCGTTCTCGTCCCTCGCAACGACGACCTTCGCGGTGATCGCGGCCTCGCTGGTCGGTTCTGCCGTCACCCTCCGCTGGGTCGTGACCGCCGATCCTTTGACCATGCTGGGAGCTTCCCGATGAGCCTCGACCTTCGCAATATCAACGTCGAATACCGTTCCGGCGAGGAACGCCTAGTAATCCTCGATAAGTTCAACGAGTCATTTGAGCCGAGTGTCGTCACGACGATTGTCGGTCCGTCCGGGTCGGGTAAGTCGACCTTGTTGGGCGTGTGCGGCGTGTTGCGTCAGCCAACCGAGGGCACCGTGATGCTCGACGGCACCGACGTGACCTCGCAGTCCGTCCGCGAGCGTGACCGATTGCGCCGCACCCAGATTGGTTACGTCTTCCAGTCGGGTAACTTGCTTCCCGGCCTGACAGTTCTGGACCAGGTGCTCGCGATGGCGACCATTGCTGGCGAGCGTCCGTCGAAGGCGCGTGCGCGTGCGGTGGAACTGCTCGACGAGGTCGGCCTGTCCGGGCATCTCAAGGCCCGACCGGAGAGTTTGTCCGGCGGTCAGCGGCAGCGAGTGGCGATTGCCCGCGCCATCGTCCACCGCCCACGGCTCCTCTTGGTCGACGAGCCGACGGCCGCCGTCGACCGCAGTCAGGCTGGCCAGATCACCGAGCTCATCAAGCGGGTCACCGCCGAATCGGGTTGCATTACGGTGATCGCCACCCATGACCCCGAGGTGATGGACGCAGCCGATCGCGTCATCGCGCTGGCTGCGGTGTAGGGAGGCAGTTCCCCAACCGCCGTGCTGCTACCGCCGTGCTGCTACTGCCTGCGGGACCGGAAACCGCGGAGACGCAGACTGTTCGCGACGACGAAGACCGACGAGAACGCCATCGCGAGGCCAGCCATCATGGGGTTCAGCAGCGCCGCTGCCGCCAGCGGAAGGGCTGCCACGTTGTAGGCGAAAGCCCAGAACAGATTCCCCTTGATGGTGCCAAGCGTCTTGCGTGCCAGCGCAATCGCATCAACGACGGCCCACAGATCGCCGCTGACGACCGTCAGGTCGCCCGCCTCGATCGCGACGTCGGTACCGGTTCCCATGGCGATACCTAGATCGGCCGAGGCCAGCGCTGCCGCATCGTTGACGCCGTCTCCGACCATCGCGACCACGCGACCTTCGGCATGCAGGCGGGCGATGGCGTCGACCTTGCCGTCCGGGGTCACATCGGCGATGACTTCGTCGATGCCTACCTGGGCGGCGACATGTGCGGCAGCACCGGCATTGTCGCCGGTCAGCAGCACTGGCCGCAGCCCCATGCGCTTGAGCTCGGCGATGGCAGCAGCCGACGTCGGTTTCACCGTGTCGGCCACGACAATCACGCCTGCGATGCTGTCGAGGTAGGTCACGACAACGGGTGTCGCGCCGCGCGCTGATGCCTCAGCGACCACTTGGCCCATCCGATCGTCGAGCGGGACCGGCACATCGCGCGGCCCCGTAACGGTGACGCGCAAGCCGTCGATGACGGCGGTTACGCCGGCACCGGCCAGGTTGCGGAAGTCCGCGGTGTTGGGGAGGTCTAGTCCCCGGACAGTCGCGCGGTCGACGACGGCACGGCCGATCGGGTGCTCCGAGTTCGCTTCGACGGCCGCGGCCCGTGCCAGCATGTCGTCGGCATCCACACCGTCGGCGGCGATGACGTCGTGCACGGTCATCTCGCCGGTGGTGACGGTTCCGGTCTTATCGAGCGCCACCGTATCGACAGCGCGAGTGGACTCGAGAACTTCCGGGCCCTTCAGCAGGATGCCAAGTTGCGCGCCGCGACCTGTACCGACCATCAATGCGGTCGGCGTTGCCAAGCCGAGGGCGCACGGGCAGGCGATCACCAGCACCGAAACCGCAGCGGTCATGGCGAGGGTCAGTCCCCCGCCGACGCCGAGCCAGAAGCCGAGGACACCTGCGGCGATGGCGATGACGACCGGCACGAAGTAGGCGGAGATCCGGTCGGCGAGCCTCTGCACCTGCGCTTTTCCCGCCTGCGCATCGGCGACCATTTTGGCCATCTGCGCCAGCGCGGTATCGGCACCGACCGCGTTTGCCTCAACTTCAAGGCGACCGTGCGCGTTGACGGTTCCGCCGACCACCTTGTCATCGACGGACACCTCGACGGGCATGGACTCACCGGTCAGCATCGACTGGTCGACCGCCGATGCACCGGCGACCACAACACCGTCGGTCGCGATCTTTTCACCGGGCCGCACCACAAAGCGTTCCCCGACGGCGAGTTCACCAATCGGAATTGTCACCTCGCGTCCGGCACGCAGCACCGTCACGTCTTTAGCGCCGACTTCGGCGAGGGCGCGCAGAGCGTCGCCAGCGCGGAGCTTCGATCGCTTCTCGAAATAGCGGCCGGCCAGTAAGAAGGTGGTGACACCGGCGGCGGCCTCGAGGTAGATATTTGACGATCCGTCGCCCCGGGAGGCGATGAGGTCGAAGCCGTGGGTCATTCCGGGAACCCCGGCGTCGCCCCAGAACAGGGCGTAGATGGACCACCCGAACGCGGCAAGCGTACCCACCGACACCAAGGTGTCCATCGTGGTGGTTCCGTGGCGGGCGCTCGCGAACGCAGCGCGGTGGAAGGGCAACGCGCCCCACACCACGACCGGTGCGGCGAGCGTCAACGACAACCACTGCCAGTTCGTAAACTGCCAGGCGGGAACCATGGCGAGGACGATGACCGGCAGTGACAGGATGGCCGAGACGATCAGCCGCTGACGCAGCGAGGCGAGCTCGGTCTCGGCCCGTGTCGCCACCGGCTCACCGTCGGCGTCGGAGGTATCAGTGGTGACCGATGGCGGAACTACCTTCTGCGCGTCATAACCTGCGGACCGGACGGCCTCGATGAGGTCATCGGGTGTCAAGGCCTCGGCAAATTCGACGTGTGCCTGTTCGGTCGCGTAGTTCACGGTGGCGGTTACGCCGTCGAGCTTGTTGAGTTTGCGTTCGATGCGGTTGGCGCATGACGCGCAGGTCATTCCGATGAGTTCGAGGTCCACTTCGCGATCAGCGGCTGCTGCCCGAGTCATGGGTGAGTCCCTTCCTCTTGGTGGTCGACCATTTGGCTATGCGAGGGCTGCTGATCGCTGTCCCAAGGCCCGACGGCCTTGCCGACACCGAAGGCCGCCCCGAAAACGATCGCGAGCCCGGCGGCGAATGCGACGATCCGCGCAACCGGGCTCGACAGCTCGGTCACTGGATCTGGTAGCCGGCTTCGACGACGGCAGCGTCGACGACGGCCGGATCGAGCGGCGAGTCACTGGTGATGTCGACACGACCACTGTCTACGTCGACATCGACCCGCTGGACGCCCGGAATTTCGGAAATCTCTTCGCGTACCGAGGCCGCACAGTGGCCGCAGGTCATGCCGGTGACAGTGACGGTGGTGGTTTCGCTCATGATTTCTTCTCCTCGATGTTGCTCAGTTACAGGTATGTACGTGGGTGTTGGCTTACGCCGCTGCGGTCGTGGGCCCGCTCTTTGCCTGCCTAGGACTTAACGAGGCGAGTGATGGCCTTCATGGCTTCCTCAACCTTGGCCGCGGCGGCTTCGTCGGATTCACGGGCGGCTTCGACCACACAGTGATCCATGTGGGCGTGCAGGAGTCCAAGCCCGACCGATTCCAAGGCCTTGGTCATTGCCGAGACCTGCGTCAAGATGTCGATGCAGTAGGCCTCTTCGTCGACCATGCGTTGCAGTCCACGCGCCTGACCTTCGATCAGCTTGAGCCGACGGACGAACTTTTCCTTTTCCGGAATGTAGCCGTGATGTTCGTGCTCATCCTGATGCTTGGCGGCGTGCGTATCGGTGGCCATTTCCACTCCGTACTCCTGCATTCGGATACCCCCTGTAGGTATCACCAATTCAGTTGTACGCCTGAATTTGACACTTGTCTACCCCTAGGGGGTATCAGAAGCAGTGCTCCGCGTCAGCGCGGCTTCAGGGCATCGGCGAGGCGCCCGAGCGAGGCGGCAACATCGTGCAGCGCCAGCGAGACTTCGCGTCGCGCGCCATATTGCGGATCGGTTCGCATCTGAGCCGCGACTTCCTGAACCACCGCGGCAATCGACGCAATGTCAGCATCGCGAGGCAACGAGTGCCTTGCGGTCGGTACGCCCATGCGGACCGGATCCATGCCCGACGAGACCACCTCAACGAGGGGCGTCGTCAGCACCGTCGACGTGGCCTGACGGATCTGCAGCATTTCCGACCTCGCCTCCGGCTCGGCAGCCCGGGGAGGTTCGGGAATGCGATGGCGACTACGAGCGCCTGCCCCATCGATCTCGACGGGTTCCACGTCGATGATGGTTTCGGCCGGGTAGAACCGGTCGGGACCAGACACGACGGGCTCGGCTACGACGGGTTGAGCCACGTGATGTTCGGCGACATACGTACCGCGCGCCGTTGGCCAGGCAGGGGCGGGCTGGCGGAAGCTCTCCTCGGGAAACGCCAGAATGTCCGTGTGCGGGAGATCCTTCAGACTCGGCATACCCGCAAACAACTCGTCGAGCGCACTCGCGCTACGTGCGGCCGCCGCAGGTGCCGGTGCTATCGGCTCGGTGTATCCCGCACGACGCGCCCATTCCGGTGGCTGAGGCGCAGGCGCCCGGGGTGCTGGCGGTTGGGGTGCTGGCGGTTGGGATACGGGCGGCTGGGGTCGAGCTGGAGCCTGACGCGGCAGCGGCTGACTCGGGGCAGGCGCGGGCGGGACCTGTGCAAGAGGTTCCGGAAAATCGCGACCAACCGGCGCCGCATAGCGGTGTTGGCCGCCGTGTCCGGCGAAAAAGAGGCATGGCGCACCGTCGAGGGCCCGCGACGGACACTCAAACTCGTCAGAGAGATTCTGCGAACCGCGGGCATAGTCACCCCACAGCAGCCACTTGCGGCGGCCGGAGTGCATTTGCTCGCCGTCGGACCCGTGCGGACCGACATGCCCCGCCGGGAGGTCACAACCCACCAGCCACTCGTGAGTGGGGGTCAATCGAAGGGCAACTCGCTCGTGCGGGGCCGCAACGATCGCCGACCAGCAGCCTGAACCGCGCATTGCACATCACTTTCTCGTGGAGTCCCCCGGGAGAACCTACAGATCAAAGCTTACGGAGCACCCCTGACAGTAGCTATTTGCGAAGCGAATCAGGCGCGAAATGTCCGGCCCGAATTACGTCTGCGTCAACCTCGACAAACGCCTGGTCGGCTAAAACAAACATATACGACGCTGCGACGGTGCTGGTTTCGGGAAAATCGGCGCGATAATGACAGCCACGGGACTCCTCGCGGATTCGCGCAGCCGCGATCACCGCTCGCGCGGTCAACGTCAGATTCGCGTCTTCGGCATCAGTCACCGAGTCGAGTTTGCGCAGGGGTGCCGCCTCAAGCAGCTGTGCCAACCGATCCAAGCCTTCCGCGCTGCGATCGAGCGCCACGCTCGACGACATCGCGTCTTGCAGTGCTGTGCGGTCGTAGGCGGGGAGCTCAGCCGGCGAAGCGGCAGCCCACGTCGCCCCCTGATCCGTCGTCGATCCTTCTGCCGTCGAGCCCTCTGCGCCCAACTCCCCTGCGCTCAACTCCTCTGCTGTGCGAGCAACCGCGCGGCCCATCACCAGCCCCTCGAGCAGGCTGTTGGACGCGAGCCGGTTGGCACCGTGGAGCCCGGTGCGGGCAACTTCACCCGCGGCGAGCAGGCCCGGAACGTTAGTCCGGCCGCCGCCATCGACCACCACTCCGCCGCACAGATAGTGCGCACCCGGAACCACCGGAAGCCGATTCCCCGTCAGATCCAATCCGGAAGCGCGTACACCGGCTGTCACCGTCGGGAATCGCTCTTCGAAGTTGTCGATAGCCGAGATGTCGAGCCACACGTGCGGTTGCCCGGTACGCGCCATCGCCGCCGTCACCGCGCGCGCCACCACGTCGCGGGGCGCGAGATCACCCATCGGGTGCACACCGGCAGTCACCGAATCGCCGTTCACATCGACGAGGACGCCCCCTTCGCCTCGCACCGCTTCGCTGACCAGCGTGCGCCGACCGCGTGCGCCGGGTACGTACAGCATCGTCGGGTGAAACTGCACAAACTCCAGGTCGGCAACGCACGCTCCCGCCCGGAGCGCGAGCGCAATGCCGTCGCCGGTGGAACCGGACGGATTCGTAGTCGCCGAATACAGATGGCCGAGTCCCCCGGTGGCGATCAGGACCGCGGGGGCCCGGACGATGTGTCGGCCCGAGTCGTCGGCATATTCCAATCCCACGGCACGACCATCGTCGATCAGCACTTGCGTGGCGCACGCATGATGCAGCACCCGAACGGGTGCCTTCGCGACCGCCGTTGCGAGGGCCTGCTGAACCCGCGCACCGGTGGCATCCCCACCGGCATGGATTATTCGCCGAACGCTGTGACCGCCTTCGCGAGTCCGACGAAAGCGGCCGTCGGCGTCGAGATCGAATTGCGCACCCCAGTCGACGAGCTGAGTAACGGCGTCGAAACCATCGGCCAGAATTGGCTCCGACGACTCCGCATCGGTAAGGCCGGCACCCGCCGCCAGCGTGTCGGCCAGGTGCAGTGCCACCGAGTCTTCGGGGTTGTCCGGTTCGACGACGGCGATCCCTCCCTGCGCGTAGAAGGTCGCTGTCGACTGCTCGTGACCGGAGTTCTCCCAGGCTTTGCCTTTGGTGAGCACCGCAACGGACAGCCCACGGCGTGCGGCCACCAGCGCGGCCGTCAGCCCGGCGACACCTGCGCCGACAACCACCAGATCGGCCCGAAACTCTTCACTCATGTGCGCTCCCATACCGGTTATCGACCATTGATCGAAAACTGTCGACGAGTGTACGCCCGGTCACGTCGGAAGCGGTCGCCACCGCAGTTTGCACCCGACCGACGGCGATAATGTCCACTACACTCGAGGAACTGTGATAACCAATGAGACCGATCCGAGTGCGCCTGCGCGCAACCGGCTTCCCCGCGTGTCGGCGGTCACCGAGGTCACGCGATTTGCCACCACCGCAGGTCAGGCCGCTTTTGGCGTGGGACGCCTGGTCACGGGCTCGGTCACCGGCATCATCCGGGGACATCGACCGAGCACCCAGTCCGTCGCGCACGAAGTCCGCTGCACCTTCGAGCGCCTCGGCCCCGCATACGTGAAGTTGGGGCAACTTATCGCTTCGAGCCCCGGAGTCTTCGGCAACACGCTGTCTTCTGAGTTCGACACGCTGCTCGACAAAGTCGCGCCCGCCAACCCCGACGAGATTCGCCGCGTATTCATTGACGACTTTGGCTCCACTCCCGAAGAGGTGTTCGCAGACTTCGACATGGACCCGATCGCGTCGGCGTCAATCGCACAGGTCCACACGGCGACGTTGAAGACCGGCGAGGAAGTTGTCGTCAAAATTCAGCGACCCGGAATTGCCGGTCGCCTCGCCCCCGACGTAGCGATCATGGAGCGCCTGGCTGGCCTGCTTGAGATTTCCGAATACGGGCGCATGCTCAGCGCCAAACACGTCGTCGAAGATTTTTCCGACGGCCTCGACTCCGAACTCGACTTCCGCAATGAAGCCGCCACCATGGTCGAGTGGTTTAACTGCCTGCAGCCCGGACCGTTTGGCGACCGCGTTCGGGTCCCAAAGGTGTACGACGAGCTCACCACGTCTCGGGTCATGACGATGGAGCGTATCTACGCCACCCGCATCGACGACATCCGCGGGGTCCGCGCCGCAGGCCACGACGGCGAGGCCCTGTGCCGCAACCTCCTGCTGTCGCTGCTCGACTCGGCATTCCACGGGGGCCTTTTCCACGGCGACCTCCACGCGGGAAATGTGTTGGTCGACGCCGACGGCAAGCTGGTGATGCTCGACTTCGGGATCGTCGGACGGTTCAATCCCCGCACCCGGCGCGTGCTGCGACAACTCGTTGTCGATCTGATTGTGAAACGGGACTTTGACGCCGCTGGCCGCGCAATATTCCTTCTCGGAGCCGTCCGCAATCCCGGCTCCACCGAGCAGGGCGGTGCCGATTTGCAGGCCCTCACGTCCCCGCTGTCGACCACCGAGATGGCCGACCTGTCTTACACAGACCTCGGCCGACAGCTCGCGGTGATCGCCAAAGCACACGACGCGCGGCTGCCTCGGGAGTTGGTGCTCGTCGGAAAACAACTGTTGTATGTAGAGAAGTACATGAAGCTGTTGGCCCCGCGGTGGAAAGCCATTTCCGATCGCGAGATCTACGGTTACATGGCTGGAATCATGAAGGAAGCGCAGCGCGACCGCCGAGCACGCTAACCCCCCGCCACACTGAACAACCTTTAGGAGACGAGAAGGATATGAAACGTGCCGCGCTGGCGTTGTTGGCCTTCCTTTCAGTCGCGTGCATCGGCGCGGCCATCGCTATCCCCACCTACCTCGTGCCGAAGCTGAAGGTGGTGCCGCTCGATCTCGACATCACGTCGATCGCGACCACCGTTCCGCTGGACGGAGATGCGGGCAACCGGTTCCCGGCCACGATTTTCGACCGCTGCTCCATCACCAAGCCCAAAGCCGCGCAGTTCACAGCGCATCTGACGCAGCAGCGGCGTTCGGTGATCGTCGACCCGTCGGACGCGAATCAGGCCACCCTGCAGTCTGGCCAGACAGTGCAGATTGATCGGACTCGAGATGCTTCGGGCAAAGAACGCGATTTGACGATGGCGTCGAGCAACGATGACCGGACCTGCGACGATGCCCTCCTCACTGCGACCGTCGACCGCGTGTCCGTCGACCGCAAGTCGTCGGCCCCGAACGGTGTGGTCAGTTCCCTTCAGCTCGAGCCAGTTCCCGAAGGCGGCAATGTCGCCGATGCCTCGGTGCAGCTCGACGACCGCAAGGGCTTCCAGTACAAGTTCGGGTTTGACGTCCAGAAGCGCGATTACTACTACTACGACACCAACACGCGTCAGGACGCGACGGCCAAGTTCGTCGACGAGAAGGAGATCGACGGCGTCAAGACGTACCACTTCGTCGCCGAGGTTCCCGAAACCGACCTGTCGAACCTTCCCGACCCGCAGGGCGAGGCCTCACTCGGCACCATGCTCGATATGCCAGCCAAGTGGTGGGGCATTAGGGGCAAGGGCGTGAAGAGCAAAGACATCATCACGATGCACCGCTTCGCCAAGGCGACCCGCCACGTGTATGTGGAACCGGTGACCGGCACCATCCTGTACGGCATGGAGGATCAGGAACAGTACTTCCGGGCGCCGGACGACGACACCGCCCCGAAAGCCGTTCAGGACTTCCGGATGGATGCGCTGAAGGCGCGGTTCGAGTGGAGCAAAGAGACGGTCGCTCAGCAGGCCGACCGCGCCAAGGGCTACGTGAACCAGCTCCGCTGGGGCGGCACCATTGTCCCGATCATTCTCGGAGTTTTGGGTGCGCTGGGCCTGCTCACGTGGGCATTCCTGATGTGGCGCGGTCGACGCGACGATACCGGCCCGGACAATCCCGATGGTGGATCGGCGATCGACGATGGGCCGCAGCCGGACGGTCCCGAGGAACACTTTGGGACCCACGAGCAAGCGCCGGATCCGCAGACAACGATTCTGCCGACGCAGATCCCGCCGACGTCCGAAGCGAATGCTAACGCCGCCGCTCCGACCGAGATGTTTGCCCAACCGGGATATGAGCAGCCGGGATATGAGCAGCCGGGTTACGCGACGAGTCCGGCCGACATGACCGATACGGAGATCTTCCGTCGACCCACTGGCGACGACGGTTTCTCCCCGTATCCCATGGCCGACCCGACGCGTCCCATGCCCGACGTCAACCGCTACGCATCACCGCCGGAGGACGACGCTCCCGGCCGCCACGAGCGGTAACGTCACTCCGGGCAGGCGGGATCAGGCTCGTTTCTGCCGCGCGACAGCACGACCCGCGGCGCGACCGGAAAAGATGCAGCCGCCAAGGAACGTGCCTTCAAGGGCGTTGTAGCCGTGAACGCCTCCGCCACCGAAGCCAGCAACCTCACCGGCGGCGTACAGGCCGTCAAAGGCGGTGCCGTCCGGGTGCATCACCTGGGAGTCGAGGTTGGTTTCCAAGCCGCCCAATGTCTTTCGGGTCAGGATGTTGAGACGAACGGCAATCAGCGGGCCCTGAGCCGGGTCGAGCAGCTTGTGCGGCTTCGCGACGCGAACGATCTTGTCGCCGATAAAACTGCGCGCATTGTGGATCGCCATCATCTGGGCATCCTTGGTGTACGAGTTGTCGATCTGGGAGTCACGAGCCGAAATGATGCGTTCCAGCGACTGCAGGTCGATATGTCCGCCGCGACCGATCTCATTCATTCCCTCGACCAGTTCGGCGAGATTGTCGCGGACCACAAAGTCGACGCCGTGCTCGGTGAACGCTGCCACCGGGCCCGGCATCCCCTTCGCGAGGCGACTCTTGGCCGCCGTGCGCAACGATTTCTCTGTGATGTCCGGGTTCTGCTCCGAGCCGGACAGGGCGAATTCCTTCTCGATGATCGACTTCGTCAACACGAACCACGAATAGTCGTAGCCGGTGTCGAGGATCGCTTTCATGCTGGCATTGGTATCGAATCCCGGAAAGTTGGGTGCGGGCAAACGGTTGCCGTCGGCGTCGAGCCACAGGGACGACGGTCCCGGGATGATGCGGATGGCGTGGTCGGACCAGATGGGATCCCAATTCTGGATGCCTTCGGTGTAGTGCCACATGCGGTCGCGGTTGACGATGTTGCCACCTGCGGCTTCGGTGATCGCCAGCATGCGGCCATCGACGTAGTCGGGGACGCCGGCGAT
Source organism: Gordonia sp. 34D (assembly GCF_056682775.1). NCBI lineage: Bacteria > Bacillati > Actinomycetota > Actinomycetes > Mycobacteriales > Gordoniaceae > Gordonia > Gordonia sp. 34D. The sequence continues at coordinate 3,231,050 of NZ_CM155293.1, read as the reverse complement.
CATGAATTTCGGGGCCGGACCAAGCCGGTCGACCGGCCAGTTTTCGCGAACCAGATCGTGGTTGTGGCCGATGCCGCCGGAGGTGACGATGACGGCCGGGGCGCGGAGTTCAAAATCGCCCGTTTCGACACGCGAACTGGGAACTCCGCGTTCGGTGGTTGACGGCTCGAGTTCACGGCCACGAACGCCGACGACCGCGCCGTCCTCAGTAATCAGTTCATCGACGCGGTGGCGAAAGGCGAACGTCACGAGTCCGCGTTTCTCGGCTTCGAGCACCGGTTCCGCGAAGACCCGGACTACCTCGGGGCCGGTGCCCCACGTCAGGTGAAAGCGCGGCACAGAATTACCGTGACCATCGGCAAAACCGCCCCCGCGTTCGGCCCACCCGACGACCGGGGTGAATCGGAGCCCCAAATCGTGGAGGTACTGACGCTTGATGGTGGACGCGAACTCGACGTACGCCCGCGCCCATTGACGCGGCCAATAGTCTTCATCTTCGCGGTCGAATCCGGCAGAACCCATCCAATCTTGGAGAGCCAGATCCGGGGAATCCTTGATTCCCATACGACGCTGCTCAGGGCTATCAACCAGGAACAATCCGCCCAGTGACCAGAAAGCCTGACCGCCAAGGTTGGCCCGGTTCTCCTGATCGACGACGATCACCTTGCGACCGGCTTGCGTCAGCTCGTATGTGGCTACCAGACCGGCTAGTCCGCCACCGACGACGATTGCGTCAGCCGCATTTTTACCGGCTCCATCTACTTGTGCGCTCACTAACCCCGACCTCTTCTAAAGATGCTGTTCGACTGTGACCGAGACTACCCCGGGGGTCGTTGTGCCCTTTGCTGGCGGAGTGCCCGAAATCTCTTAGTTGCATAGGGTAAGCAACTGGTTCTACTGTGGCCTTCTCTCATTTTGAAAGGAGTGCCCGTGATCAACGCCGATGAAGCCCGCCCGCTCGTCTCGGAAATGCTCGACATCGTCCGCGCGTTTCAAGCGGCCCGGCACCGCAATCAATCACGCGGCATCGTCAGCACCAAGTTCCGCGCCCTGAAATTGCTCCGGACCGGCGACCGTCGCACTACCGAACTCGCCGACCACCTAGCCATCTCACTGCCGGTCGCTTCGCGCACGGTTGCCGCTCTTGAAGAGGATGGCTTCGTCATCCGGCGACCCGATCCCACCGATGCGCGCGCCAGCCTGCTGTCGATCACCGATGCGGGACGCGAGCGTGCGGCCGCGCGCGACGACCAAATCACCCAACTTTTCGCCGACTCGATGAAGGACTGGGATCCGGAGCGAGCCGCGAAGGCAGCGGAGGTCTTGCGCGACCTCCACGAACACGTGATCTCCGTGATCGATGCTCTAGCCGAAACCACCGAACCCACCCCGATTGCACGAAGGGACCGCGCATGAGCACAACCGCTCCCGCTTCAGCGGCGCCGAAAACGTATTCCCATAGCGAAGTCCTTAGCGTGATGACCGGCCTGCTGGCCGCGCTCTTCACGGCAATGATCTCGACGACCATCGTGTCGACGGCACTGCCGACCATCATGGCGTCGTTGAACGGCACGCAGCGCCAATACACGTGGGTTATTACGGCCAGCTTGCTGGCCATGACCGTCAGCACCCCTATTTGGGGCAAGCTATCGGACCTCTTCAATAAGAAGGTCCTCACTCAGCTCGCGATCATCATGTTTGTCGCGGGATCGATCGCCGCGGGCTTCGCGCACGAAGTTTGGCTGATGATGGTTGCACGCGCCGTGCAGGGCCTCGCCATGGGTGGACTCATCGCCACGACGCAGTCGGTGATGGGTTCGATCGTCTCGCCTCGCGAGCGCGGCCGATACTCCGGCTACATGGGTGCCGTGATGGCCGTCGCCACCGTGTCCGGCCCGCTGCTTGGCGGCGTGATCACCGATAACTTGGGCTGGCGCTGGACCTTCTTTGTCTGCGTACCGCTGGCCATCGTCGCACTCGTGCTGCTGCAGTGGAAGCTCGACTTGCCGACCATTCGGCGCGACAACGTACGCATTGACTACCTGGGTGCCGTACTGCTGTCGATCGCAGCCGCGTTGCCAATGCTGTGGGTCACCTTCGCAGGCAGCTCCTACGACTGGCTCTCGTGGCAGACCGCTGCATTCGCCGTGGCGTTCGCCATTGCCGCGTCGTTGACGGTGTTCGTCGAACTGCGGGTCCCGGAGCCAATGCTGCCGTTGCGGGTGTTGAACAACCGCACCACGATTCTGATGATCATCGCGAGCCTCGCCGTCGGCGTCGCAATGTTCGGTCCGGGTGTCTTCCTGACGCAGTATTTCCAGCTTGGCGGCGGCTACTCGCCGACCATCGCCGGACTGATGACGTTCCCGATGATCATTTCGCAGATGCTGAGCGCCACGATCGGCGGTCAGATCGTCAGCCGCACCGGCCGGTGGAAGCCGATCATGGTGTTCGGTGCCACCGCCCTCCTGGTCGGGCTCGGCGGACTCGGCACCATCAGCCATACAACGCCCTACTGGCAGGTGGCGATCTTTATGGCGATCGCTGGCATCGGCGTCGGCGCGCTGATCCAGAACATCGTGCTTGCCGTTCAGAACACTGTGGACGTCACCGAAATTGGCGCTACGTCGGCCGCCGTCTCGTTCTTCCGGTCACTCGGCGGCGCGGTTGGCGTTTCGGTTCTCGGTGCCGTGCTCACCAACTTGGTGTTCGGGAACTTGAAAGACGCGTTGCGTGCGATGAATATCCCCGACAGCGCGATGGGGTCTGGCGGAGACACCAACCTCGACATCACAAAGCTCCCCGCGGCCATCCAGGAGGCGTTCCACCACGCCTACTCCGATGCCTTCGGTCCGGTCTTCGCGATATCGGCCGCCGTTGCGATCATCACGTTTATCGCCGTGCTGCTGACCAAGGAAGTCCCACTGCGTCTGACGATCGCGAAGGAGACCGAGCCGGTCAAGATTGTGCAGGGCACCGCAGAAGATGCCGTCGAAATCCCCGTTGGCAACGCCACTCGGTAGCTGAACGCACGAAAAGCGCCCCGCGCGAACGGGATTCCTCCAATACTTGGGCCAACCCAAGTATTGGAGGAATCTTCGTGAATGCCGCGACCACGTCCCAACCCAGCCCTATCACTTGGCGCAGCTTGGTGAAGGGGGTGGGCGGTCTGCTGCGGGATGTGCCGGTGCTGGCCAAGCAGCAGCGGTCGATGTTGACGATCAACCCGAACCGGCGATGGAGCATCGGTAAGACGTTCGCTGAATCGGCCGCCAAACATCCCGACAGCCCATTCCTGCGGACCGGGCCCACCATCTATTCGTACGGTGAGTGCAATCGTCGGGCCAACCGGTGGGCTGCGGTACTCACTGAGCGGGGCGTGCAGCGCGGCGACGCGGTGGCGATCATGGCTCACAACAGTCCCGAATGCGTCATCGCGATGCTGGCGGTGGTGAAGCTCGGTGCCGTGGCCGCGATGATCAACTACAACCAGCCGGGCGACGCCCTCAACCACAGTTTCGCTGTTCTCGTCGAAGCCAACAAGAGCACTGCCCCACTGCAAGTGCTGCACGACCCCGAATGCGGTGAATTGCTGCCCGGCATCGACACCGCGATCGCTCCCATCGAGTTCGACAGTCTCGACTCAAAGGGTGCCGCCCTCGCGAAGTCGGATCCCCGCGCCGAAGCTAACCCGGCTGCCGCGTCGCAGATTCAGGCCAACGAGCCCGCCTATTATATCTTCACGTCGGGAACCACGGGCTGGCCCAAGGCCAGCGTCATGAGCCACGGTCGCTGGCAGGTCGCGATGAATGGGTTCTCGATTGGTCTGCGCTTGCGGCCCGACGACGTCATGTTCGTGACGCTGCCCTTCTATCACAACAATGCGCTCACCATCTGCGTGTCGACGGCCATCGCGGCCGGCTCATGCCTAGCTGTGAGCCCCAAGTTCTCGGCTTCCAAATTCTGGGACCAGGCGATCGAGAACGAGGCAACCGCGTTCTGCTACATCGGCGAACTCTGCCGATACCTGTTGGCACAACCCGCCAAGCCGACCGACCGCACCCACACCATCCGACTAGCCGCGGGCAACGGTCTTCGACCAGAGATCTGGGACGAATTTGTCGATCGCTTCGGGGTGGACCGGGTTGTCGAATTTTATGCCGCCAGCGAATCGAATATCGGTTTCGTCAACGTCCTCGACCAACGGCAGACCGTCGGATTTTGCCCACTCCCGTACGCGATCGTGGCCGCCGACGAAGACACCGGGCTCCCCATCCGCGACGCGCAGGGACGTGCCGTCAAAGTGCCCAGGGGTACCCCGGGTCTGCTGCTCGGCAAGATCACCCCGATGGCCCGCATCGACGGCTACACCGATCCCGCGGCGACGGAGAAGAAGATCCTGCGCGACGCCTTCAAAAAGGGCGACGCCTACTTCAACACCGGCGACATGGTGCTCGACCAGGGCTTCCGGCATATTGCCTTCGTCGACCGCCTCGGCGACACATTCCGGTGGAAAGGCGAGAATGTCGCGACCACCGAGGTGGAAGCCGCACTCAACGCCATCGACGGCATTGACGAATCCGTCGTCTACGGGGTCACGGTGCCCGGGGCGGACGGTCGTGCCGGAATGGCCGCCCTGGTGGTCCAGGAGGGCTTCGACCCGTCACTCCTAGCCGCTGAACTCCGCAGCCGCCTTCCCGAGTACGCCGTACCGCTATATCTGCGGGTAGTGCCCGAGTTGGCGCGCACATCTACCTTCAAGAACCAACGGGTGTCCCTCCGCAACGAGGGCTACGGCGACGTTGGCCCCGACCCGGTCTACGAGCTGACTCCCAACGGATATGTGAAGTTGGCGTAGCTCCAACTACAACGCAACCGAGATAGCGAGATAAGTCACATCATTGAATGACGGTTATCAATTCGTAACTTGACCGCTGGTTTGTCCCCCAGAAACAAGTAACGACCAGCGCCAAGACTGCTCGAACCCTTTGCGGAGGCGTCCCAAGTCCGTTAACGTGACCAGTCGTGCGGGGGCACACCTGGGCCTTAAGGCCCACGCGTCGTCGACCCGATCAAAGTGCGGCGCTGGCTTCACGATGCAGCGGACGCGTGCCGCGATGAACAGACCGAAGGATTTATATGCTCAAGAGCGTTGGCAAACGCCTGACGATCGTGGCCGCCTCGCTGGCGACCCTCGTCGGAACCGCAGTCGCAGTCGCACCTCAAGCCGAGGCAGCGCCCTCGTTCGAGAACGTGTACTCGCGTGCAATGCACAAGAACGTCAAGGTGCACATCGTTTCCGGTGGCGGCGCCAACAAGCCGACCCTGTACTTGCTTGACGGTCTGCGTGCCCCGAACAACACCAGCGGTTGGCTGCAGAACACCCGCGTTGCCCAGTTCATGGCCAACAAGGGTGTCAATGTGGCGATCCCGTTCGGTGGCGGCGGCAGCTTCTACACCGACTGGGAGCAGCGCGACCCGGCTCTGGGCCTCAACAAGTGGGAAACCTTCCTGACCAAGGAACTCCCCCGCTACATGAAGACCAGGCACGGCAGCGACAACCGTCGTAACGGCATCGCCGGTCTGTCGATGTCGGGTACCGCGGCGCTGAACCTCGCTTCGCGCCACCCCCGCTTCTACGACGCTGTCGCGTCTTACAGCGGCTACCCGACCGTCACCATGCCCGGCTTCACGCAGGGCATCCAGGCTTCGGTTGCGGAAATGGGCGGCAACCCCAACAACATGTGGGGCTTCTACCCGGCTGGCGATTGGTTCGCCAACGATCCCTTCCTTTCGGCTAACAACCTCGCCGGCAAGCGCGTCTACGTCTCGTCGGGCACCGGTGTCGGCAGCAAGTACGACTCGAGCCTGACCCCCGGCAGCGGCAACTTCAACCCCACGAAGTTCGCTCAGATGGTTCCGCTCGAGGTCGCCGCATCGACCAGCTCGAACCTGTACATCGGTCGCCTGGCCACCGTGCCCGGCGTTCGCCTGACCACCCACATCTCGCCCGACGGTGCGCACTGGTGGGACTACTGGCAGGAACGTTTCCAGGAGTCTTGGTACAAGACCTTCCGTCCCGCGTTCTTCTGATCTGCAGTTTCCGCTGATCTGAACTAACCGACAATGGCCGGCACCCGAGAGGGTTGTCGGCCATTGTTGCGTTCGGAGAGCTTTAGACCAGCGTTCCCACCGGGCGTCGAGTTCACTGAAGAGCCCGGTTCGGGGCACAAACCGGGGAGTTTCCGATCTCGGGCTAGGGTGGAATCATGCCAAATTCGCAGACCATCCTCACCCGCAAGACGTCGTCCGCCGTTTTTCTCGTGTTGACGATCAACGATGGCGGCGAAGAAACGGTCCGCGACGGGCTGTCTGATCTCGTCGGCCTGGTCTCGTCAGTGGGATCCCGAGTACCCGATGCTGCCCTCACCGCGATCGTCGGCGTCGGGTCCGCCGCCTGGGACCGACTGTTCTCGGGCCCGCGCCCCAAGTCGCTGCGGCCGTTCACCGAATTGACCGGCTCCGTGCACACCGCACCCGCCACTCCCGGCGATCTCCTGCTGCACGTGAAAGCCGACCGGATGGACCTGTGCTTCGAGATCGGCCAACGCTGGACCGAGCGTCTCGGAAGTGCCGTCACCACGGTCGAAGAGGTTCACGGCTTCCGCTACTTCGACATGCGCGACCTCATCGGCTTCGTCGACGGCACTGAGAACCCAGTCGGCGACGAGGCCATCGCCGCCATCACCGTCGGCGACGAGGACCCCGACTTTGCGGGTGGCAGCTACGTCGTCACGCAGCGCTACGTCACCGATTTCGGCGCCTGGAACGCCCTCAAGGTTGAGGACCAGGAAGACGCAATAGGCCGTACCAAGCTCGAGAACATCGAGATGGACGACGACACCAAGCCCGCCAACTCCCACATCGCCCTCAACGTCGTCACCGACGACGACGGCAACGAGATCGACGTGGTCCGCGACAACATGCCTTATGGCGACATCGCCGGTAGTGGCGACAAGGGTACTTTCTACATCGCCTACTCGAGTGCGCCCGACGTCAGCGAAAAGATGCTCCACAAAATGTTCATCGGCGAACCCGAAGGCAACTACGACCGTCTCCTGGACTTCACGACCGCCGTCAGCGGCGCCCAGTTCTTTGCCCCGACCGCCGACTTCTTGGAAGACCCCCCGGCCGCGCCAGCAGCCGCCTCCGACACGTTCAACTCGGTGCCCGACGGCTCGCTCGGCATCGGCGCACTCCGGTAATCCGGCACAATTTCACCAACACCCTCGAGTTAGGAATCACGATGAATAATCTGCACCGCGAACTCGCCCCCATCTCCAGCGCCGCCTGGGCCGAAATCGAGGAAGAAGCGTCGCGCTCGTTTAAGCGCAATATCGCTGGTCGTCGCCTGGTCGACGTGAAGGGCCCGCTCGGTCTCGACGTCGATTCGGTGACCCGCGGCCGTCGCACCAAGATTGATTCGCCTGCCGACGGCATCCAAGCATTTATCCGCCACACCCAGCCTCTCGTGGAACTGAAGGTGCCATTCACGGTGACCCGCGAGGCCATCGACAACGTCGACCGCGGTGCATCCGACTCCGACTGGGATCCGGTGGTCCGCGCCGCCGCAGAGTTGGCCTTGGCCGAGGACCGAGCGATCTTCGCTGGCTACCAGGCCGCCCAGATCACCGGTATCGCCGAAGAATCCGGGGTCGGTGCCGTTTCCCTGCCCGACGACGTCCGCGACTACCCGGAAGCCATCAGCCAGGCCATCAGCAAGCTTCGACTGTCGTCGGTCGACGGCCCGTACTCCCTGGCGCTTTCGGCCGAGCTGTACACCCAGGTCAACGAGACGTCCGACCACGGCAACCCGGTCCGCGATCACCTGCGCCGGATCCTCGTCGACGGTGACATCGTTTGGGCCCCGGCCATTACCGGCGGCTTCCTGCTCAGCACACGCGGCGGCGACTTCGAGCTAACCATCGGGCAAGACGTCTCCATCGGCTACGACTCGCACGACGCCGACACCGTGAACCTGTACTTCTTCGAGTCGTTCACGTACCTCACGTACAGCGCAGAGGCGGCCGTCGCACTGACCTAGGTAGGCAGGGTCGCCCTGACCTAAAAATCGAGAGGGCACAAGTGCCCGACCGCACGTAGGGTGGAATCCGTGCTGATACGCCTACTGCGGACTTATGTGCTCCGCTATCGCGGCCACGTCATCGCGGTGGTTTGCTTCCAGTTGGTTGCAACCATCGCGATGCTGTACTTGCCGACCCTGAACGCCGACATCATCGACTACGGCGTGGCCCGCGGCGACACCGGTTACATCCTGTCGACCGGCGGTTGGATGCTGCTGATCTCGTTCGCGCAAATCATCTGCTCGGTCGCCGCGATGTATTTCGGATCGCAGGCTGCGCTCGGTGGTGGCCGCGATATGCGGCACGACCTGTTGCACCGCGTGAACGGGTTCTCGACCCGCGAGGTTGGCCGCTTCGGGGCACCGTCGCTCATCACTCGCACCACCAACGACGTCCAGCAGGTTCAGTTGCTGGCCGTGATGGCGATGTCGATCGTGGTGACTGCGCCAATCATGGGCATCGGCGGCATCATCATGGGCATCAAGGTGGCCGCACCCATCTCGTGGGTGCTGGTGGTTGCCGTCCCGATCCTCGGGATCGTGATGGGCCTGATCATCGCGCGCATGGTTCCCGGTTTCCGCGCCATGCAGTCGCGCATCGACGACGTGAACCGGGTGATGCGCGAGCAGATTACCGGCATTCGCGTGGTCCGCGCCTTTGTTCGGGAACGGCACGAGGCCGAACGCTTCGAGGTCGCGAATACCTCGCTTGCCGATGCGACGCTCCGCGTTGGTCGCATGATGGCGCTGATGTTCCCGATGGTCATGTTGATTACCAACGTGACGCTGGTGGCTGTCCTGTGGTTCGGTTCGCACGCGGTCAGCGACGGCACCGTCGAAATTGGTGCCCTGACCGCGATGATCACCTACGTCATGCAGATCATGATGTCGGTGATGATGGCGTCGTTCCTGACGATGATGGCCCCGCGCGCCAGCATTTGCGCCGACCGCATCTGCGAGGTCCTCGATACCGAAACCTCCGTTACCGCCCCCGAAAATCCGCAGCCGATTGCCGGCGACCCAGCGGTTCTCGCACTCACCGACGTTGAGTTCGCGTATCCGGGTGCTGCCGAACCGGTGCTGTCGGACATCACGTTCACCACCGCGCCCGGCACCACAACCGCCATCGTCGGATCCACCGGTTCCGGTAAGACGACCCTGATCAACATGTTGCCCCGCATGCTCGACGTGACCGGCGGTGCCATCACGCTCGGCGGCACCGACTTGCGCGACGCCGACCCCGACGCGCTGCGGAAAAACTTCGGGCTCGTCCCGCAGCGCCCCTATCTGTTCTCCGGCACCGTCGAAAGCAACCTTCGCACCGGCAAGCCCAACGCCACCGAGGACGAAATGTGGGAGGCCCTAACGATTGCGCAGGCCGCCGACTTCGTTCGCGCCATGCCCGACGGCCTCCAAACTGAGATCGCGCAGGGCGGCACCACCGTTTCCGGTGGTCAGCGGCAGCGTTTGGCGATTGCCCGTGCGCTAATCCGGAGACCGTCGGTGTACCTGTTCGACGATTCGTTCTCAGCGCTCGATCTGCAAACCGATGCGCGCCTGCGTGAGGCACTGATCCCGGCGACCCGCGACGCGGCGGTCATCATCGTCGCGCAACGAATTTCCACCATCACTTCGGCCGACCAAATCATCGTCCTCGACCGCGGCACCATCACCGGCCTCGGAACGCACGAGGAGTTACTGAAGTCGTGTCCCACCTACGCTGAGATCGCCGAATCGCAGCTGGCGATCGGAGCCGGAGCATGACGCGCGGAGGCCCGCCGGGTGCAACACCAGCCTTGGAGAAGGCGAAGTCGTTCAAGCCGTCACTGAAGCGGCTGGTCGCGCAACTCGGTGACCACCGCGGCAAGATGATCGTCATTCTCGGCTCGATGATCGGGTCTGTCGCCCTGACCGCGTACGCACCGCGCGTCCTTGGCGACGCGACCGATGAACTGTTCTCCGGTGTCATTGGCTCGCGGCTCCCCGCCGGAATCAGTAAGGAGCAGGCCGTCGACGCATTGCGCGCCAAAGGCCAGGGCACCTTCGCCGACATGGTGTCGTCGATGGACCTCGTCCCCGGACAGGGCGTCGATTTTGGTGCCATCAGTCGAATCCTGCTCACCGTTCTCGCGCTGTACGTCGGGTCCGCAATCCTCGGCTGGCTCGGTGCGTACCTGCTGAACATTGTGGTTGTCAGCACTGTTACCAAGCTTCGTTCGCAGGTGGAGGCGAAAATCCACCGGCTGCCGCTGTCGTTCTACGATGCGTCGGCCCGTGGCGACCTCCTGAGCCGCGTCACCAACGACCTCGACAACCTGTCGCAGTCGTTGCAGCAGACCATCAGCCAATTGGTGAACTCGCTGATCATGGTGATCGCCATCCTGGCGATGATGCTGACGATTTCGCCGCTGCTGTCGTTGATCGCCCTCGCGACGATTCCGCTCGCCGGAGTTGCGACCGCACTGATCGCGAAACGCTCGAAGCCGCATTTCATCAATCAGTGGAAGACCACCGGCACGCTGAACGCGCAGATCGAAGAGGCGTTCACCGGGCATGAACTGGTGACGGCATTCGGTCGGCGCTCCGAGGTGGAGGGCGTTTTCGACGAACAGAACGAGAAGCTGTACACGTCGTCGTGGCGGGCCCAGTTCATCTCGGGCATCGTGATGCCGACGATCATGTTCCTCGGCAACCTGAACTATGTGGCCGTTGCCGTTGTCGGTGGTTTGCGCGTCGCTTCGGGCCAGTTGAGCTTGGGCGAAGTCCAGGCGTTCATCCAGTACTCGCGGCAATTCACCCAACCGCTGACCCAGATCGGGTCGATGTTCAACCTGATGCAGAGCGGTGTCGCCTCGGCCGAGCGCATCTTTGATGTACTCGACGAGGACGAGGAACGTCCCGACCCTGACCATCCGATGACACCTGCCGCCGACACTGGACACATCCGTTTCGACGACGTGTCGTTCCGCTACGTTGACGACCGTCCCCTGATTGAGCATCTGTCCCTCGAGGCCAACCCGGGCGACATGATTGCGATCGTGGGACCGACCGGTGCGGGCAAGACCACGCTGGTAAACCTGATCATGCGGTTCTATGAGCTCGATAGCGGTGCCATCTTTGTCGACGGCGTCGATGCTGCCGAGATGACCCGAGATGATCTGCGTGAACGCACCGGCATGGTGCTGCAAGATTCGTGGCTGTTCGGCGGCACGATTTACGAGAACATCGCCTACGGCGATCCGACGGCGAGCCGCGAGGATGTGCTTGCCGCAGCGCGCATCAGTCACGTCGACCACTTCGTTCGAACGCTACCGGACGGTTACGACACGATCATCGACGATGAGGGCGGCGGGGTGAGTGCTGGCGAGCGTCAGCTCATCACGATCGCGCGTGCATTCCTCGCCAAGCCGACCATCCTGATCCTCGACGAGGCCACGAGTTCGGTCGATACCCGCACCGAACTGCTGATCAGTAAGGCGATGGCGAATCTCAGCGCCGGTCGGACCAGCTTTGTTATTGCGCACCGCCTGTCGACCATTCGCAACGCCGATCTGATTGTCGTGATGGAAGACGGTCACATTGTGGAGCAGGGAACCCACGACAGCCTCCTGATGGAGAAGGGCGCCTACTTCCGCCTCTACAACGCCCAGTTCACCGCCCCCGCGGAGGACATCGACGCCCCGGTGTAGTGGCTGGGGCGATCGCGTTGAATTTGCTACCGCGAATGTGCCAAATTCAACGCGCTGCGGTCCCGTGAATGCACGTCAGCAGGCCAACTCCACCAGCTTGGCCGACGTGCGCAGGTTGCGGCCCGTGCCGGTAACCCCCAGCGCCTTGGCGATGCGGGCCGGCGTCAGCTTCGTGGTGCCTGCACCGTCGGGATAGTTGATGTGCAGGTTGTTGCCGATTATCTGTAACTGTTCACCGCCGCCAAAGTCGGTGGCGCAGAAAGCTTCTGCCGCCGCGGGGTCGGGGGTGCCGGCCAAGAAGTACAGGTGCCCGTGCGGGGCGTCGCCGAACGGGTAGTCGTTCAGGGCCTGTGCGATCTCCGCTGGAGTCCGGCTGATCGCCTCGCGGACATAACCGAATTCGTCGGTGAGCGCTTGTTCTAGTGCACGGTCGAAGGCGTCGGGATTGCCCGGCGGCGTGCACAGCAGGTTCCCGGACGCGATGTAGGTGCTGACATCGACGGCACCGAGTTCGGCTGCGATCTCGCGAAGCCGAGCCATCGGCAGCTTGGCACCGCCAACATTCACGGCGCGGATCAGGATGATGCGGGCAGCAGACAAGGTTCAAACTCCCTACCGGTAGCGTTGACCGTCATGAGTGACGCCGGAACCCCTTCGAAGATAGTGGAGATCTCAACCGACGGCGCCTGCCTGGGCAATCCCGGTCCCGGAGGTTGGGGTGCCGTGCTGCGCTACGGGGAAATCGAAAAGGAAATCTCTGGCAGCGAACCCAATTCCACCAACAACCGGATGGAGCTGACCGCCGCGATCGAGGCCCTGAAGCTCCTGACGCGACCATCGACCGTCGTGCTTTATACCGATTCCAGCTACGTGAAAAACGGCATCACCCAGTGGGTCGCCGGATGGCAGCGCAACGGCTGGAAGACCGCAAACAAGAAGCCGGTAAAGAACGCCGACCTGTGGCAAGAACTCGTTGCTGCCGAAGATCGACACACCGTGGAATGGCGGTGGGTCAAGGGTCACGCGGGCGACAAGTACAACGAGATCGCCGATACCCTCGCCACAACGGCTGCCAAGGAACTCCGCGACCGTTGAGGCCTGCGTAATATCCCGAGGGACGATATTCGTCGCCCGAATGGAGATGACACGTGGCAGAGCGCTGGCCGAAATGGGTTTACGGCGTGGGCGAAGAACCCGATGCCCGATTCTCGATGGCGAACGAGCGCACCCTGCTCGCCGCTTTGCGCACCGCCCTCGCTTTCATGGCTGCGGGCGTGGCCCTGCACATTGCCACCGAGTCCACGGGTGAGCGAATCTGGTCGTACATTGCGATGGGCGTGGTCCTGGTCGGTCTGCTAGCCGCGGGGGCGGCCTTCCCCCGCTGGGCGAAGTCCGAGCGGGCGCTCCGCACCAATCAACCGCTACCTCCCGCTTCACCGGCACTGTTGCTGGCGGTAGGCCTGGTGGTCGCAGGCATCGTGGTACTGGTCGGGGTAGCGCTCGTTGCCTGATACCAAGGACTTCCTGTTCGACGAAGGCGCGCAAAACGAGCGCACTCGTCTCGCCTGGACGCGGATGGCATTGGCTTTCATGGCTGGCTCAGCCCTACTCTTCCGGGCTGTTCCGACCGCTCCGAATCCGACACTCGCCGCCCTACCCGCAGCGATATGTCTGACGCTGGGAGCAATTCTCTTCTTCGCCAGCTTCCACCGCTACAACCGGAACCAACGCGCCCTCAAACACCACGAGCACCCCATGCCGGATGGTGTGATGGCCGGTATCGCCTGTGCGGTATCCGTCGGCGGCGGGATCATCGCGACCGTGCTCGTCGTGATCTCGTAGCAGTCGATTTACCCAGGTCAGCCAGTCTTCACCTCGATTCACGCAGCAGTGAGCATAATTGTCAGACCCCGAAACTAGTATCGAACGTACATTCGATTTAGTGATTCGAAGGGAACAATCTGATGACCACTCGCACCACCGCCGGCCGGCCAGCTTCAACGGTTACCGTGCGCGACGATCAGATCGTTATCCGCATCGCCCGCCCCACCCCGGCCGCGACCGGTGAGGGGTTCGGCGGCCGCCTCTGGGGTGGTGCGCGATAACCGTGCGGATCGGTTAGCGTTTGCTGCGCGGGTGGATTCTTTTGCCGGGGTGGTGATGTGGCATCGCTACGCCGAGATCTACTCGCTGCTGCAAGAGCAGTGCGCCGTGGCCGAGGCCGATCCGGCTTCGGATGTGTTTGGTCGGGTTTACGATCCGCTGTGCAAGGTCGCGGCCTCGTACGCGGCGGCTGCCGGGGTGCGCCAGTGCACCGCTGAGCGGTTTGTGGAGCGCGCAGTGGCGTGCGCTGAGCGGATTCCGGCCGTGGGTGGTTTGCTGCGCGACGGCTTGATCCCGGATGCGTGGTTTGCGCGTGTGGTGGAGCAAACCTCATTGGTCGATGATCTTGGGCTGTTGGCGTTGATTGATGCTGAGATTGCTTACCGGTTGGCGCATGTGGGTGGGTTGTCGGCGGCGCGGGTGGAGGCGGTGGTGGCTGCGGTGGTCGCCGAACACGACCCGGATGCGGTCACCCTGACTCGTGAGCAGGTGCGGGCGTACAAGAAGGTGATGGTTAACCCGCTTAACGAGGGGATGTCGGAGTTGATTGTCACGGCCTCGGCCGAGGATGTGCGGTTGGCGAAACAAACCCTGGATGCGGTGATTGCTGGGGTGTGCCCGAAAGACCCCCGGACCAAGCAGGTTCGGCGTTCGGATGCGGCGATGGCCCGCCTGAACGGCACCGCGTTCACTTGCCAGTGCGGGAGTGATGATTGCGCCGCTGAACTGTCGGCGGAGCAGATCGGGGCCCGGTGTGCTCGGGTGGTGCTGCATGTGGTGGTGCGGGAGGAAACCCTTGACGGCACCGCCGACACCCCGGCCGTGCTCGATGGGTTCGGCCCGATCTCGGCCGAGCACGTCCGCGAAATCGCCGACCGCCCCGACACCGTCGCCCGTGACCTGGATTTGGGCGATCTGCTCGATCACCAGGCCCAGCCGGGCAACCAGTACCGCCCCACCGCCACCCTCGACACGGTTCTGCGTGCCCTGTTTGGGACCTGCACCTGGCCCGGCTGCACCGAACCGGCATTTGCTACCGACCTGGACCATGTGTGCGAATACAACCACGACGATCCGGCCGCCGGTGGCCCGACGTGCTTGTGCAACCTCAACCCCAAGTGCCGTTTTCATCACGGGTTGAAGACCTGCGCCGAAGGCTGGATCGATGATCAGATCGTTGACGCCCACGGCGTGATCTGGACCGAAGTGAGCACCCCGGAAGGGTTCACCGTGCGCCAGCAGGCCCTCAACACGTGGCTGCTGCCCGAAGCGGGGTTGATCCCATGCCAGCACGCCCCGATCGGCGCCGGGGCGACACGCCCGGAATCCGGACACGCCGAGAACAACCCTCGACGCGCGAAGTCCCGCACCGAAGCTAAGCACGCTTACCGCATGGCCCGCCGGGCAGCGAACCGCCGCATCCGCGAGCAGGAGGCAGCCCGGACGTCGCCACAGGAAGGCACTCCGCCGTTCTGACCATGCCCCGACGACACGCCGAACAAGCCGACACGCCGTGGTCGACCCGAATCTCAGCAGAAGTCCGGCGCCGCGACCGTCCGATCACACTTCGATCGGCGGGAACAACTGGTCCATTCGGTATTGCCGGTTTCGTCTCGCCGCCCAGGAACTAATCGCGATCGAGGCTGCGGCTATCGCGGCCAGCACCGCGACCGCCACCCACAGGCGTTCATCGACGCCGCCGCTCACTAGCTGCCGCAGGCCGGTTACCGAGTAGCTCATCGGATCGTAGGGGTGGAACCACTGGGCCGGTTTCGCGGTCGTTTCCACCGGGTAGATGCCTCCGGAGGCGACAATCTGCACCATGAGGAACGCCAACGACAGCACGCGGCCCACGGCCGGGCCAAGCAGTGCGTTGAACATTTGGACGATCGCGAGGAATGTCCCCGCAACCAACAACATAAACGCGATCATCCCTATCGGATGGGCCGCGTTGAGCCCGACGGCAAAGTGTGCGACGACAAACATGACGACTACCTGCGCGACCGTAATTAGCACCGCAGGCCAGTACGATGCCAAGACCGAACGAAGGCCACCGAGCCCCCCGATCACCGGTCGCATCTGCAGCGGCTTCAGCATCATCCAAATGATGACGACACCAATGAACATCGCCAACGACAGGAAGAACGGGGCGAATCCGGTACCAAAATTGGGGGCGGCATTCTGGTTGAAGGTACTGAGGGCCACAGGCTGAGAAAGGTTCGCGGCCGTCTGCTGCCGCTGACTTTCACCACCAAAATTCGGGATTTGCTTCACTCCGTCGGTGAGACCGGTAGCGAGTTTGTCCGCACCAGCCGACAGTTCGGGAGTGCCGGCGGCGAGTTGCCCCGCCCCCGTCGCCAACCGCTGACTGCCGTCGGTGAGTTGCACCAGCCCGTCATGAAGTTCCGCGGCACCGTTCTGCAGTTGATTCGCTCCATCACGCAACTGCCCCACCTGGTCGGCGAGGCCACCGTTCTCGAGCATCACCAGCGTGTTTCGGAGGGACGAATTCTTGTCACCCAACTGGGCAGACAGAGCCGCCGACTGAGTCGCAAGACTGTTGGCTTTGGCGGTGGTCGCCGGATCGACACCCTGCGTCCGGAGAAAACTCTGAACCGGAGCCAACGAATCGGCGAGGGCCCGCATCGCCGGATCACCACTGGCTCGCATCCGCGAAACCGCCTGCGACAGCGCCTGATCCGCCTGCGACTGTCCGGCACCGGCGGCAGTGACGACGCCGAGAACGTCGGAAAGGTTCGCAGTCAGGGCGGCCACGTCGTTCGCATACTGCGAAGGTTTGACGCCCGACGACTGCACGCTGTTGAGCACACCCATCAACGGCCCGGTGGCGGTGTTGATACCGGAGGCCAACTGCGCGGTGCCGTCGGCCAACTGGGCTGATCCGTCGCGGGCGGTCACCATGTTGTCGGCCAACTCCTTCGAGCCCGCCGCCAACTGCTGGGCACCGTTGTCGACCTGGTGAACACCGGCGGCAAGCTGGTTCGAACCGTCGGCGGCCTGCTTGAGTCCGTCGCCCGCCGAGACGAGGCCAACCAAAACTTGATCGACGGCCTGCTGCCCGATGGAGTTGTTGAGCGCATCGGTGACACGCGACGCGGCAGTCTGACCGATGATGCCCGCGAGATAGTTATTCGCATCGTTGAAGGCGAACTCGATCTTCGCCTTGTGTGGGTCGGATCCGGTCGCCGAGGCAATCGACGAACTGAAGTCCTTCGGGATGGTGATTGTGAAGTAGTACTTGCCGTGGGCGAGCCCGTCTGCCGCTTCGGCGGCCGAGGTCTCATGCAAATCAAGTTCACCCGCGCCGAGCAGTTCCGCGTTCACCCGCTCGCCGGCATTGAGTGTTTGTCCGTTGGCCTGCACCGCCTGGTCTTGGTTGACGATCGCCACCGGAACTTTCGAGACCTCGTCGAAGGGGTTCCAGAACACCCACAGGTACATGGCGCCGTACAGCAGCGGCATCAGTACGACCGTCAAGATCGCGATGCGGGGCATCGCGCCTTTGGAATAGCGTTTCAGCTCGGTACCGAGCGACATTCCGGCCAGCATCTACTTCTCCTCGGATCCAGCATCGACCGTGCTGGTAAGCATGGATGGGACGTCGATGAGGGTGCGGTACCCGAGCGCGGCGTCGACGTGGTTGACCGTGGTTGTCACGACCGTCTGCGACTGTCCCAGCGCAACAAGGCGATTCACCAGGAAGCGGTGGTCGTCGTGGCTGGCAACCTGGTCAATGCTGCCGACGACGAGCAGTGGTCGCGGCTGCGAGTTCGCGAGAGCCACGCGCAGGAGCAGGCCATCGAGTTCAGGAAGTTCTTCGACGTAGGTTCCCAAGTCCGGTAGCGGTCGATCACCAAAAACGGGGTGGCAGATACGTTCCAAGTCGGTCTGCGTGGCCTTGCGAATGACGCGGTACCACCGGGCATCCCAGCGAATCTTTTCAGTCAAAAGGTCGACAACGCGAACCGAGGCATACACATCGTCGAGGTCGGGCACGCCCGCAAGGGACGCGCAGTCGAAGATCGCGCGGGCGTTGGTTCGGCCAAAGACATCAATGGTCCCGGTCTTCGCTTTCATGCGCCCGGAAAGCGTCATCACCAGCGCGGTGCGCGGCGGACCGGCCTCAGCGCGCAGAATGGTGAGTCCGCTGGCGGGAATGTCGAGGTCGAGTGGCCCAAACACCGGACCCCACGGACCTGTTTGGGTGATTCCGCGAGCGACGACGGCGAGCGGCTGTGCCGCTGGGACAAGACTGTCGGTCATGAAATAGGAGAGTAGACCCGGAGGGCAGCAGAATTCAGGCCCCACCCCCGCATTGAGATAACGTCTGTTATCAGATCGGTTTGTGACAGCACCCACTGCGGAGGTCAGCGAATTACCCCGTCCACATGCAGTTTGGTGCGCTCTGTCCGATTAGGACCGATATCGACCTACATCAGCAAGTCGCCGAGATAGTAAGTCAAAGTCAGCATGCCGATGCCCATGCAGAGGCCCCGAACGATCGCGAAGGGCACCCGATAGTGGCCGCGCACCGAGAAAGCGATCGCAGTGATGGTCAGCGAGATCCCCGCGATGGTCATCGTCAACCAAATCCGGAAGTCCAAGGGCACGAAGTACTGCATCGCAATCGGCAGTGCGGCACCGAGGAGAAAAGTCAGGCCCGCGACGAGCGCGCCGCTCACCACTTGGCGCGGGGTCACCGGATCCTCAATGCCATATTCCAGCGCGAGTTGGATATCGAGGGCCTCGTCGTCAGAGAGTTCCGCTGACATCTGGCGTGCCGTGTCCGGGGATACTCCTTTATCTTCAAACCACTCGATCAATTCCTGGACCTGACCGGCGCGGTCGGTCATCAGCAGGCGCTCCTCACGGGCCACGGCATCCTGCTCCTGCTCGTAACCGTTCCACTCTTGGTTCAGTTGCACCGACAGTGTCGAGAGGGTGCCGACCGCCGCGGTAATCACGAGGACCGTGTACGACGTTTGGACACCAATCTCGGCACCAGCCAAACCGAGACTCGTGCCGGCGATCGTCAGAATCCCATCGTTGGCGTCGGAGAGCCGGTCCCGGATATCCGCGGGTTCGTACCTCCGCAGCCAGCGGCGAACCGGATTGCGCCTTGCGGCGTGCGCCCAAAAGCTGGTCCCCTCTTGCCCCATGAATGCAGATTAATGCAGTCCACCCCGGGCGACCGGGAGGCCCGAGGGAGCGCTCAGCCGACGATCCCCTGTCCGCGTAGCCTTTCAAGTTCGGCCGAATCAAGCCCCAGCACCGATGCCAATACCGCGTCAGTGTGCTGACCCAATTTCGCGGCGGCCTCAGTCCCCGAGTAGGCCGAGTCGTAGCGGGCCGGTGCACTCGCCGAAATCACCGAACCAATCCCCGGCTGGTCAAGGCCAGCGAGTACCGGCTGGGCA
The DNA here is from genome assembly GCF_056682775.1 of Gordonia sp. 34D. Classification (NCBI taxonomy): domain Bacteria; kingdom Bacillati; phylum Actinomycetota; class Actinomycetes; order Mycobacteriales; family Gordoniaceae; genus Gordonia; species Gordonia sp. 34D. Next base: position 3,211,677 of record NZ_CM155293.1, on the reverse strand, counting down.
TCCGGTTCCCGGGCAAAACTCGCAGCGACGTCAGCGGTCGTTTGGTATGGCCCCCACAGGACGCCCGCCGCCGAAAGTTGCGCGCGCACCTCGTCACCGCTCCGCGCGGCAAACCACGGTCGCACAACGGCCGCGATGACCTCACGATGGGCGTACCGATCTTCGTCGGTGGTGAAGTCGGCACCGAGGGACGTCTCCAATGCCGCGAACACGGCGGTCGTCCCCGTGGCTTCACCGATCGCATTCCATTGCCTGGGCGTCAGCGCGACGACCATCACGCGCGAGCCGTCGGCAGCGGCGAAGTCGGTCCCGAACGAACCGTAAAGGTGATTGCCGTGGCGAGGTCGGGCACCGCGTTCAGCGGCTTCGGAGAACCAGCCGAGGTTGGCAACGGCAGCCATCGCGACGTCGGCCAGCGCGATCTGGACGTGAGCCCCCTGACCGGTGCGGTCGCGGCGACGCAGGGCGGCAAGCACCGCGGTGACGACTTCTTGGCCACACAGCAGGTCCCATGCGGGAAGGACATGGTTGACGGGGGCCTCGGAGTCTGCGGGACCGGTCATTGATGCGATGCCCGCAGCACCGTTGACGGTGTAGTCGACGGCCGCGGAACCGTCAGCACGACCTTCCACACGGACGGCGATCACGTCCGACCGCCGCGCCGATAACGCCTCGTACGAGAACCAGGGGCGCCCGACGGCGTTGTCGATCACGATTCCGGCGTCCGCGCCGGGTGCGGTAGCCAGGGCTAACAGCAGCTCGCGCCCCTCGGGTGTGCGCAGGTTAAGCTGCACGGACTTTTTGCCGCGATTCAACGAGTTCCAGTACAGACTTTCACCGGTGCGATCCGACAGCGGCCACCGCCGGTAGTCGACGTTGCCACCAATCGGGTCGACGCGAATCACTTCGGCCCCGAGTTGGGCGAGGGCCATGCCTGAACTTGGTCCGGCGACGAAGCTGGCGAATTCGACGATGCGGACCCCGTCGAGGGGCCGATCTCCCGGTGCACGCGAATCGCTCATGGTTGGGCCGCCTCGTCGGTACTGAAAATCCCTTGCTCACCGAGGCGGTCGATCAAGTCGTCGACACCACTCATGATGTGCTCGTGCATCAGGTGTCCGGCTTCGTCAGCATCACCGGCGCGGAGTGCCTTCACCAGCGCATCGTGAGCGCTGTCGATCTCGTCGTGCCCTTCGACGTCGGCATAGAAGCTGCTGGGGAGTCGGCGGGAAATCTGATCGAGGACGATCGTGAGGCGTGGCGACCGGGCCGCCAGGTTGATGCCGCGATGAACGTCGTGCCCGCTCTTGACCATGCGGTTACTGTCACCAGATCGGCCCGCAGCGATGCGTTCGCTGTTGAGTGCTTCGAGCTCGTCGAGTTCTTCCGTCGTGATGAGCGCTGCGGCCCGCGAGGCGAGTTGGGCGGCGAGCGTCGCCTGCACCCAGAACAGGTCGCGTACGTCTTGCGCGGTGAATGCGGAGACGGCGAACCCGCGCCGCGGCACCTGGTGCACAAAGCCTTCGCCCTGCAGGTGCAGGAGTCCTTCGCGGACCGGGGTGTTGCTGATGCCGAGGGCCTGGGCGATCGGTTCGGTGCGCAGAAACTCGCCCGGTTTCACCTGGCCGGACACGATGAGTTCCCGCACATAAGCGGCGACATCGTCGGAGAGTTGGGGACGCGGTCTCATTGGCTCAGACTGCCTCAACTGTGGCGGCCATGCCCTGACCGCCACCGATGCACATGGTCGCAAGTCCGCGGCCACCTCCGCGACGACGCAGCTCGTGCAGCAACGTCGTGACCATCCGGACACCGGTAGCTCCGACAGGGTGCCCCAGGGAGATACCCGAACCGTTGACGTTGATGCGGTCTTGCTCGCGCCAATCCCAACCCTCCAACACCGCCAGAACCTGCGCGGCAAAGGCCTCGTTGAGTTCGACAACATCCATCGAGTCGAGAAGTTCGGTCACGCTAATCCCCGCGCGGTCGGCGAGTTTGGCCGTGGCCGGGACCGGCCCGAAGCCCATCCGAGACGGGTCGCACCCGGCGGCGGCCCAACCGGTCAGGAATCCAATCGGTTCCAGACCCAGTGCGTCGAGTTGGTCTTCGGCGACGATGAGGCAGGCTGCGGCAGCGTCGTTCTGCTGGCTCGCGTTGCCCGCGGTCACCGTGCCGTCCGGCATCACGGTTCGCAAGCTGGCGAGCGATTCGGGAGTGGAGTCCGGCCGGATGCCTTCGTCCCGGGTGAAGGGCACCGGCTCACCCTTGCGTTGCGGAACGTTTACCGGCACCACTTCGGCGTCGAACTTTCCGGCCTCCCACGCGGCGTGCGCCCGCTGATGGCTGCGGGCAGCGTACTGATCGGCCGCTTCGCGGGTAATTCCGTAGTCGTTCGCCAAGTTTTCGGCGGTCTCAATCATCCCGGAGATTTTCCCGAACCGGTGCTCGGGCTGACTGCGTTCACGTCCCCGGTCGAGGCGGTCGTAGAGGATGGAGTTACCAGCCCGCGCGCCAAAGCGATTGGTGGTCGAGTAGTACTCAGCGCGGCTCATTGACTCAATCCCGCCGGCCAGGACCGCGTCGGCCGCGCCGGTCTGCACCATCATCGCCGCGGTAACAAGGGCTTGCAGGCCACCGCCGCAGCGGCGATCGAGTTGCATGCCGGGCACCTCAATCGGCAGGCCAGCGTTCAGGGCGAGCCAGCGACCCACACACGGCACCTCGGAGTTGGCGTAACTCTGGGAGAAGACGACATCGTCGATGCGCGCCGGATCCATGCCCGACCGCTGGACGACGGCGTTGATCAGGTCGGCACCGAGATCTTCAACCGGGACGTCCTTGAGGCTCCCGCCGAAGGTTCCGACGGGGGTGCGCAACGGGTTGACGATGGCCGCGCGCCGCAGTGTTTGTGCTGACACAGTTCTGTCCTCCTTGGGTAGCGGGCCTAGATTTTGTTGCGCGCAATATGTTGCGCGGCAATCACATTGCGCTGAATCTCGTTGGTGCCCTCACCGACGATCATCAGCGGCGCGTCGCGGAAGTAGCGCTCGACGTCGTACTCCTTGGAGTATCCGTACCCGCCGTGGACGCGAATCGAGTCGAGCGCTATCGCCATGGCCGTCTCGGAGGCGAAAAGCTTAGCCATACCGGCTTCAAGGTCAGCGCGTTCACCGCGGTCGAGCTTCTGCGCGGCATCGATCGTGAGTAGTCGCGCCGCCTGCTGCTTGGTCGCCATGTCGGCGATCAGGTTGCCGACGCTCTGATGCTTCCAGATTGGCTGGCCGAACGATTCGCGTTCCTGCGCATACCTGGTTGCCGCTTCCAGGGATGCCTGTCCGACGCCAAGCGCTCGCGATGCCACCTGAATGCGCCCGACTTCTAGGCCGCGCATCATCTGTCCCCAGCCCTTGTTGGGATCGCCGCCCAAGACGGCATCGGCGGGAACCAGCATGTTGTCGAAGACAAGTTCACAAGCCTCGACGCCCCGATAGCCCAGCTTGGGGAGCTTCTTGGAGACGGCGAAACCCTCCCCCGGTTCGACGAGGAGCACGCTCATCCCGCGGTGAGTGGGATTGGCGTCGCGGTCGGTGATGCACAGCAATCCGAAGAGGTCCGAATGCGCGGCATTGGAAATCCAGGTCTTGGTGCCGTTGATGCGGTAGCCAGCTCCATCGGCCGCTGCGACGGGGTCGGCATGCGTGCGCATCGCCTGCAAGTCACTGCCGCCGCTCGGTTCGGTGAGCGCCATCGTCGCACGGATGGTGCCCTCGGCCATGGCGGGCAGGTACTTGTCCTGTTGCGCCCGAGTGCCGAAGGTTTTGATGAGGTAGGTAATCACCGAATGTCCGCCGATGGCTCCGGCCAGGCTCATCCATCCGCGGGCGAGTTCTTCGCAGACTCGCGCGAAGCACTCCATGCTGACGTCGACGCCGCCATGCTCGGCCGGGGCGAGGAGCCCGAAGAAGCCCAGGGATTTCATTTCCTCAATGAATTCTTCGGGATAGATGTCGTCAGCTTCGAACTCGCGGACTCGCGAGGCCACCCGCTGGTCGATGAAGTCGCGGACTAGCGAGACCATCTGCTGTTCGTCTGTTGTCAGGGCCATCGGTGGTGCGCCTCTCGTTCCAATCATCGTCCTCTTATGGATAATATATTATCCGTAATCACAGTTGGTTCGTTCCTCAAGGCCCGAAAGGCGGCCCGCATGCCAGAAGTGAGTCCCGCTGAAGTGAGTCCCGAGGACTTCGCCCAGATCCTGGAGTCGGTTCGTGATTTCGTGCGCACGCGGGTTATCCCTCGCGAGCAGGAAATCGCCGATGCTGACCGCATCCCCGACGACCTCCGCCAAGCCTGCAAAGACATGGGCCTCTTCGGATTTGCGATCCCCCAGGAGTGGGGAGGTCTCGGCCTCAACCTGGCCCAAGACGTCGAACTGGCGATGGAACTCGGCTACACCACCTTGGCCCTGCGCTCGATGTTCGGCACCAACAACGGCATTGCCGGGCAAGTCTTGGTCGGATTCGGTACCGACGAGCAGAAGTCGACGTGGCTGGAAAAGATCGCCTCGGGCGAGATCGTCGCTTCTTTCGCGCTCACCGAACCCGGTGCCGGATCGAATCCCGCCGGATTGCGCACCAAGGCCGTGCAGCAGGACGACGGCGACTGGATCATCGACGGCAGCAAATGCTTCATCACCAATGCGCCGACCGCGAACCTGTTCGTCACCTTCGCTCGGACCCGTCCCGCCGATGCCAACGGTGCGGGCATCGCCGTGTTCCTGGTGCCCGGCGATGCCCCCGGACTGTCGGTCGCCGAGCATGATCGCAAGATGGGCCAAGACGGTTCCTGGACCGCCGACGTGCGCTTCGACAGTGTGCGTGTTCCAGCATCAGCCCTGGTCGGCGGCTCCGAAGACGTCGGCTATCGGGCGGCGATGACGTCGCTGGCACGCGGCCGCGTCCATATTTCCGGACTGGCTGTCGGTGCCGCACAGCGAGCCCTCGACGAATCGCTACGTCATGCTGCCGTCACCACACAGGGCGGGACGCCCATCGGCGACTTCCAACTTGTCCAAGCACACCTGGCCGATATGGCGACCGGCATCATGGCAGGCCGTGCCCTGGCCCGCGATGCCGCCGCCAAATGGGTGTCGGAAGAGGACCGGCGAATCGCGCCGTCGGTGGCGAAACTGTTCTGCACCGAAATGGTCGGCGACGTCGCCGACCGCGCCGTCCAGGTGCACGGCGGCAGCGGCTACATGCGGGACATGCCCGTCGAACGGATCTACCGCGATGTCCGCCTATTGCGCCTCTACGAGGGCACCAGCGAAATCCAGCGCTTGATCATCGGCGGCGGTCTGGTGAAACAGGCCAAGCGAGAAGCGAAATAATGGTTGGTATGACCCCCTCAACCACCGCCCTGCGCGCCACCACCATTCTGTTTGTTCCGGGCGACCGCCCCGAACGCTTCGAGAAGGCCGCCGCCGCAGGTGCCGATCTCGTCGTAATTGACCTCGAAGATGCCGTTCCCCACGAGAACAAAGCGGTTGCGCGCGCCAATGCCGCCGAGTGGGCAGTGACCGGCAACCCCTGTGGCATCCGGATTAACGCTGCCGATACCGGCTACTTCCAGGACGATCTTGCCGCCATCACCGGGACCGGTGCCGTGGTGATGCTGGCGAAGGCCGAGACTCCCGACCTCGTGCAGGCCGTTGCCGAAGTTAGTGGATCCGGGGTAATTCCGCTGATCGAGACGGCGCGCGGCATCCTCGCCGCCGCCGATATCGCCGCCGTCCCCGGAGTCGTACGGCTCGCGGTCGGCACCTTCGACCTCGCCGCCCAACTCGGTGCCGACCCCGCCGACCGAGAAGCCCTGGCCACCAGCCGCAGCATGCTGGTCCTAGCTTCCGCCGCCGCCGGCCTGGCCGGACCACTCGAAGGAGTGACGGCCGCGATCGACAACGCCGATCGCATTGCATCCGACGCGGCCTACGCACGACGCCTCGGCTTCGCGGGCAAGCTCTGCATTCACCCCAAGCAGCTCGGACCGGCGATCGCCGCGTTCGCCCCCACCGAAGAAGAGATCGCGTGGGCGCACAAAATCATCGACTCACTCGACACCGATGGCGTGTGGACCATCGACGGCGAGATGGTCGATCAACCCGTCGTCGACCGGGCCCAACACATCCTCGACAAACTGAAGCACTAGCCAAACTGAAGCACTAGGAGCACACCCGTGACCGGACTACTCGCAGGCAAGACGGCCGTCATCACCGGCGGCGCGCAAGGCATCGGCTACGCGATCGCCGAGCGTTTTATCGCCGAAGGCGCCCGCGTGGTGCTCGGTGACATGAATGCCGAACAGGTAACCCGAGCGGCCAGTGACCTCGGCGGCGACACCGTCGCGCGCGGCGTGGCCTGCAACGTCACCTCGTCCGACGATGTCGACAACCTCATCAGCTCGGCGATCGACGCCTTCGGGGCAGTCGACATCATGGTTAATAACGCGGGCATCACGCGCGATGCCACCATGCGCAAGATGAGCGAAGAGAGCTTCGACCAGGTCATCGACGTGCACCTGAAGGGCACCTGGCTCGGCACTCGGGCCGCTGCCGCCCACATGCGCGAACGCGGTAGCGGCGCCATCGTCAACCTGTCATCGATTTCCGGCAAGGTCGGCTTCGTCGGACAGACCAACTACTCGGCAGCCAAGGCCGGGATCGTCGGACTGTCGAAGGCGGCAGCCAAGGAGGTCGCCCACGCGGGCGTCCGCGTCAACGCGATTCAGCCGGGCCTGATCCGCACCGCCATGACCGAAGCGATGCCCGAACGCATCTGGGATCAGAAAATGTCGGAGATCCCGATGGGCCGCGCGGGCGAGCCGTCGGAGATCGCCTCGGTCGCGGTGTTCCTCGCGTCGGACCTGTCGTCGTACATGACCGGAACAGTGCTTGAGGTGACCGGCGGGCGACTGATGTGACCGGCGTGCCCGGCTCATTCGAGGACTGGGAACCGCACACCGTCGTCTCCGAGGAATACCTCGATCCGGCGGCGGTGCGAGCCCTGGCCACCCTCTTCGACGACGGCCTTCCCGTCCCCGACGTCGGCGATGTGCTGCCGCCGCTGTGGCATTGGGTGGCGCTCCCCCGATGGTCACCATCGAGCGAACTCAGCATCGACGGGCATCCGTTCCGTGGATCATTCCTCCCACCAATCACGTTGCCGCGCCGCATGTTTGCCGGCGGCAGTGTGAGCTTTCCGGGCGACCTCCGCGTCGCCGATACCGTGCGGCGCGAGTCGACGGTGGAGTCAGTCACCGAGAAGAACGGCCGCAGCGGGGCCCTCACGGTGGTCGTCGTGGCGACGACGCTGTTCGGTACCGACGGCAACCCAGCGGTGATTGAGAAGCAGAATCTGATCTATCGGGAGGCTGCAGCGGTCTCGCACCCTGAGCCTGCCGACGCGGCTGGACCCGCCGCGATGGCGCCGGTCGGCCCGCCGATCGTGCCCGTGGGCGAAGGCCGTTGGGATTTCCGTACAGACCCGACGTTGTTGATGCGGTTCTCTGCGGCTACGGCCAACGCTCACCGCATCCACTACGACTGGCCGTATGCGACAGGCGTCGAAGGCTATCCGGGCTTGGTGGTGCACGGGCCCTTGATGACATTGTCGTTAGCCGAAACGCAGCGACTCGCCTCGACGAGCAGTCGGATCGGCGAGCTGTCGCACCGCAACTCCAGACCCCTGTTTTGCGGTGACGGAGCCCAGTTGGTTTCGACGCCCAACGAGGGCGGTACCCGCGTCGAACTGGTGAGTTCAGCAGGTACCCACACGAGCGTTGAGCTGATTCTCCGATGACCCGGTCCGCACTATTCGCTCTGACCGACTCCGGCACGCTACGCCCCTTGGCTCGGGCCGTCAGCGGCTGGGGAGCCGACCACATGCGCGGTATGGCCGTAGCCGGGGCCCTTGCCCGAGCCGTCGAATCGAAGGCGACAGAACTCGGCGAGAACCTAGTCCCCGGCCGCTTCACCCTCGACCTGTTCCGGCCGGTGCGGATGACCGACCTGTCGACCGAGGTGACGGTGGTGCGCAACGGCCGCCGTCTTTGCTTGCTCGACGCGCTGTTACTTCAGAATGGCGAGGTGATGGCCCGTGCCAGCGCCAGTTTCGTCGCACCGTCCGATAGCAGTGGTTCGTCAGCGTGGCCGGGTACTCCGGATCTGATTCCGAAACTGCCGCGGGTTGATCTCGCATCACTGCCCGATGAGTCCGAACGGATCTACGGGACCGACAGTCGTGGGTGGATGCCACTGGACGAAGTGCCTTACGACGCCGATCGCAAATGGGTATGGATGGTTCCGGCACCGGTGGTCGAAGGCGAAGTGCCCACCGGATTCCAAGCGGCGGCCTCATGTGCCGACGTAGTGAGTGTGGTCGCAAACCTTGATGAGCACGGGCTCGGTTTCATTAACACTGACCTCACCATGACTTTGGCGAGACAGCCGGTTGGCGCGTTCATCGGGCTGGTCGCAAACTCGCGCACCGAAGCCGCAGGCGTATCTGCGGCGTCTGCGGCGATGTTCGACGCCGAGGGAGCCTGCGGCCTGGTCTCCGCAACGTCCCTCTCCGCCGCGCCCATTATGCTGACGCCCCCAATGAAACTGCGGTACGAACGCTAGGCCCTAACCCCCTGAGCCCCGGGCAATCCGCGCGAAGACCTCCGGATCCAATCGTGGGCCGCCGAGCGTGTCGGCTCCGTACTTGTCGATCTCCGCGCGCAGGTCCAGGGGTCGGGTTGGCGGAACGCCGGGAACCAGTTCGGCAGCGACCAATTCGTCGGGCACCAGCCAGGTCACTTCAAATTCGATGCCGTCGGGGTCGCGGCCGTATAGGGCTTTGGTCGCAGCATGGTTCGCAGCACCGGTCAGTGCGTCGACGGCAGCCATGCGTTCGCCGACAGCGGCCATATCGGAGAGAGTCGCCACCTCCCAGGCCAGGTGATAGAGCCCAACAGCCCGATCCGGCGGCCGCGGAACGTTGGTCTGGAACAGCCCCAGGTCGTGGTCGTTGGCAGAGTTCACGCCGCGCAAGAAGGCCGCGCCGGGGAAGTCGACAGGAAGCTTCTCGAACCCGAGCACCGACGTGTAAAACTCGACACTTCGCTGAACGTCGGACACGTACAGCACCGCGTGATTAAGTCCTCGAATCGACATGTCGACCTTCCGTTCTGCCCGCTGCTCGGGCCTCATGAAAGGCTACCCAGGTGATTCTTCAGACTGCGAACGCCCGCCTCGACCTGTCGCTGGACGGCGGCGTCGTCGAACGGCTCCGCGTCGGGGACCTGGACCTACTGACCGTCGGGCCCGGGAAGGGTTCGTTCCCCATGGTTCCCTGGTGCGGGCGTCTCGACCGCGGCATCCTGACGACGGCAAGCGGAGTGCACCACCTACCGCGCAACGCGGAACCCCACGCGATCCATGGCACCGCACGCGACGAGTCTTGGCGACTGGTCGAATCGACCGCCACCACTGCGACCATCGCCCAATCCCTCTCAGCACCATGGCCATTCGCTGGTACCACCACCGCGTCGTTCACGCTCGACGACGACGCACTCACCATGTCCCTCGAGGTTGCATCCGATTCCGAGTCATTTCCCGCGCAGGCCGGCTGGCACCCGTGGTTCCGCCGCACGTTGCGCACGGGAACCGCTCCGGTGGAACTGTCCTTCGATGCTGACTGGCAAGAGCTTCGCGGCGATGATTATCTGCCGTCCGGTACGCGGATCACACCGCTTCCAGGCCCCTGGGATGACTGTTTTGGCATGCCCGGCGGCGTTGACGTGAAGCTCCTGTGGCCGGGCATCGCGACGTTGCGCATACAAAGCCCCGAACAGTGGGTCGTCGTTTACGACCTCGAGGACGATTCGGTCTGCATCGAGCCGCAGTCAGGCCCGCCAAATGGTGTCAACACCATGCCCCGCACGGTGACGCCATCGTCGCCGTTGCTGGTCCAAACCCGGTGGTCGTGGGAAACCTTGTAAGCACGGCGCGCTATTGCCCGTCTCGAGAAGACAAGCCTTTCAAGCAAGCGCATCGCCCCCGCCGAGTTGTCGGCGGGGGCGATGAGGTTTCTCGTGCGCGAAGTACTACTTGGTAGCGACAACCTTGTCGTTGACGGTGACGACGACCTTGTCAGCGCTCTGATCGAAGGTGATCTTGCCGTGCTCGAAGGTCGAGACCTTCAGCGCGCCCTCTTCGGTTTCGTCGCTGGTGGCTGCGCCAAGTGGGCCGTTAGAGCCGCCCTTGCCGTCGGCTGCGGGCTCACCTGAACTGTCGCGCTTGACGTTCCACGCGTCGCGAATCTTGCCCCACGTGATGTAGGCGGGCTTGCCCGGCTGAGCCGTGATGACGCCACCGTCGAACTGCTGGAAGACGACGCCGCTGTCGCTGGTGCCCGAAGCGTCGGCACCGGTCAGGACCTTACCGAGGTCGGCCTTCTGCTTATCGGTTGCTGCCTCGTACTTGACGGCGATAGGGCCCTTGAGTTCAACCTTGGTGCCGTCGGCTGCGGTGAGCTCAACGGTCTTATTGGCATCCATACCGGGCACCGACACCGAAGGTACCGACACGGACACCGAAGGCGTGAGCGTTGCGGCGGTGCCCTCGGTGGTGTCGGTAGTGGTGCTGGTGCAAGCGGCCACAGACGCGGTCAATGCCAAAGCTGCCGCAACCCCCGCGGTCTTACGCACGATTTGCTTCATTAAAGATCCCCTCTTCTCTCGACATTTCGTCGATGAACAAACTCGTTGGAGCTAACACCAGGTGGTAATTGCCCGATCGGACAGTAACAGAATTGTGCCGTCTCAGCCCGTCTTTACCGGTTTTCAAAACACGACGAAAACACCCTCTCCGCAGGCCCCACCAGCAATGCTGACTGGTTGCCGTGTCGAGATAGGGCCCTGCAACATGCACAATGTTGTTTGCTGTATGGTAACTGCTTGTTCGGGTAACCGGACAAGCCACCATGTTCAGGTTTGACGCCGGTCTTATCACCCCGACGATATCGGCGCCCTGCATGTTGGGCATCTCGCGTACCCACATGCGCGAGATCAACGAGGGCGGGCGGTCATTGCGATCGCCCGCCCTTGCTGTTGGCCTCAGAACTTTTAGCCCCGAATTGTTGGCCCCGAAGTGCTGGTTATGCCGCCCGGTGCCGCCGTATCCGGAATTGATTGACGACGAGTGCGAGAAAGACGATTGTCCCTCCGACGGCCGCAGCCCCCAGCGATATCCGAATCCCGTTTGAGCCGGGATTGGCGACCAAGATGGCTCCGACCACCGCGCTACCGAGTGCACCACCGACCGTGCGAAGAACCTGGTTGAAGCTAACGGCACTGCCGACCTCGAATATCGCGACGTTGCGCGCGATGAGCGTCGGCATCGCCGCGTATGCCGCGCCCATGCCAATACCGAACAGTGCCATGCCGATCAGGATTTCCCAGAGTTGGTCGCTGGTGAACCACAGCATGAGTGCCGCTACTGCCATGAGCCCGGAGCCAGCTGGCAGCATCGCCGTCATCGACTCTTGTCCAAGCCGTCGAACCAGTCGGTTACCGGCGAGGCTTCCCACCGACAGCGGCAGCATCACGAATCCGGCCCAGAACAGGGGAAGCCCAATGCCGTAGCCGGTTGACGTTGGCGCCTGCGCGATGATGCTGGCGACCGAAAGGCTCATGTACATCGTTGCGCCGAGACCGATTGCGGTGGCGTTCGCGAGAAACACGTCGGGCGTGCGGAAAACTCGGAGGTTGATCAGCGGGTCGCGACTGCGCAACTCCACCACAATCCAGGCCGCGAAAGCCACCCCGGCGCCAACGATGACAAGGACGGTCGCTGACGAGCCCCAACCCCAAGTCGGCCCTTGACTCACCGCCGTCAACATTCCGGCAAGCCCCAGACTCAGCAAGGCAGTGCCGGGAACATCGAACGGTCGCGTGACGGCGTCGCCCGGAGTTGACGGCACCAGCCGCCACACCACGACACCAGCGGTCGCGACGAAGGCTGCGGCGAACCAGAATGCGATCCGGTAGTCGAGCAGGCTGGCGAGCGCGCCCGTCAACGGATAGCCGATCCCGAGGCCGGTCGCCACCGTCACCGACAGCGTCGAAATAGCCGGGTCGATCTGCGGTTTCGCAAGGTGACGCCGGGCCATCACGATGGTGACGGGAACAATGCCGTACGACAGTCCCTGCAGCGCGCGTCCCACCAGGAACAGCGTGAAGTTGGGTGCGGCCGCCGCGACGACGGAACCAACGAAGATGATGCCCAGTGAAATCAGAAGCAGCCGGTGCGTCCAGGGGCCATCGCTGAGGCGACCCATCACGGGGGTCACGATGGCGCCGACCATCAGGTTGACGGTGAGCATCCATTGCGCCGAACCAACCGAGACGCCCAGTTCCGCAGAGATCGACGGAACCAGGAGCATGCCGAGGGAACTCACGATCGACGTCGTCAGTGCGGCGTAGACGAGGGCGGGAAGTAAGCGGTGAGTTCCGGACATTAGAAACACCCTATCGCCGGGCAGAAATGGTCGACCCGCCCAATGCCCGGCAACTTTTATTTGCCAGTCCCCGGTGCGGCGTCCCCTGATCGGATGGCACCGATTTCTGCGCGCCTAGCCTTGCTGCCTCCCGGTGGCTGCGATTGCTGTTGCCCCCTTTCGACCGTGTCAGGGTTCGGCGCCACGACCGTCGCTGAAACCGCATGGCGTACGGCGGGCAGGTTCCGCTTCGATTCACCGAGAATCCCGCTCCCGACCGGGCCCCTGTTGGTCAAATTTCCAACTCCGATGCAGGCGTTGAGTTCCGGGAAAGACGTCCCAGATCTAGTGACACAGAGGCTGGTTTGCGCCAACAAAAGTTGAGCCAATCGTCAATCTGGGCAAACTGGGCATTCCGCATTCACCCGTTGTCGGGAGGTGAAGATTTGCGCCCTGAACTGGTTCGATCGTCATTTCCGTGTCACTTCGAGGGTGACGTATTACCGCAGACGTAACGCGCTATGGCTTGATGCTTATGGCGATGACAACACGGCGACTCCCCCGTGTGGCGATAGACCAGAAGACACCTACTGTGAGTACCCCTCGTACGCGTGCGCGTTCACGTGCGATCCGCATCGGAATCTCGTTCCTCACGTGTGCCGTGCTTGTCACCGGCACCACCGAGAGCTCCGTCAGCCTCCCAGTAACTAACACCGTCGCGTCGTTGGAAACGCCGCAATCAGACTCGCAGGCAACAGAATCATCGTTGGGTTCGAGCGACCTTTCGTCTGTACTGTCCGACATCCTGAAGCCCGACAGTTCCGAGGGCAAACAGCCGCCAGCGATCACCAAGCTAATCCCGAAGCTCAAAGAACCGGCGGACGGGAAGACTTGCGTTGGTCCCGAGTTCGCAACCCTCGGTGCCATCTTCAGTGCGATCTTCGATTCGTTTACGCCGCTGATCCCGCCAGCGCAGCGCGGACCCGTGCTCGACGCTCGGTCGCGGGTGCTTGGCGATCTGCACGAGCTGCAGATCTCGTCGCTCGCCGTCACCAACAGTCCCGGCGGATTGGGTGCGTCGAAGGATGCGCCGATGAACAAGTACCGCGATCCCCTGTCACAGTGGGTCGTCACGCAGTTGATGAACGTGAAGGCCGGTACGGCCGCGCAGCCGATTCGCGCCGACAACCTGACGGTGATGCAGGCCGTCGAGAGCGCTTGGCTGTACTTTTACCTCACGGCTGTCGTGCCGTTGACGCTGGTGAAGTCGATGCTTCCCGCGGATTACTCGCTGGGGCCGGTAAGCGTCGGAACGCTGCTCACGCTGCCGATGACCATCGGCGCTAGCGGCATGAAGCTGTTCTACAAGGCAATGAGCGTGACGCTCATCAGCAATTGCCTCGCTCGCATGACGCCCGACGAAAAGGCGCGGGCTGGCAAGCCTGACCCCGATCTGAGTTTCGACGCGCAGGTTCCCGAGATCTTGACCAAGGTCGCCGGGGAGTTGGCGATTGCTGAACCCGGATCGTGCCCCTCGATTGCCGATATGACGCTGAGCCAGTTGGTCGGGCGGACGTCGTCGTTCCTGCAGAAGCAGGTCTCCGATCCGGAGGATGCGAAACAGATCGAGCTGCTGACCAAGGGTCTGCAGCTGTTTATGAAGTACGCGCCGGTGCCCGGGAACCTGATTCCGGCGGACCCGGTCGACGACGACACCGTCGAAGAGTTGATGGACCGCGGTCTCGGCGTTGCCGCTGCACCCGAGGTCACCGTCGAAACGATCCGCGCCAGCCTTACCGACGACGAGACCAAGCGCGCCTCTCTGGCGGAGATGACACCGCTTGGCGAGTTGACGGTCACGAAGACGCTGACCGCTGCGTTCTACGCGTACTCGCTGACCACGCTGCTCGTCGGGCACCTTAACGATGCGGCCGCCGCGGCCTTGGCCATCGAGATGGGCGGCGTCGACCTGATGCCGCGCATCAGTGGCCTCTACGACGCACCCAAGACGTACGGTCTCGTCGTCTTCCACAACACGCTGCGGTCGGTGTGCTTCACCCCCGATGGAAGCGGCGCGCCCGCAACGAGTCCCGCGCCCAGCACGAGCGTCGCGCCCACGACGAGTGCGACTCCCGGCTCGAGCACCACGCCCAAGCCGCGCACAAGCACGACCCCTCGCTCGAGCACCGCACCCAGCACGAGCACCACTCCTAAGCCCAGCTCTTCGACCAGTTCGAGCCCCGCGCCGAGTTCAAGCACCGCTCCCGCGCCCACCCCAAGCAGCACCCCTGACTCGGGCACGGAGATCGGCTCGTCCGGCGGGACCGTGACTGCGGGGTAGATCCCGCACTTCGTCCCTCCACTGTCTCCGAGTAAACGAGGGAGCTCCGTTCTCCGCTTCGCCCCCGTTCGGTGTCCGATCACACACTCCGTCTTGCATACCCCCGGGGGTATGCTGGTCGTGCCGGTCGATCGCCGGAACCCCACGGGACACCCTCCCCCAATGAATGAGTGAGCGAAATGAAGAGCCTTCCCCGACACCAAGGTTGGACCGTCGAACGAGTCGTGCCGCTGATGGCCGGCGTGATCGTTCTCCTGAGCATCGCGCTGGTGCTCGCATTCTCCCCGTGGTGGCTGTTCCTCACCGGCTTCGTAGGTGCCAACCTCGTCTTCTACGCGGCAGTCGGATGGTGCCCGGCCAGCCTGATCATGGAAAAGGTCGGACTTGAGCGAGCTAGTTGCCGAGTTCGGGTTTAGGGGCGAGTAACGCAGTCATTCGGCTGTGACTGCGCTGGCGGTCGTGTCCTGGCCGAGCCTAGCGAAGCGACAATGACTAGTCGTTGGGCACACTCATCGCTCGGCTCAGGACATCGGCCGGTAGTGCTTCCCCTGCATCCAAGCCAGCACATCCAGCACGCGCAGCGCCGGGATGGACTCATCGAGGCCAGCTTGATCGCGCAGATCAAGGAGACGTCGGTGCAGCGCGCCATCGTCTGCCCGCAATGCCTGGCGGATCGGTTCAAAGTGAGCGGCTTTGGTGCCGAGTTCTCGTCCGACCACCTCGTCGTAGATCGGAAACAGCCGCGGCCGCTTCCTCGCGATGAGCTTCGAAGCGATGGTCCGGCCAATGCCGTGGACGGCCCAGAGCGCTGTTTCCAACTCCCATGCCGGAGACGTCGAAGTCATCGGTTCCGACTCCTCGACAAGGTCCCGGTCAGGCCCGATCTTCTGGAGGAGTTCGGTCATCGGTTCGCGCAGTTCGCCGAGGAGCAGCCAGGCAGCATGCGCGGGAACCTGCACTGACAGGAACGTCACCGCTACGAGGTCATCAGCGGTAAAGCGGTTCGCGTCCGCAGTTCGCTGCCCGCTCGGATCCCAGTTGTCCCAGTGGGCGCCGGACCTGAGGTACCCGGTCTTGACGACCGGACGAGTGAAGTACTCCTGCAACGTATCGATCGCTCCAGCATCGTCCTGCTCACGAAGGACTTTCGGGAGTCGGATGTGCGATCCTCCCCCAAATGCGTTCTCAGACATACTCCTCGTTCCGCTCAAGGCTCTCTATCGGAGCCTTCGTCGAGTTCTCGACGCAATGCATGGTTCCGCGCGTCGACTCACTGAATTCGTCCCGTTCCCCACATCCATACAAGGATGTCGAACACCCTGATCGTGCTGATATCCTCACCGATCTCGGCGGAGGTGCGGACATGCTCAAGATGAGTGACCAGTTGCCGACCGTCGGCATTCATAACGGTCCGAAGATTCCGATAGAAACTGTGGCGAGCAGGCACGTGACCCACAGTCTTGATCACCACCGAATCGATGACGGGAAGGAGGTGCGGACGCTTGCGTGCGAGCAGTTTGCTTGTCTTTGTCCGTCCGACCCGACGGTTGTCACGCACCATCGACCAGATTTCTTCCGCGATACTCAGGTGGTCATCGCTGGCGTCTACCAGCGCCACGTCAGTCGGCAATTGGCTGAGGAGGTCGCTCAACCGACGGGAATACCCAGGCTCTTGGTCGCCAAGAAGCCGTAGTGCCGCCGGCCCCGGGATGTCGACGCTCAGGAGTGTCACTGCGACGAGGTCCTCGGAGGTGAAGTGGTCAGCCACCTCGGCACGATCGCCGCCTCCGGCGAACCGTTCGAATCTGGAACCGCTATAGGCCGGAACCTCGCCTTCGTGCGCGAAGTAGCGGCGTAACGCCTCTACTGCCGCAGCAGTTCGGTCGATACTGAGGATCGGAGGAAGCATCATGCCGTCAACGTTCATACAGGGACTGTAGTTAAGAGCTGGTGCGGCGGACCTGAATGACACAAAGCATCCAGCGCCCCATGCTGGCCTAGGCGACGGGTCTGAACATTCCGGGTCATTCCCCCGTCAAGGCCGACGAGCGACTCCCCAAAGGTTCTATCTACAGCCGCGATGATGGTCAGGAGAGATGTGTGTGCCTATCCCCGAGCCATATCCACAAACCGCGACAAATGCAGCTGGTGAGCCACAGTGATCGTCGCCGTCGGACCGTTACGGTGCTTACCGACGATGATGTCGGCTTCGCCAGCGCGGGGGTCGTCGCGCTCGATGGAGTCGGGGCGGTGCAGCAGGATAACCATGTCGGCGTCCTGCTCCAATGAGCCCGATTCACGCAGGTCCGAGACCTGTGGACGCTTGTCAGTTCGCTGTTCCGGGCCACGGTTCAGCTGGCTGATCGCGACCACGGGAACTTCGAGTTCCTTGGCGAGCAGCTTGATCGAACGCGAGAACTCCGAGACTTCCTGCTGACGCGATTCGACCTTCTTGCCCGACGTCATCAGCTGCATGTAGTCGATGACGACGAGTTTGAGGTCGTGCTTCTGCTTTAGCCGACGGGCCTTGGCGCGGATCTCCATCATCGTCAGGTTCGGCGAATCGTCGATGAACAGCGGCGCATCGGTGATCTCACCCATGCGACGAGCCAGACGACTCCAGTCGTCGTCACTCATGTTGCCCGAACGCATGTCGCCGAGCTTCACCTTCGCCTCGGCCGATAGCAGTCGCATGACGATCTCGGTCTTGTTCATTTCCAACGAGAACATCGCCGAAGTGAGGCCGTTGTGGATCGACGCCGATCGCAACCAGTCCATCGCGAGTGTGGAGTTGTGCGTCGGCACCATCGCCTCGCCAGCGAGGTAGAGGTGACTCATGTTGTCGACCTCCACGCAGCGCACGGGCACGCTTGGGATCGACCGCACCGACACCACCCGCCGCGACCGGACCGTGCCGCGCAATTCCTTATGCCGTTGAGCCTTCTCGAAAACAGTGAAAACATCTTCGGGCGCATTCAGGCGGATCCACCCGCTGCTGGCACGACGGAAGCTGTATCCGAGACCGGCGGCAAGGTCGCCCACCACGGACGACATGTGGTTGGTCGCGGCCGGAACCGTGATCCAGCCGTCGTCGTCGACGCGGGCCCGCGAATCTAGGATCCCGGCCAGGAGCGCACGACGCTGCGGCACCGAACCACGCAGGTACTCGTGCGGAATCTGACCGCCGAGGTCCGTCATCAACGTCATCACATCAACAGGGCCCTCCGCGTCGATGCGTGCACCGATCTCCGGGTCGTCGTAGGCCATGCCAGCCAACGCACCGACCGTGTACGGGCCGTACGCGAGTGGGCGATACGGGAGTTGCAGTGGTGCGGTGTTGTCGATGCTCGCACGACCGCAGATCAATTCCAGTTCATCGGTGGTGACGATGCGCTTGGCTCCGTCAACCTCAACTGCCCACTGGTGCTGCTCGTCCGCCACGATCACCGCGCCGTCGTCCAACTCCACCTCAAAGCAGTGGCGACGGGTCATCACTTCGGTCGCGGCAACGACCGTCGTCGCACGCCCATCGGGGCCCATCAATTGATCGCCCTTCGCGACGCGACCCATGGTGGTCCAGCCGGTTGGCGTCGGGAGCGGCGTGTCCAACGACAGCGCCTTTCCCACACCGGGACGGGCGGCAACGATGATCATCTGACCCGGGTGCAGACCGTTAGTCAGTTTGTCGAGGTCGGCAAAGCCGGTCGGCACACCCAACGACAGCCCACCGCGCGAGGCGATGGAATCGAGCTCATCGAGCGTGGGCTGCAAAAGTTCTTCCAGTGCCACATAGTCTTCGGTGGTGCGACGCTCGGTGACCTCGTAAATCTCGGCCTGAGCACGGTCGACGACCTCAGCCACATCCTGCCCGTCGGCACCGGCGTAGCCATACTGCACGATGCGGGTGCCAGCTTCGACGAGGCGACGCAGGATCGACTTCTCTCCAACGATCTCCGCGTAGTAGCCAGCATTCGCGGCGGTCGGAACAGTCGAAATCAGCGTGTGCAGATACGGCGCGCCGCCGACTTTGCGCAGCTCGCCCTTCCGCTCTAGCTCAGCGGCAACGGTGATTGCGTCGGCCGGCTCGCCGCGGCCGTACAGCTCCAGGATCGCGTCGTAAACAGCTTGGTGCGCAGGCTTGTAGAAGTCGCCGGGGCGAATGCGCTCGAGGACGTCCGCGATCGCGTCCTTGCTGAGCAGCATGCCGCCGAGAACAGACTGTTCGGCTTGCGTGTCTTGCGGTGGCTGGCGACCGAACTCTTCAGTTGGCGGCTCCGGCGGAAGATCGGGCTCACGCCCCAGATCGGCCTCAATAGCCACTCGCCTTACCCCCGATGATGTAGATCCTGAACAATTCCCGCGAACCACAGCGGCCGTGAACCAAAGGCCGTGAACGAAACGTTGACGACTAACCACTGCGATCAACCTAGGTTTCCGCTGAGGAAACCCGACCCATCTGAAAGGTTAGGACCAGGATGCCGCCAGTACCAAACACGTCCTGTGGATAGATCTGTTGATGCCATGTGGACAATTCTGAAAATTGCAGGAGCCACTGTGCACAACCCTGTGTACGACCTGGGGAATTCTGGCCGGGTTGCGCACATAACGCCTGTTCAGCATCACTTTTTGAAATCCACAGTGAACTATCCGGACAGCGTCGGCGTGTTGCCTTTCGCCACGCCGGGACGGGCGCAAGTCACACGCTCGTAAGCACTCGTGTGAGCATCTATCCCCAGGGCACCGCGGGCGTGAAGTGAAGCAGGTCACCGCAACCGGCACCACTGGTCCCCGCACCGTGGTGGAATGGCCAGGTGCGACCTTCAAACCCGGCACGAGTGGCCGCCAAAGCAACCGCCGTCCTCCTCATGCTGCTCGTCGCAGCAGTGCTGCCAGGCGTGGCCAACGCAGCCCCGTCAGCAAAATCGGCCGCCACCGCATTCGACCTCTCCCATTACAAACCCGTCAACACCGGCCCGTACCTGTCGATGTCGTACGCGAATGGCGGAGCGCACTTCTTCAAATCCGGACGCTGGCTGTGCCGACTCGGCCCCGCCGCCAACGCCGTCTCATGTCAAGGCAAACCGGGGTCAGCACCTCCCGGCACCCTTGGTGTTGCCATCGCAGGCGAAAGCCAAGGCCCGTACTGGGTGCGCCCGGGAACCAGTTTCCGGCCCGGCACCACAACACCGTTCCACGCTCCGACACTCCCCATCGGCAGTCGCATCAACGTCGCGAACGTAACCTGCGCGGTCCCCAGCGCGGGAAGCGTCGTCTGCCGGAACTGGAACCGCGGTTTCAAACTCACCCGCTACAGCCACCGTTTCCTGTACCCCAAAGGCGACACCGCGCACAGCGCCAACCCCCGCCGCTAACCACTTCGACCTGCCCGTTTTACAGCGGCAAATCTGAGCATCGCCCCTTGTCCAGGCAATACGACAAAACGTACCTTGACCAGTTGTGACCGACACAACACCCATGTCCGGCTGGTACCGGACCCGTCTCCGCCGCCTCTTCTTGGCGTTGGTCGTCGTCGTGCCACTCGTGTTCTCGGCCGTCTACATGTGGTTCATCTGGGACCCGACTGACACCGTCGACAAGATGCCGGTCGCGATCGTCAACAACGACCAGCCGTTCGGCACCGGCGCCGACCGTCTCGCCGCGGGCGAAGGCGTCCAAAAAGAACTCGTCGATTCGCAGGCACTCGACTTCTCCGTCGTCGATGCCGCGACCGCCGAAGCTGGACTCAAGCACGGTGACTACTACTTCATCATTGAAATCCCGCAGGATTTCAGCGCAGATCTGAGCCAGATTGGGTCGGCCACCACCGCCCCCGCGCTGATCAACGTCACCTACAACGACAACAACACCCTGATGGCGTCGAACATCGGCGGACAGGCCATGGCCAGCATCAACCAGGCCGTCCTCGAGGGTGTTTCGGCCACCACGGTGGGGACGCTGCTCGACGGCGTCAACAGCCTGTCGTCGGGCCTGAAAGAGGCATCGGACGGTTCAGCCCAGCTCTACGGCGGAACATCGGAACTGTCGGCCGGTGCCACGCAGCTGTCGGACGGCCTCAACAATGAACTGCTTCCGGGCATGACCGAGGCCGCCAACGGTGGCCACGAGCTCGCCAACGGTGCCGGTCAACTCGCTTCCGGAGCCGGCGAACTGCAAGCGGGCACCGCCGAACTGGGGGCCGGGGCCACCGAGCTGGCCGACGGCATCGGAAGCCTCACCGACACCATCGACATCGCCTCGTTGAAAGCCACCCTGGACCGTCTCCAAAAGACTCCGGGCATCGGGAGTGAGCTCGGCGAGATCACTGCAATTGTTCAAGGCCTCAGCGACCTGAAGTCCGGCAGCCGTGAACTCGCGCGCCAGCTCAGCGACCCGAACGCGGAGTACCGCTCGGGAGTCGACCAGCTAACAGCCGGGGCGGGCGAATTGTCCGCAGGCAGCAATGAGCTCGCCTCGGGGCTCGATCAACTGCAGAGCGGCACCGCCGAAGCAGGCTCCGGCGCCAAGGAACTCGCGGCCGGTGCCAAGCAACTAGACGATGGTGCCAAGCAACTCTCCGACGGCCTCGGAGCCGGCGCCAAGGAAGCACCCGACCTGAGCGATGCCACGCAGCGCACCAGCCTGGCCGCTCTCCTCAGCACACCGGTCACCTCGGAGGCCAGCAACGTCGCACAAGCACAGGGCTTCGGCCCCGGTGCCGCACCGGTGATCCTGGCAATCTTGCCCGCCATCATCGCGCTCGCCGTGTTGATGACCATCCGCGTGCGCGGCCGTGACGTGACCACCGGCAATCGTCGTTCCGCACGCATGTGGTGGCGTCGAGCGTCGAAGGTCGTGGCGTTCAGCATAATTGCACTCGCCGTCCTCATACCGATCCTGTGGCTGCTCCTGACGCCGAGCCCGTCGCCCGCTTCACTACTGCAAGTCGTGGTGATCGTCGTGGCGGCCACCATCATGAATGCGTCGATGATCGCGTTGCTATTCACCTGGCTGGGATACACGGCAGGTGCGGTGGCGACCTTGGCGTGGACCATGCTCCAGTTGTTCGCCTACGGCGGCGTCTGGATGGTCGAGACGGTGCCGACGCCGCTGCAGTGGCTGCATCCCATTGCGCCGATGACCTACATTCGTGAGGGATTGATTGCCGGATTCAACGGCGCTTCCGGATTCTGGTCGTCGTTGATGGTCCTGCTGGTGATCACGGCAATCACGACCGCCCTGACACTCTGGATCCGCAGCCGGGGCAGCGCACGCTACCCGGTCGCCCCGATACCCGGCGGCGCAGGTGTCGAGCCCATGCTCGACGACCCCGACCTCGGTCGCGCCGACACCGATCTCATCCCGGTCGTCACCTAGCCGGAACTTCGGACCGCCGCCTAGGCCTCCGGATCTGCCCTTTTCTGTCACATCTACGCCCAAACCGACAACCAGACCGTCGCCGATCGCAGGATTCGGTGACGGTCTGGTCGTTTTGTGACAGAAAAGGGAAAGGCGGAGGCCGAGAAAACGGCCTGGAGACAAGACAACAGTGCCGGTCACCCGCGAGGGGTGACCGGCACTGTTGGTACGAGCGCGTGTTAGCTGACGACGGCGAGGCTCAGCTTGGCCTCGACCTTCGGGTGCAGCTTGACGACGACCGGGTACTCGCCGAGAGCCTTGATGTGGCCCTTCGGGAGCTCCACGGAACGCTTGTCGACGGTGGGCCCGCCAGCGGCGCGGATAGCACCGGCAACGTCGGCGGTCGAGACCGAACCGAACAGCTTGCCCGAGTCGTGGGTCTTCACGGTCAGCGAGACACCGGCGAGACCCTCAATGGTCTGCTTGAGCTCGTTGGCGTGATCGAGGTCGCGCACAGCGCGCGCTTCCTGCGAACGACGGATTCCTTCAACCTGCTTGGTAGCACCGCGGGTGGCGACAATCGCCAGGCCGCGGGGCAGCAGGTAGTTGCGGCCGTAGCCATCGCGAACCTCAACGGTGTCGCCAGCTTCGCCGAGTTTGTCGACTGCAGCAGTCAGGATCAGTTTCATTATGTGGTCCTTCCCGCTCAGCGTCCGGTCGACGTGAACGGCAGCAGAGCCACCTCACGCGAGTTCTTCACGGCCACAGCAACGTCGCGCTGGTGCTGTACGCAGTTACCCGTGACGCGACGCGAGCGGATCTTGCCGCGGTCCGAGAGGAAGCGACGCAGAAGCGCGGTGTCCTTGTAGTCGATCTCGACCTTCTTGTTCTTCTTTGTGTCCTTGCAGAAGGTGCAGGCCTTAGCCTTCGTAACCTTCTCCACGCGGGGCTTGCGGCCCTTTTGTTTTGCCATGAATTGCTCCAGTTAATGGTCTCCGGGTAGCTCGCCCGGATCAGAAAGGTGGTTCGTCGTCCCCGCCACCGAAGCCGCCGCCCGCTGCGGGCGCACTGCCCCACGGGTCGTCGGCTGGCGCGTTAGCCGGCTGCTGGGGGCGTCCCTGCGACTGCTGGTTGTTGTAACCGCCGCCGGAGTTTCCGCCACCCTGATTGCCGCTGTTGTACCCGCCGCCACCGCCGCCGCCACCGCGCTGAGTGCGCGTGACATTGGCAGTCGCATAACGGAGCGAAGGACCGATCTCGTCCACTTCGAGCTCCACAACAGTGCGACGCTCACCCTCGCGGGTGTCGTACGACCGTTGCTTGAGCTTGCCTTGCACGATTACGCGAGTGCCCTTCTTGAGGGACTCGGTCACATTCTCTGCGACGTCGCGCCAGATACTGCAGCGGAGGAACAGCGCTTCGCCGTCTTTCCACTCGTTGGTCTGGCGGTCGAAGGTCCGCGGAGTTGAAGCCACCGTGAAGTTGGCGACCGGAGCACCGGAAGCGGTAAACCGCAGTTCCGGGTCGGCCGTCAGGTTTCCGACGACTGTAATGACCGTGTCCGTCATGAGACTCCCCTAATCGTGTTCGAGGAACGCTGCTGGGCGCGCACCTGATGAAGTTGCCTCCACCTTAAAGGTGCCCACCGACAATCCGCAGGCCCTCCTCGAGGCTGTGGATTACTTGCGCAGGACCTTGGTCCGAAGCACCGATTCGTTCAGCTTCAGCTGACGATCGAGCTCGGTCACGGTCGCGGGAGTCGCATTAAGCTGCACGACGGCGTAAATGCCTTCGCTGTGCTTGGCGATCTCGTAGGCAAAGCGGCGCTTGCCCCAGATCTCGACTTCGTCCACCTTGCCGCCATCGTTGCGAACAACGTTGAGGAAAGTATCTAGGGATGGGGCGACGGTGCGTTCGTCCAAGCTCGGATCGAGGATCACCATCAGTTCGTAATGACGCATAAGACCACATCACCTCCTATGGGCTTTCGGCCACGGACGGTCCGTGGCAGGAGGGTCGCCTGCGTCGGCAACCTTTCAAAGGTACATGAGAAGTGACTGACCTGCGAAATCACGACAACCGGGAAGCAATGTCCCGTCAGAAATATCTCAGGGTTACTGCACTAGGCTCTTCGCATGCCTTCGGTCCGCCCCGCCTTCGCCCGCAATCGAATTCACTTCGGGGAGACCGCCCTGATTTTGGTGACTGCAATGCTGCTCACGGTCGCATCTGGCGCCCTATCGTTTGCCAGCAAGACTGGCTGCACTACGCCGAAGGGCGGAGGAAGCCGCGAATGGCTCTTCGCGGGCCCGCACCAGGTGATGTCCTGCTACTCGGATCTGTTCACCATGTGGCACGAGCGCGGGCTATCCGAGCACCTGTTCCCGTACGTGCATGGCGGCATCACGCCTGACGGGCATCTGTTTGGCGGCGTTGTGGAGTACCCGGTCCTGTCGGGGCTCATCATGTGGTTCAGCGGCATCGGCGCCGACAACGACTACGAGTTCCTATGGCACAGTCTCCTGATCTTGATGCCGTTCGCGTTCATCGTGACGATCCTTTTGGCGCTGATGACCCGCTGGTGGGTCATGCTCTGGGCGGCGACGCCACCGCTGGCCCTGTACGCCCTGCACAACTGGGAGTTGCCGGTTGTGTGCGCCGCCGTAGTGGGGATCGCAGTCGTGGCGTGGGGTTGTTCAGCCAGTCCGACAACCGGCCTTCGACGGTGGTCGGTCCGCGCCACCGCGATTGTTGCGGCGATCCCGTTCGCGATCGGGTTTTCGTTAAAGATCTATCCCGGCCTGTTTGTGCTGCCGCTCATGCTCTATGTCCTGACGCGCGGGGAAAAGACCAGGGACCGTCGATCGGGCCTCGACTGGCTCGGTGCCAGCTACGTGGCCCTGTCAGCAATCGTCACCGTGTTGGTGACGCAGGTGCCGTTCATGATTGCCGGGTACGACGGCTGGAAGGCCGCGATCGACTACCAGACCCTGCGACCGGTGGGGCTCTCAACCAACTCCATTTGGTACTGGGGCCTACGACCGCTGCTCGGCGGAATCACCCCGGCCTACACCTCCATCGTCGACACCGCATCACCGCTGTTGATTGTCGCGGCGTTTGCGTTCGCGTGTTTCCTGGGCTGGCGGTCGTACATGCGCGACGGCACCTTCCCGTGGCTGGGCGTCAGTGCGGCGATGCTCGCCGGATTCATGCTGTTCCACAAGGTGCACTCACCGCAGTACACGCTGTGGATCTTGCCGTTCTTCGTGCTACTCCGGGTGCGCTGGTGGCTGATTGCGCTATATCTGCTCGGCGATCTCCTTCTGGACATCACCGTCTTCCACCTGATGATGGAACAGTCCTCGCTGACGAAAACATGGGTCACCGTCGGCCTTAACGTCGCCGTCTGGTCGCACGCAATCATCCTGGCGATCCTCGTCGTGCAGTTTGTGGACGCGCGGCCGCGCGAGCCGCTCGCCTCCTACTTGCGGGCGACGGTGCCGCCAAACGGAGCTCTTACTCGGCTGGCGGCGGCCGATTGGCGGGCAGCGCGCTCCTGGCTCGGTGCCCCCACCCTGGCCAATGAGCATGTCACTCTGCGACCGTTGGCCCTGTCGGACGGGGCGGAGCTCGCGAAAGTCCCGGGCGATCCCGCCCTCTACCGGTGGACTCCGCCGCTGCCGCGGACCACCGAGGCAGCAATCGAGTGGATTCGGCAGGCACTCGCCGATGAGGCGCGCGTACCGTTTGCCGTCATCGACCGTTCGGGCAAACTCGTCGGCACCACGAGCTTCTACGACGTCAACGAGGCCGACTTAACCTTGGCCGTTGGATACACCTACTACTCGCCGGATGCGATGGGCACCACCGTCAATCCGGCGGCCAAACTCCTCCTGTGCGAATACGCGTTCACCACGCGCGGTGCGGTGCGCGTCGTTTGGCATACCCATTCACAAAACGCCCAATCGCGGGCCGCGATCGCCAAGCTCGGTGCCGTTCCCGAAGGTGAACTGCGCAAGCACCGGCGTTTCGGCGACGGATGGCGAACCACCGCCCAGTTCGCGATTGTCGATGACGCGTGGCCCGCCTCTCGGGAGCGTTTGCGCGAGCGTCTGACCGCACTGGCGGCACGCTAACCGGCTGTAGCCCTGGCAGGCGAACGCATCAGGTGGTCGGCCACCGGTTGGTTCTCGTCGGGTTTCACCAACTGCCAGATGACGACGGCGCACAGTCCTACCAGGACCGCCCCCCGCAAAGTGTTGACGACGTAGAAAGCTTCGGGCGGCAACCATTTTCGGTCCGCGTCGAGGAATAGACCCATCCGCGGGATCCAAACGAGAGCGTCGAAGGTCATCCACGCTAGGACCACCCCCGGATAGGGGACGGCGAGGACCGCCAACGGCACCAGCCACAGCGACGACTGCGGCGTCCATTCCTTACCGAACAGCAGGAAGCCAGCGACCAGCAGGAACATCAACTGCGCAACCGTCGGCTCGGTGGAGGCGCGTAGGCCCACGTAGACGACCGTCGCGACCACCGCGATCATCAGCAGGAGCACCAAGCCGGTGATGAGTGCGGATGACGGATTCCATCCGGTGGCCAGGGAGATGAGCCGGTACAGGGTGTCCGGTTCGACACCGCGATTAAGCCACACCCGGTAGGTGGCCATAAACCCGGATGGGTAGGCGATGATGAACGGCACGTTGACGAGCAGCCATGCACCGAAGGCTCCCAGCACGACAGTCGTGAATTGGTACAGGGTTCTCCGTCGGACGCAGAGGACCGCGATTGCTGGCAGCAGCAGTAGCGGATAGACGGCGGCCGCCGCCCCCAGGCCGATGAAGATGCCCGACCACCCCGGTTTGCCGCGGGTCCAGAAGAGGATCGCCAGCGACAACATCGCAATCGCGAGGATGTCGGTTGAGGTGAAAGCGTGGAACAGAAGTAGCGGCGACAGCGCCATCAGCGCACCCAGCCACATGCGCCGCCGGTCCGTCATCATGGTGGCCCAAACGGCGAGCAGCCAGAACAACGACAGCAGCAGTGCCGTGATGTTGAAGTAGTTCACGACATCGAGGTTTTTCGGGAGTCCGACGGCCTCGGCGAACACCCCCCAACCGCGGGCCGCTTGCGCGCTCACATACATGAACATGCCGGTCAGAGCTGGTTCGGTGAGGTAGGTCTTCACCTTTTCGCCGTCAGCACCAGACTGCATCCAAAACGTGCGGTACGGGAATGCCCCACCCGCAAGGTCGTTCGGGGTGAGTTTGTTTTCCTCGTACGACGCGACAATGTCGGAGTAGCACAGGCCGACGAACTGACGTTGGTTGTCCCAGTTGAGGCGCACCTGGCCCGGCGAGTTCTCGACCGGAGCCTGCTGGATGCAGCCCGCTTTGCCAAACCAACTCAACGACAGTCCGACGAGGGCCAGCAGCAGCACCACCCGCAGCGGTGTCCACAGACGGCCGCGTCCGACGGCCGCGTGCAAGCCGACGGGCCCGCCGATCATGCCGCTAGCGGCACCGACCTGCTTGCTCGACCACGACGGCAACATGCGGCCGGTCTCCACCCGAAGATCGTCGGAGAGCGGTTCCGGTGACTCCTGCGCCCGCGGTGAGGTCACTACGTCGTTGGCACCGGTGCCGATGGTGCGAGGGTCGGCTCATCGCTTGGGTTTCGGAAGTTGTTGCCGTTTCCATTCCCGCGGTTGCCGTTACCGCCGGTACCGTCGCCACCGGTACCGTCGCCCCCGTTTCCATTGCCCCCGTTTCCGTTGCCACCGTTGCCGGGTTCACGAGTCGGCGTGTTGTTGTTGCCGCCTTCGTCGCCACCTATCGGAACGGTGATTCCGGGGGCAATCACAATGTCGCCGTTTTCATTGGTACCGGGCAATCGGGGACGCGACGTCTCACGGGTCGACTGGGGTTGGGTCGGCGTGTACGTCACGGGCGGAGGCTCGTACGGGACACCGGCCTGGCCGCCAACGGCTTCCGGAGTCGGGAATTGTTCGATCGGTTCGCCTTCCAGCGCACCGTCCATAGCGGCTTTCCAGATCTGCGCTGGCAGGCCACTGCCGTACACGGAGCCACCGGAGTAGGTCTTCAGCGGCACGCCCTTGTCGGTACCGACCCAAGTCGCAGTCGACAGCTGCGGCGTGTAGCCGGCCATCCATGCGTCCTTGTTGTAGCCGGTGTCGCCGAGCTGAGCGGTGCCGGTCTTCGCAGCCGATGGTCGTGCACCGTAGGTCGAGTCGTACAGCGAGTTGCCGTTGGAGTAACCGGCGATCGGGATCATTGCCGACGTCACGTTGTCTGCGACGGCAGCGGAAATGACCCGCTTGCCCTCGTTCTTTTCACGTTCGTACAGCACCTCGCCGGTCGAGGTCTCAACCTTTTGGATGAAGAACGGGGCGCGGTAGATGCCCGACGCGGCGAGTGTCGCGTACGCCGAAGCCATGTCGAGGACACGCGAGGGGTACTGACCGAGGACGACGCCGCCTTCGGCGTGACCGTTCTTTTCCTGCAGCGTCTTCTCGATGTCACCGAAGCTTTCCGCGATGCCCAGGCGATGGGCGGTATCGGCGACAGCGTCGGCCTGTCCGTTGAGGTCCATCATCAGGCGGTAGAACACCGTGTTGAGGGACATCTTCAGCGCGGTTGCAAGGTTGCATGTGCCGCAGGACTCGCCGTCGGAGTTCTCCACGACGAGGCCGCCGGGTGCCTGGTAGGGCGACGAACTGTAGCGCTGCGACAGCGGGATGTCCTGCTCAAGAGCGGCCACGAGGGCGAAGACCTTGAAGATCGAACCGGTCTGCAAGCCTGCGGAGGCGTAATCCCAGCCGGTACCGTCTTCGCCGCCGTAGTACCCGACAACACCGCCGGTAGCGGGGTCAACGGATACCGAAGCGGTCCGCAGGTTGCTGGGCTCGCCTTCGAGTTTGCTCCGCGAGGCCGACACGAGTGACTTCTGAACCTGGGGATCGATCGAGGTGGTGATCTTGAGCCCGGAGGTCTGCAGTTGCTGTTCGGTAATTCCCACCTTGGGGAGTTCAGCGACCACCTGCCGACGGATCAGCCCGTTGGGGCCTTCTTTGTCGACGCTGGTGTCGTTCTTGGGCTTGACGACCTTCGGGAACTTCTGGGCATCCCGGTCGGCCTTACTGATGGCACCGGTATCGACCATGCCGTTGAGCACGTAGTTCCAGCGCTCGACGGCGAGATCGGGGTTGTCAGCGGGGTCGTAAAGGGACGGCCCGCGGATCACGCCTGCCAGCAATGCCGACTGGGAAACGGTCAGCGACTTGAGCGGCCGGTTGAAGTAGGCCCGTGCTGCGGCGTCGACGCCATAGGCGCCACGGCCGAAGTAGATGGTGTTGAGGTAGGCCGCCATGATGTCTTCTTTGGTCCACTGCCGGGACATCTTGGTGGCGATGGCGAGTTCTTTGAACTTGCGCTGGTAGCTGACTTCGTCGCCGACGATCGCATTCTTGACGTACTGCTGGGTGATCGTCGAACCGCCACCGGCACCGGCACGGTTGAAGACCTTGCCGAGGACAGCGCGGGAGAAGCCGGACGTTGAGAAGCCCGCATTGGAATCGAAGTCCCGGTCTTCTGCGGCCTTGACGGCGTCGATCATCGACTGCGGGATGTCTTCGTATTTGACGTCGGTGCGGTTGCCCTGCGGGGGCACGATCTTCGCGATCGTTCCGCCCTTGCTGTCGGTGATGAGCGCGACCTGGTTTTGCTTGATGTCACCGGGTGACGGCACGTCGACTGTCAGATAGGTGAACAGGAATGCCGTCACTACGCCGATGGCGACCAGCGGTACTGCCCCAGCGAGAAGCCCCAGCACCCATGCCGCGACCTTCGTTGTCGTCGATCTGCCCGACGTCGCAGCACCTTTACTGCTGGTCATCGCTCACCTACTTCTCTGCGTTCGCACGCGGACGAATTATCGTTCTAACTGTGACGCATGGCTGCCCCGCAGCCAACTCTTGTCACTTTCTACTTTGCAACCCGCCGGCTGCGCCTTCGTGCGCCTTCGGGCAATCCGGCAACGTACGACTCGACGAGATAGTTCCATCGACAGGTTCGGCACACTTCGACGATGTGGACCGTGAACTCACCGGCACTGGCGTCGAGGGTATCGATCTCGGCCGCCGAACGCGCTGAGCCACTGACTCGACCCAAATGCTCACCAAACACCCAGGAAACCCTGGTGACCTGCTCTTTTCGGCAGACAGGGCACACTTCCTCGGCGGGAATTCCGTGGAACTTCGCGGCCCGCAGCAGATACGGATCTGCATCGCAGACTTCACTGAGTGCCGTTGACCCGGTCCGGACGCGCGCCAGGCACTCGCGTCGCGCGAGTGCATAGTTCACGATCTGCCGGTGCACGCCCCTCAGCCTAGACGTGCCGCCTGAGGACAGGCCGTGTGATGCAAATCAACCCGCTTCATTACCGACAAGTTCGAAGCAGGTTATATCGATGCGATACATTGGATGCTGCATCAGCAAGTCATAACGGATTCAGATTGGAGGTCGCAGCATGCTTGAAATGGCAATTCTCGGCCTTCTGCTCGAATCACCCATGCACGGCTACGAATTACGCAAGCGACTCACCGGTCTGCTCGGTGCGTTCCGCGCGTTTTCGTACGGCAGCCTGTATCCGACGCTGCGTCGCATGCAGGCCGATGGCTTGATCGTCGAGGATGAGCCGGAAACGCTCACCGGCGCGAAGGTCCGGCGGGCGCGGCGCGTCTACCGACTGACGCCTGCCGGACTCGACCGCTTCTCCGAGTTGGTGGCCGACACCGGTCCGCAAAATTACACGGACGACGGCTTCGGGGTGCACCTCGCGTTTTTCAGCCGCACGCCCGCCGTGGCACGGATGCGGATTCTGGAAGGACGACGCCGCCAGGTGGAGGAACGCCGCGAAGGCCTACGCGAACTGTTGGGTCGCGCGACCCGCAGCAACGACCACTACACCCGGCAGATGCACGAGCTCAGCTTGGAGACCTCCGAACGCGAGGTCCAGTGGCTCAACAAATTGATTGCCGACGAAGCTTCCGGCTCAGTCGGCACCCCAGATTTTCATCCCGCGGAGCCGACCTCGGTCACGCGTGATGAAGCAAGTAAGAACTCGGCGGCACAGCAATCCGCCGTACCGCTGCAACAAGAAGGAGATCCCGACCATGGGTGACACCAACAAAGTGCGCGTGGCCATCGTTGGCGTGGGTAACTGCGCCTCATCCTTGGTTCAGGGCGTTCAGTACTACCAAGATGCCGATGAGAACGCACACGTCCCCGGCCTGATGCACGTCAAGTTCGGCCAGTACCACGTCCGCGACGTCGAGTTCGTCGCTGCATTCGACGTTGACGCCAAGAAGGTCGGCTTCGACCTGTCCGAGGCGATCAACAACAGCGAGAACAACACCATCAAGATCGCTGATGTTCCCCCGCTGAACGTTCCTGTCCAGCGCGGCCACACGCTCGACGGCCTCGGCAAGTACTACCGCGAGACCATCGTCGAGGCTGACGGCGACGGCGTTGACGTCGTCAAGACCCTCAAGGACAACCAGGTTGACGTCCTCGTCAGCTACCTGCCGGTTGGTTCGGAGCAGGCTGACAAGTTCTACGCTCAGTGCGCTATCGACGCCGGTGTCGCGTTCGTCAACGCTCTGCCCGTCTTCATCGCCTCGGACCCCGTGTGGGCCAAGAAGTTCGCCGATGCTGGCGTCCCGATCGTCGGCGACGACATCAAGAGCCAGGTTGGCGCCACCATCACGCACCGCGTCATGGCGAAGCTGTTTGAGGATCGCGGCGTCGAACTGGACCGCACCTACCAGCTCAACGTCGGCGGCAACATGGACTTCAAGAACATGCTTGAGCGCGAGCGCCTCGAGTCCAAGAAGGTCTCCAAGACGCAGGCCGTCACCTCGATCCTGGACGGTCCGCTGTCCGGCAAGGTGTACGACAAGAACGTCCACATCGGCCCGTCGGACTACGTCCAGTGGCTCGATGACCGCAAGTGGGCTTACGTCCGCCTCGAAGGTCGTGCGTTTGGCGACGTGCCGTTGAACCTGGAATACAAGCTTGAGGTTTGGGACTCCCCGAACTCGGCAGGCATCATCATCGACGCTGTTCGCGCTGCGAAGATCGCCCTGGACCGCGGCCTCGGTGGCCCGATCCTCCCGGCCTCGGCTTACCTGATGAAGAGCCCGCCGGAGCAGATCGCCGACGACATCGCTCGTCAGCAGCTCGAAGCCTTCATCATCGGTGCCGACTAGTCGTCACTGCTTGAGCCAATAACGCCCGCCCCGGCTTTCCGGGGCGGGCGTTATTTGTCTTCGACTCTCACCGATTGGTGGCCAGCGGCTGCGGTGGCGGCACAAACTGCGCACCGCTGCCGCGCACTTCGTCCTGAAGTCCGACGATGGTCTGCCAGGTGGCGAGCGCAAAGATCAGCCCGAGGACCACTGCGGGCAGGTAAAGGCCCGGCCCCACCCCCAGCGACAGGTCACTGGGGTCCAGCGATTCGGTCGGCGCCGACGGGGTATCGAACTCGCCGGATCCGCTTATCGCCATTGACGGGTTCAGCGCGGTGAATGTCAACGCGACGAGCGCACCGAGGCTGAGCAGCGATAGGAAGGCCATCACCCGGGTATCCACACGGCGCCAGGCTTGCATGGCACCAATGGCGATGGCGAGAGCAAGCGTGATCGGGAGCAGTCCCGCCGCGAAGTACGACGACCCGATGAAGTCAAAAACATTCAGCGAGACTTCGGCACCACCACCGCCCGGGCAATACTCCCGGTACTCCTCGCACATGTGCTTCCAATGCTCGGCAGGCGACTCCCCGTCCGCTTCCACCAGCATCCGAAAGAAGTAGCGGCCGCTCATGATCGTCAGCATTCGTTCACTGACAGTGATGGTGATCCATGGGAGAAAGCTCAGGCCCAGCCCGATCGCTCCCAAGGCGGCGACTGCGGCCGAGATGATCCGTCCGCGGTTCACGATTGTCCCGGGTATCCGCCCGGAGCGCCGGGACCGGCCGACGGCGCGCCCGGACGGGACGTTCCTAGCTGTGTCTGGTCAAAAGCGTCCGGGCCAGCGGACGGGATGAAAGCGGTCGGGGCCGTGAACTGGCCACCCTGCGGCGGCATCGGCACAAACCCGGACTGCGGCCCCTGCGGCGGGATCGGCGCCCTCATCGGGTGCGCGAGACCCGGAGCAGCGGCCGTGCTGCGCAGGTAGATGAAGCCTGCCGCGGCCGAGGCAATGAAGCCAAAGACAACGGCAATAATCAGGCCGGCACCGGGGCCGATGTTGACGACGCGATCGACGAGTTGATTGACCGACGACACGTCCAAGTCGTCCAAGTCGCGCTGTGCTTCACGCCTGAGGTCGCCGGTCAGTTCGACGCCGGGCAACGGATTCGCAAACATCAACACCAGGCCGAGCAGCGTTGCGGCAATCGCACTGATCGCCGAAACAAGGGTGCCTTGCCGACGCCCCAGCAATCCGGGAACTGCGGTCAAGGCCGCAACGAGCATCAGGATCGGCACGGCCAAGGCAACCACCGGCGCATTAAACGGCACCACCGAGTAAAAGCCGATGCCGACGTTGACGGTGCCGTCAACACTGTCGTCGACCTTGCCCGGGTCGACGGTGACCGAGTACAGGTCGAGCAGCGAACAGAACAGCACAACGATTCCCGCAACCACCGTGATGGCCGATGCGATCCGACCAAGGTCCAGCGGTGTCGCGGGCTGCGCGAACGCCGGAGGCGGACCTGCTGGCGCAAACCCCGGCTGTGGGCCGGGACCCATCGGACCTACCCCGGGCGGCGGCTGCATTGGCCCGCTCGGCTGTTGGTTGTACGGATTCATCCTTGCCTACCCCAGTTCTTTCACGTTCGGTTTTGACCCCCGTTGGGCCCCACGCTCGCTGCCGGTAATCGTGACATCGAAAGGTGCGCGATCAGGCTATGTCACGCTGTGTTGCCATGCCGCCTGCACCTCCCAAGTTCATTCGTGCGGATGGATTCACAGGTGTTGGCGATTTGCGAACTTTCCACAATGGTGTCGTCTAGCCTTCGCCTCATGGCAAATGAGAACACGTTCCGGTCCATCCCCGTTGTTGTCTGGGGAACCGGGAATGTGGGGCGGGCATCGATTCGGGCGGTGGCGGCTCATCCTCAATTGACTCTGTCGTCGGTGATCGTGCACGATCCCGCCAAGGTGGGTCGAGATGCGGGCGACCTCGCCGACCTGGGGCGACCGCTCGGCATCAACGCCACCGACGATATCGACGCAGCCCTGGCTACTCTCAGCGGCAGCGGTGCCGTCGCCTACGCCGCGTCCGGGGAACTGCGGCCAGACG
The DNA here is from genome assembly GCF_056682775.1 of Gordonia sp. 34D. Taxonomy (NCBI): domain Bacteria; kingdom Bacillati; phylum Actinomycetota; class Actinomycetes; order Mycobacteriales; family Gordoniaceae; genus Gordonia; species Gordonia sp. 34D. Next base: position 3,177,058 of record NZ_CM155293.1, on the reverse strand, counting down.
ATGCCGTAGCCGACATCGCCCGGGCACTGGCGCTAGGTGCCGTCGTGGTGACGCCGTCGGTCTACGCGCTCTACGACCATCGCAGTGCACCCGCCGAGATGCGCGCCCCAATCGAGAAGGCCTGCGCCACGGGCGAGAGCGCGCTTTTCGTCAGCGGAATTGACCCGGGGTGGGGCAACGACCTGCTTCCGGCACTGGTCAGCGGCCTCGCATCGGAGATCGACCAGGTGCGCTGCCAGGAAATTTTCGACTACTCCACCTACGACGCCGAGGACTCGGTTCGCTACATCGTGGGCATGGGCCAGCCCATGGACTACGCCCCGCCGATGGTCGCCGAGGGTGTCCCCTCCATGGTGTGGGGTGGCCAGATCCGGCTCATCGCCCGCGCGCTCGGGGTGGAGCTCGACGAGGTGCGCGAAACGTCGCAGCGACGGCCACTCGACGCGACGGTCACCACCGCGCTTGGCGATTTCGAAGCTGGCACCCAAGGTGCCCTGCGCTTTGAGGTTCAGGGCATCGTCGACGGCGAGCCCAAGATCGTCGCCGAACACGTCACGCGAATCAGCGCCGACTGCGCCGTCGACTGGCCAATGCCACCGGACGGCGGCGACGGTGCCCACCGCGTCATCATTGAGGGCCGCCCGCGCATCGAGATCAACGTTGAGGCCACGGACGAGGGAGGCAACCGCTCGGCTGGCGGCAATGCGACGGCAGCCAACCGGCTCGTCAACGCCATCCCGTGGCTCCGCAACGCGGATCCTGGAATGTACGACGGCCTCGAGGTGCCCCTCCTACCGTCCACTTACCTAAGCAATAAGGAGGCGTGATGTTCCTCGACATCCCCGATGGCAAAGATCCCATTCAATACGTGTGGGGTGAGATGGTTCCCGGCATCGGCCCCGCCGCGGCCAAACTCTCGCTCAGCGTGTACTCGGACAGCACCCTCGGACTCCGCGAATTTGAGGCAGCCCGCCTGCGCATTGCCCAAATCAACGGTTGCCTCTTCTGCCAGGACTGGCGCACCGAGCGAGAGGGTCAGAAGGTCGAGGACACCTTCCACACCGCGGTCGAACAATGGCGAACCACCGCGGACCTCGACGATCGGGCTCGCCTGGCCGCCGAGTACGCCGAACTGTACGCGACCGACCACCACAGCATCGACGACGCATTTTGGGAACGCATGCGGCGCCATTACACCGACAAGGAGATCGTCGAACTCTCGATGTGCCTCGGTTCGTGGCTTGCTTTCGGCCGCCTAAACCGCGTGCTCGGCCTCGACTCGGTCTGCGTGTTGCCGAGTCACATGGGTCAGGGCTGACACCCCGCTCACCACGCAGCCACCTGCGGGGCATTCGCGAGGTGATCGCCAATTCGTGGATCGAGACTCGCGGCCATTTCGCGTTGTCGCGCCAGAATTACTCTGCCGTCCCCGCCGACCAGGATGGGAGGCGGAGACAATGGCAGAACCGCACTGCCGAGCAAAGTCGCGGCACCGCCTAGGGATTCGGCGAGATCGCCCGACCGGTCGGTGGCCGACGGCTGCGAAACCGACGTCGGATCGAATGGCACAAAGTCATCGACGCCGCCATCCGAGCTTCCATAAACGCCGACGTTAATCGCCGACTCAATCAAGTCAGCCATCAGCACCTTGGACCCCAGCTTGTAGGCGGTGAGAAAAGTCCATGTCAGCCGATGGTCCAGCTTTTGAGTCCACTCTGCCCGACGTCGCGCGTCGACATATTGAAAGCGCTGATAGTCAGCGGCGATCAACGCCGAGATTGCGGTATCGACGGCTTCTGCGGCCAGGGTCGGTTGTGCCGCGGGTTCAGCGGTCGCTTGCAGGAAAAGTCGCTTCACCCGATTCCACTGCAGGTTCGCCAATTGGTGAAACTGCCCGCTGTCGTACAACCCTTTCGCCGCGCTCTTAAAGGCGTCGTCGGACGCACCGAATGCACCTCGCAACGAATACGAAAACGCCAGGTTGTAGTCGCAGGCGGCCGCCTTCTCGGGATGACCACCCTCGAGGAAGCGCGACCGAGCCTCCTTCATCAAGGCCTCGCCACGATCAGCCTGACCGGAGTAGATCAGAACCAAACCCAGGTTCATCCGCGATTCGAGAGCCTCGTCAACCGACCCATACTGTTCGGCATCGCGAAGCGACCGCTCCAACAACGGCAACGCCAGGTGCGGCCGGCCGGTTTCGACATACAGCCCAGCCAGCGACTGATCGCACGATCGCTTTCCCAGGCTGCCCGCCCCGTGCGCGCCTACCCCCGTCGCTCCGGCACTCTCTGTGACGGCACTTTCTGCGACGAACCATGCGGAAAGTTCCTTCAATTGCTTCTCGGCGAGCTCCGGACGGCCAGACATGCGGTAAACATTCGACAGATTGACCATTGCTTCTGCGGCTTCGTTTGGCTGTGCCCGGTCTCGATAGACGTCGATCGCATCGCCCAGCGCGTCTTCGGCGGCCGCGTACTCCCCCAGCTGCAGGGCCAGCGCTCCAAAAGTGTTAGCCGCGTCGGCGAATTGTTCCATCTCCCGCAGTTCGAGGAATTCCTCGGCGGCGACGCTAAACGCGTCGAACGCCGTGTCCAAGTCGCTGGCCTGGTAGGCGACCGTGCCGATCGACACAGCGCACTTAGCTGCCTCCGCAGCATCAAACTCCTCGTAGGCTTCTCGTGCGGTCAGCAGGATGTCGATGACGACTTCACTGTCCACAATCCCGGCAATGTGCTCGGCCAAGGCCCAATGAGCATCGGCGATCTGGCGTGGATCACCCGATTCGACGGTCGCCACAGCCCGCGCGTCAAGCTCATCGAGGGTATTGCTCCAGGCCTCGACTTCGCGGTCCTCCTCATCCTCAGTCATCGCTGTCTCCTGCTCCTTGTGGTCGGTGCAGCGGACGCGGTGGACAGGCGTGGCACGCCATCGCCGCCCACGTCAGCGGTGATGTTGCGGGCCCCGGATCCAACTGCCACTGTGCGAACTTCGATCGCTGCCAGTCGTTGAGCGCACGGACCGGATCCGCGGCCCGGTGGGTCGCGTCGACACCGAGGGCGAGTTCGGTGGTGGGGCCGGGCGCACTATCGAGGCCGCAGTAAACACGGAAGGCTTCGTCCGACGGCAGCATCCATCGCGACGTGGTGACGATCTCTGCGCCAGCATTGAAGATGGCCATCACCAGCCCGAAGGTTTCCGAGCTTCGGTAATCGGCACCGCCCTCACAGGCGATCAGCGCCACGCGCGGCGGCATCGGCCAGAGGCTGCGTCCGGTGCGATTGGGTTCGACGGGGCTTCGGTCTGCCGGCCCAAGTTCCGGTGACGCAGTACCCAGCAGAAGATCCAGCGCAGAGAACGGCAAATGGGCGCTATTCATCACGGTTGCATAGCCCCACTCGGCCGCGTCGTCGGTGAGATGCATTGCCGCCGAACCCGGTTCGTCGAGTGTCGAGGAAATGTGACCGACGTACAGCAGCCTGCTCGGCTTGGCTACGAGATCGTCGCTCAGTTCCCACCGGCCGACGATCCGGCCGACACCGGAGTTCGCCGTATGCGGAAGCCCCGCAATATGTTTGCTGAGCACCGCCGCGTTGACAGCGCCTGGACGCTGCCAATCGAGGACCTGTCCCAAACCCGAACCAGCTGGCAGTCGTGGGTCGACGATGTAGGCGACGGGACGCGAAGCGACCGCGTCGGTCCACGCCTCGGGAATCCGGGCCCGCCCGGCATGAATTGCGGCGGGTGGCTCGTAGCTGATGTCCGCGAATTCGATCAGTCGTCGAGAATCTCCAATGACCGCCAGTTCCAAGGGCATTCGTGCCAGAGTGCGGCTCGGCGTGATCCGAACCGTTACCGAACCCCGCCGTGAACGCTCAACGATCGCGGTGCGGACGACGGCCGGGAACACGGCTCGGCCAATCGCCTCGTTCAGCGCGTACTCGCTGAGTTTCCGAGTGAACGGCCCGGTTAGTGCGCTGGCGATCGCCAGCGATCCATCGCCACTTTCACTGCCCGGCAAAGCCCTGTCCAACTGCGCCACGAGTCGCCTAAGCTCGACATCTCGAATCGCGTGCACTTCCGGATGCTGGGGATCGTCGAGCCATCGGAACGAGATATACGTCGCGGGTTCGGTGTCAACAGCGCGGATCAGCAGCACGGAATGGGCGGTTGGTTCCGGCATTCGCATGAGCTAGGTGTCTCCTGCCAGGACAAGTTCGGCAAGGGTCGGGGCAAACGGCCCCACGATCACTGGCGGCGCCCCGGTCGTGTCAGCGAATCTGACCAGGGCGTCGAGATACGCCGCGAGGTCATTGGCGTTAGCTGACCCCCGAGATCGGCGGACCAACTGACGGGTCAGCGCGACCGCCGATTCGGCAGCATCGCGCGCCTCCCGGTGCGCGGCGTCGGCACGTTCCTGGGTTTCGGTCAGGAACACATCACGACTGCTTATCCCGGTGTTGGCCTGCAGCGCGCCCGCCACGCGACGCTGCGTCCACGCGTATCGGCAATACCGATCGATGCGGGTCAGGGCCGCGCCAACCGGGTCTAGGCGCAGGGCCTCCAGGTTGGTTCCGGAGCCGACCAGCGAGCAGCGCAGCGAGTCGATTGGCGCGTCGCCGACGTCTAGTTCCGCGACGATCCGACCATCGACGACAGTCGTGGGTGCGTACGCAAGGAGATCGCCGGTACTTGCCTCGGCCGCGACCGCGAATACGCTCAGCGTCTCGACCGAATCGGTGTTGGCGTCGTCGCGGATGTCGGCGGCCACTTCGATTACTGCGGGTTTGATGGTCTCCACCTGCAATTCCGGCACCTCGACGCCGACGAACTTAAGCAGTCGCGGTGGAAGAACCCGCAGATCAACGGGGAAAGCCAGCCGGACCTCAGCTAAACCCAGGTGCAGCGAATCAATCGTGTTGTAGAAGAGGTTGGACCCCTGCTCGGCCCCTAGTATCTGTACCCACTCCGCATCATGCCGCGAAAGGAGCGGAGTGAGGTCTCGAGTAATCCGCTGTCGCGTCGCGTCCGATATCGATCCCGGCGGTGCCGCCGCGACAATTTCGGCGAGACGCTCGACGGGCGGGCCCGTGATGCTCTCAAGGGTGAATTGTTCGACGAGCCGTTCGGCGACCGCGCTCGAGAGCGCATAGAGCTCGGTTGCCGACTCCGCATCTCCTGCCGCTAACGCGCCACCGGCATGGTCGAGGAGAACCACTCCTTCGTCGAGATCGCCGAGGTGAATAGCGTCGACAACGCGCACCCCCGCAGCTACCGAGAGTGCCTCCGCCAGTACGGGAGTCGAGATGATATCGCCGTCGGCCGCGGCGGCCAGCTGGGAAATCACCGTCGGGTCAGCGAACCATTGCGCTGTCGCGGCGAGAGCCGTCGAACTCGGCGCGGCGAGGTCGACGACAACGTCGGGAAAGGCCCCGTCGACCGTCAGCAAAACCCCGTTTACCTCAAAGGGAACGGGGCCCAGCACCACGGCGGTATCGGCACGCCAGGAGATGCTGCCATCCGCGCGCACGCTCACGACACCGCTCATGACCGCATCGCCCGGTTGGTCGCGGTTCGCAACAGGAGCATGACATCCATTGCAGCTTGTGCAGCCGCGACTGACCGGCCATGGGTCGGTCGGCGCTCACGCCAAGCCTTCTCGATGTAGGCGGTCACTTCGTCGACGTTCTCCAATTCGAGCGCCTTCCCCGACAGGAGTTCAATCGCCATCGCGGCCTCCCACGACAGTTGGTTGTTCAGCTCCTGCCGCGGATCTGTGTTGATCAGTTCGATCGTGCGCGTCACCAGATCGTCGAGACCAGCTGGATCTGCATCAGGCGGAAGGTCCATCCGGTCATCGGAGTGTCCAGCACCGTCCTGGTTCATAACAAACGGTGACTCTCTTTTCCGTTTGGCTTGTTGGCTGCGCCATTCGTCGATCCGAACGGCAGTGAGCCGCAACCGCAGAAAGTGTTCGGTGCCATCGAGTTGCCTGCCGCTGGCGAGGCGATTGAGATAGGTCCGGAGAACACTCTCGTAAGCCTGCGACAGGTACTTCTGCTGGTAGCGATGTTGTTTGACGAGGTCGTTGAGGACCGGATCTAAGAATGCAACGGCCTGCTGCCGGTTGGCTTCGCGCTGTTCGTCCGTCAACGCGATCCTTTGCGCTGCGCCGTACTCTTCGATGGCTCGACGCTGCTGGCAGCGCATCAGCTCAGTCTGATCGTCGGAGCCTGATCCCTGGGGCCGATTCCCGGCGCGAAGAATTGTCTCCCCCAGTTTGCTGACGAACCCATCGAGCGCGGTTTGCTGATCGCACCGGTGGCGTGTTTGTGGCCGGCGGAGGAAGTCGTCAGCCGATGCGGCGGACCGTAAGACGGGGTCGTCACCGCGGGTCATTCCCACGCGAACGCGCGTTGCTCCGTAGCGCTGTGCTTCTCGGATTGCCGATGTGACCGGATTACTTAGGCCGCCGGGTCGGAAAACGGCGAGGCTCTTGACCCACCCAGCCGAGTACCGGCTCAGCGGCTCCACCAATTCGCCGCACACGATTTCCGCCTCGTCGATGATCCGATAGTCGGCGACGACGACTTTCGGTTTAGCCAGCAGCGCACCCGCGGTCGGCGAATAGCGACGACTGAACCACTCCGCGCCGATTACTGCGGTCGACCATGCATTCATGTCGTTTGCTAGGCACTTGGAGTCCGGCTTGGGTAGTCGCATTTGGTCGCGCCAGCTCTTCAGGAAAGCCGCGCGGTCAATGCCGGACTCGGGTGCCACGATGGTCGGTCTGTCGTCGCTGGGTTCCGGAAGTACCGGTGGCACAAGCTGTTTCACCGGTCACTCCCTTTCGTCTGGCATCGATCGTAGGTCCCGCAACTGACGCGCCCACGGCGTTTGGAGTTCTTCACCAGTAACCTTCAGTCGCGCCAGCAAGGTTTCCATCTGCCCGTAGGCGGGTTCAACTTCGTAGGCGTCGAATACACCCCTCCGAGCCGATGCCGCCGCCAGAAGTGACTGACGCGCCGATTCGATCTCGCCGCAATCGTATTGGGCCTTAGCGAGATCGAACAGCAGCCGTGACTGCAGTCCGCCAAGCAACCGGCCGGGTACCAAACAGGCCGCTAGCACCTCGCGCCGTCGAATCGCGTCATCGATCCTTCGCGAGAGAATCCAGCCAACGACCGGCGGTAACCCCAATCCCAGGGTCCTGAGGTCGCAGTACTCTTCTGCAATGGCCTGCGCCCTCGCGCCCTCGCCGATTAGTTCGGCAACCAGCGCGAGAACCCACCCCGAATCCGATCCACCGTCGGGCCGCCGCGCGGGAAACTGCTCGGCGTCGTCGAACGCCGCCCGCGCGAGTTCGACGTCGTCGAGCATCAACCAATGTGCGGCGGCCAAGGCCAGCCTCTCCCGATCGGTGCAGTGCATGCCGGACACCTCCCGGTAGAGGGCCTTCACGGACTCGCGGGTGTTGGCGCCACAGGTTTCGACAAATGTTCCCGCAAGGTGAAAAGGTGATGCCGCCCGACCGACCGCCCAAATCGCTGCGTCTGTGTCCCCGGCGTTGAGTGCCGCGCTGGCCAACGTCTGGCAGCAGTAGTCACGGGTGGCCCGATCCACCGGGTCTGGCCATCGGTCCAGCATGCGGCGCATGGTTTCCGATGTCAGGAGCGACCCAGCAAAACTCCTGACTACCCCGTCGACCGCGCGGACCCAATCGTCTTCCGGCAGCGTTTCTAGGACGGCCACAAACTCACCGCGCCAGTGCTCAGACGTGCTCGCAGGGGTCCCGACCAGCAAGCTCTGGACGATGACCGCAACGGCGACCGTCGGATCCCACCCCTCAACGGGATCCGACGACGCGCATTGCCACAGCGACACCAGCGGGTGCTCACCGCCCTCGGCGGCGAGACCGTCCAAGATCGCTGAACCCGCCCCGTCCACAGAGCGAATCCCGTACGTCGCTTCACCGAACGAGACGTCGCCGGAGGCCATATCCGCGCGAGCCCGGAGCAGACGTGCTGAGAGCATCCTCATCACGGAACCGGGACTGTCCATCAGACCGCTACTACTCCTCGGCCAGATGCCCGAGCTTCCCGTCGAGCGTCACCCAGCCGTCGGCAACCATCGCCAGGAGCAGCTGAGCCTTGTTCGCGACGGGCCTGCCAACTTCGTCGTACCGTCGGGTGACGCGCCGGTAGTGAGTGCGCACTGTGCATTCGGCGATGAAGTGCGTCGCAGCCGTCTCTTTGACGGTCTCACCGAGAACATAGGTGGCGAGCACTTCTTGCTCGCGGCGTGAGAGCGCCACTCGCGCACCTGGCGCTTTTCCGAGGATCTGCGCGAGGGCCCCTCTGATCTGATCGCTGGCGTTCGGAAAGTTCAGGATCACCGGGGCTTCCGCTGTCGCTGTTGCCGTATCGGCACCGTCGACAAGAGCGATGATCTGCGTCCACTGCCGAGCTGCCATGGGCAGTTGTGCCAATGTTTGTGCGCCGTGGACCACCAACACTTTCGGCAGCGCCCGCCTCACGGCAAGGCCAACGACTTCCATGGTCGTCGCGTCGTAGCCGAGCGATCGGATCCACGCCGCCGTGGTCTCGCCAACGAAGGTGTTCGGCGAAACGACCCCCACCGCATCGACAAGTTGGACGCAGGGTCCGCCGAGCCCCCGCGTGTGCGTTCGACTGAAGGGCCCCGAAGCCGGAGACTGTATGCCACCCCGGCGGTCGAGCACACTGACCGCGCTGTCAGTAATTGTCATGTGAGGTGTCCTCTTTCCTGGTGAGCCTCAGCTCGAAGCCGACATGAAGAATTCTGTCCAGGGCATTCATCCGAATCAGCGGGAGAATCCACCTTTCGACTGCCTTCCTGGGTGGTTCTGCGCATAATTTCGACAACCTCCATGCGCGATTGCGCATGATCTGACTATTACTAGTAGGATCTGACACGTGTCTACTGGCCTCCGCATCCTGATCGCCTCCCCACTCGGCCGGATTATTGCCGCACCGCTCGAGGCAAACTTCCCCGACGTCACCGTGACGGTGGCCGCCACCGAGGCCGAGTTCGACCGGGCAATCACCGGCCGGGTCCGCTATGACGTGGTCAGCGCCGATCTCATTTGGAATCAACCGCAGACCGAGTGGACATTCGACGGACTCGATGCAATCGACCGGCTCCGTGAAGTGGACCGATTGGCGCCAGTCATTTTGGCCACGCAGGGGCACAGTATGGAACGCGACCATCTCGACGAAGCCCTGCTCCGGGACGAGGTCTGGGGAGTGTTTCCCAAATCCGCAGGCCTTCACCCGTTGATGGACTCGATCAGGTCGGTGGCACTCGGCAACCGTCTGCCGACCGAAGCGCATCCGCGCTACCCCGAACCCCTGTACACCTACCTGCAGGGGCGGCGCGGTAGCACGGCCGGGCGGTTCGCTGGCGCTATCGCCGCTGGTCGGGCCAGCGACAATGCCACTCTTGCAGCAGCAACAAAGGTGGCTTCGAGCACGGCAAATAAGGTTACGAGCCACTACCTCGGGCCCATCATGATTGCCCGCGGTGAACACGATGAGTCGCAACCGCTGACCCAAGGATCGGTGTACCGGTGGTGCGGTCTGCATGCCCGCTATTTGGTCAGTTGGTGCCGCAGGAACGGGCACATCGACGTGCTGAACTAGCTTCGCCGACCGGGTGAGCAACTTTGTCACTGGCAGGTCCGCACATGGCGGCGACCGGACGGCATGTCCTCGCCCAAGACGATTCGCCTACCCACTGCGGCACCTACCGCACCAGCGAGCGTCGCCGCAGAACCCAGTTGAGGCCACGATGGAATCGTTCGACCCACCTCGGCTAGTGACATGCGCATCCGTTCGGTGACGCCATCTCCGACGATCGCCCCCGCGATCGCCACCTTGTTCGCCGGATCGTCGAGCACGTCGGCCCCCAGTTCGACGATGTCTCCAGCTCGACCGTGGAAAAGCGGATAGTCGCCGTCCAAGTCGTACCGTTCCACGTCGACGATCACATCGTCACCATCATCGGTCACCATCACCACGGGCAGCCGTGCTGCGCGCGCGGCGATCCGCAGTTCCACCTTCCGACGAAGGTCATCCATCTCCTCGAAGACGACCGCGGGAGGCGTCGCGCCGCCCAGGAATTCCGCGGCAACGGCATCGCTGTAGCCCGTCGGGAATGTTTCGACCTGCGCATACGGATCCAATTCCAGGAGTCGTCGGTGCGCCAGTTCTACCTTCGGTGCCCCGAGGTCGCACACCGACCCGGCAAGCCGATTCAGATTGCTGATCCCCAGCGTGTCAAGGTCGGCTACACGGAATCGCCGTGCACCCGTTAGCGCACAGGTATGAAGAACCGATCCACCGACGCTGAGTCCCGCCACCGCGATCGTCGCCGCCGACCACCGGTCCTGCTCATCGTCAGTGATGAGGAATCGGTTTCGTGTGGTTCGCAACAGGTGAAACAGATGCGGAGCCGGAAGCCTTACGATCGCCGCGCGCCACGGGAACACCACGTAGCGAACGTCGACGGTCTCGTCCGAAGTCAGGAGCTCACCACTGCCGGACAAGGCCAGAACCTGCTCGAGGTCGGTACGTGCCTCGCTCCAGGCGTCGATCAATCGCAGCCCCGATGACGGAGCAGTGAGCCTACTGATGTGGGCATCGTCGATCCCGGGAGTCAAGATGGTGATCATCGTGCACCCCCGACCCAGCGGTGCTTCACCTGGGCGTCCCCGGCGGCGAACGCGCCGTAACCGCAGAACTCGATGACCGGTAGCGCAGCGGGGCCGTGCGTGTCGAGCAGCGAACGGTATTCGCTGTTTCCGTTTGCCAATGCCGCGCTGCATGCCTGCACCAGGTGCGTTCGCAGGCACTCATCCGGGTCCGCACCGATTGCTAACTCGACACCGACCACCAGTTGTGGTGCGGCATCCGCACCGTCGGTAGAGGTGATGACGAATCGCCCGCTGACCCGCTGCGCCAGGGCCACGTCGTCGAAGACCGCGTGCAATGGTTGCGGATAGATGTTGGCCGAATAGAAGGTGGCTGCCACATCCGTGCGCCCAAAGAGCACCAAATACGCCGCGTGCGGAGGTACCGCACCCGCCAACTCATCGAAACCATTGGCACGCAAGATCTCTGCGAGCGCACCCGCGTCAAGGATGCGACCGGTGTCGTTGATGCGGTAGCGCACCAGCGGTGCCGCACCGTCGATAGTGAACAACAGGTAGCCGTCCCCACCGTCTGAGGTGTCAACCTCCACGTATCGGCGGTACGGGTCGTACTCGACGAAAGTCGGGGCGACCGATACCGCTGGACCGTAGAGGTCGTCAGCGAGCGGCGAACCGATGACGGCGAGGCGTCGAATCGTCTGGGTCAGCCGTGACTCGAATCCCATCACTCCGGCATCGGCAGTCCCGTACAGCAGGCAACTCTGCAACTCGGTATCGGCGCCCACCAACCGGTGCACACTGTCGCGCCACGCTTCGGTGATCGTTTCGCCCGCAAGCAGGATCTTGATGCCCTTCCGCAACGCCGGCGGCGATTCTTGCAGAACCTGCTTCACGAACGGCGGATAGCCAGCCAGCACCACCGAGTCGTACTGGTCACCGACCCCGGACAGCCAGGCCAGCACCGCGTCGACGTTCATACCAGGAGTGGCGACCGAAATCTGGTGGCCCAACTCGCGCAAACCTCGGACCCCCTCGTAGGTGTAGATGCCACCGACCCATTGGCCCATCGCGAAGGCATTCACCAGCAGCACTCGCTCATCGAGTGATCGGAAATGCTCGCTGAAGATCCGGTCAAAGAACTCGACCGAATCCGCGGTCGCCTGCTCATCCCTCGGCCAGAACGTCGGCATACCGCTGGAACCGGAACTCGCCGACCAGGTGGCGGCCACGGTCGGCTCACCGTGACGGAGTCGTTGCGCCGGGCTGTGCGCCGTAAGGTAATTGCCTTTCGTCATCTGCGGGAGCGCCTCGAATGAGGAGGAATCAATCCTTTCGCCGTCGGCGTGGTGAACTGCGAGCAACGCCCGATACGCGGGTACTTGCGCCGCGGCTTTACGCGCTACCGTCACTGCTTGTGCCAAGCCGGCTGGGGCGTGAAGTTGCTGTTGAGTCATGGTGGCCTCCTGATCGTGGTGTCAGGACGTACCCGTTTCCCCACGCGGCAGACGGGCGTCAACGGCCTCCGGCGTTTCGCGAGCCTCGCTCACCACCGGTACCGTTAGCTGCCATGAACACTCCGGGGCCCGCATGATTGTCCGCATCTTCGGGATCTCGGTCCTCGTCTCAATTGCCGCACTCGTGGCCGCCTACCTCTATGGCGGCACCACGGCACTGGTCTTGACCGCCATTCTCGGTATCCTCGAGGTTTCGCTGTCGTTCGACAATGCGGTCATCAACGCCACCATCCTGGCGCGGATGAGTGAGTTTTGGCAGCGGATGTTCCTGACGGTCGGCATTGTGATTGCCGTATTCGGGATGCGTCTGGCATTCCCGCTCGCTATCGTCTGGATTTCCGCGGGACTGAACCCCGTCGAAGCGCTCGAACTCGCGCTCAATCCGCCGACCGACGGTTCACCAACCTACGAGAGCATCATCACCGACGCACATACTCAGATCGCTGCGTTCGGCGGAATGTTCCTGATGATGCTGTTCCTCGGCTACTTCTTCGAACGACGCGAACTGACGTGGCTGTCGTGGATCGAGCGGCCGATGATGATGCTGGGCAGCGTCAAGTCCAGTGCGGCCGCGATCGCGCTCGCAATTCTGGTGGGCACCGCGACCTTCATCGCCCCCGATGGTGAGACCTCGACCGTGATGGTCGCGGGTGTGCTCGGCATGATCACCTACATCGTCGTTGACGGCCTCGGTTCGGCCTTCCACATCGAGGACAGCGAAGGGATCGACGAGGTTGCGGGCCAGCACACCTCCGCTGGCCCGTCGGCCTTCGCGAAAGCCACCGGCAAAGCCGGCTTCTTCCTCTTCCTGTACCTCGAGGTACTGGACGCGTCCTTCTCGTTCGACGGTGTGATCGGGGCCTTCGCCATCACCGCCAACCCCATCATCATTGCCCTCGGACTGGGCTTGATCGGTGCCATGTTCGTGCGTTCGATGACCGTCTTCCTCGTCCGTCACGGCACCCTGTCCGAGTACGTGTATTTGGAACACGGCGCGCATTGGGCCATCGGCGCGCTGGCGCTCATCCTCATGTACTCGATCGGTACGCCCGTCCCCGAGATTGTTACCGGCCTCGTCGGAATCGTGTTCATCGCCGCGGCTTTCATCAGCAGCCTCGCCTACCGCCGAAAGCACGCCACGCACAGCATCCACGTCTAGCTGCAGATTTCGGTCTAGCATCAGTGGGTGAACGACGCCACGAGAGCCCTCCTCGTCGTCCCCCTGCTTATCTTCGCCGCGCCGATTCTGGCGCGGCTCGTGGGCCGATGGATCAAGATTCCCGTCATTGTGTACGAGTTGATGCTGGGGATTCTTGCCGGTCCTGCCCTTCTCGGCTGGGTTGGCGAGTCCGCCTTCATAAGCCACCTGTCGAGTTTCGGCGTCACCTTGCTGTTCTTCATTGCGGGCACCGAGATCACCCGCTCCGCGATCCGCGGGCGCACCGCCAAACGGGCGTGGCTCGGCTGGTTCATCAGCATCGCAGTCGGTATTGGGGCCGGTTTCCTGGTGTCGCCCGGCTTAGGGGCGCTCATCATCGGCATTAGCTTGGCGTCGACGGCACTCGGCACGCTGCTGCCGATCCTCCGCGACGACGGTGACCTCGGCACTCCATTCGGGAATGCCATCGGCGCCATCGGTGCCGCGGGCGAATTCGGACCGATCCTGGCGATCTCCCTGTTCCTTGGCGGCCGGTCGTTCGGGACAGCGACGGTCGTGCTGGCAATCTTCGCGGTGGTTGCGTTGACCGCGCTCTATCAAGCTGGAAGGTCGCCGCATCGGCACCTACACCGGCTCGTCGAATCGACGCTGGAGACATCGGGGCAGTTCGCGATCCGCGCCATTCTGGCGATTCTCGCAGTGCTCGTCTGGCTTGCGCTGGAGTTGGGCATCGACACCCTGCTTGGGGCGTTCACCGCCGGTATCGTCTGGAAACTACTGATGCGCGACGCCAACGAGAAGACCCAGAAATCGGTCGAAGCGAAAGTCGACGGTGTCGCCTTCGGCTTCCTGATCCCGATCTTCTTCGTTTACACCGGCGTCAAATTCGACCTTGCGTCGTTGCTCGACGACCCGAAGACCTTCGCCGCCATCCCCGTCGTACTGGTTGCATTGCTGCTGATTCGTGGAGTCCCTTCCATGCTGGCTGCGCCCGAAGACGCGAGCCGCCGCGAACTACTGGCGACCGGTTTCCTCGGTGCGACGGCCCTCCCAATCATCGTCGTTGTGACCGAGATCGGGGTTCGCGAAGGGCTCCTCACCAGTACACATTCCGCCATTCTGGTGGGTGCGGGCGTCCTGTCGGTGCTGATATTCCCGCTGGTAGCCGGAGCGCTGCGAAAGCCGGAACTAGTCGCGGCTACCGGTGACAACTAGCGGTGCACGCTCGCCAAGGTCGAGGCGTTTCCATGACCGCCGACCGGCAGCAATAGCGCTGACCGCAGGTAAGCCGTCGCGTACCGTCACCCAGTGCACCTCGAGGTCCGCGTCGCCAAGCCCATCGTCAACCTTGTCCGTGAAAGCCCTGCGGTACAACGGGTTTCCCATCAGGCCACCGCAAAGCACCATGCGTGCGGTCCCCGTGATGTCACTTTGTCGGACCCCGCGGTCAACGAGTCGCGCAAGAGTTCCGGCCTGCTCGTCAATGATCGCGCGGGCAGTCTCGTCGCCAGCTGCCACCGCGCACACGCTCCCGGCGAAGCGGGCGATGTCGGCCTTCATTGTCGGCCCCGCCACGGCTAGGGAGCGGAACTGCGCCTGCACCTCGGCGTCAGTGACTCGGTAGGTCTCGCGAAACTGTTGTCTTAGGGGCGATTGAATGCCCTGTTCCAGATCGCGAGCCACGGCGCGAATACCGTCGAGTCCCACCCAGAATCCGGAGCCATCGTCGCTGGCGACCCAGTCGTGGCCGCCATGCTGGGCGACGGTTGCACCACTGCGGATCAACACATTCGACCCGGTCCCCGCGATCACCGCGCCGTCGGCTTGATGGCCGAGGATCAGGGCCACGCCGTCGTTGACGACCAAGATTTCCGAGACTGCGCCGTCGAACATCGTCGATACCGCCGCCTCCGCGGCTTCCCGGAACGTGGTACGCAGACTGTCGACGAAGCCGGCCGCCGCGATCACGACTCTCACCGGTAAACCCCGCAGGCCACCGGCACCACAGGCCTCTTCGATAGGCTCGAGGATCTGTCTCATCGTCGCGCCGATCAGGCCGGGATCGAGGTACCCCGACAGCGTGGCTGCGTTCGTAAATTGCGCTCGCGCAGCACTTTCTCCGTCCACTCGAAGTAGCGCCTTGCTGCTTGTACCGCCGCAGTCAACGGCAATCTGCACTTGAGTCACGGCAGTTCCCCTCTGGAATCGCGCTCGCGGAGTTGGCCGCGCACGCCACGACCATAGGCCAACTACGGGGCGGGCAGTCGCTCAAAACAAACAGCCCGAACCCTTTTCGGGTCCGGGCTGCTTGCACGCGTAAAAACTAGTCGACGCCCGAATCGATTGCGGCACGGTCGAGCGACTCCGACGCCGCGTCTTCCGGATGGCCACCGGCGATGGCCTCGGCACCGCCGGCGGACAGTTCACCGACGAGGTCGGCGGTTGCGCCGCCAACAATGCCGAGCTGTGCGTACTGCTCAAGGCGGGCACGCGAGTCGGCGATGTCGAGGTTGCGCATGGTGAGCTGACCGATGCGGTCCGACGGACCGAATGCGGCGTCGCCAACACGCTCCATCGACAGCTTGTCCGGGTGGTACGACAGTCCGGGGCCGGTGGTGTTGAGGAAGTGGTAGTCGTCGCCACGGCGGAGACGGACGGTCACTTCACCGGTGATGGCCGAAGCGACCCAGCGGACCAGTGCCTCGCGGAGCATCAGCGCCTGCGAGTCCATCCAGCGACCCTCGTACATGAGGCGACCCAGGCGACGACCCTCGTTGTGGTAGTTCGCGACGGTGTCTTCGTTGTGGATGGCGTTGACGAGCCGCTCGTAGCCGATGTGCAGCAGCGCCATGCCGGGGGCTTCGTAGATGCCGCGCGACTTGGCTTCGATGATGCGGTTCTCGATCTGGTCCGAAACGCCGAGGCCGTGGCGGCCGCCGATTTCGTTGGCTTTGAGGACCAGGTCGACGGGCGAGGCGAAGGTTTCGCCGTTGATGGCCACCGGGCGACCCTGCTCGAAGCGGATCGACACGTCTTCGGTGGCGACGGGCACGTCGTCGCGCCAGGCGGCAACACCCATGATCGGTTCGACGACGTCGAGGCCATGGTCGAGGTGCTCGAGGGTTTTCGCCTCGTGGGTGGCACCCCAGATGTTGGCGTCGGTGGAGTACGCCTTCTCCTGCGAGTCGCGGTACGGGAGCTTGCGCTCGATGAGCCACTGGCTCATTTCGTGGCGGCCGCCGAGTTCTTCGACGAACTGCGTGTCGAGCCACGGCTTGTAAATCCGCAGGTTGGGGTTGGCCATCAAGCCGTAGCGGTAGAACCGCTCGATGTCGTTGCCCTTGTAGGTGGAGCCATCGCCCCAGATGTCGACGTCGTCGTCTTTCATGGCGCGAACCAGCAGCATGCCGGTCACGACACGGCCGAGCGGCGTCGTGTTGAAGTACGTCTTGCCGGAGCTCCGAATGTGGAAGGCACCGCACTGCAGGGCGGCGAATCCTTCTTCGACGAGTGCGGCGCGGCAATCGACGAGGCGCGAGATCTCCGCACCGTACTGGCCGGCGCGACCGGGGACCGACGCAATGTCGGGCTCGTCGGCTTGGCCGAGGTCAGCGGTGTAAGTGCATGGGATAGCGCCCTTTTCGCGCATCCACGCAACAGCGACAGACGTATCCAGACCACCCGAGAACGCGATTCCGACGCGCTCTCCCTTCGGCAATGAGCTCAGCACTTTCGACATATGTCCAGCTTAAAGGCCACAGGATACTCGGGGCCAATCACCGCCCGATTACGTGACGAACTCACCCCGCCCCGCTGTTCCCGCATGATGCGTCGATTCCCGCACTATGTCAGACGTAGTGCGGGAATCGACGCATCATGCGGGAAGGGAAAACCGGGCGCTAGGCTTCGACCTCGCGGCGGTCGTCGCTCCAGAGGGTGTGGAAGGAGCCGGGCTTGTCGATGCGACGGTAGGTGTGGGCGCCGAAGTAGTCGCGCAAGCCCTGGGTCAGGGCTGCCGGGAGACGCTCGGCGCGCAGCGCGTCGTAGTACGACAGCGACGACGCGAACGCCGGGACGGGCACACCCATGCCGGTGGCGGTGATGATGACCCGACGCCAGCTCTCGACCGAATCCTCAACGGCGTCACGGAAATACGGCGCCAACAGCAGGGCAGGCAGTTCCGGGTTCTCGGCGTAAGCCTCGCGGATGCGGTCGAGGAACTTGGCGCGAATAATGCAGCCGCCGCGCCAAATGGTGGCGAGCTTGCCCGGATCCACATTCCAGCCGTACTCGGCGCTACCCGCGGCGATCTGGTCGAAGCCCTGCGAGTAGGCCACGACCTTCGACGCATAGAGCGCCTTGCGGATGTCTTCGACGAAGGCGGCCTTGTCGGCGGGCGCGGGCAGGTCCGCGGTTCCCGCGGCCAGTCCCTGCGCGTTCTTGCGCTGCTCGGTGGCGCTCGACAGGGCACGCGCGAACACGGCTTCGGCGATACCGGTGGTCGGGATACCAAGGTCGAGTGCCGACTTCACCGTCCACCGGCCGGTGCCCTTTTGGCCTGCGGCGTCGACGATGACGTCGACGAGCGGCTTGCCGGTTTCGGCGTCGACCTGCGACAGCACCTCGGCGGTAATTTCGACCAGGTAGCTGTCGAGGACGCCGGTGTTCCACTCGCGGAACACGTCGGCGATCTCGGCGACCTCCATGCCGAGCACGCCGCGCATGAGGTCGTAGGCCTCACCGATGAGCTGCATGTCGGCGTACTCGATGCCGTTGTGGACCATCTTGACGAAGTGACCGGAGCCGTCGGGACCAATGTGCGTGCAGCACGGGACGCCGTCGACCTGCGCGGAAATCGATTCCAGCAGCGGACCGAGCGACTCATACGACTCGGCGGGGCCGCCGGGCATGATCGACGGACCGTTGAGCGCGCCCTCTTCACCACCGGAGATGCCAGCGCCGACGAAGTTGAGCCCGCGAGCAGCCATGGCGGCCTCGCGGCGGATCGTGTCGGTGTACAGCGAGTTGCCGCCGTCGATGATGATGTCGCCAGGCTCCATCAGGTTGGCGAGGTCCTCGATGACGGAGTCGGTGGCGGCACCAGCCTGCACCATGATCAGGACGCGACGCGGCCGCTCCAGCGCCGCGACGAACTCCTCCATCGTCTCGGTGCGAATGAAATCGCCTTCGCTGCCGTGTTCGGCGATGAGTGCGTCCGTTTTCGCGATGCTGCGATTGTGCAGTGCGACGGTGTGCCCGTGATTGGCGAAGTTGCGGGCAATGTTTGAGCCCATCACCGCAAGTCCGGTGACGCCAATCTGCGCCAACCGCTGTCCTGTCTCGACCATCAAATTTCCTTCGCTGTCGTCAGGCCGCGCATTGGTCCGGCCCGCATACCCACAATCTTTAGTACTACCGTACGGGCTCGCACCCCGTTCGTTCTGCGCGCTGCCCAACAGTAGGGACTACGTAGAACGAACGGGGTGCGAGTACCCGAACTGCTGTTTAGTTGTGCGAGAAGCTGATCTTCGGCAGCACCTTCTGCAACCAAGCCGGCGTGTACCAGGCGGCCTTGCCCGTCAGGCGCAGCAAGACCGGCAGCAGGACCAAGCGCACCAGGAACGCGTCCAGCAGGACGGCAACACCCAAGATGATGCCCATTTCCTTCGGTGGCAGCGGCCCGGACAGCGCGAAGGTGAAGAACACCGCCACCATGACGCCGCCCGCGGCGAAGATGACGCGGCCCGTATGTGCCACGGCACCAACCATGGCCGCCTTCGGATCGCCTTCGGTTTCCCAGTGCTCCTTAGCTGAGGACAGCAGGAACACCGTGTAGTCCATCGCGATGGCGAAGATCATCGCGAAGAAGAACACCGGGGCCCAGGCATCGAGGAATCCCTGCGATTCGAAGCCGAACAGCGACGCGCCGATGCCTTCCTGGAAGATCAGTCGGGCCACACCGAATGCCGCCGCCGTCGACAGCAAACTGACCAGCGTGCCGAGCAACGAAATCAACGGCGCTTGCAAGGCAACCAGCAGCAGCAAGAAGCCCAGCAGCAAGATGACAGCCATGACGATCGGCGTCGAGGAGTCCAACTGCGCCTTCAGGTCCAGGTTCTCCACGGCTGCACCGCCGACGAGAGCATCGGAAGGCAAGTCGGCCCGCAACCGGTCGACGGTATCGCTCAGTGCCGGATCGGATGGGTCGACGGTCGGCAAGGCCTGGATCAGGCGCAGGTCAGCGCCATCGGCCGGAGTCATCGCGGGCATCGCAGCGACAATGCCCGGATCAGCGGTGAGCGCCTTTTCGGTCGCGGCGACGTCGTCGGTGGGGACGATGATCGACAGCATGCCGGGAGCGCCTTCGCCGAGTGCCTGCTGAACGTGGTCGTAGCCAACGCGGGCACTGGAGTCCGACGGCAGAACCTTGATCGACGGCATCGCGGTCTTCAAGCCGAACACCGGAACTGCCAGGGCCACCAGGATCAGCATCGCCGCTCCACCCCAACGCCACGGGTGACGCCAGAGTCGCTCGGCCCAGCTCTCGAACTTGGGCGAACGGTGTTCACCGCTCTTCGACCACGGCAGTGCGAGCTTGTTGATCCGACCGTCGAGTTTCGCCAAGACCAATGGCAGCAGTGTCAGGGTCGCGGCGAGAACGAACAGGACCGAGATCATGATTCCGCCGGCCATCGACCGGAAGGACGGGGACGGAACCAGCATGACGGCCGATAGGGAAATGATGACCGTCGCACCGGATAGCAGGACGGCTTTACCTGCGGTGTCCATGGTTTGCGCTATGGACGCTCGCATCGACAGTTTCTGCCCCATCCGGGCGGCGCGGAAGCGGACAACCAGGAACAGCGCGTAGTCGATACCGAGCGCCAGGGAGAACATCATCGCGAAGTTCATCGCCCAGATCGACACGGGGACAATCTCGTTGACGATCACCAGGACGCCAGCCGAGGCAATCAGCCCGGCCATGGTCAGCAGGAGCGGCAGTCCGGCGGCGACCAGCGCGCCGAATGCGAGCACCAGGATACCGAGGGTGACCGGCCAGGAGATCATCTCCGACTTCAGCATGGCGCTGAGGTTGGCTTTGTTGAAGTCCGACCACAGGACCGAGGCACCGGTGGGTGCCACGGCGACTTCAGCCGTCGACAGGTCCTTCAGTTTTGGTGTGAGATCGGTGGCCGCACGCACCATGTCATTGGTGTCGGCACCTGCCCCAGCGAGGACGATTGCCGTTTTACCGTCGGGCGAGAGGGTGGCACCCGGCATGGGTGCGACGACCTGATTGATCCGCGAATCGGCATTGAGTTCGTCGGTGACTTCCGCGATCACTCGCGGGCCGTCCCCTTCGGTGAGGGGCTGGTCGCCAACGATGACCACCTGAATGGCCGATGAGGCGTTGCCACCAAAATGCTCTACCGCAAGTTCGCGGACGGCGACGGAATCGGAACCGTCGGCCTGCCAGCCAGCTCCGGAGAGGTTCTTTTCGACGAAGGGCGCAAAGATGCCCAGGCCGATGACCAGCAGGATCCACACGGCGGTAACGATCTTGCCGTGCGCTGCCGCCCAGAGACCCAAACGGCCGAGTGGTCCCGGCCGATGACTTTCTGGTTCTTCAATAATCGCCGGCGACGCTGCGTCGTCGGTCTGAACGGACTCGCTCATTACACTCCTTCCATATCCCCCCAGGGGGTTATGAGAAGTGACGGTAGCATCCCCCCGGGGGGTTATGCAATAGTGGTGTTAGCCCGTTCCCGAACCACAGAAGGAAATCGCCATGCAGCTACCAGAGGAAGACCTCAAGCCCATACTCACTCGGCTGCGTCGCGCGAACGGGCACCTGGCCTCGGTTATTCGCATGCTCGAGGAGGGTTCCGAGTGCGAAGACGCGCTCACCCAACTCGCCGCCGTCAACAAGGCCATCGGACGTAGCGGCTACGCCCTCGTCTCCACCGGCCTCCGTCGCTGCATGATCGAAGAAGGCCCCGACAACGTCGATCAAGAACGCTTGGAAAAGCTGTTTCTCGCCTTGGCTTAACGGCCACGCGGTCCACAACAAAACGCACCCTTCCCGATGAACGGAAAGGGTGCGTTACTTTTGCCTGAATTGAACCGGCTAGAAGCCGCCGTCCAGGAACTCCGCGTAGGCGGGAAGGTCCAGCTGACCGTGACCGGACAGGCCGATCACGACGACCTCCTCCTTGTCGCTGTTGGCGACGTGCGCGGCACAAGCGGCAATCGCGTGCGTCGATTCCGGCGCGGGAACGATGCCCTGTGTGCGCGCGAACGTGATGCCAGCGGTGAAGGCATCGTGCTGGTCGATGGCGATGCCTTCGACGAGTCCGAGTTCAACGGTGTGGCTCAGCGCGGGCGCCATACCGTGGTAGCGCAGGCCACCGGCGTGAATCGGGTCCGGAACAAAGTCCATGCCAAGCGTATGCATCTTGAGCAGCGGCGTGAGGCCAGCGACGTCACCGTGGTCGTAGCGGTATTCGCCCTGGGTAATCGACGGGCAGGCTGTCGGCTCGGCGGCCACGATGCGCGGGTTGGAACGTCCGGCTAGCTTCTCGCGGATGAACGGGAACGACAGTCCGGCGAGGTTGGAACCGCCACCGGCGCAACCGAACACGACATCCGCGCCACCCGGTTCGACGGCGTAGAGCTGATCGACGGCTTCCTGGCCGATGACGCTCTGGTGCAGGACGACGTGGTTGAGCACGCTGCCGAGGGCGTAGCGGGTGTCGTCGTTCTTGGCGGCGACCTCGACGGCCTCCGAGACGGCCATGCCGAGGCTGCCGGTGGTATTCGGATCCTTGGCGAGCATCGCGCGACCGGACTCGGTGAGGTCGGAGGGGCTCGGATGCAGGGTGCCGCCGTAGGTGCGAATCAGGTAGCCGCGGTAGGGCTTGGAGTCGTACGACGCGCGGACCTGCCACACCTCGACGTCGATCCCGAACTGCGCGCCAGCGAACGACAGCGCACTGCCCCACTGACCGGCGCCGGTCTCGGTGGTGAGCTTCTTTACGCCGTCGATGCTGTTGTAATACGCCTGCGCGACAGCCGAATTGGTCTTGTGGCTACCGACGGGGCTCACGCCCTCGTACTTCACGTAGATGTGCGCCTTGGTGTTCAGCGCTTCCTCGAAACGGCGGGCGCGGAACAGCGGCGACGGCCGCCACATCTTGTAAATCTCGCGGACGGGTTCCGGGATCTCGATGTATGCCTCGGTGGAGACTTCCTGGGCAATCAGGCCAGCCGGGAACAGTGCGGCGAGGTCTTCCGGGCCAACCGGCTCCTTGGTGCCGGGGTGCAGGTGCGGCGGAATCGGCGTGTCGAGTTCGGCGGCGAGGTTGTACCAATGGGTCGGTACATCCACCGTCACCAGATCAGGGTTGGACGCATCAACAGTGCTTGTCATGCAGGTCACATTAGGGCATGTCCCGAAGCGCGCTGCACGAGGTCAGTACTGCGCGGTTGGAACGGTAGGCTCGCGGCCATGACTGGCATCAGGTGGGTCGCAGACGGATTCAATGGTTTGGCCGACTTCACGACCCTGCCGTGCGAGCCTAAAGCACCCGCGCACGGTGAAGTTACCGTCGCCATCCGCGCTGCGGGCGTGAACCCGGCTGACTTGAAACATGTTGCGCGCGAATCCGATCCGGCACTCCTGCCGATGCCGATCGGCTACGAGATAGCTGGCGTGGTGACCGCGGTGGGACCCGACACCGAGATCGCATCCGGACCGGTGGCGGTCGGCGACCGTGTCGCCGCGTTCCGCGTGCACGGTGGCTATGCGACTGCGATGACGATCCCCGCCGACAAGGCGTTGGCACTGGCCGATTCGGCGGACGACGCGCAGGCGGCCGGACTGCTACTCGCCGGATGCACCGCTGCCGAGATGCTCGACCGCTCCCAGGCCAAGTCGGGCGACGTCGTGCTGCTGCACGGCGCTTCCGGTGCCGTTGGTGCCACCTTCTTGCAATTGGCCCGCCGAGCGGGAATCACGGTGATCGGGACAGCGGGACTCGCGCAGTTCGATTCCGTTTCGCGGTTCGGCGGCATCCCCGTCGCCTACGGTCCCGGCCTTGTCCGCCGCATCCGAGAAGCAACAGAAGCTGCGACTGCTGGCGGTCCGATCGTGGCCGCGCTCGACGCTGCCGGCGGTGCATCGGCAACCAAGGCATCGCTGGAGTTGGTCGCAGATCGCAGCCGCATCATCACCGTCGTCGACCGCAAAGCGGCAGCTGAACACGGGTTTGCCGCCCTATCGGGTGGCGCTCCCGAGAGCGCCGCTTACCGCGACGGGGTCCGCGGACACCTGCTTGACCTGCTTGCCGCCGGCGAGCTGACGGTGCCGATTTCGCGGACCTTCCCCCTCGCGCAGGCGGTCGATGCACTGCGTCTCGTCACGTCGGGGCACGCGCACGGGAAAGTGATCCTCGCGGTTTAACCCCAGATTGCCCAGGTTACGGAACCAGAATCGGGAGCGCCTGCTGGCTCACCTCGACGGTCACCGGTGAGGTGCCGAGGAAATCGCCGTCGGAGTGCACCGGGAGAGGGCGGTCGATCGTGAGTTCCACTCGCTGACCAGTCAAGATCTCCACATCGTCACGATCGCCGTGCGCCCCGCTCTTCGCCTCGGCCATCAACTGGGCGAGCCGCAACTTGGAAGTCTTGCCATCGACGATGAAGACATCGAGATGTCCACTGTCGACCGCAGCGGTCGGCACCATCCGCAGTCCGTGCCCGTAGTCACCCGAGTTCGCGATCACCACGAAATGTGCTGATAGATCCCGTGATTGGCCGTCAACCGACAATGTCAGGCGCATCGGCTTCCACCGGATTGCCGTCAGCACCGGTGCCACCCGATATGCGAGCGGCCCCATCCAGCGGAGCTTGTTAATCAGTTCGGTGGCGACGGAGTCCAGCCCCACGTACACGTTGCCGACGGCGAGTGCGATGGAGCCATCCGCGCGCTTGACATTGAGAATGTCGATGCGCCGTTCTTGGCCGCCGACCAGCATGCGGGCGATGTCCACTGGATCTGAGGGCAGGCCCAGATGTCTGACGAGGTCGTTGCCGCGACCGGCTGCCGCGATACCCAGGCGAGCACCGTCGACGGTGAGGACCCCCTTGGCGACATCGCGCACATGGCCGTCACCGCCAACGGCGACGGTGATCGCGCCACTCGCAGCCGATTCCGCGGCCACCTGCGTTGCATGCTCGGACGACTGCGACTCGATGACGGTGACATTGTGGACGCCAAGGCGGTCCAGCTCGGCCGCGACAGCAGGCCACTGCTGGTGGGAGGCACCGCCACCGGAGATCGGGTTCACTACCGCCACAAACGACGGCGCGTCGGGAAGGTTTGTCACGGCAGCAAAATCCCTGGATTCAGCAGCCCCTTCGGGTCGAGGGCATCCTTGACCGCGCGCAGAGCGGCAGTTTGGACGTCGCCGATTTCCTCCAGGTACGTCCCTCGATGATCGGTGCCGACCGCGTGATGATGCGTGATGGACGCCCCTGCCGCGCGGATCGCAGCATTCGCGGCGCGCTTGGCCTGCATCCACTGTTCAAGGGGATTCTCCAGCGCCTTGGCAATCACCGTGAAGTACAGCGAAGCACCGGTCGGGTAGACGTGCGAGATGTGGCACATCACGACCGCCGGGGTGCCCTGATCGCCGAGTGCGCCGGTGACCGCGGCGGTGACATCGGCCTTGAGCTTGTCGAGATTCGACCAGAAGGTCACGGTCTCGAGGGTCTCCACGAGGGCGCCAGCGTCGAGCAACGGATCGCGCAGGTAGGGGCCGCGGAACCGGCCCTCACGCCAGTGCTCTCCGGGCTCGATGCCGAGTGCCGTGCCGCCAAGCTTCTCAAGCTGAGCGGTGACATAGGCGTCCCGGCAGGCGACATCGTCCTCGTCGCCTTCGAAGCCAACCACCATGAGGCAGCCGCCGGCCGGGCCGGCCGAAGCCTTGCCCGCGCTGGACGGATTGGCCAGGTTGAGGCCGGTTTCGGCTTCGTCCGACAGCCGCAAGACTGTCGGCTTCACATTGCTCTGCGCGAGCGTGCGCATGGCGGTGGCACCAGCAGCGAAATCGGGGAAGTGCCAGCCGTAGAACCGACGGACCGCCGGTACCGGGTGCACTCGAACGCGAACCGTGGTGACGACACCGAAAGCCCCTTCGCTGCCCAGCATCAGTTGGCGCAGATCAGGGCCCGCAGCCGACTTGGGCGCGGTGCCGATTTCAGCGAGGCCGATCGGGGTCGCGATCGTCAGTCCGACCACCATGTCGTCGAAGCGGCCGTAACCGATCGACGACTGACCGGCCGAGCGGGTGACGGCGCAACCACCGACGGTCGCACCTTCGTACGACTGCGGAAAGTGACCCAACTCGAAGCCACGCTCGCCCAGGAGACGTTCGGCGTCGGGGAGGCGCGTGCCTGCGGCGAAGGTCGCGATCTGGGAGATTTCGTCGAGTTCCACCAGGCCGGTGAGCTGACGGAGGTCGAGGCTGATGACCGGGCGTTCGCGGCCGGGCATCATGCCGCCGGTCACCGAGGTGCCGCCGGAGAATGGGTTGAGGCTGAGGTCGTGCTGGTCGGCGACGGCGAGAACCGCGGCCACTTGAGCCTGGCTGGTCGGTGCGACGACGGCATCGGGGGCGTCACTGCCGTCTCCAACACGGAACTTCAGCAGATCGGGAGTGGAGAAGCCACGCATCCGTGCGCGCCGGGTGGCAGCGTCGACGGCGACGTCGGCACCGGTCGTTTCGAGGGCGGCCAGCGCAGTCTCGGTGATTCGGCTGTCGCCAATCACGACGTCGACCGCTGCCGGTGCGGGCTCGTTAATTCCGAGCATGGTCAACGCACCAATCACCGAGTCGGACAGGTGCATCGGGTCGGCGGGATTGCCCCAGCGCCCGGGCTCGAAGTCGACGACGTCGACGGTGGTCTCGCTCTGAGTCATCTCTAGCCTTCCCATAGAACTTGCTGTTACAGTTTGACACATGGTGTCGCAGCAAATCAACGACGTGCCCGGACAGTCGCCCCGCCGCACAGCGGCGAATGCAATTCCGGAAGACGTCATCCTCGACGCTGCCACAGCCTTGATGACGAAAGTCGGAATCCGGCGCACCACCATGGCCGATATCGCTCGCGCGGCCGATGTCTCGCGCGCCACGCTCTATCGCCGGTTCCCCAACGTCGAGGCAATCGCCGCGCAGGTCACGACCCGGGAATTCGAGCGCGTGGTCGCGACCGCACCCCTTGCCGACGGCCCCACAGGGCGCGAATCACTCGTCGCCACCGTGGTGCACGTGGTCCGTGCGGCCCGCGCTCACCCACTCCTGCAGCGCATCATCGACCTCGACCCCGAATTCTTGATGCCCTATCTGCTGCATCGGTCCGGCCGAACCTCACGCGGACAGTTGGCCGTGATCGTCGGATTTCTTACCGCCGGGCAGGCCACCGGTGAGATCCGCGACGGCGACCCCGAACGCCTCGCAACCACCGTGCTCCAGATGGCGTGGTCGTTCGCTCTCACCGGACCGGTGTTTGTCGAGGCCCCCGAAACTCTCGATTCCGAACTCTCCGACCTGCTGGAAAGGTACTTGCGCCCATGACCTCAAATCCCCAAAACCCGAGCTACGCCGACATCATCGCCGCGCACCCCAGCGTTGCTGCCTCCTCGCTGCTGTCCGCAGCGCGTCGGGCCAATGATCTGCAGAACCTGGCCGCCTCCCCCTCCGTTGACCTGGTAGTCATCGGCGGCGGCGTCACCGGTGCCGGCGTGGCCCTCGATGCCACCTCCCGGGGCCTGCGGACGGTCTTGATCGAGCGCCGCGACCTCGGCTTCGGCACCAGCCGATGGTCGTCGAAGTTGGTGCACGGCGGCCTCCGCTACCTGGCATCCGGCGCGGTCGGCATCGCTTACGAGAGTGCCGTGGAGCGCGACGCCCTGATCTGCCGCATCGCACCCCACCTGGTACGACCGCTGCCGCAGGTGGTGCCGCTGCTCCCCGGCGTCAAGGCTGCCGACACCGCACTCACCCGCGTCGGCTTCCTTGCAGGCGACGCGCTGCGGATGGCCGCACGCACGCCGGCATCCACGCTGCATCGGTCGCGACGCATCGGTGCCGCCGAGGTCGCGGCCCTGGCACCAACAGTGGCGCGCGACGGCCTGCGCGGCGGTCTCCTCAACTGGGATGGCCAACTCAACGACGACGCGCGTCTCGTTGTCGACATTGCCCGCACCGCAGCGGGTCTCGGTGCCACCGTGCTGACTCACGCAAGTGCGACCAACGTGACGGGCACGTCGCTACGCGTCACCGACGAGCTCACCGGCGAAAGTTTTGACCTGTCAGCGAAGGCCGTCGTGAACGCCACCGGCGTGTGGGCCGCCGAGGTTGATTCCGACATCAGCCTGCGCCCCAGCCGCGGTACCCACCTGGTGATGAGTCAGGAAAGCTTCGGCGGATTGCGCGCCGGACTCACCGTCGCCGTTCCCGGGCACTTTGGCCGCTACGTTTTCGCGCTGCCGCAGCCCGACGGCCGGGTGTACGTGGGCCTCACCGACGAGGAAGCTTCGGGTGAGATCCCGGACGTCCCCCAGGCCGACGAGAGTGAGATCGACTTCCTCCTCGACACCATCAACCTGGCACTTGGCACGCCGCTGACGCGCGACGACGTCATCAGCACCTTCTCCGGTTTGCGCCCGCTGTTGAACTCCGGGGCAGGCGAAACCTCCGACGTCTCCCGCAAGCACGCGGTGCTGACGCGCGACGACGGTTTGGTGACCGTGGTTGGCGGCAAGCTGACCACGTACCGGCGGATGGCGGAGGATGCCGTCGACGCCGCGTTGGCCACCTCGGGCCAAACTGCCGGACCGTGCCAGACACGAACGTTGCCCCTGGTGGGAGCGCCGTCGGGTAAGAATCCGGCGGCTGCACTGACGCGGGTGGCCGCCCCCGATCGCCTTGTCGCGAAGTACGGTACCGAAGCTCCGGCCGTGGTGGCTCTGAGCGAAGCCGATCCGTCGTTGGCCGAGCCGATTGCCGAAGGAACCGAGATCACCGGTGCGGAATTGGTGTTCGGTGCGCTCGCCGAAGGTGCGGTCGACGTCGCCGATCTTCTTGAGCGTCGCACGCGATTGTCGTTGACGCCGCTGGTGGCCGAGGCAGCACGGCCGTTCGCCGATCGCGTCCTCGCGTAGCGCACGTCAGTCGGGAAGCATCGGAGTATCGGGCAGGGCGCGCCGCCCAACCAAGACTCCGCGCGTGACTGCGCCCTTTCCGTAGCGGTTGCGCAGCGAGTCGATCGCGACGTCGAGTTCGCCCGCGTGGTCGTCGCCGCCGAACGGAATGGCCAACTGCACGGCGCCGTGGTCGGACAGGTTGGTCAGCGACAGCCCGATCAGGGTGCAGCCACGATCCCGAATCAGCGGCATTGCTTCGTCGAGCAGGCCGCGCGCTACGGCGAGGATGGTTTCGGTCCCGTCGGTCGGTTCGAGCAGCGAGCGCGACCCCGTGACGCGCTCGAAGTCGTGAAAACGTAAGCGCAGCACCATGGTTCGCGTCAGGCGGTCGGCACCCCTCAGTCGTCGTCCCAAGGAGTCGACGATCCCGACGAGGGTGGCTTCAATGTCGGCTTCTGACTTGATCCGCCGCCCCAGGGCGCGTTGGGCACCGATGGAGGTGCGGCGGCGTCCGGTGCTGACTCGGCGTGGGTCGTGGGCCATGGCCAGCGAGTACAGGTGACGGCCCGTACCCGGTCCGAGCAGCGAGGCGAGGTGAGCTTCTCCCAGCGAGGCCATTTGGCCGACCGTTTCGATTCCGGCATCGTGTAGTCGCTGTTCGGTTTTGGCGCCGACGCCCCACAGGCGCCGGACGGGTAGTGGGTGGAGAAATTCGAGTTCAGCACCCGCGGGGATGTGCAGCAGGCCGTCGGGTTTACCCGCTGCGCTGGCGACTTTGGCAACGAATTTGCTCGTCGCGACGCCAACGGTGATCGGCAAACCGACGTCTTCGCGCACTCGGCGCCGCAGTTGTTCGGCGATCGCGACCGGCGTTCCGCTGATCTTGGCCAGCCCACCGACATCGAGGAAGGCTTCGTCGACCGAGATGCCCTCCACGAGCGGGGTGGTGCCGTTGAAGATCGCGAACACCGCGCGGCTGGCTTCGGTGTAGGCCTCAAAGCGGGGCCGCACCATCACCGCGCGCGGACACAGGGCTCGGGCCTCATGTCCGGGCATCGGGCAGCGCACGCCGAGAGCTTTGGCCTCGTAGCTCGCGGCAACCACTACCCCGCCCCCGACCAGCACCGGACGCCCGCGCAACGAAGGATCGTCGCGCTGCTCCACCGACGCGTAGAACGAGTCGAGATCGGCATGCAGGATAGACGCCTCGGCCCGGTTACCCGCCTCCACTCGCATGCCTGACCTCCACACCATTGCCATCGCTGGCCATCTCGAACTTACGTTCGATTCTAGTTCAGGGGTCTGACAATTTGCGAGGGTCAGCGGTGCCTTATTGACGAGTCGGAACAATCCGGCAATGACATCTGTCATGCGAGATCCGTGCAGAACCCACGTGAACTGATGATTGCGCGCACTACTGTGCGCCGCCCAACGCGACCAGAGTTGAGGGCATGAGAACCGCTGATCACTGCCCCGATACTCACTGGGTGGTCGGGACCCGCACCAAGTGGGCCACCCGATGAGCCCGGTCATCGCCGCCCGCGGACTGCATCGCTGGTACGGCCACGGCGACGACACGTACCACGCGGTGCGCGGGGTCGACCTCGAAGTCGAGCAGGGCGAGGTCTTCGCTCTCCTGGGCACCAACGGTGCGGGAAAGACCTCAACCCTCGACCTCCTAGAGGGCCTCGCCGCACCGGACGACGGTACCGTCCAGGTGTTCGGCATGGACCCGCTGCGCGACCGTCGGCAAGTGCGCCCGGAGGTCGGCATCATGCTGCAGTCGGGAGGTCTGCCCGCCGAGCTCACAGTCACCGAAACCCTCAAGATGTGGCAAGGCACGTGCACACATCCGACCACCGTCGATGAGGTCCTCGCCCAGGTACACCTGACGGATCGAGCCGATGTCCGCGTCGGCGCATTGTCGGGCGGCGAGAAGCGGCGAGTCGATCTGGCCTGCGCGCTGCTCGGCCAACCGCGCCTACTGTTCCTCGACGAGCCGACCACCGGCCTCGACCCGGAGAATCGGCGGGCCACCTGGCGATTGCTGTCGGAGTTGAAGCAATCGGGGGTGACGATAGTGCTTACCACCCATTACCTCGATGAGGCCGAAGCCCTCGCCGACCGCATCGCGATCATGCACGCCGGTCGCATCCATCGAAGCGGGACGCTGCGCGAAATAGTGTCCGACCACCCGGCGACCATCGCCTTCGACCATCCCGGCATCACCCTTCCGCAGATCTCGGCCACTCGGATCGACGCGGGCAGCCGAGTGGAGATCGAGACCCGCCACCTGCAGGATCATCTGCTCGAACTCCTGTCGTGGGCGCAGGCCAACCGCCTTCAGCTCATCGGCCTCACCGCCCGCGCCGCCTCTCTCGAGTCCGTTTTCCTCGACGTCGCCGATCGAGACACAACCGAGGACCCGCTCGACGCACCGATTGGAGCCCTCACGTGACCACCACCGGAACCACCACCCGTCGCCGTCCACTGGCCGCGTTGTCGGCGGCCGAGTTCACCCAGTTCCGTCGCAACAAGACGCTCGTCTTCACCGCGCTGGTGTTTCCGGTCGCAATGCCGCTGGGCGTGTTCCTGCTGGCCTCGCGCGAAGGGACCACCGCTGCGGTGGCCGGCGCAACCTTCGACATGTACGCGCTGTTCGCGCTGATGTTCGTGCAGTTCTACACCATGCTGTCGTTGGTGACGACCCGCCGGGGCGAAGGCGTTCTCAAACGCCTGCGCACCGGGGAAGCCGACGACTGGCAGATCCTCACGGCCCCGGCGATTCCGGGCATCGCCATCACCGTCGCGACGGCGACGGTGGTCGCCGCGGTCGTCTACGGCTTCGGTGCCCCCGCGCCGGTGAACCCGCTGTTGATGGTCCTGGGCCTCGCCGCAGGCTCCGTCCTGTTCGCCCTCCTCGCGCTCGCGACGAGCACCTTCACCAAGAACGCCGAAGCCGCCCAGATCACCTCGCTTCCGGTGATCGCCATGGCCATGATTGGGGCCGGGAACATCCGGGCCGCCTTGCCCGAACGGGCCGCCGAACTGCTCGGCTACACCCCGTTCGCCGCGGTCAGCGACCTGATCAATCTCGGTGCCGCGGGGAAAACTGCGGTTGCCGGGGCCGACACACCCGCAGCGAGTTTCGCCGGGTCGTTTAGCGAGATCGGGCAACCACTTGCCACACTGGCGGTATGGACCGTCGCCGCGATCGCACTCGTCTACAAGTGCTTCCGCTGGGACGATCGCGGGTGAACCTGGCACCGCGCCGGTGGCGACGACTGTCGGACCCGGCCAAATACCGGCTGTACACGAGGGTCACACTGCAGGC
Source organism: Gordonia sp. 34D (assembly GCF_056682775.1). Classification (NCBI taxonomy): domain Bacteria; kingdom Bacillati; phylum Actinomycetota; class Actinomycetes; order Mycobacteriales; family Gordoniaceae; genus Gordonia; species Gordonia sp. 34D. The sequence continues at coordinate 3,145,153 of NZ_CM155293.1, read as the reverse complement.
CGTGCTGCTGGCACTGGGCGTCGTCGGGGTTGTCCAAACCGGCGACGTTGCGGCCGGAGTTCTCAGCTTCCTCGCTTTGTTCGCTGGCGTCGCGTTTCTCCAGGTCCGCCCCGAACTCACCGGAATCGAGAGGCCAGTACACGGCAGGCGCATCCAGGTTGCCTGCGCGGCAGCGGTCGCGGTCGCCTGGGTGGGAGGTCTCATTCTCATCCGCGCTGGCGACCATCGGATGGTCGGCACCGTCGGGATGATCACGGTCGTCACCCTGGCGCTCGCGATGCTGCCGTTCTTCCGATACCACTGGATCGCTCTCCTCGCGATCTCGGTGGCCACCATCGTCGGGTACGGCTACGACCGCAATCCGCTCCTTGGGATCGCGATCTTAACCGCAATCGGCGCCTTCATGGTCGTCACCACCCGCGCCTCCCTGTGGACGCTCCGCATCGTCGATGACCTCGACAATGCGCGGCGCACAGAGGCTCAGCTGAAAGTCGCCGAGGAACGACTCCGGTTCGCACGCGACCTCCACGACGTCGTCGGTCGCTCGTTCTCGGCAATTGCGGTCAAAAGCGAACTGGCCTCGCGTTTAGCCCGCACGCCCGGCAATGCCGACCGCGCCGCCGTCGAGATGGATCAGGTGAAGACGCTCGCAGTGGAGTCGATGGAAGAGATGCGGTCGCTGGTGCGAAGCTACCGGAGCATCGACCTGCCCGTCGAGGTGGCCGGGGCAAAGTCGCTGCTTGAAGCTGCGGGCTGTCACCTCACGATCGAAGGCAGTCCCGAAGCGGTGCCCGCCCAATTCCACGAAGCCGCCGCGTGGGTGGTTCGCGAAGGGACCACCAACATCGTGCGACACTCGTCGGGCACCACGGCGGCCCTTACTCTCGGCGTCACCGGGCTCACCTTGAGCAATAACGGCGCGGCCGCGTCAGCTGGCGATCGATCCGGTCTCGCTGGCCTGGCCGAACGCCTGCGCGCCGTCGGTGGCACCCTCGACGCCGACTCCACCGGCGGCGTATTCACTCTCCGAGTCCGCTGGGAGGACGCATGATTCCGATCTTGATGGCCGACGATGAGACGCTGATCCGCTCGGCGCTCGCCACCATGCTGTCGCTGGAAGACGACCTCGAAGTGATCGCGGATGTCGGGACCGGCGAGGAACTCCTCGCGATCTGGGCGGAGCGAACCGCTGCTGGCGTACCCGTCGCCGTGGCCGTGCTCGACCTCCAGATGCCGGGTATCGACGGCATCGAAACTGCGGTGCGTCTGTTGAAACTCTCCCCGGAGGCTGGCGTCCTCCTCGTCACCAGCCACGGTCGGCCCGGCTATCTCAAACGCGCGCTCGCGAGCGGTGTGCGCGGGTTTCTGCCGAAGACGGCGTCATCGAGCACCTTGGCGACCGTCATCCGTACCGTGCACGCCGGTGGTCGATACGTGGATCCCGAGCTCGCCGCGGAAGCCATCAGCACCGGCGACTCGGCGCTCACCGCCCGTGAAGCGGACGTTCTGGAGTTCGCCCTCGACGGCGCGTCCGTGGACGAGATCGCCGCGCGGGCACATCTCTCCCCCGGCACCACCAGGAACTACCTGTCGGCCGCGATGTCGAAACTCGGCGTCGGGAACCGCTATGAGGCAGCGGTCAAAGCCCGCGATCTGGGATGGATCTAGCCGCGCCCAACCTTCACGCGACGGCTAGTTCCGCACCATCCGCAGCACCACGTCGTTCACGTGATGACCGCCGCCAGCCGGGATGCCTCGCTCACGGTTGTCGTTGGTGACGACCGTCCAACCGTCGCCGAGCATCCGGACCATGTCGTCGGCCCAAATGAAGCCCTCCGGATCGCGGCCGTGCGCGCGCATCCCTTCGGGATCGTGCATCACCACTAGAAGAGTTCCGCCCGGGGCCACCGCATCGGCGAGCTTGTGGAACGTCGCCTCGTCGTCACTGGCGATATGGAAATAGCTGGCCGTAACCAGGTCGTACTGACGGTCGAACGAGTCAGCCGTGACGTCGAACGCAGTCCAAGCGATTGTTCCACGTGAATCAATCGCCCGAGCTCGATCGAGGGCCACCTCAGAGATATCGGCACCGACTACCGACCAGCCTTGCGCGGCCAGCCAGCGCGCGTCGGCACCCTCGCCACAACCGAGGTCGAACGCCGAACCCGGTGTCACACCGGTAATTTCGGCGATAATGGCCGGGTTTACGTTATCGGTCCAGAGGCGGTCGGCGGTGCTGTAGAGCTCGTCCCATTCGCTCGCGGTAACGGGATGCGCGGGGGCTTGCTGATCGTCGTGGTTGTGGTGGTGTTCGCTCATGCCTTTGACGCTGCCACAGTTCTATCCCCTATGTCATTGCCGGGCACGGCGACGTAATCACCGGCACACTGGGAGTCATGACTTTTCCCGTTCGCGTCGGTGTCCAACTTCAACCTCAGCACGCCCCGGACTACGGGCTGATCCGCGATGCGGTTCGACGCGCGGAGGACGCCGGGGTCGACATCGTCTTCAATTGGGACCACTTCTTTCCGCTGTACGGCGAGCCCGACGGCGCACATTTTGAGTGCTGGACCATGCTGGGCGCGTGGGCCGAGCAAACTTCGAACGTCGAGATCGGTGCCCTCGTCACCTGCAACGCCTACCGCAACCCCGAGTTGCTTGCCGACATGGCGCGGACCGTCGATCAAATCAGCGGCGGTCGACTGATCCTCGGCCTCGGCAGCGGCTGGTTTCAGCGTGACTTCGACGAGTACGGCTACGACTTCGGTACCAAGGGCAGCCGGCTCGACAATCTCGGCGAGTCACTCCCCCGCATTGCGAACCGACTGTCGCAGCTCAATCCGCAACCGCTGCGCGAGATTCCACTGCTCATCGGCGGTAGCGGGGAAAGAAAGACGCTCCGCCATATCGCTACCCACGGCAATATTTGGCATGCCTTCGTGGGCGTTGACTCCTACCGCCACAAATCGGCCGTGCTCGCCCAGCACTGCGCCGATGTCGGCCGCGACCCGGCAGAGATCGAACGCTCGGCCGAGATCCGGTTCGACGGCGACGTTGCCGCGATGTTGAAGTTCGCCGATGACATCACCGCTGAAGGCGTGACCCTGCTGACCGTGGCGACGGGCGGACCGGACTACGACCTGACTGCCGTCGAGGCTCTCATCAAGTGGCGGGACGCCCGCGCGGGCTGACGCCGTCAGTTCCGCTGAGGCAGCGTCGCGGGTGCCGATATAGTCCGATTTCATGACTACCCGCAGGTTCCTCACCCGCACGGCCGCTGCCACCCTTGCCGCGGTTACCTCCCTCAGTCTGCTGGCTGCACCTGCCGCCCAGGCCGGACCGGCGTCGTGCGTACCGTTCGGGACCGCGCAGATCCCGCCGGGCATTCCGTCATCGGGCAACCAAACCGGCCTGAGTAACTTCGGTAGGTACAGCGGTAAGCAGGCACCAAAGCGCGTAGACCTGCGCACCGAGAAGACCCAGTTCAACAAGTACTGGGAGTTCGCACTGGTGTCGGGTCAGCTGATCACGCGGCCACGGCACAGCACCTCGTGGCGCGTGGTGCCGCTGCCGTCGTGCTTGACGGGCAAGCTGGTCGCCATTTCGCTCGACGACGACGAACTCGTCGGCGTCGATCGCGCAGGCTGGATCTACACGATGGACAACGTGAATCAGTCACCGCTGCTGTGGAATTGGACCTCCAGATGGGGCTCCATGCTGTGGATGGGACCGGGCCGCACCCTGCCCGACAATCGCACCGGGGGCTGGGCACTAAGCGTCACGTCCCCGTGGGACAACCGCGTGTACGCCGACGGTGCGGGCCGGATCCACCCGTCCGGGCAGGCCAAGATGACGATGATCCCAGCGCTAACCGGCGACGGCAGTCGGATCACGTACGCCGACCCGTGGCTCCCCAACGACGACAGTTACGAAATCGGCAGCCCGCTCGGCGGCCGGTTCCAGTCGGTCGCGTTGTCCGCGGCGGCGTCGACCACCTTTGTGATGAACCGCTACGGCGATATGTTCACGCGCACCTTCGACTTCGACTCGTCGGGCTCAGATTCGGTCTTTTTCCGGTACAGCTGGGAAAGTCAGGCCGGTAAGCCCAGCGCCACCAACCTGTCGCAGGAAATGGTCGACCGCAACACGGCGGCCGTGCGGCTCCCCGCACCCGACTGGACCAGGCAGCCCAAGATTCCAGGCGAGGTGACCTCGGCGATCACGGTGGTTTCCACCGGACCGGGTGTCGAGAAACGCGAGCTCCGCGTGGAAGGTCGCCGCGACGGCCAGAATGGTTTCTGGCACAAGGATATTCACGCCAAGAACTGGGCATTCACCGCCACCGGGTCGCCGTTGCAGCGCAAGCTGCTGGAGAACTCTGCCGCCGACCGTTCCAGCGAAACCATAGCGCCGCCGAAGCCGTGGAATCTCTACACGACTCTGCCGTCCCGGAGCGCATCGGTCGACGGTCAAACGCTGATCGATATCGGCTTGCCGTACAGCGTCATCGATCCCCGACTGCTCGCCCAAGTTGGCCTCACCGCGGAGCCGTCGTCGTACCGCATCTCGGTCGACAACTTCGATCCTGCGGTCACCACTCGTCAGGCGACGGTAACCACGCGCGACGGCACCAAGATCCCGGTACTCCTGCATACCGCAGACGGCATGCGCATGAGCCCCGGTCACGTTGGCCTCACCAAGACGCCCCGCCATCTCATTGGTGCCATTGAGATCCCGGCGAGCGCCTACCGCGACCGCAACAGCAATCCCGCGCTCAAGGAGTTTGTGAGGACGTGGATGCGGGGGAAGTCGATCGCCGCCATCACCCTGAGCGCCACCAACCACGACCTGGTTATCCGCTGACGTCGGCCAGCGCGGCCTGGGCCGCCCGATACCCGCTCATGCCGTGGACCCCACCGCCCGGCGCGGTGGCCGCCGAGCACAGGTACACGCCGGGGACCGGGGTCGTGTGCGGCCGCAGTGACGGCACGGGCCGCGCCAGCAGTTGGCGCAGACTCGCGGCACCGCAGTTGATGTCGCCACCCACATTGTTTGGGTTGTACGCCGCGAAGTCGACGGCGGTAGCAACCCGCTGATCGACGATAAGGTCGCTGAATCCCGGTGCGCACCTTTCGATTTCGCTGACGATGCGATCGGAGACGTCTACCTCGCAGTTCGCTGGAACATGGCAGTACGCCCACGCCAGATGAACGCCGGCCGGTGCCCGAGACGGATCGAGCCGCGTCGGTTCACCGCCGAGGACCCACGGCCGCTCCGGTAGTTTCCCGGCGGCAACAGCCGCCTCAGTCGCTCGGATCTGAGCCCGGTCGGAGGCAATGTGGAAGGTTCCGGTGGTGCTCAGCGCCGCTGCGGCACGACCGGTCCACGGGATCGGCTCGCGAAGCAGGAAGTCGACTTTGCACACGCCACCGCCGTATCGGAACCGTTCCAGCCGACCGGCATAACGGCGCGGTAGCCGCTCTCCCATGATCGTGGCCAAGGCTCGTGGCGAAACGTCGAACAGCACCTGCCGCGCGGTCGGCAGTTCGCCGAACTCTTTGACATGCCAGTCGGTTTCGAGGCGCCCACCGTGTTCGACGATGATTGCTGCCAGACCATCGGATATCGCCCGTGAGCCCCCGGCCACGACGGGCCATCCCGATTCGATGAGCAGTCCCAGCAAGAGACCGGGCGCGCTCGACCCCGCCGACGTGGTCGGTCGCCCGGCGTGCGCGGCAATCGCCGAGAATGCGGTCCGAGTCCGTTCGTCACGAAACACCGTCCGCACCAGGGCGTCGACCGGAGCCAGTGCCGCCGCACCGAAGCGGGCCATAGTAATTGGATCGGTGGGCCACCCCGGCATCGCCAAGACGTCAGCCGCGACATCGGCCCCGAGACCAACCGTCCGCAGCCAGGCCTTCCCATCAGCGCCGAGTTCGGTCGCCAGTCGGCTTCGATCACGGTGCAGCCCCAGGCCGTCAGCTGCCGAGAAGGCATGTGCGACAGAAACTTCCGGCACCAGCCACGTCAGGCGGTCGGTGAGCCCCAAATCTGTGAAGGCCGCTGACACGTAACCAGTGGGATGCACGGCCGAACAGACATCACGGGCAATCCCCGGCCCGAAGGCGTGATCAGTCCGGGTACCGCCGCCGATCACCGGTGCCGCTTCCACCACCAGCACCGATCGGCCCGCCCGTGCCAACGTCGCGGCGGCAGTGAGTCCGTTGGGACCCGCGCCAACAACGATCGCGTCCCATTCGTTACCCACCGGTCCCCGATCGTCGGCCCAATACTGTCCCGGCCTCAGGCTAAGTTAGGTCCATGATCTTTGCGAGCCTCCGCCGTGGGCTGCCGGCCCGATTCCTCGTTAGTACCGTGGCCGCGTTCGGGATGTTCATCGCCGTCATTTTGGCCGGGGGCGGCTCAGCTCAAGCCCAGGCACCGCTGCGCATGCCCGATCAAGTCGTCGACACCGCGGGCGTTTTTAGCTCCACCGATCACGACAACATCGTGGCTGCCGTCGACAGCCTCTACGACTCCCGCACCGCCCAGATGTGGGTGGTGTACGTCGATTCCTTCGACGGCATGTCCGCCGAGGACTGGACCCTCAAGACCGAGCAACTGAGCGGCCTCGGTAACGGCGACATCATCTTGGCAGTGGCAACCAAAGACCGCGCCTACCAGTTAACCAGCGCCAAGCCGATCGACGGCCTCACCCAGGCCGAACTGGAGGAAATCGGTACCAACACCTTGGAACCGAAGCTGATCAAGGGGCAGTGGGCGGCATCGGCGGTCGACACCGTCCGTGCCATCGAAGCGGCCGCCGGACCGGAGTCCTCGCAGACTGGCGCGATTGTGGCCGGTGCCGTCGGTGGCGTCGCCGTCATCGGTGGCGGCGCTTACCTCGTCAGCCGACGCCGCAAGCGCAAGGCCGAGTCCGCACATCTGGATGCACTCCGGGAAAGTAGCGATTCCCTCAGCGTCGACCAACTGTCCGAACAGCCCCTCGATGTCTTGCACGCGTGGTCGCGAGAGATCCTCACCGACACCGACAATGCCATCAAGACCAGCGCCGACGAGTTGACCCTCGCCATCGACGAGTTCGGTGAGGCCGAGGCCGCCCCATTCACGTCCGCGATGAACACTGCCCAGCAGGCGCTGTCTGAGTCGTTCGCGCTTCGGCAGCGCCTCGACGATGCGATTCCGGAAACTCCCGACGAACAGCGTTCCATGCTGGTGCAGATCATTACCTCGTGCACGGATGCCGATTCGCTCCTCGACGAGCAGGTCGAAGCGTTCGACACGCTGCGCGATCTGCTGATCAACGCCGACGGTCGGCTCAGCGAGCTCACGCGCCGGGTTGTCGAGATCACCTCGCGGCTCCCCCAGTCCGAAGCGCAGCTCAGCGCCCTTACCGACAAGCACGGCGGGGCGGTTATCGCCTCCATCTCGGGAAACCTCGAATTGGCGCGCGAGCAGATCCACTTCGCCGAGGCCAGCATTGATCAGGGTCGCGAGGCAATCGCCCTCCCCGCCGGTCAGCAGGGACCCGTCGTCGCCGACATCCGGTCGGCCGAGGCGGCGCTGGAGGCTGCGGCCAAACTGCTCGACGCCATCGACTCCGCCGACGCGACCATCTCGCGAGCCCGCGGAGGGCTGGCATCCCTGATCAACGAAGTGACCGCAGAAATCACCGAGGCACTCTCGCTCGGAGATCAAGAACTCAACCACCCGGTCCTCGATGTGGCGACCGTGATCGAGAAGGCGAAGGCCGCGGTGGCAGCCGCGACCGCCGATGGCGAGACCGATCCGCTGAGCACCTTCGCGAAGCTGTCGGACTCCGATGCCGAGCTCGATCAGATCCTCGACTTGGCCCGGAAGGCCAGCGAGGAACGTTCCCGCAAGGCCCAGCTCGTCACCAATGCGTTGGAGACTGCCGAGGCAAAGACCCAAGCGGCAGCGGACTTCATCGACACGCGGCGTGGCGGGATCGGCGCGGAGGCCCGCACGCGCCTCGCGCGGGCCCAGCAGCTGGGTTCGGAGGCCGTCGAACTCGCCGACACCAATCCCGATCAGGCCCTCGAAAAGGCCCGCCTTGCGGCCAAGCACGCCGACGAAGCGCTGATGGCTGCGCAGTCTGACGTGGTGAACTGGCAGGCACAGCAGCAGCGCACCAACTCCAACTTCGGTACGTCCATGGGTAACCCCAATGCGGCCATCCTGACCGGCGTTCTGGTCGACAGCGTGTTGCGCGGTGGTATGCGGGGCGGCAGCTTTGGCGGCGGGGGCTTTGGCGGCGGGGGTCTTGGCAGCGGCCGCGGTCGCGGCTACAGCACCGGCGGTCGGAGCCCCGGATCGTTCGGTGGATCGTCGAGTTCCGGTCGTATCGGGACCGGTGGACGCTTCTAACCGACGTGATCCGCGTCATGTTTTAGCGCTAAATTGCCTGTTCGATAGGCCGTGTCCCATTCATCCCCTTTTTATTTAGGTTATCGAAGTATTAGCGTTACGAACTGTGACCGATGACCTTAACGCCGACCTGGTTTCGGGGCTGCGCCATACCGTGACGCGGCTGTACCTGACACTGCGACGGAACGCCCCCGTCAACACACTCAGTGCCGCCCAGTCCTCCGCGCTCGCCGTCCTGATTGATCACGGACCAATGCGGATGGGCGAACTCGCCGAACGTGAATCCATTCGGATGCCGACCGCCACCGCTCTCGTTGACGGCCTACTTCGCGAAGGTTTGGTGTCCCGCGAACCCGATCCGGCCGACCGCCGGGCGGTGGTCGTCAGTCCCTCCGCCAAAGCCGCCCGGATCGTCGACGAAATTCGCTCCAGCCGCGACGACGTCGTTACCCAGGCCATGGCATCGCTCTCCCCCGACCACCGCGCCGCGCTCGCTGCCGCATTGCCCGCGCTACGCGAACTTCAAACTCGAATGGAACTGTCATGAGCACTGAAAACCACTCCCTGATTGGGGTGTTTAAAGGACAACCTCGGACCGTGTGGGTCACCGCGTTCGCGGCTGTCATCGCCTTCATGGGCATCGGCCTGGTTGACCCAATTCTCAACACCATCCGCATCGCCCTCGGCGCTCCCGAAACCAAGCTGACGCAACTGTTCGGTGTTTACATGGGCGTGCAGGTCTTCGCCATGTTGCTCACCGGGTGGGCCGCCTACAAGTTTGGCCCCAAGCGCACCCTGACCACCGGCCTCGTCTGCATCGTCGTAGCGGCGGGAGTCTCGGCGTTCGCCACCAACATCGACCAGCTGATCGCGCTGCGCGTGATCTGGGGTCTGGGTAACGCCCTCTTCATCGCGACCGCGTTGGCGTTCATCGTCGGACAAGCCACCGGCGGTCAGCAAGGCGCAATCTTGCTGTACGAGGCCGCACTGGGTGTGGGCTTGGCCGTCGGCCCCCTGTTGGGTGCCGTCCTTGGTGAATGGACTTGGCGAGCACCGTTCGCGGGCACCGCTCTCCTGATGCTGGCTGGTGCAATCCTTTGTGCCGCAATGCTTCCCGCTGATGGTCCGCGTTCCGAACGGAAGCCGGTGAAACTTCTCGATCCCATCAAGGCCCTCAAGAACCGCGTCCTGCTCATCAACTCGATCGGCGCGGCCTTCTACACCGGTGCGCTGTTTACCGTCATCGCGTGGTCACCGCTCGCCATGGGCTTGCGGCCAATCTATGCGGGCATCATTTTCTTCGGCTGGGGTCTGCTGACTGCCCTGTCGGGTGTGTTCGTCGGGCCACGACTGGCCGAAGCCATCGGCGAACGCTCCGGCGTGATCGTGGCAATTCTCGCCTACCTGGTCACGATGGCTGTCGCCGCCATCGGAGTGATGGACGATCAGGTCTGGATGATCGGTTTGGCCGTCGTTATTTCGGGCATCCCGTCCGGCGTCCTCAATACCCTGTTCACCGGAGTCGCCATGTCTGCGGCCGACGAGTCCACTCCCCGGTCGGTGGCCAGCGCTGGCTACAGCTTTCTTCGCTGGATGGGTGCCGCAGCGTCGGCCATCATGGTCGCCTACATCGCGCAATGGTTTGGCATGGCCGCCCCCTTCTGGTTCGCTGCGGGCTACTGCGCCATCGCTGTCAGCGCCCTGATCCTCGCTGGCAACGGACCCAAGCTCAACGAGCACGAGGTGCCGGCTGAGGCCGCTCTCGTCGGTGCCGAAGAGTTCTAAAGAATCACCCGCGGCGGCACCTGATTCTTAGGCCCAGATTGTCGATTCAAACCCGCCACCGACCCGCTTCGACTTACCCTCGCCCCAAAGGTAAGCGAGCGTTTAGTCGGGAGTGCTGATGAGTGTCAACGGGACCATTGAGCCAAGGTTCGCCCGGCTACGGGAAGCCTTCGAAGAGGAGCTTTCCACCGGGAATGAACTCGGCGGCGCGATCGCGGTCGATGTCGACGGAGACCTGGTCGTCGACCTGTGGGGCGGGTATCGGGACGCAACCAAGCGCCTCCCGTGGGAGCGGGACACCATCGTCAACGTGTGGTCGACCACGAAAGAAGTCACCGCCCTCGCGGTACTGCTGCTGGTAGATCGCGGATTGATCGACCTCGACGCTCCCGTGGCCCACTATTGGCCCGAGTTCGCCGAGAACGGCAAGGACGCCGTCCTGGTGCGGCACCTGATGTCGCACACCTCCGGAGTGAGCGGTTGGGACCGCCCGTGGGAAGTCGAGGACATGTACGACTGGGACAAGTCCATCGCGCAGTTAGCTCGACAAGCCCCGTGGTGGGAGCCCGGAACCGCGTCCGGCTACCACGCCAACAACCAAGGCCATTTGCTTGGCGAGGTGGTCCGGCGCGTTTCGGGCATGCCGTTGAAGGTGTTTGTTGCCGCGGAGATCGCCGGACCGCTGGGGATTGACCTGCAGATCGGTGCCACCGAGGCCGACGATCACCGCATCGCCGAGATCGTCTTTAAGCCGACTCGGCCCATCGACCCCGACAAGGTCGACATGACATCGATAACCATGCGCACCTTCACCGGACCGATTGCCGACGCCGGCTCGGCCAACACCGCGGCCTGGCGGCGCGCCGACATGGGTGCCCTCAACGGACACACCACGGCCCGGGCCCTCGCCCGGGCACTCTCGGTCATCTCTCGGGGGTCCGTTGATGGAGTGTCGTTGTCCCCCAACACCATTGACCGGATCTTCGAGGAGCAGGCAAGCGGCGTCGATCTGGTGCTCGGGGCCCCGCTGCGCTGGGGTATCGGCTATGGCCTGCCCGAACCCGCGACAATCCCCTACCTGCCGACCGACGAGCGCGTGTGTTTCTGGGGTGGCTGGGGCGGATCGCTCACGGCGATGTTCCCCGATCGCGGAGTCACCATCTCCTACGTGATGAACCGAATGGGTCGCGGCGTCATTGGGTCAGATCGGTCGGAACGCTACTACCGCGCAATCCTTGAAGGTCTTGAAAGCCTCAACCGATAGCGTCCCGGCATAGACTCACAGCATGCCTACCGCGTTAATTACTGGAGCCAGTCGTGGCGTGGGTGCGCAGATCGCACGCGCGCTCGCGCCCACCCACGACCTTCTGCTCGGCGGCCGGGGTTCCGTCGAACTGGATGAACTAGCAATGGAATTGGACGGCGCGGTGACCTTCCCGGTCGACCTCACCGACTACGACGCCGTCGAAGCGGCGATGGAAACCATCGGCCCACTCGACGTCCTGGTGCACAGCGCAGGCGTCGCCAGTAGCTTGGAGGCCGTCGCCGATACCCCCGTCGAGGAGTGGCGGTACCTGATGGATATCAACGTGATTGCCGCGGCCGAACTGACGCGGCTTTTGCTGCCGGGTTTGCGTGCCGCGGGCGGGCACGTCGTCTTTCTCAACTCCGGTGCCGGCATGAATGTCCGCCCCAACTGGACGCCTTACGCGGCAAGTAAGTTCGCGCTGCGAGCGCTCGCTGACGGACTCCGTGCCGAGGAACCCGAACTGCGGGTCACCTCGATTTTCCCCGGCCGCATCGACACCGACATGCAACGGGACATCGTGGCACGCGAAGGGACGCAGTACAACCCGGCGAATTACCTGCGGTCGGAGACTGTCGCGGCCGCTGTTGCCACCGCAGTCAATACTCCAGCCGACGCTCATCCCACCGAGATCGTTCTGCGTCCCCGCGTGTCGCGCAATACCTAGCCGTCGGGCGTCGGAACTACTAGACCTGCTTGAGGTCGGTGGGTGCCCAGACGGCGCGCATGCTCTTGATCTTGCCTTCTTCATTGAAGACCATGATGTCGACGGGCGTGATCTCGAACTTCATGCCGCCGGTGCCGGTGACCAGGGAGAACTCGAAGACGGCGGTATCGCCAGCGATCTTGGTCCACTTAAGGTCCGCGTCGCGGCTGTCGAGATTGGTGATGATGCCGTAGAACTCGATCAGCTCTTCGCGGGTGCCGCGGATCGGTGCGCCGATCGGGTCTTCGACGGTCGCGCCTTCGGCGAACAGATTGGCCATATCCTCGGCTGTTCCGCCGTTGAGGCCATCGATGTACGCCTGGACGGTGGCGGCAATCTTGTCCGACAAACCGGTTTCCTGCTGCTCAGCAGTCATTTCTACTCCCTTAATTGGAACACGTTCTAGGCGTGAGAGTAGCAGCCGTCACACCGACGCGCGATGGCGTGGCACGAAGGCGCAGGTGGCAAGATCGACACCATGTCGATTACCCGGTCGCTCCTGTTGTTCGTGCTTGCCGCGTTCGCCGAGATTGGCGGCGCATGGCTCATCTGGCAGGGAGTACGCGAGCATCGCGGGTGGTTGTGGATCGGTGCCGGCGTTGCCGCGCTCGGCATCTACGGCTTCGTCGCCACCCTGCAGCCGGACGCCAACTTTGCGCGCATCCTGGCAGCGTACGGCGGGATATTTATCGCCGGATCGCTGCTCTGGGGAATGGTGGCCGACGGCTACCGCCCCGACAAGTGGGACGTGACGGGCGCCTTGATCAGCCTCGTTGGAGTGGCCGTCATCATGTACATGCCGCGGGCACTGGACGCCTGACGAGAAATAGGCGAGAAGGGGACTACTTCAGTTCTGCGCTGCTCTTCCCCAGTACGCGACGAGCAATAATCAGCTGCTGAATCTGTTGGGTGCCCTCAAAAATGTCGAGGATCTTGGAGTCGCGTGCCCACTTCTCTAGCAGTTCGGTCTCCGAGAACGCCGCCGTTGCACCGATCTCAACGGTTTTGTTGGTCAATTCGTTCACCATGCGTCCGGCCTTGGCCTTCGACATCGACGCCTCGGCCGAGTTCGGCTCCCGGTTGTCGGCCATCCACGCAGCGCGCAGGGTCAGCAGCCACGACGACTCCCAGTCCGATTCCAATCGGATGAACTCCGATACGGCGGCGTGCTGGGCGGCTGCGGGCTTGTCGTAGTCGACCTCGTGGCCAGCGGCCTCCAGCATGCTGCGGAACTCTTCGAGAGCGGCGCGACCAAGGCCCACAGCCATCGCTGCAACCACGGGACGGGTGTTGTCGAAGGTCTGCATGACCCCGCCAAAACCCTTCTTGACCTCGATATCCGGGGTACCCAACAGGTTTTCTGCAGGTACACGGGCGTTCTCGAACAGCACCACTGCGGTGTCCGACGACTTGAGGCCGAGCTTCTCTTCGAGGCGAGCGACGGTGACGCCCTTGGTGTTCATCGGGACCACAAAACTCTTGATTGCGGCGCGACCGATGTTCTTGTCGAGCGTGGCCCACACGACGACGTGGTCGGCACGACTACCGGCGGTCACGAAGATCTTTTCACCGCTGATGACGTACTCGTCGCCGTCGAGGGTGGCGGTGGTGGTGACCGCAGCCGAGTCGGAACCGAAGCTCGGCTCGGTGATCGCCATAGCAGCCCAAACATCGGCGAAGCGCTCGAGCTGCTCGTCGTTGGCGACGGCGGCGATCGCTGCATTGCCCAAACCCTGGAAGGGGATCGACAGCATGAGGCCGACGTCGCCCCAGCTCAGCTCGCGTGCGTTGAGCACCGAGCGCAGGTTGGCTCCGTTGACGGTGTCTTCCCCGCTTGCGGCTCTCTTGTCGGTATCGCGGTCGCCCTTGCGGGATTCCTTGGCAATCTTGCCGAGCTCGTCGAGCTCGGTGGGGTATTCGTGCTCGGCTTTGTCGTACTTGCGGGAGATGGGTCGGAAGATGTGTTCGGCAGCCAGGTGGGCGCGCTCGACCGTGGAATCCAACTTCTCCGGGAGCTCAAGGTTGATAGCCATGTCGGCCACCTTACTACTGAGTAAGTTAAGTTGCCAAGCTCCAGTTTCTACGGTTCACAGCTTTGCTTCGAGGCCATTCGCACGCTCGACTATGGTCGATGGCGATGAATACCCCGGCATCCTCCCGCGCCCCGATCTTCCCTCCGGCCTCCACCGAGCCGCCCAGATCACTCGTTTCGAATGGCCGCTACAACTTCGGCACCTACAACCGGTCCATACCCGAGATCAATTCGCTCGACGCCGCCGGTTCCGGACCGCTGGCCTTCGCCCGCCGCGCAGCCCGCAACACCGCGCTCAAGGAGTGGGAAGCCTTCCAACTCGGCGACGACAACTGGTTCGTTCTCGGTGCGGTCTATAGCGCGAAAAGCCTTGGGCTGCTTCAGGTTCTCGCCGTCAACAAGCACGACGCGACCATCACCCGATGGGAGAGCAAGCTGCCGTCGCCGATGCTCAGCGTCGCGCGGGGACTCGACGACACGGTCTCGCACGGCGAGTTCGGCGGCGTCAAGATCGAGATCGGCAACAACCTGCCCGACGGCGTCTTGACCGTCGACGCCGAGGCCCGCGGCACGGCACGCCGCCCGGAAATGGGTTTGCACGTGACCGGCGACTGCTCCGCCGACAACGCTGGCCACCTGGTCGTGGTGCACCCGTTTGCCAAGAACAAGGCGCTGTACTCGCACAAAGCGATGATGCCCGCGTCGGGTTCGCTCATCATCGACGACAATCGAGTTGGCCTCACCGACGACCGCGGCTACCTCATCCTCGATGACCACCACGGCGACTACCCGCGCCCCATGAAATACGACTGGGTCACCGGAATCCGCCGCAACGATGCCGGTCAGGTCGAAGGTTTCAACCTGACCCACAACCAGATGCTCGATCCTGGCGTCTACAACGAGAACGCCATCTGGATCGGCAACCGGGTGCACCGCTTGCCGGAAATCACGGTGACGCGGCCCGACGGCCCATGGGGCAAGTGGTTTATCCGTGACACGGCCGGTGCCGTCGATGTCACCTTCACGCCGACCGTGCAGTCGACAATGCACGTCGGCCCGCGCAAGGTGCTCGCCGAGTACTACGCGCCTTACGGCTGGTACGAAGGCAACATCCACGCCGAAGACGCGACGTTAAACGTCGACGGCTTCTTCGGCGTGGGGGAGCAGAAGCGGATCACGGTGTAGATCGCGGCGCCCCGACCTGCCGCTCTGCCCTGCTGTCCCGCCCGCCCGCGCATCGAGGAGCCCGTCATCGACCGGGGCATTGTGGCTACAGACGAATAGAAGGCGACCCCGGTCGTTGAGGGCGATTAACAACGTCCGGGGTCCTTCAACTACCAAACACCGACACTAAGAGCCGTGTGAACCCTAGTCTCGGGCGGCTAAGGAACAACACCACAGCGCGCAGCACATTGCGCTCTCCTTAATGCCTATCGGAGCGATGGCGGACGAACACTAATCCACGGCGTAAGTTGCCCTAACGTCGCGGCATCACATTTGTGCGCCGCCATATATCGATAGGAAACTTGTACACGATCGCTTATTAGCGATTTTCGATCTTCACTGCTCAAATCTGATGGATCCGCTACCGCAAGAGTGAGGAAGTTGCGGCCAGCTAATTCCATCCTGCTGCAATATCCAACCACGATCATTCTGCCGACTGGAGGCGTTCCCGCAGACGCCTGGTCAACAATAACTTTGAGGCCGCCCTCGTTCTCGGGAGCTAGCGTGTTGTCCACTGCGGGAGTTCCAAGAGTTCGCTTCGCCTCATCAATCGAACGCCCGATCAGGTCAACAAGATTGACGAGTTCCCATCCCTCGTATTTATCCCCGATTCGCGTCCCAGTCTGCGACTCTTCGCTTGTACTGTGGGAAATAATTCCCATGAGTCTACCAAACACTGTGATCAGTAGAATATATACGAATACCAGCGCAACCACAGTCAGTCCAATCACCCGGACTCGCCTAGTTAGCCGAGAAACATTTGATTGTTGGCTACGTGTGTCGTCAGTCATTCTCATCCCCTCCATTCCAAGTTTGACCCGACTGGTCCGCGGACGGGAATTACGCTGGCAGTAGGAACCCACTGATATGCGGCGTATCTCGAATAGTTTCCCTCACGTTCGGAGACCACATCATAGGTCCACAATTCCCAAACCTGGTAATATGGGAGGATATTCGAGTCTGGAGTACAACATGCTGCTCGGCAAGGTCTCTTCGGATGAAGGCGAGCTGAACAAGCTTCGCCACAATGAAGAATACAAAGCGCTCTTCAAAAAGGGCAGTGATGGAAATTGGACATTGAAGCCCTATGAGGACCTTTCTCCCGCGGCCAAGAAGACTTTGCCGAATAAGGTTCGAAACTTGTATCCCGATAACTACCTGGCAGACATTGAGGCGAAGAGCCGAAAGGGTAAGATCCCAAATTGGGATGACAATCAATAGAATTGGACGCTGATGATACCAGTGCGATACTTGAAAATTATCCTGAGTACCCTATCTGCCCTTCTGGTATCGGTGATGTTGGCGTCATGTGGGAATCAGACGCCAGTTGGTCCTGGTCAGTCGGCCGCCGGTGGAAATCATACAAGGGCGATGAGCTTTGTGTGGGATGATTCGTCAATTCTTCCACTTGGATCTGCAGAGTCAACGTTTACCAGAGCGTTCTTCGAGTCGTCATCTCGAATTATGTTTCCCGTGTCACAGGAGGTGGCGACTTATCCGGGATTTGAGGCGGCCACTGATAACTCGTTCTCATCGGATAGATCGCAGAATGGTCCCCGGATTATGTTGCGGCCAGTCTCCGATACGGGCTTCTCTGGGACGATCTACTTCAAGGTCATCTCTTATGTATCGGAGCAGACGTCGGGACGTGTTGGTGTTTGCCTGCTCGCACAAGGGCTGGGGCAACGCAAGAATGACGCGTTCGCCCGCAACTTTGAACGTGGTGGCGTCCCGTATGAGTTGACTTTTAACCGGGAAGGCCAGACGCCTCAGGTGGATGTAACTGGTGTTGAGAATAGTCCGCTGCGAAACTTCTTTGGAGGATGGCGAGCGATCGACCTTAGAATGAGCGTTTCAAATTCTCACGAGGGAGAGCGCTGTGAATCTGAATACATCGCTCCAGGAATCGACCCGATGGCCGATGATTCTGGCGTGACCTATCAAACTGCTGCCCCGAAAGTTGTGATGCCGTTTCCGGGTTGGCCTCGGGTTTGAACTTGGGTGAATAATTCGGATTAGAACCCCGGGGTCCCCGAGGGCCACCTCGAGACGTGCCGCGATCCTGTTGATTATCGACCCACCAGGACATCGAACTCAGTGAACTCAACTGCGGTCCAACCCAACTCTGTGAACAACAGCGAGCAGCCTGAGAGAGCCACCCATCCGGTTGCACGGCACCCAGGCGCCGCAGCAATTCCTTGCGAGATTAGGGACGGGTAAATCTAACAGCCGCTCCCCTACGGGACGACGTTGACCATTTTGCCGGGGACGAAGATGACCTTCCGGGGCTCGCCGTCGAGTAGGGCGGCGACCTTCTCCTCGGCCAAGGCCGCAGCTACGACCGTCGCCTCGTCGGCGTCGGCAGCAACGGTCAGGCGAGCGCGAACCTTACCCTTGACCTGCACCGGAATCTCGATCGTGTCCTCGACCAGCCAACGCTCGTCGACCTCCGGGAACGGCCCGTGCGCCAGGGAACCCTCGCCGCCGAGACGGCTCCACAGTTCCTCCGCGATGTGCGGGGCCAGGGGAGCGAGCATCAGAATCAACTGCCGTACCGTCTCGCGGGGAGCGCCCTGCGGGTAATTCTTCGTCAGGAAGTTGGTCAGCTCAATGAGCTTGGTACCTGCGGTGTTGGTCCGGAGATTCGCCAGATCGTCGCGGACGCCAGCGATGGCCTTGTGCAGGGCCTTGTTCGCGGCGTCGGACGGTGCCTCATCGGTGACTCGGACGCCGCCGGTCTCTTCGTCGACCACCAAACGCCAGACGCGCTGCAAAAAGCGTTGCGCACCGACGACATCCTTCGTCGCCCACGGGCGTGACTGATCCAGCGGGCCCATCGACATTTCGTAAACACGCAGCGTATCGGCACCGTAGTCCCGGCAAATGTCGTCGGGAGCGACGGAATTCTTGAGCGACTTGCCCATCTTTCCGTACTCCTGCGACACCTCCTGGTCCTGGTACCAGAACTTGCCATCACGCTCGACGACCTCTTCGGCAGGCACGTAGACGCCGCGCGAATCGGTGTAAGCGTAGGCCTGGATCATGCCCTGGTTAAACAGGCGACGGTACGGTTCGCTGCTGGTGACATAGCCGAGGTCAAACAGGACCTTGTGCCAGAAACGCGAGTACAGCAGGTGCAACACGGCGTGCTCGACGCCGCCGATGTACAGGTCGAGGCCGCCGGGGTCGTTCGCGCCGTGAAGCTCGGGGCGCGGTCCCATCCAGTACGCCTCGTTTTCCTTGGCGCACAGGGTTTCTTCGTTCGTCGGATCGATGTAGCGAAGCTGGTACCAGGAGCTACCTGCCCACTGCGGCATCACGTTGGTGTCGCGGGTATAGGTCTGCAGACCGTTGCCCAGGTCGAGCTCGACGTTCACCCAGTCCGTTGCCTTCGCCAGCGGGGGAGAAGGCTCACTGTCGGCGTCGTCCGGGTCGAAGGCGACGGGCTGGTAGTCGGCGACCTCGGGGAGGGCGACGGGCAGCATCGACTCGGGCAGCGCGTGCGGCGCACCGGAGGCGTCGTACACGATCGGGAACGGCTCGCCCCAGTACCGCTGACGGGCGAAGAGCCAGTCGCGGAGCTTGAACTGCACCGTTCCGGTACCGCTGCCGTCCGCCTCGAGGCGTTCGATCATCGCGGCCTTGGCCTCTTCGACGGCGAGGCCGTTGAGGAAGTCGGAGTTGATCAGCGGGCCGTCGCCGGTGAAAGCGGCTTCGGCGATGCCCTCGTCGGAGCCGATGACCTCGATGAGCGGCAGGCCGAACGAGGTGGCGAACTCGTAGTCGCGGGTGTCGTGGGCGGGCACGGCCATGATGGCACCGGTGCCGTAGCCGATGAGCACGTAGTCGGCAATGAACACCGGGACGGGCTGGCCGTTCACCGGGTTGGTCGCGTAGGCACCGGTGAAGACACCGGTCTTTTCCTTATTTTCCTGGCGTTCCAGGTCGCTCTTGGCGGCAATCCCGGCGCGGTAGGCGGCGACGGCTTCCACCGGCGTGGCGGCTCCGCCGGTCCAGCGCTCATCGACGCCTTCGGGCCAGGCCGCGGCGACGATCTCATCAACCAGATCGTGCTCGGGAGCCAGGACCATGTAGCTGGCACCAAACAGGGTGTCGGGTCGGGTGGTGAAGACCTCAATCGGGTCGCTGGCCATACCGCCGTCGACGCCGGGAACCGGGAACTTCACCTGCGCACCGCGCGAGCGCCCAATCCAGTTGCGCTGCATGGTCTTGACCTTCTCGGGCCAATCCAGCAGTTCCAGATCGTCAAGCAGACGGTCTGAGTAGGCGGTAATCCGCATCATCCACTGCCGCAGGTTCTTACGGAACACGGGGAAGTTGCCGCGCTCGCTACGACCATCGGCCGTAACTTCCTCATTGGCCAGCACGGTGCCCAGACCGGGGCACCAGTTGACGAGTGAATTGCTCAGGTACACGAGGCGGTAGTCGTCGAGCACGCCGCGGCGCTCGGCAGCGCTCAGCGCCACCCAGTCACGACCGTCTTCGAGTTCGCGCGTGCCCGCTTCCAACTCTTCAATCAACTCGTCGATCGGGCGGGCCTTGCCCTGCTCGACGTCGAACCACGAGTTGTAGATCTGCAGGAAGATCCACTGCGTCCACCGGTAGAACTCGATATCCGTGGTCGCCACGCGGCGACGTTCGTCGTGTCCCAAACCAAGTCGCCGGATCTGCTCCAGGTAGCGCTCAATGTTGGCTTCGGTGGTGGTCCGGGGATGGGTGCCCGTCTGGACGGCGTACTGCTCGGCGGGCAGGCCGAACGAGTCGAACCCCATCGTGTGCAGGACGTTCTTGCCGATCATCCGCTGATAGCGGGCAAACACGTCGCTCGCGATAAAGCCGAGCGGGTGCCCAACATGGAGACCGGCACCCGACGGGTACGGGAACATGTCCTGCACAAACAACTTGTCTTCTGCGTCTGCCTGCGGACCCGAGAAACCGGTAAAGTCGCCAGCGAGGGGACCGACCGGATTCGGCGCGGAGAACGTTTCATTCTGCGTCCAGAACTCCTGCCAGCGCGCCTCAAGCTCGCCAGCGGTCGCCGCGGTGTAGCGATGGGCAGCCGGATCGGATCCAGAAGGATCGGTCCCGGCGTTCGTCGAATCAACAGAAGTCACTCAACCAGCGTAAATCGTTTACTCGTACCACCCAAAAACCGACCGGGGCCAGAAACCGTTTCGACCTACCGCAATGGGCGTCGTACCATGGCTTTCATGTCTATCGTCTCGGCCGTCGTTGCAGTTCTCACACTCGTGCTCGCCGCGGTGTGGCTCGGTGTCGGAGTTGCCGGTCTGGCCGGGGCGTTGCGTCGCAACCGCTGGGTCGGCGTTCGTTCTGCCGAGACCCTGCGATCGGAAGAGACCTTCGCAGTGGCCAACAAGGTCGCCGCCCCCGGCTTCCTCGGTGCCGCCGCCATCCTCGCCGTCACCGGCGGTATTGCGCTGGCCATCGGGTCGTGGGGAGTGCTGGTCGCGGTGTTCGGCGTCGTCGTCGCCGTCGGCGTGGTGTCGGTCGTAGGCGGAATGGCCTTGCAGGCAGCCAAGGCGGTGCCCGAACCAGCAGGTTGCGGCACCGACGGTGGCTGCTGCTCGCCGGCACCCGCCGGGGATGCGGCCGGCCACGACGAAGCCGCCGCCGCTGCCGACTGCGGCGAGTCCAGCTGCGGCTCGTGCGCCCTGAGCGGCATGTGCCTGTCGTCCGACGACGAGCCGGGCCACGCACCCGCGCAGCACGCGTCTTAGTCGCCGCCATGCGCAAAATTCTCGATCGGTCACCGATCGACGGCTTCGTGCTGTCGATCCTGCTGGCGGTCGTCGTGGCGGCTATCTTCCCTGCCAAAGGCTCCTTTGCCGACATTATGGACTGGGTCGTCGTCGGCCTGATCGCCCTGCTCTTCTTCCTGTACGGTGCCCGTCTGCACCCGCGCGAAGCCCTCGAAGGACTCACGCACTGGCGGCTGCATCTGACGATCTTGGCGTTCACATTTATCGCTTTCCCGCTGGTCGGGCTGGTTTTGAAGCCCGCATTGACGCCCATCATTGGCGAACAGTTGGCTGCGGGCATGCTGTATCTGACGCTGGTTCCATCGACGGTCCAGTCGTCGATCGCCTTCACCTCGATAGCCCGCGGCAACGTGCCGGGCGCCATTGTCAGCGCCTCCGCGTCCAACCTGATCGGGGTTTTCCTCACGCCGGTGCTGGTGGTTTTGCTGATGGGGTCGGAGGCCGGGGTGCACATCACCGGATCGTCGGTCCTGAAGATTGTGCTCGAGATTTTGGTGCCGTTCATCGTCGGACAGTTGTGCCGCCCGCTGATCTCCGGATTCCTGTCGAAGTACGCCGCCCCAACAAAGTACGTGGACCGCAGTTCTATCGTAGTGGTCGTCTACGTCGCGTTCAGTGCAGGCGTGGTCTCCGGGATGTGGTCCATCGTCAGCGCGTGGGATGTAGTGCTGGTCGGGGTGATCTCCACGGCAGTCGTCATCGGCATGCTGGCGTTGACTCAGTGGGTACCGCAGCGGTGGGGATTCAATCGTGCCGACGTGATCGCCATTCAGTTCTGCGGTAGTAAGAAGTCCCTCGCGACCGGGCTTCCGCTCGCATCGGTGATGTTTGCTGCCTCCACGGTGGGCTTCATTGTGCTGCCGCTGATGATCTTCCATCAGATCCAATTGATCCTGTGCTCCATGCTCGCCAGCCGTTACGAGAAGCGGGCCATCGCCGACGGCATCACCTAAGGCCGGACCGAGCCGCCTGATTCTCCGGCCGCTCGGCGTGTTGTGGAACCAGTTCGGGCGGCGCTGCGTCCTAAAGGTATGGATCCCGTCATTGCTTATGTGTTCGGCACCGGCGACGGTGCGCTGTCCCACTGGACCTCACCGGCCGACCTCGACCTGAATGGCGACGGTATCCCCGATGCCGTCGCCCTCGACTTCGACGGCGACGGCCTCCTCGACGACGCCATGTGGGATTCCGACGGCAACGGGACCGCCGACCTGGCCCTCCTCGACCTCGACGACGACGGTCACCGGGAAGCGCAGTTCCGCGACGGTGGCCGCGGGCTGTGGGAAGTCGAGGACCCTGCCGAACACCGTCCGTCCGACCACCGCCGACCGGGCAGCGGGCCGTTCCGGGAGACCTCGCTCGATACCGACGGCGACGGAGTCGACGATCTTGTTCTCGTCGATGCCGATGGAGACGGGTATGCCGACTCTTACCGGGAGAGCACTTCGATGGGATGAAGTTCGGGTTGGGCCGGGCCTTCCACGTGCTCGCCCGATCCCCAGATAGCCCACCCGGCCAGAGCGTAGAGCGCCGATCCCACGATGATGAGCGGCACGCTGAAGCCGGTCGGCGGAATCACGGTCGCAGCGAGGAAGATCGCGGCCACAAAGACGGTGTTGAAAACGGCGTCTTGCACCGCGAACACTTGGCCGCGGAACGAATCGTCAATGTCGCATTGCATCGCGACGTCACCGCAGAGCTTCACTGTCTGCCCGGCGATCCCGATTAGTACGGCGGCAATCAAAACGGGGGCGGCTTTGTTTGTCAGCAGCATGAACTCGGCAACCGCACCCAGCGCCAGCGCCGACGTGATGGTCCCACGACGACCGGCCATCCGGACGAGCACCGGCGTGGTGCCCGCAGCGACGAAGGCACCGATCGCGACCGATGTCCCGATGAGGGTGATGGCGCGAACGTCGGCACCGAGCGAGTCGCCGAGTTCGGTATGGCGGACCAGCAGCAAAAACATCAGGGTGTTGAAGCCGAAGATGAGGCGGTGCGTACCAAGCGCCCCGAGCACAATCGCCACGCTGGGAACGTTCGCAACGGCGCGGACGCCGTGCGCCAACCCCCGGACCACCGCGTATCCGATGGTGTGGCCTTCGCCATCGGGCCGGTCGGGACCAAGTTCTCGGGTGCGGAAACTCGCCGCGATCAGCGCCGCGCCAACGGCGAATACGGCACCGGCCAGCAGCGTTGCCCCCGATCCGCCGTTGTCGGCACCAAAAATCACCCGCAAGACCGCCGACACTCCCGCACCCACTGCGAGCATTCCGGCACCGACCGTGGTGAAGACCGAGTTGATCTCCACGATCAATCGGGGCGGCGCCACGTGGGGAAGACTTGCCGATAGCCCAGACGCCACCAGACGGCTGCACCCGGTAACCAGCAAGGCGCAAAGCAACACCACAAAGTCCGGGCTGTTGGTGCCCATCGCTACCGCCACCAGAATCACCGCCACGGCCCGCAGCAGGTTGACCCACAGCAGCACCCGTCGGCGGTCCCAGTGGTCCAGCAATGCGCCGGCGAACGGGCCTAGCAGCGAATAGGGGAGCAGCAGAACCGCGAAGCCGCCGGCTATCGCCATCGGATCGGTATGTCGATCGGGGTTGAACAAGATCGAGAAGGCCAATGCGGCTTGAAACGCGCCGTCGCTCATCTGGCTCAGCAACCGTACGGACAGCAATCGCATCAGCCCGGGGGCGTGCATCACCGACCGCAAACTGTTCACTCATCGAGTTTACGGCTCATCGAGACTCGGGTGAGGGCGACCGAGCCTCACAGGTGACATGATTAAGGGGTGTCCGGTCCCGATTTTGTGACGAATCAACCTCCCGTGCGTGCGGGCGCGCTGCTCATTGCGTCCACCGCCATGTCGGGCCCGACGTTTGCACGCACCGTGATCTACATAATCGAGCACGACGAGCAAGGCACCCTCGGGGTGGTCTTGAACCGCATGTCCGACGCCGCCGTCTACAACGTGCTCCCCGCGTGGGCGGGATTGGCGGCCAGCCCGCCCGCAGTCTTTGTCGGCGGCCCGGTGTCCACCTCGTCGGCCCTGTGCCTTGGAGTCGCGAAGACCGGGGTCGACATGAGCCAGCAGCCGAAACTGCACCAGGTAGTCGGACCGGTCGCGATGGTCGACCTCGATGCCGATCCCGACGAAATGGCTCACGTGCTCAATGGCATCCGCATTTTTGCCGGCTATGCCGGATGGGATGCGGGGCAACTGGACGATGAGATCGCCGAGGGCAGTTGGATTGTGGCCCCGGGTCTACCTTCGGACCTGCTGTCGGCGCCGGCGGTCGACGTCTGGCAACGAGTGTTGCGTCGACAACCGTGGCCCCTGCCCTTGCTCTCGACCTATCCGCTGCACCCGGAAGAGAACTAGCTGCTCGCGCGTCGCTCCCGTACGCGGCGGAACACCAAAAAGCCGAAGGCGACCGCTCCCACGCTGATCCCGACGATCAGCGCCACGTTGGCCCCCAGGGTGGCGCCAACACCGTAGGAAATCAGCAGGATGGTCGCCGTCCAACTGATACCGCCGATCGCTGTCGCACAAAGAAAGCGGGTGAACGGCATCCGCCGGGCGCCCGCCAGGAGGGGAGTCACGCTGCGAACGTAGGCGACCCAACGAGCTGAAGCGATCGCCGCGATGGCCGCGCCCGGCGGTGGCGGTTGGTAGCCCGACCGTACGGCGCGTCGAGCCATCCGCCGACCAAATTGGGTACGGGAAAGCCGCGGTCCCGCCAAGCGACCGAATGCGTAACCGGTAGTGTCGCCCGCAACCGCCGCCACCGCGCAGCCAAGAACCAGTACCACAATGGACGGCTTTCCGACCGCGGCAACCACCCCTGCCGCGATCAGCACGGCTTCGCTCGGCACCACCAAACCGACGAGCACCATCGCGGTCTCGAAGTAGACGATGCTGAAAGCCACCAGGTACACGGCCCACGCCGGTGCTGAGCCGACCAACTCGGTCAGCCGATCTGACAATGAACCCATGTGCCGTCAACTCAGCGGGTTTGTCCGCTGTCAGTAACCCATCGTTCGGATCGCCTTGGCCAGTTCATCGAGTTGCTCGGTGCGCGCATCCAAATGCGGACTGATGCGCAGCAACGAGGTGTCGCCAGCCAGGGGAGCGCGCCACGAATCGGCGGCAGTCACCAGGAGACCCAGTTCGCGGAGTCGGTCGCGGGCCGCCACCACATCCGCGGGCCCCCAACCGGGCGGCGGAGCCAGGGTGACCAGCGCCGACCGCTCATCAAGTGGTTCAACCACTTCCCAGCTACCAATCCCGTGGAGTCGTTCACGAGCGATGCGGCCAATCGCGGCCAATTCGTCGAACACCTTCTGCTCGCCGAGGTCAACCAATTCGGCCACCGCCTGCGACAGCGCCAACTGTCCGGCGATGAACGCATCCGAGGGCAGCAGTTCAACGTCGATGACCGAATCCGAACGCACAGCCACGAAGCCGACGCCACGCGGACCGGTCAACCATTTCCGAGAGGTGCCGTATACGACGTCGGCACCGGTCACGGTCGCCACATGGCCCACGGACTGCGCCATATCGACGACCACGGCGACGCCCGCATTGTGCGCGACCTCAACGATCTGCGCGACCGGCTGGACGATACCGCTCGTCGAGCCGATGTGGCAGACGTGAATAAAGTCTGGCTGCTCAAACTGCAGCATGTTCTCCAGCGAATCCACATCGACGCGCCCAAACACGTCGATCGTCGGCATGGTGCGGACGACGAAATCGCGCCGCTCAAATTCGGCGAGGTTGGGGCCGAACTCGTTGGTCGCCACCCACACCGTCGCCGAAAGGGGAAGCTTCATGCCATTGAGAACACTGCTCAGTGCCGCGCGTGCACTGTCACGGTACGACAGTTCGTCGGCGGCGTGGCCAAGCAGCGAGCCGAGTGTCTGTCGGCCAGCGTCCAACATGTCAGCCTGCGCATCGGCGGCGATATATGAGCCGTCCCTCGCCTCACGGATGAGATGTTGATGCAGGGTGTCGATGACGGCGTTCGACGAACGCCCGGCCGAAGCCGCATCCAGATGCCCAATTGAGGGCTCGACCCTTGCTGCACGCCACTGTTCACCGAGATCGCTGCAGTACATGTCTCAAATCTACCCTTGATCCTGTTGCTGCTGACGCCACCACTCGTGCAGAGCCGACTCGGCCTCCTCGGGCGACATCGGCCCGGACTCAAGGCGCAACTCTTTCAGATAGCGCCACGCCTGCCCAACCATGGGACCGGGAGGAAGGCCAAGCAGTTCCATGATGGCGTTTCCGTCCAGGTCTGGGCGGACGCGATCGAGGTCTTCGGCCTCCCGGAGCACGACAATCCGTTGCTCGAGCGAATCATAGGTTTCTTGAAGTTTGCGGGCGCGGCGGCGGTTACGAGTGGTGCAGTCGGCGCGCACCAATTTGTGTAGCCGCTCCAACAGCGGACCAGCGTCGTTGACGTACCGTCGGACCGCGGAATCGGTCCACTGGCCGTCGCCGTAACCGTGAAACCGCAGGTGCAGGAACACCAACTGGGCAACATCTTCGACGATGGCTTTCGGGTATTTCAGCGCTCGCATCCGCTTTCGCACCATCTTGGCGCCGACCACTTCGTGGTGATGGAAGCTCACGCCGCCGCCCTCCTCGTGCCGTCGAGTGGGTGGCTTGCCGATGTCGTGGAGCAGCGCGGCCCACCGCAACACCAGGTCGGGGTCGCCCGTTTCCAGGTCAATCGCCTGCTGCAGCACCGTCAGGGAATGCTGGTAAACATCCTTGTGCTGGTGGTGTTCGTCGATCGTGAGCTTCATGCCGGGGATCTCCGGGATGATCAGTTCGGCCAATCCCGTCTCGACCAGCAGATCTACCGCCTCGATGGGGTGCTCACCGCAAATCATCTTGTCGAGTTCCACCCGCACGCGTTCGACGGTGATCCGTTCGATCTGACCGGCCATCTCCGTCGTCGCGAGGAGCACTCGGTCGGCGAGGGCAAATCCCAACTGCGACACAAACCGCACGCCGCGCAGCATTCGCAGCGGATCGTCGTTGAACGAGAGTTCCGGTGCCGCCGGGGTATCGATGATGCCCGCCAGCAGATCACTCATCCCGTCGAGGGGGTCGACGAACTCCTGCTTGCCGTCCGCAAGCAGTTTCACGGCCATCGCGTTGATCCGAAAATCGCGGCGAACCAGATCGTCTTCCAACGTGTCGCCGAAAGTGACGACCGGATTGCGGCTTTGCTGGTCGTAGAGGTCGGACCGGAACGTGGTGATCTCGACCATTGTGGCCTCAGCACCGTCGGGGTCCCGTTTTGCAGCACTCACCGTCCCGAACTCGATACCGGTATCCCAGACGGCGTCGCCCCAGTTGCCCAAGATCTCGGCAATCACGTCGGGGCGGGCGTCGGTCGTGAAGTCGAGATCCCCGGCTAAGCGACCCAGCACGGCATCGCGGACAGACCCGCCCACCAGGTACAACTCGTGTCCGCGGGCAGCAAATTCGTTGGCGAGGGGAGTGAGCACGTCGCCCAGCGACGCAAGCGTTATCGCCGCCGACGCTAGGAGGCGAGTGCGGCGCTGCGAGCGTGCATCTTCGCTCGCCTGTCCCCGTGGCGCAGTGTCGGTCATGTGAAGAAACCCTACCGACTGCCGACCCACTCAACCTGTTCGGCTAACGGAGGGTTACAAGCGGCTAGCATCGGGGTGTGTCCGCTGAACCCTCGCTGCAGCGCCCGACCGCCGATTCCGGCGTGTCGGGAACCGATGCTGCGCCGGGTAAAAGCAGTGGCGGCAACACCCCGGCCGGAAGTGAGACCGGACGGACACGTCAGGGCCGACGCGGGCGCCGACGGCGGGGACGTCGCTCCGGGCGCGGCGGCCAGGCTCAACAGCAACAGCCATCGGCGACGCAGACAACGACGACCGACGCGCCTAGCACCTCGAATACGCCGCCGAAAAGCGCACCGAAACCCGGCAGCCACCGCCCGAACAGCCAAAAACCCGGCGGGCCGAAACCCCATGGCCAAAAACCCGGCAGCACGAAGTCCAATGGGGCTAAGTCGAGCGGGGCTAAATCCAATGGGGCCAAATCCAGCGGCCAAAAATCAGGTGGCCCCAAGCCGGGACCGAACAAGCCCGGCGGACAGAAGCCCGGAACGTCTCGCAAGGGCGGCGGGCAACGCGGATCCGGTGGCAAGGCCAACGGCAACCAGAAGCAGGTCGTCGGCACGACCGTCGAGCTCACCGCACCCGATGTCCAAGAAGCCAACTCACCGGCGTCCATGCCGCGCACCCGGCGCCGCACTACCCGTCGGTCAGAGGCTCCCGAAACCACCCCGCGACTGCACACGGTCCGCGAAACCTCAGCGGGCGGACTCGTGCTGTCGGACATCGATGCCCCGTTTTCGGAGCTCTCTGCGGCGCTAATTGGCCGGATCGACCGCCGCGGGCGAATGATGTGGTCGCTCCCCAAGGGACACATTGAGACCGGAGAGACGGCCGAACAGACCGCCATGCGCGAGGTCGCCGAGGAAACCGGTATTGAGGGCACCATCGTCGCGCCGCTCGGCAAAATCGACTACTGGTTCGTCAGCGAGGGTCG
The DNA here is from genome assembly GCF_056682775.1 of Gordonia sp. 34D. Lineage (NCBI taxonomy): Bacteria > Bacillati > Actinomycetota > Actinomycetes > Mycobacteriales > Gordoniaceae > Gordonia > Gordonia sp. 34D. The sequence continues at coordinate 3,116,278 of NZ_CM155293.1, read as the reverse complement.
GCGCATCCACAAGACCGTCCACCACTACCTCTTGCGGTACACCGGCGGTGAACTGTCAGACGCCGACTACGAGGTAAGCGCCGTCGCGTGGGTCCCGTTGACTGAGTTGCCCCGCCGCCTCACGTATTCTGACGAACGGCGTCTGGCGCGGATGGCCGAATCAGTAATTGCCGACCTACAGAGCGACCCGGACCGGTTGGCGAAATCTGAAGCGAGCTGCCTCCGCACCGAGCCAAACGACTATGAGAAAGCCGCAGCCGCACGCAATCAGCGTCGAAACGAACCGCCGCCCGCGCCGAAACCCCGTCGACGCCGGCGGCGCCCGCGTCGCGCCGCATCCGGTGAAAGCTGACTCCACCGCGCGACGACGGTCGCTGCAGTTGCTGGTCGTGGCAACCGTGGCTTTCCTGCTGACCTTGACAGTCGGTGGAGTCCCGGACGCGCGCGCAGACCCAGCCACCCGTGCCTACGCCACCCTGGGCCTGTCGGATGTGACGCCGACGACCGTCACCGGCTCGACGGGCGACACGGTCACGGTCTCCGGACGGATCGTCAATACCGACAATCGGCCCATCAGTGACATAGGCGTGCGCCTGCAACGCGGCAATGCCATCACCGCGTCCTCGGAACTGCGTAGCTCACTCACGTTGCCCGCCAATAGTTTTGGGATCTCTAGCGGGCAGGCAAAGGTCATCAGAAGCCTGGCGCCCGGAAAATCGGTTGATTTCACGCTCACTGTCCCGATCACCGGATACGGCGGTCTGAATCTGATGCGGGCCGGTGTGTACCCGCTTCTGGTGAACGTGCTCGGTACACCAGCGGACGGCGGTGCCGTTTCCATCGCCGACTCGCGGACCCTTCTGCCGGTCCTGTCATTGCCACCAAACAGCGAACGTGCCCGGGAATACGTGGATCCCGCCGCCGGGGCAGCCAGCAATCCGCTGCTGGGCCGAGACGGATCCATCGCGGCCAATTCGACGAGCCCGTCCGCGTTCACCATGATTTGGCCGTTGGCAGCCCCGCCGCAGACCGCCGCCGGGACGCTCGGCGGCGAGACCGCCGAATTGCGACTGACCAGTGATGCGATGGCGAGTTCCCTGCAGGCAGACGGCCGACTCGGCCTGTCCCTCGCGGCCCTGGAGGAACTGGCGGGCATTGGCGCGGCTCCCACCCCGGGCACCGACGACGAGCAGTCAGCACCGGCCGACGAGCACAATCCCGTCCGCGACTCCATCTGCCTGGCGGTTGACCCCGACCTGCTAACCACGGTCTCGGAGATGGCCAGGGGCTATGTCATCACCATCGATCCGGCGAACCCCGATGCCGCCACCTATCCCGGTCAGGGTGCCAAAGCCGCCGCGAACTGGTTGACTCGCCTCAAGGCCGTCGCATCCCGAATGTGCGTGACCGCACTGCCGTTCGCGCAGGCCGGACTCGACTCGCTGTACACCATCAACGACGCCAACCTCAGTAAGAGCGCTGTTCTTGACCCCTACACCGTTGTTGACGAGATGCTGGGAGTGCAGACCGTCCGTGGCCTCACTCTGCCTGCTACCGGCACTTTGACGGACAACGGGCAAGAGTTGCTTTCCACCCTGGGGGTCGAGGCGGCAGCGATCGCTTCCACCTCGATGTCGCCGATCGGTGCCGACACAGCTCCCACCGCCGGCACCCCCTCGGGTCGCTACAAGCACGGCGAGCTTTCGCTGCAGACCTACGACGCTGCGATCACCGCGGCTCTCGGCGGTGCCGGGATCACCCCCGTTGTACCGGCGATCACCCCCAACTGGCAGCAGCCGACGCTGTCGCATGAGTCTGCGGCGAGCCGTAGGCAGTCAGCTGCGGCAGCATTGACCTTCCCGATGCTGAGCGGTCCCATCGCGCAAACCGACGATCAGCCCGCACCAGACCTTCCAGCGACCGGTCGGTCGGCCTTCATCATGCCGCCGACCTACTGGTCACCGACCCTGCAAGACGCCCGAACCTTCCGCGACACCGCAGCGCTAATGCTCTCGTCGGGTACCGCTCGTCCGGTGCCGCTGGCAACCCTTCTCGACGAGATGCCTGCGGTGAATGCCCGGGCTCGCCTCGAGGTTCCCGGCGATATTGAGCCAGATGCGGCCGCTGGCTACCCGATCACCCAGCACGATGCCGAAACCGTCCGACAACGGCTCGGCGCAATCGACCGCATGCAGTCGTCGCTCGTGGGCAACAACGACACGGTCACAACCCCCGTCGACTACATGCAACCCTTGCGCGACGACCTGATCCGGTCGGTGTCGAGCGCGTCAACAACCGACTCCGCAGCCACCCGCGAGCGGCGCGATCAGCGCTTGACCGCAGTCGGCAAGTCACTCAACAGCATGCAGCAGGCCGTTTCACTCCTGGACCCCAGCGGCCGATACACCCTGGCATCCGAACGCAGCCCACTGTTGTTGGTGGTACGGAACAACCTGGCCCTGCCGATTAAGGTGCGGCTCGACGTCGACGCGCCGCCCACCTTGGAAATTGCCGACCTTGGCACGTTTGAGATTCCGGCGGCGGGCACCCGCCAATTACAGATCCCAACGCACGCCTCAAGCTCCGAGCCAGCCACGGTTCACATTGGGCTCATCACGTCGAGCGACATCCCGCTCAGCACACCAATCGAGCTTTCCGTTTACGCAAACGCCTACGGCAAAGCACTCTTCTGGATCACCATCGGCGCGGCGATCATCCTCATCGCGCTGACTGCACGTCGACTGTGGCACCGTTTCAAGGGTGAACCAGACCCCGCCGATGAGGACCGGCCCGAACCGGACGCGGAAGACCTGGAACAAGCAACGCTGGGCTACCAGCGTCGCCTCGACCTGCAGGAAGCACCGGATGGGGACTCCGGGCCGAGAGACACCGGGGGAGTCTCGTGAGCAAACGTGAGAGCGACCGCAACGCCGAACCCGTGGCCGTGAAACCCGACGACTCCGATGCCGGAATCATGCGGACCGGCGGTTCCATCGCCATCGCCACCCTGATCAGTCGCATCACCGGCTTTATCCGAACCGTCCTGGTCTTGGCGATGCTGGGCGGTGCCATCGCATCCGCTTTCCAAGCCGCCTACGTGTTGCCGAGCATGATCGCCGAAGTGGTCCTCGGTGCCGTCCTGACCGCCATCGTGATCCCCGTCTTGGTGCGAGCCGAGAAGGAAGACGAAGACGGCGGCGTCGGCTTCATCAACCGCATCTTCACGATCACCGTGATGCTGCTCGGCGTTACCAGCGTCATCGCGGTCATCGCCGCACCGCTGCTCACGATGCTCAACGTCGGCGACGGCCAGGTGAACCGTCCACTGACCACTGCGCTCGCCTATCTGCTGCTGCCAGAAATTCTCTTCTACGGCCTGTCCGCCCTGTTCATCGCCATCCTGAACATGAAAGGCCTGTTCAAGCCCGGTGCCTGGGCGCCCGTTCTCAACAACGTCGTTCAAATCACCACCTTGGTCCTGTTCTGGGCGATGCCGGGAGACCTCACGCTGAACCCGGTAAAGATGTCGGACCCGAAGATCCTGGTCCTTGGCATCGGAACCACACTCGGCGTCGTCATGCAGATGGCCATCTTGGTGCCATACCTCCGCAAGGTCGGCGTCCACCTCAGGCTCGAGTGGGGCATCGACGCACGCCTGCGTCAGTTCGGCGGCATGGCCGTCGCGATCGTCGCCTACGTCCTCGTGCTGCAGGTCGGCCTGGTGATCACCTACCGCATCGCGGCGCACGCAACCGCCGACGGCATCTCGATCTACAACACCCACTGGCAGCTGCTGCAACTTCCCTACGGCGTCCTCGGCGTCACCATCCTGACGGCGATCATGCCGCGACTATCGCGCAATGCCGCCGACGACAACACTGACGCCGTCATCGACGACATGTCCCTGGCCACCCGCCTCACGATGATCGCCCTGGTCCCGACGGTCGCGTTCATGACCTTTTTCGGGCCGGCGATCGCCATCGCCATTTTCAACTTCGGCAAGTTTGACGCCGACACCGCCTCCCAACTCGGCTCCGTCTTGTCGTGGGGTGCGTTCACCCTGATCCCGTACGCCATGACGCTCGTCCAGCTACGTGTCTTCTATGCACGCGAAGACGCGTGGACACCGACGCTGATGGTCGTGGGCATTACCGCCGTCAAGGTAGCGTCGTCGTACCTCGGACCCGTCATGTTCGACGATCCCAATATGGTCATTCGCTGGCTGTCGCTGTCGAACGGTCTCGGCTATCTCGTCGGCGCGATTGTCGGACAGATGCTGCTGCACAAACGGCTCGGAGTCAGCCGAATGCACGGGGTCATGCGGACGACCGTCATCACGATTGCCGTCTCGGTGGTCGCGGCGGCCGCCGTGTGGCTGGTCGCCGACCTGACCGGGCTGTCGAACATGGCGACGGAGGCGGGCAAGATTGGCTCGATCGTCTACCTCGGCTTCACCGCGATTGTCGTTCTTGGCATCGTGTACCTGCTGTTGACCGCGCTGGAAATCCCCGAGATGGTCACCATTTCCGGGACCGTGATGCGTCTGCTCGGTCGATTCATTCCGGCCCTCGCACCCGCGCCGGAGCCAGGCGACGAACACCGCGATGCGCGCACCATGACAGTCCAGATTCCGCGCGTCACGTTCGAGGATTCTGTCCCGTACGCTGGTCAAGTAGATGTGCGTCGCCGGTTCGACAGGGGTACCGCGACGTGGCAGGAGTACTCGGTGCTGTCCGGCGGCGCGGTGGGCGACACCATGTTGATCCCGGTTGTTGGCCGTCCGATTCCCCCGCCCAGGCCACACCGACCACCACCACCCCAGCGAGGAGTTCCGCCGATGGACCGCAAGGGTGCCACCCCGACCGGCCCGTCCGACGAAAGGACCCGCATCATGGGCCCGCCTCGAGGACCCCGATTGGTACCGGGTGCCGGAATCGCGGGCGGCCGCTACCGACTCCTCGAAAAGGAGGGCGGCACCCGCGGTATCGAGTTCTGGCGCGCGCGGGATACCGGGCTGGACCGCGAAGTCGGCCTCACCTTTGTTGATCCCGAGCAAAAAGCACCGCCGTTCAACCCCGGAGAACGACCGGCCGACGACGGCCCGCAAGCCATCTTGAACCGCACCCGTCGCCTCGGCCAGCTCCATTCAGCGGGTGTCGCCACCGTCCTTGACGTAGTGCGCAGCGCTTCCGGCGGCGTCATTGTCACCGAGTGGGTGGCCGGCTCGTCCCTGAAGGACGTTGCGGCGACATCACCATCGGCGATGGGTGCCGCCCGTGCCGTGCGTGCCCTGGCAGCTGGTGCCGAAGCTGCACACCGTGCCGGTGCCACGCTCTCTATTGACCATCCCGATCGCATCCGAGTCAGCACGGACGGCGACGCCGTGCTCGCATTCCCGGCAGTGATGCCGGGCGATGATCGTTCCGGCGATGTCCGCGGTCTCGGCGCCGTCTTGTACGCACTGCTGTTGAACCGGTGGGCCCTCGATGCCGAGACCGGCTCACGCCTGGTTACCACCGCTTCGACCACCGAACCGATCGGCGGCATGGCGCCGGCGGACCCCGATCCCGAACACCCGGATCAGCCCATTCTGCCGCGCATCGTCAAACCGGACACACCCTTTGAAATCTCCGCGGTCGCCACTCGCGCCATGGAGGGCAACAGCGGCATCCGTACGGCGGCGACCGTTCAACACGTGCTCGACCAAGCAACGGTCGTCGACCTGAAGACCGACATGCTTCCGCGAGTCGAATCTCGACAGGCTCCCGTATCCGTTGCGCCACTGTCGCGGACACGCAAGGAACGCCTCATGGGCGAGGGAGAAAAGGGCAAACGCAATGTTGCGCTCCTCGCCGGTGGTGGCCTGTTCATCGTGTTCTTAGCGATCGCGCTGGTCGTGGCGTTGACCAATGTGTTCGGTGGGTCGTCCACCGACTCGGACATCGACTCGATTCTGCCGTCGGATTCAACGGCGTCCTCGGCTGAGTCATCGCCAGGCTCACCGTCGGCCGCCGGTCCGGTGGCCTTGCGATCGGTGACTTTGCTCGACGTCTCCGGTGACCCGACGGAGTCCTCGCCCAATATTGCCAACGTGATTTCGGGTGCGAGCCCGCCTTGGCGGACGGATGCCTACCGAGGGAATCCAGAGTTCGGCGGGCTCAAGTCGGGGCTGGGTCTCATCTTCACCGTCGACGGCAGCAAGACGGTCAGTTCGGTGAAGATTGAGACCTCAACGCCGGGGTTCGAGGTGCAATTGCGGACCTCTGAGCAGCGTCGACCCACTTCGTTGGATGCAACGACTCTCGTAGGGACCGGGTCGGTGAACTCAGCTTCGACCGGCCTCACCATCGACAAGACGTCTGCCGCACCGTATTTCATCGTGTGGCTCACCACGCTCCCGGTGGGCCCCACCGGTGACTACCAGGCCGTGATTTCGCGGATCAGCGTGAGCTAGCCGTTACGCACTTTGCGAAGCCTTCTCTGCGGGCGCAGGCACCGTCCCTGGCTCGGGAGTCCATCCGGGCGGACCAAAAATGTAGCCGAGTTTTGCCCGCAACGTTGGCGCCCGACGTACGTCATGTCCGATGGCCGCATACTCGAAGGTCTGCAGCTTCCAAATGTTGTACGTATCAACGGGTTTCGTGAGGCCATACCTCGGTCGCTGTACCTCTTTCTGGAACGACGAGAACATGCGATCCCAGATGATGAAGACCCCGCCGTAGTTGCGATCCAGGTATTCGGCGTCGCTTCCGTGATGCACGCGATGGTGCGACGGTGTATTCATCACGAATTCGAACGGCTTCCACATGGTCCCGATGTGTTCGGTGTGGATCCAGAATTGGTAAATCAGATTGAGCGAGTACACCGCAAACACGACCGCTGGCGGGACCCCCAACACGACGAGAGGTGCAAACATCACCATCGCCATACTGTTGTTCCACTTCTGCCGAAGTGCGGTCGCAAAGTTGAAGTATTCGCTCGAATGGTGAGCCTGGTGCGTCGCCCAGACAAGGCGTACGCGGTGCGAGATCCGATGGTCCCAATAAAAGAGGAAGTCGAGTACGACGAACCCGATGGCCCACGTGTACCACTGGTTGGCTGGCAGCTGCCACGGTGCCACGTACGCAAATAGGGCGACGTAGACAAAGAGCGCCAGGAACTTCCAAACAGCCGAGGTGCCGATCGAGACCAAGCCCATGTAGATGGAAGCCCGAGCATCGCGCCCCTCGTAGGCGCCGACAGAATGTGGTGCCGCAGGGTCAACTCCGTCAGGGTCGATGCCACCACTGGCCATTCCAGCGCCGCGTTCACTGCGTACCGCAGCAAAGATCTCGAGAAGCATCATCGTGACGAAGAACGGAATAGCGAGGACCGTTGGGTCTCGCATTGGCTCCGGCAGAAAGTCCAACATATCCGACTTCTTTCGCAATCGCGGTAGCTGTAACCCGCGTTAACTGACATATTAACGTGTCAGAGTCCTGATGCAAGGCCTCAGCCATTTTCGTCACGCGTAGAATAACGCCTAATGACTAGAGAAATGGGTGGGCGTACCTACGGGGGTGTCACTGCTGCAGATCGCCAGAAGCAACGACGATCTGCGCTGGTGGACGCCGGTTTAGAGCTGTTCGGCACCGAGGGATACCTCAACGTGTCAGTCAAGAAAATCTGCGACGAAGCTGGACTCACCCAGCGCTATTTCTATGAGTCGTTCCCGGATCGGGTAAACCTGCTCGCTGCCGTCTATGAGCACTGCGTTGACCTTGCGCGTGCCCAGGTTCTCGCGTCCATTACCGAGCTACTTCAACAAGCAGGAGTAGGCGAGGGCCCCATCCCCGGGGAGCTAATTCCGGAGATTGCCCGCCAGGGCCTCGGTGGTTTCATCGATTCGCTCGTCGACGATCCGCGACGGGCCCGCGTCATTCTCATTGAGGTCGTCGGGGTTTCTCCCGAGATCGAGAAGCTTCGGCTGGGCGCCATCCACGACTGGGCCGACCTCATCGTCGGATTTGCGGTGGCTGGCGATCAAGTCACCACCAGACAGAAGCTGGGCGCGATCGCACTCGTCGGTGCCATCACGCAGCTGCTGGTGGACTGGCAGATGGCAATCAGCGATCCCATCAGCGATCACGCCGGCCCGGAGATGTTCCAGGTCGAAACCATCCACGAGGTGGTTTCGGAAATGTACGCGGCCACCTATACCAGCTTGTTTGCTGGCTAGTCGCTACTTGCCGACTGCGAGGCGACTGCTGATCTGCTCGGTGGCGTCAGCCAATTCGGGCATCACGAACAACCATTCGGAGCCATCCCCGAGCGTGATGCACAAGCGTTCCCGCTTGCCGCCGGACAGGAACTTCCCGGTGCCCGGAGCCCTTCCGACAGCTGCCACAAATGTCAGCGCCACGGAGAAACGGGCTCCTGCCGCGCGCGCCGACTTCGGCTCGAATACGACGTGCGTCTTCGTCAACTGCAACTGGCCCGGGACCGCCAGCTTGCCCATCGATCGGCCAGCCTGCCACGTCGCCAGCGGCTTGTCGTCACTCATGCCGCCATCGTAGTAGCGGGGTAGGCGACGGTTACCACCCCACCCGCGCGCGACGCCAACGGGCAGCGCCTTCCGTTCGCAGATATTCGCGACCTCTGCCTACTGGATTGTGCAGGTTAGGGGGACGCCTACCGTCGTTATCCACAGGTCTGACAAATCAATCCACAAACTGGACGGAAACGCTAAAACGGACACCATTTGCCCCTAATCTCATCGACATGACTCGGGGGATTATCAGCCAAACAGCCGACACGGAACTCCTGCGCGCACATCTCGCAGGCGACCGAGAGGCCTTCCGCGAACTCTACGAACGGCATCGCAACCACCTGTGGGCCATCGCCCTGCGCACCACAGGAAATCCAGACGATGCCGCCGACGCCATCCAAGATGCTTGGGTGTCGATTCACACGTCGGCGACGTCGTACCGAGCAGATGCATCGGTCGCGAGCTGGCTTCACAAAATTGTCGTGAACTCATGCTTGGACCGCATACGACGCTGCCGCAGCCATGACACCGTCCCACTCTTCGAATTCGCAACCATGATCGCCGATGACCACGACTACACCGAGGACATCGACGTGTCACTGTCCATCGGACGTGCATTGGACGTGCTCACACCAGACCAGCGAGCAGCCATCATTTTGGTCGATCTGAACGGGTACTCGATCAGCGATGCGGCGGCCGCCCTACAAGTGCCGTTTGGAACTGTTAAGAGCCGCTGTTCGCGCGGCCGCGAAAAGCTGGCGCTAGTGTTGAACTACTTGCGAGAAGAAATCTGATGGCCATCGTTCAATCCGCCGATACACCGACGCCATCTCAGTAGTGTTGGGTGGCACCAACACCAGACGGGCGGTCTTCGAAACATCATGGGTCCTTCAGATGCGCGAGGCTCGGAGTTTTCGCTGCCCAAGTCCCCGTTGCCAGAACCCCCGTTTTCTACTCGGCTGCTTGCCGACTTCCATGCTGATGCCCTCGACCCAGCCACCGATGCACATGTTCGCGCCCGCCTCGCCGCAGATCCGAATGCACCAAGGGTTCTGGATGCTCTCAATCGCGTGCAGTCCGACCTCCGCGCCTACGGACAAACTGCGCCACCGATGCCCAACGACGTCGCCGCCCGCATCGACAAAGTCATCGACGATCTCACCTGATCGCGACTTCGGGAACATTGGGCCATATTCTGTTGTTGACTAATGCGTCTGCGCCCACAGCGACAACGAAGTGCTGGGCAGACTTCGCGACAACGGAGGATTGATGACCGACACCGATAACCAGATCCACGACCTCATCATCGTCGGATCGGGTCCTGCCGGTTATACGGCGGCTATCTACGCTGCCCGCGCTGAACTCTCACCCCTCGTATTCGAAGGCATGTCTTTCGGTGGCGCGCTCATGACCACCACCGAAGTAGAGAACTTCCCCGGCTTTCAGAAGGGCATCCAAGGTCCCGACCTGATGGACGAGATGCGCGAGCAAGCCCTCCGATTCGGCGCGGACCTGCGCATGGAAGACGTCGATGCCATCCGCCTCGATGGTGACATCAAAGAAGTTGAGGTCGCGGGGGAGGTGCACCGCGCCCGCGCCGTGATCCTCGCGATGGGTGCCGCCGCTCGGTACCTGAATGTCCCCGGCGAGCAGGAACTCCTCGGCCGCGGCGTCTCCGCCTGCGCCACCTGCGACGGCTTCTTCTTCAAGGAGCAGGACATCGTCGTTGTCGGCGGTGGCGACTCGGCCATGGAAGAAGCGATCTTCCTGACCAAGTTCGCTCGCAAGGTCAGCCTCATCCACCGTCGCGAAGAGTTCCGCGCGTCCAAGATCATGCTTGAACGCGCCCGTGACAACGACAAGATCGAATTCATCCTCAACGCCACCGTGTCCGCGGTTAAGGGAGAGAACTCGGTCACCGAACTTGAGCTCACCGACACCATCACCGGCGAAACACGTCCGCTCGAAGCAACCGGCATGTTCGTCGCCATTGGCCACGATCCGCGCAGCGACCTCGTCAAGGGCCAGGTGCAGCTCGACAGCGACGGCTACGTCGAGGTCGAGGGCCGCACCACGTACACCAACATCCCCGGCGTCTTTGCGTGCGGCGACCTCGTCGACCACACGTACCGCCAGGCCATTACCGCCGCAGGTAGCGGCTGTTCGGCAGCAATCGACGCCGAACGCTGGCTTGCCGACCAGGCATAACCAACCTCAGTTGAGTTGATCTCAACTGAACCACCAGGAGGAACCATGTCCGAGCACACCACCGCCGCAACCGATGCCACCTTCGCCGACGACGTCATCATGGGGTCGGCAGACAAGCCCGTCCTCGTCGACTTCTGGGCCACGTGGTGCGGACCGTGCAAAATGGTCGCTCCCGTGCTCGAGGAAATCGCCCGCGACAACGCCGACAAGCTTGCCGTCGTGAAGGTCGACATCGACGCCAACCCGAACGTGGCGCGCGATTACCAAATCATGAGCATCCCCACCATGATGCTGTTCTCCGGTGGCAAGCCCGTCAAGACCATCATGGGCGCCAAGCCAAAAGCCGCGCTGCTGCGCGAATTGTCCGACGTCCTCAAGTAGTCCGTCGTACCGCTGACTCCGCACCCGCTGTATCACCATCGACCATAGGCTCATCCCAAATTCAACGGGGGTGGGTCTATGGTCACAGATGGGGGACATCGGTTTGTCGGTGCACGTCTCGCCTGAGAGAATAAACCAGAACTATGTCCGGCAGAGCAAGGCCTGTTCTGCTGCGCGGGTAGTCGCGCCGAGAAAGTGGGATTTACGTATGCAGGTGTTGCGTCTGGGAGACCACGGATCCGCTGTCGCGGAGATCCGGGCCATTTTGGCCAATCGTGGTCTGCTGCCGGCATCCCTGCCTAGCCCCGCCACCACCGGCACACCTTGGTCGCCACCCGAAGCCGTTTTTGACGAAACCTGTGACCGTGCAGTCCGCGCGTTCCAACAGGAACGCGGTCTCATCGTCGACGGCCTCGTTGGTCGTGCCACGTACACCGCACTCCGCGAAGCGTCCTACCAACTGGGTGCCCGCGTTCTGCTTTACCGCCTGTCCGCACCAATGAGCGGCGACGACGTAGCAACGCTGCAGTCTCGGCTCCAGAACCTCGGTTACTACCACGGGCTCGTCGACGGCGTGTTCGGCGAAGTAACTCACAATGCCGTTGGCCTGTACCAAACCGAGTACGGTCTTTCTGCCGATGGCATCTGCGGCCCCTCGACACTCCGCTCGCTCGAACGACTCGGAACCCGCGTTACCGGCGGCTCACCCCACGCGATCCGCGAAGAAGAGCATGTCCGTAAGTCCGGTCCGCAATTGACCGGAAAGCGGATCCTGATCGATCCGGGCTCGGACGAACCCATCGGAGACGAGAATGTCCTCCTCTGGGATCTCGCCTCCCGACTCGACGGTCGGATGTCTGCCGCAGGAATGGAAACGTTCCTCTCACACGAGGCCAAGGCTGCGACGTCCGACGACGAGCGGATCCGGGTTGCCAACCTCGCCGACGTCGATCTCATGATCTCGTTGCGCACCGGGCATTACCACAATCCCAAGGCCAACGGTGTCTCCAGTTTCTATTTCGGTAACTCGCACGGCTCGTACTCCACGATTGGCCGCAGTCTCGCTGGCTACATCCAGCGTGAAATCGCCGCTCGCACAGAGTTTTTGGATTGTCGGACGCATGCGCGCACGTGGAACATTCTCCGCTCCACGCGGATGCCGATCGTGCTAATCGAAGCTGGCTACATCACCAACGAACACGACGCCGCCTGCCTGGCCCGCCCCGAAGTACGCGACACCGTCGCCGAGGCGATCCTCGTGGCCGTCAAGCGCCTTTATCTGCTTGGCGAGAATGATCGGCCCACCGGCACCTACACCTTTGCGGAATTACTTGCCGCAGAACGGGTTACGGGCTAACCAGCCGTCCGCTCCCGAGTTATAGGGGCACTCTTTCCGCTTCTGCACTCGACAGCGCAGGCAGGTGGATCGGCTCGACAAGCTTTTTCAATGCCCGCTCCACCTGACTCTTCCATCCCAAGCCCTCGTTGAGCTCAAGACGTAGTCGGGGCAGATACGGGTCGTCGGCTACCACTTCGAACCCAAAATCAAGCAGCGCCTCGGTCGAGAGAATGCAGCGCTGACAGACATCGCCAGCGAATCCGCTTCCGAGCAAAAGTGTCACCAGGTCCATCGCAAGCGATTCGTCGTCTCCACTAAATCCGAAAGCTTCGATGGCGCGCACGCCGCGACGGATCAGATCGGCGACCACCGCGTCGAGGACGACCGCGGCGTCACTTTCAAATCCCGGTTCCATCCGGATGCTCGTCAACAAAATTGCGTCGACACCCACCGGGGCAGTGGGGAAGTGCTGTGCCCGCGGCACCCGACCCGGTGGCGAGTAGAACGCCGCGCCGACCACACGTTCGGTGGTCGGCTCGATTGCCACCTGACAGCACACACCCCATTCCAGGAGGAGTCCTGACAACCACGCCTCTTTGTCGAACTCGCTTTCCGGACCGGCCGTCTCGCCCGGGGCGGTCGTTGTTGCCATCATCGAATCGACCGCTGACGATTCTCCAGACCGATCCACTTCCCAGAACACGCAGCGGCGGGAATGAAGCGGAAGGGTCTCGAAGTCGCTGAGATCCAGCGGTACTACGGCGATGGCCATTGCCGTCCCTCTTCTCCTTCTTATCGCTTCGATTCGACTCGAAATTGCCTCCGACACAACCTGTCACAGTGACAAAACGGCTGCGTCTACGCGTATGGCCGATTTACATCGCTATTTTTCGGTGTTCTCGGCGATGACGTTGACGATGCGTTCGAGGTCGTCAACCGACCCGAACTCGATCAAAACCTTGCCCTTGCGCTTGCCCAGGCTCACCGTCACCTTGGTATCGAGACGGTCCGACAGCCGATTCGCCACATCCTTCAGGCCTGGCATCTCGATGGGTCGACGCTTCTTCGCCTCCGGTTTGGCATCCGGGCCGTCGTGATTCGCCAAAGTGACGGCTTCTTCTGTCGCTCGGACCGACAACCCTTCACGGACGATGCGCGCGGCGAGCGCCTCTTGGGCATCGCTGCCAGCGTCGAGTGCGAGAAGCGCACGTGCATGGCCGGCCGACAGCACACCCGCAGCGACGCGTCGTTGCACGGGAATCGGCAACTTCAACAGGCGGATCATGTTGGTGATCACCGGCCGCGAACGGCCGAGACGATTCGCGAGTTCCTCGTGAGTCACGTCGAACTCCTCGAGCAACTGCTGATACGCGGCCGCTTCTTCGAGCGGATTCAACTGTGCGCGGTGGATGTTCTCCAACAGTGCGTCACGCAACATGTCGCCGTCAGCGGTCTCACGAACGATCGCCGGGATCGTAGCAAGGCCAACGTTGGTGCTGGCCCGCCACCGACGCTCACCCATAATGAGTTGATAGCGCACCCCATTGGCCCTGGGGGAGGGGAGTTCCCGGACCACGATCGGCTGCATCAGACCAAACTCGCGGATCGAGTGCTCGAGTTCAGCGAGGGCTTCCTCGTCGAAAACTGTTCGCGGCTGCATCGGGTTCGCTTCGATTTCCGACGGCACGATCTCGCGGTACACGGCACCGACGTCACTAGCCTGCTCGTCGTTACCAGCCGTGGGAGCCAGCAAGTCGGTCGAAGGCTTAGCGGTTGGTCGAACCGCGTTGCCGCCGCCAATCACGACGTCTGCTGCCGCCGATCCCATCCGCGGAGTATTGAGACGGTGGTCGTCTTCCGGCGGACCCGTCGGGATGAGTGCGGCCAGGCCGCGTCCCAGACCGCCACGACGCTGCGTGTCACGTTGATTCATCGAAGTGCCCCTTCAGCCGCTCCGCGGTTCGCCAATTCCCGAGCCGCGTCCAGATAACTCATTGATCCACGTGAACCCGGATCGTATTCAATGATCGTCATGCCAAATCCAGGCGCTTCGGAAACCTTCACGCTGCGCGGAATGATTGTCGTGAGGACCTTGTCGCCGAAGTGGTTGCGAACCTCCGCGGCAACCTGGTCTGCCAACTTGGTACGACCGTCGTACATCGTCAACAAAATTGTCGAGACGTGCAGTTCCTTGTTCAGGTGTGCTTGCACTAGCTCGATGTTCCGAAGCAACTGACCAACGCCCTCGAGTGCGTAATACTCGCACTGAATCGGAATCAGCACCTCTCGAGCCGCAACCATCGCGTTCACCGTCAGGAGCCCTAGCGACGGTGGGCAGTCGATCAGAACGTAGTCAATGTTTAATTCGACGAGGAGGTCCTCATCGAGCGCATTCCGGAGTCGGCTCTCCCGAGCAACAACCGAGACCAACTCAATTTCGGCACCCGCCAGATCCAAGGTGGACGGTACGCAGTACAGGTTTTCGCTCGCGGGTGACTGCTGGATCGCCTCGCGCAGTGACACATCATCGAGCAGCATCTCGTACACCGATGCGATACCGGGTTGACGGTGATCGATCCCGAGTGCGGTACTTGCGTTGCCCTGCGGATCCAAGTCGATGACCAGTACCCCAAGTCCATGAAGCGCAAGACCAGCTGCCAGGTTGACCGCCGACGTCGTTTTTCCGACACCGCCCTTCTGGTTGGCAATCGTCATGATGCGCGGCCGCGGCGGGCGGGGGAGGCGCCCAGCCCCACCGGGGGTCAAGACCTGGCTGGCGTGTGCCGCCGCCGTCGCGATCGGGGTGTCGTCAAATGTGGGCATCTGTGGAACGGGCGGCGTTTCACGTGAAACGCGCGGCTCCTGGGTCGATCTATGTGCGCTGTCGGGCACCCCGGGACTCCTTTGGTCAGTGCTTTCATTCTGCGCCCTGCGGCGAAATGACACCAATTGAATCTCTTTCCTCAGCCTCGGCGTCCGGCACGACGCGCCTTGCGCGCATCCTTGGCACTCTCAATACGTCGACCCGTGATCAACGTGGTGGGTGTTTCTAACATTGTCCCGCACTCTTCGACCGTCAGGTCACGGATACCGAAGCCCGACACCTTTTCCCGATCACGCGCAATCTCGTCGGCTGCCGACCGCCCCTTTAGCGCAACCAATCGGCCCCCACCACGAATGAGGGGAGCGGACCACTTCGCGAGACGCTCAAGCGGTGCCACCGCACGCGACGTCACGACGTCCGCCGGCTGGACTGCCTTCAGGACTGCCTTTTCCTCGGCCCTTCCACGGACAACGGTGACGTTCTTAAGACCGAGTTCCGTAACGACCTCATCGAGAAATGTTGTTCGTCGCAGCAGTGGCTCTATCAGCGTGATGGCCAGATCTGGTCGCGCGATAGCCAGCGGAATGCCTGGTAAGCCTGCACCCGAACCGATATCGATGACGGTCAAGTCTTCATCGATCGCCTCCGACAGGACAGCGCAATTCAGCAGGTGCCGAGTCCACAGTTGGGGAAGCTCTCTGGGTCCGATGAGCCCCCGCAAGACACCTTCCTCACTAAGGATGCTGGCGTACCTTTCTGCCAGATCCAGACGCTCTCCAAAGATCGCTGCCGCGATCGGAGGTGTCGGCTCGGTTTCGGTATTCGATCCTGGACCGCTCTCGGGTTCGCCCGCCATCACTCTGTCATCCTTCGTCGTTTCACGTGAAACTCACCTCGGTATAGGAACGCTGCGTTTCACGTGAAACGCAGCATCGCACATTAGATGGTCATGGATCATCCATCAGGGGAACAGCAGCGTCGTTGCCGATCTCCCGCGCGACTTCGTTCGGGGCCTGCCGCAGTCACGATCGATTCCGAAGATCTCGGATGACTGCCTTTCGTTTAGTTTAGTCCCTAAAGCGCTTGGCTCTGACCGCCACTGTGCGATCCTTCTCTGGCTCAACTTCCTGTAGGCAGCAACAGCAAGTGAGGCGAGCGCGATGACCTCTCGCATTTGAACTACGTCCTGCAATCTTCTTCGCCAGGCAATGCTGCAATTGGTGACGTCGAGTTTCACGTGGAACGAGATCACGTAGATACCTCGGTACCCAGCTGAGCCAAACGCTGACGGCGACCATCACGCCACCGCGCGACTTCGAGCATCAACCGACACTCCGATCACCATCGACATCAAGATCAATATCGCCATCGAAGTCGAGGATGTCGAGAAACTGCTCAAGATGGCCCGCCGCAACTTCACCTTCTTCAACGAGCCCCACATGCACGGGGGAGGGGAGCAGGTTCGCACCTGAACTATAGGCATGTGATTATCTTCGCCGAGCAGTTGGCGCCATCGGTGACGACGTCCACGTTTCACGTGGAACGAGATCGCCGTCGACCTCGACGTGTCGACCTCGACGCTGTACAACTGGCGCCGACCGACGGGAATAGCCCAGGACATAGTCGAAGGACCCATCCGTGCCACGGATCCCGGCGGGCGTGGGCGGCGTTCCGGTTCGACGAGCACGCGTGAACCGTTGCTGCACATCGTGGAGCGGTCGGGGAACGCCGTGGAACGGCGGCTACATCGAGTCGTTCAACAACCACCTGCGACCGGAGGTGCCTGAACCGCAACCAGTGCACGAACCAGATCGAGGCCCGCGTCGTCCTCGGCGACTTCAAGCACGAACACAACACGCGGCATCGTCATTCAGGCCTGGGCTACTGACCTCGGTCGAGTACGCATGCCCGACGCAGCCACCGGCATCATCCAGTGGCCTGCGAGATCAACAGGGGGCGGAGTCGGTCACTCCTTGGTAGTCCACAGCAACTTCACCTTCTTCAACGAGCCCCACATATGCACGGGGGAGGGGAGCAGGTTCGCACCCGAACTACAGGCATGTGATTATCCTCGCCGAGCAGTTGGCGCCATCGGTGACGACGTCCACGTTTCACGTGGAACGAGATCGCCGTCGACCTCGACGCTGTACAACTGGCACCGACCCACGGGAATAGCCAAGGACATACTCGAAGGACCCATCCGTGCACGAACCTGATCGAGGCCCGCGTCGTCATCGGCGATTTCAAGCACGAACACAACACGCGGCATCGTCATTCGGGCCTGGGCTACTGACCTCGGTCGAGTACGCATGCCCGACGCAGCCACCGGCATCATCCGCTGGCCTGCGAGATCAACAGGGTGGAGTCGGTCACTCCTTGGTAGTCCATAGCAACTTCACCTTCAACGAGTCCCACATGCACGGGGGAGGGGAGCAGGTTCGCACGGGGAAGGGGAGCTACTTCGCGCCTGAACTACAGACGTGTGATTATCTTCGCCAAGCAATGACGCCATCGGTGGCGTCCACGTTCCACGTGGAACAAGATCACCCATTCAGACAGCCGTAAATCCAGCAGGCGCATCCTGGGAGCCAAAAGGTCACTGTGTCGAAATCTCGAACACCCCCCAAAACGGGTGAAGCCCCGACCCGAAGGTCGAGGCTTCACGGAAAACGGGAGGCGGTCACTCCTTGATGACAACCACCCGACGCTTGGGCTCAACGCCCTCACTCTCGCTGTAGACACCGGCGACAGCCGCAACGGCATCGTGCACGATCTTGCGCTCAAACGGAGTCATCGGGTCAAGGACTTCACGCTCACCTGAATCCCGAACACGTTCAGAGACCTCGGTACCCAGCTGAGCCAAACGCTGACGACGACCATCACGCCACCGCGCGACGTCGAGCATCAACCGACTCCGATCACCGGTTGACTGCTGCACAGCCAAACGCGTCAATTCCTGCAGAGCATCGAGAATCTCGCCGTTCCGGCCGACGAGCTTATTCAGATCCTTGCCGCCATCAATGCTGACAATCGCACGATCACCATCGACATCAAGATCAATATCGCCATCGAAGTCGAGGATGTCGAGAAGCTGCTCAAGATAGTCCGCGGCGACTTCACCTTCTTCAACGAGTTTGTCTTCCTCGTCGTCGTCCTCGTCGCTGTCGTCGCTGTCGTCGTTGTCGTCGTCCTGATCATTGTCGTCATCGAGAACATCGGCGTCAGGTGTCGCCTCTGCTTCGTCAACCGCAACGGCGCTGCCTTGGGCCTCTTGTTCGACGACTTCCACCGATTCGTCGGTCACGGTGTCATCGGACGACACAGTCTGGTCAGTCATGAATGTGTTCCTTACTCAATTGAAATACGTCTGGGGAAGGGTTCGCAGTGCCGTTACCGGCGGCCCTTCTTTTTGTTGCGCTTGTTGCCGGCCTGCCGTGCACCGCCGGGTTTGGTCTGTCGCTGACCGGGCGAAGTCTTCTTTGGCTGCGTCGCCTTCGAGGCCGTGCCCTGAGCCTTAGCCGGTGTGGCCTTCTTCGAGACATCTACCTTCGTGGCATCGGCGTCGTCGTCCTCAACGGCACCATCAACAACGGCGACGCTGCTTTCGCGTTTTGTCTTATCCGGTCGTGCGCCGGGCTTCGGTGCAGCGGCTTTAAGTCGCTCTTCCTTCGCGAGCTTGGCTTCTTCTTCTTCCTTGGCGATACGGCCAAAGACGATGTGCTGCTGTGCGTACGTCCAACCATTGTTGGCCACCCAGTAGAGCAGGATGGCGACGGGGAAGAACACACCCGTGACGAGGATGCCGAGCGGGAACACCCAGAGTGCAAGGTTGTTCATGATGCGGGTCTGCGGATTCGCCTCTGCGGCCGCAGTCTGACGCGACACCGATGCACGCGAGTTCATGTGCGTGGCGAACGAAGCGATCAGCATCAGCGGGACGATCACGGCGGCGATCTGCCAGCGAGTGAAGTCAACGTCAGCTACTTTGCCCGACGACACAAACGCCGCCCACTGCTGTTCCGGTTGCGTTAGGAACGACGACAGCGGGACACCAAAGAATCGGGCGTCGAGGAAGTTCTGTACCTGCTCCGGGCTGAACGCGTAGTTGCCCGTCATCCGGTTGGCTTCCAACGACAGGCTCGGACCGGTATGCGGAACGCCGAAGCCGCCGCCGCCTTCGGGGATGTAGCGGTTGAACGACCGCAGCACGTGGAACAGACCGATGAACACCGGAATCTGCATGAACATTGGCAAGCAACCGAGCAGCGGGTTAAAGCCGTGCTCCTTCTGGAGCTTCTGCATCTCCTCGGTCATCTTGACGCGGTCGTTGGCGTACTTCTTTCGAATCGCCTGCATCTGCGGATTGATTTCCTGCATCTGCTTCGTCGTGCGGATCTGCTTGACGAACGGCTTGTACAAGATGGCGCGCAACGAGAACACCAGGAAAACCACCGACAGTGCCCACGCAAGACCGTCCCAGCCCGGTGAGTTCGGCAAGATATTGTCGAACAACCAGTGCCAGAGCCACATGATCCATGACACCGGGTAGTAGATGAAGTTGAGCACGGCTCACTTACCCCTATCTGAAGGTGATGCTTTCGCATCACTGTTGGAAGTCTTGTTGCGGAGCCACTCCACGGGTCCCAACTCCGGGACCGGGTCGTAGCCCGGTTTATGCCACGGCCCGCATTTCAGCAGCCGCCAGGTGGCGAGAACCGATCCCCACACGAAGCCGTGCTTCGACAACGCCTCAACGGCGTAACCACTGCATGTGGGTTCAAAACGGCACGTCGGCATGCGGGTCGGGGAAACCCAGGTCCGATAGAGCTCAATCACGAAGATGAGACTGGTTCGCGGAAGGCGGTACAGCTTTTCCAGCATGTTTCTCAGCCCTTCCCGTGCGTCGAATTGTCGCTGCTTAACCCAGCGCACGCGGCCAGAACTTTACGGTGCGCAAACGCGGCACGAAGGACTTCGGTGAGTTCGGCACTGGATTTATCGACGATCCCCGGATATGCGCGGACCACCACATACGTTTCGGTGGGCAACGTCCCGACCGCGGCCGCAGCGAAGGCACGACGAAGGCGCCGCGCGGTCCGATGCCGAACCACCGCGTTACCAACCTTTTTGGAGATGACAAGACCGAGCCACGGGCCGCCGTGCAAGGCAACGTCCGGTCTCAGCCCGCTGGCATCAGGCCAGTCGGTACCGACAGGTGCTACTTGAACTGACAGATCACGCGCCGAAACCCGCACACCCTTGGTGAGTGTGCGGGTGAAGTCGGACTTCTTCGAAATCCGCGCCGCGTCGGCCGACACCGATTTGACCGGGCCGGATTCGCGACTAAGCGGTGAGCTTGGCGCGGCCCTTGGAACGACGACCGTTCACGATGGCGCGACCGGCGCGGGTCCGCATACGCAGACGGAAGCCGTGCACTCGTGAGCGACGACGGTTGTTCGGCTGGAAAGTGCGCTTCCCCTTGGCCACTGGAAACTCCTCGTGTTGGTACTACAGGCGGTTTAACGGGCCCACTCATGGATCGACCGGGGCCGACTCGCGAGCGAGCGCGTATTCCGCAGTCCATGTACAGGCGACCTTTCGAGGGTACTGGGCACAGGAATCCAAATCAAACGACGGGTTACCTGCGGATATCGCGGACACCGAATTACATCGGTGGAATTTATTAACAGATCCATCCACAGGTGTGGACAACTTTGTGGACAACTCGCGCGGAGAGCCTCGTTCGTGGCACTCTCAATCACTGAAAGCATCCGATCGACCGCACTAAAGGGGGGCACGTGGCCGGGGACCGAGACTCGTTCAGCGACGTATGGAAGGCCGTAGTCGCGGACCTCTCGAACGGGACTGGACCGTCAGACGTCGAATCTCTCACGCACCAGCAAAAAGCCTGGCTATCGCTGGTTCGCCCGTTGACGATGACCGAAGGTTTCGCGCTTCTCGCCGTACCGTCGTCGGTCGTCCAGGAGCAGATTGAACGCAACTTGCGCGAGGCCGTGCGGATTACGTTGAGTCGGCATTTGGGTCATAAC
This sequence comes from Gordonia sp. 34D, assembly GCF_056682775.1. Taxonomy (NCBI): domain Bacteria; kingdom Bacillati; phylum Actinomycetota; class Actinomycetes; order Mycobacteriales; family Gordoniaceae; genus Gordonia; species Gordonia sp. 34D. The sequence continues at coordinate 3,094,949 of NZ_CM155293.1, read as the reverse complement.
GTCGACATCGCCGTTCGTGTGGACGAAGCTGCCGCTGGCGGGTCGATGACTGTCGATGAACCGAATGATTTTGTGGATACCCATCCACACCCTTCAGCCCCAACTGCAACAAGCATCACATCTTCGGGCTCACTTTCTGGGTCGCCGTACACCGGGAGCGGCATGCAGTCGGATGAGATTCCGACCCCGACCTACCCCGCAAGCCCCGCTATCCCCTCCGATGAGCAGCTCGCCGCTCTGACCTATCAGCAGTCGCAGCGCCGGCCCGTCGAACCGCGTGAGTGGTCGACCTACTTTGAACAGCGCGAGACCACGGCCCCTGACAACGGGACTACCTCGCTGCATCCCAAGTACACCTTCGACACCTTCGTTATCGGCGCATCCAACCGCTTTGCACACGCCTCGGCCGTCGCCGTCGCCGAGAACCCGGCCCGCGCCTACAACCCGATGTTCATCTGGGGTGAATCCGGACTCGGCAAGACGCATCTCCTGCACGCCGCAGGGCACTACGCCCAACGACTGTTCCCCGGCATGCGCGTGAAGTACGTCTCGACCGAAGAGTTCACGAACGACTTCATCAACTCGCTGCGCGATGACCGTCGCGTCGCCTTCAAGCGCCGCTACCGCGACATCGACATGCTCCTGATCGACGACATCCAGTTCCTCGAGGGTAAAGAAGGTATCCAGGAGGAGTTCTTCCATACCTTCAATACGCTGCACAACGCGAACAAGCAGATCGTCGTCTCGTCGGACCGCCCGCCGAAACAGCTCGCGACGCTGGAAGATCGTCTCCGCACTCGCTTCGAGTGGGGGCTGATCACCGACGTGCAGCCACCCGACCTGGAGACTCGCATCGCGATCCTTCGGAAGAAGGCGCAGATGGATCGGCTCGCTGCACCAGATGACGTGCTGGAACTCATCGCATCGAAAATCGAACGCAATATTCGTGAGCTCGAAGGTGCCTTGATCCGCGTCACCGCGTTCGCCTCGCTCAACAACACCGAACTCGATACCGGCCTGGCCGAGGTCGTCCTGAAAGCCCTAATCCCGGATTCGGGACCGATGGATATCAGTGCGGCGAGCATCGTCGCCCAGACATCTGACTTCTACGATCTGCCGGTCGAGGACCTGACCGGTCCGAGCAAGGTCCGCGCGTTGACGTTGCCGCGCCAGATCGCGATGTACCTGTGCCGCGAGCTGACCGACCTATCGCTGCCGAAGATTGGTGAGACGTTCGATCGCGACCACACCACGGTGATGCACGCGGACAAGAAGATCCGCAAGCAAATGCATGAGAACCGCAACATCTACGACCAAGTGCAGGAACTGACCGCGCGCATCAAACAGCGAGCGAACCGCTAGCCGGGCCGTCAGCTTCAACTCCGACGCAATAACCCTCAAGGGTGGCCGCAGACTCAAAAGAGTTTGTGGCCACCTTTTTTGATCGCTCAACCCAACTTTGACCGCGTGCGTGCGAGGTAAAGGCCCAGGACAACGTCTACGGCAAGCCTGTGGACATCATGGTGACAACGGGGCAAATTCTGGGGACAACACTGGGATGGCTGTTGATCGTCTCAGTTGCTCCACAGCCGAGACGATCCATCCACCGATCTCATCCACTGGTCCTGCACAACGGGCCGAGCATCCTGACCTGCAGAAAGAATCAGTTGTCCACAGAACTCACAGGACCTATTACTAAGAAGATTTATTCTTTAAAGAACATCTTTTAAAAGAAGGTGTGTGGATACACACCCTGCCGAACCGCTCGCGCCATCGCGCTCGCGGCCGCCTGCGCTTCGCAACCATCGGATCTGGCCCGAGTTGTCCAAAGAATCGCTGCGCGCTCTACAGTGGGATTCGGCGAGCAACCATCGCCGGACCCGTTGCACGCCGTAACGGACCTGGCACGTCGAGAAGGGGTTACACCACCGATGAAGTTTCGTGTCGTGCGCGACGAATTCGCTGATTCCGTCGCGTGGGTTGCTCGCAGCCTGCCCTCACGTCCTCCGGTGCCGGTTCTCGGGTGCGTGGTTCTGACCGCAGACGACGCTGGCCTCCAGGTCGCAGGCTTCGATTACGAAGTCTCAACCCTTCAGGTGATTTCCGCCGAGGTGGCCGAAAGTGGCAAGGCTTTGGTCTCCGGGCGTCTGCTCGCTGAAATTACGAAGTCGCTGCCCAACAAGCCGGTCGATGTCACCATCGACGGTGCGCGCGTCGCTATCAGCTGTGGCAGCGCTAAATTCTCGCTCCCGACGATGCCTGTCGAGGACTACCCGGAATTGCCAGCGATCCCGGAAAACACCGGTTCTGTTCCGGCAAACCTGTTCTCCGAAGCAGTTGCCCAGGTGGCACTCGCTGCTGGTCGTGACGACACACTGCCCATGCTGACCGGTGTCCGCGTTGAGATCGAGGGCGACAAAGTGGTCCTCGCTGCGACCGACCGTTTCCGCCTTGCGGTTCGTGAAATGCAGTGGTTGCCAACAGATCCCAGTGCATCCGGTGCCGCTTTGGTGCCCGCGAAGACGCTCTCCGAAGCAGCTAAATCGGCCGGTGCCGACGGGACCGGAAATGTGGACTTGGCCTTCGGTGCCGTGCACGCGATCGGTTCCGAAGGCATGCTCGGAATCACGAACGGTGCCAAGAAAACCACCACGCGCCTGCTCGACGCCGAGTTTCCCAAGTTTCGCCAGCTGTTCCCGGCCAATCACAGCTCGATCGCCATTGTTGAAAGCGCTCCGCTGATCGAAGCGATTAAGCGCGTTTCGCTCGTCGCCGAGCGGGGTGCCCAGGTGCGCCTCGATTTCAGCAGCGACTCGGTTCTCTTGACGGCCGGAGGCGACGAAGCGGGCAAGGCCGAAGAAGAGTTGCCGGTGCAGTTCTACGGCGAATCGATCCTTATCGCGTTCAACCCGCACTACCTGCTCGACGGCTTGGCTGCGATCGGCACCGATACTGTCGAATTCGGTTTCACCAATCCGGAACCGGATGGCTCCGGCCAGCGTCGTGCGGCAATCCGCCCGGCGGTGCTCCGACCGTCGACCGGAGAAGAACCGCAAACCGACGAGAGCGGTGCCTTCGCCGCGGCCGTCAGCGACTTCAGCTACCTGCTGATGCCGGTTCGTCTACCTGGCTGACCTGCGCCTAAAGTGACTTAATCGCTTTCTCGCCAAAGGAGTCGCAATGCAGCTCGGTCTCGTGGGTCTCGGCAAAATGGGTGCCAACATGCGCACCCGCATCGTCGCCGCAGGTCACGAAGTGGTCGGCTACGACCCCCGGCCCGAGGTGTCCGACGTCGCCAGCTTGGAAGCGATGGTCGACGCACTGAGCACACCTCGAGTGGTGTGGCTGATGGTGCCAGCCGGTGACATCACCCGCGACTCGGTGGCTGCGCTCGCCGATCTGCTGGACTCCGGCGACATCGTCATCGACGGTGGTAACTCCCACTTTTCGGATGACCGTCCACATGCGGACCTCTTGGCAGCTCAGGGAATCGGCTACCTGGATTGCGGAGTTTCCGGCGGCGTGTGGGGGTTGGAGAACGGCTACGGCTTGATGGTTGGCGGCGCAGACTCCGATGTTGCGATCGCCATGCCCATCTTCGACGCTCTGCGACCGCCGGGCGAACGCGCCGACGGCTTTGTTCACGTTGGTCCCGTCGGCGCAGGTCACTACGCAAAAATGGTCCATAACGGTGTCGAGTACGGGCTGATGCACGCCTACGCCGAAGGTTACGAACTGCTGCAGGCTGAACCGCTGATCGAAGACGTCACCGGCACACTACGGGCCTGGACTCAGGGGACAGTCGTGCGGTCGTGGCTGCTGGAACTGCTGGTCCGCGCGCTGGAAGAAGACCCGGGTCTGGCCGACATCTCCGACTACACGACCGATTCCGGTGAAGGTCGTTGGACTGTGGAGGAGGCGATTCGGCATGCGGTGCCGGCGAATGTTATTTCCGCGGCGCTCTTCGCACGGTTCGCCTCCCGCCAAGAAGCCTCACCGGCATTGAAGGCAGTGTCGGCGCTTCGGAATCAGTTCGGCGGTCACGCGGTCGTCGACAACTCGGGTAAGTCCGTCGGCGAGACGGCAACTCCGGCACCCTAGCCCGCCGTGTTTGTTCGCCAACTTGCGTTGCACGACTTCCGTTCGTGGCCGCACGCCGAATTCACCCTGACTCCGGGTACCACGATTTTTGTGGGCCGCAACGGATTCGGGAAGACCAACCTTTTGGAATCGCTCTTCTACGTGGCGACCCTGCGCAGTCATCGCGTGTCATCGGATGCGCCGCTGGTCAGGAGTGGTGCCGATGCTGCCCGCATTACCGCGACCGTGGAGAACGATGGTCGCGAATTGACCGTTGACCTGACAATTCCGTCGCAGGGGGCCAACAAGGCTGCGATCAACACGCGACCGGTGCGCCGCACCAGAGAAGTCCTTGGCATCCTTCGCGCGGTGCTGTTTGCACCCGAGGATCTTTCGCTTGTTCGCGGCGATCCGGGGGAGCGACGACGCTTCATCGACGAACTCGTCGCTCAGTTGCGGCCGATGGCCGCTGGCGCAAAAGCCGACTACGACCGCGTGCTCCGGCAGCGAACCGCACTCTTGAAAACTGCCGGTGCGGCGCTGCGGCGCGGCGGCGATCAGGCCGAGTCCGTGCTCAGCACCCTTGATGTGTGGGACAGCCAGCTGGCTGAATTGGGCGCGCAGGTCACCGCCTCGCGCCTGGCGTTGGTCCGGCAGCTCGCCCCGTTCGTGAGCGATTCGTATGCGTCAATCGCACCGCATTCGCGTCCGGCGTTTATTGAATACCGGTCCGCCGCTGGCGAGGAGATCGACAAAAGTCCAGGTGGAGACGACGAGATCGACGTGATCCGCGAGGTTATCGCCGCGCGCCTCATCGAGGTTCGATCGAAGGAGATCGACCGCGGGATGTGTCTGGTGGGCCCCCACCGAGACGACCTCTTCCTCGGACTCGGAGACGAGCCGGCTAAAGGCTTTGCCAGTCATGGCGAAAGTTGGTCTTTCGCCCTCTCGTTGCGACTGGCGAGCGTCGGTCTACTCCGAGACGATGGCGTGGAACCGATCATCATGCTCGACGACGTGTTCGCCGAACTCGATGTCGCCCGTCGAAACATGCTCGCCGAGTTCACCGCCGACGCCGATCAATTGCTGATCACGGCCGCCGTCGCCGACGACATTCCTGAGTCCATCGTCGGCCGACGAATTTCTGTCGGAGTCTCGGAGCAAGATGGCGTCAGGAAGTCGGTCGTGATCGGTGACGAGAGGATCGGGGACAAGAAGATCGGGGACAAGAAAATGGGGGAGCCCGCTACCGACGAGGCACTGGGGCAGGGGAGTCAGCACAATGCCTGAGGAAAACCCGTCAGAGGCCATGTCCGGCTACGACCTCGCGCGCGCCGCATTGGAAGAGGCCAAGGCGGTCGCCAAAGCGCAGGGTAAGTCCGTCGGCATGGGGCGTGCCGCGCCGCTGCGGAAAAAGCGTCGCAGCGAAGACCGGTCGCGTCGTCGCTGGTCGGGGTCGGGACCGGATGCTCGAGATCCACAACCGTTCGGCAGCATGGTCGGCAAAGTCGTCAAGCAGCACGGCTGGGAGCCGCGCATTTCTGAAGGCACCCTGTTCGGAATGTGGCCGTCGATTGTCGGCGAAGACATCGCCTCGCACGCTGAGCCAACCCAATTGCAGGGGACGGTTCTGCACGTGAGTGCCGAATCTACCGCCTGGGCCACCCAACTTCGGTACATGCAGAGCTCCATTTTGGCGAAGATTGCCAAGGTCATCGGGCATGGAATGGTTACCAGTTTGCGCATCACGGGGCCCCAAGCACCGTCGTGGCGGAAGGGGCCGCGCCACATTTCCGGCCGTGGCCCGCGCGATACCTACGGCTAATCGAGCGGCGTGTGGCCGATTTCGTCGCGTGAGCGAGAAAACTAGCCAAACGCATGATCGGTCCCACCGGAGGCGAAATTCGTCGTTCTCCGTCCCTTTTAGGGCGTGGTAAGCGACGTTGTGAGTTCCCTACCCAGTACACTGAACGGTAACTGTCCTCTACCAGAATGGGAGTTGACCCTCCGTGACAGACACCAGCGGCAACGCACCTAAAAAGTCAGGCAAATCGAAGCCAGCCGAATACGGTGCCGATTCGATCAGCATTCTCGAGGGTCTGGAAGCAGTTCGTAAGCGTCCCGGCATGTACATCGGTTCCACCGGTGAACGAGGACTGCATCACCTGATCTGGGAAGTCGTCGATAACTCTGTCGATGAGGCAATGGCCGGCTACGCCACCCGCGTCGACGTCACCCTGTTGGCAGACGGCGGCATCGAGGTCGTCGACGACGGCCGAGGCATGCCGGTCGGCATGCACGCCACCGGTGTACCGGCCGTCGAGGTCATCATGACCCAGCTGCACGCCGGCGGTAAGTTCGACTCGGACTCGTACGCGGTTTCCGGTGGCCTGCACGGAGTCGGTATTTCCGTCGTCAACGCGCTCTCGACCAAGGTCGAACTCGTCATCGACCGCAACGGCAGCGAATGGTTCCAGAAGTACGACTACGCGAAGCCCGGCCCGCTGTCGGAGGTGGGTCCCAGTGACCGCACGGGTACGACAGTCCGTTTCTGGTCGGACCCGGAAATCTTCGAGACCGTCGAATACAACATCGAGACGATCGCGCGTCGCCTGCAGGAAATGGCCTTCCTGAATAAGGGCCTGACCATCACGCTGACTGACGAACGCATCCAGGAAGCTGATCTCGAAGCCGAGGTCGAAGGCGCGGAAGACGACGCCTCGATCCGGTCTGAGGAAGAGATCAAGAAGGCCGTCGCCAAGGTCAAGACCCGGACGTATCACTACCCGGACGGTCTCGTCGACTACATCAAGCACCTGAACTCGCGTGCCAAGTCGCCGATTCACAAGACGGTCATCGGATTCACTGCGAAGGGCACCGGCCACGAGGTCGAGATCGCGATGCAGTGGAATGAGGGTTATGCCGAGTCCGTGCACACCTTCGCCAACACGATCAACACCGCCGAGGGTGGCACCCACGAAGAAGGCTTCCGCGCTGCTTTGACCAGCACCGTCAACCGCTATGCGCTCGATAAGAAGCTGCTCAAGGAGAAGGACGGCAAGCTTTCCGGTGACGATATCCGCGAAGGGTTGGCAGCGGTCATCTCGGTGAAGGTCGCCGACCCGCAGTTCGAGGGGCAGACCAAGACCAAGCTCGGAAACACTGAGGTCAAGAGCTTCGTGCAGAAGGCATGCAACGAGCACTTGGCGATGTGGTTCGACGCCAACCCGGCCGAAGCGAAGACCATCATTCGCAAGGCCGCCGACTCGCAGCAGGCACGTTTGGCCGCCCGTCGCGCTCGTGAACTGGTGCGTCGCAAGACGGCAACCGACATCGGTGGCCTGCCAGGCAAGCTCGCCGACTGCCGCTCTAACGATCCGGTCAAGTGCGAGGTCTACATCGTGGAGGGCGACTCGGCAGGCGGCTCCGCCAAATCGGGCCGAGACTCCATGTACCAGGCGATCTTGCCGCTGCGAGGCAAGATCATCAACGTCGAGAAGGCACGTATTGACCGCGTGCTGAAGAACGCCGAAGTTCAGTCGATCATCACGGCGTTCGGTACCGGTATCCACGACGAGTTCGACATCAGCAAGCTGCGATACCACAAGATCGTGCTCATGGCCGACGCCGACGTCGACGGTCAGCACATTGCCACGCTGCTGCTCACGCTGCTGTTCCGCTTCATGCGGCCGCTGATTGAGCAGGGGCACGTTTTCATGGCTATGCCGCCGCTGTACAAGCTCAAGTGGCAGAAGGGTGCCGAGCCCGAGTTCGCCTACAGCGACCGTGAGCGCGATGTTCTGCTGCAGGCGGGCAAGGACGCAGGCAAGAAGATCAACATGGATGACGGCATCCAGCGTTACAAGGGCCTCGGCGAGATGAACGCCAGCGAACTGTGGGAAACCACCATGGATCCGGACGTGCGCATCCTCAAGCAGGTCACCCTCGACGACGCCGCCGGTGCCGACGAACTTTTCTCGATCCTGATGGGCGAAGACGTGCCTGCACGTCGTTCGTTTATCGCGCGCAATGCCAAGGACGTTCGTTTCCTCGACGTGTAATTCCGGCCAAGCCAGCTGCGGCGTGTGCCGCAAGACCCTTCAGATTTCGCGGCATCGCCGCAGGAAGTGATTCATGAGCGACGAAACTGATCTGCCAGATGAGAACACTGATGGCGATCGCATCGAGCCTGTAGATCTCGGGCAGGAGATGCAGAACAGCTACATCGACTACGCGATGAGCGTGATCGTCGGACGTGCGCTGCCGGAGGTTCGCGATGGCCTCAAGCCGGTGCACCGTCGTCTGCTGTACGCATCGTTCGACGCCGGATTCCGTCCCGAGCGCGGCTATGTGAAGTCTGCGCGCCCGGTCTCGGAGACCATGGGTAATTACCACCCCCACGGCGATTCCTCGATTTACGATGCGCTGGTTCGCTTGGCGCAGCCGTGGTCGATGCGATACCCGCTGGTCGATGGCCAGGGTAACTTCGGTTCCCGCGGTAATGACGGCGCAGCCGCCATGCGTTACACCGAAGCCCGCCTGACGCCGATGGCGATGGAAATGCTCCGGGATATCACCGAAGAGACCGTCGACTTTGTTCCGAACTACGACGGCAAGGCGCAGGAGCCGACGGTCCTACCGGCGCGCATCCCCAACCTGCTGATCAATGGTTCCAGCGGTATTGCCGTTGGTATGGCGACGAACATTCCGCCGCACAATCTCGGTGAGGTCGCCGACGCGGTGTTCTGGGCATTGGAGAACCCGGATGCCGACCAGGAAACCACCCTCGCCGCCTGCATGGAAGCGGTGAAGGGCCCGGACTTCCCGACGGCCGCGCTGATTGTTGGCAGCCAGGGTATTCGCGACGCCTACATGACCGGTCGCGGCAGCATCCGCATGCGCAGTGTCGTGGAAATCGAAGAGGTCAAGGGCACCACGCAGCTTGTCGTCACGGAACTCCCGTTCCAGGTGAACCCCGACAACCTGATCTCGTCGATCGCCGAGCAGGTCAACGACGGTCGCCTCAAGGGCATCAGCAAGATCGAAGACCAGTCGTCCGACCGAGTCGGCCTGAGAATTGTGGTGACGCTGCGTCGCGACGGCGTGGCTCGCGTGGTGCTGAATAACCTCTACAAGCACAGCCAGCTGCAGACCAACTTCGGCGCCAACATGCTGTCGATCGTCGACGGTGTGCCGCGCACCCTGCGCCTGGATCAGATGATCCGCTACTACGTGGCGCACCAGATCGAGGTCATCGTGCGCCGGACGCGCTACCGGTTGCGCAAGGCGGAAGAGCGCGCGCACATTCTGCGCGGTTTGGTGAAGGCGCTCGACGCGCTTGACGAAGTGATTGCCCTGATCCGCGGGTCGGCGACCGTCGACATCGCCCGTACCGGGTTGATGGACCTGCTCGACGTCGACGAGCTTCAGGCCGACGCGATTCTGGCGATGCAGCTGCGCCGACTGGCCGCCCTGGAACGTCAGAAGATCGTTGACGAACTGGAAGAAATTGAAGTCCAGATCGCTGACTACAACGACATCTTGAACAGCCCGGAGCGCCAGCGTTCGATTGTGCGCGACGAGCTGAAGGAAGTTGTCGACAAGTTTGGCGACGATCGTCGTACCCGGATCATCCCCGCCGAGGGCGATGTCACCGACGAAGATCTCATCGCCCGCGAAAACGTAGTCGTGACCATCACCGAAACCGGCTACGCCAAGCGCACCAAGACCGACCTGTACCGCAGCCAAAAGCGCGGCGGCAAGGGTGTGCAGGGGGCCGGATTGAAGCAGGACGACATCGTCGCCCACTTCTTCGTATCCAGTACGCACGACTGGTTGCTGTTCTTCACAACCAAGGGCCGCGTGTACCGCGCCAAGGCGTACGAGCTTCCCGAAGCGAACCGCACCGCACGCGGCCAGCACGTCGCGAACCTGTTGGCCTTCCAGCCAGAAGAGCGGATCGCGCAGGTCATCCGCATTTCCGGTTACGAGGATGCGCCGTACCTGGTGCTCGCAACGCGCAACGGTCTGGTCAAAAAGTCGCGTCTGGACGCCTTCGACTCCAACCGTGCCGGTGGCATCGCCGCGATCAACCTTCGCGGCGACGATGAGCTTGTCGGTGCTCGCCTCTGCTCGGCCGAGGACGATCTGCTGCTGGTGTCGAAGAAGGGTCAGTCGATCCGCTTCACCGCCGACGACGAGACATTGCGCCCCATGGGACGTCAGACCTCGGGCGTGCAGGGTATGCGTTTCAATCAGGACGACGAGCTGCTCAGCCTGACGGTGGTGCGCCCCGACACCTTCCTGATCGTCGCGACGTCGGGCGGCTACGCCAAGCGGACCGACATCGAGGAGTACTCGGCTCAGGGCCGCGGCGGGAAGGGCGTGCTGACCATTCAGCACGACCCGAAGCGCGGCGATCTCGTCGGTGCACTCGTCGTCGATCTCGACAGTGAGATCTACGCGATCACGTCCGGTGGCGGTGTTATTCGCACCAAGGCCAAGCAGGTCCGCAAGGCCGGTCGTCAGACCAAGGGCGTGCGCCTGATGAATCTGTCGGATGGCGACGAGCTGATCGCGATCGCACGTAACGCAGATGAGCCCGATGAGGACGAGATTGATGTCGTGGAGGGCGACATTGTCGATGACAATGTTGATGGCGACGAGGGCGCGGCTGACGAGAAGTAGGTCGACCAACAGTTAGAGTTGGCCAGTATCCGTTCAGTGAGGAATTGCCTGTGAGCACACCGAAGCAGCCGGACGACAAGAATGTCGAACGCGGGACCGTGGTCCCGCCGTGGAAACGGTCGGAAAAATCGGCCGCGACCGGGCTGACTGCTGGCGAAATGGCTAAGGCCGCCGGCGTGTTGAATGAAGAACGCGCCGGTGGTCCGCCACCCCGCGGTGTGGTTTCGGGTGACCCGAACAGGTCAGATTCGTCGATGGGGACCGAATCCGATTCGCGGCCAACGACTGCCCCGACAACCAAAATGGCGGCTCAGAAACCCACTGGGCCATCATCACCGCCGTCGGGTCCCATACCTGTCCAGAAGCCTGTGTCGCCGGTAAAGCCGGAGCCCACAGCTAAGCCTGAAGCTGTCGCCCCGCCGGTACCGGTCTCACCGCCGCTACCGATGGCCAAACCCGCACAGTTCGTGGAGTCCGACACGCGCAACATTCCGCGCGAGCAACTCGCGAAGAAGGACCAACTGCCCGACCTGGACTCGATCCACCACACCGAGCAGGCGAGGGAACAAGCAGCGGCGCGTGCGTCGAGCCAAACCATCCCTGCCCGATCGGTGGGAGTGCCGTTGCGGGCGGCCGTTCAAATCCGACGCGTGGACCCCTGGTCGGTGTTCAAGGTCGTCGGCGTGCTGTCGATTGTCGGCTTCTTCGTCTGGATGATTGCCGTTGCAATTCTGTACGGCGTACTGGGTGGCATGGGCATCTGGGATCAGATCAATTCCTCGTTCGGCACCATCGTGAACGGCGACGGCAGCACCAGCGGGCAGGACTTGATCAGCGGCGGCCAAGTGTTCATGTTTAGCGCACTCTTCGGGGTTGTCGCCGCAGTGCTCCTGACAGCCCTCACCACCATCTCGGCTTACGTTTACAACGTCTGTGCTGATATGGTTGGCGGCGTCGAGGTTACTCTCGCTGATCTCGATTAAGGGCTTCTGACCAGCCGTTTTGTAGATGCTGCAGAGTTCGGGTAATCTTCAATTTCGGTTCAGGGCCTATAGCTCAGGCGGTTAGAGCGCTTCGCTGATAACGAAGAGGTCGGAGGTTCAAGTCCTCCTAGGCCCACCAAAATTTCATAACCGGTAACCCGGTCTCGGGGCCTTAGCTCAGTTGGTAGAGCGCTGCCTTTGCAAGGCAGATGTCAGGAGTTCGAATCTCCTAGGCTCCACAAGTTGCAGAACCCGGTAGGCGAGAGATCGCCTACCGGGTTCTGTTGTAGCGCCAGCAATATCGGTCCCCAACTCGGTAAAGGAATCAGCAATCGTGAACACCCCAATCCGCATCGGCATCGTCGGCTACGGGAATCTTGGCCGAGGAGTTGAGACCGCGATCGGCCTCAACCCGGACATGACGTTGGTTGGTGTGTTCACTCGCCGCGATCCCGCGAGCGTCGAAACCGTCGGCGACCAGACTTCGGTGTTCCCGATGGCAGACCTCGACCGCGACCGCGACGACATCGACGTCCTCATTCTGTGTGGCGGCTCGCGCAGCGACCTCCCGGAGCAGAGCCCGGCTCAGGCGGCCCGATGCTCCATCGTCGACAGCTACGACAATCACGCACGCATCCCCGAGCACTTTGCAGCGGTCGACGCCGCAGCAAAGGCCGCGGGCACCACCGCCATCATCTCGACAGGCTGGGATCCGGGCCTGTTCTCGCTGAATCGAGTCTTCGGCGAAGCGATCGTCCCGCAAGGCAACACCTACACCTTCTGGGGCCGCGGCCTCAGCCAGGGCCACTCGGACGCCGTGCGTCGTGTCCCCGGCGTCGCGGCGGGCGTGCAGTACACGCTGCCGTCGGAGCCAGCGATCGAGCGTGTCCGGGCCGGGGAGAACCCCGAGCTCTCGACCCGCGAACGACACACCCGCGAATGCTTCGTGGTCCTCGAAGACGGCGCCGACGCCGACGCCGTACGCACGGCGATCGTCACCATGCCCGACTACTTCGAGCCCTACGACACCACCGTCAACTTCATTTCCGCCGAGGAACTCGCCCGGGACCACCGGGGCATGCCGCACGGGGGCTTCGTGATTCGTAGCGGCACCACCTCCCAAGGCGCCAAGCAAGTCATCGAATACAGCCTGACCCTCGACTCCAATCCGGAGTTCACCGCCAGCGTGCTGGTGGCGTATGCGCGCGCCGCCGCCCGAATGAACCAGTCCGGCCAGGTGGGTGCCAAGACCGTCTACGACGTCGCTCCCGGATTGCTGTCGCCGCTCTCGGCAGAAGAACTACGCGCCGGCTACCTGTAGCGAGACTGCTGCCGCCTGTGACAGGAGGCACCGGGACCAAGGTCCTCGACTTCCCGCGGGATCCATCCGGCGCACCGAAAGTCTGGAAGCGTTGCCGGTGAGAACGTATTCGGAAGGATGAGGCAGATGACGAGTAATTCACCGGTGTCAGTGGCGGTAGACGGATCGGGTCACGCACTCGAAGCCGTGCGCTGGGCGGCAAAAGCGGCGCAGCGGTTCGGCCGACAGCTAGACGTGGTCACCGTGCTTTCGTCGGCCTCGCCCGCGTTTGGGCGGCTGTCGATGCAGTCGGACAAGACGGCGTTGGCTGCAGCGCGAGAGGCGGCGGAGGCGACGGCTTCGGCCGCCGAAGAGCTCGCTCTGAGCGTCGCGGACGTGACGGTCACCAAGCGGGTCGTCGAAGGTAAGCCGAGCCTGGTGCTGCGCGACGTGTCGACGCGCTCGCATCTGCTGGTCCTCGGTCGCCGCGGCCTGGGCGGTGTGCGCGGGCTGCTGCTGGGGTCGGTGAGTACTGATCTGGCGGCGCACTCCGAGTGCCCCGTCGTCGTGGTATCGACAGGCGCGTTCAGTGACAGCGGACCCGTGGTTGTCGGGGTCGACGGTTCGGTGGACTCGACCGGGGCCTTGGATCAGGCGTTCGCCGCGGCAGCATCGATGAAAGCTCCGCTGCGGGTGGTTCATTCCTTCGGTGGTTTCACCGACGAGGTAGTCCAGGGCTACTCCGGACAGATTCTGGAGAATCTACGGGTCAACGCCCAGGTCGTGATCGAATCCCAGGTGGCCGACGCCGCCGAGAGTCACCCAGAGGTGGCGGTCGACATCGATCTCACCACTGATGCACCGGCGGAGTACATCAGCGGACTGTCCGAGACGGCACGACTGATCGTGGTCGGCACGCGGGGACACGGTGGCTTCCGCGGCCTCGCGCTGGGCTCCACCAGCCAGGCCATTCTGCACGTGGCGCAGTGCCCGGTGATGGTGGTCCAGAACCACTGATCCTCCCGATTCGCGAAACGCCCGCAACGCGAAATACTTGCAACGCTAAGGAGCGCAACGCCGTCACGGCGTTGCGCTCCTTCGCATTTGTGCTGTTGACCTACGACTACGCGCCGTACCCGAGAAGCGATTTCACCTCAAGGAACTCGTCGAAGGCGTAATCACCCCACTCGCGGCCGTTGCCACTTCGCTTATAGCCGCCGAACGGGACAGCCGGGTCGGGCCCCGCGGAATTCAGGGCCACGGAACCGGCACGAAGCTTGGAACCGATTCGACGGACCTCTTCGATGTCCTCACCGGAGACGTAACCAGCCAGGCCGTACTCGGTGTCATTGCCGATCTTGATGGCCTCATCGACCGAGTCGTAGCCAATCACCACCAGCACGGGACCGAAAACCTCGGTCTGTGCGATCTCCATGTCGTTGGTGACATTGGTGAACACCGTGGGACGCACGTAGTAGCCAGCGTCGAGACCCTCGGGACGGCCCGGACCACCCACGATGGGATTTGCCCCGTCGGCGATAGCGCGCTCGATGAGGCCCTGAATCTTGGTGAACTGGGGTTCGGAGACCACCGGTCCGAGCGTAACTCGGGTGGTCGGATCGCCGACGGTGATAGCCGATGCCGCTTCGGTGGCCGCCGCCGTCACTTCGTCGAGCCGGTGCGATGGCACGATCATGCGACTGGGTGCGTTGCACGACTGTCCCGAGTTCACCATCATCGATGCCACACCCGCGGCGACGTTAGCGGCGAGGGAATCGTCGTCGAGCAGGATATTGGGGCTCTTGCCACCCAATTCCTGTGCGACACGTTTGACGGTCGGCGCGGCGCTCTTGGCAACCTCGATGCCAGCGCGGGTGGAGCCGGTGAACGAGATCAGGTCGATGTCCGGGTGCGACGACAGGGCCGCGCCGACGCCGGGGCCATCACCGTTGATGAGGTTGAACACCCCGGCGGGAACGCCAGCGGAGTCGAAAATTTCCGCGACAATGGCCGCCGAGAACGGGGCTACCTCACTCGGCTTGAGGACCATGGTGCAGCCGGTGGCGAGAGCGGGTGCCACCTTGCACATCACCTGGTTCAGCGGCCAATTCCAGGGGGTAATGAAACCGCAGACGCCAATCGGCTCCTTGACGACACGTGACGAACCGCGGTCTTCGGAGAAGGAGAACGTCTTGAGGGCTTCAGCAGCAGTAGCCAGGTGCGCCATGCCGATGGGGACCTGTGCCGCGGCGGAAAGCCCCGCTGGGGCACCCATCTCCTCGGTGACTGCGGCGGCAAGCTCCGGAGCCCGCCTCTGGTACTCGGCGAGGATTGCGCCGATGAGGGCAATGCGGTCATCGACGCTTGAGGTGGACCAGCCTTCAAATGCGTGGCGCGCGGCAATGACCGCGGCGTCGACGTCGGCGGCGGAGCCGAGCGCGACTGTGCCTGCGACCTGTTCATTCGCTGGGTTGATGACGTCGAGCATGGTGGGCGTGCCCACGGGATCGACCCACTGTCCATTGATGTAAAACTTCGTCAAGTCCGTCATTGGCCAACTCACTTCTGTCGATGCGTGGCGATCGAGGACAGCGCCAAATGCAGGCGATGTTGATCGCTCGGGACGTGGCTCCCGCTGGGCGGAACACCCTGCCTGTGACAGTACCTGCGTCTGACATGGTGTGAGAGAAATCTCTCGTCACTGAAGTCTCGGAAGGACCACTACATTGGCTGAACCAACTCGTACCGAGGGGCCAACACCTGTCGAGGGGAGCGGTGTCCGGCCCATCCCGGTCGCGCAGATCGACGAATGGGCCGATGAGGCCGACGTGGTTGTTGCTGGCTTCGGCGTGGCTGGTGCAGCCGCGGCGGTCGGCGCGGCCCAAGCGGGAGCCGACGTCCTGGTGCTTGAGCGGACCGGCGGGTGGGGCGGTGCGGCTGCGATGGCGGGCGGCTTCATCTATATGGGCGGCGGTACGCCGCTGCAGCAAGCCTGCGGTTTCGACGACACCGTCGATGCCATGAAGGCGTTCATGAAGGCGGCGTTGGGGCCGGGCACCGATGAGGCGAAGATCGACGCCTACTGCGAAGGAAGCGTCGCTCACTACCACTGGCTGACCGACGAATGCGGTGTGCCGTTCAAAATGAGCTTTTGGGGCGAGCCGGGCTGGGAACCGCCATACGACGACGGCCTGCAGTACACCGGTGGCGAGAACGCCGCGCCCTTCCACGACACCATTCCAGCGGCCCCGCGCGGGCACGTGCCGCAGATGCAAGACAAGCACACCAGTTCCGAACGTGGCGGCGGATACATGCTGATGAAGCCCTTGACCGATACTGCGGCACGGCTCGGTGTGCGGTCGGCGTACGACATGCGCGTGCAATCCCTCATCGTCGACGGTGAGCGCGTCGTCGGAGTGCTTGCGAAACAGTTTGGGAAGCTGGTTGCCGTGCGCGCCAAGCGGGGCGTAGTCCTGGCCACCGGCAGCTTCGCCTACAACAACACCATGTTGGAGGCGTACGCGCCGAAGATGGTGAACCGGCCCGCGGCGTCGATCGAGGAGCACGACGGTCGTGCCATACAGATGGCGCAGGCGATCGGCGCGGATCTGGCGCACATGGACGCAGCCGAAGTGGCGTACTTCTGCGACCCGCAGTTGTTCATTCGCGGGATTCTGGTGAACGGGCGCGGCCAACGCTTCATTAACGAAGACACATACCCGGGACGGATTGGGCAGGCAGCCCTGTACGAGAACGCGGCGCAGAGCTACCTGATCATTGACGAGGCCGCGTACGAGGAAGGCCTCACGCGACCGACCTCGACCCCGATGCTGCGGCACCGTCCGAAATGGGTGGCCGAAACGGTGGAAGAACTCGAATCGGAGATGGGCCTGCCCGAAGGTGCCCTGGTCGGGACGGTGGATTTGTACAACCGGCATGCCGAGCGTGGTGCCGATCCAATGTTTGGGAAGAAGCAAGAGTGGGTCAAACCGATCGGCTCGCCGGTTGCGGCGATCGACCTGCGGGGCATGGTCGGTGGCTTCACCTTGGGTGGGCTGCGCACCGGCGTCGACGGCGAGGTGATGCACGTTTCGGGTGAGCCGATCGCCGGTCTCTACGCGGCTGGCCGGTGCACATCGGGTGTGTGTGCGGGTGGCTACGCCTCCGGTGCTTCGCTCGGTGACGGAAGCTTCTTTGGGCGGCGCGCTGGCCAGGCCGCGGCCCGCAAGTGAAGGGCTTCATTCCCGAGTAGTACTGGCCGATTAGTCCGAACCCGGTGTCCTTCGAACGGTGTCGCCCTAGTGTCGAGTTCGGAGTGGTGGAGTGTGGACACAAGTGGTCGGGACCGGAGGGCGACATGGTGAAGCCGGGGCAGATTGGACGCGGCGCGATGGCCGCTTTGACGGTCATCGCGTGCGCGTTGACCGGTGTCGTAGGTGCAGGTCCGAGTACCGCCGCACCGGTGAATGCACCGGGCGCAGTGATCGGGGTGTTTGACCGTCCCGCGGGGTGGCGCGGCCTCGAGAACGGACGGTCGTTCGACTACTGGACCCGCGACGGGCAAGGCAAGGCCGTACCGACGAGTGGTGCGCTCTTTGTACCGACGGGCACCGCACCCAAAGGCGGGTGGCCGGTTGTCGCCTACGACCATGGCACCTCCGGCTACGGCACCGGTTGCGGGGGCGAGAGCGCCCCGGATGCGGCACCGAACGAATTTATTACGCGACTGGTGAGGTCGGGGTACGCGGTGGCCGCCACCGACTATGTGGGATTGGGTCGATTCAATACTGGGGTTCACCCGTATCTGAATACGAGCAGTGAAGCGACCGCCACCATCGACGCGGTGCGGGCCGCTCGGACAATTGAGCCGACGTTGTCCAAACGGTGGGCTGTGATGGGACCGTCGCAGGGCGGGCAGGCTGCACTGGCAACCGGACATCGGCAGGCATACGAGCACCTGGGCCTCGACTTCCGCGGCACCGTCGCCGTCGACCCGGAATCGGATGTCGAGAAGTTGATGCCGTTCCTTGGCCCGTACATTCCAGCGATTCCTGCGCCGTTGAACAAGACCTACGGCTTCTTGCTCGCCACTTTGGCTGGGCTCCGCCAGACGGACCCGCAGGCGCAGGTCAATAGCTATTTGACGCCGTTGGGCCGAAAGTTGGTCGACGGTGTCGGCAACGGTACGTGCGGTGCTCCCAACGATCCAACGATGGCCTTCGGTGATGTCTTCACGAAACCACTCGGTGTTGGCCCACTGCCGGCGCGACTCAACAGATACATGGCGGTCCCGGTCACCGGCTACGACGCACCAATCCTGCTGCTGCTCAACGCCCGCGATGTCACCGTGCCATCGCCGCTGCACGCCAAGTTGGTGGCCGACTTCGCGCTAAACCGGGTGGACTATCGGGTGGTGCTGGGGCAGGGTTCCCACACCGAAATGAACGCTGAACAGTGGGCGGCCTTTGACGCCTTCTTTGCCCGGGCGTTTAGGTAAACGGTGAATAGCGAGAGCGGTTAGATCAAAATCCACAGGTAGGCGAGCAAACCGAGCACGACGAACGCGACCCACAGCCAGCCGATGATGATGGCGGCGGTGGCGAACTCCCGTCCCAACTGGCCCTTACTGGCGTCGATTATGCGGCGGGTGCGGTAACCGAGCCAGATTCCGACTGGTGAGAGCAAGCCGATTGCCGAGAGGAAGAATGCGACCACGGCGGTCCAATTCATTTCGCCGTCGACGGGGCGGGCTGCGGTGGACGATGCGGTCACCGGCTTTTCTTCCTTCTTAGCGGCGGGAGTAACGGCTGGTTTCGAGACCGGTTTGGGAGCAACCGGTGCCGCGGGGGTAGAAATCGGCTTCTGCTCATCGTGCACGGCAGAGTACGCCAGCGTCCTGTCCGGTTCTGGCTTGGTCACTGATACGCCGGGAGCCGGCGAACCACTCCGCTGCGGGTTCGGTGTGGGCCGGTTGGGCATCGGGCGGTTAGCGGCAGGCTGCTGCGGGCCCGGGTTGCCTTGCGGGGGACGATTCGGCCCGGGTGCTACCGGGTTCGGGGCGCCCGGTGCGGGGCGTTGGGCCGGATGAGGGCCACTCGCAGGTCGCCCCGGATTGGGACGCCCAGGGGAATTCGAGACCGGCGGCATCGAAGCGGGGGGATTCGCGCCAGCTGGCGGTCGGCCGGTTGGTGCCGACGCTGACCTTTCCCACGGAGCGGCAGGTCGGCCCGGTTGCTGCGCGGGGCGCGGCGCACCCTGGCTCGGGGTGCCGCTGGGGCTCTGGCTGCGCGGATCGTCGGAAGTCACTTCTACAAATTACCTGTTGGCGATCAACTGGCGCTGTTGCCGCGCACGTCTTCGATGCGCGGCACGGTCGCAGACACCGGCGGATGCTCGGTTCGCGAGCGTCGCAGGACCATCACAATTGCGGTGACGAGGACGGCCAACATCGACGCGAGAACGACCAAGATTTTGTTCGGCATCATTCCAGCGTGCCAGGTGGCACCCCCACATCGCCACCGACAAACACGCGCTGGCTGGCCGGTGACGCCGCCGTCGTCGGCAAGATCATGGTTTCATGGAGGGTGTGAGCGAGCAGAAGAAGACCGCGACCCTGCACACCAATCGCGGCGACATCGTCATTGAACTCTTCCCAAACCATGCGCCTGTCACCGTCGAGAACTTCGTCGGCCTGGCCGAAGGCACCAAGGATTACTCGACCAAGAATGCAAAGGGCGAGTCGAGTGGCCCGTTCTACGACGGCGCCGTGTTCCACCGCGTCATCGACGGCTTCATGCTGCAGGGCGGCGACCCGACCGGCACCGGCCGCGGCGGCCCCGGCTACCAGTTCAAGGACGAGTTCCACCCGGAACTCCAGTTCGACCGTCCTTACCTGTTGGCCATGGCAAACGCCGGCCCCGGCACCAACGGTTCGCAGTTCTTCATCACCGTTGGCCCCACCCCGCACCTGAACCGTCGCCACACCATTTTTGGTGAGGTCAAGGATCCGGCTTCGCAGGCAGTCGTCGACGCCATCGGCAAGACGGCAACCGACCGCAGCGACCGTCCGCTCGAAGAAGTTGTTATCGAGAGCGTCGAGCTCAGCTGACCTTGAACCAAACCTGTTACCGGCATCCCGACCGCCCGACCGCGCTGTCTTGCACGCGCTGCGGGCGGTCGGCTTGTCCGGAGTGCTTGCGTCCGGCCGCGGTTGGCCAGCACTGCGTCGACTGTGTGAATGAGGGCCGTTCGGAGACTCGCGTAAACGCGAAGGCCCCAACCCTCAACACCGGTGCCGCACACCGCGTCCCCTACGTCACCTACGGTCTGATCGCCGTTAACGTCGCCATCTTCGTCCTGTGCGTGCTGCAGGCGGGCAGCGTCAGCAATTTGCAGGCTTCGACGATCATGCGCGAGGGTGCATTGGTCAGCGGCGCCGGTTTCGAAAACGAATACTGGCGACTGGTGACCTCCGGTTTCCTGCACTGGTCAGTGATTCACGTCGCCGTCAACATGCTGTCGTTGTACTTCGTCGGTGCCGACCTCGAGCGGGTTTTCGGTTCGGCGCGCTACCTTGCCGTGTACATGGTTGGTTTGCTCGGTGGCAGCGCCGCGGTGATGGCTTTCCAGACCGGCCCCACCCTGACCGCTGGAGCCTCCGGTGCCATCTACGGCTTGCTCGGGGCGCTCCTGGTGGTGGTCTTGCGCTTGAAACTGCCTGCGACAACGGTGATTGCCGTGATCGTCTTGAACGTGGTGATGTCGGTGAGCATCCCCGGCATCTCGCTGCTCGGGCACTTGGGTGGCTTGGTCTTCGGTGCCGCAAGCGCCATGGCGATCTTGTGGCTACCGATTAAGGTGTTGCCGCCAGAGAAGCAGACCTACCAGCGTGTGACGCGTATCGGCTGGTACGGACTGGCGGCGCTTGCCGTCATCGCCTTAATTATCGGCACTTCGTTCGCGGTTGAGGCCAGCATCGCCTAGGGCTCGCCGCAGCCGGCCATGATCAACCGGCTATTTCAACGGGAAGTCCCGCCAGCTGGAGTCGCTCGACGACGGCGGCGGGACTTTCGCCTAGATCCCAGCGCCCAAACACGAGAAGCCGATCGTCGTGCAGGTCGATCACCAGTTGGTCACTGCTTCCCACGATGCGTCGCGAGCGCAGGACGGAGATCCGCTCCACGTCGCCGACTCCCAGGGTCCGCTTGCCGCGAATCGTACTAACAACCAGCGTCGGGCCGTCGAGCAAGGCTAGCCGCGGGCGTCGCACCAGTGATACGACGCCAGCCACGATCAGCGCGATACTGGCAATACCGATAAACACCATTGCCGCGGGATCGGTGTACGACGCGGCAGCGGCCACCGCGAGCATGAGTCCAGCGCCAACGAGGGCGATCGCTCCGGGAAGCGGCGTCGCCCATTCTTTATGCACAGCTAAGTCATTTCTATCCACAGGACTTATCCACAGTGGGGATGAATTACACACATGTTGTTTCCGTCGTGTGGATAGCTCACCAGGGCTTTTCTTCCGAAGAGGATGTCAGCGCCAGCCCATAGTCATCAACAGGCCGACCACCATGAAGCCGAAACCAATCAACATATTCCAGGGACCGAGGTTGGTCATCCAGTCGAGGGCTGCGTACTTACTGGTCGATGCGCCGAGGTAGTAGACGATGAGCCAAACCAGGCCGAGCAGCATGAGGCCGAACATCACCGACTGGTACCAGATCCCCGACGGACCAGCCTTCACCTTCACCGGGGTGCGGCTGGCGGGGTTGATCGTGTAGTCGGTCTTCTTCCGGACTTTTGACTTAGGCATGCCTCTACGTTATCTGAGTCGATGCCCAGGTGGGGAACCCGTTAACCTGGAAGACGTGCGCATCCTCGTCATCGACAACTACGACAGCTTCGTCTACAACCTGGTTCAGTACCTGGGCCAACTGGGAGTCGAGGCGGTCGTCTGGCGCAACGACGACGAGAAACTCACCGATCTGGAGTCGGTGGTCGCAGAATTCGACGGTATCCTCCTGAGCCCCGGACCCGGCACGCCAGACCGTGCCGGAGCGACCGTCCCAATTGTGTCGGTTGCGGCCAAGGCAGGCACGCCATTGTTGGGCGTGTGCCTCGGGCACCAGGCAATCGGCGAGGCCTTCGGTGCCGATGTGGTCCGGGCACCGGAATTGCTACACGGCAAAACCTCACTCGTTAACCACGATGGCACGGGCGTACTGAGTGGACTACCGCAGCCATTCACGGCCACGCGATATCACTCGCTGACCATCGAGCCGGGTTCGGTGCCCGCCGAACTAGAAGTCACCGGGCGAACCGAATCCGGGATCATTATGTCGATGCGGCACCGGGATCTGCCGATCCACGGTGTGCAGTTCCACCCGGAGAGCGTCCTCACTGAAGGCGGTCACCGGATGCTCGCCAACTGGCTCCGCGTGTGCGGCCTCGAAGTCCCAGAGCCGACGATCGCAGAACTCGAGTCGCAGATGGCTCGAGCCCTGGCGAACGACAACTGATACCGGGTTAGCCCGGAATCAGGCTGGCTCGACCCACGACCACCGACACCGACGCATTCTTTTTCAACCGGCTGCCAGCAGCTGGTGTTTGCGCCACGATCTTGCCGTCGTCCTTACTGGCGAGACCAACACCGCGTTCGCTTGAGTTCAGGGTGTTCGGCTGCCAGCCCGCGCTTTCCAGCGACTTCTGGGCGTCGTCGAGGGTCATGCCTTTGAGATCGGGAACGATAAACATGTTGCCGCGGGAAATCTGCACCTGAATCACGGAGCCCACTTCTACGGTGGTCCCCGGGTTAGGTGAAGTACTGACAACTTGCCCGGCGGGAAGCTCAGAATCCACCTGGACCGGTGTCATCTCCAAGTTCAACTGCTCAAGTGCGGTACGGGCCGCATCCTGCGTCTGACCTTGCAGATCCGGGAGGGTCACCTCGCGTGGCCCGGTGCCGATGTACAAGATGACGGGCGCATTGACCGCGGCCGGAATTCCCACACGCGGGTTGGTACGAACTACCTTGCCCTTGAGGTTGGCGGTGGAATCGGTGTCTTGGGTGCGGACTTCGTCGAAGCCCAACACCTTCAGGGCGTCCTTCGCCTCCGTTGGAGTCTTACCGCGCAGGTCCGGGATTTCCGATCGCTGGGCACCGGACGAGATATAGAGCGTCACTTCCGAACCCTTGGGGGTCGGAACATCGTCGCCCGGCACCGACCTGGTCGCTAAGCCCGCTGCCATGTCGGAGCTGGGTTCCTCGACGCGCTTCACCGTGAATCCAGCTTGCTCGAGGTTGGCTTGGGCGGCGTCGGCGGTGAGGCCAGCAACAGTCGGCACAGCGATCATTGGCTCGGAACCCGACCACGGCGACCACGCGAAAAGGCCGACGAGCAGGAGCGCGATGGCAGCTATCGCGACCACCGCACGCGTCCGACGCTTACGGAAGGGTCCGCTTTCATCACCCTCGGATTCTTCCGTGTCGCCGACAATCGCGGAGATACGACGGCGACTAGGCAGCGACTCGTTACGGACAGTGAGCCGCGGCGACTCGATGAGCGCGGTCTGTTCTTCGTCGGTCAGCAACATGGGTGCTGACGGCTTACCGCCTGCGAGCACCTTGATGAGGTCGGCGCGGAACTCACCGGCGGTTTGGTAGCGGTTCGCCGGGTTTTTGCTCATCGCCATCATGATCACCGAATCGAGTTCGGGTGTGATCTCCGACCGGATCGACGACGGCCGTCGCGGATCTTCGTGAACGTGCTGGTGGGCGACGGCAATAGGCGAGTCACCGGTGAATGGGGGCTCGCCGGTGACCAGTTCAAATAGGACGCAGCCCATCGAATAGATGTCGCTGCGTGGGTCGACCTTGATACCGCGGGCCTGCTCGGGCGACAGGTACTGCGCCGTGCCCATGACAGCCGACGTCTGGGTCATGGTGGCAGAGGTGTCGTCCATTGCGCGGGCAATACCGAAGTCCATCACCTTGACCGCGCCGGTGTGATCGATCATCACGTTGGCAGGCTTCATGTCGCGGTGCACGATGGCGTTGCGGTGCGAAAAATCCATCGCGGCCGCGACGTCGGCCATCCACGTCATGGCCTGCTTCTGGCCGATATGTCCGGCGGCGCGGAGCAGATCGCGAAGGGTGTCGCCCTCCACGTACTCCATCACGATGAACGGGACCGGACCCTCGTCGGTTTCCGCTTCGCCAGTGTCGAAAACCTGCACGATGCTCGGATGGTTGAGCTTGGCGGCGTTCTGCGCTTCGCGTCGGAACCGAAGGTAGAACATGGGATCGCGTGCCAGGTCCGGGCGCAGCACTTTGATGGCGACGTCGCGATGGAGCAGCAGGTCGCGCGCAAACTGGACTTCGGACATGCCGCCGAAGCCCAGCGTCTCGCCGAGTTCGTACCGCTCCGAGAGGTAGTGGGGATCGTTCATGTCAGGTCACCGGCCGATGCCCGGGATGGTCGGAAGGTTGATGGACGGCAACTGGGGCAGTCGAGGAGGTGTCGTCTCCGAGGTAGTTGGCTCCTCGGATGTTGTCGGACGCTCGGAGGTTGTCGACGGGGATTCCGATGGTGTCGACTCCTCCGTCGAAGTGGTCGTGGAGGACGGTCGGTCCCGCGACGTGGTCTCCGGTTCTTGCGTAACAGTCGTGGTGTGAGAGGTCGCCGGTGCCGCGGGCGGCGTGGGGCTGGAAGTGATCCAGTAACCCACGAGCGCGATGGCCGACAGCAGCAGGAGCGCAGCGACGGCGGTAAGCACCTTGTGCGTGGTGCTCCAGCCTTCGTCGGCGACCGGGGTCGGTGCCGTCCTCGGCTGCGGCCGCGATGCTGGCGCGGGCGTTGGCGAGGTCATTGCGCGGGTTCCGCCGACGGGTGCCGGCGCGATGACTGCGGTCGCTGCCGTACGTGGCGTCGGCGGTCGATTACCCGCTCGGATGGCCGCGACAGCGTCGGCAAATTCGCCACCCGTCGCATACCGGCGCAGCGGATCCTTCGACAGCGTGATGTCGATAAGTTCGCGAACCGGTGCCGGGATGGACTGCGGCAGGGGCGGCGGAGGCTCCTGGATGTGCTTCATCGCGACGGTGATGGCACCGTCGCCCAAGAACGGTCGTCGACCCGTCAGGGCCTCATAGCCAACCACGCCGAGTGAGTACACGTCCGATGCGGCGGTTGCCTCGCCACCGGTCGCCTGCTCGGGTGAAATGTACTGAGCGGTGCCCATCACCATGCCGGTCTGGGTGACGGGGGCAGCATCGACGGCCTTGGCGATGCCAAAGTCGGTGATCTTGACCTGGCCGGTCGGCGTGATCAGGATGTTCCCCGGCTTCACGTCGCGGTGCACGAGGCCCGCGGTGTGCGCAGCCTGTAGCGCACGACCGGTCTGCTCCAACATGTCGAGGGTGTGGGTCAGCGACAGCGAGCCCATGCGGGTGATCACCGAGTTGAGCGGCTCACCGTCGACGAGTTCCATCACCAGGTAGGCGAGTGGGTCGCCGCCGTTACGGTCGGGCGTTTCGCCGTAGTCGAAGACGTTGGCGATGCCGGGATCATTCAGGCGTGCGGTGGTTTGCGCTTCGGTGCGGAACCGTCGCAGGAATTCTGAATCGTTTGAGTACTCGGCCTTGAGGACCTTGACCGCGACACGACGGCCCAGCCGCGTGTCGAGGGCTTCCCACACCTGACCCATGCCGCCCGTGGCGATCAACCGGACCAGTCGGTACCGGTCGGCGATGATGGTGCCGTTCTGTAGGCTCATCGAGCACCTCCCGCGTAAGCGTTGATGACAGCGCGCCCGATTGGTGCCGCGACAACGCCACCGTACGAGTTCTGTCCCCTATTTCCATTTTCAATGATGACTGCGACCGCAATTCGTGCGTTTGATCTCGGTGAGAAGGCGATGTACCAGGCGTACGGGGTTTCGCCGCCTTCGGTCACGCTGGAGTGTTCTGCCGTTCCGGTCTTGGAGGCAATCCCTGCCTGCGCGCCCGCCGTGTTCTGCTCCGATCGCACCATCATGTCAGTAATCTGGTCGGCCTGTTCGGCAGTCAGCGGACGCGATTGGGTCGACGGTGTCGTCGTCGAGATGGTGCGAAGGTCGGCAGTCTGCAGTTTCTCCACCAGATACGGGCTCATCCGGGCGCCACCGTTGGCCACCGACGCAGCAATCTGGGCGTTCTCAAGCACCGTCAAGCGCACGTCTCGCTGACCGATCGCGGATTGACCGAGCGCGGCGAAATCGTCACCGATGTCGCCGACGGTCGACTTAGCGACGGTCATGGGGACTCCTGGCGGATCCTCGCCGACACCGAAAAGCTTCGCAGTTGCGGTGAAGTCGGCGATTGCCGTGTCTTTCGGCATCTTCTCGGTCATCAGTTGGGCGAAGGCGGTATTGCACGAGTATTGGAATGCCTGGGTCAGGGAAACTGTGCCGTTGACCGCACCCGGGCAGGTGCTGCCGCTGTCGTTCGACAGGGTGGCGCTGCTGCCGGGCAGTGTGATCGTTGCCGCCGACGTCAATCGGGTCTGCGGGCCGAGCCCTGCTTTCAGGGCGGTCGCGGTAGTGACAACTTTGAATGTCGAACCGGGCGGGTACAGCGCGTTGAGGGCGCGGTTTGTCATGGGATCACCGTTGCCGTCGCTCGTGTATGTTTCCCACGCCTTTTCGGCCTGCTGGAAATCCTGCGAGGCGAGCTTGTTGGGGTTGTAGCTTGGCGTCGACGCGAGTGCGAGGATCTTTCCGGAACTTGGTTCCAGGGCGACCACTGCGCCGCGGCAGGGGCCTTCGCAGCCAGCGTTGGTGAGCTCGCGGTAGGCGACCTGCTGCAGTTTCGGGTCGATGGTTGTCACCACGTTGCCGCCACGCGGGTCACGACCGGAAAACATGTCCATGAAGCGCTGCGTGAACAGCCGATCGTCGTTGCCGTTCAAAACGGTGTCCTCGGCCTGCTCGATACCGCGGTCTGCGCGGTACACGAATGAGAAGTAGCCGGTGACCGGGGCAAACGCTGCTGGATCGGTAGGGTACCGGCGCAGGTACTTGTACCGGTTGTCGGTCGGGACCGATTCGGCGAGGACCGTGCCGTCGGCAGCGACAATCAGGCCGCGCTGGCGCGCGTACTCATCGAGCAGGACACGTGAGTTGCGGGTGTCCGACCGCAGTTCGTCGGCCTTGAACACCTGCACGTAGGTGGCGTTCGCAAGGAGCGCGACAACCATGATGATGACAAAGATCGCGACCTTCTGGATGGGACGATTCATGGTCGTCTCACCACCTGGGTCGACATCGCGTCGACGGGTGGCGCCTGCCTCGGCCGCGGGCTGTCGGGCTCGCGCGCAGCGTTCGAAATACGGAGCAGGAGCGCCAGCAGAATGTAGTTCGCCAACAGCGATGAACCGCCGTACGCGAGGAACGGCGTCGTCAAACCGGTCAGCGGAATGAGCTTCGAGACACCGCCGAACACGACGAACACTTGGAAGATGATGGTGAAGCTCAGGCCTGCGGCGAGGAGTTTCCCGAAACTGTCGCGCACCGCAACAGCCGTGCGCAGGCCGCGCATCGTAACGACCAAATACAGCATCAAGATGGCACCGAGGCCAACCAAGCCGAGCTCTTCGCCGAACGAAGTCAGGATGAAGTCAGTGTTCGCGAAGGGCACGATGTTGGGGCGTCCAGAGCCGAGACCGGTGCCGAACATACCGCCCGTCGCGAAGCCAAAGAGGCTTTGCGCGATCTGGTAGCCGTAGGTGTCGTACTGCGCGAACGGATCGTTCCAAATCGCGACGCGAATCCGCAGATGTTCAAAGAGTTGGTAGGCCACAGTGGCGCCGAGCGCGAACATGGTGACGCCAAGCATCAGCCAACTGACACGTGATGTTGCGATGTACAGCATCGTCAAGACGGTCGCGAAGATCAGCAGCGGCGTACCGAGGTCGTTCTCGAGGGCGAGGACTCCGATTGCGATGACCCACGCCGCCAGCAGCGGACCGAGGTCGCGGAGCCTCGGAAAATCGATGCCGGCGAACTGCTTACCTGCCGTCGTGAAGAGGTCGCGCCGCGAGACGAGGAAGGCCGCGGTGAAGATGATGATCAAGATCTTCGCGAACTCGCCGGGCTGGATGCTGAAGCCGGGTAGGCGGATCCAGTTGCGGGAGCCGTTAACCTCGGCCATCGACGCGGGCAGGATCGCCGGGATCGCCAGGAAAATGATGCCGCTGATGCCGAGTGTGTATGCGTACCGCGACAGGGTGCGGTGGTCGCGGATGAATGCCAAGGTTAGGCAAAACGCGATGATTCCGAGGAAGGCCCAGAGGAGTTGTTGATCTGCGTTGTGGGTCACGGAGTCGGACTTGACGAGTTCATCGCTGCGTGAGGAACCCAGATCCAGCCGGTGAATCATCACCAAGCCCAGCCCGTTCAATAGAGCTACGCACGGCAGTAAAATCGGATCGGCAAAGGGCGCGAATAGTCGCACAGCCACGTGGGCAACGCCGAACAGCGCGATGAAGGCGGCCAGGTACTTGGCCAGATCCCAACTTAGCGTCTGGCCTTGCGCGGCCTGAACAATGAGCAGCGCGGCGAAGACGACGAAGACGGCGAAGGAGAGCAGGACCGCTTCAGTTTTGCGACCTGCACTCTTCGGCGGTGCCGCCGGTGGAGCGTGAACGGGTGGGGCGGACGTCATCCAGCATCCCGGCAAATTGGATACCCGTCGGCGCCGGTCGACGGTGCATTGGCGGTGGTGGAGGCTTCGATGCGGGCAGTTTCCGAGCGCTCAACTTCGCTGGGAGCGGTCGTCGGCTCAGGCTTCTGGCTCGAGGTTTGCGGCTTCGGCTCGGGCTTGGTGTCAGTGACGGGTGCCGGAGGCGTGCACTTCGGGAGGAACTGCAGCGCCCGAACGCGATCCTGGGTGGACTGCAGGGAGTCGTTCTTGATGCTGTTTCCGACCACCGCGCTGCGGCTCGCCTGCGTCAGGTCTTTCAGGTTCATCGGCGTGCACGATTCGGCGGAATCGAACTCGGTGAAGAACACTGTCGGCGTATCGACCGTCAGGTCATCGACACAGACCTTCTGGTTTGGCTTCTCGACGTTGAAGAACAGCAAGGTGTCGGGTGTGCCGGAGTAAATTTCAACGTTGTTGTTCACCGATGTGACAAAAGTGCTGGCCAGCGCTTTCGACCGCACGATAAAAGCCGCAGCCACGAGAACACCGATGATCGCCAGCACGGCGATGATGACTAGTGGCCAGCGCCAGCTAGCTTTCTTTTCCGGTTCCGGCGGCTGGTGAATGGTCGGGCGGGTTACGGCGGGTGCCGGATCGCGTAGGGCAGCGGCACGGCCGGCGGCGGTCGACGGATTCGGGACATAACCGGCGGCGTCGTCGTCTCCTGCGGCCCCTCCGAGGATGGGCGTTGAATCGCCGTACTGAGTGTCGATGACGTCGGCGACTACGACGGTCACGTTGTCGGGGCCACCGCTGCGGAGGGCGAGTTCAATTAGGCGGTCGGCGCAAGCCTTGTGGTCTTCGACGGATCCGAGGGTGTCAGCGAGGGTTTCTTCGCTGACGACGTCGGATAGACCGTCGCTGCACAGAAGGTAGCGGTCGCCGGCACGAGCCTCACGCATAATCAGTGTCGGCTCAACCTCCTGACCGGTGAGTGCCTTCATGATGAGTGAGCGTTGCGGATGCGTGTGCGCCTGCTCGGCGGTGATGCGGCCTTCGTCGACCAAACTTTGGACGAATGTGTCGTCGCGCGTGATCTGCGTCAGCTGGCCGTCGCGATACAGGTAGCCGCGGGAGTCACCAACGTGGCACAACCCGAGACGACTGCCAGCGAACAGGATCGCGGTCAGCGTGGTGCCCATGCCGTCGAGTTCCGGCTGCTTGGCTACCTGTTCCGCGATCGCCGCATTGCCTGCGGCCGTCGCACTTTCCAGGGCGGAAAGGAGGTCGCCGCCGGGCTCGTCGTTGTCGAGGGGACGAAGGGCCTGAATCATCAACTGGCTGGCGACCTCGCCGGCCGCGTGACCGCCCATGCCGTCGGCCAACGCCAACAGACGCGCACCGGCGTAGACGGAGTCCTCATTATTGGAGCGGACCAGGCCGCGGTCACTTCGCGCGATATAGCGCAGGACAAGGGTCACGGGCGTAACTCAATCACGGTTTTGCCGACCCGGATTGGGGTGTTGATCGGCGCGCGGACGGCGGTGGTCACTTTGGAACGATCAAGGTAGGTCCCATTCGTGGATCCAAGATCTTCGACGTACCAATCATCGCCACGAGGTGAGAGACGAGCATGGCGTTCGGAGGCGTAGTCGTCAGTGAGGACGAGCGTGGAATCGTCGGCCCGGCCAATCAAGACCGGTTGCGTTCCGAGGGTGATGCGTGTGTTCGCCAAAGCACCGGCCGTCACTACTAGATAACGGGCGGCTCCACGGGTGCGTGCCGCGCGCTCCTTTCGATCTGACCGGATCGATCCGCGAGGGATGTGAGTGCCTGCGGCGCCCGCAAGATCCGCGCGCATCGCCCGAATAATTGCGTACACGAAAAGCCAAAGCAGGATGAGGAATCCGAACCGGATCACCTGCAGCAGGATGCCCTGCATCTACCCCCATCACCTCCCTCACACACTCAAATTCCGATTCGCGGTTGCAAACGGATGCACTAAGCGTTCGGGTGACGAGGTGTCACCCGACTCGCAATCTTATTGCCTCGGTCGACTACTGGAACCGGACGGTGATGTCGGAATGGCCCAACCGGATGCGATCACTGTCGGCGAGTTCCCAGCTGCTGACCTGAAGATCGTTGACAGTGGTGCCGTTCGTCGAGTTCAGGTCGGTCAGCATTGCCGTCTGACCGTCCCAACGAATTTCGACATGCCGACGTGACACGCCGGTGTCGGGAAGGCGGAACTGTGCATCCTGTCCGCGACCGATCACGTTGGAACCCTGGCGGAGCGAGAATGTGCGGTTGCTGCCGTCCTCCAAAACGAGGGTGATCGCCGACGGCGCGTAACCGGCTGCCTGACCGTACGCGGGCTGTGCGTAGCCCTGGTCATAGGCGGGCTGCTGACCGTACTGCTGGTCGTACCCGGGCTGCGCGTACTGCTGCTGGCCTTGGTCGTAGCCCTGCTGCTCGTAGCCGGGCTGCTGTGCGTAGCCCTGGTCGTACCCGGGCTGCTGTGCGTACTGCTGGTCGTAGCCCTGCTGGCCGTACTGCTGGTCGTAGGCGGCGGGCTGCTGACCGTACTGCTGGTCGTACGCGGGCTGCTCGTACCCTGGCTGCGCGTACTGCTGCTGACCTTGGTCATAGCCCTGCTGGGAGTAACCCTGCTGGTCCTGCTGGCCGTAGTCGTACTGTTGCTGGCCGTAGGCCTGGTCGGCGGGCTGTGCGTAGGGCTGGCCCTGTTGGTCGTACGCGGGCTGCTGGCCGTACTGCTGGTCGTACGCCTGCTGACCCTGGTCGTAGCCCTGCTGGTTGTAGTCGTACTGGGGCTGGTTGGGATCGCCTTGGGGGGCGTAACCGTAGTTTTGGCCGCCCTGGTCGTTTCCGGGGGGATTGGTCATGGCTTGGGCTCCTCGGTCGTGACTTTCGGGTCGGTATGTCTTCTTTTGGTCTTCTTGCACCCTAGGTGGTGCCACCGGCTTCGGTGAGGCGTCTGGATTGACGACCCCGCGAGTACGGAATTGTCCGGTGTGTAAAGACGGTGCTGGTTCGAACTCTACGACCACGGACCCATAAGTCTGCCACCCATTGTCTCGAATGAAGTCAGCTAAGTGGCGCGAGAAGATTTTCCTGTTCAGTTCATACTCGGTCCCGACCTGGTCAAGATCCGAGTCACTGAGTGTCACCGTGTAGCTGTTGGCGACCAGGGTTGCGCCGTCTCCGAGGTCCTCCATGGAGGTCTCGGCTTCACGCTGCAGAGCGTTCTCGATCTCCTGTGGTGCGACCTTTCCGCCGAAGACGCGGGCGAACCCACCGTCGACGGCAGACTCGAGCTTGCGCTCGACGCGGTCAAAAAAACTCACGGGATCACGGGCCTTTCTGTGGTGGGCGTGTCGGCGTGCATACCTTGTAGAATCATGTTACCGGCGATAACGCCATGTTGGAGACCGACAAACGACTCCTGTACCGCGTGTCACATTGGTAACAGAGGGTTGGGTGTCTCGCGATCGGACAAAAGTGGCAGGTCAGTGCAGATTTACCAGCGACGTTTTTCGTTTGCGCCTGCATGCGTGCTATCTTTTTCAAGTCCTTGCGGACACCAGTCGTTTAAACGACTAGCCACGGGCGAGTGGCGGAATGGCAGACGCGCTGGCTTCAGGTGCCAGTGTCCTTCGGGACGTGGGGGTTCAAGTCCCCCTTCGCCCACCAAGAGCGGTTCAGGATGGATCGCATGAAGAGGTCAGGTTGCAGAAATGCGGTCTGACCTCTTTGTTTTGTTTGGCCGTGGTTGTTGTTCGGCGCATGGGTCGGATTTGGGGATCTGAGTCTCGGGGTCCCCGAATGCTGGCCGTTGTTCAGGATTCTCCGTTTTGTGGCGGTCGGGCCAGTGGTTGGGGAACCTCACTCGGGCGGTGATTTTAGGTCGCGAGGGTTGCTGCGGCGGCGATGAGCAGACGGTGCGTGGCGGAGTGGGGCGGCTGTCGAAGGATTAGTTTCTCGGTGTCGCCAGGTCGTGAATCTGGTTGGTATGGAAGAAAGTTCGGGCGTCGGAGAACCGTATCTGCCAGCGTGGTGTGATCTATCCCATATTCGCTAGTGGTTTGCTGTCGATATTTTCTGTGGTTGCATTTTGGTGTAACGGTAGTCACAAACGGGAATTTGGCGGCTCTACCTTCGCTGCTGGTGCGGTTCGTTGTCGGCGTCAGGGCGGGGTGGTCGGGGTTTCGTCGTCTTGCGTTGGGGGGATCTTCATATGCGCGTGTTTCGTGCTGTTTCGGTGGTGGCTGCCGCGGTAGCCATGCTGGTTGTTGGTAGCGGTGTGGCGGGGGCGGCGCCGGGTGGCGCGTTTGCTGATCAGTCGATTGTGCGGACTTCTGATGACGGTTGGTCGGTGCGTCTGGGGAAGTTTGCTGAGCGTGTGCATTCGGTTCCGGCTTTGAGTCAGGGGCACGGTTCCTATGAAGCGTTTCTGGATTTGCGGGGGACTGCCGAGATCGGTGGTCACGGCTCGGTGCCGGTTGATGCGGCGGTGTTGACCACCGGGTTCCAGGTCGCCTGTCAGTGGCAGATGGACGGTGTGCAGGTGGGTGTGACGGGTGGGCCAACTGCTCAGATGTCGATCTCGTACCCGCCGGCGGTTGTCTTGGGCGCGCAGGTGATGCCAAGTATTTCCACCACGTTGCGCAATGGAACGTCGACGGATGTGAAGTTCGCGACCAAGGCGTTGCGGGGCCCGAAGGCTGGGGCTCGGATGGAGGGTGTCCGGATTGAGATTTCTGGGTGTGTGGGTCTGGCTAAGCCTGCGGTCCGTGCGTATGTGCGGGTGGCGATGACCACGGCGGTCAATGACAACACGTTCAGTCTTTATGGCCGCCCGCATCACCTGTAGTCCCACTGGCAGGCCGCGGTGATCACCACTTGTTGATTGTTCTAAAAAACTCTTGAGGGGGAAGTTGTGAGTACCGGAAGTGATGTCACTGCTCGTCATTCGCGTGCTGGTGCCGGCGATCGGGCACGGGGTACTAGTGCGGTGAAGGCCGCAGATGTGGCACCAGCACCAGCAGCGGAGGCTCCAGCGCGGGGGTCGGAGGCGGGGGCGGGTTCGGTGCCGGTGTGGACGGTGGTGTTGTTTGTTGCCGGGTGCGTGTTGTTGGTGGTGGCGGCAATGAATTTGACGAATTTGGGTCCGTGGGCTGCCGAGCACGGTCAGGTGTTGGTGTTTTTGGGGTTCTTTTTGGTGATGTCGATCGCCGGGCGTTGGTTTTGGTCTGGGGTCGACGGCATTGTCGGTGCGGTCCGCGGCAACAAGAACACCGAATAGGGGCGCCAGCGCGATGAGGGGGAAAGCAATGTTTATGGGGGAACAACGTCGCCGTCGTGGGGCGGCGGTGATCGCCGGGTTTGGGATGGTGGCGGTGTCGGCGGGGATCGCGTTGGCTGCGTTAACCGGTTCTGGTGGCGTGGTTGGTGCCGCGGGGGCTGATGCATTGTGTGATCAGATGCGGGCTCAGTATGGGCCGAGTTGGCCGTGTATCAGTGTGCCGACCTATACGCCGCCGCCGACGATGGATGCCCCGCCGGCCCCGGGTGCTCCGGGGGTCCCGTCGCAGGGTGGTCCGGTCATTGGTGGCGATGCCGGTCCCGGTCCTGGTGAGGGTGACGGTAACCCCATTGTGGGTGGCCCGAGCACCGGTCATCGACAGGCTCCGGTGGTGCCGGGGCGCACTTCTGCGCCGGGCACTGTTGATCGGGGTACCCCGCAGAGGTCGTCCCCACAGACCCCACAGCCACCGTCGCGGTCGGGGGCGTCGCAGGGGCCGGCGTCGCCGGGTCCGGTGAAGGCTGGTGAGCAGTCGCCGTCTGATACTGCGTATGTGGGTCCGGCCAGTGATGGTGGTGATGGTGTGATTCCGTTGCCGTTCTGGTTGTTGGCTGCTGTTGCTGCGGTGGGGGCGGCGAGTCCTCGGGCGCGGTCGTTGTTTTCTCGTGGTGGCTCGACTCGGGCGACGGTGGGGCCTTCGCGGTTGGTGTTGATTCATGATGAGTCTTCGCCGACGACGTATCGGTTTGCGATGAATGTTCCTGATGGTGGGTACACAAAAGTTAATCCGGATGGGTCGGCGACTGTGTTTGACAAGGACGGGAACGCGGTTCGTCAGGTGGGGCGTCCGTGGGCTTTTGATGCTGCGGGTCGTCCGCAGAAGACGTGGTACACCGTTGATGAGAATGGTGATCTGGTTCAGCATGTGGAGCCGGCAGATAATGCGTTGTACCCCATCCTCGCCGACCCGATGGAACTGCCGCCCACTGCAGGTGACGAAGGTCCGGTAGTTCAGCCTGCACATCAGCCGCAGGCAGAGGGAAGCCCGATGGTGCTACCGCCCGAACCACCAGCACCGGCACCGGCGGATGACAATCCAGGTCTGAGCAGGTTGATGACGGCACCGTTCGATGACTCGTCTGAGCCGGAACCTACCTTCAACCCGTACAACCCCCTCACATACCCCGAGGACGCTCCGGCACCTGCTGACGACAACCCAGGTCTGACGCGAATGATGAACGCACCCTTCGATGACTCGTCTGAGCCGGAACCTACCTTTAATCCGTACAACCCCCTGACTTACCCCGAACCCGAGCCCGCACCGGCTCCGGAGCCGACGGATGATTGGACCCGTCTCATCACCGGCCCGGTAAATGGGGTCCCCGTCGATCCAGATCCCGGACCTGAAGTGGATCCGTACAGTCCGTTCGCCTCGGACCCGACGTACTCGCCTTGGACGGATCTGCTGGATCCGTCGTTCAGCAAGGAGCCGCTACCGCAGGGCCAGGCCGATCGGCCGGCGGCTGGGCAGGATCTGACATATCCGGAGTGGGTTGCCTCGACGATCGGGAATGAGCGGCTGGAAGGTCGTGTTCACGAGCGGATCGGAACCGATGGCGGCCTGAGCTACTACCTGCTCGAGCGCAACGAGAATGGTGAACTCGTCGAGCGCCCGGTCGTGAATGCGGGACGGGCACTCGAGAATGAAATGGTCTATGAGTTCGCAGATGGAACGGGCCTTACGGGATCAGGGCAACCTGCGGCCCAGGATGACGCGGGCAATTGGTGGGTCCTCAGTACAGATCAAGCCGGCAATGCTGTGCGCACTGCAGTGATTGACGGCCGAAGAATCCAGGTGATTCCGGGTCAACAGTTTCCCGATGGCTCGTACACACAAACAGTTTCCGGTGATCAGTTGCCGACCACCGTCCAAAAGTATGACCGCGACGGCGTGCTCTTGAAAGAGTGGGTCCTTGACTCCGGTAGCGTGGTCGACGACGGCATGCTCGGCCAACTGGCACTCTCCGTGATTCCAGGGGGCTGGATCGGACGGGGAGGTAAAGCACTTTGGGGACTTTTTCGTAACCGAGGTAAGGATTCTCCTGGAAAGACCACACCGCGCAGCAATAATAAGTTACCTGAAACGCGTGGACTCAATGAACGGCATAGGAGCGTTCGCGAGAAGCGTCCCGAATACGGGACAACCGGACCAGAAGTCGTGGCGCGAGGAGCGGGTGGGCTTAAGAAGGAATTGGATAGCATATCAAAAATCGGAAATGGCTTGGCCCGATCAAATGAAAAAGGAAGCGGAACTATTCAGCCGGTCCCTGGTCCCAGTATGGGTGCGCCCGCGCCCTCAGGTATTGCCTACGGTGATGTGGTTGTCGGTATCGCACTAGTGGCCGCTGCGATCATGAAGGCACTCTCTCGATTATTTCGTTTTACAAAGGGGATTAAATGATTCGGCCAGGTAGGTTGGAGGATCTACGTGAGCTCTCGAAGTATCTCAGCAGGGGCGAGGGTGATCTAACTGATCCGCTGAAAGTCATGCTGTCCGATCCGGATTGGTCGGAAACTCATATTGGCATGGGCGTCATCGCACACAGGTTAATCAGTGAGGCGGTGAGTCCGTCTACTGACTACGCTACCCTAGCTGTATTTGTTGCATCAATCTATCCAGCCATCAATAGGTTTGTTCCAATGTCGCTAGAGGAGCTGCTATTTCGGGTCGATTCGATGCTCGAATTTGACTCAGCGCCTCCGGCCAGTATCAAGGATGAAACGGAAGATGAGCGACTCTACGGGACCGCTGTTGCGGGAATATGCTTGTTCCTGCTCGGGGTTGACCCGTGGGTCGAAAGTTCATGGAGTCGAGTTATTGAGGTCTTAGATGAGGCAAATGAAATTTGGAAGAAGCTCTAAGGCGCGGAGGGAGAACTGCATCTACTTTCGTGACTTAGTAAATCAGTCATGGAGCGAGATTCAGGACTCGGGCGACGGCACTAAGGTCCTAGATGACTTCACTCGTCATGTGATGCAGACAGTGGCGGGAATGAAGCTTATCGAGCCGGCATTCGTGGTCCTTCTTATCCGAGTGAATCAAATAGTTAACGTTGGGCTAACCTATGTACCTGAATCTCAACGCACAGAGTTCCTAACATCTAAAACAACCGTGCAAGCCATTTTGGCGGGAATCGAAGGGCGGCTGCATGCCATTGATGAGGATATTAATGTGGCTTGGATTCGTATGTTTCTCGAGGAGTTCTTAGATCAGCGTGTCGAGATTTCAAATTCTGACTTCAACAATGGTAACGATCGGAATCTTTCGGCGCTAATTCTGGCTCTAACTTTCGGATACTCCGACGATGATCCGCTTTGGCAAAGTCTTATTGCAATAATGAACGACCGTCGGTGGCGGAATAGATTGAAGCGAGTTATTCGTTCGGAGTCGAGTGTGCCCTTTAGTATCTGACACTAGCTCTATCTTAGGAGTCTGGGCTGTTCACCTCGAAATTTCATCTGGGTGGGGTCCTGGCCTGTGCGGTTTCGGATTGATGGCTGTACGGCTAATCATGCCTGTCGGGTACGACATTGATGATGATTGGTAGTTCCGTGGTTGGTCGTGACTCTGGGTACGACTGACGCCCTGCTGGGTTGTCTGCCAATTGATCTGTCCGGCCACCGCGGAACGTTCGAATGCTCACGAGCTGCGGTGGCCATGGGGACTGCCCAGGCTTTGCTTGATACCTGGCCTGTGAGGATTTCCTCGCTGGGAGGATGTTGACCATGCCCAAGCCCTACCCCCAGGAGTTTCGCGACGACGTTGTGGCCGTGGCCCGTAAGGGCGGCGCTCCGTTGAAGCAGATCGCGAAGGACTTCGGGATTTCCGAAGGCTGCCTGTCGACCTGGTTGAAGAAGGCCGACGTCGAGGACGGGAACCGTCCCGGCGTCACCGATCAGCAGGCGGCAGAGCTTCGTGAGCTAAAGAAGCGCAACCGGCTGCTGGAGCAGGAGAACGAGGTCCTGCGCCGGGCAGCGGCGTATCTGTCGCAGGCAAATCTGCCGGGGAAATAGTCTTCCCGCTCGTCCGTGAGATGGCCGCGACCGGCGCCCGCATCAGGGTGTGGTCGCGGTGACGTGCAGGGTGCTGAAAATCAGCAGACAGGCGTACTACCAGTGGCTCGCCGAGCCGTTCAGTCAGCGTGATTGGGATGACGCGCACGCGATCAACGCCTTGCGTGAGCTTCATGAGGGCGACCCCACATTGGGCTATCGGTTCTTGACCGATGAGCTCGCTGACGTGGGCATCACGGTCTCAGAGAATCGAGGCTGGCGCATGTCGGTCGACGAACGCGAGTAGATCATCGTGCACCGGTGGCCCGGGCTTGCGGGACTGTGCACGGCGTCGGTGGTGGGAGGCGAACACCCCCGCCATCGAGCATAGGCGGGCCGATGACCCGTACGTCGATCCCACCGTCGCCGCCTCGACCGTCGACAACGTCGACTCTGCGACCCTTGTTTGCTCTCCGGAGCAGAAGCTCGATAACGCTATCGAACTGAGGCTGATCCAGCTTTCTCCACTCAATCATCGCTGCTCCTATTTCCTGACCAGGCTTTCGTTGCGCACAAGGTCGAGACGTTTGCTTCGTCAGTATGAGTCGCTATCGAAGCCCGGGTGATCGCGCAACGAGGCTCGAGTGGTCGTGTCCTGCTGACCTGCCTCCGTGCGGCGCGGCCTCACCGCGTCAGGAGGGCCTGGCGCTCGAGTGAGCCCTGGGTAACGAACCACTGTGGTTCTTCTCAGCTCGGGAACTGACGGTCGTCAGAGGGCTCTCCACCGTAGCGTGCTAAGAGCCAGGAGACGTGGGCGCGCTGTTGCTGCAGGTGGATGCCGATCTTGCTTCGCGCGGAGGTCTGTTCTAGGCCGTCGTCAATGAGATTCAAATCGGCGATGAGCTGATTGCGTTGGGCTGAGTAGCGTTTCGCGCAGCGCGATGAGCAGAACAAGGGGCGCCGCCCCTGAGCTTGGCTCGGGTACGAGCACTGGTTGCCGCATTCTGGATTTAGGCACGCGGCCGCGGACAGGGGACGTCGTCGAGCGTCGAGCTGAGCGACGACATCAGCAAGTGATGGCATGACGTCTGTATACCTATCGCCGCTGACACTCAGAGGTCAGTCGACTGGGTTGTGTGGCTTCGAATAGTTCCTCGAGTCTAGCGGTACCGCGAAGGAAACAACAGATCGGAACAGGGAAAGCGACGCGTAGCGCATTCATTCATGCAGGTAACTGCTGTTCCTGCCCCGGTACTGGCAGGTGGATATTTGGAATGAATTGACAATCGGAGGTGTTCCTGAAACGATCGTCCCGACCCATAAATCTGAGGGCGGGAGCAACGCCGCGCCAACGGCGCCGCCCCCTGACGGGTCCTTGACACTGAAAGGAGCCCGCTGTGGCTCAGTCTACTTTGCTGCGCGTGTCGCCAGGTGCTGCCGATCGCAGGGTCTTGGTTCCCTGGGTGCAGCCCACGGGCATTCCGCCGCCAGCCTCACTCAACCACCGCGAAAAAGGTAGTTGAGCTGCAAATTCTTCGCGGGAGATTTCCTACCGGCGTCACTGTCGTGGTGTCGGAGTGCCGTGGAGACCGGCGGACACCGGCCCCCACGGAGCGACCTACGAGGTCGCCACCTATTCCGTCCAGCTAAGAGGAGGCCTAGGCCATGTCTATTTCATCGTGTCTGCGACACGAATGCAACGCACCCCGCCGATCAGTGGATCGGGGGTGGTTGTGATGGGGCGAACTCGTGGCGGCCCCGCGCCGCGGGCTGTGATTCCGACGCTCGAGGACTCACGGGATACGCCGATCGTGTCTCTCGACGGGGCGCATGTTGTCCCGATCAGCCTAGACGGTCTTGATCGGGCGCGACTGGAATCGATGAGGCAGGCCGGGCTGCGGCTACGGCAGCCCGCCATTGGTGAACTGGTCCGGGAGGCAGCGGCGCGCTCACAAGCCTGCGTCCCGTTCGTTTCAGAGACGACCGACATCGAGTGCTTCAGGGCAATTGTCCGACTGTTCGTGGCCCACTATTACCGGACTGGGCATGTCGATGCGCGTCGGGCTCTGCGGCGGGCGAGCATCGATCAGTTCCTGACTGACAACAATCTGACGAGCCGGCGGACGGTGCGGTGGCAGCTCTACGGTGCAGGTCGGATGTTCTACCCGGGGGAGTTTCCAAGAGCGAATGTTATTGAGGCACCACGGGAACAGGCGACGGCTCCCAGTACCGAGCAAGAGGTCGCTGCGCTCTACACGATCGCCCGCACGCTCAATCCCAAATGGCGGAGGGCATTGACGAGCCTGGTTGATTTCACTGCCGGCGTTGGCGCGCGTTCGACGGAATTGCACCACTTGCGTCGGGGTGATGTCCGCATCGAGACGATCAACGGACGGCAATGGACCCTCGT
Organism: Gordonia sp. 34D; assembly: GCF_056682775.1. Lineage (NCBI taxonomy): Bacteria > Bacillati > Actinomycetota > Actinomycetes > Mycobacteriales > Gordoniaceae > Gordonia > Gordonia sp. 34D. The sequence goes on along the minus strand of NZ_CM155293.1, from coordinate 3,054,428 downwards.
CACCCTGCAGCGTCCGTCCACGCCGCCGCGGACTGTGCCGGTCCGGGATCAGCGGCTCGCGACTCGGATTCAGGACCACGCCGAACACGCCTGTCATGACCTAATCATGGCGTTCGGGCGAAACCCTTCGGTTGAAGGTAATGGCATTAACCGTGTCAACGACAGGCTCCGCGAATTGGAGTACGAGGAGCGGTTTGACGCGAAGGCACTCCGGAATTTCTGGCTGGTGCAGACGGCAAATGTCCTGCCGATGCTGCCCTTCATGCAGCTTGCGGGGTTCAGTAACTTCCCACGCCTGTCGGATATGGGACTGGCCGTGCCTGGCCCCGGCGACCTGCAGTCCGTGGTCGCCTCGCTGGAGGCGGCCGAGGCGGTCGCGTCATGACAGTGCACCCGCGTATCGACGAACCCGCCGTTGTCTGCAGCGACGAGCTGTTCGCGAAGGCGCTGACCCTGGTGGAACGCTCCCAGGCGGCTGCCCTGATCGATCAATGGCGGACCGAGTGCACCACCCCAACGGTGCGATCAAATACGTTGCCGTACAACGTATTTGCTGTACTCGTGGCGCTGGCCTGCGTCATGTTTCGCCGGTCCGAGCCGACCGTCGCGACCCTCTTTCGCACGATGCTGGATTTCACGCCTGGTCAGTGTGCCAGTGTGGGCCTCGATCCAGATGCGCTGACAGTGATGCGGGAGGCTCCGCGCCGAGCCTTACCGAGCTTCCGTGATTGGCTGAACCGTGCGCTTGCTTGCCTGGACTCCGCACCCGACCAGCCCGCACGTCTCACCCCGATCGCCGAACACAATCGAATCATCGCTCGCCGAACACCCGAACAGGTCGCCGCCTACGCGTTGGCTGGAGAACGCCTGTCGATCGTGGTCAATCGTCTCGTGGCAGGCTCGATCGATCCGAAATACACTGATGTCGGTGTCGGCGATCTCGTCGTTGACGAAACGATCATCGACACTTCCTCTGCTGACCAGGTGTTTGGCGGCGGCGAGCGGTGTCGTGGGTCGGTCTACACCGGCGGACTGTACCGGCGAGATCTGGCCAACGTGGTTCAGACCGCATCGGCGAGGAATCCGAAGGATGGTGCGGTCAAGAAGAGAGGGTGGGGTCTCGGTGTTACTGCGGTGAGTTCGGTTGGTCCGCCCGATGCACTTCACAATCGACCAATTCTGTTCACTGGCATAGCGATTCACTCTCCAACTGCTGGCTCGCTGGACGGGCTTGATGAAGCTGTGCACCATCACCGACTGAACGGATTCGACAGTCGAGCCACGGGCAAACGGGCTCGATGGCCGATGATCACCTTCGACATGGGCTACCTCCGCAAGGGTTTGTTCGAGTGGCAGATGGCGAACCAGTACGCCGCTGTTCACACGTATCCGGTGCACTGGAACACCGACTACTGGGCCGTCGACGCCAACGGCGAGCGACTCGGACCCGTCCAGGTATCAGGAAACTGGTACTGCCCGTCAACGGCCGCGATCTCACCAGGACGCAAGTTTGTAGTCCGCATGCGGGACCTCCTGGCCAACGATGACTGGCAGGCACGCGACCTCCGACTGCGCGAACTGCTACCGCGGCTGATGGGCGTCGACCGCAAGCCGATGATGAAGCGTTCCGGGCGAGGTCGACCAGATGTATCCGAGGACGAGTCGGCACTCGTTCCGAAAATGGTGCTGACCTGTCCAGCGGCATTGGGCAATATTCGATGCACGAGATGGCAGAACGCGGACACGGCAGGACGTCTCGACCTGCCACTGGTGGATCCGCCGGCGTCGGAGCCGATCTACAAGTGCTGTACGCAACCGACGGTGACTGTGACCTTGACGGCAGACCAGCAGCGCATGCAACAACTCAGTCACTATGCCCCTGGGTCATTCGATCATGCGATCTATTGTGAGGCGGCACGTGCTCTGACCGAACAGCGTTTTAGCCTGGTCAAACGGCGGAGTGTCGGAGGACTTCAGGACCTCAAGTACGGTGCCCGCCGCGAACCGTTGATCAAACTGATCTTTGGGATGGCCTTCGCGGTCGTCAACGTCACCGAGATCACGCGCTTTGAATCCGTCGACCGCCGCAAGACCGAATCCGTCCGAGCGAACTGGAACCGTCTGGACCGCGACCTCGGCAAACCAGCCATAAGAATGCCGAACAGGACATAGCGCATACAGACAACGAGCGCCGCTTGAAGCCCGGCAGGGGCGATCAAGCGGCGCTCGTCTTCGCGCAAAACACTCGGAAATCAGAACCGATGACCACGACCAATCGGCTCCTTGGCCACCATGAGCGGCGCAGTCCCACTAGTGCCGCAACCGCGAAACCTCCAAGATCGACCGATTCCAGCGGATGCCGGGCCTGCAGCGTGCGCCTTTGCTCGCACCCTTGACCTCCGAAAATTGGTCGGAAACGCGACCGCAATTGATCGGAACGGTAGGTGGGAACAGGCTCCTGGCCTCCTTGCCTGAACCGCTCACCAAGAGCGGTTCAGGACGAATCGCACCAAGAGGTCAGGTTGCAGAAATGTGGCCTGACCTCTTTGTTTTGCCTGGCGATGTTTGTTGTTCGGCGTATGGGTCGGATTTGGGGATCTGAGTCCTGGCGTCCCCGATTGCCGACCGTCATTCACGCTTCTTCATTCTTTGCGGTGGGGCGAGCAGTTGGGAGAATTTTCGCGCTCGCCGGTGCGCTTAGGTTGCGAGTGTCGCGGCGGCGGCGATCAGTAAGTGGTCCGTGGTGGCGGTGGGGTTCTCGAGGATGGCGCGTGCTGGTGCACGTTCTGCGAGTCTGGGGTTGCGTCCTTGGAACCAGGCCTGGATTACGCGTGGCGAGGCCCCAAGCTGCTGCTGCAATGCTGCGAAGTTGTAGGCCAGGTGTAGGTGGCCGTGGATCTTTGCGGGCACCGGTACTGCGCCGGTGGCGTAGTCGTTGACGATGGTGGTGCTTGAGGCGCCAGCCAAATATGCCACGAGCCGGGATCCAAGGAGATCACGAAGTTCCTCGACCAGCACAGCATCGTCGAGGTCGTTGCTGCGCGTTGCGATCTTGTTGTAGGCGGTATTGAGAGACGGGATTTCGGGAGCCACGTTTCAATCGTCACACGCGGTTATGACACTCGCGTGGCGGTGCTGACAATCGGCATTGTGCGGCACCCGGGGACGGGGTCGCCAACCTCGGGCACGGCACCTGGAAGAACGAGTCGTGGGGCTAGATTTCGCGTTCACGCCTGGGGGTCGGTGGCCGACGAAAGTGCCGCTACTTTCGGATGCTGCAATCTGGCTTCTAGCTTCTTGTATTTGAACAGGCCTACGTGCATGAGCCTTCTGTGGCGAATTGTGTTGCTAGAGAAGAGATCTCATTAGTTGAGGCGCCTCATCTCCTAAGGGGTTCGAATGACGGATGGGTTGCTGGTGGTTTGCTGTCGATGGTTTGTGTGGTTGCATGTCTCGGTATAGCGATAGTCGCAGGGGGAAGTTCAGGGGCGTTGCTTCGTAGCTGACGAGGTGTGTTGGTGCGGGGTTCGGGGTGTCTGGGGTTCTCCTGGTTGTTCGAGGGGGATTTTGTTTATGCGCGTTGTGCGTGTTGTTTCGGTGTTGGCTGCTGTGGTGGCGTTGCTGCTCGGTGGTGGTGTGGCGGGGGCGGCACCGGGTGGTTCGTTTGCTGATCGGTCGATTGTGCGGACTTCTGATGATGGTTGGAAGGTGCACTTGGGCAAGTTTGGTGAGCGGGTGCATTCGGTGCCGGCACTAAGTAGTGGCCATGGTTCCTACGAGGCGTTCTTGGATTTGCGGGGGACCGCCGAGATCACCGGTCGCGGGTCTTCGCCGGTCGATGCTGCTGTGTTGACCACAGGTTTCCAGGTCGCGTGTCAGTGGCAGATGGATGGCGTTCAGGTCGGTGTAACGGGTGGTCCGACAGCGCAGATGTCGATCTCGTACCCGCCGGCAATGGTTATTGGCGCGCAGGTCATGCCAAGTATCTCCACGACGTTGCGGAATGGGACGTCGACGGATGTGAAGTTTGCGACCAAGCAGTTGCGGGGTCCGAAGGCTGGTGCCCGGATGGAGGGTGTGCGGGTGGAGATCTCCGGTTGTGTGGGTCTGGCTAAGCCCGCAGTCCGCGCGTATGTGCGGGTGGCGATGAGCACGGCGGTCAACGACAACACCTTCAGCCTGTACGGCAAGCCGCATCACCTCTAACCTGCCAGGGTTGATCGACCAGGTCTTTTGTTCAAATTTTATGACGTCTTCAGGGGGAATTCTGTGAGTACGGGAACTGATGTGGGTGCTCGACACTCGGGGGAGAGTGTTGATGGTCAGGCCGCTGGGGAGGGGTCGGGGTCGGTGCCGGTGTGGACTGTTGTGTTGTTTGTTGCTGCGTGTGTGTTGTTGGTGTTGGCGGCGATGAATCTGACGAATCTGGGTCCGTGGGCTGCTGAGCACGGTCAGGTGTTGGTGTTTTTGGGGTTCTTTTTGGTGATGTCGATCGCTGGGCGTTGGTTCTGGTCCGGCGTCGACAGCATTGTCGGTGCGGTCCGCGGCAACAAGAACACCGAATAGGGGCGCCAGCGCGATGAGGGGGAAAGCAATGTTTGTGAGGGAACAACGTCGCCGCCGGGGTGCGGCGGTGATTGCTGGGTTGGGGACTCTGGTGGTTTCGGCCGGGATTGCGGTAGCTGCCTTGACCGGTACCAGCGGCAGTGCTGGTGTGGCTGGGGCTGATGCTTTGTGTGATCAGATGCGGGCTCAGTATGGGTCGGGTTGGCCGTGTATTAGCGTGCCGACTTATACGCCTCCGCCGACGATGCAGGCCCCGCCGGAGGCGGGTGCTCCGGGTGCCCCGTCGCAGGGTGGTCCGGTGATTGGTGGTGATGCTGGTCCGGGTCCTGGTGAAGGGAACGGGACCCCGATCGTGGGTGGCCCGACCCCGGAACGGGGTAACCGACCGCCGGCGACCACGGGGCCGGGGAGGACTCCGGCTCCGGCCACCGTCGAGCGCGGCACCGATCAGGGGCAGCCTGGTCGGCCAGGAACCCCCGAACCGACTGTGGTGCCTGCACCGGTGACGGTTGGTGAGCGGCAGGCTCCGGCCGAGACGGCTTTTGTGAGTCCACCTGGCGGTGGCGATGGTGGTGTGATTCCGTTGCCGTTCTGGTTGTTGGCTGCTGTTGCGGCGGTGGGTGCTGCCAGTCCTCGGGCACGGTCGTTGCTTTCTCGTGGTGGATCGACTCGGGCGACGGTGGGGCCCTCGCGGATGGTGCTTATCCATGATGAGTCTTCGCCGAAGACGTATCGGTTTGCGATGAATGTTCCCGACGGCGGTCGCACGGCGGTTAATCCTGATGGTTCGGCGACTGTGTATGACAAGGACGGCAACGCGGTTCGTCAGGTGGCTCGCCCGTGGGCTTTTGATGCTGCTGGCCGGCCGCAGAAGACGTGGTACACCGTCGATGAGAACGGCGACCTCATCCAACACGTCGAACCTTCAGACAATGCCCTGTACCCAATCCTCGCGGACCCGACCGAGGAGGACATGGCTTCGTTGCAGGAGGCGTCTGAGAGGCAGAGCAGCGGTGATTATCTCGCCGCGCCTCCATTTGTTGCGGGTCCTCTGACGCAAGAGCAGCAGCAAGCGAGAAGTCGCACCGAAGCCCGCGATCAAGGGCTAGCGGTTGCACAAGGAACGACAGACGATGGCGCACCGGCGACCATAGTTGGCGATCCAGAAACGATGAACGTCTCTATGGTCCAAACGGCACCATCTCCGAGCATGATCGAAGATATCCCCGAACTCCAAAGGCAGTCAGATTTGGCCGAGTCTATGGATAAGGTTACTGCCGTTATTCAGGGGCCGGGACTGGAAGAAGACCGAGCTGGGGCCGCGCATCGATCGCAATTGCGAGAAAATGGGTACATAGTATTTAGCCAAGCTGATGAAAACGGTGTAGAAATCAACGTCGTAATTAATCCGCAAACGGGGACCGAGACACTGCTCCGGCCTGGGGATAGGATATTTATTGATCCGGCTACTGGGCAAGAGCGGGTGCTAGATAAAGCCGCGGCTTCTGCTTATCGTAGTTGGCTCAGTGATAATGACCGTGATCAAACACTCAATTGGTCGGGACGCTCAGCGGGAGCCTTGGGTGACGGGCTAGATGTAGTCGCAAAGGGTAGCGAGGCCGGGAGCCGTGAACGATCCTTTTATAAGAACTCTGGAAAATTTGCTCGACGGTTTGGGTTGGGTGCCACGATTCTGCTGGAAGTCAACTCGGTTTACTCCGAAGACAAAACTGTTATGGATGGACTGAAAGACGCTGGAGGAGTTACTGCATTCAGTATGGCCGGTGCGGGTATTGGAGCAGCAATAGGTGGTCCCGCAGCCCCGGTGACTGCTGCGATTGGATCTATCATTGGAGGTCTCGCCTGGGACCTAGGTAAAGGGCGGGGGTGGTGGTAGGAATGACAATAGTTCTCGGGATATTGGCTGCGGCTATTTTATTCACGACTAGGATTGCTTTATTCCTTTATCCATCGGTGGCAGCACGAGGTGCACACATCCGCGTTGTCTATAATTCAACTTTGGCCATCTCTCTCGCTATCGTGCTTGCTATAGGGGTAGCGCTGATCTTTTTTGGGAACCCAATTCTGTCCGGCTCCGTAATTGGACTCACGATTTATATGTTCTTCAGTAGCATTGGTGTTCTTGTGAACGGAAGCGCTTCCTCCGAAGGGCGGCAATAGTCTCGTTTCGAAGGGTTCTGTGATGGTTATTGTAATATTAGGTTTCGGTGCGATCTTCATTGGCTTTTCGATTGCGCAAAACCTTGCATCAAGAGGGCGGTTTCGCTGGGGTCTTGGAATTTGTGCAATTTCGGTTCTCCCGATAGCAATATTTGGGGTATTGCCCGAGTCTGGAGGGATTTCGGCAGTCGTGTCTTGGGTCGTTATTACCGTAATAATTTGGCTGCGAGCCTGGATGACTTGGGATGGACTAACCATTTCCGGATTGCGTGAAATGTGCCGGTCTATCCTATTTGGCGAACCTCCTTATCGGAAATAGCGGTTCTTAAAGGCTGCGGCTGAGATAAGCGCAGCGAGTCCGTATGGAGAAGAGGATGTCATATTCGATCTCTCCCGAGGTTTCGGGAGGCCTAGGGGATGGAACTGAGTGTGAGCAATCTGGTCGACCCCGCCGAGTTAAGAAATTAGACTACGTCGCGTGTCGCTCTGCGGATCGCGATCAGTCCAGTCATAAACCCAGAACTGCTTTCGAAAAACCCGGCTTCCATCGGGCTGACGCTCAACCACCGTACGAAGATTTGAAGAGTACCGGCCGAGTGCGTAGATATGGTCAGGTTGACTACCTGCGTAAACCTTCCATCCGCTGTCTGCTTCGTATGTGCTGGCGTGCGGGTGCGTTCGGAAGTAGATTTCCGAATCCTTCAAAGCTTCTGCCTTGGCCGAGGCGAGGTCATCAGGAAGAGACCTCACGTCGGGGCCGTAACCTCCGTCGTAGGCGTCGCGTCCTAGGCCGTCGACTTCATCCTCGGTGAGATTGTAGGTGTCGCCGACTGCTTCGCCCTCGCCGGTGGGGTCGAGGTAGTGATCGAGGATGTTGGCTGACATTTCCCAGCCATTGGCCTAAAAGATGGTGCTGACCCCGACGGAATATTTCGACCTCTTGCGTGGTCAGGGAATACCAACTCCCCCTTTCGCCCATCTGACATTTCCCGAGTTCATCCGAATTCTGCCACAGTAGTCGATCGAATCTTTCGAAGGAGTTTCCGAAAAATGAAGTTTGACCATCTGTCAGGATCTGGAACATTAGCGTCTGACGAACTTGAACTGGAATCAGTATCCAGCCGGATTGTCAATTTGTTCGAAGGCCTCCATCAAATTGCGCCAGAGACGTTTCCAGAGGAATGGTATGACACATTCCAATACGTCGGAAGCAGTGGGAAAATCCCGGAGCAGCTAATCGATCTGTCTAACGTAGCCAACGCAAGAAGTTTGGCAGAACGAGGCCAAATGGACGTGGACAAAGGTGTGCAAATCAGCACCACATCTTCGATAAGGCTGAGGACGCCCGGCGATATACCGTTCCAGGTTGACGGCAAGATCGGAGGATTCGCCGGAACTGTTAATAGTTTTCTACTGATAGTAAACCCTGCTCGCTACTCGCTCGCCCGAGACCGAGACTATCTCATCCTCAGCAAACATGAGATTCGCGAGGCTGTCATCCATATCGCTCGCGTTTTGCGGTTTGATGAAATCTTGTACTTTGCTTCTGGTGGGCAGCCGAACCCACAAGTGAATCTTCCCCCTATAGGCGACAGGGCCGCACGCAGAAAGGCTAGTGGCCCGCGCTGGAGAGGTCAATTGGGGTGGTTCACCTACCTCGACACAAGTGTTTGGGAAATGGACATTGATGAATCCGCTTTGCCCCCGAATGTTCTGATCGAGCCAGTCCTCAACGGCGTGACCATCCAACTCGGCGACGACCACACTAATGTTCCCGATCTTTTGCTCGCTCAGGCCCGCCGTGCGATCGGATGGGAGTACCGGCGGGACGTATTGTCGAAATAAGGACTGTTCGCTTTCGACGAGCTTTCCTGGCAGGGGGCAGGGGGCTCGTACGAGGCTCTCTTGGATTTGCGTGGGACCGCTGAGATCACTGGTTGCGGATCCTCACCGGTCGATGCTGCTGTGTTGACCACAGGTTTCCAGGTCGCTTGTCAGTGGCAGATGGATGGCGTTCAGCTTGGTGTTACTGGTGGGCCGACGGCGCAGATGTCGATCTCGTACCCGCCGGCAATGGTTATTGGTGGGCAGGTCATGCCGAGTATTTCCACGACGTTGCGGAATGGGACGTCGACGGATGTGAAGTTTGCGACTAAGCAGTTGCGGGGTCCGAAGGCTGGTGCCCGGATGGATGAGGGGGAAAGCAATGTTTGTGGGGGAACAGGGTCGCCGTCGTGGTGCGCCCAACCCCAGATACGGTGCCTAAGGATCTGGAGCCTTCGGCGAGGGGTGAACACCTGGGATTCCACCCGGGGGAATGGGTCGAGCTGTCCTCCTGGGACATGCTTTGGCATCGGCCCAGGGAGTGGACTGCTCGAGGTTATCCATCGCCTCCTGCCCCAGCGGGAGTGGATCGTGGAAAGGTTGGGAAATTCATCACATCATCCCTTTGGAGTATAGGGGCGGACATACATTTGAAAATATGATCCCTTTACCTAAAGAAATCCATGCGCTATTTAGTGATTGGTTCCGATTTTATGGATAACGAAATCCTTGCAATCCTCGACTCGTTCCCACCAGTGGAATCGTCGAGTGGTGATTTTAAATTTACTGCGAGTACGGTCTATCAACCGCCCGCCTCAATGCAGGAAATAAAGGACTGGGAGGAACGCTCATCGTGTCGAGCTGGAGTATTGAATGACTTGTGGAGCGTGACGAGAACGACTCGTCTCTATTACTCCAACGGCGGAAGTGGCCTGACATTACTTAGTCCAGAAGATAGTGCTCTTGCATCGGTGTTGGGTTACGAGTTAGATGAGGACGGATTTCATGAACGCGACGTCGTGATTGGTAAATTCGAGGTGATTCCGGATTCAATCATCTATAGTCCTGAGGAAGACGTTATCCTCTGGGCTGGAGTTATCGATAGTCGTGACGACTGGGATCGGTTTGAGAGTGTCGCAAACTTTTTGGGCGAGTACAAGAACTATCCCAATTTGTGATTTCCGATTGAGTCCTGGTGGACGGGTGGTGTCACAGAGGGTCTCGGAAAGTCATTCATCATAAAGTTGGGACGATGCGCGAAGTGTCGGTGACATGTTGACGATCACGGATTCTTCGCCACTAAGTACCCTTAGTCGGACCAGGTGCGGAGACCCTGGGCGCTGCCGGGCACTGTCCGATTGCGTTCCGGCCTTATGCAGATGACCCGATCGGCGCCGAACTCCCATAGGCATAGGCTGTGGCGATGCGAGTGAAGTTCCACGGTGGCCACTTCGACGGACGAGAACACCACGTTGAACCCGGGGCCACCGAGGCCAGGCTGCCGCACCTCATCGATCACGGCGACGGCACCTCGCCAGACCTTGTCGACGAGCGCAAATCTCTGCTCCCGCGAGATGCGCTCATTGAGCGTGTTCCCCAATGTCCGGACGTGGCCGAATCATTGAGCTACTGAGGCAGTACACCACAGATTTGCCCTGTGCCCGGCAACTCCATCAGGGTTGCCGGGCACGATTTCTGCGTCGACGCTGACCACCGCGAACGTCAGTTCACGTGTGAGTCAACCTCCCCTTGAGCCGAACCCTGTTAATGGCGGGGGACGCTTTTGATGGTCCTTCGTTCTTAAGCACGAATGGACACCTGCTCGAATTGGACCGCACCTAACCTCGAAATTTCATCGGGGTGACGTCCTGGCCTGTGCGGTTTCGGATTGATGGTTGTGAGCTGATTGTGCCTGTCGGGTACGACAAGGCCGCCGATCGTCGGATACGTCCGGGTTCCACATCACCGGAAGAGCAGGTTCTTTCATCTCGTAAGGTCAGGGCTCGGCTACCGAGTCAGCCGGGTGCCGGGTAGGCGGCCAGCCGCTCGAGGCCGGCAGCGAGCAGACCACTCCACGGATGATGCCGGTCGTACCGAAGCCGGAGTCGGCGGGCGTGACGAGTCAGGCGGGCCGCGGTCGCAAACAGTCGCATGCGCAGCTTCTTGGGTTCCCACAGGCGCGCTGCGGTACCGGCCAAAGCCAGCATCTGGGTCCAGGCGAGCAGATCGCACGCCACCTCGACCACGGCGAGCCAGATCTGATTCTGCGCGAACCCTTTGAGTGGAAAGTTCGTCAGGCCAGTGTCTTTCGCGATCCTGATACGGTCTTCGCAGCGGGCCCTCCGCCGATGCCGGACCTCGAGATCGGCGAGCTGGCCGCCGGTGGTGTTGGTGGCGAACGCGATCAGGCGCCACCCATTGCGGTCGGTGATCCGCAGCTGGGCGCCCGGATGCGGCTTCTCACGGCGGACGATGACCCGCATCCCGGCCGGCCACCCCGAGAGGTCCAGGACTCCGGTCAGTTCGGCAACGTCAGCATTCTTGCGGGGTTCACCGTCCGGGTCGTAGGCCGGGGTCCACGCCTTCTTCGGCAACCGGTCGATGAGGTCACCGATCGTCTCGTTCAACGGAAACCCGACCGAATACGACAGGCGTCGGCGGGCGAGGAAATCGATGAAGTCGTGGGTGCCGCCGGCCGAGTCGGTGCGTATCAGGATCGACTTACCGAGCCGAGACCCGATGCCGGGAACCTGCTGAAGGATCTTCTGCGTCAACGTGATGTGGTCGGCGGCGGTGTTGGAACCGGCGTTGCCGGGCCGCAGGATCGCCGCAGCGGCCTCCCCGGTCCCGTCTGGCCCGTGGTCGATGAACGCCATCAACGGATGAAAACCGAAGCCCCGCTTATAGGTTGGCTTCGCCTGCTCCTTCTCCGAGTGGGCGGTCACCAACGTCGCATCGATGTCAATGATCAGCGGCTTCTTCGCCGACCGACCATGATCGGGAGCCTGATCGGCGGCCAGGGACCACACCCGCTGGCGGGCGGCGGCGCGAGCGGCCCGGATCGCGTTCACAGCCCGCTCGGGATCGGCGGCCAGGGTGGCGATCAGGCGTGAGACCGTCGGATCGGAGGCCACCAGACCGAACACGTCGGGACGACCGCGGACCATGCTGATGTCGGCCAGGCAGTCACCGCCGACGATCAGGCTCGTGGCCAAATCGAGGAGGATCTTCGCTGGATCGTGGGTCGCGAGGGGTTTGCGCCACGGCGCGAGCGCGGTCCGTAGCGCGTCGGTGAGGCCGGAGAGTTCGGCGGTACGGGTGGCCAGGACGGTGCCGCCGTGGGTGATGATGCCGCCGCCGTCGGCGGTGGCCTGAATCTGCGGGTAAAACACGGTAGAGTTCTTCACCAGAAAGGTGCTCCTTGCCCTGCTTGTGATTGTCGTTTCGCAACAACAATTATTGCAGCTCAGAGCACCTTTCTTCATGAAAACGGCAGGTCAGGCGAATTCAGCGATGAAAGCCCGAGGCTAACGTCGTTGAGTCTGGACATGCTCGTCGAGGAACTGCTGTGTCATCTCGGCAATCGCTGCGGCGTGGGCATGAAAAAGGTAGTGGTGGCCGTCCATGATGGTGACCTGCTGAATAGCCGAGTTGCTTATCGCCGCGCGGTGGGAGGACTCCCATTCCGGGTCAGCTTGGAGCGATGAAGATGCAAGGATCGACATCGCGGGCATGGACGCGGGGAATATGGCTCCCTTGATTTCGCGCACGTTTTCGGCTTCGTGGGCGGTCTCGTCCAGCATGGTCGGGTTCAACACCCACGAGTACCCGCGTAGGTACAGGTCCTGCTGGTCCTTGGTGTACTCGGCCGCGTCGCCCAGGCTCTCCTGGTAGTCAGCCACCAGCCCCAGGTAGTTGGTTCCCTTGTCCAAGGCGATCAGGTCTCGTACGCCGCCGACCGCGGTGACGGCGGACATCCAGCCCGGCCACGCAGGAGCGCTCCCGGCAAGATCTGTCGTATAGCGCTCATCGTCCAGCCCCACAACCGCGGCGACCTCGTCGGAGTGCCGGGTGGCCCACCACATCGCGTACAGACCCGAGATCGAGTGGGGCATCAGGACGTAGGGGCCTCCGAGCCCCAGTTCTCGAAGCGCGGCCCGGGTCTCGTCGACGATCGCCTCGCTGGTGCGCGGGACGTCGGTGCCATCGCTGAGGCCCAGCCCGAATGGCTCGACGGTGACGACCGTGTTCTGCGCGGCCAGGCGCTGGGCCAGCGGGTTGAAGCTGATAATCGGTTCCGGCGTGCCCAGGCCGGGCATCAGGACGATGGTCCGCGGTCCCGAGCCCTGGACGGCTACGCTCATCCGGTGCCCGTCCACCTCGACGTAGCGGTGGACGGAGCCGATCTCGTTTTCAATGGCCGCCTTGTCGCGGGGTGTCTGCCACCAGTGGAAACCCGCCGAAATCGCAACGGCAACAACGATTACCGAGACCAGGCTGACAAGAATCCGTCGCACCACCCGAAGTAGTCGGTGCCGTGGGTTCCGGGGCGTCGGATCCGCTAGTCCACTCAGCCGAGCGTCATCAGTCAGCCCTCCCGATTCCGATTCCACGTCGACGGGAATCGGGTCTGTCGCCCCTGTAGTTCCCATGCAGCCAACGTAGCCGATGTCAACGACGCAGCCGAGGAATTTACTACACTGCGTAGTAGGCGATCTGTTCGAGTTATGTCCGAGGCTGACGCTTAATAGTTTCCGCAGCTGTTCGTATGTGATCGCTACGGAACCTGTTGATGGCGGGGGCGCGGGGTCGCGAAATTCGGTGGACCGGGCGGGTACCCAACTGCGACACTCGGCCGATGGAACCTGTGGTTACGTTGACCGCCGCTGACGCTGGAGAAGTCCTTACCCTGCAGCGCGCTGCGTATGTCACCGAGGCACAGGCTCACGATGACGTCGAGTTGCCGCCACTCACGCAGTCGCTCGACGAACTGGTCACCGAACTTGCCTCGCCCGATGTGATCGCAATTGGCCTGCGAAGTGAGGTGGGGCGCCTGGTCGGTGCTGTCCGCGTGCAACTGTCACCGGACTCTGTCGCCGAACTGGGCCGGCTCGTCGTCGTACCGGACTTGCAAGGGCAAGGCCTCGGTAGTCGACTGCTGCAGCTCGCCGAGGAACGACTACCGGAGCAAGTCAGCCACCTCACGCTCTTCACCGGCGAGCGCAGTGCTGCGAATCTGCGGCTCTACGAACGGTTCGGTTATCGCGAGACGCACCGAACCCCAACGCCCGCCGGCTACGCGTTGGTTCACCTCAGCAAATCAATTCGACGCTAGCGACCTGTCCCGGAAAACGGGCATTCGATAGGTTCGGTACATGGGCGATGTCGAGTATCTTGCAGTGTCGGTACGTGGTGCAGCCATTCAGTTCGAAGGCGTCCCAGGCGACGTCGACGAGAATCTGCGACGACTGCGCGCGCTAATCACCGAGGCCATCGACCGCGGCGCGACGTTGATTGCCATCCCCGAGTTCGCGACCTCTCCGCTGCCGCTTATGGCTGAAGTACATCGAAGCGTGATGCCGCCGTCGAATGCGGCGGTCGACATGCTGGCCGACATCTCGCGCCGCGAGTCGGTACGTATCGGCGGTTCCATGCTGATCGCCGACGGCGACGAGATCTACAACCGCTACCACCTGTTTGAGCCCGACGGCAGCGTCCACCTCCACGACAAAGACCTCCCCACCATGTGGGAGAACGCCTTCTACGGACCCGGCAACGACGATGGAGTTTTCGAGACCGGGCTCGGCCGCATGGGGGCGGCAGTGTGCTGGGAACTGATTCGATCGCAGACTGCCCGACGCCTGGCCGGAGTCGACGTCGTGATGACCGGAACGCACTGGTGGACGGTGCCAAGCAACTGGGGCCCGATCGTCAACCGAGCCTTTGGCCCGCTGGCCCAGTACAACCGCTACCTGTCCGAGCAAGCTCCGGTGGAATTCGCTCGCCGCGTGGGGGCGCCGGTGCTGCAGGCGTCGCACTCTGGGCGATTCCGGACCGACTTCCTGTTGGCACCGGGGACCAGCACGGCAGTCGGATATGAGACGTCGTATGTCGGTGCCACGCAGATCGTCGCAGCTGACGGCACTGTTCTGGCTTCCCGGAACACGGCCGAGGGGCCGGGCGTGGTGGTGGCCGAGGTTCAGCTTGGCGCGCGCCAGCCACTCGTCCCCGTCGAAGAGAGCTTCTGGATCCCGAAGCTGCCCGCTGCACTTCGGGCGTACTGGCATCAGCAGAATCTGGCGGCAAAGTCGTACTACCGCCGCCAAGGACGCGACGCCGGCCTGGCAGCGGCGGCGAACTGCGACTAAGTCAGTCCAGTTCGACTGAACCGCGGACGACGGTGTTCGTCGCGCCGCCGACCCATGTTCGGCCCTCGTCGAATCTGACGTGCACGCGACCTCGGCAGCCCAGCACCGTTCCCTGAGAAGCGACGTACGACGACGGGAGTTGACCTCCGGGAATTAGCCACTGCGCGATCCCCGCATTGAGTGAGCCGGTGACCGGATCCTCAAAACCCTGCGAGCCCCCGACGAAACCGCGAACTTCGACGTCGCAGTCGGACCCGGCGGGGTAGCGCCCGACGATGCCGATCTCTAAGCCATCCATCGCGGCGAAGTCAGGCTCAACGCCGAGGACCGTGTCGGCATCTTTAAGGAGAGCCGCCACCCATTTGGGGCCGTTCACCACCCAATACGCAGACTGGATCTCCGCGGGCGGGAGCCGGAGGGCGGCGGCGATCCGGGCAATGCTGTCAGCGTCGGCCGGCTCGTGTCTCTGCAGGGGCGGAGCCTCGAACGCGAGAACCTCACTGCGCCGCACCCGAACAAGTCCGGCAGCACACTCTTGGACGACGGAGTCCTCGTTCTGTGGTGATCCGCCAGCTTCGAGCCATGCATGCGCGCTACCCAAAGTGGGGTGACCGGCAAACGGAAGCTCTTCGGTCGGGGTAAAGATTCGCACGCGATAGTCGGCCGCGGGGTCGGTAGGCGGCAGCAGAAACGTCGTCTCGCTGAGATTCGTCCAGCGGGCAAATGCCGCCATCTGGTGGTCCGTCAACGACGCCGAATCATGAACGACGGCAACGGGATTGCCGTACAGCCGGTCGGTCGAAAATACGTCGACCTGGTTGAAGGGGAGCGCGCCTCGGGTGTGCTGCTGACCTGGGACAAGGGATGCATCCGTCATGACGATATTGTGTCAAATTCTTCGTATCGAACACTTGTGCTAATCAGATAGAGAGAGTAACGTATATCACATCAACTACTCGACTTTGTTCGAGCGGCTGGTGTTCTTTGAAAACTTAAAAGCGCGTCGCGGCACACGGCGACACCAACTGCTTCCACGGCATTGCCGAGGAAGTAAGGGTGAGTGCTGCGACGGCACATGGGTGGTACCGCTGGCCTGGCGGCATGGGGCTGTCGGGCGCGTTTACTGCCTGCTCGACGGCCCTTTCGGTGGGTCGATTAGTTGCTGCGCCAGCTCAGTGGCTCCCGGTGATCCCGGGCTCGGCCGGGTGCGTTGGTGGGCCGAATATTTCGTTTCTTGAAAGAGGGGAATGTCATGAGCGTTTCTGAAGTGGTCAGGGAGTTCGCCGATCGGCTCTCCGATGAGCTCTCCGGGGTGGAGGGGCGAACCAGCGATGGTTCGGGCGGTGGTTCGTTGGCGGGGTTGCTCGCCAATGCTTCGCCTGCCGGGATCGATGACGGTGAAGTCCTTGCGGTGTTGGTCGAGGGCGTGCGATTGCTGAATGTGGCGAATGTGCTTCTGGCGCAGACGGTGCAGAGTGCGGTGCGTGTGGGGGTTCCGATGCGGAAACGGTTAAAAACCGGGGCCGACTTGTTGTTGGGGTTGGGAGTTCCGCCGGCGGTGGCGTATCGGCTGGCTCGCGTGGGGAAGGCTTTTGAGTCGGTGGAAGCCCTAGCCGGGTTAGCGGGTCAGGCCCTGGTCGGTGGGGTAGCGATTGAGCACGCGGACGCGGTGGGTGAGGGCCTGACCTTTGTCGGGAAGCGGGTTGAACTCGATCCCGAGGCCGAGGTGCAGGTGGCGCGTCGGTTGATCGTGCAGGAGCGTCCCGGTGATGTTCGGGCTCGGGCGCGGGAGATCGCGATCGAGTTGGCGCCGACCGCGGCGGAAGTGGATCCGGAGGTGGTTCCGGTAGCCGAGAACGCCGAGCTCAATGAGATGAGTGTGGTGGTCGGGGCTGATGGTCGCACGAGTGTGGAGCTGGACGTGGATGTGGTGTTGGGGGAGGAGCTGTGGCAGGCGCTCGACCCGTTGTGCCGACCGGTGTTGGCACCCGATGGGAGTCGGGATCCGCGGAATGTGGGGCAGCGTCGGGCGGACGCGTTCGGGCAGATCGTGCGAACGTACCTGGCCGGAAGTGACCGGCCCACGAATGGTGGGGTTCTGCCGCACGTGAGTTTGTTGGTTCCGGTGGTGGCCGAATCTGGTTCGGGGAGTTCAGGCTCGGCCACGGGGGTGGCGCAGCGAGGTTCTGTTGGGTCGGGGCGGGTCGCATCGCTCGGGTTTACCGGGCCAGTGTCGGACCGGACGGTGGGTCTGGTGTTGTGTGATTCGGCGTTGCGTCGCATCGGGGTAGACGGGCAGGGTGCGGTGTTGGATGTGGGGCGTGAGCATCGGACGGTGACCGTTCCGATTCGCAAGGCATTGGAGGCCCGCGACCGCGGTTGCGCTGCTCCGGGGTGTGGACGTCCGGTTGGGTGGACTGATGCGCACCATATTGTTCCGTGGTCGCAGGGTGGGGAAACCAGCGTGGAGAATTCGGTGCTGCTGTGCCGGATGCACCACACGATGGTTCACCACGGCGGTTGGGAAGTATTCCTGGGCACCGACCATCACCCGTGGTTCGTCGTGCCAGCCAACCCGGCACGCCCGGGCGGTCAGCGTCGGATAGTGCGCTCGCACGCACGACGCACCCTTACGCTCGCCGAGGACGCGGCAGCCTAGCGGCGGCAACCTCCGACAGGCATAGCTGGGCGACGGCGCAGCTACGCAGTGCGAACACGTTTGGTTAACGGCAAACCGAGGAAGGCGAGCGCGGCAAACACTGCTGCGGCAATAACGGTGGCTGTCACCAAGCCGAGTGGGTGGGCGATCAGGCCAGTCGCGATCGACGGGATCGAAATCGACAGATAGCCCACGACGAAGTAGCTCGTCGTGACGTTGGCACGCTGCTCTGGTGGCGTCACCGCCGTCAAGGCTCGCATACCCGCCATGAATGCCAAACCCTGCCCGAAACCGGTCACCACTATGGCCGCGATGAACAGTGGCAAGTTGATCGCTAACAGGGCCCCGATCAGCATCAGGGAACTGACAACAATGCCGATCAGGCCAACCACCATCAGCATGCGATCCGGCAAGGACCGGAACACGATCTGCGCAGCCGCCGAAACCAAGAAGAAGAGGGCCAACACAATGCCGATCACCGCCGACGAACTCGCACCCAGATCCGTCGTGAGCAGGTTGGGAGCCACTGCCGAATACACGCCAGCGAGCGAGAAGCCGGCAACCGCACCCGGCACCGCCGCGAGAAACACGGCTCGTGACTCTTCCGGAAGTCCCGGGAGCTGAAGGGAAATGCCCTTCCGCGTCGGCGGAGTTTCATGCACCCAGTACAGGGCAAATCCGGCGATCACCAGGAGGACGAGGTGAATGAGGAACGGATCGAACAGTGGATCCGGCACCACTGGCGCAATAGTCCCGGCCATCAAAATGCCCAGCCCAAGACCGCCCATGTTGGCTGCCGTCGCAACAGTTGAGGCCAAGCCCAGACGACCCCGCGGCGCATTGCCGATCACCGTGACAGTTCCCGTCGCAGTGAAGACTCCGGCGGCCAGGCCGGAAAGGATGCGCCCCAAATACAAGATCCACAGGGCACCGCCGACAAGGAAAGCCACCGCCGACACCGCGGACAGCACCAAACCCAACAAGAGGATCGGCTTGCGCCCAACACTGTCGGACATGCGGCCGAAAATGATCAGGCCAGCGATCACGCCAGCCGCGTAGACGGCAAACAAGATGGTGGTGATGGCGGCACCGAAACCGTATTCCAACTGGAACCGCGGGTATAGCGGCGTCGGTAGCGTCGTGCCCATCATGACGACCGCAAAGACATACGCGGCGAGGAACATCGGCACCAACGTGGTCGGTTCCTTGACGTCGGACTTCACGATTTCGTGCCTCCTGGAATGCCGCGGTCTAGTCGAGTACGACCATCCCGCCGCCTCATCTATTCCATAGGTATCAATAGGCAGGTATCGATCGCCTCAGGCACAGTGGAGTTGTGAGGACAGCAATTTCGACGTTCCGTGCGTCGCCGAAACTCGTCGCCGAGGCCATCCGCGAAGCGAGCGGCCGTCAACTTCTGGTGGCGACCGTCGTTTCGCTCGGGGTACTCGCGGTGATGGGTATCGGTACCGTGATGATCCCAAACACCCTGTTTAGTCGTGAGATTGCGCCGACTATGTGGAGCTATCCCGTCTGGATCGTCACTGCGATTCTGTCCGGACTACTGGCAGCGACGTATGTGGCGCCAGCCGATCAGATGCCAGCGGGGGAAAGCCCCCGCGAAGGTCGCTGGGGAGTCATCGGCACCCTGCTGACCTGGTTCGCGATCGGATGCCCGGTCTGCAACAAGATCGCGCTAATCGCGCTCGGATCATCGGGTGCGATCGCCTACTTCGCGCCCATCCAACCGGTTCTCGCCGTCATTGCCATCGCTCTACTGTGGTTCGCGTTGGCACGCAGACTTGAAGGTGCCAAGGCCTGCGCCGTCCCGCTAGCGGTGTAGCCGCGCCACGCCGTTGGCCACCAACTGCTCGATACCCTGCGGATCAACACCAGCCTCGGCCAGCAGTTCAGCCGTGTGCTGCCCCAATGCGGGAACATCGCCCATGCGGGCCTCGACGTCGTCGAACGTCACCGGCGGCAATAGCGCGCTGATTGGGGAAAACTCGGTCCCGACCGTGCGCCACCGATTGCGGGCAGCCAATTGCGGATGCGCCGCCACATCTTTCAATTCGTTGATCTGGGCGGCGGGGACACCGGCTTCGGCGAGCTTTGCGTCCAGGTCGGCCGTCAACCAACCGCGGGTCCGATCGGCGACAGCAGCGTCGCACGCGGCGCGATTCTCAACGCGCGCCATATTCGTCTGGAATCGCGGGTCGGTCGCCAACTCCGGAACCCCGAGCACCGCAGTCAGCGCAATCCAGCCGCCATCGCTTTGCACGCCAATCAAAATCTCGCCGTCGGCAGTCGGGTACGAGTCGTACGGGGCGATCGTCACATGGCTGACGCCCATCCGGGCAGGCTGTTGCCCGGTGTAGAGCTGCGTATAGAGCGAATGCCCCATCCATTCGACGGTCGACTCCAGCATCGAAACCTCGATCGCCGCACCGACGCCGGTCCGGTAGCGCCGCAACAGCGCGGCGAGGATTGCCTCAACGCAGTACATCCCCGACGCGATGTCGGCCGTCGGGATTCCGGTCTTCACCGCATCGCCGGGCGTCCCAGTGATAGAGATCAGGCCGCTCTCCGCCTGAATCAGCATGTCGTAGGCTTTGCGCTGCTCGAAAGGTCCACCTCGGCCATAGCCGGACAGATCGACAGTCACGAGTTCGGGATGGGCGGCGCGAAGGTCGCTGGCACCGAAGCCGAGGCGCTCCGCGGCCCCGGGTGCGAGATTCTGCAGGAACACGTCGGCCTGCCGGATCAACGAATGCACTGCTTCGCGCCCGCTCGGGGCTTTCAAGTCGACGGCAATGGACTCCTTGCCACGGTTGAGCCACACGAAATGGGCTCCCGAGCCGTGGACGGCGGCGTCGTAGGCCCGGGCGAAGTCGCCTCCGTCCGGACGTTCCACCTTGATCACCCGCGCACCCAAGTCGGCGAGGTGTCGCGAGGCAAGGGGTGCCGCCACCGCCTGCTCAATACTTACGACCGTGACGCCGTCGAGGGGGAGCGAAGAAGACATGGCAATCACTATTGCACGGCAGTCAATGTGGCACCGAGACCGACGAAGCAGCGATGTGATGGGCAAACTCTGTGACCTCAGCGTGATCTTGCACTCCCTGGCGGAACTCAAAATTCGACATATATGTAGGAACTAGCAGGCGGTTGACCTGGGAGAATCATGAGAAAGTGGTGAGACGAAAGTCAACTCCCGTCTAATCCGGGAATTTTGGTTAGCAAACGTGCCGATGTTCTACTGCCGAGTATGAGTCGACGACGAGTATTTTCGGGTAGCCGTTCGGTGGCTGCCCTGGGCGTTGCTGTGGTCAGCATCGCGGCGTTGGTTATGGGGTCGATCGCAGCGCCACCGGCGCACGCGGTGAGCGAACTTGAGCGCTACCTAAACTTGCCGATGGTTAATCGGGACGCCAGCCAGGGACCCGGGGGAGTCAATCCGAAACTTCCCACCGACCCCAAGGTCCTGAAGGGACTTGTCGAAGAGGCGCGTGAGCGAGGGGTCGCACCGACTTCGTACCAAGCTCTACTACTTCAGTATCGACTCGCCGATACGACCGCCGCTGCGGGCATTGACCTCAAGTCGTGGAATCCGCGCGCAGGTGTCAGCGCCAATCGCGTGAACCTGGAACGGTCGTACACGTTCTACAAGAACCTGCAGCTCTCGCATCGCGAATTGCAGTGGGCTGGCATGGCCGGGCTGGTCGGTGCCGATTTTGGCGGCGGTCTCCTCGACTTCGAGCTCGCTACCAACGTCTACGACTTTGCGCGCCTGGCACCCGTTGCGCACGCCATCGTCGCCGAAACGAATCGCTCGCTGGGGCCGGTGTTCGTGGACAAGCTCCCCGAGGGACTTCGTGCCCTCGCCCGCGTCGGCGCCAAGATCACCGCTGCTGACCTGCGGCACGTGCAGGGCGCAATTCTGGTGATGCAAAAGAACATTTTCAGTGACCTCATGCCCATGCACCGCGCCTATGTCACGGAGGGGCTGCCTGCACTCCGTGAGATGCGCGACGCCGGACTCTTCCCCGACGAGATCATGAACGCTTGGGAAAACATCGCTACCAAGACTCCGGACGGCATCGCTGCTGGTAACGCGCGACTGCTCATGCGTGAGCAGGGTGAGATCATCAACAAGCAGTGGGACGCGGTGCGCGCCTACCGTGGCGACGTCGGCATGGCCATGACCTACGCCAGCACCCTGGCTGGATCGCCGTCAGTGGCGGGCGTCCCGCCGCTGCGGTCGTACAAGCCTCTCCAGTTGAATGGCACTGCGGTCGATGGCCGCAAGGTCACGATTACCGTTCCGCTCCCGTCGTGGAACTGGTCGGTCTTCGACGAACGCTGGGACTACATCACCACAGAACTTCTGCCGAAGTACCGACTGCAGATCGAAAACCGTTGGCCGGCACTCAAGCGCGAGCTACAAGCCCCCGAAAGTGCCCAGATGGAACAGCACCGCCCGATTTTCAACATCCTCCCCACACTTCAGTCGGCGTTGGAGACCTTGAAGGTTGAGGTCAAGTGAAGCCCGCCGCGCGCTTAGTCGCGCTCGCATCGGCGGTCGTCATCGGCCTCTCGGCCCTTGTGCCACTGACCGCGGGTTCGGCATCGGCCGCACCGCCAAACCGGACGCCCGGCCTGAACGAAATCTTCAACGGTTTCGTCATCGGCACCTTCCAGTCCGGCAAGATGGGCAGTCCCGATGAGATCCTCAAGCCGCTCACCTCGACCGACCCCTTCTATCGGGAACCGGCCCTGAACGGCAGCGAAAAGCCCGGCACGCTGCTGAAGTCGAAAAAGGTGGCCGTCCAGTTCGTCGGCTTCCAGCCGGGCAATGTCGACGCGTACAAAATCATGTTTGTCACCACCGCGCTCGACGGCAAGGCAGACATCAGTACCGGGCTGATCATGATCCCGCGCGATGGCCGGAGCAACGCCAACCGCAAGATCGTCAGCTACCAGATGGCCAACGACAGCGTCGGCGCCAACTGCCACCCGTCCGCCATGTGGACCGGGTCGGACCCGATGGATGGTGCATCGTGGTCGGCGCTCGGGCCGCTGGCCCAGATGTTCGGCAAGGGCTACGCCGTTGTGATGTCCGACGTGGGCAACAATGGCGACCCGAAGCCGCATGGCGTGTTCGCGGGCAAGTACAACGCCCGCAGTAACCTTGACGCCACCCGCGCCGCTCTGACGCTGGGCGAAGCAGGGCTGTCGAAGACGTCACCGATCGGCATGTTCGGCATTGCCGGTGGTGGCGTGGGCACCGGTCATGCAATTGAGCTGAAGGACCAGTACGCACCGGAACTTAATGTGAAGGCTGCCGTCATCGAGGGCATGGTCCCGAACTACCGCAACTTCATCGAGACCGCAGATGGATCGGTTGGCTCAGGCTTTGCGATGGCAACCCTGCTGGGCTTGGAGCCGCACTACCCGGACATGCGCGTCAACGATCATCTGAATGACGCCGGCCGCAAGGTCGCGGACTACTACCGCACCCAGTGTCAGACCCCCGGCTATTTCACGCTGCCAATGGTGCCGCTGAACACCTTGTTCAAGGGTGGGCAGTCGCCTGCGCGAATCCCCGCGTTCCAGCGTGCCTACCGCGACAACAACCTGGGCGAAGGCACCCCCGCCAAGGGCGTCCGCGTGCTGATCGGCTCGTGCCGAGCCGACGACTCCCCGATGTCGCTGGTGCCCGCAGCTGACTCGCGTAAGTTGGCGAAGGCCTGGCGCAGCCGCGGCGGCAAGGTCGACTACCAGCCGACCGACTGCAGCATGGTCAACGCCATCGTCAACATCTACGGCTGGGGAACCGATCTGTTCGGCATGCAGACCCTCGACTGGCTGGCTGCACGACTAGATTAGTAGCGTTTCGACGCGAATTTCTCCGGTCCGGAAAACCCGCAGACCCCCCATACGCTGGGGGTTTGCGGGTTTTCTCGTTGCTGATAGTTGGTGCGTGCCGTTTCGGAGCCAAGACTTGAAGTACCGGCACCGCAGCGAAAGCGGCGGCACAACCAAGGGGGAAACAATGGCTCAGGCAACATGCGTAGATGCCGTGAGAGGGCTAGGGGACAGGCAGGTGGAACGCACGGGGGCGCGGAACGGCAGCTTTGAGAGCTACATGAGAAGGGTCTTCGTCGTCCTCAACTCGGTGTTGCTGATTCTGGTTGCGGGAGCGTTCCTGGGGCTAGCTCTCGTCATCCCATTTGCCTTCGTCTTGTCGACGATGGCCCTCATGGTGCTTTTGGTTTTCTTCCTCGCTGGGATTCGACTGCCCGCCCCGAACTGGGTCCTCGGGGTCACGGCAGCGATTCTGCTCGCCGGCACTGCCGCAGGTTTCGTCGTGAGCGTATTCCTGGGGCAGTGACGGCAGTCGGCAGTCGCGGCAGTGGGAAGTGGCGGATGAGGCAGGACCGACAGGGCTTGGTCCCGACAGGGGCTAGCCTTTCCGCTTTGTCCCGGGGAGCACACCGGCGTCTAAAACGAGTTTCACCAGCGGGCGGGTGCGGTCGATGAGGTCGTTGAAGCTTGGATCGAAACTCGCCCCGGTCACCGCGTCTGTATGCGCTTCGATCTGTTGATAGAGCGCGAATCCTTCATCGGTGAGACGCTGCTTGTCGCCATCGACTGTCACGAGGCCGCGAGCGACGAGCCGCCCCACTGAGCCTTCCCAGTCGTCGTCGGTCAGTCCGCGTGTCAGTTGGATCATGCGACGACCCATGACGCGCCGCTGCACGGTGGGATCGGGGAGTTCCGCTTCGTGGAAGACCGCCGCATCGGCACCCGGCAGTTGGTGGGTGACGAGCTGGGCGATGTGGTTGTCGCCACGCCACTCCCGCAAGATCGTCAAGTAACGCCACAGGGCAAGGTGGGGTGCCTCGGGGGACGGAGTTGCCGCCCATGCCGCCGCTAACGGTCGCCCCGAAAGGGGGAGCGCCGACACGATTGCTTCGTAGTCGGCAAGCAGGGGAGCTACCTGGTCGATCGCATCCCCGAGAATCGTCCGGTACTGCTCGTCGAGCATGGCGTAGCGGCGCTCATCGATCGCGTCCAGCCCGATCTCCGTGGCACGTGCCCATGCGGAATCGATGAGGGCAGGGGAAAAGTTGTAGAACGTTGCCGCGACGACGCCACCGCTGGTCTCACCGAGAGGTGCGGCACGACCGCCGACGTAGAAGGCGTGCCCGTCGATCCCCAGGTCGTCCAACGCCGCGCCTACGCCGGGGTTGAAGTAGGCGAGAACGTGGTACGGCTCGAGGGATTCGTAGGCGCGCCGCGCAATCGCGGCAGTGTCGAGGTCAGGTTGGTTAGAGGTCATCGCTTCACCATGCCACTTCGCTCCGACGTGCGGCCGGTGAGTTCGCCGATCTCGTCCCACCGCGAGCTCGCGGCACCTACCGTGACAGATCGCGTGCGGCCTCCACCGGGTCATCGACCTTGGCGTCGAGCCGGGTACCTTGCGGAATCGTGAAGTAGACCGCGGCGGCGACGCCGAGCATGATGAGACCGCCGGTGAGGCTGGTGAGCTGCATCGACTCGGTAAAGGCAACGCCCGCTTCCTTACCCAACTGCGGTAGCTGCAATTCCTCGGCTACGCCCGCGGCCGAACCGATCGATTCGCGCACGGCGTCTTGCAAGTCGGACGGAAGGGCGGCGAGCTGGTCGGAGCCGTTGAGTCGTCCGCGGTACAGGACGGCGGCGATGCTGCCGAGCAGGGCGACGCCGATGACATTGCCCAATTCGTACGACGTCTCCTCCATCGCAGCGGCATTGCCTGCGCGGTTCTCCGGACTGCCACTCATGATTAGTGCCGAACCGATTGCCAGGGCACCCATGCCAATTCCGACGAGGCACAGGGGTGCGAGGATCGTCGCATAGTGAAGCTCTCCAGGGGTCGCGTACACGAGGATCATCCCGATGCCTGCGGCCGCGATGCCGCCAGCGATGACAAGGCGGGGACCAATACGATCAGCAACCCACGGGGCAGCCAGCGAGGCGATCGCCGCCGCGGCGGCGAGCGGGATCAACTCGACTCCGGCTTGAAGTGGGGAACTTCCTTCCACTGCCTGGAGCCACTGAGCCAGCAGGAGCAGCGCGGCACCCATGGCAAACATGGAACCGAGAGCGGCGACGATGCCGCCGGTGAAGACGCGACTGCCAAACAGGCCAAAGTCGAGCATCGGTCGTTCCTGGCGGACGCTGCGGCGGAAGAACAGGTACAGCAGCGTGAGGCCGCCGACGAACGCCGCCCAACCCTCGGGCAACAGCAGGCTCGACTCTGCGCCGAAGTGCTTAACCGACCACATCAGGGCGACCATGCCGGAGAACGACAGCGCGATGCCGAACCAATCCCAGACGCCGGGGTCGTCGGACTTCGACTCGGGCAGCAGGAAGGCGCCAGCAATCACGGCGAGCGCCATGAGAGGCACATTTACCAGGAAGGCTGACTGCCACGAGAAGTGTTCGACGAGGAAGCCGCCGATTAGGGGGCCGATGGCGGCGCCCAACCCGGCGACCGACGCCCATACGGCGAGTGCGCGGGCTCGTTCGCGGGGATCGGAGAATAGCGTGCGGATCATCGACAGCGTGGCCGGCATGATGAATGCGCCGCCGATACCGAGGAGCGCGCGGATACCGATGACGGCGGTGGGTGATTCGCTGACCAAGATCAGCAGGGATGCCGCGCCGAAGATCGCGTAACCGGCCATCAGCATGCGTTTGCGTCCCCACCGGTCGGCCAGCGATGCTGCGGGCACCAGAAGGCCAGCCAGGACCAGCGAGTAAACGTCGACGATCCACAGCAACTCGTTGGCGGTGGGATGGAGGTCGTTCGACATCGCGGGCAGCGCGATGTTGAGAATCGTCATGTCCATGACGATGACGAGGAGGCTGGCACTCAGGACCGTCGTAGCAATCCAGGCGCGGCGCGTGGTGACGTCGGCACTCATCTGGTGGGTCCCATTTCATTCGGGGTGGGTGGTTTGCTGTCGGCGCCCATGAAGGGCGCGACGATCGCGCGCAGCGTCGCTTTGGGTAGCGGGGCGTCGTGCTGGACGGCGTGGATGGTGACGCCGTCGGCGAGGATCGCCAAGGCATGTGCATTGGTTGGTCCGACGTATGCGGTAAGGATGTCGATCAGGTTGTTTTGCCAGCGCAGCGAAAGTTCGCGCAGGTCGGCGTCGAACGCGGCGGCCGACATCAGAGAGACATCGGCGGCGAGGTTCCGGTGATTGCGCAGGTAGTCGTGCAGATCGTCGACGAGGGCATCGATGGACCCGTTTGACGTGGCGAGGCTTTCGCGCACGGCTTCCAGGTCGTCGTCGATCTCGGCGGCTAGTCGCTCAAGGGCGCGGGTGCGTAACTCGTCAATGGACTTGAAGTACTGGGTGGTGGAACCGAGCGGTACGCCAGCGCGTTCGGCGACGCGTCGATGCGTCAGGCGTTCGGGGCCCAGTTCGACGACGAGGTCGGCTGCCGCCGTAATGATGGCGGTCCGACGTGCTTCCGGGTCTCGCTTGGACACGGCACCTCCCCCATTTCTGTACAAACGTACATGTACATTTGTACACGAGGGCTGCCGTTGATTGTCGGAACTGCGATCAGCCCCACATCTGGCGCGTGTGCTCGGCGAGGGCGTCGAGGGGTTCCAGCGACCGTGTCGCGCGGGCGGTAATGATGGCCCCTTCCATCGAGGAGACCAGCACGTTGCCGGTGCGTTGGGCCGTGTCTGCGGGCATTCCGCCGCGTTCGAGTGCGGTGGCGAGTTGGTCGGCCATGGCGGTAAACGCTGCCGCGGCGTGTGCGGCCGCATCCGGGTACTCGGCGGAGGCGATGGACGCCGAAACCAATGGGCACCCGAACTCGTAATTGGTCCGTGTCAGGACCCGCTTCCATTGATTGATTACCTCGCAGAAGCCGTCGACCGCGGGCTGGGTGGCGAGTGCGGCTGCCAGGCGGCCGGATGCGAACTGACCGGCGGCGACGGTCGCCTCTGCCAGCAACTGAGCCTTCCCGTCGGGGAAGTGCAAGTACATCGACCGGCGCGCGACGCCACTGTGCGCCATGAGCTCGGTGATCCCGAAGCCGTCGGCCCCCTTGCTCCGCAGCAAGATGGTGGCCGAGTTGAGTAGTCGTTCCCGGACGGGAGGGGTGTCCATGCCCACACTCTACTCGCAAGTAGAACGACCGTTCTGCTAACGTCGCGGCATGACTCACGCTTTTGACGAGGCAATCACCCTCACGACCGTCGGCACGGAACGCAATCGGGTCGTCCGCGCCACGACCCACCCGGCCTACAACAACATGGTCGGACCCTACGGCGGCATCACTGCGGCGGCAGTGGTCAAGGCGATCACTCAGCATCCTGATGTTCTCGGCGACCCGCTGTCGATGACCATCAACTTTGCCGCGCCGATCGCCGAGGGCGAGTGGGATCTGGAACTGCAGTCCGCGCGCACCAACCGCACCAACCAGCACTGGATCTTTACCATCCGGCAGGCCGAACAGATTGTCTCGACCGGCACCGCCGTGTTCGGTGCCGTCCGCGACACATGGGCCGACACGGAACTCTCGCCGCCGCAGGCACCGCCCGTCGATCAGGTGGAGCCGAGCAGCTTCGGTGACTTCATCGCGTGGGCCAAGAACTACGACAAACGCTTCGTTACGGGTGCCCTCGTGGAGGGTGTCGTGGATAAGAGTGATGATTCGACGTCGACCCTGTGGCTCCGCGATCACCCTGAGCGGCCAATCGACTACCCGGCCCTGATGGCGATGAGCGACGTCTTCTACCCTCGGATCTTCTTGCGCCACGGTGCCTACATGCCAGCGGGCACCATTTCGCTCACCACGTACTTCCATGCCACCCGCGAAGAACTGGAAGCTCAGGGGTCCAAGCACGTCTTGGCGACGGCGCGTGCAGGTCGGTTTGGGCACGGCCACTACGATCAATCAGGCGAGATCTGGTCGGGCAACACGCTTCTTGCCACCACCCACCAGCTGGTGTACTTCAAGGACCCAAGCTAGACGGGTCTTGCATGAGCGGGAACTAAAGGCAGAGGGAGAGACGATGACTGGCAGGGCAACGCGCATCTCGGGTGTGGTTCTGGCGGCAGCTACGGTCGCTGTGCTGGGGGCGGGATGTTCTGGGAGCGATACAGCAGCGCCGGCTGATGCCCTGCATCCGACGAATGTTGTTCTCTCGCAGGATGATTTGCCCGGCAACCTGAAGACGGTCAAGCTCGATAAAGACACGCTCCGGCAGTTGGCCGACCAACTGCACGATGCCACCAAGAAGACGACGGTGACGCCGGCGAACTGTGCGGGCATCGGATCGATGCCCGACTCCATAAACCCCAAAGCGGACGGCCTTATGGCTGCTCGCAACGATGCGGTTTCGGTCAGTGAAGCTGTTGAAGTTGCGGCGATCGTGCCCGGTGGAGTCGATCTGGCCGCAGCAAAGGCGAGGGTCACCGGCGCGTGCAGCACCGTCAAGGTCGCGGTAAGTTCCGGCCCGATCAAGGATGCGGTCATCACCATCGACAACACGGTGCTCAACGTGGCGCAGGGAGCCGCCGAGCAAGTGCTCGTAGTTGAAAGCGCTAGTCGCACCGTTCGCGGTAGCAAGGCAGCGTCCGAGAAACTGCTGGTGGGCCGCGCCGTCGTGAAGGGCTACGCGATTACTGTCCAAATGTCGTCGCTGACTAACTCGGGTGACCTCGACCGCCAGCTATTCAACGAAGTCTTTGCAAACGCGATCGCTAAAGCCGCGCGCCCGTAATTGCGCAAGATATGTACTGCTGCTGCCGCATCAGTCAGGATTGTCTGGTTGTGCACAAAGTGGGCAGTTCTGAAGGGATAAATTGACAATGGCGTTGACCAAGAAGGTCGTCGTGGCTGTGGCCGCCTCTATCGCGGCGGTTTTGGTGGTGGCGGGTTGCTCGTCGGATGACAATGCTGACTCGTCCCAAGCGTCGTCGGCTCCGTCCTCCGACGCAGCGAAGGCAGCGGGCCTGGTTTTGACGCAGGCGGAACTGCCTGCCGGATACCAGGTGCTGCCAGTCCCGAAAGATCAGATCCAGAAGGTCTCCGACTCGATGTTGAGTGCGACGCGTTCGGCGAAGGTGACCCCAAAGTGCATGCAACTCAGCGCAGTCCCGGCCAAGATCAACACGGACGAGATGGGCTTCGTCGTTGCGATGAAGGGTGTTTCGGCACTCGCACAGACGGTCATTGTCTCCGACCGCACCATCGCCGACTTCCGCGCGGCAGTCACCGGGAAGTGCGCCAAGCAGAAGGTTGAGATCACCGAGGGTCAGGCGATCGGTGCCAAGGGCACGGTGACGTCGAAGGTTATCGACTCGTCGAACCTCAAGGTGAAGGATGCGATCGTCGTCAAGCAGGAGTCGGTGATGAAACTCAACGGCACCACCGTTAACTCGAGTGCGCTTCTTGGATTCGCGGTGGTCGACGGCTACTTGGTGAGCCTGCAATCGAACGCCATGGGCGACGGCGCTTCCCCCGACCTGAAGGCTTTCAACGCGACATTCCCCAAGGCGATTGCCAAGGTCAAAGAACACAATTCGTGATGGCGGGCTGGGCCGTTCAGAAGCTGCAGCAGAGCTCCTCGCCACCGCTGTAGCAAGCCCACAACGTAGTTCCAGAAGACCGCAATACAAAACATCCGCTCACTCCCCGGAGGGAATGAGCGGATGTTGTTGTTGGTGTGAGGACTAGATGACGCCCAGGGCGTTCATCGCGTCGGCAACCTTGACGAAGCCTGCGACGTTGGCACCCACGATGTAGTTGCCGGGGGCGTCGTACTTGTCGGCGGTGGTCAGGCAGTTGTGGTGCAGCGTGCGCATGATGGAGCTCAGGCGCTCTTCGGCGTAGTCGAAGCTCCACGAGTCGCGCGACGCGTTCTGCTGCATTTCCAGTGCGGAGGTGGCGACACCGCCGGCGTTGGCGGCCTTGCCGGGCGCGAAGCCCACGTTCGCAGCCTGAAGGACCTTGATGGCCTCCGGAGTGGTCGGCATGTTGGCACCCTCGGCGACGATCTTGCAGCCATTGCGGACCAGCGCTGCGGCGTCGTCCTCGTCGAGTTCGTTCTGCGTGGCGCAGGGGAGCGCGATGTCGGCAGGGACCTGCCACAACGTGCCCTCGGTGACCAGGCGGGTGCCATTGTTGCGGAGCGCGACGTACTCGCCCAAACGTGCGCGGCGGACCTGCTTGACCTCTTTGAGGATCTCCAGGTCGATGCCCTCTTCGTCGACGATGTAACCCGACGAATCCGAGCAGGCGATAACCGTGCCGCCGAGCTGGTGGATCTTCTCAATCGCGTAGGTGGCGACGTTGCCCGAACCCGAGACGAGGACCTTCTTGCCGTCGAAGCTGTCGCCGGTAGCCTTCAGCATCTCGTCGACGAAGAACACGGCACCGTAGCCGGTGGCCTCGGGACGCACCTGCGAGCCACCCCACGACAGGCCCTTGCCCGTGAGGACCCCCGACTCGTAGCGGTTGGTGATGCGCTTGTACTGGCCGAACAGGTAGCCAATTTCGCGGCCGCCGACGCCGATGTCACCGGCGGGTACGTCGGTGTACTCACCGATGTGGCGGTACAGCTCGGTCATGAACGACTGGCAGAAGCGCATCACTTCGCGGTCGGAGCGACCCTTGGGGTCGAAGTCCGAGCCACCCTTGCCGCCGCCGATGGGCAGGCCGGTGAGGGCGTTCTTGAAGATCTGCTCGAAGCCGAGGAACTTGACGATCGACAGGTTCACCGACGGGTGGAAGCGCAGGCCGCCTTTGTAGGGGCCGAGGGCCGAGTTGAACTCGACACGGAAACCGCGGTTGATCTGTACACGGCCAGCGTCGTCGGTCCACGGCACGCGGAAGATGATCTGACGTTCCGGCTCGCACATGCGGGTGAGCACGTCCTGGTACTCCGGGTGGCGCGCCATCACCGGGCTCAGGGACTCGAAGACTTCCTGAACTGCCTGGTGGAACTCCGGCTCACCGGGGTTGCGGTTGATAACCGTGTCATAGCAACCCTGCAGGTCGCTGTCCCATGCGGTCATTCTGGTGTTCTCCCAACTGGTGCGCCGCACGAGCTGGGCTCTGCGCGCACCGCAAAAAAGATTTCGGTCCACTGGGCCAATTCCGTAGTTACTCTATCGGCGCGCCCTCTGGCTTATGAAACTGGATTGCCCATTTGTGCGTTTAAACACCGGTGTAGCGGGCCTGATGCACGCGCATCAGGCCCGCTACCGGGCAGTGAAATTAGATTCGGCTGGTGCGGCTGTGAGCGTAGTAGACATACACGCCGGTTTCAGTGGTCACCGAAATCTTGGCAAAGGGACGGACGGAGACCGGGCCGACCGCATTGCTGACATTGAGCTCAACACCCGACAAGACGATGTCGGCGACCGGCTTGGTGAGGGCAATCTTGGCGAGCGTGACGGTCGTGATCTTTCCTGCGTCAACGGTGAATTCGAGTTCGGTGGACGGGATGATGTTCGACGACGCGCCGAGTTCGGTTCCGACCTCGCCGAGGGTGAGCCCGCCGCCGGTCCCGGAAACGGTGCCTTCGGGAGCGAACTTGGCATTGACCCCACCTGACAGGGTCAGATCCGGAGTCTTGGTTTTGATGTTGACGCCACCGGGAGCGAGCGAGACCGGGTATCCGATTTGATAGCCGAGTTCGAGGGTGGCGCTGACCTTCTTGCCAGTGATCCCGGTAAGCGCCGTGTGGACGTCTGATGACAAAAGCGCTTCAGCGGTCATGGGCGAACTGTCGAGTGGCGGCAGTTTTTGTACCGATACCTGATTGGTGCTGAGCACCGTGGTGACACCCTCGCGCGTGGTGTAGGTAGCGGCCGATGCGGTTGAAGGGAGGAGGGCTGCGGTGGCAACGAAGGCGGTCGCGACGGCAGTGAGGGCTTTCAGACGCTTGGTCATGGTGATCAGTTATCCCGACGATTTGGAAGGAGTGCTTGCCTGATTGGCCAGCAGCAACCACGCTATGGACGCGGCGGCGTCGAATCGAAAAGGGACTCCGCAAATTCGATCATCTATGCAGGTAGAAGGATCAAAGAATTTATCCGGTCCGGAGAATCTGGGTCCGATTCATTCGATTCTGTCGCCGGAAGCCCCGCCGCGGGAGCGTGCAAGGGCTAAAACCGACTGGGTCCGATAGCCTTAGCGCGGTGACCGCCATGCCGCCGGAAAGCGAGTTCGGTCCGGCGCTCGCGAGGTTGTTCCGCCAGGCCGGCAAGCCGACGCTGCGTGTTGCGTCGGAGGCCTTGGCACGGTCGCGGCGGGCCGATGCGCCGACACCGCAGCGCATCAGCGACTGGCGCAACGGGCGACATATTCCGCGCGATTTCAACGACGTCCTTCCGCTCATCCTGTGGCTCAATCAACGTGCCGTCGATGCGGGTGCCACCGGTTTGGTCAGCGTCCGCGACTGGGAACGGCTGTGGCGACTGCATCATGAGAGCCGCGGCAAAGCCGAACTGGACGACCCGTTTCCTGGCCTCGCATCGATGCGAGCGAGCGACCGCGACCGCTATTTCGGTCGCGACGCAACCATCGCCGAACTCACCGACGTGCTGTTCCGGGCACGAGAAAGTGCGGAGAACCGTGTCGTCATTGTGACGGGTGTTTCGGGTGCCGGAAAGTCGTCATTGCTCGGTGCCGGACTCGCCCGGGCGCAGACTCCGTGGAACGCCCCGGTGGCGCTGCGCGTGGGAAGCGACGTGCTGATCGGAGACGAAGCCCCGGCAGGCAGTCCACTCGTTGTCGTCGACCAATTTGAAGAGGTCTTTGGCCTGGCCGAGACCGACCAGCAAGCAATTTTCGACGCGGTGGCCGCACATTCTGATGCCGGGAGCGTCGTAGTTCTCGGTATCCGCGCCGACTTCTTTGGGCAGACAGTCGAGGTGCCAATGCTTGCCAAGGCATGGCAGGACCGGTCGATAATCGTCTCAGAAATGTCGGACGACGAGCTTCGTCGAGTCATCACCGAACCGGTTCGGTTGGCGGCGGGCAAAATCGACGACGGCCTCGTCGACCTAATTTTGGACGACCTGCACCGGGCGACCTCGGTCGGCGACCGCGCCGGGCGACTGCCGCTCCTAGCCCACGCACTGCAGGTGATGTGGTCGCAGCGCAAAGGTAACCGCCTCACGATTAGCGCTTACCGCGAGACCGGGGGCATTACCTCCGCGCTGGCTGAGACCGCCGAGGAGACGTGGGCGGCGCTCGACCCGGCAGATTCCGACGAGGCGCGGGCGGTGCTGCTGGCGCTGATGCAATTCGGGCCAAACCGAACGCCGATGCGTCATGCGGTGTCGCCAGCCGAACTACGTTCTCGCTTCTCGGCTTCGGCCGGAGGCATTATTGACGCCTTCTCTGATGCTCGACTGATCACCGTGAGCGCCGATGCGGTGACCTTCATTCACGACGCAGTGTTGTCGGCGTGGCCTCGGATGGCCGGATGGATTGCCGAGGATGCAGACCTGATTCAGTGGCGGCAGCAGGTTTCCGATGATGCCAAAGCCTGGGCCGAGAATGGCCGACGCGACGACTACCTGTACAGCGGGGCACGCTTGGGTACGTCGTTGGAGAATCGCGCCGAACTCGGCGAGCACCGACAGGTGCTGCTCTCGACGGGTGCCACCGAGTTTCTTGCGGCTGCCGACCAGAAACGAGTGGCTGCTCGCCGCCTGCGCTTGGGTGCGGTCGCCCTGGTAGTGGTACTGGCGCTGGTCTCGGTGATCGCGGCGCTTGTCGCGATCAACCAGACGGCCGATGTGGCCAATCAACGCAATGAAGCAGAGCACGCGGCGGTGATGTCGAGCATCGACGGGCTGGTCGGCACCGATCCGTCATTGGCGGCACGACTGTTGGCCGTCGCAGATCAGACCTACCCGAACGATGGCGAGGCGCGAAGCGGACTCCTCGCCGCGTCGACATCACCGTTGGCGCGTTCCCTGCAGGGACATTCCGGTCCGGTGTACGACGTGGTGTTCTCCGGCGACGGAAACCTCCTCGCGTCGGCGAGCAACGACCGTACGGTCCGACTGTTTCAGCGTGGATCGGCGGTAAACGGATCGACTCAGGCGGGATTCAAGGAGGTTGCGACGCTGGCGGGGTTTGGCGATTTCGTTACTTCGGTGACTTTCGACAATTCAGCGAAGCTGCTGGCTGCTGCCAGCGGCGACGGCACGGTGCGGGTGTGGAACATCGCTGATCCGGCAAGGCCGAAGCAAACGGGAATCCTCCGGCCCAATGCGGGAGTGCTGTATTTGACGCGCTTCTCGCCGAGTGGCAAGCATCTGGTGACGTCGGCCGACGACGGCACGGTTCGCGTCTATCGGGTCGATGGGGATCGACCTCCGGAGCAGACCGCCGTGTTGCGCGGGCACACCGCGTCGGTGCGGACGGTGGCGTTCAATTCGACGGGCTCGATTCTTGCGTCCGGCGGCGAAGACCAAACCGTCCGACTGTGGAAGGACGCGGACTCCGACACTCCCACGCCGGTGGGTGTGCCGCTGGACGGTTTCCCGAGCATCACCCATGCGCTGGCGTTCTTGCCCGGTGACGCAGTGCTGGCGGTGACCGGTGACAGCGCCAACGCCCAACTGTGGAATGTGGCGAACCCCGATCAGCCACGACCCAACGACGAAGATCTGCCGGGCGTCGCTGGCGGCTCATGGTCGATGAGTGCCAATTCGACGCAGCCGCTGCTGGCTCGCGCTGGAACCGACGGGGTGGTGCGAGTCTGGAATACGGTGTCGCCGGAGAATCCGTTGCCGCTGTGGGAATTGCAGCGATCGGCCGCCCCGGGTGCGGTCGGTATGCTCAGCGCTTCGTTTAGCCCCGACGGTCAAGAGTTGGTAGTCGGGCGTACTGACGGAACGATTGATTTGTGGACCTTGCCGCCGGATATGCTCATCGACCGCGGTTCGCTGATCAGTGGGGTCGACCTCGATGCCGAGCGCAATCGGTTGGTGACCGTCGGCGAGGATGCCCGCCTCAATGTGTGGGCGAACACCGACGGTAAATGGCGGAAGCGCTCGAGCATTGGTATCCAGAGCAAGGCGAATAATCGGCCGCGGGTCGCCGTCACCACGGATGGTTCGCTTGTGGCGACAGCCAACAACAACGGCGAACTTGTCGAACTTTGGGACATTGTTGACGTGGACCACCCGCGGCGGGTTGGCGAACTCCGGGTTCATACCCGCTTTACCAATGCGATTGCGTTTGCCCCTGGTACCCGGCAATTGGCTACGGGTGCCGATGATCGTCGGATCCAGCGGTGGGATGTCACCGATCCGGCAGCTCCCCGCGCCGTGGGGGAACCCCTCGCAGGCCCGGAAGACTTGATCCGGAGCGTGGCGTACTCGGTAGACGGGAAGCAGTTGGCCGTCGGGGCCGACGATGGCAATGCTTACGTCTACCGCCTCAATCAGTCAGATGGCGCACCGCTGGTGGTGCCGATGGGGGAGCAGGTCACCGCCGTCGTCTTCGCCAGTGATGGTCGCTTCCTGGTTGTGGCCGCCCGCGACCTCGCGGTGTGGAATGTCGCTGGGACGGAGGCCGACCAGGTGAGCCGGGTGCTCGACGTGCATGCGGTTGCCATTGGCAGGGCCGGGAAGCATTTGCTCGTGGGGACCGAGACGAGGGAAATTACGGACTTCGCCATCGGCTCGGACGGAGCCCTCGGTGAAGGTGCCGTGATTTCTCCGGTACTTGGCGGTCTGCGGAACGTGTCGCGATGGGTGCTGCCAGCCGATGCCGGGCCGGGGCCCCAATACCCGACAGCCGGTGACGGCACCGGTGTCGTCTACTTGCAGACCACCGATAGCGGAGCTGCCCGCGAGTGGATATGTGCGACCACCGGGCCGCTGTCGCCAGATGAACGCGACCGCTACCTGGGGCGGGTTGACGCGAACGACGGCTGCTGAGCGCCAGTCGGATCCCGCTATCTCATCTTGGGTTCCCGGAGTGCGGCGTATGGCGCGACAAAGGTGTGCAATAGTTCGCACTCTTCGGAGACCAGATAGGTGGGATCGGGAATTCCCCACACCTCTCGGAAGGCAAACTGTGCGGCCATCGCGGCGGCGTCGACGCTGCGGCTGTTGAACTCGCGAATACAAGTTTCGTCGCGCAGTGACCGCCATTCCTGCGCCTCGAGGAGTTCGATGCGGGCGTCGATTTCGGGCTGATACGGGTACAGGCTGCGTTCTTCGATCGTGAGACGCAGCCGGTTATTGCCGGTCAGCGTAAACCTGACATCGGGCTGCGGACCAAACATTTCGGTCCAGAGCGAATACACCTTGATGGGGTCGCGGGCCCGCATCCGGTCGAGTTGGTCGGCGAGTTCACACCGAAAGGTAAGCCACGCCCTGTCAATCGCTGCGTCGAACGCAGTCTCAAAGAAGGTGTTGTCGCCGTCTTTAAAGGCGGAACTGTCTTTGAATTCGGGACCGCTGACCATGGTGACCTCCCTGCAAAGGTTGGCCCCACGGTAACAGCGTCTACCGACAGTTTTGTGGACTCCGGGCGGAGCGGTTAGACCCGAGCTTTGGTGCGGGCATCCGGTGTGCGGACTTCGCTCGCGGCTTTTCGGGTAGAGATGGCCATCGAGATGGCGCCGCAGGCCGTGATCAGGAAGATGATTCCGGAGACGATGGCCGGGGCCCAGAAGTTCACCGAGATTGAGGCGAACGTATCGGTGCCAGCAATTACGCCGAGAATCACCGTGGCGATGGCGGCAATTGCCGCAGTGATCGCGAGAATCTGACCGAAACGCGACGCGCGTTCGTCGAGTCGCTCACCGATGAATCCGGCGGGTCGGTCACCGGTGTAGGTGCGTCGCCACAGGTGGAAATCGAGGGCATTCCCGACGTGTTCCCAGCCTTCTTGCTCGCGGAACCGGAAGTAGTCGACGGGAGCGGGAACTGCTCGGCGCTCCACGGCGTATCGGACTTGGGCCGGGGCGGAATCGACAAACGTCATCCGTACGGGGCTGAGACGGTCGTAGCCGGTCAGGATCTGACCGCTGGCTGCCTTGTTCTCGAGCCAAAGTTCGAGATCGGCCGGTGCCGGATGACGCAGTGCTGCGAACCACGAAACACTCACGGGAACCTCCTGGGTTGAGCATCGTGTGTCGGCCCGATGTG
Organism: Gordonia sp. 34D; assembly: GCF_056682775.1. Classification (NCBI taxonomy): domain Bacteria; kingdom Bacillati; phylum Actinomycetota; class Actinomycetes; order Mycobacteriales; family Gordoniaceae; genus Gordonia; species Gordonia sp. 34D. The sequence continues at coordinate 3,016,620 of NZ_CM155293.1, read as the reverse complement.
TTCTGTTCGATAGCAGGGTTCTGTTCGATAGCTGCGGGCCGAGTTGTAACTCCACTGTTCCGCGCGCGCGGAACACCCGTCAAGCAATTTGAGACAGGTATCACGATGCGTCTCTCTTTGCCGCTAAGACATATTAAGGGCCCGTACGCAATTGCGTACGGGCCCTTAAGATCTTTCGGCTAGCTGGTGCTCTGCCAGCTAGCAGAAGTGACAGTGAGTGACTCGCCGGAGGCCGTGCTCACCGTCCACACCTGATCAGAATCGGTAGCGGAACTGACCGCAGACGACTGCAGGGACGATGCGGAGAACTCGCGGCTCGTGCCATCGGAACAGGTTGCCGACACCGTTGATGAGTCGATCGTCGACGGGATCGTGCACGTGACCGACGCGCCGCCCGAAGTGAACGTCAACGAGCCGATCGTGTCGCCTGATCCACTGAAGGACGTCGGCGTTGCCGTTGGTGTCGATTCGGTGGTGGCAGGGGCCGTCGTCGTTGTCGGTGGCGCGGCGCTCGGGGTGGTCACCGAAGGCTCCGGGACGAGTGGAACGGAGGTGGTCGGCGGTGCCACACCGGGTGTCACACCTTCGGAGGAAGGTGCTGGCACGTTGGGCACACCCGAGGTTTCCGACGCGTCCGGTGCTCCCGGTGCTCCCGGAACTGGGGCATTGGCGTCGCTGGAGACGGTTGACTCCGGTTGGCCGGAAATACCTGGTAGCACGATCGGCGGGACACCGTTGTTGGCGGCATTGCGCTCGACCATCGCCGGTGCTGGCTGATCCGTACCGGGCTCGAGGCCCTGGCGCTCGGCATCGGCAGCGTCGGCAAACGTCGGTGCCGCGTTGCTGGCGAACGGATCGGGCAACTCGACCTCAGGGGGTGGCGGCGGTAGCTCCAAGGTGCCGCCGACCGACACCGAGTCCAGCACGCCGGTGACAATGTTGATCAGTTGCAGCGGGGCGTTGGGAGCGGGGGCTGGCGCCGGATTGTTGATGATCGTGGTCGTGTTGTTCACGTTCGTCACGTACCGGTTATTCGTGGTGATCCGGGTGACGTTCTGGGTGTTGTAGGTGTTCCATGGATGCCCCGTCACTCGGTATCCACCGACTGGGGCAGCTGATGGCGGGCGCAGAGGGTTGCCGCAGGCGCACACCGCGCGGGGAACGCCCGCCGCGTCAACATAAACGGGGGTTCCGGCTTGCAGCACCGACTGGAAGGGGGATGCGGTGCCACTGCGGAAGGCGTAGTTGGTGACCCACGTGTCTGCGGTGAGGACGACGGGCGTCAGGGTGTTCAAGTACCAGGGGATGTCACTGGCGTTGATACCGAAAACGCTGGCCCAGGCCCGTCCCGCTGCCGGGTTGGCAGCGAGGTCGTTGCCGAGTTTGGCGGTGTCGCAGATGGCCTCGCCGGTATTGGCGTACAGGCCCGGCGCAGTCCCGTTCACCAGGCGAACGCCCAACTCCGATGCTGTGGGCACCTGGTTCTGCATGGGTACGGTCCGGTTGGTCAAGGCAACCGACGGGGTAAATGGGTCGGGGCCAGCGTCGTCAGCCGACCGCAGAGTCAGTGTGGGGAAGAGGTCCTTGCCGGTCTTGTCGCTGTACAGCTTCAATGCGCCGAGCCCGACGATGAGCGCGAGCACCGCAACGATCGCGGACAGGATGAGCGTCAACCGCCTCTTGCTGCGGCGTGCTGCCGCCGCCGCAGCGGGATTTGGCTGTGCTGGACCGCCGAAGCCTGGATACATCGGACCGCCCGGAGGTGGATAGGTCATCGTCTCTCCTCAAAGTTTGCGACGTATCCGATCGTGAGTTTGGTTTGTTCGTCGCCCCTGTTGTAACAATCGAGGACCGCCGTTCAAACGTCACAGGCCAAGAGTGGTTTAAGGCGTTCGGAGGAACGGAATCATCTAATCGGCTGTCACTAGTGCCGGGACGGTGCCGGGCACCGGACGTAGACTCACAATCGTGAGGCCGGACCGGGGAGGGCGAGCCAGGTGATTCAAAATGTGACAGCTGAGGGCACTAGCGCCACGGGTGAAACCCGGATTATCGCCGCGGAAGCCGTCATTGCTGGCGACACGGTGCACCGCCCGGGGTGGCTCGCGGAACTCGGCGGCGTGATCAGCGGAATCGGCGCTGGTGAACCCCCGAGGAAGCCGGATCTCAACTATCCAGACGGAATTGCCGCCCCTGGCTTCGTTGACATGCACGTCCATGGCGGCGGAGGGTCGTCGTACACCGACGGCGATGCCGCCGAAGTGCGCGCTGCGGCTGCCTTTCATCGCGAACACGGAACCACCACCACTATCACCAGCACGGTCAGTGCCGGACCGGACCAGTTGCGCGCCACAGTCGAACGACTTCGCGACCTGGTGCACGCTGGCGTCAGTGCGGGCATCCATCTGGAAGGCCCGTGGATTAGCGAGTCTCGTTGCGGTGCACACGATCCCGAGGTCTTGCGGAACCCCGACCGTAAGGAAATCGCGGACCTCCTTGAAGTTGCCGACGGAACCATAGCCATGGTGACGCTGGCACCGGAACTACCCGGTGCTTTCGATGCGATTGACCAATTTGTTGATGCGGGAGTCGTCGTCGCGGTTGGGCATACCAATTCCACCTACGACCAAGCACGCGAGGCGCTTCGCCGTGGCGCGCGCGTGGCAACCCACCTCTTCAACACCATGCCGCCGCTGGGGCATCGCGAACCCGGTCCAGTGCTGGCACTGATGGAAGACCCTCGCGTGGTGGTCGAATTGATTGGCGACGGGGTCCACCTGCACCCGGCGCTGGTGCGCGATGTACAACGGGCGGTCGGCTTTGATCGGGTAGCCCTCGTTACCGACGCGATGGTGGCTGCCGGGAAGCCCGATGGCGCATACCAATTGGGTTCCCTCGACGTAACCGTCGCGAACGGAATTGCCAGGATAAGCGCGACCGGAGCGATAGCGGGCAGCACAGCCACCATGGGCGGACTATTCGCTCGCAGTGCGCATGGGCTGTCCGACGGTGCCCCGAACGCCAGCGATGAAGTGCTAATCGCTTGTGCCGCAATGACTTCTGGAAACCCGGCCCGAGTTCTGGGTCGCGCCGATGTGGGTGCGCTAACGGTCGGACGTCGCGCGCACGTGGTGATTCTGGATCAGGATCTGCGTGTCAATCATGTTCTCGCAGGCGAATAGCGGGCGCAAACTCAGGGTAAAAGCGATAACCGCGAGTCGCTTCGTCCGAATTTGACACAGTAAGGTCACAATTGAGCCGGTCGGGCACACCGACACCGACCAGAAACTTTTGGAGGTATACCGCGATGAGTGGGAAAAAGAGTCTGATCAAGCGCCTGGAAAAGGAAGTCCGACGGCTTTCCGCCGAGGTTGTTGCGATGCGCGACGCCATGCTGACCCGCTACCCCCTGACCGCAGGCCTCGTCCCGAAGAAGGACGACGCGCCGGAACTCGCACCGGCACCCAAGCCGGAACCGAAGCCAGCCCCCGCCAAGCCTGCCGCAGCCGCACCTAAGCCCGCTGCTGCCAAGCCTGCTGCCGCGAAACCCGCTGCCAAGCCTGCTGCTGCGAAACCCGCGGCTGCCAAGCCTGCTGCTGCCAAGCCTGCTGCTGCCAAGCCTGCTGCTGCGAAACCTGCTGCTGCCAAGCCCGCTGCTGCCAAGCCCGCTGCTGCCAAGCCTGTTGCCGCCAAGCCCGCTGCCGCCAAGCCCGCTGCTGCCAAGCCTGCCGCTGCACCTAAGCCTGCCGCTGCTGCACCCAAGCCTGCTGCACCCAAGCCTGCCGCTGCCAAGCCTGCCGCACCGAAGTCGTCGCGCGCGTCGAAGACCGTCGCAGAATTGCGAGCCGAGGCCAAGGACGCGGGAATCAAGGGATACTCGACGATGAAGAAGGCCGAACTACTCACTGCGCTCGGCTAACCGTCGAAGAGGAGAATCGTTGTCCACCGTCGTTAAGGGAGTTATCTCCCGAGTCAAGAACGCGCCGACCGAACTAGTCGACATTGTGATTCCCGACCCCGGGCCCAACGACGTGGTGGTGAAAATCAATACCTGCGGCGTGTGCCATACCGACCTCGCGTATGCCACCGGCGGTATCAACGATGAGTACCCATTCCTGCTCGGTCATGAGGCGGCAGGCATCGTCGAATCCATCGGTGAAGCTGTCACGCACGTTGAGGTCGGCGATCCCGTCATCCTCAACTGGCGTGCCGTGTGTGGGGAATGTCGGGCATGCAAACGCGGGCGCCCATGGTTGTGCTTCGACACCTTTAACGCAAGCAAGCCGATGACCTTGGTTGACGGCACCGAACTGAGTCCGGCATTGGGAATCGGCGCTTTCGCCGAGAAGACCCTCGTTCACGAGGGCCAGTGCACCAAGTTCGACGACGCCGCCGACCCGGCCGTGGCTTGCCTGCTCGGCTGCGGCGTCATGGCGGGCCTTGGCGCGGCCATGAACACCGGTGAAGTGGGCCGGGGCGACTCCGTAGCTGTCATCGGTTGCGGCGGTGTCGGCGATGCCGCGATTGCCGGCGCTCGCCTGGCCGGTGCCACCACAATCGTTGCCGTCGACCGCGATGCGCGAAAGCTGGAGTGGGCCAAAGACCTTGGCGCAACGCACACCGTCGACGCGTCGACGGTCGAGAATGTCGCGGAGGCCGTCAAGGAGCTCACCGGTGGTTTCGGCGCCGATGTGGTGATCGACGCCGTCGGACGTCCGGAAACCTACGAGACCGCCTTTTACGCGCGTGACCTTGCAGGCACCGTGGTGCTGGTGGGTGTTCCGACACCCGAGATGCGGTTGGAGATGCCGCTCGTCGACTTCTTCAGCCACGGCGGCGCACTCAAGTCGTCTTGGTACGGAGACTGCCTGCCCGAACGGGATTTCCCGATGCTGATCGATCTGTTCCTGCAGGGACGCCTTCCCCTCGACAAGTTTGTTACCGAGCGGATCGGCATCGACGGCATCGACGCCGCTTTCCACGCTATGGAGCAGGGCAATGTGTTGCGTTCGGTGGTGGAGCTGTGAGTCTCGACATCAAGCGCGTCGTCACTTCCGGAACGTTCTCGCTTGACGGCGGAACCTGGGATGTCGACAACAATGTTTGGGTCATCGGCGATGAAGCTGAGGCCGTCATCATCGATGCCGCGCACAGTGCGGCCCCGATCCTGGAGGCCGTCGGCGACCGCAAGGTGGTCGCTATTGTTCTGACGCATGCCCATAACGATCACATCGGTGTTGCACCCGAACTTGCCGAAGCCACCGGCGCGCCAGTGCTGCTGCATGCTGCCGACGAAATGCTTTGGGAGCAAACCTTTCCCGGCGCACCTCACGGTGAGCTGACCGACGGTCAGCAGATCGCCGTCGGCGGAGAAACTCTCGAGATCATCAACACGCCAGGCCACTCGCCGGGGTCGTGCGTAGTGTGGGCACCGTCGGAGCGCGTGCTGTTCAGCGGCGACACCCTGTTCCAGGGCGGGCCGGGCGCGACGGGACGGTCGTTCTCGAGTTTCGACGACATCATCGCCTCCATCCGCGACCGCATCCTCGTGCTGGACCCGGCAACCCGCGTGTGCACGGGCCACGGAGATGAAACGACCATCGGGGCCGAGGCAGGAGACCTCGACGAGTGGATTCGTCGAGGCCACTGACCAATTCGGCAATGACGCTAATCCAGTGATCGAGGGGCCGCCACGGTGATGGGTACGCGAGGACTGCCGCCCGCACTGCGCGGATATCAGCGCGGTTGGTTGCGGCCGGACATCCTCGCGGGCCTGTCCCTGGCGGCCGTCGCAATCCCGGAGGCGATGGGCTACGCGTCGATCGCCCAGGTCCCGCTCGGTGCGGGCCTGTATTCGTTGATCGTGCCGGCAATCGTGTTTGCACTTGTGGGCGCGTCGCGGCTGCTGGTTGTCGGAGCCGACTCGGCAACAGCGGCGCTGCTCGCATCGGGAATCGCCGGGTTGGGCATGGCTGGCGTATTACCCGGCAGCGGCGAATGGTTGGCGTGGGCGGGCCTGATTGCGGCGGTCACGGGCGTGATGCTGCTGATCGCTTGGACACTCCGCCTCGGTTTTCTCGGTGATTTTCTGTCGACGTCGGTGCTGGTCGGGTTTCTAGCGGGCGTCGGGGTCCTCGTTGTCACCGAACAGATTCCCGGAATGCTAGGCGAACCGAAACAGCCAGCTGACGGTGTCATTGGCAAGTGGATGGCCGTCATTGCCAATCTTGACCAAGCGCGCTGGCAGTCGGTGGCCTTCGCTGCGGCAACGTTGGTTGGTTTGGTGTTGGTGCGACGGTTTCGGCCGTCACTACCGATGCCGATCCTGGTCGTCATCGGTTCAATCGTCGCTGTGATGGTGTTTGGCCTCGGCGACTCGGTGCCGACGATCGGGAACGTTGATGCGGGCGTGCCGTCGGTTCGGTTCCCGCCACTCGACAGCGTCATCGCGAATATTCCGACGATCTTGACGATCTCGTTCGGTTGCCTGCTGGTGATTCTGGCGCAAAGCGCGGCGACCGCCCGGAGTTTCGCTCAGCGACACGGCGACCCGGTTGATGTGAACCGAGACATCCTCGGCTTGGCTGCCGCCAACGTCTCCGCAGCGTTGAGCGGGTCGTTTGTGGTTAACGGTAGTCCCACCAAGACGGCGATCCTCGATCAGCAGCGGGGGCGGACGCAGGTGGCAAATCTTGCCATGGCTGCGGTGGCGCTTGCGGTGGTCATTTTTGCGGCGGGCCCGCTCGGCAATCTCCCGGAGGCTGTTCTGGCTGCCATCGTGTTCGTAGTCGGTGCCGAACTGATCAACTGGTCGGGCTTCGCGCGGATCTGGAAGATCCGCCGCGTCGAATTCGCGATCGCCGTCCTCACTACCGTTACCGTCATCGGGTTTGGCGTCCTGACCGGCATTGTCGTGGCGATGGTTGCATCACTGGTCCAGATCATTCACCGGCAGTACCGGCCGGAACGATTCGTCGTCGGGGTCAGCGCGGACGGAGAGCGCCGCTATGAGAGTGCCCGTCCCGGGCATCAAAGCCTGCCCGGACTCATTGTCTTTCGGTATGACGCCGACCTGTTTTATGCGAACGTCGGTCGCTTCACCGACTCGGTGACCGCGTTGATTAAGGGGGCACCCGACCCCGTGCGGTGGCTCGTACTTGATTGTTCGGCGATCTCCGACGTCGACTATTCGGCGGCCACAGCGCTCAGCGACCTCATCGGTTACGTGCATTCGGTGAACGCCCGCTTTATTCTCGCAGGGGTAACGCCAGAACTGCGGGAGTCCCTTGAGACCGCGCAAATCATGGCAGATCTGGCCCCGGACAGCGTGTACCCGGGAGTTGGCGCAGCGGTCCGGGCGTTCCGGAAACTCGACGCCCCAGAGTCATAGCCGGCTAACTAACTACGACCGCGAACCCCGACGACTGCCGGGGTTAGTAGCTGCCCTGGTATACCTGCTGGGGATTGTCGGTTGACACAATTTGGGCTCCCAGCGGCATCAGCGAGATGGGAATCATCTTGAAGCTGGCAATGCCGAGCGGGATGCCAATGATCGTGAGGCACATGGCAATTCCGGTCGTCAGATGCCCAATCGCGAGCCAGATTCCGGCGACGATAATCCAGATCACGTTGCCGATTGTCGACATGGCACCCGACTCCGGCTTGCGAACCACGGTGCGTCCAAATGGCCACAGGGCATAGTTGGCCATCCGGAACGACGCGATCCCGAACGGGATGGTGATGATCAAAATGCAGCAGATGATGCCAGCCACCACATAGCCGATGGCCATCCACAATCCGCTGAGCACAAGCCAGATGATGTTCAGGATCGTTTTCATAGTCCTATTGTGCCGCTTCCAGTGGTGCGGCGACGATTAGAACTGGACCTGCGGAGGTAGTTCCTGTCCGGCCGGTGCCTGGTAGAACTCGCGGGCGCGGACGTTGGCCATGCCCGCGAACAGCATCCACGGGATCGTCTGAACCAACTGATTGAGGCGCGAGACCGCGTCGTTGTAGTACTGGCGGGCGAACGACAGTTTGTTCTCGGTCTCGGCGAGTTCGGTTTGCAAGGCCATGAAGTTGGGTGCTGCTTGCAACTGCGGGTAGTTCTCGGCGACGGCAAACAGGCGTCCGAGTGCGCCGCTCATCTGTGCTTCGGCGGCAGCTTTATCGGCCACCGAGGACCCCTGCGCAGCCTGCTGCATGTGTGCGCGGGCCGCGGTCACGGCTTCAAGGACGCCCGACTCGTGAGATGCATAGCCCTTCACGGTGTTCACAAGGTTGGGGATGAGGTCGGCGCGTCGCGTCAGTTGGACGTCGATACCGCCGAGCGCTTCCTGCGCCGTGATGTCGGCTTTCCGGAGTTTGTTGAATCCGGTCATTCCGAAAAGTACAGCGAGAACGATTAGAACGACGATGATGATCAGGGCAATGACCATGGGTGTGCCTCTTTCTTCAGGGGGCCTCGGATTAAGCTTTTCATGTTGTGGGACTTGATGTGTGCTGTGTTAGCCAGTTCCTGGAATCCGGTCAATTGCCGGGAATCCCGATCTACCAGGAACTCGCTTCACCAGGAACCGCCTCCGCCGCCTCCGCCGCCTCCGCCGCTGAAGCCGCCACCGAAGCCGCCGCCGCCACTGCTCGACGAAGCCTGCGAAGCGGTGTAGGCCGAGATCGACGACGACAGACTCGATTCGAAGCTGTCGAGACCGGTGCTGGTTCCCATGAAGCCGTGCGGAGTTGCCACGTAGAAGCCGGGGAACCACACGGGGTCGGGTGGCGGTTGGCCGGTCGCATACTGGTACTTGGCGGCCCAAGCGTCGGCGCAGTTGAAGGCCATGGCGTACGGAATGTAGCTGGTGAACAGGTCTTTGCGGGCCGAGAAGTCGAGTCGTTCCTGGTTCGACGTTGTCGACAGGAGACGCTCGAACCCGCCTGAGCGCGACCACACTTCCCGACCGAGCCTGGTCCGTCGGGTGCCGACACCTGCCACGTAGAGGCCAGCACCGCCGATGACGAACGCAGCGATCGGGAGCGCCATGATTGACGCGGGCAGGATCTGCATGATGAACAGGATTGCGGCAAGGGCCAGTGCCAACGCGACGAGAGCTTTGCCGAGCGATTCAAATCCGCTGCGTTGAACCGATCCGCTGCTCGAACCCCATCCGCGAGTCGCGGCCTCGATTTCACGGGTCGCGGTCGAGAGCTTGAGTCCGGCGCTCTTGGAGCCGTCGGCGCTGAAGGTGGAACCGCCGGTTGCTAACCCGAGAGAGTTGATCAGGGCGGTATCGACGCCGCTCAGCGTCGCGTAGCGAGCCGGGGTTAGCTGCGATGTGACAGTCCAACTATCGGTGGCCGTACGGTCGAGGCGCACGTGGCCTTGCTCGGCAAGATGAAACAGGGTCGCCGTTAACGCCTTCTTGGGGACGGACTCGTAGTTGACGAAATAGCATTCGGCCGGACCAAGGCGCTTCGAGGTATCGATCGGGTTGGCGGGCGGCTCAAACATGACGGGCATCAAGGGCGCGGACTCGTTGCTGCGGCGCACCCAGAAAAACCCGAGGGCCAGCGGGATGAGCGAGAGTAGGCCGAAGATGATCGGTGTCTTGACGGAGGTGCCGAGGACACGGTCTAGGTTGATGGGCCACGGAAGTTCGTCGCGGCCTGGGCCAGCGAACGGCATATCGGCCTTCACGGCTACGCCGGTGGCGGGTTTGAGGACGCCGGTGGTCACTACGCGCGTGGTGGCATCGGGCTCCGTTATTGTGCAGGGCGTTCCATCGTTGGTGGTGCAGTCAAACGACGTCGGTGCCTCGGGGAAATGGATGGTGTTGGTCGATTGAAGGATCTGCATCTTCCAGCCATTTGCGACGACGCGCCAAATGAACTTGCCGGGGTCACCGTCGGCGATGGTCCCGCTCACGCGGTACGAGATTTGATACTTGTGTGAACCCGGCGTCACTGTCCGGTCGGGGTCGCCGATCTGGGCAACCTCAAATTGGCCTGCGCCTTCCGAGTGGAACTGGACGGGAACGGACTGGCCGTCCATCGTCACTCGAATACCTTCGGGACGGTACCGCACGCCGGATTTGTTGGTGTCACCGTCGGCCTGATCCCAGAAACGGAAGATCCCGTGCCTGCCCGCCGGAAACTCGGTGGTGAGGGTTTCGGTGGCGGTGAGGCCACCGTCGCGCGCGAGGGTGTACTCGGACGAATAGTCGGTGACGACAACCGGATCAAGGCTGGCGCTGTCCGATCCCGTGTTGAAGTCGATCGCTGGCCAAAACAATCCGATTGCGGTGACGACTGCAGCGACCAAGGTCAGCAGGATCCGTTGCATGAGATGAGCCTATGCGGTCAATGCGGTGCCGTCGGTCATATGAAGGGGATGAAACGCGACTGCCGGCAGCACTCGGGAGAGAGTCTGCTGCCGGCAGCCGCGTTCTAAGCGCTTAAGCGACTACTTCCCGCCGCTGAGGATCGAACCCAGCACGCTACCGAGGCCGCCGCCGCCTTGGCCGCCGCCGAGCGCCGAACCCAGCACGCTACCCAGGTCAATGCCGCCCTGGCTGCCGCCACCGCCGCCAAGGAGACCACCGAGCAGATCGCCGAGGCCGCCGCCCGCTCCGGCGTCGGCATTGGTTGCCTGCCCGGCACCGCCGCCCTGGCCAAGCTGCTTCATGACGAAGCTCATGACGATCGGTGCCAACAGCGGGAGCAACTTCTTGACTAGGCCGCCACTGACACCAGCGACCGGAACCGCGGTGCCGACGGCATCGGCAACATTGTCGATTTCGTCGCCGAATAGGTTGTTGACGATCTTGGAACCGTCATCGGGATCGACCTCGCCGAGCTTGATATCTCCAGACGCCAGATCGTTGTCGTGCTTGGCAAGTTTGTCGAGTAGTCCGGCGTCTGAACTCTGTGCTGACAGTCCAGCAACCAACGTGGGCACCGCCTGCGCGGCCGCAGCGCGCACGTCGTCGGGGCTGGCCCCAAGTTGCGCTGCGAGATCATCAATCGGCAGGCGGGCGATGAGGTCGTTCAGGTCAGCCATGTGGTGCTCATTTCCGCTGGAAGTTACTAGTGAATCCGACTATAACGGGCAATGAAGTCACCGGCCGAGGATACGGCGCGATGCGATTCCGGAGTGAAGTACGGGAACATTTGGAATACGTGCCCCTGGCCTGGCCACTCCTGCAATTGTGAGCGGCCGCCCGCATCCAAAATTCGACCATGAATTGCGCGCGCGTCGTCGGCCATAACCTCCCGATCGCCAACCTGAATTAGCGTCGGCGGCAAGTCCATGTCGGCCGTTAAGACGACACGCATCCGAGGGTCGTTCGGGTCGGCGTTTCCGGTGTAGAGGCCCAACATTTTCTGCGCCCCGGACACGTCGATAATGGGATCGCGGACACCGCGTGACTCCAACTTGCGCGCCATCTGGAACGACGGGTCGTAGAGCGGCGAGAACAATGCCATCGCCGCCGGTTGTCCGACGCCGTCGCGGTGGTTCGCGGCCAATAAGTCCAATGCGAGATGCCCGCCAGCCGAGTCGCCAGCGACGATGATCTGCTTCGGATCGAAGCCCCGCGACAGCAGCCAGCGGTAGCCGCGAATGGCGTCGTCGCCCCCGGCGGGCCAGCGATACTCGGGGCCGAGGCGATAGTCGAGGCTGAAGGTGCCGATGCCCGACCGCCGCGTCAATCGCGACACCAGGCCGCGGTGGGTCCGCGGCGAGCAGATCACGTACCCGCTGCCGTGCAGGTAGTACATGATCGAGGTGCCCGACGATGGGTTGGGCACCCCACTGGCAACTCCACTAACTCCGAGGCCGCTGCGCTGGTGAACCCATTCGCCACGAACCTGGCCGGTGGTCGTGTGTTCCCGAACGAGGGAAGTGCGCGTTCCTTTCGGGACTGGACTCAACAACGACAGCCCGCTATTGATCCCGGGGCGGGTCGCCGTGAGCAGGAGAGGACCGCCGAGTGCGCCGCGTCCGACCGCCGCCATCAATGGCCGCGAGGCCACAGTCGACTTTGCGAACGCCCGCGCGCGCAGTGACGGCGTGTGCGGTGGGGCACCGACCTTTTGGAATCCGGACACTTCATCTGCCGGTGATCTGGGCTTCACAACCGCACTGTAACGCCACTTTTTGCCTCATTGGCTGCGAAGTGGAATACTGAAATCACTGCGCTTGTGTCCAGGGGATTTCTCCTGCGGCTTGAGCGGGCCAGCAATGAAGCTGAATTCCCCGGGCGGTGCGCTGGTTCGCATCGACTTCTGATCCGGGACTCTCCAGTACGTTTTAGTACGCAACGTCGCGTGCGGAGTAGGCAGATTCATGAAGCACTTGCCGGGGCCCGTTGGGCTCTACGATCCGGCTAACGAACACGACGCATGTGGCGTTGCCTTTGTTGTCGACATGCATGGCCGTCGCAGCCGCGACATCGTCGAAAAGGCCATTACCGCTCTGGTGAACCTCGAGCATCGCGGTGCCGCCGGTGCCGAACCCAACACGGGTGACGGCGCGGGCATCATGATTCAGGTTCCCGACAGCTTCCTCCGCCAGGTGGTCGATTTCGAGCTCCCCGCCGAAGGTGCCTACGTCACCGGAATCGCATTCCTCCCGCAAGCCTCAAGCGAAGTGGCCGGCGCGGTCGCCGGGGTTGAAGCGATCGTCGAGTCCGAAGGCCTCACGGTGCTCGGCTGGCGCGATGTGCCGGTCGACGAGTCGTCGCTCGGTGCTCTGTCCCGCGATGCGATGCCGACGTTCCGGCAAATCTTCATCGGCTCCGGCGCTGCAGCCGGTCACGTTCCCACCGCCGACGAGGTTGCTGCGATCGAACGCAAGGCATACGTGATCCGCAAGCGTGTCCAGGCCGAGCTGGGTGAAAAGGGTGCAGGTCAGGACGGCCCTGGCCGCGAAACCGTGTACTTCCCGAGCCTGTCGGGGCAGACCTTTGTTTACAAGGGCATGCTGACGACCCCGCAGCTGCGCGACTTTTACCTGGACCTGCAGGACGAGCGTGTGGAGAGCGCGCTCGGCATGGTCCACAGCCGCTTCTCGACCAACACCTTCCCGTCGTGGCCGCTCGCGCACCCGTTCCGCCGTGTCGCCCACAACGGTGAAATCAACACCGTCACCGGTAACGAAAACTGGATGCGTGCCCGCGAAGCGCTGCTCCGCGGCCGCGACAACGGTTTCAGCACCGAAGACCTCGAGAAGGTCTTCCCCGTCTGCACGCCGGGTGCATCGGACACCGCACGATTCGACGAGGTCCTCGAACTACTGCACCTCGGTGGCCGCAGCCTGCCGCACGCCATGCTGATGATGGTCCCGGAAGCCTGGGAACGCAGCGAAGATATGAAGCCTGAACACCGCGCCTTCTACGAGTACCACTCGGCGCTCATGGAAGCGTGGGACGGACCCGCGTCGGTGTGCTTCACCGATGGCACCGTGATTGGTGCCGTGCTGGACCGCAACGGTCTGCGCCCGTCGCGCATCTGGGTCACCAAGGACGGCCTCGTTGTCCTGGGCTCGGAGGTGGGTGTCCTCGATATCGATCCGGCCGACGTCATCATCAAGTCGCGCCTGCGTCCGGGCAAGATGTTCCTGGTCGACACCGCTCAGGGACGGATCGTCGCCGACGAGGAAATCAAGGACTCCCTCGCCAGCGAGTACCCGTACCAGGAGTGGCTCGACGCCAACCAGGTGGCGCTCGCCGATCTGCCCGGTCCGCCGCTCGAATTCATGGCGCACGACCGTGTGAGCCTGCGTCAGCAGATGTTCGGCTACACCACCGAAGATCTCAAGATGCTGATTGCGCCGATGGCGCTTACCGGTGGAGAGGGCCTCGGCTCGATGGGTACCGATACGCCGGTCGCGGTTCTTTCGAATCGGCCGCGGATGCTGTTCGACTACTTCCAGCAGATGTTTGCCCAGGTCACGAACCCGCCGCTCGACGCGATCCGCGAAGAGGTTGTGACCAGCCTCGGCATCCGCATTGGTGGCGAGCGCGACCTGCTGAACCCGGGTGCCGATTCGGCTAAGCAAATTGTCTTGAGTCAGCCTGTGCTCGACAACGTCGATCTCGCTCGCTTGGTCGAGATTGATGGCCCGGCAACCGGCTTCCCGTCCGTCCACATTCACGGCCTGTACCCGATCGCTGAAGGTGGCGACGGACTGCGCCGCGCGCTCGACGGTGTCCGCAGCAAGGTCTCGGCGGCTATCGCCGACGGTGCGCGGATCATCGTGTTGTCGGACCGCGAGTCCGACGAGACTTTCGCGCCAATCCCGTCGCTGCTGTTGACCGCGGCTGTTCACCATCACTTGGTGCGCGAACGCACGCGTACCCGCGCCAGCCTGATCATCGAGTCCGGCGACGCCCGCGAGGTGCACCACATGGCACTCCTGGTGGGCTTCGGTGCCAGCGGCATCAACCCGTACATGGCGTTCGAGACCATCGACGACATGCTCGAGTCGGGTGCCCTGGAACTCCCGGGCGGCGATGACATGACGCGCGTGGAGCGGTTCACCAAGGCTCGCAACAACTACATCAAGGCCGCCGGTAAGGGCGTGCTGAAGGTGATGAGCAAGATGGGCATCTCGACCGTCCCGTCGTACAACGGTGCCCAGTTGTTCCAGGTCATCGGCCTCGGCCAGGACATTGTCGACGAGTTCTTCACCGGCCTCAACAGCCAGCTCGACGGTATCGGCCTCGACGAGATCGCCAGCGAGGTTGCCGCGCGGCACGCGCTGGCCTTCACCGACCGGCCATCCGAACGCGCGCACCGAGAACTTGAGGTGGGCGGCGAGTACCAGTGGCGGCGCGAAGGCGAACTGCACCTGTTTAACCCGGACACGGTCTTCAAGTTGCAGCACGCCACCCGCACCGGTCAGTACTCGGTATTCAAGGAGTACACCAAGCTCGTCGACGATCAGTCGACGCGTCTAGGTACCCTCCGTGGCCTCTTCGACTTCAACTTCGGTGACCGTGATCCGATCCCGATCGACAAGGTGGAGCCAGCCAGCGAGATCGTCAAGCGCTTCTCGACCGGTGCGATGAGCTACGGCTCCATTTCGGCCGAAGCCCACGAGACTCTCGCGGTTGCGATGAATCGCCTCGGTGCGCGATCGAACTCGGGTGAGGGCGGCGAGGATCCGTTGCGGTACAGCCGCGACGAGAACGGCGACTGGCGTCGCAGCGCCATCAAGCAGGTCGCGTCGGGACGTTTCGGCGTCACCAGCCACTACCTCAGCAACTGCACCGACATCCAGATCAAGATGGCGCAGGGTGCCAAGCCGGGCGAGGGTGGCCAGCTGCCTCCGCACAAGGTGTACCCGTGGATCGCCGAGGTGCGCGGTAGCACGCCGGGCGTCGGCCTCATTTCGCCGCCGCCGCACCACGACATCTACTCGATCGAGGATCTCGCACAGCTGATCCACGACCTGAAGAACGCAAATCCGCAGGCTCGGATTCACGTGAAACTTGTCTCCGAGCTGGGTGTCGGCACGGTGGCCGCCGGTGTGTCGAAGGCACACGCCGACGTCGTCCTGATTTCCGGGCACGACGGCGGTACCGGTGCCAGCCCGCTGACCTCGCTGAAGCATGCGGGTGGACCCTGGGAAATCGGTCTCGCCGAAACCCAGCAGACGCTGCTGCTCAACGGGCTCCGCGACCGCATCGTGGTGCAGGTCGACGGCCAGCTGAAGACTGGTCGCGACGTGATGATCGCTGCTCTCCTCGGCGGTGAAGAGTTCGGTTTCGCCACCGCTCCGCTGGTGGTTTCCGGCTGCATCATGATGCGCGTGTGCCACCTCGACACCTGCCCCGTTGGTGTCGCAACGCAGAATCCGCTGCTGCGCGAACGCTTCACCGGCAAGCCCGAGTTTGTCGAGAACTTCATGCTGTACATCGCCGAAGAGGTCCGTGAACTTCTCGCCCGCCTCGGCTTCCGGACTCTGCAGGATGCCGTCGGCCACTTCGAAGCCCTCGACACCACCAAGGCGCTGAAGCACTGGGGCAGTCACAAGGCGGGCATGCTCGACCTGTCGCCGATTCTGACGGTTCCCGAATCGCCATTCATGAACCAGGACCTGTACTGCTCTGGCAAGCAGGACCACGGTTTGGAGAAGGCCCTCGACAACGAACTGATCGAAAAGGCCCGCGCGGCAATCGAATCCGGGACTCGCGTCACGCTGTCGTCGCCGATCAGCAACCGGAACCGCACCGTCGGCACCATGCTTGGTCACAACGTGACCAAGGTGTACGGCGCCGAAGGGCTTCCGGAAGGCACCATCTCGATCGACTTCACCGGGTCGGCCGGCAACAGCTTTGGGGCATTTGTGCCTCGCGGTATCACCATGCGCATCGAGGGCGACGCCAACGACTTCGTCGGTAAGGGACTTTCCGGCGGCAAGCTGGTGGTCCGACCGCCGGCCTCGGCACCTGTCGAGTTTGTTGCCGAAGAGAACATCATTGGCGGCAACGTGATTGGCTTCGGCGGCACGGCGGGCAAGATCTTCTTGCGCGGTGTGGTCGGCGAACGCTTCTGCGTCCGCAACTCGGGTGTCCAGGCCGTCGTCGAAGGTGTCGGCGACCATGGCTGCGAGTACATGACCGGCGGTACGGCCGTGATCCTCGGCAAGACGGGCCGCAACTTCGCGGCCGGTATGTCGGGCGGCGTCGCCTACGTGTACGACCCGAACAACGAGTTTGAGGCCAACCTCAATACCGAATTGGTGGACCTCGAGAAGCTCGACGACGAAGACGTCGCCGTGCTGGCCGGTCTGCTGACCGAGCATCGCGACGAGACCGGTTCGACGGTCGCCGCCGGGATTCTCAATGACTGGGCCGTCGCCCAGGGGCACTTCGTGAAAGTGATGCCCCGCGACTACAAGAGAGTGCTCGTCGCCATCGACGTTGCCGAGCGCTCGGGACGAGATGTGAACGACGCAATCATGGAGGCGGCACGTGGCTGATCCAAGGGGTTTTCTTAAGCACACCGAACGGGAAACGCCGGTTCGCCGGCCCGTCGAACTGCGCCTGCTCGACTGGAAAGAGGTCTACAAGGACTTCGATAAGCCGACGCTCGAGACGCAGGCCAGCCGCTGTATGGATTGCGGAGTTCCGTTCTGCCACAACGGTTGCCCGCTGGGGAACCTGATTCCCGAGTGGAACGACCTCGTGTACCGCAAGCAGTGGGATGCGGGCATGGACCGGTTGCACGCCACCAACAACTTCCCGGAGTTCACCGGGCGGTTGTGCCCGGCGCCCTGCGAGGCCGCCTGCGTCCTCGGCATCAACCAGCCTGCGGTCACCATCAAGCAGGTCGAACGCGAGTTGATCGAAGACGCGTGGGGCGAGGGGACCGTTGTCCCGATCATGCCGTCGATCAAGACTGGCAAGAAGGTGGCGATCGTGGGTTCGGGTCCGGCGGGTCTGGCGGCCGCGCAGCAGTTGACGCGCGCCGGCCACGACGTGACGGTATTTGAACGTGCCGACCGCATCGGTGGCCTGATGCGTTATGGCATTCCCGAGTTCAAGATGGAAAAGAACATCATTGATCGTCGTCTCGCGCAGATGGCTGCCGAAGGCACCGTTTTCCGGGCTGGCGTCAATGTCGGGGTCGATGTGACTGTTGAACAATTGCGTGGCGACTTCGACGCCGTCATCCTGTGCAACGGGTCGACGATCGGTCGCGACCTACCGATCCCGGGCCGTGAATTCGACGGCATCCACCAGGCGATGGAGTACTTGCCGCAGGCCAACCGTGCGGCGTCCGGCGAGGTCGTCGAGGGTCAGATCACGGCTGAAGGCAAGCATGTTGTCATCATCGGCGGCGGCGACACCGGTGCGGACTGCCTGGGTACCGCCTTGCGGCAGGGTGCCGAGCAAGTGCACCAGTTCGAGATCATGCCCCGTCCGCCCGTCACGCGCGCTGAGTCGACCCCGTGGCCGACTTACCCGCTGATGTACCGTGTCTCGTCGGCCCACGAAGAGGGCGGCGAGCGTGTCTTCAGCGTCAACACCGAGGAGTTCACCGGTGAAAACGGCAAGGTCACCACGTTGAAGGCCAGCGAGGTGATGATGAAGGGCGGGCGTTTCGAGAAGGTCGAAGGCAGTGATTTTGAGCTGAAGGCCGACCTGGTCCTCCTCGCGATGGGCTTTGTTGGCCCGGAGCGCGGCGATCTCCTCGACGAACTCGGCGCCACTTACGACGCCCGCGGCAACGTGGCTCGCGGCGACGACTTCGGGGCCGACGGCCTGCCGGGGGTATTCGTCGCCGGCGACGCAGGCCGCGGCCAGTCGCTGATCGTGTGGGCGATCGCCGAAGGGCGCGCGGCCGCAGCGGGTGCCGACGCCTACCTGATGGGTTCCACCCAACTCCCGAGTCCGATCACGCCGACCACCGTCGCTCAGCGCTGATACGGAAGTTTCCCCCGGTACGGTGGCTCCCACTGAGCCGCCGTACCGGGGGAACTCTTCTATTTGCTAGGAGTTTGCTGGGCTGGTCACAGTGGTCGCAATCCTGTGAAACCGAACTCTTTGTGCCGGGTTGGCTAACGTTTACCCGCCTCCCGACCGACAATAGAAATAGATACAAGACTGGGCCGGGGGGCTTTGGTCCGCACCAAGCTATTTAGGGGTAGGAAAGATGGCGATTTACATGCACCGCCGGAACACGTCTCGCTGGACGCTCGCACGCTTCGTCGGCGGTTTCAAACGCACCCAGAGAGATCTCGCCGAACAGCGCGAGCGCCTCGTCACGCAGCAAGAAATTACTGAGTTGCGACTCGCACGCTAACTCCACCAAGCTCCACAACGTCGCCTACCACGAGCTGACGTCCGCGCCTGGTTTCTTCTTCTCCATTCACGGCCACCATGCCGTCAGCGATCACTGCTTTTGCATCGGCACCTGACTCGATCAAATTGGCGAGTTTCAGGAACTGGCCGAGCCGGATGCTTTGGTCCGAGATTTCGATTTCATCCACGCCCTCATTGTGTCAGGGTCGCACCTTCGGCGCCCTTGCCCATCACGCCCTTGCCCATCACAGCGTTCCTTAGGTTCGGCGGGGTTAGGTTGAACGCATGGAACAGCAAGCGACCGCCGTTGTGGTGCAGCCAGCTGGCACGGTGACTGAAGCAAATCGTCAGGCCACAGCCAATAGGCGATCGTCGGCGGCTATCAAACGCATCGCTAATCCCAGCGGTATCGGCCGCCGAGTCCCGCACATCGCAGGCACCGTCGTCGGCATCTTGGCGCTCATCTCGTTCCTGTCGGCGGTGCTGCCGCCGTTTCGTCGGCTCATCCACTCGCCGCGGATGTTCGTGGACGACTTTTTGTTCCCGATGCCAAGTACCAGCCTCGCTTGGGCGTTGGTCCTGGGCTTGCTCGCGGTGTCATTGTCGCTACGCAAGCGCGTCGCCTGGTGGATCACCGTCGCCTACCTCACCGTCTACGCCGCCCTGAACCTGCTGGTGGTGCTAGTCGCTGCCTCGGATCCGGGATGGGTTGATGAATGGCGTGAAACGGTAATCGGTCTAACGGTCAATGTCGTTATCCTGGTGATCCTGATTGTGAGCTACCGGCAATTCAATACTCGCGTCCGACGCGGTGCGCTCCTGGCCGCATCCGGAGTCCTCCTCGGCGGGTTGGCGGTCGGCACCCTCGCTGGCTGGGCCTTGGTCAGCGTTGCTCCGGGCACGCTGTCGCCTCATGAACGACTGCCCTATGCGTTCAACCACGTCGTTGCCTTCGCCGATCTTGACGTCCGGTCGATCATTACCGGGCACGCGTCGTGGACCGTGAACTGGCTACTGGGCCTATTTGGTGCGCTGGCGCTGATCGCCGCAGCTGGGGTGCTGTTCCGGTCGCAGCGACTGCGGTCGCTCATGACGGCTGACGACGAGCGGGTGGTTCGGGCGCTCCTGGATGCCTACGGAGAAGACGATTCGCTCGGCTACTTTTCGACGCGCCGCGATAAGGCTGTCGTGTTTTCGCCCGAGGGGCGCGCGGCGATCACCTATCGGGTAGAGATGTCGACGGCCGTCGCGGGCGGTGACCCGATTGGCGACCGGGATTCGTGGACCGATGCGATTGCCGAGTTTGTTGCTCAGTGTGAGACGTACGGTTGGCATCCGGCGGTTCTCGGTGCCAGCACCGAGGGGGCGGAAGCGTTTGCCGCAGCGGGCTTCAAAGCCATGAACATTGGCGACGAGGCGTTGCTCGACGTTGCCGACTACACCCTCTCGGGACCCAGTATGAAGGGCGTCCGCGGTTCGGTTTCGCGCGTGAAGCGACTCGGGGTGTCGGTGCGGATGCGGCGGATGAGTGAACTGTCCCCCGCTGAAGTCGACGGCGTTATCCAGCGGGCCGACGATTGGCGCGACACCGACGAGGAACGCGGTTTCGCGATGGCCTTGGGCCGTATCGGTGACGCCGCCGACGGTGACTGCCTGGTGGTGGAAGCCGTTGAGAACGAGGGTGCGGCCAATGAGAAGGTGATTGGCCTGCTGTCGTTTGTGCCGTGGGGCCGCGGCGGTGTCTCCCTCGACGTGATGCGCCGCGACCGCAGCGGCCCGAACGGGGTGGTCGAGACGATGATTTCGGAAATGGCGTGCAACGCCGAAAGTATTGGCATCACTAGGGTTTCGTTGAACTTCGCGATGTTCCGCGATGTCTTTGAGCAAGGCCCTCAAGTCGGCGCTCGACCGGTCATGAAGTTCGTCTACTCGTTCCTGCGGTTCTTCTCGAAGTTCTTCCAAATGGAGTCGCTGTACAAGTCGAACGCCAAATATCAGCCGGTGTGGAAGCCGCGCTACGTCTGTTACGAAGACAGCACGGCGATGCCGCGCGTGGCCTTTGCCCTGATGATTGCCGAAGGCTTTGTGCAACTGCCCGGAAAGCGGTGGCGAGCAAAGCATTACCGGGAGGGCGCGCCGTCGATCCCGGATGGCGTCGACGTCGACGAGTTGATCACCGAACTGGAGATCGTGGCACGCAGCAGCGTGGTGCACACGGTCCGCCGCCCCGAGCAGGTTCGGGTGCGGCTACAAAAACTCGAGCGTCTGGCCGAGGCGGGAGTCGACGCGTATCCGGTGGCGCAGGTGCCGACGCACACCGTCACGCAGGCGCGGGCCGCGGAGCAGGGCACTCGCGTTCGCATTGCCGGTCGGGTTACCACCAAACGTGACTTTGGCAAGGTGACTTTTGCCGACCTGCACGACCAGACCGGTGAAATCCAGGTGCTCGTCGAAGCCAAATCGCTGGTCCCGCAGGCGATGGAATTCGGGTCGACCATCGACCTCGGTGACCTGGTGGAGGTAACCGGCACGGTGGGCACTAGCCGCAAAGGCGAGCTCTCGGTGTTGGCGACCGACTGGCGGCTCAACGGTAAGTGTCTGCACCCGTTGCCCGACAAATGGAGTGGCCTCACCGATCCCGAAGCGCGGGTCCGACAACGGTACGTGGACTTGGCGATCAACGAACGCAGTCGCGAACTCCTAATCACCCGCAGCGCGGTGCTGCGTGCGCTCCGCGATCACCTTGGGGCCCAAGGTTTCCTCGAAGTCGAGACGCCGATCCTTCAGCAAATTCACGGTGGTGCCAACGCGACACCATTCCGGACGCACATCAACGCGTACAACCTGGATCTATACCTGCGGATTGCACCGGAACTGTACTTGAAGCGGCTTTGTGTCGGCGGTATTGAGAAGGTCTTCGAGATGGGGCGCAACTTTCGCAACGAGGGTGTGGACTTCTCCCACAATCCCGAGTTCACGAGCCTGGAAGCCTATGCGGCGCACCATGATTACGAATCGATGATGACGTTGACGCGCGAAATGATCATCGCGGCCGCGACCGCAGCGAATGGTCGAGCGGTGATTGAACGAATTAGCGACGACGGCAGCCGCGAACGGCTGGATATCTCGGGGGAGTGGCCGGTGAAATCGGTGCATGCCGCAGTCTCAGAGGCTGCCGGGGTCGAGGTGACTCCGGACAGTGGCGTCGATGAGCTTCGCGATCTGTGCCGCGGGTTGGGGATCGCTTATCGTCCCGACTGGGACGCCGGACATTTGGTGTTGGAACTGTACGAACACCTGGTGGAAGGCGCGACGACGTTCCCGACGTTCTACAAGGACTTCCCGACGTCCACCTCGCCCCTGACACGCGGGCACCGGAGCATCGATGGCGTTGCCGAACGGTGGGACCTCGTGGCGTGGGGTGTTGAGCTTGGCACGGCGTACACCGAACTCACCGACCCCGTGGAACAGCGAAAACGACTCACCGAGCAGTCGTTGTTGGCGGCGGGTGGTGATTCGGAGGCGATGGAGTTGGACGAAGACTTCCTTAACGCCCTCGAATACGCCATGCCGCCAACCGGTGGCCTTGGTTTGGGTGTCGACCGCATTGTCATGCTGATCACCGGCCAGTCAATCCGCGAATCGTTGGCCTTCCCGCTGGCGAAGCCGCAGGCAACGTAACCGACCTCAGGTACGTGAGGGGCAACCCCGCGTCGTTAGGTATCCCGTACCTCACAAGAGGTTGGACACCCTTTCCTTGCTGGTCAGAGTTCATCTATCCGCCTACCGTTGAGTTATGCGGCGTGGCCCGTTTCGGGTCCGTCGATCCACATCACTGGTAGGGGAGCAGTTATGAAGATGAACGACGAGTTGGAATTCGAGTTTGGTCGCCAGGTCACCCGGGAGTTCAGTTCGGCCCTGCTGTACCGCCAGCTGGCAGTCGACCTCGACCTGCGCGATCTGCCGGGAATGGCCTCGTGGATGCGGACGCACGCAGATGAAGAAGTGGCCCACGCGGACCGTCTGATTGCCCACCTGAACAGTCGTGGCAATCGCGCGGTGATCGGCGAGATCACAGTTCCGTCGGTCAAGGCCGACACGGTGACCGAGATCTTCGAGATCGCCCTCGACGGCGAACGGGAAATCTCCGCGGCGATCCGCGAGTTGTACCGTCTGTCGCAGGAGCAGGGCGATATCGATTCGCGGCCGGTCATCGACTGGTTTGTTGCCGAACAGATTGAGGAAGAAGCCACGGTCTCCGGGATTATCGGCCAACTCAAAATGGTCAACGAAGACGGCGCGGGCCTGCTCCGCATGGATGCCACCTTGGGTTCGGGGGCGTAGGGGTTCAGGGGCGTAGGGGGCTCGAGAGCATAGGCAACGGGGGATAGTCGGCCTGCCTAGTTCAACGATCTCGTGACAGCCTGGACCAATGTCTAGAACACGTTCTAGTTCTGGTCTAGGCTGTCACCCATGAGTGGACTGGACCTCCCCGAAATCGTCAAAGCTAGCGAAATCACCGAATACACCGACACGGTCGACGTACTGGTCGTCGGAGCGGGGATCGGTGGCTGCTGTGCGGCCGTCGAAGCCGCTGAGGCGGGCGCCTCGGTCCTTGTCTTGGAACGTTCTGCCGCAGCCGGTGCCACGACCTGCATGGCAGGCGGTCACTTCTACCTCGGTGGTGGTACCGCCGTGCAGCAGGCCACCGGTCACACCGACACCGCTGAAGAGATGGCCAAGTACATCACCGCGGTTTCTCTCGAACCGGAACCAGCCAAGATCAAAGCCTACTGCGACGACAGCGTCGACCACTTCAACTGGCTCGAAGCACTCGGCTTCCAGTTTGAGCGCTCCTACTACCCGGAGAAAGCTGTCATCCAGCCGCAGACCCAGGGCTTGATGTACACGGGTAATGAAAAGGTGTGGCCCTTTAAGGAGCAGGCCGTGCCCGCTCCTCGCGGCCACAAAGTTCCGCGCCCCGGTGATACCGGCGGTGCTGGCATGGTGATCGAACTCCTGGTGAAGCGCCTGGGCGAACAGGGCGTGCCAATCCGCTACGAAGTCGGCGCCCGCAAACTCATCGTCAACGAAGACGGTTCGGTTGGCGGCGTTTATTGGAAGGCCGGCACCGAAGAGGGCTTCATTAAGGCGTCGTCGGTCATCATTGCCGCTGGTGGATTTGTGATGAACCCCGACATGGTCGCCAAGTACGTACCGCAGCTTGCCGAGAAGCCCTTCACTCTTGGCAACACCTACGACGACGGTCTCGGAATCCGGATGGGCGCGTCGGTTGGCGCTGACCTGAAGCACATGGAGCAGGCCTTCATTACGGCGCCGGTGTACCCGCCGTCGATTCTGCTTTCCGGTCTGGTCGTCAATAAGGAGGGCAAGCGGTTCGTCGCCGAGGATTCGTACCACTCGCGAACATCCGGATTCGTGATGGATCAGACCGATCACGCCGCCTACCTCATCGTCGACGAAGCGCACATGGAACGCCCGGATTTCCCGCTGTGCCCGTTTATTGACGGCTGGGAGACTGTGGAAGAGATGGCGGACGGGCTTGGCCTGGATCGCGAAACTCTCAAGGCCACCCTCGACCGCTACAACGAGTACGCGGCCAAGGGCGAAGATCCGGACTTTCACAAGAGCCAGGAGTTCCTCGCAGCTCAAGACACCGGCCCGTGGGCGGCATTCGATATGACCCTCGGAAAAGCGCTGTACGCCGGGTTTACCGTTGGTGGCATGGCTACTTCGGTAGACGGTGAAGTACTCAAGGCTGACGGCGCGGCGATTGGTGGGCTGTATGCGGCCGGTGCCTGCGCGGCGAATCTCGCGCAAGACGGCAAGGGTTACGCCAGCGGTACCCAGTTGGGCGAGGGTTCGTACTTCGGTCGTCGCGCCGGTCGGCACGCCGCGAACGGCAGCGCATAATATCGGACATTACCGGTGAGTAAGTGACCTATCTAACCGGGCCGGGTTGCGTGTTGTGGCGCGTGATAAGTTCATGCCACGTTTTCCATCCCCGCAGGCCTGGTCCACAAGACCGCCTGCAGCGTGTCGCGCGAGTTCGATGAAGCACTGGCCGACTCAGTCGAGAAGTCCGCGCGTTTGCGCGGACTGCTGCCTGACGTCATTCAGCGTACCGTCAGATCGATCGTGCGTCGCGATTCCGTGAGACAAACAAGGTGAGACTGAGTATGAGTGTGGGAGAGGCAGTGACATGCTGATCGGTATCCCCCGGGAATCCAAGGCGGGCGAGACACTCGCCGCTGCGACCGGCAAGACGGTCGCGCAACTGCAGCAACTGGGCTACGACGTGGTCGTAGAGAGCGGTGCAGGAAATCTGGCTGAGCAGCCCGACACGGCATTTGCCGATGCCGGTGCTCGCGTCGGGACGGCCGACGAGGTGTGGGCCGCGGACGTAGTGGTCAAGGTCAACGCCCCGACTGACGAAGAAATCGCGCGGATGCGCCGCGGTGCCGTCCTCATTTCGATGATGGCCCCCGCACGCAACCCCGAACTCGTCGAGAAGTTGACGGCCGCTGGCGTTACCGCCCTCGCGATGGACGCCGTACCGCGTATTTCCCGTGCCCAGTCGATGGACGTGCTGTCGTCGATGGCCAACGTCGCTGGCTACCGCGCCGTCGTTGAGGCCGCGCACGAGTTCGGCCGCATGTTTACCGGCCAGGTGACCGCCGCGGGCAAGATCCCGCCCGCCCGCGTGTTCGTGGTCGGTGCAGGTGTTGCCGGATTGGCTGCGATTGGTGCCGCATCGGCGATGGGTGCGGTTGTTCGCGCTTTTGACGTGCGTCCCGAAGTGGCCGAGCAGGTCGAGTCCATGGGCGCCGAGTTCGTCAACGTCGATTTCGAGGCGGAGAAGTCTGAGGACGGCTACGCCAAGGAAATGACGGCCGAGCAGGAAGCCGCGACCGCGTCGATGTACGACGAGGAAGCACGCGCTGCCGACATCGTCATCACAACCGCGCTGATCCCCGGCCGCCCGGCACCGAAGTTGCTGAGCGCCGAGACCGTCGCCGGAATGAAGCACGGCAGCGTCATCGTCGATATGGCCGCCGCTAACGGCGGTAACGCCACCGGCACCGTCACCGACGAAAAGGTCGTCACCGATGGCGGCGTGACCATCCTCGGTTACACCGATCTCGCCGGTCGCCTCGCCGCGCAGACCTCGCAGTTGTACGGCACCAACATCGTGAACCTGCTGAAACTGCTGACGCCGGGCAAGGATGGCGAGCTCACGCTCGACATGGACGACGTCGTCCAGCGCGGTATCACCGTGACCCGCAATGGCGAGGGCATGTGGCCCCCGCCGCCGGTTCAGGTATCGGCCGCTCCCAAGGCGGCCGCAGCTGCGCCAGCACCGGTCGCTGAGCCCAAGGTGCCGATGTCGGCTGGCAAGAAGGTCGGCCTCGTCCTCCTTGGCGCGCTGGCATTCTTCCTGGTCAACGCGTTCGCGCCCGGAGACATCCCGCGGCACTTCACTGTCCTGATGTTGGCAATCGTCATCGGCTACTACGTGATCGGCAATGTGGCGCATGCCCTGCACACGCCGCTGATGTCGGTCACCAACGCCATCTCGGGCGTCGTGGTGGTTGGTGCGATCTTGCAGTTGGCAACCACCAACGTCACCGTTCTGGTGCTGTCGACCATCGCGATCCTGGTCGCATCCATCAACGTCTTCGGTGGCTTTGCGGTCACCCGTCGCATGCTGGCGATGTTCAGCAAGGGGGCCTGACGCACCATGACTATTGAATCCATGACTTTTGCGGCGTACATCGTCGCCTCGCTGCTCTTCATCCTGTCGCTGGCTGGTCTGAGCAAGCATGAGTCCGCCAAAAGCGGTCTCACCTACGGCATGGTCGGTATGGCCATCGCGTTGGCCGCGACCATCACCATGATGGTCAAGGACCTCGATCACCTCGAGTTCGCGGGTGCCTCGTTCAACAAGTGGCTGCCTATCGGACTGCTGATCGGTGCCATCGTGGTCGGCGCACTGATCGGTTTCTGGCGTGCCAAGGTCGTCGAGATGACGGGTATGCCCGAGCTCATCGCGCTCCTGCACTCGTTCGTCGGTTTCGCCGCAGTGTTGATCGGCTGGAACGGTGCCATCACCGGCGTCCACGCTGCCCCCAGCGATCCTGACTACGGCGCCCTGGTCGGTATTCATGCCGCAGAGGTCGCAATCGGCATCTTCATCGGTGCGGTGACGCTGACCGGTTCGATCGTCGCCAACCTGAAGTTGTCGGCCAAGATGAAGTCCGCGCCGCTCATGCTGCCGGGTAAGAACTTCATCAACGTCGGCTCGCTGGTGGTCTTCGTAGTCTTGACCGCGTTCTACGTCGCTCGCGACGTGAAGGATGACACCGCCGGATACGTCCTCCTCGGTGTTATTACCGCGCTGGCGCTGTTCCTTGGCTGGCACCTCGTCGCCTCCATCGGCGGCGGCGATATGCCCGTGGTCATCTCGATGCTGAACTCGTACTCCGGTTGGGCCGCGGCCGCATCGGGCTTCCTGCTCGGCAACGACCTCCTCATCGTTACCGGCGCACTGGTCGGCTCCTCGGGTGCTTACCTGAGCTACATCATGTGCAAGGCCATGAACCGGTCGTTCATTTCGGTGATTGCCGGTGGCTTCGGCATCGTCGCCGGACCGGCCGACGACACCGACTACGGTGAGCACCGCGAGGTCCAGGCCGACGTCGCAGCCGAGTTGCTGTCGAACGCAAAGAGCGTCGTCATCACCCCGGGTTACGGCATGGCCGTCGCCCAGGCTCAGTACCCGGTGGCCGATCTGACCGCCAAGTTGCGTGCCAAGGGCGTCGAAGTTCGCTTCGGTATCCACCCGGTCGCCGGTCGTCTGCCCGGCCACATGAACGTGCTCCTGGCCGAGGCCAAGGTCCCGTACGACATTGTGTTGGAACTTGACGAGATCAACGACGACTTCGCGGAGACGGACGTCGTCTTGGTGATCGGTGCTAACGACACGGTTAACCCGGCTGCCGCTGAGGATCCGTCGTCGCCGATCGCGGGCATGCCGGTCCTTGAGGTCTGGAACGCCAAGGACGTCATCGTCTTCAAGCGTTCGATGGCCGCCGGTTACGCCGGCGTCCAGAACCCGCTGTTCTTCCGTGAGAACACGCAGATGCTGTTCGGTGACGCGAAGGACCGCGTCGAGGACATCATCGCGGCGCTGTAATTTCGTACCGCTCCAACGCCCCGCAAGCCGAAAGGTTTGCGGGGCGTTTTGGGTTCCGGCAGATGCGTTCCGACAGCACGGACTGGGTGCGCGCCGGAACGCACGCAGCAGTGAGCACAATTGTCAGACCCCGAATCTAGTATCGAACGTACATTCGATTTAGTGATTCGAAGGGAACAATCTGATGACCACTCGCACCACCGCCACCACCGCCGGCCGGCCAGCTTCAACGGTTACCGTGCGCGACGATCAGATTGTTATCCGCATCGCCCGCCCCACCCCGGCCGCGACCGGTGGGGGTTCGGCGGCCGCCTCTGGGGTGGTGCGCGATAGCCGTGCGGATCGGTTGGCGTTTGCTGCGCGGGTGGATTCTTTTGCCGGGGTGGTGATGTGGCATCGCTACGCCGAGATCTACTCGCTGCTGCAGGAGCAGTGTGCCGTGGCCGAGGCGGATCCGGCTTCGGATGTGTTTGGTCGGGTTTACGATCCGCTGTGCAAGGTCGCGGCCTCGTACGCGGCGGCTGCCGGGGTGCGCCAGTGCACCGCTGAGCGGTTTGTGGAGCGCGCGGTGGCGTGTGCTGAGCGGATTCCGGCCGTGGGTGGTTTGCTGCGCGACGGCCTGATCCCGGATGCGTGGTTTGCGCGTGTGGTGGAGCAAACCTCACTGGTCGATGATCTTGGGCTGTTGGCGTTGATTGATGCCGAGATTGCTTACCGGTTGGCGCATGTGGGTGGGTTGTCGGCGGCGCGGGTGGAGGCGGTGGTGGCTGCGGTGGTCGCCGAACACGACCCGGATGCGGTCACTCTCACTCGTGAGCAGGTGCGGGCGTACAAGAAGGTGATCGTTAACCCGCTTAACGAGGGGATGTCGGAGTTGATCATTACGGCCTCGGCCGAGGATGTGCGGTTGGCGAAACAAACCCTGGATGCGGTGATTGCTGGGGTGTGCCCGAAAGACCCCCGGACCAAGCAGGTTCGGCGTTCGGATGCGGCGATGGCCCGCCTGAACGGCACCGCGTTCACCTGCCAGTGCGGTAGCGATGATTGCGCCGCTGAACTGTCGGCGGAGCAGATCGGGGCCCGGTGTGCGCGGGTGGTGCTGCATGTGGTGGTGCGGGAGGAAACCCTTGACGGCACCGCCGACACCCCGGCCGTGCTCGATGGGTTCGGCCCGATCTCGGCCGAGCACGTCCGCGAAATCGCTGGCCGTTCGGATGTGGTGGCTCGGGATTTGGATCTGGGTGACCTGCTCGATCAGCAGGCCCAGCCGGGCAATGCTTACCGCCCCGTCGGCCACGCTCGATACGGTGGTGCGTGGCCTGTTCGGGATGTGCACCTGGCCCGGTTGCGCCGAACCGGCATTTGTTGCCGACCTTGATCATGTGTGTGAGTACAACCATCGGGATCCGGCCGCCGGTGGGCCGACGTGCTTGTGCAATCTGAACCCGAAGTGCCGTTTTCATCACGGGCTCAAGACCTGCGCCGAAGGCTGGATCGATGACCAGATCGTCGACGCCAACGGCGTCATCTGGACCGAAGTGAGCACCCCGGAAGGCTTCACCGTGCGTCAGCAAGCACTCAACACGTGGCTGCTGCCCGAAGTCGGGTTGATTCCCTGCCAGCACGCCCCGATCGGCGCCAGCATTGTTGGGGCGACACGCCCAGAATCCGGACACGCCGAGAACGGCCCTCGACGCGCGCAGTCCCGCACCGAAGCCAAGCACGCCTACCGCATGGCCCGCCG
This sequence comes from Gordonia sp. 34D, assembly GCF_056682775.1. Classification (NCBI taxonomy): domain Bacteria; kingdom Bacillati; phylum Actinomycetota; class Actinomycetes; order Mycobacteriales; family Gordoniaceae; genus Gordonia; species Gordonia sp. 34D. The sequence continues at coordinate 2,986,850 of NZ_CM155293.1, read as the reverse complement.
GGCAGCGAACCGCCGCATCCGCGAGCAGGAGGCAGCCCGGACGTCGGCACAGGAAGGCACTCCGCCGTTCTGACCATGCCCCGACGACACGCCGAACAAGCAGACACGCCGCGAATAGCCCTCGGCGCGCAAAGTCCCGCACCAAGCCAACAACGACTGCCGCACGGCTCGCCGAGTAACGAACCATCGAACCCGGCCGGAAGTGGCGGCTTAAGTCCTAACGCTGAGGTGGGCAGCCTAGTGCGGGACGCTCCTGAAGTGGGTGGTCAGGCGATGATCGTCGTCGATGAGGTGGAAGGCGACGTTTGGGCGCTGAACCGGGTTGACGATCTCGGTGCCTTCGAATGGGAGGCTCAAAGTTGACGCAACACCGCCAACGACCGCGTGCGGGCGGCCAGCAAACATGGTGACCGCAGGTGTGTGGGCATGACCGGTGACGCAACCGACGATGTTCGGGTGCTCACCGATGAACTCGGCGAGCAGCTCGGGATCGAGTTGCCTGCGGTCGTCAATGAACGGGATGCCGACGGCGACGGCGGGATGGTGGAACGAAATGAGAACGTCGGTGTCGAGTCCAGCTTCAGCAATTTGGGTGCGTGCCCAGTCGAGAGTCGGCCGCGACAGGTAACCATCGGAGCGGCCGGGGATCGAAGAGTCGAGCGCCAGCACCAGCAGTCCGGATAAGCGCAGTGCCGAGTTCACCGGCTCGCTGCACTCGGCCCCCTGGATTACCGAAGTGTAGGCGGATCGACTGTCGTGGTTGCCAAGCGTCACGAGGGTGGGGATCTCGGTGGACAGGGTCTCAACCGCTTCGCGGTACTCCTCGGGAAGGCCTTCGTCGGCCAAATCGCCGGTGACCAGGAGGGCATCGATATTGCGCGGCCCACCGCAGCGACCATTGAGGTAATCCATCACCGCTTCCACCCGTTTGCGGTGTTCGGTGCTGCCATCGAAATGGAGATCGCTGATCTGCGCGACGACGAACATGCGACTCCTTTTAAGATATAGGCCGTTTCCTGTTACAGGCTATCGCCGACGACTCATCTCAGCACCAAACGCCCCTCGTATCTGAGGTCAGATCGTGACGGTCGCGGCGCTGTGGCGGCGGGCACGCAATGTTACGACACTACGGTGACACTCGAACTGAAACGATACGGTCCTGTCGCGATCAGGCTGCCGAATTGTTTCCGCAGCCGCGACACTTCCGCCCGCACGGTGACCGAGCGCGCGGGGTCGCCAAAGAGGTGTGCCGACAATTGCGCCGCCGTGAGGCCATCCGGGTGGGCGGCTAGCAACTCGATGATCTGCAAATGCCGGGGTGATGGAGTTACGACCCACGAACCGCGCATCGAATCAACCTGGACGGTCGACGGCCCGTCTTGCTCACGAGAGATGCGGACCGTGACGCCGGTCGAGGAGGTACCAGCCTCGATTGGGCGGAGTAGCCACCCGCCGGGCAGCGGTTCCACATCGCAGAGTCCAATTCCGGAAATGTCTTGCTGTCCTGCACGAAGAGATCGTGGCAATGCGATCCGCGGCCGAGGGGCAAGGCGGTCGATGGCCGCAACCCAGCCGTGCGGGTCGACAGCAACGGCGGGGGCGCCGACCCGGGCCAAGATGGGTGCGGCGACGCTACGGAGAACATCAAGGTGCATGCGGTGCGCGTCGCGAAGTTGGGATTGGGCGAGCCGCGCGACAGAGTCGACGAGCGCCAGGGTAGTTGGGTGGATTGACGAGGCTGGCCCACTCACGTCAACCACACCCAGCACGTCTCCGGATTGGGGATCGCGGATCGGCGCGCCGGTACAAGTCCAAGAGTGGTGTGTGCGAACGAAGTGTTCGGCGGAAAAGATTTGAACGGCCTGTCGGGTCGCGAGCGCCGTTCCGATCGCATTGGTTCCGACGGCTTTCTCCGACCACGAAGCGCCCTCGCTGAAGCCGAGTCTGTCAGCGCGACGAAGTGCTGACGGACCGCCGGACCGCCACAGGACGTGACCGGTTGCGTCGGCAATGACCAAGAGGTTTTCTCCTCCGGAGAGGAGGATGTCGAGGCCGCCGGTGACCGATTCGAGGATGCTTTCGAGCCCCGATTCAACGCGACGCTGCTCGACGGTCGATATCTCGAGAGGAACGACGGGGCGACCATGCTCGGGGTCGACGCCAGCATCGGTCGCCCGCTCCCATGACTCACCGATGACCGAGCGCGGACGCGCAGGCAGTTGCCCGCCTGACCTTGCGGCGTCGTACATGGCATGCAGCACCGCCGCGAACTCGCGGGGATCGTCGCCGCTCGACAGCGCCGGCTCCGGGGAAGTCGGTAGCCCTGCTTGACTCATCCACGTCACCTCCAATCGTGCGCTGCATCACATCCAGTCTTAGCCTCGCGTGGATATCGCTACGGGTCAAGCGGACTGCAACCCTCTGCAACCCTTGTCGTCACAGTCAATGGCGAGTGTGCTGTGAGTCACATGAATAAGACGCGGCAGTGAAAGGACACTCCCATGACGCAGACAATTGATCGTCCGGCCTCGGTGTGCGAACAGACCCCGAACGATCGGGTCGACGCCTGGCTCGAAAGGTTCAACACGGCGTTGGCCTCTGGCGACCCGAGCGCGGTCGCGGACCTGTTTGTCGCCGACTCGTACTGGCGCGACCTCGTCGCCTTCACGTGGAACCTCAAGACCGTCGAAGGGCGAGCGGAAATCATCGACATGCTCGCTGCTCGGCAGCGGGAGACGGCTGCGAATGGGTTTGCCCGCACCGGGGACGCCACCGAGGATGACGGTGTGGCCGCCGCGTTCATAGCGTTCGCGACGGCCGTCGGTCGCGGTGACGGACTGGTCCGCGTTCGCACCGACGACGATGGTGTTGACCGAGCGTGGACGCTGCTCACCACGCTGCAGGAGCTTTCCGACCACGAGGAGCCGCAGGGATTCTCGAGGCCACTCGGCGCGGTTCACGGCAGCGACCCCGACCGACGGTCGTGGGCGGAAAAGCGTGAAGCGGAAGAGGCGGAACTTGGTCGGACTGTCCAGCCCTATGTGCTGGTGATCGGCGGCGGGCAAGGTGGCATCGCCCTCGGTGCACGACTTCGGCAGCTCGGTGTTCCGTCGATCGTCGTCGACAAGCACGACCGCCCCGGTGACCAGTGGCGCGGTCGGTACAAGACCCTCTGCCTGCACGATCCCGTCTGGTACGACCATCTGCCGTACCTGCCGTTCCCGTCGAACTGGCCGGTTTTTGCTCCGAAAGACAAGGTCGGTGACTGGCTGGAGTTCTATACCAAGGTGATGGAGGTGCCCTATTGGAGTCGCACCGAATGCCAGTCCGCCACCTACGACGAAGCGGCTGGACGGTGGACGGTCGAGGTAGTCCGAGACGGCGAGCCCATGACGCTGTACCCAACACAGCTGGTGCTGGCCACCGGCATGTCGGGCAAGGCCAATGTTCCCGAGTTCACCGGGCAAGACGTGTTCGCCGGTGAACAGCACCACTCCAGTCAGCATCCGGGTCCGGACGGCTTTGTCGGTAAGAAGGTCGTGGTCATCGGTGCCAACAACTCCGCGCACGACATTTGCAAGGCGCTCGTCGAATCGGGCATCGACACCACCATGGTGCAGCGGTCCTCGACGCACATTGTGCGGTCGCAGTCGCTGATGGAGATCGGTCTGGGCGCGCTGTACAGCGAGCAGGCGGTGGCCGACGGGATGACCACGAAGAAGGCCGATATGACCTTCGCGTCGTTGCCGTACAAGATCATGCACCAGTTCCAGATTCCCCTGTACGACGAGATCCGTGCTCGCGACAAGGAGTACTACCAGCGCCTTGAGGACGCCGGATTTGACCTCGACTTTGGTGACGACGAGTCGGGCCTGTTCATGAAGTACCTGCGCCGAGGCTCGGGCTATTACATTGACGTCGGCGCATGTGAGCTGGTCGCGAACGGAACCATCAAGTTGGCGAAGGGGGGAGTGGACCATCTGACGGAGACGTCGGTGGTGCTCGACGACGGCACCGAACTGCCAGCTGACGTCGTCGTGTACGCCACGGGCTATGGCTCAATGAACGGCTGGGCAGCGGACCTGATGGGTCAAGAAGTGGCTGACCGGGTCGGCAAAGTATGGGGCTTGGGTTCGGACACCACCAAAGATCCGGGTCCGTGGGAGGGCGAGCAGCGCAATATGTGGAAGCCAACCCAACAGCCGGGGCTTTGGTTCCACGGTGGCAACCTCCACCAGTCGCGTCACTACTCGCTATACCTGGCGCTGCAGCTTAAGGCGCGTTGTGAAGGTATCGAGACGCCGGTTTACGGGCTGCAAGAAGTCCATCACCTGAGCTGACCTGGCAGGTGCATGTCGCTCGTCGGCTACGGCAGTACGCCGTAGCCGACGAGGCCGACGTACCCGCCAACTTTGAATTGATTGACGCGGACGTGTCCACCCCATTCGTTGCCGCCGACGGTTGTTACTACGTTGTCGTCGTAGGCGAGGACGATGTTGGTGTGCTGCCGGAAGAAACTGTCCGATGAGTACAGCATGACATCGCCGAGTTTCGGCTGGTAGCCGGAATCGGCGGCGCGGAAGCGGCCGTGATCCTGGTAGTACTCGGTCAGCGTGTAGACACCGGGGATGCGCCAGCTCCCGGAGTTCGGGTTCTCGAGCGGGGCACCCGCCTCGTTCATCACCCAGGTGACGAAGTTGGCGCACCAGGCTTCGTCGACACCCTCGGAGAATTTGAGACCGTCGGGCTGCGCCTCGAACTCGGCACGGGTGATCTCGACAATCCGTTTCTGCGTCGGGTTCAGTGTCGCGGTGTCGAGGTCCGGGTAGGCGCGGTCGCGGTTCTTCCACCAGGTGGTCACGAAGCCAACGGCACCGAGTTGGACGGCAACCACGGATGCTCCACCGAGGAGGACCAGGACGGTGGCCAGCGAGATGAGCACGGTGCGGCGCCTGCGAATCATGGTGCACAGGCTACCGATGGTGGCTGTGAGCGTAGTTCAGGCAGCTGACGACTTCGCGTTCTACCATCGACCGCATGAGCGAAACTCCAGAACTGAGTCCCACCGACTGGGTCCGCGACCAGACCGAGCAGATCCTGGAAGCAGGCACCACCGATGCTGTTCGACTGATGGGTATGCGGGTGGTGCTGTTTAACACCACCGGCGCGAAATCGGGCAAGAAGCGGTACGTGCCGTTGATGCGGGTCGAGGAGGACGGCAAGTACGCGATGGTCGCTTCGCGCGGTGGCGCACCGAAGCATCCGCTCTGGTACTTCAACGTGAAAGCGAACCCGGAGATCGAGGTGCTCGACGGTGACACCTGGAAGACGATGACCGCCCGCGAGGTATCCGGAGATGAGCGCGCTCACTGGTGGGAGTTGGCGGTCGCCGCATACCCGCCCTATGCCGAGTACCAGACCAAGACCGATCGGCTGATCCCGATTTTCGTCCTGGAGTGACCTGGCACGCGACTACAGATCGCCGGGAAGTTTGTCGCGGCGAATGCCGCGCCAACTCGGGTGACGCAGGTGCCCTGTCGATGTCCAGTTCATGAACTGAACGTCGGCCACGAGTTTGGGGAGAACCCAGGTGGCGCTTGTTGCGACAGGCTTGTCGATGTCGTCGATGAAGGGGCACCGACTGATCTGCAGCGGCTTCAACTCGGTGAGCAGATCGTCGAGTTCGGCCTGAGTGAAGCCGGTACCGACCCGGCCGATGTACCGCAGACCCCGCTCGGCAGGCAGACCAACCAGCAGGGAACCGATCGTCGAGGACGATCCGCGCCCAGGGCGATACCCGCCGATGACAACCTCAAGGTCGTTCCAGTTCTTGTGCTTTCGCCAGTCCGGGGTGCGACGCCCCGCCGGATACGGTGCTGCCCGGCGCTTGGCGACCACACCCTCCCACCCGTTCTCCCGGGCAATCCCTGCCGCGACATCGATCGGTCCGGGAAGTAGTTCCGGAATGTCGACCGCGGGCAGGTCGTCGAAGTACCGCAACGACTCCAATACCTCGCGGCGGATCTGCCACGGCTCCGCCCACAAGCGCACCCCATCGAGGTAGAGCACGTCGAACAGGTGCAACCGCAATTCGTGCGGCTCGGTGGTACGACGACGCGAGGCGAGCAACGAAAAGTCCGTAACTCCGGCGGCATTCAACGCGACGATTTCGCCGTCAAGCACCATGTCGACCGGCGTTCCGTCCGGCCGCACCGCATGCTTCGCCATCTCTGCGAACTCGGGAAAGTCGGCGTCGAAGCTATTTCCCGATCGCGAAATGAGATGGGCGCGACCATCGATGATCCGGATCAGCGTTCGGAAACCGTCCCATTTACCCTCGAATGCCCACTCGTCGTCCGGCAGGCCGTCGACTGGGTCGTCCGAGGCCAAGGCGGGCCGCAGGGCCGTCAGATCGGAGTCCACGAGCGAAGGGGATGCCAGGACTGGGATGGCCGGGGAAGGGGACGTCGCAGGTGCCGCTGGTGCAGGGGGCGAAGTTCGGCTTCGGCTCTGCGCGCGAGCCCTCGATGCGTGCTTCTTGCGGTACTCGCCCAGATCAACAACCCGGCTGTCCGCAAACTTGCCGCCGGATTCCGGTGCGTCGCTGCTACCGGACAACCCGGCAAGCAAGTCGCCGACCTCATCGAGGCGGTTCAACACTTCGTCGAAGGTAAGTTGTCTCAGACCCGTCTCGGTCAATTCGTCCCACGCTCGCGGAGCTGCCACCCACGGCTGTTCGCGCCCGCGCAGCGAGTACGGCGCCAGCGTCGTTTTGGCACCCGAATTCTGACTCCAGTCGATGAACACACGCCCCTCACGCTCGGCCTTCGCCATGCTCGCAGTGATTGTGCGCGGGTGCTCGTGTGCCAGTGCGGTGGCGACCTGTTTGGCGACGGCACGCGCCGACTCCGACTTCACCGGCGCCGCAAATTTCGCGTAGAGGTGGATCCCCTTGCTGCCACTTGTCACCGGGTATGCGGTGAGCCCAGCATTGGCGAGTAGATCGCGGATATCGACGGCGACCCGCGCGCACTGATCGAGGCTGACGCGGGGGCCCGGATCCAAGTCGAGGACCAACCGGTCAGCGCGCCGGATCTGTTGCTCGCCAATCTCTTCAATCAGATCGATTCGCCATTGCGGCACATGCAACTCCAGGGCGGCGACCTGAGCCAGCCACACCAGATCAGCCGCCGACCGGATCACCGGATACTCGGCTCGACGCTGTGAATGCTCAATTGTGAAGCGAGCTATCCACTCGGGAGCACCCGCAGGTAGCGCCTTCTCAAAGAATGGGGCCGACTCCACCCCGGCGGGCCAACGCTTTCGGGTGACGGGTCGGGCCGCCAAATGCGGAAGCATTGCATCGGCCGCCCGAATGTAATAGTCGACGACCTCGAATTTGCGGGTTCCGCTCAGCGGATAGAGAACGCGGTCGAGGTTTGTCAGGGCAATGGTTCGCCCATCGACCTGCAACTCAGTTCTCGCCATAGAATGAATTGTTCCAGGACTACTGGCACAATCGCTTGTATGCGCTCGATCTGGACAGGCGATCTGAGCTTTGGCCTCGTGAATGTACCGGTCAAGGTGTACTCCGCGACAGAAAATCACGACCGGGAGTCACACCAAGTCGACTCATCCGACGGCGCGCGGATCCGCTATCGTCGCGTTCGAGAAGGTACTGATCAAGAGGTGGAATTCGCGAAGATCGCTAACGCCTACGAATCAGATAATGGCGAGCGCGTCATCTTGACCAAGGAAGACATCGCGACACTTCCGGTGAGCAAGAGCCCCGAAATTGAGATTCTGGAGTTTGTCCCGATCGACCAGATTGACCCGATCTACTTCGACAAACCGTACTATCTCGAACCGGCGTCGAAGTCGCCGAAAGCCTACGTGCTGCTGGCGAAGGCTTTGGAGAGAACCGAACGTCTCGCCATCGCGAACTTCACTTTGCGGACTAAGACGCGTTTGGCGGCATTGCGAGTTATCGACGGCGTGATGACCTTGCAGACTCTGCTGTGGCCCGACGAAGTGCGCGTACCCGACTTTGATTTCCTCGGTAGTGACATTGAAATTCGCGACCAGGAACTCGAGATGGCGTCGTCGTTGATCGACACGATGGCCTCCGATTTTGATCCCAGCCAATATGAAGACACCTACCAGGTGGAGCTCGGCAAGTTGATTGAGGCCCGCGCCGGTGGTGAGCAAGCCTTTGTCGCGGACGAGAAACCGGCGGCCGACGACGACTCGGAAGTTGCCGACCTGCTGGCGGCTCTGCGTGCTTCGGTGAAGGACCGCGGCAAGGAAGCCCCAGCGGAAGCTACTGGGTCGGCAGACGAGACTGGGTCATCAGAAGAGACGAGCGCGCCCAAAAAGACGGCAGCCAAAAAGGTCCCGGCAAAGAAGGCCGCTGCAAAGAAAACCCCAGCTAAAAAGGCTGCCGCCAAGAAGACCGCATAGCGGCATCGTGGCACGGACTCCGTGGGTCCGACGCCTGCAGCCGATCGCAGCACCGCGACTCTGTAGAGTGATCCAGACCATAGTTACGGGGTCTAGAGAGGTGCGACGGACGTGGAACAGCACGAAGAGTCAGGCCAGAATTCGACGGCGGGCCAGCCACTCGATGTCCTCATCGTCGGGGCCGGCCTGTCCGGGATTGATGCGGCGTACCGGTTGCGCGAACGCAATCCCGGCCTGAATTACCAAATTGTGGAGCGCCGCAGCCAAATCGGTGGGACCTGGGATCTCTTCCGCTACCCCGGCGTGCGGTCTGACTCAGATATTTTCACCCTGAGCTTCCCGTGGAGCCCGTGGCGTGGTGACCGCATGATCGCCGAAGGCGACGAGATCCGCCACTACCTGGAACAGACCGCGCACGAGTTCGGCATCTACAGTCACATCCAATTCGAAGTGGATGTAACTGGCGCCGACTTCGATACGTCGACGGACTTGTGGACAGTCGATGTGCTCGTTGACGGCGTGCCGCGGGCGATCGTCACCCGCTTCCTTTACATGTGCACCGGCTACTACAAGTACGAGTCCGGATATCGCCCCGAGTTCCCCGGCGAGAAGGACTTTGCGGGAACTATCGTGCACCCGCAGTTTTGGCCGGAAGACCTGGACTACACCGACAAGAATGTGGTGGTCATCGGATCGGGGGCTACGGCGGTCACGCTGATCCCGTCGATGGCACCAGCGGCTCGCAACGTCACGATGCTGCAGCGCTCACCGTCGTATCTGTTTCCCTACCCGTGGGAAGACCCACTCACGAAGGTGATGATGCGTGTTTTGCCCAAACAAGTCGCCCACGACGTGATTCGTTGGCGCAATGCCATCGGGACCATGTTGATGTTCCTCTACTGCCGAACCTTCCCGAAGATGTCGAGAAGGACTCTGCGACGTATCGCAATCGCCATGTTGCCCAAGGGTTTTGACGTTGATACGCACTTCAAGCCGAGGTATGAGCCGTGGGACCAGCGACTATGCATCATTCCCGACGGTGACTTCTACAAGGCCGTCAAGTCTGGGACTGCCGATGTTGCGACCGACACGATCAAAAAATTCACCGCCACCGGCATCGACCTGGATTCCGGCGGGCACCTCGATGCCGACATCATCGTTACCGCAACCGGACTCGATCTGGTGACCTTCGGCGGTGCGAGTTTGTCCGTCGACGGGGAGAAATTCGAAGCTGGCGACAAGTTTGCCTACCGCGGCTACATGCTCAACGACGTGCCAAACCTCGCGTGGTCGGTCGGCTACACGAACGCTTCGTGGACGTTGCGGGTTGACCTGACGAGCCAGGCGGTCGGAGATCTGCTGGCGCACATGAGAACCAACGGTTACACCCGTGCCGTGCCGTCGATGAGGGGACCGAAGCCTAAGACGCATCCGCTACTGGAATTGGATTCCGGATATGTGCAGCGGTCGGGCAGCAAACTGCCGAAGGCTGGCGATCGGGCACCGTGGCTGGTCCGCCACAACCTAATTTTGGATGCTATTGACGCTCGCAAGTACGACGTCGAAGAGGAGATGATTTTCGCGTGACCGAAGTTTCCGTGAGTGCCCGTGAAGAAGCTGTGGCGCAATTTCGTCGCCGGGCCGACTCTCAGGAAAATAGCGACCCCGCTGACCTCGACGCCATCTGGGCGGCCTTGCCGGTAGTGCAGGTTGAGGAACTGATCGGGTCGTGGGTGGGCGGCGAACTCCCGACCGGCCACCCGATGGACGGGCAGTTGCCCGTCGTGAAATGGCATGGGAAGACCTTCAATTCGTGGTTCGACGTGAAGCCGATGGTCTGCCGGAACGACGACGGCGAGCTGTACTCCAACACGGAGATCGGCAAAGGTGAGGCCAGCGCATGGATGGTGGGATTCCGTGGCGAGACAACCGCATCCATGATCTATGACGGCCAGCCGGTGATTGACCACTTTAAGCGCGTCGACGATAAAACGCTGATGGGCATCATGAACGGCAAGACGTCGCTGGTCCGCGACCACCACTTCTACTTCTTCCTGGTGCGGGAAGACTCACCCGAGTAACCGCATCCGGGGTGGCGTGCGCCACAATGGGCGCATGGTCTCGCAAGGTTTCGGCAGGGAACGGCAGAACGTCATTTACACGGCGGGTGTCCACGGACGCACGCCCAAGGTGCCCGCAGACTTCGCGGAGTTGGAGCGTCGTGCGAAGCGGGCGTTGAGTAAGCGGGCTTGGGCCTACATTGCTGGCGGCGCAGGCGAAGGCCGGACCATGACGGCCAACCGGGACGCCTTGAATCGTTGGGCCATCGTGCCGCGCATGCTGCGCGATGTGTCCGAACGAAACCTCGGTATCGAACTGTTCGGCCAGCACTTGCCCGCGCCGATCTTGTTCTCGCCCGTCGGTGCCGGCGCACTCGCCATGCCCAACGCGGACATTCACATTGGCGAGGCCGCCGCCCAACTCGGTGTTCCCTACATCTTCTCGAATCAGGGTAGCGCCCCGATGGAAGACGTCGCGGCGGCGATGGAGGCCGTGAATCCCGAAGCGCCGCACTGGTTTCAGCTGTATTGGTCGACCGACGATCGCCTGGTAACGAGCCTGATCGAGCGGGCCGAAGCATCCGGTGCTGCGGCACTCGTCGTCACCCTCGACACCACGATGCTGGGTTGGCGACCGCAAGACTTGAACCTGGGGTCCCTGCCGTTCAGTCGCGCCGAAGGCATCAGTCAGTACACGTCAGACCCGTCGTTCTGGGAGATCGTCGCCGAACGCATTAAGGCGGCGTCGCTGGGAGTGAACCCTGACGAGCGCCCCGACGTGTCGCTCGGTGCCGTCAAGACACTGTTCAATATCGCCCGCAATGTGCCGGGCAAACTCCTGACCAATATGACTAAGCCGGAAGCACGCACCGCCGTGCAGACTTTCCTTGAGATCTACTCGCGTACGTCGTTGAACTGGGACGACATCGAAAGCCTCCGTAAGCGGACGTCGTTGCCGATTGTCCTTAAGGGGATTCTGCATCCCGACGATGCCCGCAAGGCCGTGGAGATGGGGGTCGATGGTGTCTTGGTCTCGAACCACGGCGGACGTCAGGTCGACGGCTCCATTTCGAGCACCGATGCGCTGGTCGACATCGTCGACGCGGTCGGCGGCCAAATCAAGGTCCTCGTCGACTCTGGTTTCTATACGGGATCGGACGTGTTCAAGGCCTTGGCGCTGGGTGCCGACGCCGTCTGCATCGGCCGCCCGCACATGTACGGGTTGGCGATCGACGGCACCGACGGTGCCCGCGACGTTGTTGCCAACATCATCGGCGAACTCGACCTCACGCTCGGTCTCTCGGGCCACCGCGACGTCGCGGACCTTGACCGAAGCGCGCTGAAAGAACTCCGCGCTACCTAAACCAACGAGCGGCCGGTCTTGGTCCGCCAGCGGACATCGGCAAGCAATACGTTGAAGGGGAAGTGCTTCAGCGGCCCCGGCAGGATCTTGACGACCTTGCGGACGATGGCGTTGTGGACCTTAAAGAATCGCTCCTGACCGGGCGACATCGTGAGCCCCATCTTGTTGCGGAACTCGACGGGCAGGAAGCCGATCGTCATCGTTTCGGAGAACTTTCCAAAGGCCAAGGTGATCGGTTTGGGCATGAACTCCATGCGGACGATGGCCATCAGGTAGTTGCGGATCGTGTCGTCGACCTCGATGCCGTCGATGGTGTCGTTCCAGTACTTCTCGAAGTCGGCTCGGGTGGCAGGCCACATTTCGCGAGGCATCTGCAAGGTGGTGCCCATGACTGAACCCTGCTGGTACGCGGCTTCGGTGATATTCGAGGGATCGCCGTAGAGGCGTTCCATGTCTTCCCAACCGCGATAGAGGCACGCGGCCACCCACAGTTGCAGCTTCGGATCGAAAGCGTTGTATTTGACGGGACTGTCGTCGGACGACCGAACCTGGACGTGGGCCTTGTTGATTGCCTGGCGATACAGTCGGCGGTCGTCGGCGCTGCCGGTGGCCGCCACCGCGAGGTAGGAGAGTGTGGTCCGGGTCCGCTTGATCGGGACTTTGAAGAGATTGCCGGAGTCGACCTTGCTTTCAAAGACGCCGTATCCGACGGCCGGGACGGCGAGCTGCATGATGACATTTGCGGGGCCGGCGAGGAGGGCGATACCGAGCATGCCGAGCTTATCGACCTCCTGTGCATCGAGATCTTCTCGGCGCGAATGCCGTTCGGCGGCAGCAGGATCGATTGCGTCGGTGGTCATGTGGATTCTCCCCGGGCCGAATAACTGATAACGACTGTTTCCTAATTGATTCAACGCTGGGCGACGCTAGGTGTCAAGATGTTGGATGTGACTAGTTCGGCGAATAGTGATGCGGGCAAACTCCGGGCCTATGGCGGCGAATCAGGGGATGCCCGGGTGGCGCGTCGTCGGGCGGCCCTGATCGACGCGGCACTCGACATGCTCGCCGAGCCCGAGCCGGGTGCCGTGACAGTCCGTGGCATCTGCACCCGAGCCGAATTGACCCCGCGATACTTTTACGAGAGCTTCGAGAACGCGGACGCGCTGGTCGGAGCCGCGTACGACCTCATAATCGAGCAGATTGCCGAACGTGCCCTCGAGGGCTTCAACGCCGGATCCGGACCGCGCGGCAAAGTGGCCGGCGCAGTCGAAGCGATCGTCGACATCATCGCCGGCGATCCTCGCAAAGGGCGCGTCTTCTTCTCCGATACCTTGCGAAGCCCCGTGGTGGCTGCCAAGCGCGTTGAAATGCTGGCACTTTTCACGCAGTTGACGTTCCAGAGTGCGCCGGAAGTAGCGGATGTGACCGGTGGTCAAGAGACCCTGGCGGCCGCGCACTTCCAAGTCGGTGGACTCGGACGACTATTGGCATCCTGGACCGAGGGCCTCGTCGATCTGGATCGAGCCGCCCTGGTCGACATCTGTGTCAGGATGCTGCTTCCCGAGAGTCGAACGGTGGATTCTCCGGCGGCACAGCTAAGTTGAACCCATGACGAATTGGCGCGACTACGGCGCAGCGGACCTGCCGACGCCGTTGGCCGCAGCGCTCGATGCCTTCGTCGAACACGGCTACCACGGCACATCGGTTCGCGACATCGCCGCGCGGGCGGGCCTATCAGTTCCCGGCCTCTATCACCACTACCCGTCCAAGCAATCGCTTCTCCAGGGGTTGTTGGAGTTAACAATGTCGGATCTACTGCGACGGTCGGAGGAGGCGCTCGACGCGGCCGGTCCCGATCCCGTCGACCGGTTCGACGCGGTGGTCGAATCGCTGTTGCGCTTCCACATGTATCGCCGCGAACAGGCCTTTGTGGGTTCGACGGAGATCCGGAGTCTGGATCCGGAGTATCACCGCGTCTACATCGGGCATCGCATACGGCAGCAACGGATGGTTGACGATGTGGTCGGAGCGGGCGTGGCAGACGGAGCGTTTACCACGACGGCGCCGAAGGGTGCGGCGCGCGCCGTGGCGACGATGTGCGTTGGAGTGTCGACCTGGTATCGCGTCGATGGGCCGATGAGCGCCGACGAATTGATCGCGCAGAATTTGCAATTTGCCCGCGCGATCGTCGGATATGTCCCACGGTGAGGGAGTCGCGGGAACTGGTTGACGCGGCATGGCCTTCATGACAATCTGAGAGCTGACCGAGCGCTCGCTCGGTCGGAGATTTTTGGAGGGCCCATGGCTGTCGACCTTTCCTACAGTGCCGAGGTACAGGACCTCGTTGCGCGGACCACGGCGTTCATCGCCGATGAGGTACTGCCCGTTGAAATGCAGTTCGCCGGTGACATCACCGCCGCGGGCGGCGACGATCTGCGCCGCGAACTGAACGCCAAGGCACGTGCTGCAGGGATTTTCGCCCCCCACGCGCCCGTTGAGTTCGGTGGTCTGGGCCTCAACATGTCCGACCGCGCGCCCGTCTTTGAAGCTGCGGGTGCCTCCACTTTCGGTCCGATTGCCCTCCATGTCGGCGCACCCGACGAGGGAAATATTCACATGCTCGCGCACATTGCGACCGTCGAGCAGAAGGAAAAGTATCTCGCGCCCCTCGCCTCCGGTGAGGTTCGCAGCGCCTTCGCGATGACCGAACCTGCACCGGGTGCTGGCGCGGACCCGAATGGCCTGTCAACCACGGCCGAAAAGGTCGACGGCGGCTGGAAGATCAACGGACTCAAGCGATTCATTACCGGTGCCGAAGGTGCCGCGTTCTTCATCATCATGGCTCGCACGGTTGGCCAGCGCGGCGATCGCGGAGGCGCCACGATGTTCCTGGCCCCCGCCCAGACACCGGGAATTAGCGTTGACCGGCATATCCACACCACGGACAAGGCGATGATCGGGGGGCACTGCGAGGTCAGCTTCACCGATGTCTTCGTCCCCGACAACGACGTCCTCGGCGCCCCTCACGAGGGCTATCGCTACGCGCAGGTGCGACTCGGACCGGCCCGCATGACGCACGTGATGCGTTGGATGGGCAGCGCAGTGCGAGCCCACCGGATCGCTGTTGACTACGTGGAACAGCGCGAAGGCTTCGGTGGCCGCCTCGCCGACCTCGGCATGATCCAGCAGATGATCGCCGACAATGAGATTGACCTCGCTGCTTCCCGTGCACTGCTGGTCCGGGCTTGCTACGAACTGGATCAGGGCGAGCACGCCTCCGACTCCACGTCGATCGCCAAGACGTTTGGCGCGGAAGCGTTCTCGCGTGTGGCCGATCGTGCGATGCAGATGTGTGGCGGCCTCGGTGTCTCCGAAGACCTGCCTCTCGCCCGACTCGCCAACGAGTTGCGGCCGTTCCGCATCTACGACGGTCCCAGCGAAGTGCACCGTTGGGCGATCGCCAAGCGCGCCGTCGGGCGCGTACGCAAGGCGCGTGAAGCCTAATGGCCGAACATCCGGGTTTGCAGGCGGAGAATCTGCAGCGGTTGCTCGCCGCTAACAACATCGAGCCGGTCGGCGACCTTCGCATCGAGCTAATCAGCGGTGGTCGGTCGAATCTGACCTTCGACGTGCGCGACGACCGCAACCACTGGGTCGTGCGACGGCCCCCGATGGGGGGACTAACCCCCTCTGCGCACGATATGAACCGGGAATGGGATGTCACCTCGGCCCTCGGGTCGACAGCCGTGCCGGTGCCGCAGACCGTTGCGATTGACCGCGATGGGGAGTTCATCGGAGCGCCGTGCACGGTCGTCGAGTTCGTTGACGGTCGCGTGATTCGATCGGTCGAGGACTTGTCGGCACTGACCGACGATGAGGTCACCGCCAGTGCCGACGCGCTCGTGAAAACGCTCGCTGACCTGCACGCCGTCGATTACGCCGAGGTGGGCCTCGCTGACTTTGGTCGACCCGAGGGATTCGCGGGGCGGCAGGTGAAGTTGTGGGCTCGGCAGTGGGACATTGTGCAGACCCGCCAACTCGACGACGTCGAGAAATTGGCCGCAGCGCTGTCGGAGCGTGTGCCCGCGCAGGCGCGAAGCACCATCGTCCACGGCGACTTCCGCATCGACAACACCATCCTCGACCCCACCGATGCCGGCCGGGTGGCGGCCGTCGTCGATTGGGAGATGGCGGCGCTAGGCGATCCACTCACCGACCTCGCCCTGATGTGCGTGTACCGGACGCCGGTGTTCTCATCGGTCCTCGGGTTCGATGCGGCCTGGACCAGCGACCGGTACCCGGATGACGACGGTTTCGTGGAACGCTATGTTGCGGCAACGGGCGCTGATCTCGGTGACTGGGCCTTCTATCTGGGGCTGGCCAACCTGAAACTCGGCGTCATCGCCGAGGGGATCACGCACCGTGCCCTCGCGGGTGGATCCTCCGGAGCTGACGGTGCCGAACGTGCCGCTCAAGCCACCGGCGAATTCATCGCTGCCGGTCTCCGCGCGCTCGGGTAAGGCTCTACCGGTACGTCAGCAGGCCTGAAGTCGTGTCAGCGACGTGGGCGTGGTCGTTGAACGAGACCAGGGTCAGCCCTCGCTTGCCCGACAGGACCTTGCTGATCGCCGTGTTCACAAACGTCCGTGACATGGCGGGCCATGATTCGGACGGAACGTTCCACAGTTGTGCAACTAGCTGGGTGATGGTGCCAGCTGACGACACCACCAGGACGTTCTTGCCCGAGCCTGCGGCTTCCGCTGCGCGGGCCGCGGCAGTGCGCGTACGACCGACGAAATCCTCGAATGTTTCCGGCCCGACTGCCGCACCGTTGACCCAGGCACCCAACGCATGTGTGAGTGCGTCCTGGAAGGGCTGCCCGCCGCCCGCGTAGATGTCGTCGCCTTCGGGGACCGTCGGTGTGACGTATTCGTTCCAGTCCGCATCGACGGTCGCGTCCGGGAGCGAATCGAAGGCCTCGGCAATGCTGGCAGCTGTTGCGCGCTGACGAGGGAGGTCGCCGCAGAAGACAGCGTCGAAGGTCTTTACTTGCCTGGCCAGAGCGACACCAGCCGCGCGAGCCTGGGCAAAGCCGAGATCTGTGAGGCCCGGTCCGCCGACCGAATCCGGGTCCGTGGAATAGGCGTGCGCTGGGGCTTGGCCGTGTCGAACGATGTAAAGGACTCCCACATTGATCAACGTACTTGTCGCGGTTACTTGCACGGATGGTGGGGGCTTGCTAACTTCGGTCGCATGACCAGTCAGCCCTTCGCCATCCCGGAGGTCACCTATGTGACCACCGCTCTGGGATGCCGTCTGCCGCTGGCGCGGGTCCTCTGTCGTTGCCGAATGCGCTGAACCCAGCTCCGACTCGCGCTGTTCCGCGCGGGAATTCTTTGTGGTGACCGCTTCTGCCGGTCCCCTCCCAGGCACCAGGACCCAAAATCTCATGACCACCGCACTTGATCGCCCAATTCTGTCTCACACCACTCCGGTTGGTGTCGTCGTTCGCCCCGCTGGCGTCCCGGCGCCGGTAGCCGCCAAACGCAGCGCCCCGCACGTGACTACCGCGAAGCTGCAACTGTCGACGAAGGCCGCTGCACTCGTCCTGCGTAGTGCGCGTACCTCGGGGCCAGTGTTCCGCGACGATGCAGCAGCGCTGACCGGCCTGTCGATCTCGACAGTGAACCGACAGGTGAGCGCGCTCCTCAAGGCCGGCCTCATTCGTGAGCGCGCCGACCTGACCCCGCCCGGGGCCGTTGGCCGCCCGCGGGTGCCGTTCGAGATCAACACCGACGGCTTCCTGACCATTGGAATCCATATCGGTTACAAGGTCACTTCCATCACCACCCACGACCTCGCGCACCGGGTTGCGGGCGCTATCGCCATCCCGACCCCGCAGGCGGAGACGCCGGAAGAAGTTGTGGCACAGATCGGTGCCAGCGCGCGCCGTTTCGCTGACCGCTGGGTCGGCAAGCGCCTGCTGTGGGCGGGCGTCGCCCTCGGTGGCCGCGTCTCCGATGGCGGCTTTGTCGACCATCCGCGACTGGACTGGAAAGGCGTGCCCGTCGGGTCCGTCATTGCCGAAGCGCTCGGTCTGCCGGTCTCGGTGGCTTCGCACGTGGAGGCCATGGCTGCCGCCGAACAAGTGGTGAGCCCGGCCGATCAGAGTCAGAACTTCCTCTACTTCTACGCCCGTGAAATGGTCGGCATTGCCTTCAGCGTCGACGGTGCCGTCCACACCCCGGCAGCGGGTCCGCCCACCATCGGACACTTCCCGAGCGGTGCAACCACCCTCCTCGACCCCGACAACACGGGCCGACTCGAGCCGACGGTGAGCGATTCCGGCGTGCTGTACGCCGCGCAAAAGGCCGGATTGGACGTCGAATCGCTGGACGATCTGCGGACCGCGGCCCGCACCGGCAATACCATCGCCAACGACATCCTGACCGAACGTGCCGAAGTCCTCGGCCGCACGGTGGCGCTGATGTCAGACATCTTTAACCCCGATCACGTGATCCTCGGTGGTCAGGCATTTACTGACTACCCGGAGGCGCTGCCTGCGGTCAGCAAGTCCCTGCGGGCAACCACGGTGCTGACGCAGCGTGACGTGCGCGTGGCACGCTCGGCAATCACCGTGCAGCAGAAGGCCGCCGGTGCCGTCGCCCTCGACGAGATCTACGCGGATCCGCTCGACGCGCTGTCGTACACCGCGTAGGTAATCGCGATCGCGTCCACCGGTGGCGACGCCCAACCCGGCTGGGATTAGCCCGAAGGTGGCCCGAAGCCAGCTGTCGCGAGTGCGCGTCCGCCTTCGGGACCGAGCACAGTGGCAATGAAGTCCGCCGCGGTGGAATCGTTCTTGCTCCCGCGGACAACAGCGATGGGGTACCGGTTGATCGCTTGGTCAAACACGGGGTCGTCGACGGTCATGAAGCTGACGCCGTTCCCGGACCGTGCCTGTGTCCGGTAGGCGAGGGCGGCATCGGCCCGCCCCGCCGCGACGTAGGCCACAGCTGTCGCACCGGAATCGACGTGCAGGGGTGTGCCCAGCTGTGTGCCGGTGACGTGCTCGGTGCGCACCACACTGGCCCCGCACGGCAGTCGTTCCGAACAGGTGGCCACGCGGAGGTCGGGGTTACCCAACGAAGCAAAGCCGGTGATGTGCTTGGGGTTTCCCAGCGGCGCAATGATAATTAGGGAGTTCGAGGCGAATCGCCGAGGACTGATGACCTGCTTGCCAAGCCGATCCATTGCGCTTTCGGTGTCGGTCGCGATCACGTCGACATTGCGGGCATTCGACTCTGCGATTCGGACCGTGGTGCCGGGATGCTCCTGCTCAAACTGGGTGGCGATCGTTGCCATGACCGCCTGCAACGACGACGATGCCGCGACAGTAATTGACCGATCGGCGGAACTGGTCGAGCAAGCGGTGAGGGTTCCCGCCGCAATCAGGGCGGCAGTGACGAGTGCGGCAACCCGGCTCACGACGGCCAGTTCCGATTACGGACAAGGCGGAAGGCGCGCAGTTTTCGGTACCCGCGGACCGACAACGAGGAGATGGAACTGACGTGTGTCGGTTCGTTGTCGTGCAGAGCGGCGGCAAGATCCTCGTCGACCAAGGTGCTGCCCGAACGCGCGGCACTGGCCAGGCGCGCGGCAATATTGACCGGCTCACCGAAGGCATCGCCCATACGCATCAGGACGTGACCGCGCGCCATGCCGATCCGCAGTTCGGGGAGTTCGCCGTCGGACGTCAACGAGTGCAGTTCGATGGCGATTTCGGCGGCCGCGGCGGGATCGAGCACGGTGAACATGACGGCGTCGCCGATAGTCTTGATGACCTGACCGCCCCGGCTGGTGATGATGCCGTAGGCCGCCGACTCGAAAGTTTCGAGGAGATTCTCCAATTCGGTCATTCCGAGCCGTCGAGACATCGACGTATAGCCGACGATATCGGCGAATCCGACGACCACCTCCGCGTGCTCGGACTCGCGAGCTTCGTCGGCCAAGCCCGCCTCCAAGTGCCGACGCCACACCAAATTTTGGAGACGGGAGAGCGCGGCAACCATCTCATCGGGCGTCGCCGTAACTTTGGGGTCGGCGGCCAGCCGGTTGATGGCTTCTGCCTGCCACTGAGCCAACCGGGCGGTTGCCTGGCCGATCGCGCGGGCGGCAGCACGTTGCGCCGTCGGATCCATCAACTCATCCTCACCGGCGAACACCGCCAATGCCGCCAGATCCTTCGGACTGAACTGCTGCACCTCATCGCCTGCGACCTGGGCGAAACCGAACGCATTCCACAGTCGCCTGGCTTCATCCGGATCTAGGTGCAGGGCATCGGCGAGCTTGTCGCGCGAGTACTCAAGTGGTCCGTCAGACACCCATTACGCCTTTCATGAGATACGCCATCCGGGCGGCGAACTCGGGGCGCGGAGTGCTCCGGGGGAGCCGAACCGCGTCGTTGACGATCGCCAGCGCTGCGTGCACCGCCAGCACCGCAGATTCGCGAGAGCCGGTGTTGGTGGCTCCGGCAGCACTGGCTGCCGTGTTGACTTCGGTGAGCAGTGTTATCCAGCGTGCCACGTAGCGGCGTTGGGCCGCCAGCAATTCCGCTGCTTGTGGCTCCGCGACGAGAGCAAAGGCGCTGTTGAATCCAACCAGCAAGTCGGGCGAGGACGTCACGGTGTCGACATAGTGGTCAACCAGGGCGTCGAGTCGTCGGCTGGGGTCTGCGGTCGCCGCGTAGGCGGCCAACGCCCCCGCTTCCAGTCGCAGCGCGCTCCGTTGGCTGATGCCGATAAGAATCGCGATCTTTGAAGCGAAGTGCTTGTAGACACTGGGGCCGGTGATGCCGACGGCCGCGCCAATCTCATCCATTCCGGTGCCTGCGAACCCATGGTCGGCGAACAATCGTGCCGCGGCATCGAGAATCTCATCGCGGCGCGTGGGTTCCTCGTCGTCGAGGTGATGAATGGGGCTCGGAACGGTTGCTTGGTCGGGGGACAGGGTGATGCTGCGCCGCACCAATTCCACCAGGGTCGCCTCCGCGTTGCGTGGGTTCTGCCGGACAACCCGGCCTGCGCCGCTGCCGACCACACTGAGCGCGGCCCCGGCGAGATACATCGATTCGCGTTCGGTGAGGTCGGTTCGGTTGGCGCGGATCGCGCTGGCCCACTGGCGCAACACTGACCGGGTTCGGCGCACCACCTCGGCATTGTCGTCCGCTGAGAGGTGCTGGCCCGACCACCGCCACAGGGATGTGGCGTGGGGACTAGAGATGCTCAATCGGGTAATGCTGACAGCCAGTGCTTCGGCGGGGTTGGCGCTGCTTTCCAAGGCGGCGGCATCGGTGCTGGCTTCCAAGTCGTCGACCGTTTTCTGTACGGCAGCGAGCAGTAGGGACCCCTTGTCGGCGAAGTGGCGGTACAGCGTCGGCGTGCTGACTCCGGCCTTGCGAGCGATATCAGCGACCGACACATACGGGTAGCCGCGCTCGGCAAAAAGCACGGTAGCTGCGTCGATGAGTTGGAGTCGGCGGTCCGTTCCGCGCTGGGGCCGAGTCCGCTTGCTGGTCGTCATGATGAATTGACCATAGCCGATTACTTTCGGATTTTGAACGTCTTGACCTTGAGGTATAGCAAAATACGTTAATGCGGGTTAGCCTACGTGGTAACCACTATCGGTTCATGTGAAAGGAACACCCGTGTCCGACGAAGCATTTATCTACGAGGCGGTCCGTACGCCCCGTGGCAAGCAGCGCGGCGGCTCGCTGCACAGCGTCAAGCCGATCGACCTCGTTTCCGGTCTGATCGACGGACTCCTGGCACGTCACGAAAACCTCGACCCGAAGGACATCGACGACGTTGTCCTCGGCGTCGTTTCGCCAGTCGGCGAGCAGGGTGCCGTGATCGCGCGTACCGCAGCCCTTACTTCGGGTCTGGGCGAGACTGTTCCCGGCACCCAGATCAACCGCTTCTGCGCCTCTGGTCTGGAAGCGGTGAACCTCGCCGGTGCCAAGGTTCGCTCGGGCTTCGACGACCTGGTCCTCGCGGGCGGTGTCGAGTCGATGTCGCGCGTGCCGATGGGTAGCGACGGCGGCGCACTCTTCATGGACCCCGCCACCGCCTTCGACAGCTACATCGTTCCGCAGGGCATCGGCGCCGACCTGATCGCCACCATTGAAGGCTTCTCGCGCGAGGACATCGACGGCTACGCCGCCGAGTCGCAGCGTCGTGCCGCGCAGGCCTGGGACGAAGGTCGCTTTGCGAAGTCGATTATTCCGGTCACCGACATCAACGGCGTGACTCTCCTCGACAACGATGAGCACCGTCGCCCCGGCACCACCGTCGAGAGCCTCGGCAAGCTGAAGCCGGCGTTCGCCGGACTCGCTGCCATGGCAGGCTTCGACGACGTCATCCTGCAGAAGTACCCCAACGTGGAGCGCGTCAATCACGTCCACACCGGCGGCAACAGCTCGGGCATCGTTGACGGCTCCGGCCTGGTGCTCGTCGGCTCCGAGGCAGCGGGCAAGCGCAATGGTTTGACCCCTCGCGCCCGCATCGTCTCCTACGGCGAGATCGGTTCCGAACCGTCGATCATGCTGACCGGCCCCACCCCGGCCACCGAGCTCGCCCTCAAGCGCGCTGGCCTGACCATCGACGACATCGATGTCTTCGAGCTCAACGAAGCCTTCGCGTCGGTCGTCATGAAGTGGATGAAGGACCTCAAGGTTCCGCACGAGAAGGTCAACATCAACGGTGGCGCCATTGCACTCGGCCACCCCCTCGGTGCCACCGGCGCCATGATCATGGGCAGCACCCTCGACGAGCTCGAGCGCGTCGGCGGCCGCTACGGCCTGGTCACCCTTTGCATCGGCGGCGGCATGGGCGTCGCGACCATCATCGAGCGTCTCTGATCGCCCCGGAACTCCAAGGAAAAGACTTAACACCATGACTCAGAACATGATCTCGTGGGAGAAGGACGCCGACGGCGTCGTCATCCTGACGATGGACGACCCCAACCAGGGCGCCAACACCATGAACAACCTCTACCGGGATTCGATGGCCGAGACCGTCGACCGCCTGGAAGCGGAGAAGGACGACATCACCGGTGTCATCCTGACCTCGGCGAAGAAGACCTTCTTCGCCGGTGGTGACCTCAAGGACATGAGCAACCCGCCGAAGGACCAGACCAAGGCCGAGATCGCGACCTCGATCACCGAGCGCGCCAACGGCATGAAGAAGGTCCTTCGTCGCCTGGAGACGCTCGGCAAGCCCGTCGTCGCCGCGATCAACGGTGCCGCCCTCGGCGGTGGCCTCGAAATCGCGCTGCACTGCCACTACCGCATTGCTGCCGACGTCAAGGGCAACCAGCTTGGTCTGCCCGAGGTAACCCTCGGCCTGCTCCCCGGTGGCGGCGGCGTTGTCCGTACCGTCCGTCTCCTCGGTTTCCAGCAGGCACTCATGGGTGTCCTGCTTCAGGGCACCCGCTTCAAGCCCGCTCAGGCTAAGGAAACGGGCCTGATCAATGAGGTCGTCGGCACCATCGACGAGCTCATCCCCGCAGCCAAGGCGTGGATCAAGGCAAACCCGGAAGCGCAGCAGCCGTTCGACGTCAAGGGCTACAAGATGCCCGGAGGCGCACCGACCAACCCGTCGGTTGCCGCCAACCTGCCCGCCGTCCCCTCACTGCTGCGCAAGCAGCTCAAGGGCACCAACATGCCTGCACCGCGCGCCATCATGGCCGCCGCTATCGAAGGTGCCTACGTTGACGTCGACACCGCCGACGAGGTTGAGACCCGCTACTTCGTGTCGCTGGTGACCGGTCAGGTCGCGCAGAACATGATCAAGGCGTTCTTCTTCGACCTGCAGCACATCAACGGTGGCGGCTCGCGCCCCGAGGGCATCGAGAAGTTCGCAGCCAAGAAGGTCGGCGTTATCGGCGCAGGCATGATGGGCGCGGCTATCGCCTACGTGTCGGCGAAGGCTGGCATCGAGGTGGTCCTCAAGGACATCGACCTCGACGCAGCAAAGCGCGGCAAGGCGTACTCGGAGAAGCTCGAGGCCAAGGCTGTGGGTCGCGGCAAGCAGACGCAGGAGAAGGCCGATGCCCTCCTCGCCCGCATCACCCCGACTGTGGATCCGGCCGACTTTGCTGGCGTCGACTTGGTGATCGAGGCCGCATTCGAGTCGGTCGAGGTCAAGAACAAGGTCTTCCAGGAGATCGAGGACATCGTCGAACCCGACGCCGTTCTGGGCTCCAACACCTCGACCCTGCCGATCACCATCCTCGCCGAGGGTGTCAAGCGCTCCGAGGACTTCATCGGCATCCACTTCTTCAGCCCCGTCGACAAGATGCCTCTCGTCGAGATCATCAAGGGCGAGAAGACGTCGGACACAGTGCTCGCCAAGGTGATCGACTACACCCTGCAGATCCGCAAGACGCCGATCGTCGTCAACGACAGCCGCGGCTTCTTTACCAGCCGCGTAATCGGCACCTTCATCAACGAGGCCGTCGCTGCCGTCGGTGAGGGCGTCGAGCCAGCATTCATTGAGCAGGCTGGCAGCCAGGCCGGTTACCCGGCCCCGCCGCTGCAGCTCATGGATGAGCTGACGCTGACGCTGCCGCAGAAGATCCGCAAGGAAACCGAGGCCGCGATCATTGCTGCCGGTGGTACCCCCGCTCCTCACGGCTCGTACCCGGTCATCGACTGGATGGTCGAGAACGGTCGTACCGGCCGCAAGGACGGCAAGGGCTTCTACGACTACGACGAAGAGGGCAAGCGTGGCCTGCTGTGGCCGGGCCAGCGCGAGCACTTCAAGTCGGGCACCACGGAGATCCCGCTCGAGGACATGAAGGAGCGCATGCTCTTTGCTGAGGCTCTCGAGACCGTGAAGTGCTTCGACGAAGGTGTCCTCACCTCCGTCGAGGATGCCAACATCGGTTCGATCTTCGGCATCGGCTTCCCGGCCTGGACCGGTGGCGTCGTGCAGTACATCAACGGCTACGAAGGTGGCGTTGCCGGCTTCGTCGCTCGTGCCAAGGAACTGGCCGCAGCTTACGGCGACAACTTCCTGCCCCCGGCCTCGCTGGTGGAGAAGGCTGAAGCTGGCGTCGAAGCACTGACGAACGAGAACCTCGTCAAGTAGTTCTTTACGCAGCACGGCCCCGACTGGACATGTCCGGTCGGGGCCGTTTTGCATGCTGGGGTGCCTGATCCTCGCATCGGGCGTAACCCAATCGCGCTAGGGGGCAATAGCGACCGACCCCTAGCGCGAGTTATCGACATCCACCGCCAAATCGATGGCGACCTCTATCAACTCCGGGAGCTTCGGGGCACGACCGTCGCCCAACGACCGTCCCCGAAGTTTGCGGATGATCCAGGGGGTGAAGAATTCGACGACCCAGCGGGCGTCGTCGACGGTGCGGAGAAGGGGGTTCGGGTCGGGCAAGGAGGGGAGCGGTCGACCCCAATCGGGTGAACTCCCCGGCAGTCGTAGGGCGTAGGCGGCACCGGCGGCGAAACGGTCGTGACCGGATGCTGAGGCATGCAACCGGTCCGACGACCACGATCGTCGATCGGTGAGGACCGGAGCGGAAAACAGGTCGACGAGCGTCAGGTCGTAGGTGTGCGCGAACTCGCGCGTCATGGCGTTGAGGTCGTCGAGTCGGTTTCGGATTCGTCCGCCGAACGGGATGAGTCTGGCGATGTCCGGAAACGTGGAAACCAGTACCGTCGCCCCAGAGTCGACGAGGCGACCAAAGATTTGGTCGAGATCGTGGTGGACGTCGGCGAGGTTGCTGCCGCCGATGACGTCGTTCATGCCGAGCGGCGCCGCGACGAGGTCGGGTTGCAGTGCCAGTGCCGGCTCCAACTGCTCGATGAGGGCATCGTGGGTGGTCTTGCCACGGACCGCGAGGTTGGCGTACCGCACCCCCGGATTGGTGGCCGCGAGTGATTCCGCGAGCCGATCCGCCCAGCCCCGATAGCCGGACTTGGGGTCGCCATCGTTCATGCCTTCGGTCTGCGAATCGCCAATCGCGACGAACCGTGAGTACCGCATGAAGTCGATTTTATGCCCGAGCTTGGACAAAAGTGTGAAGACGCGCACTTTACAAATAATTACTGAATGTCTAGACAGGGGACGTATCAACGTCTAATGTCAAGGAACGAGAGAGCCTCGCCGGACCAGGAGGAAGACATGGCGAATCCGACGATCGACCACACACCAGACGTCACGCAGTGGCGCGACAAGAAGCGGCACCTTTGGATGCTGGGCCTGATCCCGCCGACCGCCGTCTTCATCGCCGCTGGACTGGTGGCGCTGATGAACTGGGCGGCGGGCGCGCTCGATTGGGCGTGGCTCGGAACCGTGTCCCCGATCTGGTGGTGGATTGGCCCCATCCTGATCTACGGACTGCTCCCGATCCTCGACATCTTCTTCGGGCCAGACGGGCAAAACCCGCCCGAGGAGTTGATGGAACAACTCGAGAACGACAAGTACTACCGCTACTGCACGTACGCGTACATCCCGTTCCAGATGCTCAGCGTCGTTTTCGCCTGCTACCTCTGGACCGCAAACGATCTCAGTTGGCTCGGCATCGACGGCGGCCTCGGCTTAGCCTCAAAGATCGGCCTCGCCTTCTCCATCGGCGCCATGGGCGGCATCGGTATCAACACTGCCCACGAGTTGGGCCACAAGAAGGTCAGCCTCGAACGCTGGCTGTCGAAGATCACGCTCGCCCAAACTTTCTACGGACACTTCTACATTGAGCACAATCGTGGGCACCACGTTCGGGTTGCCACTCCTGAAGATCCGGCAAGCTCGCGATTCGGTGAAAACTTTTGGACATTCTTGCCGCGCAGCGTCTTTGGCAGCCTGAAGTCGGCGTGGGAACTGGAAGCCGCCCGGATGAAGCGCCTCGATCGTTCGGTGTTCCACCCGAGCAACGACGTCCTCAACGCGTGGGCCATGTCGATCGTCCTGTGGGGCGCTATGGCAGCCATCTTTGGTTGGCAGATTCTGCCCTTCGTCGCCATCCAGGCCATCTACGGCTTTTCACTGTTGGAGACCGTCAATTACCTGGAGCACTACGGGTTGCTGCGGCAGAAGAACGATCGGGGCCGCTACGTTCGCTGCACCCCGCAGCACAGTTGGAACTCCGATCACATCTGCACCAACATCTTCCTCTACCACCTGCAGCGACACAGTGACCATCACGCCAATCCCACGCGCCGGTATCAAACGCTGCGGAGCTTCGACGAAGCGCCGAACCTGCCGAGCGGCTACGCCAGCATGATCACCCTCGCGTACTTCCCGCCGATCTGGCGTGCAGTCATGGACAAGCGCGTTCTCGCCCACTACGACGGCGACATCACCCAGGTGAATGTGCAGCCCAGCAAGCGGGCAAAGATCGTCGCCCAGTACGGGCAGGCGAACTGAAATGAGCAAGTATCGCTGCGAAGTCTGTGACTACACCTACGACGAAGCCGCCGGCGCCCCGCGTGAAGGATTTCCGGCGGGCACGCCCTGGGCCAACGTGCCCGACGACTGGACCTGCCCCGACTGCGGGGTCCGCGAAAAGCTCGACTTTGACCTGATCGGAGAATGACATGACCGCCTCAACGACCGCCTACAAACTGTTCCGCTGCATGCAGTGCGGCTTCGAATACGACGAAGCCGAAGGATGGCCCGAAGACGGCATCGAAGCTGGCACTCGCTGGGACGACATTCCCGATGACTGGAGCTGCCCGGACTGCGGCGCGGCGAAAGCGGACTTCGAAATGGCCGAGGTCGCACGCGCATGAGTGCCGAGACCGGGGTGGACGGGCCCGGGATTGTTATCGTCGGGTCGGGGACCGCTGGGGCGACGGCCGCGACGACGCTGCGTGCCCGGGGATTCGACGGTCCCGTTACCGTGATCGGTGCCGAACCCGGCCTCCCGTACCGTCGGACGGCACTGACGAAAGACTTGTTGGCGGCGGACCTATCGGAAGCGCGAATTGCGCTGGCCAAGCCGGAGTCGTGGGCCGAGAAGAAGATCGACGTCCGCGGCGGGGTCCGCGTCACCGCCATTGATCCGCAGGCGAGGACCGTGACGCTCGATGACGGCAGCGCGCTTGGTTACCGCGCGCTTATCCTCGCGACCGGCGGCCAGCCCGTGCGGCCTGCGTGGCTTAACGATGTTGCGACCCTGCGGACCCGCGACGATGCGCTCGCAATTCGTGATCGTCTACGGGAATCGGAAAGGCTCGTCGTTATCGGGGGTGGGCTCATCGGGCTGGAATTGGCAGCCTCGGCTGCGGCCCACGGGATGCAGGTGAGCGTAGTGGAGGCGAGTAATCGGGTGGTCGGCCGAGTTGTGCCGCCCGTCGTCTCCGACTATTTCGCGAGCTTGCATGCCAGTCACGGGGTACGGCTTCGCACCGGTACTGCGGCATCGTCGGTGGATGCCGCGCGCGTGCAACTGGAAGACGGCACCATGCTGGTCGGCACGGTTGTCGCGGCAATCGGGGCGCTGCCGGATGTGGCCTTGGCCGACTCGGCGGGGGTGAGCGTGGGGCCCACCGGTATCGAGGTGAATGCGTCCCTCGCCACCGATGTGCCAGGCATCTACGCGGCGGGCGACGCGGCGGCGCTTCCGGACTTGAGAACTGGGCAGCCCGCCCGAGGCGAACATTGGTTCGGGGCGACGGATCAGGGGAAGGCCGTCGCATTGTCGGTCCTCGCCGATCTGGCTGGTGAGCCCGCGCCGTCGTTCGTCGACGTGCCGCGAGCCTGGACTATCCAGTACGGCGTCAACGTCCAGATGGTCGGCTGGCCTGCCGAAGACGGCGAAATCAGCATCGACGGATCGGTAGCAGACGGCGATGCCACGGTGTTCACCCACGTCGACGGAGCTTTGGTTGGGGCCGTCACTATCGGCCGCGCCGCCGCCGCTCGGGCTGCGCGCGCGGAGATCACCGAGGCACTGGCACTAGGCTCGACTGTGTGAGCGCACCTGTAGCACCGTCCGAGGCGGGCAATTTCGCTGAAGCCAGCAAGCAGTTGTTGCGTCGCACGCTGCTCGACGGTCTGCGCACTTTGCTCCGTCAGAAGGACTGGGCCAAGGTCACGATGGCCGACGTCGCACGGCAGGCGGGAGTGAGTCGGCAGACCGTTTACAACGAGTTCGCCTCTCGCGCCGGCCTGTCTCAGGCTTATGCGCTGCGGCTGGCCGACGAGTTCACCGGCGCCATCGGCACGGCCTTCGAAGCGCACGCCGGAGACATCGACGGTGCCTTGCGCGCGGGTCTCACCGAGTTCTTTGCCAGGGCAGCCGACGATCCGCTGATCCAGTCATTGCTGAGCGGCGAGGCGAAGCCGGACCTGCTGAAGCTCATCACGACCGACTCGGCACCGATCATTGAACGCGGCAGCGCCCGGATTGAGCGGATCCTCGTCGAATCGTGGGTGGCGATTGATGCGATTCCGGCGGGTCGGATTGCTCGGATGATTACTCGGATGGCACTGAGCTACGTGTCGATGCCACCGGATCCGGACGCCGACGGTGACGCCGCCGACGATCTCGCTTCGGTCCTGGCCCCGGCAATCAGTGCGGCGCAATCTGCCTGACTTTCGACCAAACCGCGCCGCCGCCGTCGTTCCCGCATGATGCGTCGATTCCCGCTCCATGTCTGACATGGAGCGGGAATCGACGCATCATGCGGGAACGGGCGGGGTTAGCGCTGCAGGAAGGCCCGGACGGACGACTCGAAGGCGTCCTTGGCTTCGATCATCACCCAGTGACCACAGTTCGGGAAGATGTGGAGTTCGGCGTTGGGAATCAAGCGCATCGGCGCAAGCGACATATCGGGCGGGCTCACGCGATCGTCGCGACCCCAGGTCAGCAGCGTCGGGCACTTCACCTTGTGCATCATGGCCCAGTAGGGCGGGGTATCAGCATTGGCCTGGTACTGCTGCATCATCGCGAAGGCCTTTGAGCCGTACATCATCGCGGCGGTCTTCTGGGCGTCCGGATCGTTGGCAGCTTCCCAGCGTTCCTCGATCAGCTCGTCGGTGACGACATTGCGGTCCCAGACCATCGAGTTGAGCCAGCGGAGGAGCTTGTCGCGGTCGGGGGTGTCGGTGAACTCCTGCAGCAGGCGAATGCCCTCGGACGGGCTCGAGCTAAAGATGTTGGGGCCGACGCCGCCAATGGTCACAAGCTTCTCGACGCGCTCGGGGTACTTGATGGCCAGATTGATGCCGACCACGCCGCCCATCGAGTTGCCGACCATGGCAGCTGACGGGATGTTGAGCGCATCCATGAACCGGATCACCGAAGCACCAGCGGTCATCACCGGATGGCCTTCGACCGGGTCGGAGACACCGAATCCCGGGAATTCGACGATGAAGGTGTGATGGGTCTCGGCGAAGAATCCCAGGTTGCCGCGGTAGTTACGCCAGCCGTTTACGCCCGGACCCGAGCCGTGCAGCAAGATCAACACGTCAGAGTTCTGCTCGCCAGCCTCGTGGTAGCGGATCACGCCCTGGTCGGTGCTGATCTCACGCTTGGTTCCCTCATAAGTCACGTCCATGCATCCACAATAGAACGCGTTCTAGTTCGGTGGTAGTCGTACTCTGGACACATGCAAATAGATGCCTCCGTCCCACTTGTTGCCGCCGGTCTGATTGGTGGCTTCGCCGCCGCTCGATACTCCGGAAAACGGCCACTCGGCGGGGTCGTCCTCGCCGCAGCCGGTGCGGCCGCCGGACGTCGATGGTTGCCGCGTGGCGCGGCGGTTACGGGCGCTTTGTCGGCAACGTACCTCGGCGCGTTCGGAATCTCACATCCCCTCGCCAAAAAGCTCGGCGCGTGGCCGTCGGTGCTGGTCATGGCAGGTGCGGCAGCGTCCATCACCGGCGTAACCCTCGCCGCAGTCGACGCCGGGAAATAAAGTTCTGGCCGCCGACGGTAAAAATTCACAGATTTTCGGAGGACAATTGGTGGTCGGTGCCACAGCGCCGTGAAAACACGTTTTCGAGGGGACCACGTTGAACCGACGGAAGTCATTGGCAGCCGCCGCAGGCCTGATCGGCGCGGCACTATTGGTCGGCGCGTGCAGCAGCGCGCCGCCGCCCCCGCCGCCACTGGCTCAAGTCACCGTTCCAGTTGCGACGGGCAAAGCCATCAACCCGACGACGCCGATCGTCGTCGACGCCGTCGGCGGCAAACTGACGACCGTTACCGTCACCAACGCGCAGGGCAAGCACGTCGCGGGCGGCCTCGATGGACCCGCAACGCATTGGACGACCAGCGAAGACCTCGGTTACGGCGGCACCTACACGGTTAACGCCACCGCCGTAAACGCCGACAAGAAGCCCACCGCCAAATCGTTTACTGTCACCACCATCGACCCCGCAACCACCGCTTACGCGAATGTCATCCCGTCGCCGGACGTGGTCGACGGCGTCGGCATCGGCGTCGGTCAACCGCTCGTCTTCCAGTTCACCCAGCCGGTGAAAAACAAGGCGGCCGTCCAGAAGTTGCTGACCGTCACCACCACGCCAGCTCAGCCCGGATCCTGGTACTGGATCGACGACCAGAATGTTCACTACCGCGGCCCCAACTACTGGCAGGCCGGCACCAAGATCCACATGGAAGCCAAGATCTACGGCGTCGACCTCGGCGACGGGGTTTACGGCGCGGAAGACACGTCCGTCGACTACACCGTCCACGACTCCTGGGTCGCCAAGGCCGACGGTTCCACTGAGCTGCTCACCGTGTTCCACAACGGCCAACAGGTCAAGCAGATGCCGATGAGTCTCGGCGAACCCAACAACCCATCACACAACGGCCCGCACGTGATTTCCGAGAAGGCCGCCCAGACAGTCATGGACTCCTGCACGTACGGCGTTTGCCAGGGTGATCCCGGCTACTACCGCGAAACCGTCTACAACGACCTCCGCATCTCCAACGACGGCGAATTTGTCCATTCGGCACCGTGGTCCGTGGGTCAACAGGGCAGTGCCAACGTCTCGCACGGATGCGTTAATCTCAGCCCGGCCGACTCGCAGTGGATGTTCGACCACTTCGGCCTCGGCGACGTTGTTGAGGTCACCAACTCGGGCGGCCCGCCCCTGCCGGTGTGGGACACCTACGGCGACTGGGAACTGTCCTGGAAGCAGTGGCAAGAAGGCAGCGCGATCTAAGAGTAAGAGCAGGGCGATCTAAGAGCAGGACAGTCTAAGAGCAGGGCCGTCTAGCTGGTCGCTGCCTGGGCTAACGTTTCGGCGTCCTCGGCGTTGAACTTTTCTTCCAAGGTCACCGGGCTGTAGTCGACGTCGATCTCTTCGACGGGACGCCCGCGAGCCGATTCAATGGCGTGCAGTCGGCGCTGCGCGCGGTCGGCGGCGTAGGCGAGGAAGACCTCGTTGTCGATGCCG
The DNA here is from genome assembly GCF_056682775.1 of Gordonia sp. 34D. Lineage (NCBI taxonomy): Bacteria > Bacillati > Actinomycetota > Actinomycetes > Mycobacteriales > Gordoniaceae > Gordonia > Gordonia sp. 34D. The sequence continues at coordinate 2,954,535 of NZ_CM155293.1, read as the reverse complement.
AAGGGCTGCTCGTCGAACTGGGTGTTGACCCACTTGATCATTTCCATGGCGGTCGGCACCAATTCGCCGAAGCGATCCATCGCAACCTGCCAAAGGGAATCGTCGGCGGCGATATGTCGGCGGCAGGTAAACGTGCCCCACGCCATATGGCGAGTCTCATCCTCGGCGATGCTGCCGATCAGTTGCTGCATACCCGGCAAGATCCCAGACTCGACACAGATGCGACGCCACGCGTAGTAGCCGGTCAAAGCGAGGCTGCCTTCGATGACATGGTTGTAGGTGACGCTGGCGCGAATCTGATTGACCGGCGACGGGTCCGTCCGCAAAATCCGGAGGGACTGGGGGAGCTGTTCGTAAAAGAGTTCACGGTAGTACGGGTTTTCCGAGACGTACGGGTGCAGGTCTTCGGTGAGACCGACGGCATCCATCCAGAGTCGGAAGCCTTGCGCATGCTTGGCCTCGTCGAGGCAGAACTGCGATAGGTACATCTCGTCGCCGAAGCGGCCCTCGGCAGACATCGCCGACATGAACGGTTGGATGTCCTGGGTGACGGCCTCCTCGCCTGCCACAAACTGGGCAACCAGGTAGGTGGCACTGCGGCGCTGCTCGTCGTTGAGTTCGGCCCAATCCTTGGCGTCTTGCGTGAAGTCGATTGCTGCCGGATTCCAGGTCTTCGCGTTGCCCTTGGTGAACAGTCTCAGCGGGAACGACTCCCAGTTCATGCCACCCGCACGGAGCGAAGTAAACCCTTGGCGCACATCAGATTCTGGAGAAATAGCAGTCACGGTAGATCACTCCCGGCAACGTTGTTTGGCTTGCCTCGACGCTATTCCCTTGCGGGCACCAACGATGCCGGATTGGTCCGACTGGCCGATACTGCGGTCAATCGTCACCACGATGCGCCGAATCGCCCTTCCGGATCGGTGGCGGCAGCCACTGAGCGGAGGCGGTCCAATACGTCGGGAGACCACACGCGGGTGTGGTCGCCGGGCGCGACCACCCGGTCGGGGAAGTTCGCTTGAGCCCCGATCGACCACGGATGTAACGCGGTCATCAGGGCACCGCCGACGGCGTCGACCGCTTCGCGCAATGGCGGCGGATACGGCCCGATCGCACACGCAAGGAAAGGCGCACCGCGCCCGGAGACAGCGTTATCGACGGCGGGTGCGTCACCGAGGGCCCCACCGAGAAGCCGGAACTCGGCGATGATCAGCGGCGCATTGGAGTCCGGTCCAGCAACCTGGAGCATGGCATCAATGGTCGCGGGCGCTAGTTCGCCGAGAAGGCAGCTGCTGTCCCAAGCGGGCATTGGTTCAGTCGGGTCCTGATGGACAGAGCCGATCTGCGTGTAGGGCATCCGCCCCACCATGTCGGCAATCGGTGGCGTGACGGCCCGCATGGGCGCTAGGAGCCGGGCACCGTCCACGTCGGTGCCGACGTGGACGTAGCGCAGGTGCACGCTGAGTCGGCCGCGCAAGGGCGGTGGTACATCGTCGGCGTCGGGCAGTCGTAGGAGCGCAATGGACGCGGTGGTGCTCGACGGCAATGACGGTGCCCACTCGCCGAAGGCGTGCATCACTTGGGGCGCGAGGTCGCCGGGGAAAAAGATCGCGCCGCCGTACACATCTTTAATCGGCATCAGGCCGAATGTGATCTCGGTGATGATGCCGACTGGTAGTTTGCCTCCGCGCATGGCCCAAAACAGGTCGGCGTCGTGCTCCTCGTCAACCTGGCGGAGATCGCCCCCGGCGTCAACCATCTGGAACGACCGCACGTGATCGGCGGCAAAGCCGAAGGTGCGTGCCATTGGCCCCATCCCGCCGCCGAGGGTGTAGCCGACGACGCCGACGTCAGGGGACGACCCATTGAGGGGGGCGAGTCCAAATGGTGCGGCGGCATCGATGACGTGCTGCCAACGCGCGCCCGCGCCAACGGTGGCGGTGTCCCGGTCGGCGTCGATGTTGACCGAATTGAGTGCCGCCGTATTGATTAACATGCCCGCTGTCACCGGTTGCGCGGCTCCGTGCCCGGTAGCGTGCGGGAACACCGGGATGTCCAGTTCGGCGGCATGCCGGACGGCGGACTGGACCTCGCTGGCGTGTCGTGGAGTCACGGCAATGTCCGGTGAGGGAATGGCTGCCGCGTTGAACGCCAGGCATGCGGCCTCCCACTCGGCTGTTCCGCGAAAGAGAATCGGGAGTTGAGGGTTCGCAGCCATTCTGGCACCTTGCTCAGCGGTGTGCGGTCTGTTGGCCGAACGGGTGACTAAAATTCAACAGGGCACGACGGCGCCTGTCTGTAGTCTGTTCGGCCGAATGTGTGACCTATCTGAGGTGCGAATCAGCGTAGCCGATTACCAAATCCGAACCCGCTCGTCCTCCGGCAGATACAGCGCGTCCCCCTCACTGACGTCGAAGGCGTCGTAGAAGGCATCTACGTTCCGGATCACTCCGTTGCAGCGGAACTCAGGCGGTGAGTGCGGGTCGATCGAGAGGCGACGAATCGCTTCCTCATCGCGGGTCTTGGTTCGCCAGATTTGCGCCCAACTGAAGAAGACGCGCTGCTCGCCGGTAAGGCCGTCGATCACTCGCGGTTGTTCGCCCGACCGCTCCTGTGCGATTTGGTAGGCCACCAGTGCGATCGACAATCCGCCGAGGTCGCCGATGTTCTCGCCGAGCGTGAATTCGCCGTTGACCTTGTACTTTTCGTCCAATCCCTCGGGCGTGAACTCGCTGTACTGGGCGGCCAGGGCGGTGGTGCGTTTGCCGAATTCGGCACGATCGTCGTCGGTCCACCAGTCCACGAGGTTGCCGTCACCGTCGTACTTGGCGCCCTGATCGTCGAAGCCGTGACCGATCTCGTGGCCAATCACCGCACCGATACCGCCGTAATTGGCGGCATCGTCGGCATTCGGGTCGAAGAACGGCGGCTGCAGGATGGCGGCCGGGAAGACGATTTCGTTCATGCCGGGGTTGTAGTAGGCATTGACCGTCTGCGGCGTCATGAACCACTCGTCACGGTCGACTGGCTGACCGATCTTGGCGAGTTCGCGTGCCGTCTCGAATGCTGCGGCACGACGCGAGTTCCCGATCAGGTCCGTCGGATCCACCTCGAGGGTCGAGTAGTCGATCCACTTGGCGGGGTAGCCGATCTTCGGCGTGAACTTCTCCAGCTTCGCGAGGGCCTTCTCTCGCGTTGTGGGCGTCATCCACGGCAGATCGACGATGTTACGGCGGTACGCCGCGACCAGATTTGCGATCAACTCGTCCATCCGGGCCTTGGCCTCCGGCGGGAAGTGCCGCTGCACGTACACCTCGCCGACCGCAAAACCGGCCGCATCTTCGACGAACTGCACGCCGCGCTTCCAGCGATCACGGATCACTTCGGCGCCGGTCAGCGTGCGGCCGTAAAACGCAAAGTTCTCGTCGACGAAAGCGCTCGACAGGTACGGCGCGACCGTCCGCAAGAGCCGCCACGACAGCCAGCTCTTCCACGACTCCAGCGGCTGCGAAGCCAGCAGCGCGGCAGCCCCCTCGATAAACGACGGCTGCCCGATGATCACTTCGTCGAAGGTGGCACCGGCGTCGAGGCCGGTGAGCCAGGCCCCGAGGTCGAATCCGCTGGCCAATTCGGTGAACTCGGTGAGGGTCCGCAAGTTGTAGGTCGCTTCGGCATCGCGACGGCGCACCACATCCCAGTGGTTGGCGGCGATTGCCGTTTCCAACTCGAAGATGGCGTCAGCCTGTGCCTGCGGGTCGGGGAGTTCGGCGAGCGCCAACATGGCGGCGATGTGCGCGCGGTAGGCCTCGCGCGTCTGCGCGTGGTTTTCTTCGCGGTAGTACGACTCGTCGGGCAGTCCGAGCCCGCTCTGCGACACGTGGACCAGGTACCTGTCCGACTGCCGCGAGTCGGTGTCGACGTACATGCCGAAGAGCCCGCCAACACCGTCGCGCTGCATTTGGCCCAGCAGGCGGGTGAGTTCGGAGGCGTCGGCAATGGCGGCAATGGCAGCCAGCTGATCGGCGATCGGCGCGATGCCGACTTCCTCGATGCGGTCGGTATCCATAAACGAGGTGTAGAGGTCGCCGATCTTGGCGGCCGGAGTCCCGGCCTCGGGATTACTGTCGGCGCATTCTTCGACGATGGTCCGGACATCAGCTTCGGCGTTGTCGCGCAGCACGTGGAAGGCACCATCGATACTGCGGTCGTCGGGAATCTGGTGCTCGCGCAACCATTTTCCGTTGACGTGGGTGAAGAGGTCATCTGCTGCTCGGACGGAGTTGTCGACCCACTCGAGGTCGAGCCCGGAGGTCTGCTCGATAGTCACGCTCTCCATAGTGTCATCTGGCGGCGATCTATTCCCCGAGGCGCTTATCCATGCTCCAAATCAATACCTCGGCGTCGGTGATAGCGCGAAGGCTCGACCCGCCAAAATCCTCGGCGCGTAGGGCATCTGAGGTATTCAATGTCTCGCCGTCGACCTCGATGCTGCCGCGTGTGAGGAACAGATGCGTAAAGCGGGAAGTCGGGACGACAATTCGGTCACCGGCGGACAATCGGGCTGCCGACAGGGTGGCGCCGGCGTTGCCGATGCGGATTGCGGCGTCGACGGTCGGTGCACCGGAGGCGACGGGGACCAGTCGGCCCGGTTGGAGTTCGCCTGCGAGGTCGAACTGCTCGTAGCTGGGATCGCGGCCGTACTCGTCGGGCATCACCCACATCTGGACGAAGTGAACGTCGTCCTCGCCGGTCTCGGCGTAATCATTGCGTTCGGAGTGCAGGATGCCGGTGCCTGCGCTCATACGTTGAGCGAGGCCCGGGTAGACGACGCCGGAATTGCCTTCGGAATCTTGGTGGACGAGAGATCCGGATAACACCCACGTGATGATTTCGGTGTCGGCGTGCAGATGCATATCGAAACCTTCACCGTGGGTAACAATGTCCTCGTTTTGCACCAGTAAGACCCCGTGGTGGGTGTTGGCTGGGTTGTAGTGGTCACCAAATGAGAACGAATGTGAAGATCGCAACCATGGCGTTTCGGTGTGGGCGCGTTCCGCGGAACGGGTGATTGACCAGGTCATAATTCCAGTATCCGCGACATTGGGGAACACGGGAAAACCGTGGGTGTTGTCGGATTGTGACCACATAGTTTCTAGAAAGCTAGCGTGGGGCCAGTGAAACGGGTGGGAATAGAGTGATAATTGGGACTATGGGTTTCAGGCGTCGACGCGCAGTGATAGCAGCGGTCTCGTCCTTCGCCGTCGTGTTGTCGATGGCCGGGTGCTCTTCGGACAACGCAACCGATGCTTCACGCGCAGTCGGTGCGTTCGCTGACGCGATGGGCAGACAGGACACGCAGGGCGCTGCGGAAATGACGACGTCACCGAGCCAGGCCTCGGAGTCGCTCGGCGTGACCTTCGCCGGCATGCACGCCCGCGATGTCTCGGTTTCTCCGTCGCGGCTCGTCGAGTACAGCGACGGCAGCGCCTCCTTTACCCTCAACACCAAATGGAACTGGGCCGACCACAGCTTCGAAACGAAGACCGCCGGTTCGGCGCGCCGATTGTCGTCCGGGTGGAAAGTGCAGTGGGACCCAGGCCTGCTGTACACCGGCTTGACCGCAGACGGTCGCCTTCGGGAGATCCGCACCGACGCCAAGCCCGCCCCCACCGTCCGCAGCGCGAGCGGCAAGCCATTCATGCAGATGGAACCGGTAGCGCAGATCACCGTCGACCCGGCGAATACCAAGAACCTCGACAAGACCGTTCGGGCCCTGGCCGCGGCGATTGCACCAGCCGCGCCCCTGGTCACCGTCAACGTGATTAACGGGAAGCTCGCTGCCTCGCCCGGTCAAGAAGTCACCGTCGTGACCCTGCGGGATGAAGATCTGAAGGTCTTGAGTTCGGACCCGTCGCGCATCGCCGGTGTCAGTGTCAATAAGACCGGCATGCTCGTGATGTCCGACCGCCGCCTCACCACCCCGCTGGCCGACGGCCTGACGAACTACTGGAACGCCATCCGCGATGCGACGGCCGGTTGGCAGGTCCAGATGGTGGTACCGGGCACCCCGCCGCAGAAACTCGCAGGTCACCAGGGTGGTGCCGGGCCCGATGTGCTCACCACGATTAACCAGAACGAACAGCTGACCCTGGGGGATGCGGCCGTCGAAGTGGCTCAGCCAGCGACCATCATGACGTTGAACGGACAGACCGGTGCCATCTTGGCGATGGCCCAGAACGACGCCGCAGCCAAGGCCAAGACCGAAGCAGGCATCGCCTATCCGGTGGGCACCACCTTGGATCCGGTCTTCGCCGCCATCGACAAAGCGGGCAAGGGCGGCGACGACAAAACTGCCACCGGAGTCTTGCATTCGCTGGGCCTGGGTGTGCAGTTCACGGCACCCGGTGTGAGCCTGCCTGCGAGCGCCCAACCCCGAGTGGCTGCGGCCGCCTATCACCCGGCCGACTTCACGGCGTCGATGATGAGCATGGCGGCTTTGGGGGTCGCGGTCGAACGATCAACCGCTGGGAAAGACGGAGCAGCGCCGACCCTCATTAAGGGCGTCGAAACCAAGGTGTCCGCGGAGATGGGCAAGCTCGATGATGGCGTGATGGCCGCGATCCGGGCGGCGATGACCCAGACTGCCAAGACCGGCGACGCCAGCGATCTGACGAAGGCTCCCGGGCTGAAGGCGCTCGTCGGCACCAACGGGCCGCAGGGACCCGGGTGGTTCGTCGGCACGCAGGGCGGCAAAGTGATCGTGGTCTACTGCGAGGGTGCCAAGTCCGGTACGGCCGCCCTTCAAGTGGCCCAAAAGTACTTCAACCTGAGCTAGCGGTACCTCACACCGAGCTCGCGGTGCGGCGCGACACCGCTAACGCCACCGCGCGCCAGCCGAGGAGGAGTAGGCCGGTTGCGAGGGTGGCGACAATGACGAACGGCAGCGCCGTGCCCTGCCCGGAGACGGCGCGCAAGACCATGCCGAAGACGACCGTCGAAATCCACACCACCACACCCGCTGGCCAGAGGGCAGCGGGGGCAAAGCTACGGCCACCTGGCACTGCCGCGGTGATCACCCAACCAATCGCGGCACCGACCAGGAACGGCCAAAACGTCGTCAAAAACCCGGTGACCGACAGGGCTTCCTCATGGCTGGCGCGGCCGATGATGGTGAAAACCGCAATGGCGACGACATCGGCGACCAGCGGGGTCGCGAAACGCGAAGTGGTGGCACTCATGCCCTCCACCGTAGCGACCGCGGTGACAGCTACGCGGTACCCGGTGCGTCATCGGGATTAATCGAGTCGGGATTAATCACGGGATTGGCCTGGGTGGTGTCCTCGGCCATCTCATCCTCGAGGCTGCGGCCAGTCTGGAATCGTCCGCGGTACCGGATGGCGATGATGACCCAGCCGATCACCGAGATGATGACGTAGCTGACGATGCGGTAAATGAGCACGGCGGTCACCGCGTCGGTGAGTGACATCCCCGCAGAAGTCAGCGCCGCGACCAGGACTCCGTCGACCACGCCGATGCCCGCGGGCAGCAGCGGAACGGCGGTCCCGACGGCCTTGCCCGCCGCATACGCGACCATTAAGCCGGGAATTGATGGATGTGCGTTGACCGCGTAGCAAGCTGCGGCCAGGCAGGCCACGTCGGCGATCCAGTTGAACAGACTCCAACTGAAGGCACTCAGCGCGTGGCGGCGATCGAGTTTAACCGCCTGCAACTGGTTGATGACCTGGTGAAGCTTGTCGGCACCGTAGTCGGAAGGCTTATCGCGCAGGTCGTTGAACCACGACAGTAGTCGGGCCGCGATCGTTTCGAGGACCTGCGGGTGACTGGCCATGTACTGGACAATCGCGATGAACACGATTAGCGCGGACGCACTGAAAATCACCGAAAAGGGGCTGGTCTTTGCACCAGCGAGGAGGGCGCCACCGAGGCCGAGCATCGCCAAGCCCGCACCGGCGAGCAACCCGGACATCACCAACTGCCACGACGCGACGACAGGGGTGGCACCCCACCGGCGTGACTCGCGGTAAATAAACGCCGGTGCCAACACCTGACCGCCGGGCATAGTCTGCGATACCGCGTTCGAGGCGAGGATCACCGCCAGCGACTCGCGCTGTCGTACCCGGACGCCAGCCGATCGCATCAGAACCCGTTGGACGTGCCCAAAGCTGTCCATTGACAGCAGTGCGGCGATGATCGACAGGACTACGAACTCCCACCGGATCTGATCGACCTGAGCCCAGGACTCGGCGAGTCGGGGCCAAATGATAATGCCTTCGGCGATCAAGATCCCCAGGACAACGACGATGAGTGTCCATTTAAGCCACCGGCGCCAGGGGCGCGAAGACTTGGCTTTCGATGGATTGTCCCCAGCGACTTCTCCGGTGCCGTCTGGGGCGTCGTCGTCAGGCATGGTCATCAGCTTAACTGCCGAGTAAGAACGGTCCTACTTGTCGTCTGACTGTTCTGACCGACTCCGGCGCAGCAGATCCTGCACGCTGATCTGTGTGCCAGTGTCGCCGCGGTCCGGACGGAGTTCGCGGGCAGGCGGCGGTGTCGGTGCCGGTATCGGTGCTGGTGCCGGTCGAGGAGGCGGCGTCGGTGCCGACTTTGGTGCGGCCTTGGACGCGGGGGACGGCTTAGGGGCCTGGGCAGGCTGCGGGACAGAAGCAGTCTGCGGGGCAGAAGCAGTCTGGGGGGCAGGGGCTGGCTTCGGGGCCGAGGGTGTCGGCCGGGGAGTTGGTGGGACCGGGGCCGCCGCCTGAGGCTGCGCCTGCGTGACTACCGGACGTGGCGGAACCCGCCGCTGCGGTGTCGGGGCACCCACTGGCCGACGGGCCGGTCGCGGTGCCGTGGCGGGTGCGGGTGCTGGCTTCGGTTGCGGTTGCGGTCGCGGACGTGCTGGCTGCTCGGGGGCGGCCTGGCGGACGCCGCCCTGGCCCAACTTCCAGGAACCGGTATCCGGACCAGACTCACTGCGTTTGGGCCGTCGGGGAGCCGCCGGCGCCACGGCGTCGTCGACAAGCTCATCGAGGGTGCTGTCCGCGGTGGGCTGGGGCACCGGGCCGCGGCGAGCGCCGCGCGGTTCGGCCTGACCGGCCACACTGCGCGGTGAGACCGCGGCGGGCATCCGCATGGCGGTGGTTGGCGCTTCGGCAGCCGCGACCACTCCGCCCGAGGTACCGCCCGGCAGCGACTCGAAGTAGTCCGGCCGCTTGTCGTTGGGTTCGTCGGTCAGGATCGTCTCGCCGAGACCGATCTTTTGCTGCAAGCGCTGCATCCATCGAGGCGACCACCAGCAGTCATCGCCCAGCATCTTCATGATCGACGGCACCAGCAGCATGCGGATCACGGTCGCATCGAGGATGAGGGCGGCGATCATGCCGTACGCGATGTACTTCATCATCACGATGTCCGACAGTCCGAACGCGCCCGTCACCACCACCAGGATCGCGGCCGCAGCCGTGATGATGCGGCCGGTGTGGGCAGTACCGACGCGGATCGCCTCCGTCGTCGACGCGCCCTGCTGTCTGGCTTCGACCATGCGGGACAGCAGGAATATCTCATAGTCCGTCGAAAGGCCGTAAATAATCGCGATGATCAGCACCAGAACCGCGGCAAAGAGCGGTCCCGGGGTGAAGTTGGCGATCGACGAGCCGTGGCCATCAATGAAGATCCAGGTCAGGATGCCGAGTGTGGATCCCAGCCCCAAGGCGGTCATCAGAGCGGCCTTGATCGGCAGGATTACCGAACCGAATGCCAGGAACATCAGCAGCCCGGTCACCAGAACCAGGAGGATGGCCATTATCGGCAACCGGGTGATGAGGGAGTCGATGGAATCCTGGGTCAGCGCTGGCATACCGGTGATGTAGACCGTCATGCCCTGGGGATCGATGGCGCGGAGTTCCTTGATCGCCTCGGGCGCGGTTTCGCGTTCGAGCAGGCCAGCCGACATTTGGGTGACGCCGAGCCCATTTTCTTCGTCGCCCCAAATCCCTTCGAGGGCGCCTTCGTCGGCGGACGGGGAAAACGACTTGGTGAATCCCGGGATTTTGTTCGCTTCGTCAGCGATCGTCTGGATCTTGCCTGCCGCGTCGTCGGTGTTCTGGTCGTAAACGACGACGATCTTAAGGTCTTCGGTGCGTTCGGTGGGGAAGTACTTGTCGAACGATTCTTGCGCCTGCCTGTTCGCATTGTCCGGAGGCAGGTAGGCCTCGGTCATGCCGCCGAACGCGATGTTGCCGAACGGGATGATGAGCGCGAGGAGCAGCAGAACGGTGGGGACGGCGGTCTTCATCGGGTGCTTCATGACCCAGCCCGCCAGGCGACCCCAGAAACCGTTCTCCACTTCTTCCCGCGTCTTGGTGCGGTTCAGGAACGGCAAGCTCAGGGCGTCAATGCGGGTCCCGAGGACAGCGAGAATGGCAGGCAGAACCGTGATCGAGAGCAGCGCGGCGAGGCCGACCGAGGCGATCGCGCCGTAGGCGACTGACTTGAGGAACGACTGCGGCATCATCAGCAGGCAGGCGAGGGCAGCGACGATGATGGTCGCCGAGAAAACAACCGTCTGACCGGCGGTCATCACAGTTCTTCGAACCGCAGCCTTGACCGTATAACCCTCGGCTAACTCTTCTCGGAATCTGCTCACGATGAAGAGGCCGTAGTCGATCGCGATACCCAGGCCGATCAGGGTGACGACCGACTGGGCAAAAATATTGAGCTCGGTGAGCTGTGCGAGGACCTTCATGATGCCGAGCGACCCGGCAATGGTGAGGCCACCGATAAACACCGGCAGAATTGCCGCTACGACGCCGCCGAAAACAAAGAACAGCATGATCGCGACCAGCGGTAGTGCAATCAGTTCGGCACGTTGGATGTCCTCGTCCATGCCTTTGCTCATGGACCCGGCGATCGGCTGCAGACCAGCTAGTTCAAAGGTGGTACCGGGGAGGTCGTACTTGCCAGCCAGGTTGTCGAAGAAGGGCTCAATGGTTTTGTAGTTATTGAGAATTGAGGTGTCGTCGTCGCCAGCCACACCGATGGAGACGAAGCCGTGTTTTCGATCGGCGGTCCACATTCGGTCTTGCTTCATCTTGGCGGCCGTGGCGCCCGCACCGCCGCCCGATGTATCGAACGGATCGATGATTCCCGCGTGCCCGTCGCCGGTCTCGCGGCTGACGATCTCCGGGTATTGGCTGGTCAGGTCGTTGATGATGTTTTCGATCTTGGCGCCGAACGCCGGATCGTCGACGGTGGTCCCCTGCGGTGGGGTGATCAGCAGAATGACATCGGACTTGTGATCACGGCCGAGAGCCTGGTCGGCAATCTGCGCGCCCACCACCGACTGCGACGTCGGGTCGAACCAGCCGCTCTGCGACAGATACTGGGGCAGGTTGATGCCGTAGAGGCCCAAGCCGCCCATGAGGGCAACGAGGACGGCGATAACCGTGTAACGCATTCGGTAGACGAATGAGCCGATGGATCCGAACACGCCGGTGTCCTTCCTCTTGCGGGGACCGAAAGCCCAATTGTTTCAGTGTTAACTGAGAAAACGTCGCTGACGATTCAGGTTTGGGGGCGCGGCCTACTTCAACAGCGCACTCAACGGGCGGAACGGGGTCAGCCAGGCACCCTCGTCTGGCAGGGAATCCAGCCCGATTCGCGGCAGCGCTTCGCGGAACACGCCGGGGATCTCTTCGAGGTCAATGAACTCGATATCATCGCAGGTCACGGCCCAACTGGCGTGTTCACGGAAGCCGATCACGGTGACCGGAATGCCCTCGGCGGCAATCTCCAGAAGCGGCTCGCGGAAGGCCTGTCCATCCGCTGAGGCGACGATCACTCCGGCGAGGCCAGGTGTATACCGTCGCACTTGGATGTGATCGAGCATATCGGTGTCGACATCGCTGTCTTCGGTGAGTTTTGGCTTCGCGAAGACGGCGTAACCCACGTTGCGGAGCGCCTCGACCCAGGGCCGCACCACGTCGGCACTGCCCGGAACGATATTGGTGAAGACCGTTGCTTCGGGTTCCACCTCGGTGCGCAGGGTGGCGGCGAGCGCCGCGTTGCGCTTCAGGATCCAGCGGCCGAGTGCGTCGAATCGCGGTCGGTGCGCCGCGGTCGGACGGCCGCCGAGAATCCCACCGAGACCCATGTCCATGTTGGGGGCATCCCACACCAACAGCAATCGGGGAACGGTGCTGGCGCCGGAAACTGCCTCGGCGAAGTCGGTGGTCATGATTTCTCCTCGGCGCGCATGGGCTTCACGTAGACGAACTCATTGACCTCGCGGCCCTCCACCTGGGCACGACCTTCGAACTTGGTGGTCGGACGTTCCAGGAGAATCGGGGAGTCAAAGGTGAGGGGGACCACGTGGGGGCGGTCAGCGCGTTGCGTCGCCAGCAGTTCGGCGATCCACAGTGCGTAGTCCGCGTGGTCGGTGGCGATGTGAAGGACGCCGCCGGGCTTGAGTCGATCGGCGATCAGTTCGATGGTCCCGGACTGCAGGAAACGCCGCTTGTGATGCCGCGATTTGGGCCAAGGATCAGGGAAAAATACGCGGACGCCGGTCAGCGAATCGGATTCGACGAGTTCGCTGAAGACAACCGTCGCGTCGCCACGGATCATGCGGACGTTCGTCAATCCCGCGCGGTCGACGAGACCGACCAGCTGAGCCAGTCCCGGCTGGTAGACCTCGACGGCGACCACATCGGCGTCGGGTTCGGCTTCCGCCATCGCTGCGGTCGAGATACCGGTGCCGCTGCCGACCTCGATGATGAGGGGCGCGGTGCGACCAAACCAGGCGGGCGCGTCGAGTTCTGGTTCGTCGACGCGCTCGGGGCCCGTGAGCAGGTCCCGGCCCAACTGGGGCCACAGGGTCTCCCAATTGCGCTTCTGCCCATCGGAGAGCGAGCCGCGTCGGAAGCGGAAACTCGTGACCCTCGGATAGAGGCGCGATCGGTCAGTATCGGGCGCCGATCCCTCGGCGGCGTCGGTGTTCACCTATCCATCGTGACCTATTTGTGCTGCTCGATCACAATAGACACCCCGATCGGATGGCATTACGGGTGCTGAACCGGGTGTAAGCCACCAAATTGTCCGAGATGAGAGAAGTGGGACTCACCAGGCATTTTGATGGGTCTTGTCCCCAGGAAAATGTCTATCCCACGCGGGAAAAGCGCATTACCGTAGATAGATGCAGGAGTTACTGGTCGTCCTCGGCTTGGTTCTGTTTCTTCTCGGGCTCATCACCGGTTTGGCGGTCCCGGCGTCGAAGAACCCGCGCATGGGTGTGGCGAGCCATCTCCAAGGCATGACCAACGGACCGTTCCTCATGCTTGTAGGTCTGCTGTGGCCCCTAATGAACATGCCTCACGTGTGGGGCGTCGTGACGGTCGTGCTTCTGGCCTACGGGACTTACGCCAATTGGCTGGCAACCCAGTTGGGGGCACTCTGGGGTGCGGGACGCCGCTTCGCTCCGGCCGCGACCGGCGATCATCGTGCGTCGGCAGGCAAAGAGCGCGTCGTGGACTTTCTGCTCGCTTCGCTTGCGCCGGCCATGATCGGCGCGACAGTGCTCCTCATTATTGGGGTCGTTCGCTGAGTACGACGCGACGCGAACCGAGTGTGGGGAAATTGTCTGACTTGACCAATTGTGTCGGACTCAAGCGGTAGGTTCATTCCACGCAAACACCTTGGGGGAGGTGGACGGGGTGAATCAACCGCTAGTCGTCGAAGTCAATGGGCTACCCGGAGCTGGGAGCACAACCCTGGCGCGGGCACTAACCAAGTGTTTTGGGGTTGTCGCGCTAACTGATGCGCCAGCAGGCGACGCTCCGCCCGATCTGCTGGTTCGAGTCGTCGGTGCGCAGGTTCGGTCGGCCGATACCGCGGCGATCGCCATGACGGAGGCACCGATCCTGGTAGTCGCCTCCAAATGCGATACGCGTCGGGCGGATCAGCGGCCCAGCGCGCCCGGGCGACAGGTTTATCCGGTGTCCGGGCTGCTCGCTGGGCTCACAGTTACCCAGGAGGACGTCGAGCTGCTCTCGGAATGGCAAGGCGGTGGCCTCGTGGTCCCCGTCGTTGCCGCAGCGTTCGCGGAGCACCCGGAACAAGCACGGTTACTCGCCGCATACGGTCGCTGGGGCCTCGCGCGGGCGATGGCCGCAGTCGCCGAACAACCGGGCATCGATGCCCAGGCGCTCACCGGGCACCTGCGAGCGGCAAGCGGAATCGATGCGCTCGCCCCGCCGATCCGGGCCCTTTCGGGTCAGATTGCGGCACGTCGTCGAGCTCACCGATTGTCGGGACTGCGGCTGCTGGCGGCCCGGGGATTCGACCGCACCGCAGCCGAATATCGGCTCGCGGCGGAGAGCTTGCGATGACACTTTTCATTGCCGGGACGGCTGGCGCAGACATGGACGGCCTCGCGGATGCGTTGATTGCCCGCGGGTTTTCCGACCCGGTAGCGGTCGTCTTCGAGCCCATGCAGCTTCAAGCACACATCGCCAAGTGCGAACCGACGCGAGCGGTGGCGGTCCTGGCCCTCGACTCGTCGATGCCATCCGCAGAGGAAGAGACGCGACTGCTGGCGGAGTTCACGGCAGCAAAGATTCCGACGGTCCTCGTCGCCTGCCGGGTCGATGCCTACCCCTCGTGGCCAAAAACCATCGCCGACTCGCGACAACGCCTCGACCCTGGCAAGCGTCTCCCTGTTTTCGCCACGTCCGTCGAACTGGCGGCGGTCCCGGGTGCGGCCTCCGGGATCGACGAACTCCTCGACTGGTGCCGCAACCCGGATCGACCCGGTACCGATACGACCGCCGCACCCGTAGCGCGGGCGTCGTCATCGGCGGTGCTGCGCGCCGATCGTCTCGCCGGGTTGCGGGCTGGAATCGTCGCCGCCCGCTCCGAATCGGTGACCTCGGTGCGGTCGGCCGTCGCCGAACTGGCCGGGCGCGTCCCCGAAGCATGCACGAGCGACGGATTCGTCGACTGGCTACCGCAGACACTGACGGCCCTCGATCGACGGGCGGTCGGATCGCTTACGCAACGCTTGCACCAGGTGCACGCCGCGGCCACCCGGGGGCTCGGCGGCGTGCCACCCGGGGCCATGGCAGCTCCGCCGGCCGCGCTGCCACCGGCCATCGGCGTGCCGGATCGCCTTCGGCCGCGGTCGGAAGAGGTCGTGATGATGTTGGTGGGAGCGTCAATGGGATTCGGTGTCGGACGAATGATGCTGGCACCTGCGCTCGAATGGGCAGGGCTCGGTGTCGCGGGCATCGTCTTGGCATTGTTGGCCGGGCTGGCGCTGGCTGCATGGCTGGTGTCGGTGCGCCGCTCGACCGCCAATCGGGCGCGAATGCAACGCTGGGCCACCGAACTCATTACGACCCGACGGGCAGAGTTAGAGAATCGAATCGGGGCGCAACTCGGTGCCGCCGAAGCGCAGTTCAGTCGCGAAATATGGAACAGGACCGGCTAGATGGATGCGATGGGCAGTTGGGGTGAGGACCCCGAGCTAAATTCGGGTGATCCGGATAGTGAAGATGGTCTCATTCAGCCGTTCGATGGGGTGGCCCACTGCACAGCGGATGCTGTGTCGGCCGACACGATTGGCAGCCTCGAGTCGGACCCTCACAGCAATCTGTGGTGGTACTCCGACGGATCACTGTGGGACCTCGGTCCCGCCGACCTCGACTCCACCGGTGACGGTGTTGCCGACTCGCTGACCAGCGATGTCGGCGGTTCTATGGCAGTCCTCACCGACTCCACCGGCGATGGTCGGATCGATCAACTTACCGTCCTGCACGATGACGGTCGCGTCGTCAGGACCACCTTCGACGGTTCCGGGGACGGATGGAGTCCCACGACGCTCGGCCGATTGGACTGATAGGCAGGTATAAGACGTGGCTTAGAAAGCTGAGGGCATTCCGCGTATCCTGGGGCAAGTATGCGTTTGCACAGCCGCTGCACGCAGGCACCCGTGAGTTTCGATGAGGAGATCCGCATGACCGCTGCGACTATTCCGGGCATCGAGCCCGGGAGTGCCCCAACTAACCACCCCGGGCTGATCGCCTGGGTGGCCGAGGTTGCCGAATTGATGCAGCCCGACCGCGTGGTTTGGTCGGATGGCAGCGATGAAGAGTGGGACCGCCTGACGGCTGAACTCGTCGAGGCTGGCACCATCACCAAGCTCAACGAAGAGAAGAAGTCGAACTCCTTCCTGGCGCTGTCGGATCCCGCCGACGTCGCTCGCGTCGAGTCGCGCACCTTCATCTGCAGCGCCACCGAAGAGGCTGCGGGCCCCACGAACAATTGGGTTGACCCGGCCGAGATGCGCGCCACCATGACCGACCTGTACCGCGGTGCCATGCGCGGCCGCACCATGTACGTCATTCCGTTCTGCATGGGTCCGCTCGGCTCCGACGATCCCAAGCTCGGCATCGAAATCACCGACTCGGCATACGTCGTCTTGTCGATGCGCGTCATGACTCGGGTCGGCCCCAAGGTCCTCGAGGCACTCGGCGACGACGGCTTCTTCGTTCAGGGTCTGCACTCGGTTGGTGCGCCCCTGGAAGACGGCCAGGCCGATGTTCCGTGGCCGTGCAACACCGAGAAGTACATCGTTCACTTCCCCGAAGACCGTGTGATCTGGTCGTACGGTTCGGGCTACGGCGGCAACGCCCTGCTCGGCAAGAAGTGCTACGCGCTGCGTATCGCTTCGGCCATGGCGCACGACGAAGGCTGGCTGGCCGAGCACATGCTCATCCTCAAGCTCACCAGCCCGGAGAACAAGGTTTACTTCGTCGCCGCGGCCTTCCCGTCGGCTTGCGGTAAGACCAACCTCGCCATGATCGACCCGACGCTGGACGGCTGGAAGGCCGAAACCGTTGGTGACGACATCGCGTGGATGCGCTTCGGCCCAGACGGCCAGCTGTACGCGGTGAACCCGGAGTTCGGTTTCTTCGGCGTCGCACCGGGCACCAGCTACGACTCGAACCCGACCGCGATGAAGACCATCGACGCTGGCAACACCATCTACACCAACGTCGCGCGCACCGACGACGGTGACGTCTGGTGGGAAGGCATCGACGGCGATGCTCCGGACCACCTGATCGACTGGCACGGGAACGACTGGACTCCAGAGTCGGAGACCAAGGCCGCGCACCCGAACTCGCGTTACTGCACCCCGATGTCGCAGTGCCCGACCCTCGCCGCCGAGTGGGACGACCCGCAGGGTGTGCCGATCTCGGCGATCCTGTTCGGCGGACGTCGCAAGACCACCGTTCCGCTCGTTACCCAGGCCCGCGACTGGGAGCACGCCGTGTTCATGGGTGCCACCGTCGGCTCCGAGCAGACCGCCGCCGCCGAGGGCAAGGTCGGCACCGTCCGCCGCGACCCGATGGCAATGCTGCCGTTCCTCGGCTACCACGTTGGTGACTACTTCCAGCACTGGCTGAACATCGGCCGCAAGGAAGGCGCACAGCTTCCGGCAGTGTTCTACGTCAACTGGTTCCGCCGTGGCGAAGACGGCCGCTTCCTGTGGCCCGGATTCGGCGAGAACAGCCGCGTCCTGAAGTGGATGGTCGACCGCATCGAGGGCAACGTCGAGGGCGTCGAGACGCCGATCGGTACCGTCGCTGCTCCGGGCGAGCTCGACCTCACCGGACTGGACGTGGCAGAGGCAGATCTCGCTGAGGCACTCGCCGTGAACAACGACGAATGGCGCAACGAACTCCCGACGATCGACGAGTGGTTCGACTTCGTCGACGACGGCAAGGGCAAGTTGCCAGCCGAACTGAAGGCACAGCTTGAGGTGCTCCGCGAGCGTCTCGGCTAGCAGCCGCAGAGTTTTGGCCACTGGGCCCGACCGGAAACGGTCGGGCCCAGTGTTTCTATTTCTACTTTTGGGGGCCCTCCCTGATGCGCCTGCGGCCAACATCTGGGACCGTTGATCCCATGACTGAGACAGCAGCAGCAGGCAAGCACGGGTTGGTGGCGGCCCGCGCCGACAATGTGGTGAAGACTTACGGCAGCGGTGACACCACGGTTCAGGCACTCCGGGGAGTGTCGATTGGGTTCCGTGCCGGTGAGTTCACCGCCATCATGGGACCGTCGGGCTCGGGCAAGTCGACGCTAATGCATTGCTTGGCTGGCCTCGACACGGTGACGAGCGGCAACGTGCAGATCGGCGACGTGCAGCTCATCGGGCTGTCGGACAAGAATATGACCAAGCTGCGTCGCGACCGCATCGGTTTCGTGTTTCAGGCGTTTAACCTGGTGCCGACGCTCACCGCCGAGGAGAACATCACGCTGCCCCAGGGCATCGCTGGCCGCGAGGTGGATCGCGAATGGTTCGACGTCGTCGTCGACCGCCTCGGCATCCGCAATCGGCTGGGCCACCGTCCAAGCGAGCTGTCAGGCGGCCAGCAGCAGCGCGTGGCCTGCGCGCGTGCCCTCGTGGGACGACCTGACATTATTTTCGGGGACGAGCCGACCGGCAACCTAGATTCCCGGTCGTCAGGCGAAGTGCTCGAGATCCTTCGCGCGGCAACCGACGAGTTCAATCAGACCGTCGTCATCGTCACCCACGACCCCCGCGCGGCATCGTACGCCGACCGAGTGGTGTTCCTGGCCGACGGCCAAATCGTGCGGGAACTGCACAATCGACCGTCGGCCGACGATGTCTTCGAAGTGATGAAAAACCTCGACAACACCGCAGCTGCGCAGGAGCTGCCTGCTGGCGAGGAGAACTGACGAGATGGCGTCCAACGTTATGCGCAAGGTTTCCTTGAGAAGCCTCGCCGCACACAAACTCCGCCTGGTACTGACGGTCTTTTCCGTCGTCCTGGGTACCAGCTTCGTCGCCGGTGCGGTCATCTTTACCTCGACCGTATCGAGCGCATTCAACTCCATCTTCGACAACGTCGCCAAGGGCGTCTCGGTGGAAGTCAGCGCCGTCGAAGAGAACTCGCCGGGCATTCCGATCGCCCTCGTGAACGACCTCCGCGCCAACGAGGCCAAGCTGGGGATCGAACGACTGGCCGTCGTTAATCAGGGGTCGGTGACGATCGCCGACGCGTCTGGTCGCGCCCTTCAGTCCGGCGGTGCGCCCAGCGTCGGCATGAGCTACTTGCCGCCGGACCAGGCGGTCGGCGAACAGATGAGCATCGTGGAGGGTCGGGCCCCGACGAAGGCCGGCGAGATCGCGCTCAATGCCAGCGCGGCCGAAAAGGGCAATCTGAAAATCGGCAGCAAGACGAAGGTTGTCGTCGGTGCCGGACTGGCAGCACCATTGGACGTGACGATCGTCGGTATCGCCGACATGCCGACCTCAACGGGCGGCTACGTCGGTGTGATCTTCGACGAAGCCACCGCGACGAAACTGTTCTCCGACGGTCAGTACGTATCCGCCGTCGACCTCGCCGCACGCAACGGCGTCACCGATACACAGTTGCGCGACGCGGTCAACGCCCACTTGAAGGCCACCGTTGCGAAGCAGGGCAAGGCCGCCGAGTACGACAAGCTGTACCAGGTGCGGACCGGGCAGGAAGTCCGTGACGACCAGAAGCAGACCATAGATCAGTTCCTGACGATCTTCCAGTATGTGCTGCTTGCCTTTGCCGCGATCGGCCTGCTGGTCGGCACATTCATCATTTACAACACCTTCTCGATGATCGTGGCACAGCGGAACCGTGAGCTCGCGCTACTGCGGGCCATCGGTGCAAGTCGCCAGAACGTCTCGCGCGCAGTGCTTTTGGAAGCGCTCGTCGTCGGCATTATCGGTGGGCTGCTCGGTCTGGCACTCGGTATCGGTATCGCCGCCGCCCTGCTGGCCTTCACCAAATCGCAGGGTGTGCCGTCGAACGGAATCGAGGTCGGACTGGGGGCCATCCTTGCCGCCATCTTTGTCGGCGTCATCGTCACCATGCTCAGCGCATGGATTCCGGCGCGTCGTGCTTCGCGGATTCCGCCGGTCGAAGCAATGCGCGACAACACCGTCGAAGCCGGTTCCGGTTCACTGCGCGTCCGCACCCTGATTGGTGCCGTGCTCGGGGTACTCGGCGCCTTGGCACTTGGGATCGGTGCCGCGGGCGAGGGCGGCGGTGCCGCCGCGCTGGTGGCCATTGGTGCGCTCCTGGCGGTGATCGCCGTGGTCTTCGCGGCCCCCGCCATTTCCCAGCCGGTGGTCGGACTGTTCGGGGCCATTTTCCAGAAGCCGTTCGGCACCGTCGGACGACTGGCCCGCACCAACGCGGTCCGCAACCCACGACGATCGGCCGCGACGGCTTTCGCCCTCACCCTCGGACTGATGCTGGTGGTCGTGATTGGCACCCTCGGGTGGTCGTTCAAGGGGACCATCGACTCGTCGGTGGACAACGGCCTGCGGTCGGACTTTGTGGTCACCGGCAATAACAACATGCCGCTGCCGCTGTCGGTGGTCGACGCCGTTAAAGCGGTACCGGGTGCCAAGACAGTGGTTGCACAGGCCTACGGTGTCGCCAAGTACACGCCGCCGAACGGCACTGAACGCGACGAGTTCATTTCCGCTCCGTACGGCGGACAGATCGACCAGGTTGCCAACATCGACATGGTCGAAGGCACCGCCAACCTGACCGGTGACGGCATGCTCATCAGTGATGCGATGGTGCGCGACAACGGTTGGAAGCTTGGGCAACAAGTCACCTTCACCAGCACCGCTGGCGACGATGTCACCACCACTGTGACCGGTGTGTTTACCGCAAACCAGGCGATCTCGTCGCTGATGGTGGGATGGCCAGCCTACGAGAAGCTGATGCCCGTCGCGATGAAACGTATTAGCGGCCCGGTACTGGTGGTAGCGAAACCCGGGGTGAGCTCCGGGGAACTGCGCACCCAATTGGAAGATGCGACGGCGGAGTACCTCACCGCCCAGGTGCAGGATCGGGAACAGTTCAAGAACTCGATCTCGTCGACCATCGATCAGATGATGGTGACCCTGTACGCGTTGCTGGGGTTGTCGTTGGTGATCGCCGTCCTCGGCATTATCAACACCCTCGCGCTATCGGTGGTGGAGCGTAAACAGGAGATCGGCATGCTCCGGGCCGTCGGCATGAGCCGAGCCCAAGTACGACGAACCATCTACCTGGAATCGACGTACATTGCGGTCTTCGGAGCGTTGCTCGGCACCATCCTTGGCCTGGCCATCGGTGTGCCGCTGGTGCGGACGCTGGCCTACTGGGGCCTGGAAGGCGTCGTCATTCCGTGGTCGCTGATCGGTATTACGCTGGTGGGCGCGGCGGTCGTGGGCGTGGTAGCGGCCCTGTGGCCCGCGATCATGGCGGCCCGGACCAAACCTTTGGAGGCGATTACCTCTGAGTAGGCAAGCCCGCGGGGATTCCGGCCCGACCGGTCGCACTCGCACCATAATGCTGTCGATTGTCGTGATTCTGGCGGTGATCGTCTTGGGACTGATTGGGTACCTCGTGTTCGGGGCGAGTTCAGCTCCCAAACCCGACTCCGCGCCGGCATCACGGACAACCGGCACGACAACGGAGGCCACGTCAGCGTCGTCGACCACCACCTCGTCGCCGGCCTCGACGCGTCCGTCGCCGACGGTCGCGCCGGGTTCGGTTACGTATCAGCTGACAGGCAACGGCGAAGCGGTGGCGTTGGCCTATCGGGATTCGTCCGGGCGAGTGCTGGTTACCGCAACCGGTTCGCCCTGGTCGCAGCACACCAGCGTGTCGGACCGGTTCGTGGAAATGACGGCGGTCGTGGTGCGAGGTCCCTTGACCTGCACCATCCTGCACGGCGACAAGCTGATTTCGTCGAGCACCAGTCACGGCGGCCCGCTGCGCTGCTCGGGAAAACTGCCGAACTAGGTGATGGGTGCTGTCGGGCATTGCTCGGCAGCACCCACAACGTTGTCCACAGGAGTTATCCCCAGCTGTTGATGAATTACACGCATGTAATTCGACTTCATGCCGGATCCATGTGTTCCGACCAGGGATCTTCGGTCGGAAATGGGTATCGCCGGAGCATTCACAACTCTGTCCACAGGGTTATCCACATGTGTGCATGAATTACACACATGTAATTTGATCGCTCGGCAGCGTCGTCGGAGGCACCGAATTGCCCCTTTTCTGTCACATTAACGGGCCAAAGTCCGACTTTTTCGACACGAATCACGGGGTTTTGTGATGGAACGTCCGAATTGTGACAGAAAAGGGGCGGACGGGCGGTGGGGAGCCGGGGGGACGCGGAAAGTTGTCCACAGGGGTTATCCCCAGGTGTGTATGAATTACACAGTTGTAATTTCGATCATCAAACCAGGTCAGCGTTTTCTTAGCACCATGACCAGGTTGGTGGCCGCGATCTCACGGACGATCGGCACGTGTACGACGGGCCACGCGAAGCTCGGAAGGTAGCGGGGGATCGCGGTCACCAGGTCGGCGTCGGGCACCTCGCGTGCCCAGCGCAGACCGGCGGCGGCGGTGATCGGGAACAGGGACACCCCGAACAGGTTTTTCGGTAGATGCCCGGTGCGGCGGGTGTATCTGCGGGCGGCGCGATGGCCACCCAAGTAGTGGGTGAGGCCCATCTCGTGCCCGCCGAACGGGCCCCACCACAGGGTGTAGCTGAGAATGATGGTGCCGCCCGGCCGAGTCACCCGCACCATTTCGTCGGCCATCTGCCACGGTGTTGGCGTGTGCTCGGCGACGTTCGACGAGTAACACACATCCACGCTGCCGGTACGGAACGGCAGATGCTCGCCTTGTGCGCGCACCGCTGTCCGCTGATCGATGCTGGCCGCGGCCATCTCACCCGCATCGGGCTCCACCGACAGGTACCGGGCACCGCGGGCGGCAAATGCATCGGCAAAAAAGCCCGGCCCGCCACCAACGTCTAGGACGACGGCACCGGCGAGTGGTTCCGGGCACAGGCCGGCGAGCATCAACGCGGTGTCGTCGGCCAAGGCGGAGTAGAAGCGGGCCGGATCGGGCTGCTCGTAGCGGAACTCCCGCAACAGGTGCACCGATCGCGCAAGCGTGGCCTCCCGGCGGAACGTGCTGGGCATCCGAAACGAAGGCATGCAGTCAGGTTCGCATACCCTGGATCGAGTGAGTGCCCCGACCGACGTGCTGCTGCTGTGCTGGCGCGACACCGGCCATCCGCAAGGCGGAGGCAGCGAGCGCTACCTGGAGCGGGTCGGTGCCGAGTTCGCCGCGCGCGGCTCCCGCGTCACCCTCCTAACCGCGCGCTACCCGGGCGCGCCCCGCACTCAAATGCTCCACGGGATGCGCGTGATCCGCGCGGGCGGCAGACTCACCGTGTACCCGCGCGCCCTCGCCACCATCGCTGCTGCCAGGTTTGGTCGCGGCAGACTCGCCGGGTACCGGCCCGACGTCGTTGTTGATACCCAGAACGGAGTTCCGTTTTTTGCCCGCCTGGTGACGTCCGCGCCGACGGTCGTGCTGGTCCACCACTGCCATCGCGAGCAGTGGCCGGTCGCTGGAAAGTTGCTGGCCAAGGTCGGATGGCGGATCGAATCGCGGTTGTCCCCGCGCGTGCACCGCGACAACCGCTATGTGACGGTGTCGGTGCCGTCGAAAGCCGAACTCGTCGACCTCGGCGTCGACGCCGAACGAATCACGGTGGTGCGCGGCGGCATCGACCCCGTCCCGGAAGGCATCGTTCCCGAACCAAACCCGGGTGGCTTCCGGCTGATCGCCGTGTCGCGGCTGGTGCCGCACAAGCAGGTCGAAGATGCCCTCGCCGTGGTTGCACGGCTTTCCGATTCCGGAGTGGACAGCACCCTTGACGTGGTTGGCGACGGTTGGTGGGCCGACCGCCTGCGCACGCGCGTGCAGGCCCTCGGCGTGGAAGATCGGGTCCGCTTTCACGGGCATGTCAGCGAACGCCGCAAGCACGAACTCCTCGCAGGTGCCGACCTGCACCTGATGCCGTCGCGGAAGGAAGGATGGGGGCTGGCGGTAATTGAGGCCGCGCAGCACGGGGTGCCAACGGTCGGTTACGCGAGTTCGGCGGGATTGACTGATTCCATCGTCGACGGTGCTACCGGGGTGTTAGTTGACGATGTCGACGAACTTGCCGAAGTGGCGGCCGACTTGGCGAAAGACGCCGAGCGGCGTCGTGAATTAGGTGCCGCGGCACGTGCGCGGTCCGTCCAGTTTTTGTGGTCGGAGACGGCCGACGGTTTCGCTCGCGTCTTTGAGTTGTAGCGACTAGGGGAGTCGGGCACCGAGAAGATCTGGGCGTGCCGCGACCTGCTCGGCGGTCATCAGTGACCAGATCAAGTTGTCAGCCAAATTATCGATCCGCTCGGCTAGATCCTCGTGCCCGGTCACCGCATACGAGAGCACGTGAGCGCCGACGAAGGCTTCGGCAATGAAGATGGCAGCCTGCTCGGGGTCGACGCCCTCCCGGACATCGCCCTGTTCGATTCCGCACGCCACCAGATACTTGAGCGCTTCGATCCATCCGAGGTAGGCGGGGATCGGCTCTTTCCCGGATTTTAGTTCGATGACCAGGCGAATCCCTGCGCTAACTACCGGGTCGTCGACCAGGAGGCGACCCATTTCGCGACACAGCATCCCGATTTGGCGCATCGCATAGTCGCCCGTCTCCGCTACGGCGGCGACGGCCTCCAGGGAGCTTGCCGCAAGCTCGTCGACCACGACGTCGGCAATCTCGTCTTTCGACTTGAAGTGAAAGTAGATGGCGCCGCGGGTGAGGCCGGATTCCTCGACGATGTCGTTGAGCCGCGTGCGGTCGAAGCCGACGCGCCGGAAGACGTGTGCTGCGGTGATGAGGATCTGGCGCCGTGTTTCGAGCGCTCTTGCCTGCTGTGCCATTCGGGTCACCTCCTCACGGGACGTTACGGGCTAATCGCCAAAAAAGCTTGCAGGCGGTTAACTGACAGGATAGCGTTACATACCGGTGAACCGGTTTATCCGGATAGATCGCCGAAGGCCTTCAGTATTGGTTGGAATCACTGGGAGGGAGTTCCAACCGACGGGCCGAGGGTGTGTCAGGGTAGCGTTCTCATCCCGGCACCAACGCCAGTGCGCGACCCCCGCGCCATAACTATTCGCGAGGGTGGCGCACTGGCGTTTTCCTTTTCCCGATCCCCGACTCCTGTCCCGAAACAGCATGTTTCGTGTCCCGTAGCGGTAAGAATCGTTCTGCTCGGCTTCATAGCATGAGAGGCATCACATCGAGCGGTTGGGTGTGGCACACACCTCCCTTGATCTCGATTCCCCTCGGCAAGGAGTTCCACAATGCATTTCCACGACGACGCCCTGTTCCCTGAGCTTCAGGACAAGTTGGTCATCACCGCTGCCCCGTATGGTCCGGAGTGGGAGCTTGATGACTTCCGCGAAGATCTTCCGTTGACGATGGAAGAGCACATCCAGAAGGCTGTGGACTGCTACGAGGCCGGCGCTACCGTCCTGCACATTCACGTGCGTGAGGAAGATGGTCACGGTTCCAAGCGGATCTCGAAGTTCAACGAGCTTCTGGCCGGTCTGCGTGAGGCTGTGCCGGATATGATTTTGCAGGTCGGCGGCTCGATCTCCTTCGCTCCGGAGGGTGAGGGTGCAGACGCGAAGTGGCTCTCTGACGATGTGCGCCACATGCTGGCCGAGCTCGATCCGAAGCCGGACCAGGTGACGATCGCGATCAACACCTCGCAGATGAACATCATGGAGTTGATGACCGCTGACGATATCGCCGGTACCTCGCTGGAGCGTCCGGAGTTGTCGGAGACCTACCGTGAGATGACTGTTCCGGCTGGTCCGGAGTGGGTGGAGGAGCACCTGCGTCGTCTGCAGGCTGCGGGTATTCAGCCGCACTTCCAGCTTTCGTCGATCCCGCAGTTGGAGACCGTGGAGCGGTTGATCCGTCGCGGTAAGTACACCGGTCCGTTGAACCTGACCTGGGTTGGTATCGGTGGTGGCTTTGATGGCCCGAACCCGTACAACATCATGAACTTCATCCAGCGGGTTCCCGATGGTGCGTGCTTGACGTTGGAGACGCTGATGCGTTCGGTCGCTCCGGTCAATGCGCTGGCGATCGCGTTGGGTCTGCACAGCCGTTGCGGCAACGAGGACACCATTTGGGGTGCCAAGGGCGAGAAGATGGGCTCGGTCGATCAGATCAAGCAGCTCGTGCGTCTGGCTAACGAGTTGGGCCGTGAGGTTGCCACCGGCAAGGAAGCTCGCGATATCTACCGCATCGGTGAGTGGTACGCCGACGCTGATGAGACGCTGGCCAAGCTCGGTTACGCACCGAACCGTCAGCCCGGCCAGGTCGGCTTCACCGGCCACGCCTAAGCGGAACTCTTTCTAAGACGTTCTTCGACCGCCGCCTTCACCGATTCCATCGGTGGAGGCGGCGGTTTGCTGTTCGGGTGCTGCCTGTTCCGGGCTGCGCTGCTGGGATGCCCACTGCCGCGGACTCACGCCGAACCGCTGGCGGAACCACCGCGAGAAGGCGCTCAGCTCGGAGAACCCCATCTCGGTTGCGATCTCGGTCAGCGTGCTGCGCTCCTTCAGGATGGCCGCCGTCGCCTGCTCGCTTCGGACCTGATCGAGGATCGACGAGTACGAGTCGCCCGTAGCCGATAGGCGGCGATGCATTGTGCGCCGATCCAAGTTGAGGGTGTGGGCGACGCGGTCGACCGAGCAGTGAGCCTCCGGGAGGAGGGTCGCGATCAGTTCGTGGACTTGCTGCGCGAGCGTGAGGCCGGCGGCGGGGGCTAGGAGGCCCAAATATTCCTGGGCAAAGGGGCGGAGTAGCGGGTCGGCAAGAAGGTTTGGCTGGTCTAGGTCGCTGGTCGGGGTAACGATGCCATTGAAATCATGATCGAAGATCACGCGGTCGCCGAGCAGTCGGCGATGGGTCGACACGTCGGCGGGTGCGCTGTGGGAAAAGTAGATTGCCGACGGCGCCCAGTCCGCGGGCATCAGATCGGACAAAATTCGGTACATGGAACCGACTGCAAACTCGACGGACTGCCGATGAAATGTGTCCGGCGAAGGGACAGACTCAAAAATTGTCAATCCCTGCGCCTCCGACAAGCGGAGTTCGACCGCCTCATTGTGCAGGTTCAGGTGTCGCAAGATGATGTTGACGGCACTGCGGAGATCGGGTTCCTCGCGGGCGACGAGGCCGATCGCACCCAGATGGGAGACTCCGCGGTCGGCTGACATGCGAATGCCAAAGTCGGCGTGACCCGACTGTTCCGCTGAGATCTCGAGCAGATGGTCCACGGCTCGGGCGGGGATCCATCCGGTCGGGGAAGCGTACCGGCTGGGGTCAATCCCTGACACGCGCAGGAGGGGGTGGGGGTTGAGTCCCACGGATTCCGCGAGCTCGATGTATCCGCTGAGGGCCGTGCTGCGAATCATCAACATGAGCCAATATTGACCCAGAATGTCAACTCTCGTGACCGAATTGGTCAAACTCTGGGGTGTGCTGGCTCATACGATGAGGTACATCACAGCAATCGCGGACGTGGCGATGCACGGAACTCAGAGGAGATCGTCGATGACCATTACCGAAGTACGCCAGGCTGCAGGCCATCCCGCCACCGAGCAACCCACCCAGCAACCCGCCACCGAGCATCCCGTAGTAGACGCGATGAAATCGGGAGGCGGCTGGAACCACCTCTGGGATGGTCTGTACGAGATGGATCCGGACTGGACCGAGCAGTACATGGCGATGGCGATGGCGACCTTCCAAAGCGGCATCATCGATCCCAAGGTGGTTCAGATGCTTTGTATCGCCGTCGACGCCTCAGCCACGCACATGTATGCGCCAGGAACTCGGCGGCATATCCAAGCCGCACTCGATATGGGCGTCACGCCCGAGGAAGTCCTCGAAGTGCTCAAACTGGCAACCACGGTCGGCATCCACTCCTGCAATATCGGGGTCCCAATCCTCACCGAAGAAATGGCCGCACGCGGGCTGTTGCCGCAGGCAGCAGCAGCGCAATCAGCGCCGCGAGCAGCGAGCTGACCCACAGCGCGAACGCGATGATCGCCGCCGTCCACGCTGGCATCCCCGGCGTGGGCGGCGGTTCGGCGCTGTCGATCCGGTACAGGGTCAGGTGTTGGCCCCGATAGACGGGCTCGACCGCAGCAAGGTCGGCGGGTGGGGTGGACTCTTCGACGACGACCCAACCGATGCCGAGGTGGGCGAGTTCCCGGGTGTCGCCCCCATCGCGAAGAGTTTCAACCACCTCGAACGTTCTGCCGGTCGGGGAGTCCACCGGTTCGCCATCGACGAACAACTCACCGGAGACGACGACGGGGGCGTCGAGCATCCGCGGCAGCGGCGACAGCGACTGGCCCCCCACCCACGACAGTCGTCGCACATTGTCGGCGGGCCACAGTGCGACGGCCCCGCTACGACCGTCCGCGTTTGCCCCGATGAGGCCGGTGACGCGGCCGTAGTCGGCGGGGTAGGCGACGGGCTTGATGTTGCCGCCGACGCCCCACGCGAGGTCGGGTAGCGGTGCCACAACCAGCGCCAACATCGCGGCGACCGCAAAGCCAGCGGGAATCAGTCGGCGGAGGGCGGCCACCGCTGCCGCGGCGGCAAGAGACACGAACGGGACCGCGAGGGCCAGATACTTGTGGGTGTCGCGCACGAGTCCGGCGCCGGGCACGTGGGCAAGCAGCATGTCCATGAGCGCAATCCCCGGCGACGTCGCGGCCAGCACCACCACCAGCACGACCACCGCGGCTAACATCCCGAGGGCCCCGACCGTGCGCGCAGAATCCAGTCGTAGGCGAACCATGGACCACGTACCCAGGGCGACGACGCTTACCAGCATGACTGTCGCGACCAGCGCCCATGGCCCGGTCCGACTGGCCGGTACGGCATCGGCATTCCAGATTCCGCCGAGTCCAAGCGCCGTACCGAAGGTCCCCAACCACGGCTCGGCGCGCAGGGCAAAGGCAGTGGCACCACCCGACCAGCCCACATTCGACGAGACGACCGCGCCAACCAGCCACGGGGAAGCGGTGACAACCCAACAGCCGACCAACCCCGTCAGCATTCGGCCGGGCAGTCGGGCCGCGACCGCGGTCACGACCGCCACCAGCAGCACCAGAATTGAGCCCGTCGGGGTCAACCCGCCAGCGGCGAATGCTCCGGCGAGCATCGCCCATCGTCGCCACGATGGCTCGCGATGCAGTGACAGCACCGCGAGCACGGTCCATCCCAGGGCGGCGTAGCCAGCGAGCAAACTCCAATGGCCCTGCAGCAGTCGTTCGGCGACGAAGGGATTCCAGATGGCCACGGCCGCGGCAGCGACGGTTCCGGCCCGCCCGGTTACCGGAATCAGCTGCGCGGCGAGTTTCCCGTACCCGACACCGGCGGCGAACAGTGCGAGCGCCGTGAACCCGGCAACCAGCCAGCCGCCGTCGACCAGGCGTGAAGCCAACGCCAGTGCGGTGTCTTGCGGGACCGCCCTCGGTGCGCTCCCGTCGATCCCCAAGGCACTGGCCGTCATCGGGAATTGCGGCGTCGCCACCGCGTCGCGGTACAGCAGGTACTTCCCAAAAATGGGGCCGCAGATCAGGGCGGTGAGCAGCGCACTGAACGCGTACAGCACCGCGACAACCGAGCTAGTAGTGGTAGGTGTCGGTGGGAGCAGGCATGTGGTCGTTGATCCCGTAGTCGCTCGGGACGATCTTGTAGGCGCGAGCCAGTTCCAAGATCTTGGTGCCACGGGCAATACGAGGCAGGTCAGAGCCATTGCGGATCTCGCCGCCATCGGCCTCGAATTCGGCGAAAAATTCCCGCGCCCACTTGATCTCGTCCTGCGACGGCGACAAGCCCTCGTTCACGGCGGCGCACTGGTCGGGGGTCAGGCAGATCTTGCCGGTCATCCCGTACTCGGCGCTAACAGCGGTCGCCTCCGACAGCTTCAACGCGCTGGAACCGACGGTCGGACCGTCGATCGCCGACGGTAGGTTCGCGGCTTTCGCGGCGATGGTGAAGCGGGCGCGGGCGTAGGCGAGGGTGGCTGGCTGATCACCGAAGCCGGTGTCGCGTCGGAAGTCACCGATACCGAATGCCAATCGGAAGCAGCCCTTTGCGGAGGCGATCTCGGCGATGCGCTCGAGGCCGCGGGCGGTTTCGACGAGAGCGACGATCGGCACGCCCGGGACCCGCTGCGCGGTCTCGGTCACGTGGTCAACGGATTCGACCATCGCCAGCATGATGCCACCGATGGACGTGCCCGCCAGAGCGGCGAGGTCGGCGGCCCACCACGGCGTGCCAAAGCCATTGATGCGGACCCAGTCCGAGTGGCCGTCGGCCAGCCAGCGGACCACATTGTCGCGGGCGGCGTCTTTGTCCTTGGGGGCGACGGCATCCTCGATATCAAGAATGACGATGTCGGCCCGCGACCGCGAAGCGGTCTCGAAACGCTCATATTGAGCGCCGTTGACCAACAGCCAGCTGCGGGCCAGAACGGGGTCGATGCGGGAACCGACGACAGATGGGTCGGTCTCAGTGAAGGAATCTGTGTCGTACATCGACTGTTAGCGCTCGTCTCAAATCCGGTGGGGATGCTGCCGATGCAGTCTATCGCGAGTGCGGCAGGCACACTGGTCAGCATGGTCGAGCCTGTTGCCGCACCCCCCGCATCCGCGGGTCGAATGGGTGGCCTTGTGCGCTCCCTCGGCTGGGTCACCGTTGGCACACTTCTCGCGAACCTGCTCGCCTATGCCGTGCAAGTCCCGGCGAGTCGGGTCCTCGGGCCCGACGGGTTCGGCGAATTCTCAGTGCTCAACGCGGCCATGCTGATTGCGTCAGTACCCGCGTTGGCCTTGCAGTCAGTGGTGGCGCGCGAAGTGGTTCGCGGCACCGATCGTCGACGACTCTGGCGGCTTATCGGGATGGTCTTCCTGGCGGTTGCCGGGCTATCGGTGCTCGGCGTGGCCGCGATGCGCGAGATCGCGCACACCGGAACCGCGTCGACGGTCGCGGCGCTCGCGAGTGCGGCACCGCTCGCGGTGATCGCTGGAGGGCAAGGATTTCTGCAGGGTTTCGGCCGCTTCGGCCTGCTCGGCGGAGTCCTTGCCGGGGTCGGCGTCTTGCGGTCGATGCCGGTGGTTGCGGCCGTGTACGCCGGAGCCGATGCGACGGGCGCGCTCGTCGCCGGGACGGCAGGCACGATGGTCGCCGCGGTTGTCGTCGCCGCGGTGGTCGGGGGCGTCACTGCGGCAGAGCAACGCAGCGGAGCGGGCTTCGGACATGGGCGACCCGCCGTGTCATTGCTCGACGTCCTCGCCGCTTCGGGTGTGCAGTTCGTGATGATCGTCGCGGTGTCGGTAGACCTGCTGCTGTCGCGGTCGGTGCTGTCGCACGAGGAAGCGGGGGTTTACGCGCTCGGTGCGGTCGCGACGAAGGCGGCGTTCTGGCTGCCGCAAGCCGTGGGGGTGGTGGTGTATCCGCGACTGGCCGATCCGACAGCGTCGTCGAATGCCTTGCGGAAGGCGATTGGCGTGCTGGCGGCGATCGGTGCGGCCACCACGCTGGTTGCCGGGATCGCCGGTCCGCTGGTTCCCATCGTGATCTCGAACGACTACCGACCGGTCGCCGGGCTAATGTGGCTCTTCGCGCTGGCCGGGGCGCTGCTGGCAGTTCTACAGGTGATGCTCTTGGCGGCAATCGCACAGAATCGGGCACGCGGTGCGTTGCCCGCCCTTGTCATTCTCATCGGCGAGGTCATCATCATCGTGACCGTCGTCAACACGGTGGTCGAGTTGGCAGCGGTTGCTGCCGTGTCGGCGGCGTGCGCCGTCGTCGCTACGGGGCTGTTCGGTGTGCGGATTTTCGGCTGGACCGGACAACGAGCACCAGACCGCAAAGCAGCAGAAGCACCCCAAGCGTCCCGCTAGCGACAGGCAGGACGCGCGTCGCGAGCAAAACCGGGCGGGCCCGATCGCGGGCCTCGTTGGCACCGTCGATCCGACTTTGTCGATCCCCGGTCAATACCGTCCGCAGATTAGTCAGCGCGAAGTCGCGCAGCGCCGGATACTTGGCGACCTCGTCAGCGGTGAACCGGTAGCTCTCGGTGATGTCGACGCGCTGATCGATAACGACGCCGGTCCGCTCGTCGACGTAGAGGTCCCTGGTGGACTGATAATGCAGGACTGCCGTCAACTCGGTGTTCGGGGCGACACCGGGAAACTGCCCGAACCACGACGCCGGGCGCCGAATCACCCCGCGCGGATCGGTACCCGCCGACCCGAGATCGGTCTCGGGGACCTGCGCCTGCAGTCGTCGAACGTCCCGGCCGTCGATCGACATACCACCCAGGTCGTGGAGGGGGACGGTGGTCCGAGTCGGCACATCGAAGTAGTCGCCGGGTGCGGCCCATCCGTACGGCAACACGTACGTGCGGCCCGTCCGGTTAGGGACGTCGACGGCCGCGCGCTTGTCGTCGTACTGGATGCTCGATTGACCGGTCGGCGAGGCGGACTGGCGGCCAAGCGTGACGCGGTCGATGGTTGCCACCAGGGTCGGCTCGGCACAAACGTCTTTAGCGTCCACGGACTTCCCGCCCAGCACATAGGTGTCGACGCCGAGGGCTGTGCCCGCCTGCACCGTCACCACGTTCGAGTCGGCCGGTCGCACGGCCACGCTGCGTTGCCGCTGCTGCACGTCGGCTTCCAGGACCTGCGCCGTGGGTCGCTCAAGGGAACAGCGGTCTAAGACCAGCGTGCCGTCGGAACCGTCGGCCACCCACGTGCGATCGATCGTCAACGGCAGCTTCTTGAGACCCGACCCGACGATCGGCCCCATCGCGAATGCTGCCGCCAAGAGCAGCGCACCGAGGAAGAACAAAGTGGGCACGATTAGGTCCCGCGTCGAGAATCGGGGACTTTCACCGGGCGCATCGGTCATGGAAGCAACACTAGTAGCCCATTACCCTGGGGCAGGACATGACTGACTCGCAGCGCTCTCCCGTGCCGCCGCCTCCGGCTAGACGGTTCTATCCGCAGCTCGAAGGGCTGCGCGCGGTCGCCTCGCTCGGGGTTCTGACCACCCATGTCGCGTTCCAGACCGCAGCCACCACCTGGCCGGTAGTCGGCGAAGTACTCGGCCGCCTCGACTTGGCCGTCGCACTATTCTTCGCGTTGAGCGGTTTCCTTCTCTGGCGGCCATACGCGTCCGCGGCTCGCGGTGACCGTACTCGCGCCGATGCCCAGCCGCCGAATGTGCGCCGCTACCTGCGGCACCGTTTCGTCCGCATTTGGCCGGCCTATGCGCTGGTCGTGGTGGTGGTCCTGCTGTTGCTGCCGCAAGCGCGGGGAGCGTCGGCGACCGTGTGGCTGGCAAACCTGACGTTGACCCAAGTTTTTGTCCCGCTCACCCTGGCCCCCGGGCTCACCCAAATGTGGAGCCTGTCGGTGGAGGTGGCGTTCTATCTGTTGCTGCCGCTTATTGGGCTTGCACTCCGGAAAGTCTGCGGGGCGCGAGCGCATCGTCGGATCCCGATCATCATCGCCGTTGCCGTCGTGAGCCTCGGATGGACGTGGGTCACTCGCCTGATGGTGTTGCCTGCGGGCGTCGAGGCGCGCAACTGGGTGCCCGGCTACCTGTCGTGGTTCGCGGTGGGGCTCGTGTTGGCGGAGGTAATGGCTGCGTTGTCGGCCGGTGCGATCAGCACCGGATCGCAGGCGGTCCGAATCGCGGCAAACCGACCATTGATGTTCGCGGTGTTCGTAGCCGCCTACGCCCTCGCATGCACCCCGATTGCCGGGCCTGTCGGACTCGGTGACATGACGCATATGACCTACCTCGTGAAGATGCTGCTCGGGGCAATCGCATCCGCTGCGGTGCTGGCACCGCTGGTGTTGGCACCGGTCACCGATGAGCGCGCGCGTTTCCGTTTTCTCGACTCCCGGCCGATGAACGCGTTGGGGCGGTGGTCGTACGGGATTTTCATTTGGCATCTCGCCGTCCTGTCGGTCGTGTTCGGACTGTTCGGGATCCCGATGTTCAGCGGACACTTTTGGCAGGTCTGGCTGCTGACGGTGGTCTTGACGGTTGCAGTGTCGGCCGCGAGCTATGCCTTCGTTGAAGAGCCACTGCGCGCGGCACTCAAGCGGTCGGAGGGCAAGATCCCCGACCAGACCGCCACCGCCACCGCGACGAGCGCGAACGCCTGAGCCCACCCGCTGTAACCGGCATACGGTGCACCGGAATGCCACGGACCGGTCGCCAGCACGACCGCCGCGGTGAGCAGCGACGCAAACACCAGCGGCGGTCGTGCGTGAGGGGGGATTCGCCAGGCCACGACACCGGCGATGCCCGCGATCAGTAGACCGGGCCACCCGGTCAGGAGCGATGCGGCCGCGAGGAAGGCGAGCGCTGGCAGATAGGGCGAGCCGGGCCGCGCGGCCACCAGTTCAGCCGGCCCGGCGACGCCGCGGCGAGGCCAGAACGCGACGACGAACAGCAGGGCCATCAGTGCCAGACCCACCCCCATCGCCCACCGATACGGGGAATCGAAATCGAAGGTCAGGGCCACGGTGCCCGCGACGCCCGCGGGTACCAGCCACCCCTGCTGCCATCCGTCGACCACGATCGGCGTCAACTCCCGGTCCCCAACGCGTGCATGCCAGCCCGGGTTGGTGCTTTCGGGGACAAACAGCACCCGCTCAGTTGTTGCGGGGTCGATGCGGACGGCTCGATCGGTGGCGTCCCACCGTTCCACTTGCGGCCGAGTCACCGAGGTCGGGGTCGGCTCGTTGGGAGTGTGCAAGCTGTCGGGAGTGCGCAAGCTGTCGGGGGTACGCAGGGTGACGGCGTCGACCGAAAACGCCTTTCCCGGATTCACCGACAACTCCTGCTCGCCAGCGGCCAACACCAGGGCTGGCCCGGGACACGGGGTTGCCGACACTGGTTCGCCACGGCGGAGGGCACCGGCGGTGGTGCTGACCTGCAGGCGAACGACCTGCCCGGAGACGGTGGCTCCCAGCCCGTACGGGCCGAAAGGGTCCGCATCGCACCGGATCTCGATCGGCCGATTGTCGTCGAATACCGGTTCCGGCCCTAGCGGCAGTACCTGTACCTCGCTGATTCCGGCGGGTGCGTCGGTCGCGAAACCCAGGTCGTTGACGTTGATCAGATCGCTGCGATTGTTGACCGTGATGACGATGGAGTCGGCGCGGGCGGTAGCGACCCTAACGGTGCCGTCGGCACTGACCTTTGCCTGCTGCTTGCTGACCGTCCGATCGCCGTCGCGCAGTTCGACGGTCACCGTGGTCGGCTTTGCCGGGTAGTCGGGTGCGGTGTGCAGGCGCACCCCGGAGACCTCGCGGACCGCCGGGAGGTGCAAGGTCAGTTGAGGTTTAGGGGACTTTTTGCCGGTGCTTTCCGGTGCTGTCCACGAGGTGTTCTGGTCACCGTCGACGGCGGCCGAAGCATTGCCGAGCGGATCGGCCACGGCCGAGGGGCCCTCGGCGGTGATAGTGCCCGGTTGGCGCAGCAAATCCGACAGTTCGCCGCCCGGGCGGGGCCTCAGGGTCACTTCCGGTGTCGCTTCGGTACCTGTCGGAACCGACAGGACTCGGCCGAAGATGCCGGGGGTTTCCGAACTCAAGCCGAGCGCGGGGGAGCAGCGGACTCGGCCGCCCGACGGTGACCGGTCCGCGGCGGTCACACAGTCGCTGCGCGCGCCGAACTCGGGCCCCAACACCCATTCGCTCACGCGGTCGGAGGCATCGCGGGTCGGCAATACCGTGCGATGCCGAATGGTTAGTGGCACATCAGTATTCGCGTCCGCGAGAGCCAGCGAAGAGATGGCGAATTGGTTGCCCGCCGAACCGTTCTCGGTGTCGATGGCGCGGATCTCGAGGTGCGATGTCTGGCCGGGCGGTGCCAGGATGCGCACCGGTTCGCCCGGTGTAATTCCTTGTGCCACGGTGCTGCCGTTGTTGGTCGTCAGGAGCAAGCTGGTGACGTCGGGACCAAGAGCTTTTGCTGTGGTGACGGTGACTGCGAGGTTGCTGCGGGGTTGCGTGAGGTCGATCGACATCCACTGCCCCACCGCAGACTCCAAACCGCGGGAAATCCACGCGGTAGCGGGGTCGCCGTCGAAGGCGGCGGCGGTGGAATTCGCCGGCGACGTCCGGCCCGGCTGTGTCGCGTCGGCCGCCGATCCGGAACTGCCCACTCGTACTTGGTCGCTGTGGCCATCCAGGAGCCACTGGCCCTGCACCAGTTGCTGGTTGCCGACCGCATAGTCGGGTGCGGCATTTTTCGTCAGCCGCGGATCGGCGGGCGACCGGATCGCCGACGAATGGTCGTCGACCCGACCAAAGTCGGTCTCGCGGTCGACGGGGGTATCAGTCACGACGATGTTGTTGGTGCTGAGACCGGCGCGTTTGGCGTCGCCGGTGAGAAGAGCCGGACCCAATGCGGGCAGACCCGCCCGACTTCGCGAATCCTGCACCGCCAGTACGCTTTCGGGACCGCCACTGATGCGCGGCATGGTCGTCGCGTCGACCAAGCCGGGACCGCCGACCGCAGATCCTTGGTCGCTGGTGGCGTTGACGCGATAGACGGTGACCGCTGGCATGCGGGGCCGCAGGCCGTCGTCGACGACGATCCCATCAATCGTTGCCGGTGCCACGAGCGGGCCAAACGTGACGGCCTGCGACAGTCCCGGTGAGTTTTCGATTGCCTGCGCGACGGTCAACGGTCGTGCCGAGCGGGACGTATTCGGATCCAAGTCGGCACGCAGCACGAGGTACCCGATGCCTTGCCCGGCGAGGGTCGCGGCCAATCCCGGCGACCCGCGACCGGAGTTCACGGCCCGCTGCACGGCATCCATGGCCCGAATCGCGCCCGGGGGGACCAGTGGAATCGCATCGCGCACGGCCCAGGGTGTCTGAGCCAGAGGCTGTAGCGGTTCGTCGCGTGTGAGGCCCCACAGTTGATCGGCGAAGGGGGCACCCGGCACCACCAGCGCTCGGCGCGGCGTCGGCGAGTCTTGCTCCTGAGCCTTCAGCCAGTCGGCGGTCTGCTGCCAGTAGCCGGGGATGCCAGCGAAACTCTTTGCCGGTGCCAGGCCTCCCGTCCACAGCAGGGAACCGGCGCCAAACGCCGCGATCACTACGACCATCGCCGCTGCTAACCCGCGTTCGCGGCCGGGAAGCGAACTCGGGGCCCGCACGCGAACTTTCCCGAGAAGATGCGCGACACCCAGAGCCAGCGGCAGTCGTAGGAGGGGATCGAACTTGTGAATATTGCGCAGGGCCGCGCCGGGGCCGTCGAGAAATGCAATGACGGTCTCGCGGATCGGGGACCCCAGCGCACCGGGATAGCCCAGGCACAATGCCAGCAAGCCAACGGTCAGGATGGCCAGCAGTCGTCGCCGAAAAGGCATGGCCCGCATGGTCAGGCCGGCGAGTCCGGCCGCGGCGACGATGGCGGTCGCGATCACCGCGGCCGGTTCGGACACCAGGACCGCGCCCACGGCGCGCTCCGGCGAGACGAACGGTGTCCACGAGTCAGTTCCGCGCAGCACTTCGGTCAGCGAGGTCCACTCGGTGGTGACACTCGCGGACTCGATGTAGTCCAGGAACGGTGGCGACACCCGCGACAGGATGAGGAGCGCGGCAATCCACCACAGGCAGGCCGCAGCGAGGGCGAGAGCCCACCAACAACCGAAGGTGAGTCCTCGACGGAGGCGGTCACGGTCGCGTCCGAGGGTCGCGAGCAACCACCAAATCACCGCCACCAGCACGGCGGCCCCGGTGGCGACGGCATTTACCGCACCCATGAGTGCGACAGCGCAGGCAGAGCGGGCGGCGTCGCGCCACAGCGGTCCGCGATCGGCATCGGGCGTCGTGTCGAGGGCGCGGATCACCGGGATCAGGACCCAGGGGGCCAGCATCATCGGCAGCGTCTCCGACGAGATGGTGCCCAGCGTCGTCATCACGCGCGGGGCCAACACAAACACCCATCCGGCGATGAGGCGAGACGTGAACGACCCAATGCGGAGGGTTTCGGCCAGGCGGACGATGCCGACAAAACCGATGGTCAGCAGTAGTGCCCACCAGAAACGCTGGACAATCCACGGCGGGAGGTGCAGCAGATCTCCGACGGCAAAGAATGCCCCGTGTGGAAAGAAGTAGCCGTACGCCTGATTCTGCACCTGGCCCATGGGCGCATCCGGAGACCACAGGTGCGCCGCCCGCGCTAGAAAGCCGCGGGGGTCGGTGGTCAGGTCGAGTTTGGTGTCGGGCGAAATCTGGCCCGGACGCTGCAGAAAGGAAATCAGCAGGGCGACGGCGGCAACCACAGCCACGCCGCGTTTAGTCACAGCGGGCGTCAGTTGTTGGAGTCGGTGCCGCCGCGGGAGCCGTAGTCGACCGATCCTTGAACGAAGCCATTCTCAGCGTTAAAGCTGTTGACGTCCGTTGACGGCTTGGTCTCGGAGGCAAGTTGCCCACCGAGGAACACCGCGCCGACCCCGACGACCACGCCAGCAATCGCGGCGACGGCTCCATATATCAGGCGTTGACGCATGGACCCCAAACTACCATCCTCGCCGTCTCCGGCCACTCGATGCGCTTTTGACGAATACGGCGGGACGAGGGGCATGAAACACTGGGGGAATGCGTCTGCGTTCACCAGAGTTCTATCGCCGCCCTTCCCGCCGTCGTGGAACGAACCTCCCGCGCCTTGGCCGCACGGTTGCGGTGCTGGTCGCCACCGTCGGACTGTTTGCGACCGCGGCGTGCTCGGATGCGCCGGTTGATAACGCCGCCTCCTCGAGTCTTTCCGCCTCTGCCAGCACTCCTGCGCCAAACTCGGCAGCGTCGTCGAGCAGCGTTGCGCCCGTGCCCCCCGCGTGCGGGGCCAAGCAGTTGAAGGAGCTGACTCTCCGCCAGAAGTTGGCGCAACTGCTGGTGGTCGGCGTGCAAAATACGGCCGACGCGCAGCAGGTGGTGAAACGCGAACACATCGGTGGCGTGTTCGTCGGCAGTTGGACGGACCTGGCTTTCCTCAAGGACGGTTCGGCAAAGAAGCTGTCGCAGAGCCAAAAGATTCCGCTGATGGTGACCGTCGACCAAGAGGGCGGTCGGGTGAGCCGCCTCAAGTCTCTTGGAATCGACCTGCCGTCGGCCCGCCAAATGGCGAAGGACAACACGCCCGAGCAAGTTCGGGCACTCGCTAAGGAAGCCGGAAAAAAGATGGCGGACCTGGGCATCACCGTCGACTTTGCGCCGTCGGCCGACGTGAGTGACCAACCCGACGACACCGTGATCGGCGACCGTTCCTTCTCAAGTGATCCCGACACGGTGACCGCCTATGCGGGTGCCTTCGCTCAAGGCTTGGCCGACGCGGGGATCATGCCGGTCTACAAGCATTTCCCCGGACACGGTCACGGCTCGGGCGATTCGCACACCGGCGCCGTGACGACGCCGCCGCTGGCGCAGATGCAGAACACCGACCTGGTTCCGTTCCGGAACCTGCTGAAAGATCCCGGCACGGCGGGGGTGATGGTTGGGCATTTGATTGTTCCGGGCCTCACCGGTCCGTCGACGCCAGCCAGCATTAGCCCGGCAGCGATCGGCATGCTGCGCAGCGGCAAGAAGTACAACGCTCCCGCGTTCAACGGTGTCGTGTTCACCGACGACCTGTCGGGAATGCAGGCGATCACCGACAAGTACACGATCGAGCAGGCCGTGCTGAAA
Source organism: Gordonia sp. 34D (assembly GCF_056682775.1). Lineage (NCBI taxonomy): Bacteria > Bacillati > Actinomycetota > Actinomycetes > Mycobacteriales > Gordoniaceae > Gordonia > Gordonia sp. 34D. Next base: position 2,914,774 of record NZ_CM155293.1, on the reverse strand, counting down.
GCCATCATCGCGGGCAGTGACATCGGTTTGTGGTTGACGACCGACCGCGTGACGTCGGTTCTCGATTCGCTGGAGAAGGCAGTTTCGACGGGTCGACTGTCCGAGAAGCGGGTAGATCGTTCGGTGGTGCGGATTTTGAAGGCGAAGGGCGTCGTCGACTGCGCCTGAGCTTCTTACTCGATGGTAAGTTGGTCTCATGGCGAGCGGAACAAAGCGACTGCCGCGTGCAGTTCGCGAACAGCAAATGCTGGACGCCGCAGTGACTGCATTTTCGGCGAACGGCTTCGCTGACACCTCGATGGATGCGATTGCCGCCGAGGCGAAGATCTCGAAGCCGATGTTGTACCTGTACTACGGGTCGAAGGACGAGTTGTTCAGTGCCTGCGTGGCGCGTGAGTCGGGCCGTTTCATGGAGGCCGTGTCTTCCGGATTCGACCTGTCGATGCGTCAGCGCGACCAAGCACGAACGCTGGTCCGTGAGTTCCTCCGCTACGTCTACGAGAACTCAGACTCGTGGCGCGTCCTGTACCGGGTGGCGGTCGGTAGTGCCTCATTCGCACACATCGTCACCGAGAGCCGCAACGGTGTAACCGCGATGATCACCGACTTGATTCGCCGCGGCACCACCACCGAGGGAGCCAGCGACGTCGACTTCGAACTGACCGCTGTGGCGCTGGTTGGTGCGGGCGAAGCTGTGGCCGATCGCGTCTCCGACGGCGGCATCGATCTTGAACGCGCCACCGACCTCCTACTGTCGATCACGTGGCGCGGTCTCCGCGGTGTCAACGTCCACGACGACGATCACTGACATCCAGGCGTATCGCTACTGCCACTCGTCAGTCGTCAGGATACTGCGCCGGTACCGGTGCTGAGGAGATCGTCGGGGACCGTCTGGCCGCGGGCGATGGCACCAAAGAAGGCGGAAGTCTTGTCGTCCGGGATCAACGAGTCGCCGTCATCGGTGTACTGGTCGCCGCCGCTCGGTGCGGTCGTCGTGACCGTGTTGCCGCTGATTTTGAACGCCAGCCAGGCGAGATCCCACAGATGATCGCCATTGTCGACGGTGACCGCGTCGGCACCTGCGTTCACGAACGGAATCAGCTTGAACGGATTCAGCAGGACCGAGGGGCTGGTTGCCTTCGCCATCAGGGCGGCGAGGAACTTGCGCTGATTCACCACGCGTTCCAAGTCGGCATTGGGGAAGGCACGGGTGCGGACCAGGCCGAGAGCTTGCTGACCATTCAGCGTTTGGCATCCGGCGGGCAGTCGGAGCCCGGCTTTCGGGTCGCGGAGGGGTTGATCCAAGCACATTTCGACGCCGCCGACAGAGTCGACGAGCTGGTCGAAACCGCCGAAGCCAATCTCGACGTAGTGATCAATGTGGACGCCGGTGAACTCCTCGACGGTCCGGACGAGCAATTGGGGCCCACCGTTATTGAAGGCGGCGTTGATCTTGTGGCTCCCCATGCCGGGAATCGGTACGTAGAGGTCGCGGGGAATGCTGATCAGCATCGGCTTCCCGGACAGCGGCAGGTGCGCCATCATGATCGTGTCAGTGCGGGCACCGTCGGCGTCGCCCGTCGCCAGGTTCTCCTTCTGTTGCGTCGAGAGGCCAGCGCGCGAATCCGTGCCGACGATCAGCCAGTTTGATCCAGGCGTGTCGCCGATTCGACCGGCGTACGACGACAGCGCGTCGACCCGGTGGAGCTTGCCGTCGTAGAAGAAGAGTAAGCCGACCGGGATGACGACGATCAGAAGCAGCAGGACCAGCAGGATTCGGCCGACTCGGAACTTGCGGCGCTTCCGCTGCTTTCGATGTCGGGTCGGCGAGGCGACGGCGGGTTTCCGGGGCGGCCCGCCAGGCGAGGTTCGATCGCGAGACGGGGTTCGATCGCCAGACGGGGTTCGATTCCCGGGTGGGGGCCGATTGCCAGGTGTGGCCGATTGTTGCCTCGCCGGGATCGGCTGGGGATCCTGGCGCGGGGCGTAGCCGGGTGCTGGCGGGCGGGTACCGGCGGCACGCGGCTGCTGGCTGGGACGGGGACTTTGATTCGGGGCGGGACGGGGATTTGGGGCGGGAGGAGGACTCTGGGTGGGACGGTAGCGCGGATCGGGCTCAGCCGACCAGGCCAACGGTGGCTGATACGGCGACTCCTGCGGCGGAGTGACGCGCCGGGTGGGCGACTCAGGAGCGCGCTGATCGCGCGGTCGCCGCTGGTGCGGCGGCTCGGGTCGCTGACGGTTCATTCCGATAACGCTACCGGCGAAATCTACAAGAAGCCTGAGGGAGATGCGCCAATTGGCCGACCGAATGACACTAACCTGCGGCCTTGACGCCGTCCGACATGGCGACCGTCACAGCACCGACAATCGCGGCGACGAACGCAATGGCGGTAACCGGAGCCCATCCCGATTGCGTCGAATCACCGAGGACGACGGCTCCGATCACTCCCGGGACCACTGTTTCGCCAACCGCGAGGGCCGCCGCTGCGGCCGCGACGCTACCTGCCTGCAAGGCGACAGTGAACAGGTAGAAGCCGCCGGGCCCGCAAACCAGGACTGCCCAGGCCGCTGGATCGGAGGCGAGTGCCGTCAGAGAGAACGGCGAGATCCCGTCAACCACGCGCACGCTCACCGCCATCAGCCCGAACAGGACCCCCGAGGCCATTCCGGCAATCAATGCCTTCCACCGGTTGGCGCCCGTGGTTACGCCCAGGCCGATCGTCAACAGTGCCGCGCCGACAATCAGCAAACCCCAGTGCAAGGGGGCACCGGGGTCGTCGTGGCCCTCGTGTCCCGCGGTGAGACTCAAGACCACGAGTGCCGCCATGACCACCGCAATACCCATGATGTCGCGCCTGTTCAAAGCTACTTTCAGCACGACTGCCGCGAGCACGGCCGTGACGATCAGATTGGCGCTGACGATCGGTTGAGCCAGAAACAGCGGCAGGGTGCGGGCGGCAACGGCGCTGGTCACAAAGCCGAGGCCGTCAAGGGCCATCCCCGCGAGAAACAGCGGTTGGATCATCGCGGAGAGTGCCGTCGACGCGGTGTCCGCTGCCCGTGCCTGAAGTACCGATGCGGTACCAAAAGCGAGGGCCGCGGCGATCGCCGCCGATAGTCCAATCGTCACAGGTCCGCCCCCGCTCGTAAGTGATGGTCAGCCTACTGGTGGCTGAGAGCAGCGGTACCCGATCGCCTCGGCATCGAGAGCCAGGTCGGTGGCGGCGTCGGACACGCGGATCCCGCCCGGTCGCTCAAGCGGTACCGCTAAATCTCGGAGTCCGCTCCACGTCAAGAACCCCGGGAAGCTATCCCCAGCCGTTTTCGTGAAGCCAGTCGTCGCTGATGCCGAAGTGGTGCCCGACCTCGTGCAGCACCGTGATGGCAACTTCGCGGCGCAGGTGTTCGTACGTGTGCGTCATCTGCATGAGCGGATCGCGGTAAATCTCGATCGTGTCGGGCAGAAAGCCGCTGTACTCGGTGGTCCGCTCGGTGAGTGCCACACCCGTGTACAGGCCGAGGATGTTGGGATCTTCGTCGTTGTGCGGGCGCACCAGAATCACCACGTTGCTCATCGCGTCCATTAATTCGGGCGGCAACAGGTCGAGAGCCTCGCCGACAAGATTCTCAAAATCCCTGTCGGACAGTTGCATCGGCACGACTATCCGCCTGCCGGAGCGGGAAGTTCCGCGTCGTTCGGGGTGTAGCCGGGCGGCAGTGGAACAGGTTCGCCGACGGCGCGACCGGGATTGTCGTTCTTGGGCGGCATCGGCACCCGACCATTAATCAGCAGAGCCTCACCACGCGCGTCGCCGACCAAGGTCGCGAAACCGCCGCGGTCCGGCAGCGCCGCGTAGCAGGCCACGCGACGGCTACCGGTCATCCAACTGACCTCGGAAATCACCGACCACTGGACGTTGAGGGTGGTCGCCTTGAACTGCTGGGCACCCCCAAAGAACTTGTTGGTCTGCGTCGGACAGATTCCGCGCAGATACTCGTTCTGGTCGTTTGCGCTAGGCCACGGCTTGCCGGAGCGGCTGCCACCGAAGCGCTGGGACAGGTCGACAGTGCCCGTCACTTGGAAGGCGTGCGGTTCGGCACAGTTGACGACATCGCTGGTGGCCGACCGATCGGCGCGATTAATGCCGATGCAAGTGCCATCGGGCCAGTTGAAGGACTGATCGACATCGGCGACAGGGCCCTTGAACTCCTCCATCGAACCGGCCGCGCCGCGCTCCTCAATGCCGCACCGGAGGCCGCGGATACCGCTGTCCCATTCGGCCTGCAACGGATACATCAAACCGACAGCAAACCGGCCTGCCGGATCGAGGAGGCCACCCAGGTAGCGGTCGACAATGACCGGGCAGTTCTCGTCACGGATCTCGGCGAATCGTTCCGTGCTCGGCCGCGGCGCGGTCGCGGAAAACTCCGCTGTCGGGAACCGTGCGGTATCAAGTACGCCCGCCACCTCGAAGCGGTGTGGTTCGGCGCAGTTGACGCTGGTCGGTGAGCCCTGGGGGTTCACAGTCCAGGTCAAGCAATCGCCTGCCGCCGAACGGGTGAAGTCCGTTTCGACCAAGTTTTCGCCGATCACGGAGTTCGCGACGTCGCCGACGTCGCGGAAGCTACCGTTCGCGAACATTACGCCGGCCGCAACGACTGCTCCGATGAGGATGGCGCTCAGCATCAACCGAACTGGCCGAGACGAGACCCGCGCCGTGGCCTCTGCGTCTTCCTCGACGGGGGCGGCAGCTACCGGGGCGTCCTCGTCAGAATCGGCGTCATCCCAGTACGCCTCTTCCGGTTCGACGCCCCACTCTTCAACGTCGTCCTCAACATCATCGTCGGCATTCCACCCTGAAACTGGCTCGGTGGCGTCGCCAGCGGTCGACGCCTCCTCATCGCGGCGGCCGCCGCGGTGCGGGTGATCGTTCTTCGAAGTCATCGCAATCCATCATGCCTGGTCGCCCGCAAAAGTGTGTTCCTAGTACGCTTCAAGATGTGATCGACATGAAGATTGTGCGCGAGCACCCCGACCTTGTTCGCACTTCCCAGCGTGTCCGCGGCGAGGATCCCACTCTCGTCGACCAACTGCTTGAGGCGGATGCGACGCGCCGTGCGTCCATCGTCGAAGCGGATACTTTGCGCGCTGAGCAGAAGACGCTCGGCAAACTCGTCGGCAAGGCTTCCGGCGACGAGAAGGCCGAACTACTTGCGCGCGGCAAAGAACTGGCCGAGAAAGTCAAAGCGGCCGTCGCCGCGCAAAACGCCGCCGACGAAACAGCCGGGATCGCCCACCGGGCCATCTCGAACATTGTCACCGGCGCACCCGCGGGCGGCGAAGACGACTACATCGTCCTTGAGCACGTCGGGGAACCGCGCCAGATCGAGAACCCCAAGGACCACCTGGAACTCGGTGAGAGCCTGGGCATCATCGACATGGCGCGTGGCGTCAAGGTGTCGGGGTCGCGCTTCTACTTCTTGACCGGTCTCGGCGCGATGCTGCAGCTCGGCCTGCTCAACATGGCGGCGGCCAAGGCCACCGCCAATGGATTCACCCTGATGATTCCGCCCGTCCTGGTTAAACCCGAGATTATGGCGGGCACCGGCTTCCTCGGCGCACACAGCGATGAGATTTACCACCTCGATGACGACGACATGTATCTCGTCGGTACTTCGGAGGTGCCCCTCGCCGGCTACCACAAGGACGAGATTCTCGACCTTGACAAAGGCCCCAAACGGTACGCTGGCTGGTCCACTTGCTTCCGCCGCGAAGCCGGGTCGTATGGCAAAGACACGCGAGGCATCATCCGTGTTCACCAGTTCGACAAGGTGGAGGGCTTCATCTACTGCAAGCCCGAAGACGCCGAGGTGGAACACCAGCGCATCCTCGGCTGGGAGAAGGACATGCTCGCGGCCATTGACGTTCCCTACCGCGTCATCGACGTGGCGGGCGGCGACCTCGGGAGCTCGGCGGCCCGCAAATTCGACTGCGAAGCCTGGGTTCCCACCCAGAACACCTACCGCGAACTGACGTCAACCTCGAACTGCACCACTTTCCAGGCCCGTCGTCTGCAGGTCCGTTACCGCGACGAGAACGGTAAGCCGCAGACCGCAGCCACCCTGAATGGCACCCTGGCGACGACCCGCTGGCTCGTGGCCATCTTGGAGAACCACCAGCAGCCCGACGGCTCAGTCAAGTTGCCGCCGGAACTGGCGCGGTTCGTCGGGGTTGAACACATCACCGCGCCCGAGGCATAAGCGCGCTCGCTAACCCATCGGGTCGGTGATGTTCTCACCGTCGAGGGGGAGAACCGAATCGCCCCACAGGTGCGCCACCCAAAGGCCGTCGTCGCGGAGTTCCAACTCCACTGACCCGGTGTTGGGCAAGTAGTTCTTCATGGCGAATTCGGGATCGATTTTCGCCAAGTGCGCCGCAATCAGCCGGATCGCTGCGCCGTGGGATACGAGGTAGACGTCTTGCTGGTTTTCCCCGATCAAGTACTTAGTGGCCAGCTCGTCGATCACCGGCAGATAGCGGTTGTGGAGCATCTCGAGGGACTCGCCGCCAGGGATCCGGGCATCGAGATCGCCGTTGTGCCAGCGTGTCACGACCTCGTGGAACTGGTCGTGGGCTTCCCTGTCGCTTCGACCTTCGAGGTCGCCCACCTGGATTTCGTGAACACCTTCGACGGTGTCTGTCGATGATTCCCACGCCGAACCAATCAGGTCTGCGGTTTGCCTTGCGCGGTTTGCCACGGAATTAACCAGGACTGCATCGGAGGTGAGTGGATGTTCGAGCCCAAAACGGACGCCCTGCCGGGCACCGAAATCGGTGAGGGAGGCGCCGGGGAGCGCGGTGTCGAGCTTGCGGAGAACGTTGGATGTCGTCTCGCCGTGCCGAACTAGATGTAGGCGGGCCATCGGCTAGCTCCCTCCCTGAAGAAGTTGATCAAACCATTCGCATGATTCGGCGTGGTCGGGCGGAAGCGAAGCCGAGGGGACCGGGAGGTGGGGGTCCACCGCCCAGGATCCCAGAAACACCACGCGCTCGGCCATTCGGTACAAGGCGCGCAGGGCCTCGCCGACGGCGGCATCGCGGATGTGGCCTCGTGCGTCGAGATAGAAGCGGTACTGGGCGCCAGCAGATCCGGACGAATCGGCGGCGCGTGGCCGCGACTCGATGCGGGTCAGGTCGATCCCGCGCATAGCGAATTCATTCATCGCCGAGACCAGGCTGCCGGGCTGGTTTCGCAGATCGAGGATGACGGACGTGCGGTCTGCGCCGGTCGGAACTGAGGGTTCACCGGGGAGGCCGAGGAGCAGGAACCGGGTGACGGCGTCGTCGGAGTCGGCGATCCCGTCGGCGATCGCGACGAGTCCGTACATGCGTGCGGCCACCGCGGTGGTTACGGCTGCGTCTGCCAGTCCCTTGGAAACATCTTGCGCAGCACCGGAATTCGAGGTGGCAACGACAAACGTGGCGTTGGGGTACAGCTTTTCGATGCTGCGTCGGACCTGGCCCGCGGCCACCGGGTACGCGGCGATCGTCCGTACTTGTTCGGGTGCGAGCGGGGTTGCGGCGGCAATCGTGAACGCGATGTCGAGTGCCACCTCGGCATATGCCTGTACGCGGCTTTGGCCAGCCTTTGGGGGCAAGGCGTCCATGGTGGCCGGGACTGCGCCTTCCAGAGAGCTTTCGATGGGCACGCAACCGAAGTCGGCGTCGCCGTTGCGGACAGAGTCGATAACGGCCAGCGGACTGCTCACGGCGAGTTTGGTCGCGGTGGTCTCCTCGCCGCGGCGCTGAAGTAGCGCGTCGAGCGCCATCTCGGTGAACGTGCCGGCGGGACCGAAGTAAGCGTAGACGGGCACGTCACCACCCTAGTCGAGAGTCTCCGGCCACGTCATTTACCTCGATTCCTTACGAAGGAACGTTGACAGGAAAACTCTCCGGCGCTTAAGTTAGGTTCGGCTAAGTTAGGGTGTACTAATTTGAGTTGCTATCACCGTTGGAGGTTGCCGTGAACACGATCGTCGCGCCATACGATGCCGAACTGATCCAAACGGCGTGCCGCCGCGCCCAGGCCGGGACACTATCGGCGGGTGGGTCGCGCGAGTCCGACTTCGGCGGCACTGTAAGCGACACCGTCACCATGGTCCATCTGTTCGAAGGGGACGCATTTCTCCTGGTCCCGAGTTCGTCGACGGCTCTGAGTCTCGCCGACGGACTCGCGGACGGGATTACTGCGATGGTGGAAGTGGTCGACATGGCACCGGTCGATATGCGCGAGCGAGTCCGGGCCCTTGTGTGGCTCTCGGGAACCTTGCACCCGGTTCCCGACCAACTCGAACGCGAACTGGCAGCCGAGATCGCTGGCGAGCACCCGAATGAGCAACTGCTAGATATTGGGCGTGGCCTGTCGTTAATGCGATTGGCAGTGAACTCTGCCGTCCTCGCCACCATGGGCGGTGCCGGCAGCGTCGACGTCGAAGCAATTGCCTCGGCTAAGCCCGACCCCTTCTGGGAGTACGAACAAGACTGGCTGGTCCATCTGGAATCGCACCACGGTGACCTCCTCGACCACTTGACCTTTCGCCTGCCCGCCCATCTCCGCGAGGGTCGTGCCCGGCCGCTGCGCCTCGACCGATTCGGAATCACCCTCCGCGTTGAGCAAGGCGGGGGACAAGAGGATGTGCGGATCGCATTTGCCCGGCCCGTCTCGCGCATCGCCGATCTGTCGGCGGCGTTCGGCGCTTTGGCATTGGACGCCGCGTTCGGGCACGACTGCTAGGCGCGAACACCGCGTACTACGGTGGTGCGGTGGCCGGGAAGCGGGGGGTTCAACAGTCGGGGATTCGACAGTCGCGGATTCTTCGGGGCTGGCGCGCGCTATTGCATCCACCGCCCGGTCCCGTTGACCGGGTCGACGACCCGCGCGAGCGTCGGGCGATCGTGGTCGAACTCGTCATCGTGGGGGTGCTGACCTTCGGGTTCCTAGGTCTCGATGCCGTGCTGCGGTTGATTGAACACGAACTGACGACGGGCCTTTCCGACGCTACCGTGGCCCTCAACCCTAAACAGTCCTCGCTCCAAATCCTCGACATGATTCGCCAGATTATGTCGGTCGTGAGGCTGGTCGCCATCGGCGCATTGGGTGCATACCTGTTGTGGCGCAGTGGAATTGGAACTAAGCGCGTCGGTTTGGGGCGCCCCGGTTGGGGCGACGTGCCGCCCGCGGCGATCTTGGCGGCGGTGATCGGCCTCCCGGGCTTGGCGTTGGTGGCCCTGGCGCAGGTGATGGGGTGGAACGCGAACCTCGTCGTCGCGCCGACCGACGACCTCTGGTGGCGCATTCCGCTCCTGACGGTGAAATCCTTCGCCAATGGTTTCGCCGAAGAAGTGGTGGTCGTCGGGTATTTCATGACCAGGCTCCGGCAGCTCGGCGTTGGCGCAAACGGCGCACTCGCATCGTCGGCGTTACTACGCGGGAGCTATCACCTCTACCAAGGGGTTGGTGCCGGCATCGGCAACGTGATCATGGGGCTGGTGTACGGCCGCTGGTACCAAGCGACCAACCGGCTGTGGCCGCTCGTGATCGCTCATGGACTCATCGACGCCGTCGCGTTCGTCGGCTATGCGGTCCTCGCGGAAACCGGATGGCTCGGCTGGGTGTAGATACCTAGCGCACTCCCAGCAACCAACGCGGAGCGGTGCAGAACTCCGGAAAGGGGAAAGCGCGGCGCAGGTTTGAGGGGGGATGTAGATCCTCAAATCTGCGCCGCGCTTAAGGCGACCCGAGTAGCTCCCTCCCAAGAGCCCCGATTCCACCCGGATCGAGCGTGCGGTGTGAGACTGCTGCGTCTCAGACCTAACAAAAAATCTAGCACGTCAACGCTCATGAGTGCAGTCTCAGCTCAGTCGAGGGCGAGATGAACCAGCATGCCGGTCAGCAAATCGACGACTTCTGAGCGATCTGGCCGCGGATCTGAGGTTCCCCAACGATGAACCACCGAGGTCAGCGCGCCAATGTAGGCAGTGGCCTCGTAGTCGATCTTTCGAGCCGTCGTTCCTGGCACCGACGAAATCGTGTCAGCGATAAATCCGGCCCATGTCTCACGACCGGCGAGACGGTGGTGCTCGACCTCATCGGAAACCCCGCCGACTTCAATGAACGAGCATCGAATGTTTCGGGGATCAGTCGTGATGGTGTCGATATAGGCCGTCACCGCAGCCCGAGCTACCGTCGCGATATCGAACTCCGCATCGGTGACCGATGACGTGACCGCCGCGATAACGGCGTCGCGCGTCTGCAACTGGATCGAATCGTAGATCTCGGCCAGGAGGGACTCCCGACCCGTGTACTCCTCATAAAACTGACGGCGGGACAGGCCCGCCTCGGTGCAGATCGCCGAAACTGTTACCTGCGAAAAGCCGAGAGTGCCAAACAGTTCCAAACCGGCTTCGCGAAAGCGTCCACGACGCTCGATCTTGCGGTCGGCGAGGCTGCGGCCCGCATACGAGCGTTCGCCAGCGGGTTGCTCCCCGGCGGTTTGCTCCCCGGTGGCGTGCGTTCCGGTATCAGTGGAGGCGGAACTACTGCTGGGCACGCTCGGCTCGCAGTTCGTGGCCCTTCGACGTCAGGCACCGTCCGGTCGACAGATCCCACTGCCATCCGTGCAAGTTGCACGTCAGCTTTTCGCCCTCGATGACGCCGAACTTACTCAAGTCGGCCTTCAGGTGGGGGCAGCGGCGCTGAATCTCCCAGCCGTCCAGCTCGATGGTCGCAGTATCGTCGTGCGCCTCGGCGAACCAGCCGTCGGCGTAGGCGATCCGCTCGTCGGTAAGGCACTTGAAGAACGTGTACAGGTACTCGTTGTAGCCGCCAATGCGCCACGTGGTGAATCGGGTCGACAGGAAGATGGTGTTGACCCAGTCGGGTTCGTCGTCGCGCAAGACCGTCCGCACGATCTCCGGGGCAATCCGGAAGCCATAGCGGTACTTGCCGTCGCCGTCCTGCGCCATTCGGACCGTGCGAGCCGGGAAATCGAGGACGTAGGTGTCGTCGCCGATCACGAGGCCCACCGGGTAGCCGATACCGTCGCAAATCAGGTCGGATTGCTTCATGATTGGCTCGAACTTCTCGCGAAGCGGCTCCAACAGTGAGGGGCCGTCCGCGGAGGCCCACGTGGCCTTCTGTGCGGCGATGATGGGAGCGAACTTCTCCTTCATCGAATCCAGGTAGGCCTTCTTGTTCTCGCCAAATACGTTCTCCGGCGGGTACGGGTGCTCAATCTCGCGCAGTTCGGCTCCGGCGAAATCGGCGACCGACCCCGACACCATCATCAATCCGCGGTGGCGTTCGCCGTCGTCGGTGCCGTGCTCGCGCATCTGCTCCAGGAACTCCGCCTGGTCGGGGAAGATGCTCGCTTTGTCGGCGTCGCTGCCGGTGTTGAAATCGTTGAGACCGTACAGCTCATCGTCCAAGAACATCGGCGGGCCAGCGGACGGGACCACCCAGGTCGCGCCGATCTGCTCGATGAACGACCGTGCCCGGTCCATTCCCCGCTGGCGCTTCTGGATCGCGAAGTTGGCCTTCGACTTACGGGGAATGTCGTAGACCATGGGGTACCAAATGGCGCCCGAGTACTGAAGCAGGTGCACGTCGACCCGACCGAATTCCTCGGCTACGACATCCAAATCGATCGGACGGCAGTCGTTCATGTTGAAGCAAACTGTCTCGCCGTCGTCGACGATGAGTCCCGAGTCGCCAATGGGGCCGTCGGCGGGAGCGCGCATCGCGATGATCATGATGTCGAGGTCGCCCTTGGGGCCCGACACGGTGTGCTTCTGAGAATCGACAGTTTCGACGAACTTGGTGAAGCCGATCCGTTCCAGGTCGCCGCGCAGGTCCGGCACCGGGTAGTCGGGGAGCAGGACGGTGGCGTCTTTGTTGACGTAGTCGATGAGGTGCTGCTCGTCGTAGTGGTCGCGGTGCAGGTGCGAAACGTACAGGTAATCGCAGTTGCCCAGCGCTTTCCAATCCAACTCGGAGTTGTCCGGGAACGGGACCCACGAGGCGAAATAGGCGGGATTGACCCAGGGATCGCAGAGGATGGATCCGGCCGCGGTCTGAATGTGGAATCCGGCGTGGCCGACGCTGGTGATCTGCACGGGTACTGACCTTCCGATAGCGATGAGCTGTCGCCTCAAGGGTATCGCTCCCGCGGACCAAAGCCGCGCCTAGGCGGTGATCCCTGCGGTGAGGATGCCGGTGGTCAGGATGGCGGCGAGTTCGCGGTATGCGGCGGCATCGTCGAGTCCGGTGGCCGCCCGGACCTGTCCCTGCTGAATTCGGACCATGGTGGTCGCCGCCAGGTCGGCGGCGAAGGTGGCGTGCACATCGCGGAACGCGCCAGCTTCGACGCCGTCGTCGATGAGTTCTTTGACTCGCTGCGCGGCGATCGCCGTGTTTTGCTCGTACACCTCACGGGCCGGGGCAAACGCGGCCAGGTCTGTCAAGAACCGGGGTGAAGCTTCGGCGAGCGCATCACCGACCGCGGACAGATACGCGGTGATCTTGGCTGCTGGCGACGGCGTCTGGGCCACGGCGTGCTCGACGGCGTCAGTGGATTGACGGAAGAAGCGGACCGTCGCCGCTCGCACCAGCTCGCCCTTGCTGGGAGCCAAGGTGTAGAGCGTCGACTTGGAACAGTGCAGTCGGGCGACGAGGGCGTCGAGGGTGAAGTGGGCGAAACCCTCGGTCAGAAACAGGGCGAGTAGGTCGTCGAACAGGTCCGACCGTCGCTGCGTCGCAAAGTCGGAGACGGTCGCGGGGTCGGGGATACCTGTCGGGCGCACTTCGGGGGCCATAACTCCGTCATAGTACTGCTGCCGCTCTTGTAGTACTGATCGCCTGGCAGTACTGTGAGAGGGATTCCAGTACTGTTCCCCGGAGGTTTCCGTGCCCGTCAACCGTTTGCTCCCCACCCAGGAAGCCCACGACCTCATCGACCTGACCCGTGACATCGCCGACAAGGTCCTGGCTCCGATCGTCGACGAGTACGAGAAGGCAGAGAAGTACCCGGACGGCGTCTTTGCCCAACTCGGCGAGGCGGGTTTGCTCAGCCTTCCGTACCCCGAGGAATGGGGCGGCGGCGGCCAGCCGTACGAGGTTTACCTGCAGGTTCTGGAAGAAATCGCGTCGCGATGGGCGGCAGTCGGGGTTGCTGTCAGCGTCCACAGCCTGGCGTGCCACCCGCTATTCGCGTTCGGAACCCAGGAGCAGAAGCAACGTTGGCTACCCGAGATGCTCGGCGGCAGCACCATCGGTGCCTACAGTCTGTCCGAGCCGCAAGCCGGTTCGGACGCGGCGGCCTTGAACTGTCGAGCCAACGCGGTAGACGGCGGATACGCAATCACCGGTGAGAAAGCGTGGATTACGCACGGCGGCATCGCTGACTTCTACAACCTCTTTGCCCGCACGGGTGATGGATCCAAGGGGATCTCCTGCTTCCTCGTGCCCGACGGCACCGAAGGCCTCAGCTTCGGTCGGCCCGAAGAAAAGATGGGCTTGGCGGCAGTCCCAACCACAGCGGCTCGCTACGACGGGGCCTTCGTGGAAGCGGACCGTCGAATCGGCACCGAAGGCCAGGGCCTGCAGATTGCCTTCAGCGCCCTCGACTCGGGTCGACTCGGCATCGCGGCAGTCGCCACCGGGATCGCGCAGGCCGCGCTCGACAACGCCGTGGCCTACGCCAAAGAACGGGAAACCTTCGGCCGCAAAATCATCGACCACCAGGGCCTCGGCTTCCTACTCGCCGATATGGCCGCGGCCGTCGACTCCGCCCGCGCCACCTACCTCGATGCGGCACGACGACGTGACGCCGGACTGTCGTACTCGCGCAATGCCTCCGTCTCCAAGCTGATCGCGACCGACGCCGCCATGAAGGTGACCACCGACGCCGTCCAAGTGTTTGGTGGCAACGGCTACACCCGTGACTTCCCGGTGGAACGACTTATGCGCGAAGCGAAGATCACCCAGATCTTCGAGGGCACCAACCAGATCCAACGACTGGTGATCAGTCGGTCGCTGGCCTAGGCGGGGTTGGCCGTCCCTAGAAAGCAGGGACGGCGGTCGGACAGGTTCGCGTGTCAGACGCAATGACTAAGCTTTCGGATATGGAACCCGTGTACGCCGGAGTCGTGTCCGCTGCCCGTACGCTCTGGTTAGCCCAGGGCCTCAAGTTCGACATCTCCGGCGTGGAGCACATGCCGACGTCTGGCCCAGGCGTGGTGGCCATTAACCACACCGGCTACCTCGACTTCACCTTCGCGGGCATCCCGGCCTACCTGCACAAGCCGAGGCGGTACGTGCGCTTCATGGCGAAGAAGGAAGTCTTCGACAATGCTCTCGGCGGCCCAATCATGCGTTCGCTCAAGCACATTCCCGTCGACCGGGCCGATGGTGCACAGAGCTATCGCGACGCCGTCGACTACCTGAAGCGCGGCGAACTCGTCGGCGTGTACCCGGAAGCCACCATCAGCCGCAGCTTCGAAATCAAAGCCCTAAAGTCCGGTGCCGCGCGGATGGCGCTGGAAGCCGATGCGCCGATCATCCCGACCATTATTTGGGGTGCACAGCGGATTTGGACCAAGGGACATCCGCGCAACATGGGCCGCAACGGCTTCAAGATCATGGTCGGAGTGGCCGAACCGCTGAAGCCCGAGGGAACTCCGGAGCAGCTCACCGCGCAACTCTACGACTCAATGCGCACCAAGCTGACCGAACTTCAGGACGCCTACGGCGACTACCCGGCCGGCGAATTCTGGGTACCTGCAGCCCGCGGGGGAGGGGCACCGACGCTGGAAGAAGCGAATGCGCTCGACGCCGCCGACGCAGAAGCAAAAGCCGCGAAGCGGGCCGCACGCGAGAGTCCCGAGGTCACGGACTGACCATGGAACCGGTGTATCGCGTCCTCGAAACCATCGCCGGGTCAATCCTGGCGGTGCAGGGGGTGCGACGCCGCTACTTCGGGCTCGACAACATTCCGCGGTCGGGTGGCGGCGTGGTGGTGATTAACCACACCAGCTACACCGACTTCATGCCCTCGGGATTGGGGCTCGCGCGCAAGCATCGTCGCGGCCGCTACATGGTGAAATCCGAGATCATGGACTTCGCCATCATGCGGTTCCTGGTGAAGCACGCCAAAGCCGTTCCGGTGGATCGGTCGGCGGGCGGCACCGCGTACCACGCGGCGGTCAATGCCCTTCAAGCTGGCGAATTGATTGTCGTCTACCCGGAATCGACCATCAGCCGCAGCTTTGAACTCAAAGAATTCAAACCTGGCGCGGTTCGGATGGCCATTGAGGCGGGGGTCCCAATCATCCCGGTGATCGTCTGGGGCGCGCAACGCCAATGGACCAAGGGGGCCAAGCGACAGCTCGGACGCGCGCGGATCCCGATCGATATCGAATTTGGCGAGCCCATGCACTTCGGACCCGACGACGCCGACGACGGCACCCGACGGCTGCGCGAGGTGATGACCGCGTTATTGCACCGCGTCCAAGAGCGCTACCCCGATGCCCCAGAGGGGGCGGACTGGCTGCCAGCCCGGCTCGGCGGCAGTGCCCCGACGCCGGAGGAGGCGCTCGTGATTGAAGAGGCCGAAGCCGCGGAAAAAGCACGTAAGCGGGCCGAAAAACACGGCCCACCCGACCAGCACGACCCATCCGACCAGCATGGACGGCCAGAGAAGTAGGAAGTAGGTGCCGATGAGCGACGAAGCTCTCGCCCCGCCATTGAATGCTCCAACATTGATCGCTTCCGACGTCGACGGCACGTTGATCGACGACGACAACCAGATCACCCGTCGCACGAGGGAGGTCCTCGAGCGGGCGCGCGAGCAAGGCGTAGAGCTGGTCCTCGCGACCGGTCGACCTCCGAGGTGGGTTCCAGAAATCACCGACCAATTGGCGCAATCACCTGCGGCCATTCGGTACGCGGTCTGTGCCAACGGTGCCATCGTCTACGACGTTCTCACCGATCGGGTGCTGCACGTATCGGCGCTGGCCCCGGACGCCCTCGCCGAGATCGCGGCGATCTGTGCCGAAGCGTTACCCGGCTGCGGTCTTGCTGCCGAACGGATCGGAGATTCGGCCTTCGACGCGGCGACACCGCCCTTTGTGGCGACGCCCGGCTACCAGCACGCCTGGCTTAATCCCGACCACGTGTACGTCGGTCAGGATGAAGTCACGGAGATGCCCGCGGTGAAACTGCTCGCGCGCGTGCCCGAGATGTCGTCGCGCGCCATGGCCGAGGCCGTTGCCTCGCGGGTGGGCGACTTGGCGGAGATCACCTTCTCCATCGATACCGGGCTCGTCGAGTTCTCGTTACCCGGAACGCATAAAGCGTCGGGGCTGTCGTGGCTTGCGGAGCACACTGATGTCGATTCGGTCTCGACGATTGCCTTCGGAGACATGCCCAATGACGTCGAAATGCTCCGCTGGGCGACGCGTGGGGTCGCGATGGGGCACAGCGATCCCGCAGCTATTGCCGCTGCCAACGAGGTGACAGGCACCAATCTCGACGATGGCGTCGCCAAGGTACTCGAACGCTGGTTCTAACGGTGTGACTGTGTTGTGACCGTGTTGACTTGTCGTGCCTGCCATTGAGTCACTACTGTCACAGAAGTCCCACTAGTCACACAGGCCACAGGGGTCATGCGTTGTCCTGACCCTGGTCTTTGCCCAAAGGGGTATGCAGTGCCGAATGTTCGACCGAGCCGAGCCAAGAAGCGAACCGTTACCTTCGCCGCACTGGGGCTGGCACCTGCGCTCTTAGCGGGTGGACTCATTGCAGGCGGCACCGGTGTGTTCTCGTCCGACGATGTTGCGTTGGCCGCGAGTTCGCCGATCGTCCTGGACGGGCATGGGCACGGACATGGCCGTGGCCTAGGCCAGTGGGGTGCTTACGGCTACGCAAAGCAGGGATGGTCCGCCGACCGGATCCTGAAGCACTATTACGGCAATACAGTTGCGGGGAAGGTGGGCACTCCCGACGTTACGGTCTCGCTTAGCGAGAAGTCGTCGGTCAGTGTTCATGCGACTGCCGGAATGCGCGTAGGCCCGGAGAAGGTCGCTCCCGGACAGGCGGTTAGCCTGTCCGGGACCACGGCCACCATCACGAGCGGTTGCGGTGGCGCGGTCGTCAAGACGGTGCAGGCCTCGATGGTTGACCCGATCAATCCGGGCACCAATCGGCCAGCCGAAGAACTTCTGACGTTCTGCGGCGGCAACGATCAGTACCGCGGTTCCATCGGCGTGGGACCTGATGGCGTCATCAACAAACTGCACGTCGACGACTACGTCAAGGGCGTCATCCCCAAGGAATCCATGCCGTCGTGGGCGGATTCGGGTGGTTTTGAGGCGCTGAAGGCGCAGGCTGTGGCGGCACGGTCGTACGTGGTCGCGGGCCTGGCAAACGGCCGCAAGATGGACAACACGCAGCAGTCGCAGATGTACCACGGCGCGTCGGGCGAAGACCCACGCACCAACCGGGCCGCAGATGCGACGGCAGGGCAGATCCGCACCTTGGGCGGCAAGCCCGCTTTGACTGAGTTCTCGGCGTCGACCGGCGGTTACACCGCAGGTGGGTTGTTCCCGGCCGTCCGCGACGCCGGTGACTCCATTTCGCCGACCCACAATTGGACCGCGACCGTCAGCGCGTCGAGCATCGCTTCCGCGTTCGGCGTCGGAGCGCTGAAGAGCTTTGAGGTGATCGAGGCCAATGGTCTCGGTGAAGGCAGCGGCCGCGTGGTGAAGGTGCGCGTCGTCGGAACCGGTGGCACCGTCGAAGCGACCGGCGACCAAGCCCGCACCAAACTGCAGCTGAAGTCGGACTGGTTTGCCGTGAAGGGCCAGAAGACGATGCCCAAGATCGTCAAACCGCAGATCGGTCCGGACGCCCCGTCTGGCGGCGACTTCCTCGACCTGAGCCCGCTCAACACGATGCTCAGCCAGTTGGTTCCCGGCCTGCCGGTGATTGCCCTCCCGGATGCGGCGGGCTTACTCGCGCAGGCTCAGCCGCTGGTGGAACAGCTGCTGAAGCAGGGAATGCCGGCGTTGGCCGCCAAGCAAGTGGCGCTCGAAAAGAGTGACAACTCGCAGGGCTCGACGGGCACCGTCGCCAGTCCGCAGATGCTGACGGACGGCAAGGGCATGCCCGGTCTGGTTCAGGTGCTGCAGAACGGCATGCTGTACTTCAGCCCGACCACCGGTGCCCACGCCCTGATGGGGCAGGCGCTGACCGACTTCCTGAATGCCGGCGGCCTAGCCAAGCTCGGCTTCCCGACCGCCGACGGCCTGCGCTAGCCCGTTCACCTGTTCCCGCATGATGCGTTCGTTCCCGCTCCACGTCTGACGTGGAGCGGGAATCGACGCATCATGCGGGAACGCACAAGGGGCGGGCAACAAGGGGTGACGCTGGACCCAACGGCCACGCGCTGCGGAAACTATCAGGTTGGGTCCGATAGGCTGAACAGCCGTGACGGACAACAACACGTATGACTTAATCGTGGTCGGTTCAGGCTTCTACGGCCTGACCGTCGCTGAACGGGCGGCAACGCAGCTCGGTAAGCGTGTGCTCGTCGTCGAACGGCGCGATCACATCGGTGGAAACGCCTACTCGGAGGCCGAGCCCGAGACCGGAATTGAAGTCCACAAGTACGGTGCCCACCTGTTCCACACCTCCAACGAGCGCGTGTGGGAGTACGTCAACAACTTCACCTCGTTCACCGGCTACCAGCACCGCGTTTTCGCCATGCACGACGGCCAGGCCTACCAATTCCCGATGGGCCTCGGCTTGGTGTCCCAGTTCTTCGGCCGCTACTTCACGCCCGACGAAGCGCGCGCATTGATCGCCGAGCAGGCGTCCGAGGTGGAGACCGGTTCGGCCGCGAACTTTGAAGAAAAGGCCATCAGCCTGATCGGCCGCCCCCTCTACGAGGCGTTCATCAAGCACTACACCGCAAAGCAGTGGGAGACCGATCCCAAGAACCTGCCCGCGGGCAACATCACGCGACTGCCGGTCCGGTACAACTTCGACAACCGGTACTTCAGCGACACATACGAAGGTCTGCCCGTCGACGGCTACACCGCGTGGCTGGAGAACATGGCCGCCGACGACCGCATCGAGGTACGACTGTCGACCGACTGGTTCGACGTCCGCGACGAGATTGTCGCCGCGAGCCCCGACGCGCCGATCGTTTACACCGGTCCGCTCGACCGTTACTTCGATTACTCGGCTGGCCGCCTCGGCTGGCGCACCCTCGACTTTGAGCTCGAAGTGCTGCCGACCGGCGACTTCCAGGGCACCCCGGTGATGAACTACAACGACGCCGACGTTCCGTTCACCCGCATCCACGAGTTCCGCCACTTCCACCCGGAACGCAAGAACTACCCGTCCGACAAAACGGTCATCATGCGGGAATTTGGTCGGTTCGCCAAGGACGAAGACGAGCCGTACTACCCGATCAACACCCCCGACGACCGCGAGATGCTGGCCGCCTACCGCGAGTTGGCGAAGGCCGAGGTCGCCGCATCGAAGGTGTTGTTCGGCGGTCGCCTCGGCACCTACCAGTACTTGGACATGCACATGGCGATCGCGAGTGCGCTGACCATGTTCGACAACACCCTGGCCCCGCACCTGCGCGACGGTGCGCCGCTGGCCGAAGAGGAGAACTGAATGCCGGACACGCCAACGCAAGCCGTGAGCCTGCTGCAGCGAGTGATCTTTCCGCGCCAGGGCGAGCCCCTCGACGTGCGGTCGTTGTACCTGGAGGAGTCGGCGAGCAACAGCTCCCGCGCGCACGCCCCGAATCGGACGAGCGTTCGCCTGGCCGCCGATTCCGAGGTCAGCTTCGCGACTTACTTCAACGCGTTCGCGGCGTCGTACTGGCGCCACTGGACCGTCCTGGATTCGGTGATCTTGCACGTGGAGGTCAAGGGCACCGCCCGCGTTGACCTGTACCGCTCCAAGATCGACGGTGCGCGCATCGCCATCGGCGGCGACCTCGTGTCCTCGACCGACGACGGTGTCGGCGTCTTCGAGTTCCAAACCGATCTCGGCCCATTCGAGGACGGCGGCTGGATTTGGTTCGACATCACGACCGCCTCCGACGCCGAAGTGGTGTCCGCTGGCTGGTATGCGCCGATTGAGGCGCCGACCGACAACGACAATCGCGTCACCGTCGGCATCCCGACGTTCAACCGCCCGGGCGACGCCGTTGCCGCTTTGGCCGCATTGACCTCGGACCCGATGGTCGACGCCGTTATCGACGCCGTCCTGATGCCCGACCAAGGCACCAAGAACGTGGTCGACGAACCCGGCTACGCGGAAGCGGCAGCGGGCCTCGGTGACCGCCTGCACATCTTCGACCAGGGCAACCTTGGCGGTTCGGGCGGCTACGCCCGCATCCTGTACGAGGCGCTGCGCCTGACCGACAGCCCGTACATCCTGTACATGGACGACGACATCATGATCGAGCCCGACTCGATCCTGCGAGCGCTGGCCATGTCGAGGTTCGCGAAGTCGCCGATGCTCGTCGGCGGCCAGATGTTGAACCTGCAGGACCGCAGCCACTTGCATTCCATGGGCGAGGTCATCGACTGGGGCAAGTTCATGTGGACGGCTGCCCCGTTCGTCGAATACGATCACGACTTCTCCAAGTATCCGCTGAGCGACCGCGACAACTCGAAGAACCTGCACCGCCGCATCGACGTTGAAGGCAACGGCTGGTGGATGTGCATGTTCCCGCGCGAGGTCGCCGAAACCATCGGACTGCCGCTCCCGCTGTTCATTAAGTGGGATGACTGGGAATTCGCCCTCCGTGCCGAGCGTGCGGGCTATCCGACGGTCACCGTTCCCGGCATCGCGATCTGGCATATGGCCTGGAGCGATAAGGACGACGCCATCGACTGGCAGGCGTACTTCCACCTCCGGAACCGCCTGGTGGTGGCGTCGATGTACACCGACGGCGCCATCGACGGAATTTTGAAGTCGATGGCGAAGGCCACGGCCAAGCACCTGCTGTGCCTGGAGTACTCGACGGTCGCCATCCAGAATGAGGCGATCCGCGACTTCCTCGCCGGCCCCGACCACATTCGGGAGATTCTGCCGACCGCGCTCGGGAAGGTCGCGGCCATCCGCAAGGGCTACCCGGACGCCGTGGTTTTGCCATCGGCAACCGAATTGCCGACCGCCACCGGTGAGGCCACCGCGCTCGGCGCGAACGAGCCCAAGGGACCGATCGCCAAGGTGAAGGCCCTGGCCGCCGCGGTCGTCAATAACGCACGCCCGGCCGACCCGCGACACCACAGTGTTCCGCAGGCCAACTACCCGCCAATCGAGGCCCGCTGGTTCTCGCTCGGTCGCGTCGACGGTGTCACCGTCACCACCGCGGACGGCCGTGGCGTGGTGTACCGCCAGCGCGACCGCGACAAGATGATCGCCCTCGGTAAGGAGTCGGCGGCTCTGGTGAAGCAACTGCGCGACGAGTTCGATGCCAAACGTGTCGAATACCGTGCCGCACACGACGACCTCGTCAGCAAGGAAAGTTGGGCACGTGTCTTCGGTATCTAAGGAAACAGCATCGCTTAACCAGGGCCCCGCCACCGGTGAGGCCGCGATGCTCGTCGGCATCCAGGACGCGATCGCCGATCGACCGGGGGTGCTTCCTGCCGCGCGCGGACTGTCGCACTTCGGCGAGCATTCCCTCGGCTGGCTGGCGCTCGCCGGTGCCGGTGCCTACTCAGCGCACCGCCGTGGCGATACCGTCGCTCGTCGCCGGTACATCGAGGCAGGCGCGGGTGCCTTTGTCGCTCACGCGGCGTCGGTGGTCATTAAGCGAGTGGTCCGACGCAAGCGGCCGAACCACCCCGACATCCGCATCGGTGTGGGGACCCCGAGCAAGCTCAGCTTCCCGTCAAGCCACGCAACGTCGACAACCGCGGCCGCTATCCTTTTGGGCCGGGCGACCGGCAAACCGGGCGCGCAAATTTTGGTGCCGGCGGCCATCGTCCCGCCCATGCTGCTTTCGCGTCTTGTTCTAGGTGTCCATTACCCTTCCGATGTGGCCGGTGGCGCGCTTGTTGGCGCGCTGACTGCGGCTGCGGTGATCGCCGCAGAGGCAAAGTGCGCAGAGGTAAAGAGCGCAGAGGCAAAGAGCACAGATGCAAGAAACCGAGACTCGAGCAAGTGAGGAACCACCGATGAGCGAGGAGCCGATCGAGCACGGCGTCCCTAAACCGCCAAAGAATTTGGCGGCGGGCCTGATCAAGGCCATGCGCCCCCGTCAGTGGGTCAAGAACGTATTGGTGCTGGCCGCACCGATGGCGGCCGGTACGGCAACGCTGACCGACGGTCACCGCATGCTCAATGTCGGTATCGCATTTGTGGCGTTCTGCCTGGTCGCGTCGGCGGTGTACCTCGTCAACGATGCACTCGACGTGGAAGCCGATCGCCAGCATCCGACGAAGCGGTTCCGGCCGATCGCGGCTGGCGTGGTCCCGGTCAATCTCGCCTACACCCTCGCGGTAGTCCTGTCTGTGGCGTCGATCGCCATCGCGTACCTCGCGAACTGGCAGACTGCCGTCACGATTGCCGTCTACCTGGTGATTCAGCTCGGCTACTGCTTCGGGCTCAAGCACCAACCGGTCATCGACATCTGCATCGTGTCGTCCGGCTTCCTGCTGCGGGCGATCGCCGGTGGCGTGGCTGCGGAACTTCCCGAGGGCCTGTCGAAGTGGTTCCTGCTGGTCATGGCCTTCGGTTCGCTGTTCATGGCGGCCGGTAAGCGCTATGCCGAACTGCAGTTGGCGCAGCGAACCGGTGCCAAGATCCGCAAGTCGCTCGAGTACTACACGACCACCTACCTGCGGTTCGTGTGGACGCTGGCGGCGACCGCCGTTGTCCTTTGCTACGGCATGTGGGCGTTCGACGACACCCGCAGCGACAACGTCTTCTACGCAATCTCGATGGTGCCGTTCACGATCGCGATCCTGCGGTACGCGGTCGACGTCGACGGTGGCGAAGCTGGCGAACCCGAAGAGGTGGCCCTCGGCGACCGCGCACTCCAGTTACTGGCCCTGGCCTGGGTCGTGCTCGTAGGTATCGCGGTATATGTCCCACTCTGAAGTCTTGGCGACCTCTGATGTTCCAGAGACTCAGAGCCGCCGTCGACTGATTGCGCCGATCGCGAGTTTCTCGATCGGCGCGATCGTCGTTACGGTGCTGTTTGCGATTGGTGCCTGGCAGCGACGGTGGATCGCTGACGACGGCCTGATCGTCCTACGAACAGTCCGGAACTTGCTGGCCGGTAACGGTCCGGTCTTTAACGCGGGCGAACGCGTCGAGGCCAATACTTCGACCGCCTGGACGTACCTGATCTGGTTCTGGAGCTGGGTGACCGGTGCCGAGCAGACCGAGTATGTGGTGCTGTGGGTGGCGCTGGTCCTGTCGATTGCCGCCGTGCCGCTGGCGATGTACGGGACGGCACGACTGTACGGTCGCCGGGCAATGAGCCCCGGCCTCACCTTGATTCTTCCGCTCGGTGCGATTGTCTACATCGTGGTGCCGCCAGCGCGCGACTTCGCGACCTCGGGACTGGAGAACGGCCTGACGATCTTCTGGATCGCCGCCCTCTGGTGCCAGTTCTTGGCTTGGGGACGTCGTGATCCGGCGAATCCGACCCGTCGCTCGCGCGCAGCGTTCCTTGCCTTGACCTTCACTGCCGGTCTGGCGCCGCTGGTGCGACCGGAGATCACGATTCTGGGCGGACTGGTGCTGTTGGTGCTGTTTGCCTCGCGGATCGGCTGGCGGATGCGCGTGGCTATGGTCGTCGTCGCGGGCGCGCTCCCGATCGGCTATCAAATCTTCCGCATGGGCTACTACGCCGTGCTGGTTCCCAACCCGGCCATCGCCAAGGATGCCAGCGGCTCCAAATGGCAGCAGGGTTTCGCCTACTTGGGCAACCTGTTCAGTCCGTATACGTTGCTGCTGCCGGTGATCGTCGCGGTGATAGCGGGCATCCTGCTGGCCGTCGGCTCGTACCTGTCGCGCCGCACGTCGCAGAGTGAGGCCACGACGGCTGAGCCAGTCAAGGCCAGCACGTCCGGCGTACCGGACATCCTCGGCGACGAGATTGACGCACCGAGCCCGACGGCCCGGCTACAAAACCGATGGTCGTGGATCGTCGATCGCCTGCAGACACAAAACACCGTCGTGGTGACGGTCTTGGTCGCCGGACTGATTCTGGGCCTGTACTGGCTGCGTCAGGGCGGCGACTTCATGCACGGCCGTGTGCTCTTGGCACCGCTGTTTATTCTGCTGCTCCCGGTCATGGTGATTCCGGTGTCGCTTCCGGCGTCGCTGTCGACGAAGCGTTCGCGGATCCAACTCGGTACGGGATTGGTCCTGCTGGGCGGAGTCATTACTACCGTCTGGTGGGGAGTGGCCGTCAACCAGACGGTGCTGTCCGGCGCGGGGATGGACATCAGCCGCGACGGCATCGTCGACGAACGCCGGTTCTACGTCACCAATATGGGTAACGAGAATCCGGTAACGGCACAGGACTATCTGGACTATCCGCGCATGCGAGCCATGGTCAGGATGATCGATGAGTCGGAAGCGCGCGGTGGCGGTGTGCTGCTGTCGTCGGCGAACTTCGACGAGTGGTACTACTCGCCGTTGCCAGCGAAGATGCCGCCGGGAATCCCCCGCGAGACCACGGTGTACTTCCTTAACTTGGGTATGACGAGCATGAACGCCCCGCTCGATGTCCGGGTCGTCGACCAGATGGGGCTGGCCTACCCGCTGGCGGCCCATACGGCGCGTTTGACGGACGGTCGCATCGGACATGACAAACGACTGCCCAGCGAGTGGGTTATCGCCGAGAGTGGCGTTATGGGCGGATTCCCGGGCTTCCTGGGTAGGGACGACGTGAAGATGGCGCGGGTGGCGTTGAGTTGCCCAATGACGCAGGCGCGGTTCGCGTCGTACAAGGACACATGGAGTTTTGCGCGATTCCGGCACAATTTGCGTCAGGCTGCGGAGTTCAACTCGTACCGGATTGCTCGTGAACCGAAGTACGAGATTGAGCGTTGCGGGCTGGTCATGCCGCCGGGATTGCAGGGAAAGTGACAGGGCGGCAGTGGGTTTCGGTCTGCGAACCTGAGCGTCAGCTTGGTCGTAGTTAAGCCGATCCTGTGTCGGATGTCTCTCAATGGCTTGCCTGCGGAGATATCGAAACGGTAACGTCCCTCATCGGTCGAGCGATAGTCATGGCGTGGTCGAAAGCGGAGGCATCTGGTGTCTCTAGCGCGACCTGCCGTGTATGGCCAGTACCGACACTGTGATTAGAGTCACAGCGTTTGGTGCGGGTTGGCGAGTCGAATAGGCTCGCACTATCGAGTTGCAGGTGTGACGTGAGTGACGAAGGTTGCCACGTCCGTCCATCGCAACCGTAATGCGCCAGCCTGAGGGCTGGGTATGAACTTTGGAAGCAAATGTTAGGGAGACAGCAGTCAATGCGCGAAGCTAAGAGCAAACCGCACGCTGGCCATCGGCGGTTCACAGCGGTCCTCGTCGCAGTGCTCACTGCCATGGGCCTGATGGGAACCGCACTGGGTGCGGGTCCGTCGAGTGGTGCCGCATACGCGGGCTTCACGATCGACGCCTGTGGAATGCCGACCAACGGTGCCTTCGGCAACAAGTCGATGAAGCCCGGTGTCGTCAGGGTTCAGGCATGGCGTAAGCCGGGTAACTCCCGCACCGTCATCCTGCTGGACGGCATGCGCGCCGGCTACGACCGCAGCGGCTGGGACATCGAGACCAACGCCAAGCGTCTGGCCGACCGGGGCGTCAACGTCGTCATGCCGGTGGGTGGCCCCAACAGCTTCTACACCGACTGGGATGCTCCCTCGAACTTCAACGGTCAGCGCAAGGCCTACAAGTGGGGCTGCGTGATCGATAAGCGCCTCGTGCCCGCACTGCGCTCCAGGGGCTTCGCCAGCAAGGGTGGCAAGTACGCGATCATGGGTCTGTCCATGGGTGGCGGTGCCGCTCTGGTGCACGCCGCGCAGCGTCGCGACCTGTACTACGCAGCCGGCTCGATGTCGGGCTACCTGACCCTGTCGGCACCGGGTATGCGCACCGCACTGCGTATGGCGATGCTCGACGTTGCTCCGGCACCGTGGAACATTGACGCCATGTGGGGACCTCCGTGGAGCCCGCGCTGGACCGCTAACGATCCGATGATGCTCATCAACCGCATGCATGGCCTCAAGGTCTTCGTTGGTTCGGGTAACGGCTTCTTCGGTCGCTACAACTACCCGGGCAACGTCGGCGACGACCTCCTGAAGGGCACCCCGCTGGAGCTGCTCGCCTTCGCTCAGGCCAAGGCCTTCGAGGCGGCGGCATTCCTCCAGGGTGTGCCGGTGATGTCCTACTCGGCCAACGGCACCCACGCGTGGGGCTACTGGCAGGACATGCTGTGGAACGCCTACAGCCGCGGATTCTTCCGCTAGGCCAGATCTAACGAGAGCTGGGCCGCGACATCGCTAACGCGAAGTCGCGGCCCAGCTTTTGTTTTGCCGTCTCACGCCGCAATCCCACCCCCCGATTGCCCCTTTTCTGTCACAAACCGTGGTCGCGCAGCGACCGGACCGTCGCCGATCACCGTGATCGGTGACGGTCTGGTCGAATCGTGACAGAAAAGGGAAACGGGCGAAGCGCGGGAAACGGTGGAAGCGAGAAACATTAGTCACACAATTCACATGCGTCACAGCGTGGCGCGCACAGTTCGGCCCGCTTCCCGTGTAGAAAACAGAACGAGGCGCTCGGTTTTGTGAACGGAGTGCGATAAGCGCAGTCGGGGGACTCGTGAGGAGCAGGCAGTGAAGAAGTGGACGGGCCGGACGATGAATGGCGGGGCGGTGCGCAGACGCCGCGCGGCGAGTATCGCCGTCGCTGTGACAATGGTGGCGGCACTAGTGCCGATGGGCGTAGGTTCGGCGACGGCCGAACCGGCACCCAAGCCGCCGACGCAGCAGGCCCCCGCTAAGCCGAAGCCCAAGCCAAAGCCGAAGGCTGACAAGCCCGCACCGCCAGCACGCCCGGCACCGGCCGCGAAGCCGGCGACGGTCACCAAGACCTTTTGGTACGACGCGCACCGCGTGGCGCTGTGGGTGCGTTCGCCCGCGATGGGCACCGACATCCAGGTGCAATTGCTGCTGGCGCGCGATTGGTTCTCGAACCCTGCCGCCAAGTTCCCGCAGTTGACCATGCTCGACGGCCTCCGCGCGCAGGACGACCAAAACGGTTGGTTGATCAACACCAACGTTGCGCAGTTCTACCAAGATAAGAACGTCAACGTGGTGCTGCCCGTCGGCGGCGAGTCCAGCTTCTACACCGACTGGAAAGAACCCGACCGCGGCAAGAACTACAAGTGGGAAACATTCCTCATTCGGGAACTGCCACCCATCCTGGAAGGTCAGTGGCGGTCGACGAATGTTCGCGCCATCCAGGGCCTGTCCATGGGTGGCACGGCGGCCATGATGCTGGCCGCCCGTAACCCGGGCTTCTACAAGTTCGCGGGATCGTTCTCCGGCATTCTGCAGATGTCGTCGTACGGCATGCCGCAAGCCATTCAGTTCGCCCTGCGCGACGGTGGCGGCTACGACTCATCGAAGATGTTCGGACCGCCGTCTGATCCCGCGTGGAAGGAGCACGACCCCTACTTGCTGGCCGAGAAGCTCAAGGGAACCAGTCTGTACATCTCCTCGGGCAACGGTGTGGTCGGCCCGCACGACAAGCCGTCCGACATTCCACTGCTGGCAACGAACTACTCCGGTGTTGGCCTCGAGGTGCTCTCGCGCGTCACCAGCCAGCAGTTTGCTGCGCAACTGAACAAGCTCGGTATTCCTGGGCAGGCGGTGTACCGCCCGTCGGGTACCCACACCTGGCCGTACTGGCAGTTCGAAATGATGCAGGCGTGGCCGCAGGCCGCCGGAGCCCTCGGCTTGGGCAATGATGCGGTGGCTTGCCAGGTTGGGGATGCCTTCAAGAAGGCTCCGCAGGTTAAGGGGCTGGGCGGCTGCCTGACTCCCGAATACGCCGTTCCCGGTGGCCGGGCGCAAGACTTCCGCAACGGTCGGATCTTCACCGGGCCGAAGGGGCCCAGGGTGGTTGCCGGTGCGATTGGTGGTGCCTATGTGCCCGCCTTCGACCGTCTCGGGCTTCCGACCAGTGACGAGATGACCGGTCGCGACGGCGTCAAATTCAATACCGTCGAACGCGGAAAAATCACGTGGACTCCCCAGGGTGGCGCTCGCGTCGAATGACGTGGGTCACCGCCAGCGGGTCTACCGCGGCCCGCTGGCGGGGTTATCTGAATTTCCTCTGAGGGTTTACCGTGTCTTCGCAGGTAAAGCCCTTTGCGGGACCGAACTAGGCCGAAAGCGACGGTAGGCTGTCAGACATGACTGTCAAGTACATGCGCATCGCCGCTGCGGCCGGTGCACTCGCTGTTGCAGTGGGGACATTGACCGCGTGCAACGACTCGTCGACGGCGAGCGCGCCGATCGGCACCGCACCAGTCACCACCACCACGATGCCGGGATCGAATCCTTCCT
Source organism: Gordonia sp. 34D (assembly GCF_056682775.1). Lineage (NCBI taxonomy): Bacteria > Bacillati > Actinomycetota > Actinomycetes > Mycobacteriales > Gordoniaceae > Gordonia > Gordonia sp. 34D. Next base: position 2,886,081 of record NZ_CM155293.1, on the reverse strand, counting down.
CGGCGTCGGCAGAGGTTTCGAAGGCATCGCAGGAAGCATCGCGGGAAGCTGCTGCTGGCGCGTCGAAGGCTTCGGTCTCGCCGCCCGATACCGCGCCCAATAACTCGACGTCGGTCCCGAAGAATTTCCCCGGTGGCGCGCCGCCGCCCAGTGGCATCAAGCTGAGCGACAAGGACAAGGCTTACCTCGCAGATTTGAAGCGACAGAACGTCTCGTTCATGGGCGACACGGACAACAATGTCGCGCTGACCATGGGGCACTACGTGTGCGACGCGCAAGCGCAGAAAGCCGACCCCATGCTGGTTAAGGCCTATGTGCGGGCAGCGATCGGCCCCATGACCAAGACCGAGGCGGAAGCGAACGATAAGTCCGCGAAGGTAATCACCGCGGCAGAGAAGAATCTGTGCTGAGAAAGCGTAAGTGGGGCAAGCTGCTGCTGATTGTGCTGGCGCTCGGCCTGGTTGCGCTTCTTCTCATTGGCTTTCTCATCTTCCAATGGCTTAAGCCGACCCCCGCGCCCCCAGGCCTCGGTCCGGAAACTACGACCACCGCGCCACCGAGCCGGCCCAATGCGCAACCGGCCGACTGCCCGGATGTGTTGACGCTGGTGTTCCCCGGTACCTGGGAGTCAAGTCCCAACGACGACCCGTATGCGCCGCATGCGAACAAGAATTCGTTGATGCTGAAAGTGTCGTCGCAGCTGCAGGAGAAGTTCCCGCGTTCGCGCACCGAGGTTTACACGGTGCCGTACAAGGCGCAGTTCCGTAATCCCACCAATCTCGCGGATCGGCAGGCCGACTACAACGACTCGCGGAAGCAAGGCACGGCCCGCGGGTCGATCAAGCTGAAGAAGACCTACGAGCACTGCCCGCTGACCCGGTACCTTCTGTTGGGCTTCTCGCAGGGTGCCGTCATCGCTGGCGACCTCGCCAGCAATATGGCGAATGACCGCGGCCCCATCCCGGCGGCCGACCAAGATTTGATCATCGGAGTCGGGCTCATTGCCGACGGCCGACGCGAACCTGGCCAGGAGTCCGACGTCATGCCCAGTCCTCCCGGTGTGGGGGCCGAAATCGCTCTCGCGGGGTTCGGCAGCCTGGTTCCCGGAATCCGCATGTCCGGTCCCCGGGTGGGCGGCTTCGCCGAGATCTCCAACCGCGTCCGGTCGATCTGTGCCCCAGGTGACCTGATCTGCGATTCTCCGACGATCCGGGATCCGCTGAAGGCCATCGGCCAATTGGCCAATGCGGCAGGCAATCCCGTGCACGCCATGTACGCAACACCGCGCTATTGGAAGACCAAGGGCGGCCGGACAGCCGTTCAGTGGATGACTGATTGGGCGTCGACAACAATCAAGGGTGCTCCCCATCCCGCTCACAATTAGCGGTGGTCGTGGGCAGGTGTCGACCGCGGCACAGTTGCGTCGTATCGCTGCCGCTGAGCTTGGGGAACACGGCCGCCTGAGATAACCTTCTCGGGTTGGGGCCCGCTACGCGGCGGCCGCAGACCATTGAGGAGAGATACTTCGTGACGACTGCCCAAGACTCGTCGACGCATAACGTTGACGGACTTCGGAAGTTCCGCTTCGGTGCGGGCGGCGAAGGCAATAAAGACGAGGGTGGCGCCCGTAAATTCGTCAAGCTCGCCCAAACTGCCGAAGAATACGGATACGACACTTTCGCGATCCCGGATCACCTGGGCAACCAGGTGGGGCCGCTCGCGGCGCTCGGTGCCCTGTCTCAGGCCACCAGCACGATTCGCCTGGCGACGTCGGTGCTCGCAAACGGTTTCCGGCATCCGGCGCTGCTGGCGAAGGAAGCCACCACCATCGACGTGCTGTCGAAGGGTCGGCTTGAACTAGGCATCGGCGCTGGCTGGATGAAAGAAGAGTTCGACAAGGCCGGTATCGAATTCGGTACCCCCGGCGAACGCATCCGCAAGCTCGACGAAGCGTTGACCATCCTCGACCAACTGATGCGCGGCCAGACGGTCGACTTCGACGGCGAGTTCTACACCATCAAGGGCCTGGAAGGTTCCCCCCGTCCGCGGCAGGGACCTCGCCCGCCAATCGCCGTTGGCGGCGGTGGCCCCAAAATGCTTGCGCTGGCCGCAAAGCACGCAGACATTATCTCCGTGGCCACCGGCACCACCGTCGATGGCCGACTGCGACTGTCGGACATGACAATGGAAAAGACCATTGAGCGCGTCGACCGGATTCGACAGGCCGCAGGCGACCGGTTCGACGAAATCGAACTGAACTGGACCATCGCGACCATCGTCATCACCGACGACCGTGTCGCGACCGCCGAGATGGCGTTGAAGGCACTGGAAAGCGGATACCCGCCCAACATTGCCCGCGATGTGGAGCTGACGGTCGACGACATTTTGTCGTCCCCGTACCTGGCGTTCGGTAGCTTTGAGGAAATCGCTGATCAGATCCGTGAGGTTCGTCGGCAGACCACCATGAGTTACGTCGGGATCTTCCCGACACAGATGGACGCCTTTGCGCCCGTCATCCCGCTTCTGCGGGGAGAGTAAACTAATCGAGGTTTTCGTACGTTCGGGGGGACGACACGGGCGTGTCGGAAAAGGAACGCGTGCGGAAGTAGTGACGCAGACCGTGCAGAGAGTGCGGATACAGGAGTTTTTGGATGCTGAATACCGAGTTCGAGCAGTTCCTTGACGAGACCGGCAATCTTCGCTTTAGCGAGGACGCAACGCTGGTCGACTACGTCGAGCGCAACGTGCGTGAGCAGGCGGATACCCTCGCCTACCGGTTTCTTGATTTCAGCCGCGAACGCGACGGCGAACGTATCGACCTGACCTGGTCGCAGTTCGGCAAGCGCTTGCGCGCTGTCGCGGCTCGCCTGCAGCAGGTGACCAAGCCGGGCGACCGCGTCGCTATCTTGGCGCCGCAGTCGCTGGAGTACGTGATCGGCTTCTTCGCGTCGCTGTACGCCAGCAACATTGCGGTGCCGCTGTTCAGCCCCGACGAGCCCGGCCACACCGACCGGTTGATCGCCGTCCTGGCCGACTGCCAGCCCGCCGCGATCCTGACGTCGACCAAGTCGGCCGAAGCCGTCCGCGACTTCTTCGCTGATCGTCCCGCCAAGGACCGCCCGCGCGTTATCGCCGTCGACGCCGTCCCGGACTCGGTTGGATCGAGCTGGGTTCCGCCCGTCGCCGACTACAACAACCTCCACTCGGTTGCCTACCTGCAGTACACCTCGGGTTCGACCCGTGTGCCCGCCGGCGTCGAGATCACCTACGAGGCGGTCGCCGCGAACTGCCTGCAGATTTACGACACGATTGAAATCGACCGCAATGCTCGCGGCGTCACCTGGTTGCCGATGTTCCACGACATGGGTTTGCTGACGGTGATCCTCCCGGCGCTCGGCGGCCGCTACGTCACCATCATGAGCCCGCTCGCCTTTGTCCGCCGCCCCGGTCGTTGGATCCGCGAACTCGCCGCGGACGACGACCATGCGCCGACCTACGCCGCCGCCCCCAACTTCGCTTACGAGCACGCTGCTCTCCGCGGCCTGCCGCGCGAAGGCGAAGACCTCGACCTGTCGAACGTCATCGGCCTGATCAACGGTTCCGAGCCGGTCACGGTGAGCTCGATGCGCAAGTTCAACGAGGCATTCGGCCCGTACGGGCTGTCGCCGAAGGCCATCAAGCCCTGCTATGGCATGGCCGAAGCCACGCTGTTCGTGTCGGCCACCCAGCGCGACAACGAAGCACTCGTCAACTATGTCGACCGTGACCGGTTGAACGCTGGCGAATTTGTGCCCGTTGATCCCGAAGCCGAGGGCGCTGTTGCCCAGGTTTCGTGCGGTCAGGTCGCACTGAGCCAGTGGGCCGCCATCGTCGACCCAGAGACCGGTGCTGAGATGCCCGACGGTCGCGTCGGCGAGATCTGGCTCAACGGCCTGAACATCGGCGAAGGCTACTGGAACAAGGACGAAGAGACTGCCGAAACGTTCCACAACGTCATCTCCAAGCCGCTCGATGAGGGCAGCCACACCATCGGTGCCAGCAAGCCGGACCGGTGGATGCGCACCGGCGACTTCGGTGTCTGGTACGAGAACGAGTTGTACATCACCGGTCGCGTCAAGGACCTGGTGATCGTCGACGGCCGCAATCACTACCCGCAGGACCTCGAGTACAGCGCGCAGGAGTCGAGCACGGCCCTGCGTCCGGGCTTCGTCGCAGCGTTTGCGGTGCCCGCCAACCAGCTCCCGAAGGAAGTTTTCGAGAGCGGTCACAGCGGTTTGAGCTACGACCCCGACGACGCTTCTGAGCAGTTGGTGATCGTTGCTGAGCGCGGCTCGGGTCGCAAAACCGACGCTCAGGAGGTCGCCGATACGGTGCGCGCCGCCGTCGCCGGCCGCCACGGTGTCATGGTTCGGGACCTGCTGTTGGCTCCCGCTGGATCGATCCCGCGCACGTCAAGCGGCAAAATTGCCCGACGCGCCACCAAGGCTGCCTACATTGATGGCACCTTGCGCGGTGGGTACCAGCAGACGGCGTTCCCCGACGCGGGCGCATGAACATAGCAGTGAGCCCGGTACGTCACGAGGTGGCGTACCGGGCTCGTTTGCTAATAACAAGTAACGCGATCGGTAGGCTGGTTAGTAATGTCTGAAATTGAGAACAACGGTTCAAACGGCGAGACCGTCGGCGACCTCACGGTGGAAGATTTGCGCGACTGGCTGCGCAATTGGGTCTCGAAGGCGACGGGCGTGCCCGCCGACCAGATTTCCGATGACCGTCCGATGGAAGAATTTGGGCTGTCGTCCCGCGATGCGGTGGCCTTGGCTGCCGACGTTGAGGACTACAGCGGCGTCGTCCTGACCGCCACCGCCGCGTACAACCACCCGACTATCGGTTCGCTCGCCAAGCGCATCATCGAGGGTGACCCCGACGAAGGCCTGGACGCCGACGACGACCGTTTCTGGGAGCGGGAGCGCTCGGCAGACAACGACATCGCCATCGTCGGCCTCGCGACCCGCTTCCCGGCTTCCGGCGACACCCCGGAATCTACGTGGGAGACGCTGATCACCGGCGTCGACGGCATCTCCGATTTGCCGGACGACCGCTGGCTCGAGTTCAAGGCCGACCCGCGCATCGCCGAAGCCATCGAGAACGGCAACGTGCATGGCGGCTACCTTGATGACGTCAAGGGATTCGACGCCGACTTCTTCCAAATGAGCCCGCGCGAAGTTGAGAACGTCGACCCGCAGCAGCGGCTCGCGCTGGAACTGACGTGGGAAGCCCTCGAGCACGCCCACATTCCGCCAAGCGATCTGCGAGGTGGCCAGGTCGGTGTCTTCATGGGCACGTCAACCAACGACTACCAGATGCTCGCGACCCTCGGCCTCAGTGAAGGCGCGTCGGAAACGGCGGCCTACGCGCTGACCGGTACGGCGACGTCGATCATCGCCAACCGAGTGTCGTACTTCTTCGACTTCCACGGCCCGTCACTCGCGATCGACACCGCGTGCTCGTCGTCGCTGGTTGCCGTGCACGAGGGTGTTCGCAGCCTCCGCAACGGCGATTCCGATGTGGTTATTGCCGGCGGCGTCAACATGCTGCTGACTCCGGCCGCCACGTTGGGCTTCGACCAAATCGGCGCGCAAGCCGAGGACGGTCGCATCAAGGCTTTCTCGTCCGACGCCAACGGCATGATCCGTGCCGAGGGTGGCGGCGTATTTGTTCTCAAGCGGATGGCCGACGCCCGCCGCGACGGTGACACGGTCCTCGCCGTGGTGGCGGGTTCGGCGGTGAACTCCGACGGTCGCTCGAACGGCATCTTTGCCCCCAACCCCGAAGCTCAGGTCCAGGTGCTGCGTTCGGCTTACGCCGACGCCGCCATTGACCCGCGCACGGTGGACTACGTGGAAGCCCACGGCACGGGCACCGTCCTCGGCGACCCCATCGAGGCCGATGCGCTCGGCCGCGTGGTTGGCCGCGGTCGTCGCCCGGAAGCCCCGATGCTGCTCGGTTCGGCCAAAACCAACTTCGGCCACATGGAGTCCGCAGCCGGTGCCGGTGCGCTCGCCAAGGTGGTGCTGTCGATGCAGCACGACCGTCTGCCTGCGTCGCTGAACTATGTCGGACCCAATCCGTACATTCAGTTCGAGGCCACCAACCTGCGCGTCATCACCGAGGCCACCGATTGGCCTCGTTACTCGGGTCATGCCATCTCGGGTGTTTCCGGATTCGGCTTCGGCGGCACCAACGCGCACCTCGTCATCCGCGAGGCACTGCCGTCCGACTTTGTGGAGCCGTCAGCGGCCGAGGCCGTCGAGCCGGTCGCCGTCCATACCGGCGACGACTACGACGATGACGACGAGTACTTGACCGAGGCCGAGCGTGCCGTCCTGGCCGCGCAGGCCAGCAAGGTGCCGGCCGAGGTGGTAGCCGCCGAGGTCGATCCCGCAGCGGGATTTGCCCCCGCCGCCGTCGAAGGTGCCGTGGTGCCGCTGGTGATCTCCGGATTCCTCGCCTCGCGGCGCCGCAAGGCCGCCGCAGATCTGCTGGAGTGGCTCGAGTCCGACGAAGGTCAGGCCACTCCGCTCGTGGAGATCGGTCGCGCCCTGGCACATCGCAACCACGGTCGTACCCGGTCGGTCGTCATGGCCCGCACTATGGAAGATGCCGTCAAGGGTGTCCGTGCCGTCGCCGAGGGCAAGGCACTGCCGTTCGTTTACACCTGCGATGCGCCGGATGCCGCATCGGCCGCGTGGCTCCTGTCGGGCTTCGGTTCGCAGCACCGCAAGATGGCCAAGCAGCTGTACCTGGAGAACCCGGTCTTCGCCAAGCACGCCGATCGCGTCGACGCGATTATTCAGCGCGAACTCGGCTACTCGATGGTCGATATCTTCCTCGACGACGAGAAAACCTACGAGATCGAGACCGCCCAGATCGGCATTTACACGATCCAGGTGGCGCTCGCCGACACCATGCGCCACTTCGGTGCCGAGCCGGGTGTGCTGGTTCCGCACTCGATGGGTGAGGCCTCGGCGGCCTACATCAGCGGTGGTCTGTCGCTGGAAGACGCCACCCGCGTGATCTGCCAGCGTTCCCGCCTGATGGGCGAGGGCGAAGCCATGCTGACCGGCGATGCCGTCCGTTACATGGCCCTCGTCGAATACAGCGCCGACGACATCACCGGCGTCCTCACTGATTTCCCGGATCTGGAAATCTGCGTCTACGCGGCACCGACACACACCGTCATCGGCGGACCCGTCGACCAGGTCGACGCGATCGTCGCGCGCGCGGAAGCCGACGGCAAACTCGGTCGCAAGCTGCAGACCAAGGGCGCTAGCCATACGTCGCAGATGGATCCGCTGCTCGGCGAACTCTCGTACGAGATCACCGGTATCGAACCGCAAAAGCTCAAGTACGGCGTCTACAGTTCGGTGGACCGCGAGACCTACTACCGGCCGGGCACCCCCGACGTCTTCACGATCGATTACTACCTGAAGGGCCTGCGCCACAGCGTGTGGTTCGCGCAGGCCATCGCGAAGTCGGTGGAGGCTGGTCACCGGACGTTCGTTGAACTCTCACCGAACCCGGCAGTGCTGATCTCGGTTGCCGCCACCACCTTCGGTGCTGGCGTGCATAACGCCGAGCTCATCGAGACGCTGCGCCGCAAGGAAGACGAAAGCTACGGCCTCGTCAACGCGCTGATGAAGCTGTACGTGCATGGCCATCCGGTTAACGTCGCGTCGCTCTTCGGCACCGGCCCGGACCAGCGCTACGCGAACATCCCGCGCACCCGCTTTGAACGCAAGCCGTACTGGATCGATGCGGCTATCGCCAGCGGCACCGGTGCCAGCACAGTCCCCGGCTCGCACGTTGGGCTGCCCGATGGTCGCCACGCCTGGGAAGTGAACATCTCCGCCGTTCGTGACCCGCGCGAACTGGTCCTGGCTGCGGCCAAGCAGATTCTCGGCTCGTCCGCCGCGGTTGCCGCGGTGGAACAGGCCGCCGAGTTCCCGAAGGCCGGCACTGTCACCACCACGTTGACGCGACACCCGGGCGGTGCGGCAATCGCCGTTCACGCTGACGCCGCTGGCAACTACGCACTGCTGTACGAAGCTGCCGTCACCGGCGCTGCCGTGGCACCGGCGCAGACCGCCGTGGCCGCTGCGCCGACAGCCGCCGAGGCGGCAAAGGCTTCCGGGTTCGTCGACGAGAAGGTCATCGTCGAAGACGAGATCGTCGAAGACATCGGCAATCGGTGGGATCCGGAGTCGAGCGAGACCGTCGGTGATCGCCTCGCCGTGATCGTCGGTGAGTCCATGGGGTACGACCCCGAGGACCTCCCTCGTGAAGTTCCGCTGATCGAGCTGGGCTTGGATTCGCTGATGGCGGTCCGCATCAAGAACCGTGTGGAGTATGAGTTCGACATCCCGCAACTCCAGCTGCAGGCCATGCGGCAAGCCAACCTGGCAGATGTGGAAAAGTTTGTTGCGTTCGCCGTGACGCACCGCGACCAGCTCGACGAGCTAGAAGAGATGACCGGCGGCGGCGAACTCGATACCGCGGCGCTGAACGCCTACATCGACGAGGAACTGGCAAAGGATGCGGCAGCGCCCGCACCGGAACCAGTTGCCGCGCCGGTGGTCGAAACTGCACCCGAAACAGCACCTGCACTCGAGCCCAAGCCCGAGCCGGAACCGGAACCCGCACCGACGGCAGCTCCGGCAGCCGCCGCGGCACCGGCCCAGCCGACCGACATGATGGATCAGGCGTCCGTCGCCGAAGCCGCCGGTAGCGATGTGCCGCCGCGCGACGCGGCCGAGCGTCTCACCTACGGCGTGTACGCGGTTGTCACCGGCAAGTCGGCGGGCGGCGTGTTCAACAAGCTTCCCGTCCTCAGCGAGGACGATGCCGAGAAGCTCACCGAACGCCTTAACGAGCGCACCGGTGGTGACCTCGACATCGAAGATGTCCTCGACTCGGAGACCATCGAGGAACTGTCGAACTATGTGCGCCAGCACATGGAGGCCTCGGCCGATGTCGACGGGTTCCTCCGATTCCTGCGCGTCCCGAAGGGTGCCGACGGCAAGCCGAAGCACAGCTTCGACACCACCGCGGGTGACCCGATCCCGATGCTGGTGTTCCACCCCGCCGGTGGCAACACCTCCGCATACGAGGCGCTCCTGAAGCGTCTGCCCGAGGATCAGCCCGTGATCGGCTTCGACCGCGTTGAAGGTTCCATTGAGGAGCGCGTCCGTCAGTACATGCCGCGCCTGCGTGAAGTGCAGCCGCACGGACCGTATGTCCTGGTCGGCTGGTCGCTGGGCGGTGCGCTCGCCTACGGTGCCGCGCAGTTGCTCCGCGCGGAAGGCGACGAGATCGCGTTTGTTGGCCTCATTGACGTCGTCCGTCCCAGCAAGGACGTGCCCGACACCGAAGAGAACAAGCGGGCTCGCCTCGAACGCTGGAAGGCGTTCGCGATCAAGACCTACGGGCTTGACGAAGACGTGCCGATCCCGATGGATCGCCTCGTCGCCGCCGACGACAACGAACAGTTCGCGATCATCGCCGAAATGATGGCGATGTCGGGAACCAAGATCCCCGGCGGCATCATCGAGCACCAGCGGACGTCGTTCCTCGACAACCGTGCGCTCACCGAGATCAATCCGACGTCGTACGACGGCAAGGTGATCCTGTACCGCGCGGACAAAATGCACGACGGCGCTATCGAGCTTGAGCCGCAGTGGGCCGAGATCGACGAGGACGGTCGTTGGGGCGAAGTAGTGGACGATCTTGAGATCATCCACATTGGCGGCGACCACCTGGCCATCGTCGACGAGCCGTACGTTGCGAAGGTCGGAGCCGACCTGACTCGTCGTATGGCCGAAATCAAGACGCAGAAGTGACGGAAAGACTGTAGACGAGTGACTGAAACGACTGCTGCGGATGGGACTGCTGTGACTGAAACTGCTCGGATCGAGACAACTGCTGCCAAGCTGGCGGACCTGCGCGAGAAGCTCGAACTCGCCAAGGAGCCCGGAGGTGACGCGGCCGTCGCCAAGCGCGCAAAGAAGGGCATCCTTTCGCCGCGCGCACGGCTGGAGTTGCTGTTCGATCCCGGCACGTTCGTCGAGGTCGGTGCGCTGGCGAAGATGCCCGGCGCGGGCGACACCGGCTACGGCGACGGCGTCGTCACCGGGCACGGCATGGTTAATGGGCGTCCCGTGGCGGCCTTCAGCCACGACCAGACCGTCATGGGCGGCACCGTCGGCGAAATGTTTGGCCGCAAGGTGTCGGCGCTGATGGAGTGGGCGGGCAAGCTCGGCTGCCCGATGGTCGGCATCAACGACTCGGCAGGCGCCCGCATCCAAGATGCCGTCACCTCACTCGCCTGGTACGCGGAGATGGGACGACGCAACGACCTGCTGTCGGGTCTGTCGCCGCAGGTCTCCGTGATCCTGGGTAAATGTGCAGGCGGCGCCGTCTACACCCCGGCCAACACGGACATCCTGGTTGCGGTCGAGGACAAGAGCTACATGTTTGTCACCGGGCCCGACGTCATCAAGCAGACCACCGGTGAAGAGATTTCCGCCGAAGATTTGGGTAGCGCCCACAACCAGGCGCTCTGGGGCAACATCCACCACGTGGCAGCCGATGAAGCCGCCGCGTTCGCGTGGGTGCGCGAGTACCTCGAGTACATGCCGTCGAGTGCCCACGAACAGCCGCCGGTCATCAACCCGGGTCTCGAACCCGAGGTCACCGAGTCGGACCTGGAACTCAACACGTTCATGCCCGACAACGACAATGCCGGCTACGACATGCGCGACATCATCATCCGACTCTTCGACGATGGTGCATTCCACGAGGTATCCGAACTGTTCGCGCCGAACATCCTGACCGGGTACGCGCGCATTGACGGCCGCAGCGTCGGCGTTGTCGCGAATCAACCGAACGTCATGGCGGGCACGATTGACACCGACTCGTCAGAGAAGGCGACTCGCTTCGTCCGCACCTGCAATGCATACAACATTCCGCTCGTCTTCCTCGTCGATACACCCGGCATCCTTCCCGGCCTGGTGGAGGAACAGAAAGGCACGATTCGACGGTCGGGCAAGTTCCTGTTCGCCTACGTCGAAGCGACCGTCCCGAAAATCACCGTCGTCCTGCGTAAGGCTTACGGTGGCGCGTACGCGGTGATGGGTTCCAAGCAGCTCGGTGCCGACATCAACTTTGCCTGGCCCACCGCCAAGATTGCGGTGATGGGTGCGGAGTCGGCTGCCGCCGTCCTGACCCGCCGCCAGACCGAAGGCATGTCCGCGAACGATGCCGACAAGGTGCGTCAAGACTTCATCGCGTTCTACAACGCGATGATGGCGACGCCCTACCTGGCTGCCGAGCGCGGCTACATTGACGCCGTCATCGAACCAGCCGAAACCCGCCTGCAGTTGCGGAAGGCGCTCGCGCAACTGCGCGACAAGGAAGTGCTGCGCAACCCGCGCAAGCACTTCCTGATGCCGATCTAACTCAGGGACTAGCCCCAGACTGATTTCGCTCCGCTATCGCCGGCCAAGACCACCATGATGAGGGCGGCGATAGCGGCGGCGACGGTTGCTACGCGCACCGTCACGTCGAGCCACTTGAGGGCCGATTCGGACAGCGGTAGTCGTGCTGTCACGGCAGGTAGCTGCAGCAGGTACAGCAGTGCGACGAGACCGAACAGCGGCCCGACGGCCAGGATCAGTTCGTCACCCAACTCGGCGTGACGCTGCAACTGCGGCGTTTCCGGAAGGGTCTTCTCGAGCGATTCGCCCGCGCTAGTGGTAATCGGTACGGCAATCAGCGTGACGAGAGCGAGCAGAGACGGGAAGGCTCCCAAAGCTTGCCGTGCTCGCGGCCAAGCGGCGATAGCAATTGCCACGAGTGCCGCGACAGGCACAGCGACCACGACGAAGTGCACGAGCAGCGGGTGGGCAGGCAACCCGTTGATGGTATCCATTCGCAAGACTTTACGGTCGCTCGCGCGTCACGGCTGCGTCCGAAACGACCTGCCCGCAAATTCCCAGCGACTTCCCAGTTAGACGCTTGCCGGGCCATTGGGCCTTCGGCAACACTGGGCGAGTGACTACTGACGACGCAGTGCATGGCCATGAACCGCACGCCAATAATCTTGCTGGTCGGCTGAACTGGTTGAGGGCCGGAGTGCTCGGTGCCAACGACGGGATCGTGTCGACGGCGGGCATCGTCGTCGGGGTTGCCGCGACCACCGCGGCACGCGGGCCGGTCTTCACTGCGGGTATCGCCGGATTGGCTGCTGGCGCGGTATCGATGGCGCTCGGCGAGTATGTCTCTGTCAGCACTCAGCGCGACACGGAGGCAGCTCTCCTTGCCAAGGAGCGGTGGGAACTCGACAACGAGCCCGTCGCCGAACTGGCCGAACTCGCCGACATTTACGAGTCGAAGGGCATGAGCCGGGCCACGGCAGAGCAGGCCGCCGCCGAAGTGTCGGCAAAGGATGCCTTTGCCGCCCACAGTGAGTCCGAACTCGGTATCGACCCCCACGACCTCGCGAACCCGTGGCAGGCGGCCTTTTCCTCGGCGGTCTCGTTTACGGTTGGCGCGCTGCTGCCGCTGGCAGCGATCCTGCTGCCACCCGAATCGTGGCGTATCCCGGTCACTTTCGTGACGGTGGTCGTCGCACTGGCACTCACCGGGGCAATGGGTGCCTACCTGGGGCAGTCGTCCCCGTGGCGTCCGACCATCCGCATGGTGATCGGTGGCAGCCTCGCGATGGCGGTCACCTACGGTATCGGTCTATTGGTCGGTACCGCGGTCGGCTGATTGCCACAATGATGAACTGAGCGGACGCTACCGTTGTCGAAGGGAAAATTCATGTACTTCATCGTCGTCAAATTCCAGGTCAAGCCCGAGAGCGCGGAGACGTGGCCAGCCATCGTCGCCGACTTCACGGCCGCGACCCGGGCCGAGCCCGGGAACCTGTGGTTCGACTGGTCGCGCAGCGTCGAAGACCCGAACGAGTACGTCTTGGTTGAAGCGTTCACCGACGACGGTGCCGGCCCGCACGTCTCCAGCGACCACTTCGCGAAAGGCCTCGAAGCGATGCGCCCCCACCTGGTGTCGACCCCGAAGATCGTTTCCCGCCAGGTCGACGGCGACGGTTGGGGCGAGATGGGCGAACTTCAGATCTAGGAGTGCGTTCGCGTCTCGATCAGTAGCCGATCGACCGCATAGGGGCGGGGTTGTACAGGCCGCTGACCGTGTGGGTGCCGTGCACCATCTCGGCGGGCTGTGCATCTACGACCATCGTGTAGCGCTCCAAGCCACCCCAGTCGCGGCCCCAATTGTTGCGCAGGTAAGTCGGAACCAGGGTGCCGTGAAGGAGTCCGTCGGTGATGCCGAGCGGGCCACCGTTCACGCCGTCCGACCACGTCTGTGAATTGCGCTTCGTCGCGTCAGCGTCGGGCATGATGCGCCAGTCGGGCACCTCAAGGATGCCGTAGCTGACAGCCATCGGCCGCTGGCACGGGAACACGAGCCCGGGCATCCAGTCGATAAACACCGGATCGGTACTGCCGACAACACTCTGCAAAGTCTGCAATGACGGCACACGCGGCGGCGTAAACGCCACCCACTCGCTGACGGCAGCCGCATCGTCGACCACCTTGAGCTGCACCACGTTCGCGCGGGGCGGCGCATCCTTCAGCGCGAAACGCATGTTGCGCCAGTAGGTTTGCTCCATCGCGTCGGTCGGCATGAGGGCCACACCCAGCGGGACAACTTTGCCGCTGGCGTCGCGTCGACCAAACTGGGCCACCAGGTGACGGCCCGGAGTGACTGCCCGCAAGCCGTTAATGGACTCGATGGAACCGGCCGCGGCAACCGTCAGGAGCGGCTTGTCCTCGGGTGCGCTGCCAGCGTCAAAGCCGAGGTCGTACCAGTCGGTGGTTACCGAGTTCACGCCCTGAGCGCCATAGCTACCCAAGACCGGCGTCGTTGCCGGGTTGAGTCCAAACGGAAGACGGACCGTAGTCGCCTTCTCCGCTGGCTCGGCAGCTTCCTCCGCACCGGACTCCTGTGCCTCGTCGGTGTCGGTCCCGGTTCCGTCGTCGGTTGCCGAACCGCCACCGGCGGTCGGCGGTGCGAGCGACGGATCGGATTCCTCGTCGGACCCGGAACGCTTCTCCTCCAACGGATCGATGTAGGTACCCGCCGGGATACCGTCGGGCCGGAACCCAACATTCTCACCAGCGAGCGCACGGAACGGTGATGGCGCGGGCCTGCCGTTAACGGCGGCCGGTTTCAGCAGCGTCTTGTTCGGGTCCGGTTCGACGAGAACATCGTTAGCCAAACCGCACTCGTTGCCGGTGAGGGCGCGGATATTCGACTTCGTCCACGACCAACTGTCGCGCTGCTCCCAAGCACCCTTCGCGAACGAGCCCAGCATGAAGAGCACCAGGAGGCCAGCGATCACCGGCAGCGGCGACACCTTCAGCTTCGACAGTCCCTTGCGATGAGCTTCGGTCCGAGTCGCTTCGTCGACGTAGTCGTCCCGGAAGTGGTACCAGAGGCCGACGGCCGCGGCGATTAGGGCGGCCAGCAGCACGATCCAGCTGAGCTTGATGCCTGCCAGCGCTACCGGACGGTCCCACCAGGGGATGCCGTAGCTACCGACGTACCACCACATGTTGGTGCCTGCCGCGGATACGGCTGTCACGAGCAGTACGGCAGAGGCGAAGAACGCGCGGTTGCGACGTGACCGCAGCAGCGCGGGCGCCATCATCGCTGCCACGGCCGCGCACAGTGCCGCGCCGATACCCGCGTAGATACCGAAGTGGTGCGTCCACTTGGTCGGGGTAAACGACGTGAAGAACATGGTGCCGATGATGACGGCAATCAACCGCCACATCGGGGCGCGGGCGATACCGTTCGGCGACCGGCGCGAAGCCAACCGGAAAATCGCCACGACCAGCGCCAAGATCATCATTAGGATGCCGAAGCGACGTGGGAACGTGCCGTCGCCCGTCTGCAGAATCAGGTAGTAGTAGCGAACCGGCTCCTGCCACCACTGCTCGGTGGGACCGACTTCGGTCGCGACCTTGTTGCCTTCCAGCAGCGGCGCAAGGGCCTGCGAGTAGAAGATCATGTAGAGCACCGCGGTGCCCGCTGCCGCCACCGGCGCGATCATCGGGAGCAGGCCGTCGCGTTGGCGGCGGTCGACAATCGCCTTGACGACACCGCGCAAACCAGCGACCAGGGCTGCGGCCGCCATCAACCCACCGGGCGCGAGAGCCAAGGTGAAAGCCGCGGTGATCGCGGCAATCGCGAACGGCAGTAGCCGTCGGGTGGCGATCGCACGCTCAACGCAGCACCAGGTCAGCAGGGCGCCAACAGCTTCGGCGGGTTCGGGCCGAATACCGTTGTTGTACGGCATCCAAATGGTGAGGAACACCATCGCACCGGTCCAGACGGCGGCCGGACTGTTCCGGACTGCACGACCGAGGCGCGGCAGTACTTCGCGGCTGATCAACCACCAGCCGAGCAGGCCCAGCAGGAGCGAGGGCAGTCGAAGCCACGGAGTGGCGACCGAAATGTTCGTCATCCACGACAACACTTGGAAGTGCCAACCGAAGGGGTCCTGTGGCACACCGAAGTAGCGGAAGTAGTTGTCCGCGTACCCGGCTTCTTCGGTAATGCGAGCAACGGTGATGTTGTAGCCGTCGTCGGACGTGTTGCCGCCGATCAACCACCAAGCGGCGAGAACCACAAACACGGCTACGTCCGGTCCGCGGATGGTGAACCAACCGGCGGGCAGGAAGCGCTTGTGGCCGCGGCCGTCACGGGCGTCGAGCAGTCCCAACGCGAGCAGCGACAGGATGGTCGCGATGATGCCGACAATGATGGCCGCCAACTTCAGCGGGGTCGGGGAGTTAATGAAGCGAGTGTCGACGGTTGCATTCAACGACAGCCCGTCGCGCGGGGCGTCGGCCGGAAGGTCGGAGAAGACGCCGATAATCTGCGGGCGCATATCCGGATCGTCTACGCGATACGACGTCGCGTCGCCGGGCGCAATGCCCTCGATAGCGGCGGTAACGCCTTCGCCGTCGCCCTTCATGACGAAGCGGCAGTTCGGATTGTTCTGCGCGCTGCGGTCGGTCGACAGCAGAACGACGTCGCGAACAATCATGCTCAACGACTTGTCGGTGGCGCTGACGAAGACGGCGCGAGCGCTCGCCTGCTTGCCTTGGCGCGGCACCGTCGACAGCAGGACGCCGCCAGCGGCCGGGAGTTCCTTGGCGAGCGAGCACGGCACCGACAGGTCAACTTCGGTCGGCACAAACGCAACCATGGGCGCAGTCACGTTGCCGATCGTGTTGTTCTGCGGCCAATGCAGTTCGGAGGTCTTCTGATTGATCGGCATCAACGGTGTCAACACCGCTAAGACAAAACCGAGGACACCGGCAATCGCGGCCAAGAGTTTGGCATTGCGATAGTTGTTCGCCTTCAGCAACTTCCACCGGCCGGTCGGTCCGGTAGATGTGGTTTCGGTTGCGCTCACCTGGGTTTGCTTCCCGTTCTGCTCACTCATTTAGTTGGCTCCACCCGGATCGAACCGGTCCGCGACCAGCCCCAAGTCGAAACTGCGGACGTGTCGACGGTGGCGACGGTGGCGTCAGGACTCAACGACGTCAGCTTTTCAAGGGAACCCCAGTCCTGATGCCAATCATCTCGGAGATAGGTCGGCACGGTCACCGACGACGTCGTCGACTCACTGATCGAAAGGAGGCCACCGGAATTGGCAGCCATCCACGTCTTCGACTGCGAGTTCGCCATCACGTAATCGGGCAGGATGCGCCAGTCGGGGACCTCGGCCACACCGTGCGTGATTGCGAGGGGACGCTGGCACGGGAAATGCGCGGCAACGGGGAAGTCGATGAGCACCGGGTCGTCGGAGCCCACCAGTTCCTGCAAGGTCTGCAGCTTCGGGGCACGCGGCGGCGTGATAGCGATGAACTGCATCGGTCCGAGGTTGGTGTCGTCAAGAACCAGGCGCATCACCTCGGCCTTTGCCGGTACCGCAGTCATCGGGACGCGCAGATTTCGCCATGGCCGGTTGGGGATCACGGGTCCGGGATCGACAGGGATCACGTCGCCACCGACTTGGGTAAACGTGCCGTCGGCGGCTTTGGTGCCAAACTGGACAACCAGCTTCTGACCGTAGGTTGGCACCCCGTCGGCGTTGATCGTCGAAACGGCTCCGGCCGTGGCGAAGGCAATGATCGGCGAGGCGTCCCGGGCCGGAAGGTCGTACCATCCGGTCGTCAGATGCGCGTTGGCACCGAAACCGTAACTGCCAAGCACCGGTGTTTTCTTGGGATCCAAGTCGAACGGCAGCAGGGCCGTTGAGCCGTTAATCGTCTCCGGGCCTTTACCGCCGGTGGTGCCAGCGCCGAGGCCGCCGATGATGTTAAACGGCTTCGACGTGGAGCCGCCGACGTGCATCTGTCCCGCGCGGGCGTTGCGATTGTCGGGCGTCAGGTCGGACGGAATCCCGTCGGGGGTGAAACCGACGGACTTGGTGCCGGTGAGGGCGGCAGTTGCCGACTTTCCGTCTGCGGGGGTCAACATATTGGCGTTCGGATCGGGTTCAGCAAGCACCTGGTCGGCCATCGCGCACGGCTGACCGCGCAGCGCGTCGACATTGTTGCTGGCCACCGTCATAGCCGGGGCACGAAGCACCACGGCCCGGCCAAAGGCGATCAAAGTGGCAGCGACCATGAGTGCGGCGATCACCATCAGCGGGGTCGACGCAATCGCGATCCGACGACGGTCCGCAGGCGAATCGGGGGCACCCTCGGGATGGTGGGCCAAGCCCCTGTTGGTGGTGTAGTCGGAGCGCAAATGCAGCCACAGGGTCACCGCGACCGCGGCCACAGCCAACGCCAGCAGGATCGACGAGACTTCGATACCCGCGACCACAGGCGCGATATTGAACCACGGAATGCCCAGGTTGTAGGCGTACGGCCAGGCGTTGGTGCCCGCTGAGGCGAACGCCAGGGCAAACAGCAAACCGGCGGTCAACGCCGAGAGGTTCCGCAACGATCGCGCGCTGCTCTGCGCGATCGCAATGGCAGCAAGCCCGGCCATGGCCGCACCGAAGCCGGTGAGGACACCAAATTGGATGGTCCACTTAATCGGGGTTGCGAACAGCAGCAGCAAGCTGACACCGAACGCGCCGATCAACCGCCATGCGGGAGCCGTCGCAACCCCCTTGATGCCACCGCGACGCAGCAGGACCGCGGCCACGATGAAGGCGGCAACAAAGGCTAGCAGCACCGGGATACGACGGGCCAGAGCACCGTCGGGCGTGCCGACCGACAGGAAGTAGTACCGCAGGAACTCTTGATGCCACGGCACAATGGGCCCGGTCTGGTACCGGATCTTCATCGCCTCAAGGACATTCATGATGCTCTGATCCCGGAAAACCACCACTGCGACGATGGTCGCGGCGGCAGCAATCGGGGCGAGGAGGGCAGCCAGACCAGCCTCGCGGCGACGGTCGACCAGCACGTGCAGCATCGGTCGGGCGGCAACCAGCAAGATCGCGGCACCCACGATGCCCTGCGGCGCCAAGGCCAAGGTGAAACCGGCGGTCGTAGCGGCGAGAGCTGCGGGCAGCATGCGTTTGCGGCTAATCGCGACCTCGGTGGCCCACCAGGTCAACAACGAACCGAGCACAATGATCGCCTCGGTGCGCAGGCCCGAACAGAACGGAAGCCAGAACGAGAGGAAAACGGCACCGGCAGTCCACGCCGCCCACGACGACGCCGTATGACGCTCGAGTTTGGTGGTGGCGGTACGGGCCACGTCGAGCAGTCGGGGGAGCACCACTCGGGAAATCAGGATCCACGATGCGATACCGGCAACAAGCTGCGGCAAATGCATCCACAGGATCGTCGGAGAGATCTTGGCCCACAGGGCGAGGAAGCTGTAGTACCAGTCAAACGGTGCCTCGGCGATGCCGTAGAACCGGTAGTAGTTCGACAGATATCCGGCATCGCCCGAGGTGCGGGCCATGTTGAGGATGTAGCCGTCGTCGGGCGCGCCGGCACCGATAAACGTCCACAGGATGAGGACACCGCCCACCGCCAGGTCCGACAGTCGGATCCGGATGCGGGAGAAGAACGAACCGGTCCGCTGGGCCAGGCCGCCGCGGTAGCCGAAGAGACGATCGAGGCACCACAGTGCGAACAGTGCGATCAAGGTGGCCAGGACGGCGACGATGATGGCGAGGGTCTTAAGGGGCGAAGCGTGCGACTCGTAGCGGTTATCAACGACAATCCGGGCGCGGATACCGTCGCCCGCAGCCTTGACCTGGGCGGTCGTCAGCGTCGTGTACAGACCGTCGATCTGCGGCCGCTTGTCGGCTTCGAGCAATTTGGGCGGCGCGATCCCGACGAACTCGGCACCCGTCGCGGTGGGCCCGGAGAAGATCCGCAAATTGGTGCATTTGCCTGCCGCAATGTCGGCACGCGAGGCGACAGCCGCGACATTGCTGCGGAACAGCACGGTGATGTTTGCGTCATTCGCGGTAACGGTCAAGGCCTTGTTGGCGGCGCGCTGCGCACCGGGCGGCATGCTCGACAGGATGGTGCCATTGGTCTTGACGTCGGCGAGCACGCTGCAGGCAATCGTGACATCGACCTGCTGAGCAGTCTGCGCGATCAGCGGTGCGACGATCGACGGATCTGCCGAGTTCAAGGACTGTCCCTGCGGCCACGAAATGGTGGCCGCCGATGTCTCAACTGGCAACAGCGGGGTGGCGAGTGCCGCTAAAACGGCGATCACCCCGGCTACAGCCGCAACGATTCGAGCGGTCGAAGCCGTCAGTGGGCTCGACCTGCGGTCGGTCACGGTGTCGGGTGAAGTCGGTGTCGCGTCTGGCACGCCCTCTGACGTTAGTCGACTCGACGCAAACAGACCCAAACCTGGAGTTGCTTGGTCCCGAGGAACGCGTTACCTCAGTACCGGATCGGCGCGGGACTCCAGAGGCCGCTGCGAACCACTTCGCTGTAGTCGATGGTCGCGGGAACCGCGTCGTCGTACGAGGAATACCGTTCGAGGGCACCCCAGTCGCGGCCAATGTCGTCGGACAGGTACGTCGCGACCGTGTTGGCGCGCTGCGATACCTCGAGCCAGCCGAGCGGACCGCCGCCGAGTGCGCTCTGCCATGCGCTAACCGCGGCGAGGTCGGCACCGGGCCGGATGCGCCACTCGGGGATCTCGGTTACGCCCGCATGGAAATTGAACGGCCGTTGACATGGCACAAAAAGGCCCGACGTCCAGTCCACGTGCGTCGGTGCTTCGGAACCAACCACTTCCTGCAGGGTCTGCATCTGCGGCAGTCGGGGCGGGGTGACAACAATGAAATGGTCGGCGGCGAGATCGTAGTCGGTGGCGACAATGCGGACGGCCGTCAAGTCTTTCGGGAGCGAAGCGGTATCAATGCGGACGTTGCGCCACGACGGTCGCGGTCCCGGATCGATCAGCCCGATCGAGCCTGTCGGCACGATTGAGTTGTCCTTGATGCCGGGCGTCAACTCCTGATCGGTGTACTGCAACTTCAGGTTCGACGGCGCAAAGAGGCCAGCGGCAGACAGGGACAGCAGCGGGCGGTCGCGCCAGTCGGCGGGCAGACGGTACCAACCCGAGGTCAGGGTCGACGGGGTCTGCTCGTCGGCGTTGTAACTACCCAACACCGGCGTGCGCGCGGGATCGAGCTCGAAGGGCAGCTCGGCGTGGCTGCCGTTGATACCCGCGGAGGTGGTGGTTCCGCCGCCGGTGCCGCCGCTGTTCGCGATCAGCAGGTCGGGGTTGATGGCGGTGTCGCGCGCGAGGACGCCGAAGGCCCCAGACGGAGCCTTGGTATCGACACTGTCGGGGATACCGTCCGGGGTGAAACCGCTGGTCGGTCGATGATCGGGGTCAGTGGGCGATGGTGTCGACGATCCGGCGAGCGGGTTGGGCAGGGTCTTGTCGACCGGTTCGAGGAGGAACTGGCTGGGATCGGATTCGACGAGGACTTTGTCGGCCATGCCGCAGGGCTTACCGGCCAGAGCGGCGAAGTTCGATCGCGGCACCGAGAACGATTCGCTCTGGTGGACCCCGGTCATGGCCGCCGTCCACACGAGGAAGACCACCACGGCCCCGGCGGCGATCCCGAGTGGTGCCGCAGCGACGACGCGCGTTGCAGAAGTGGCGGTGCGGTGCAGGCGTGATTGGTCGCGAGCCGGCGCGGGCTGGGGATCGGTACCGGCGAAGGGTTCCCGGAAGTGGAACCACAGTGCCAGTGCGAGCAGAGCGAGGGCCGCGTACAGCAGAATGTCGCCGAGTGGGACTCCCGCGATCGCGACCTGGGAGGTGCCCCACGGCATACCCCAGGCTGAGGCGTAGTAGTACGAGTTGGGCGCGGTCAGTGACAGGGCGAGGGTGAACAACACCAGGGCACCGGCGACGGTCCGATTGCGCCGCGAATGCGTGGACTGCGCGCTGGCGGCAATCGTCGCCAGCGCGGCGAGGGCCGCCGCCAGCCCGGCGAAGACACCGAAGTGGTGCGTCCACTTGGTTGGCGTAAACATCAAAAACAGCAGCGAACCGAAGGTGATGCCGACGATGCGTCGAGCCGGTCCCAGTGCCGTGCCGGGGATGCGTGACTTTCGGATAAGGACCGCCCCGGCGATCGTCATGCTGAGGACCATCGCGACGACGGTAAACCGGCGAGCGATGGAACCGTCGGCCGAAAACGCGAACAGCGATGAGTAGCGGTCGATCTCGTTGTACCAGTTCAGCGACGGTCCAAGGGCGGTCTTCATGGCGGACGCTTCGCTGAAGGCACTTAACGTGAGCTTGGAGAAGACGACGAAAATGACAAACGTGCCCGCCGCGACGATCGGTGCCACCAGGCTGAGGTAGGCGGTGAACGAGCCGCGCCCGGTGAGCGCGTTGACCTCGATGGCGCGCTTGCGTAACGCCAGGAACATGGGGCGCGCGCCAGCGACGAGGGCGGCAACGGCCAGCACCCCGGTGGGGCCTGCGGCGATGCTGAATGCGCCGGCCGTGCAGGCAACCGCGGCGGGCAGGAGGCGGCCCGTCGCGATGGACCGCTCAACCGAACACCAGGTGAGGAGGGCACCGAGGCAGATAATCGGCTCGGGGCGCAGCCCATTGTTGAAGGGGAACCAGGCGACGAGGAACACGGCGGCCGCCGTCCACGGCACCGCTGCCCGCACTCGAGCGGCACGCCCAATCCGCGGCAGAATTTCGTGACTGATAATCAGCCAACTGATGATTCCGCAGGCCAGCGCGGGCAGTCGCATCCAGGGACTGGCAACGGTGACATGGCTGAGGAGTCCGAAAATTTCGTAGTACCAGCCAAAAGGCGCTTCCGGTGCGCCGAACCAGCGGAAGTAGTTGGCCGTGTAGTCACTGCTCTGCGCCACCCGCGACATCGTCATCAGGTAGCCGTCGTCGGAAGTATTAGGTCCGATCATGTGCCACAGGGCCAACAACCCGATGACGGTGTAGTCGCGAGAGTTGAGGCGCCACCAGCGGGCCGGGAAAATCCGGCGGTGTCCGCGGCGGTCAGTGGCGTCGAGGCGGGCCAGGGCCGCCAACGCCATCAGCGTGCACAGGATCCCAAAAACAATCGCCAGCCATTTCGTGAGCGTGGGTGCCGTGCTGTAGCGGGAGTCAATCACCATGTGCGCGGTGAGGCCCGGCAAGCTGGCGGCGGGGCCCGTCAACTGGGTGAACAGGCCGGTGACCTGTGGCCGCTGATCTCCACCGGGGATGTCGCCACTGCCGGTGGCCGCGGTCATTTCGTCGCCCGCCGCGTCGGTGAGGCCGACGAACGTCGCGCTGACTTCACTCGCGGAGGCGCGGATCTCGATGCGCTCGCACCGGTCCGA
Organism: Gordonia sp. 34D; assembly: GCF_056682775.1. Classification (NCBI taxonomy): domain Bacteria; kingdom Bacillati; phylum Actinomycetota; class Actinomycetes; order Mycobacteriales; family Gordoniaceae; genus Gordonia; species Gordonia sp. 34D. The sequence continues at coordinate 2,863,105 of NZ_CM155293.1, read as the reverse complement.
GGTGACTGCCGAGAGCGGCGCGGTCAGGATCGGGATATTCCGGGTGACGACCTCAACGTTGGGGTTTGCCGACCCGGTGACACGAACAAACAGGCCACGGTCGGAGGCTTTGGGTGCCGATGGCGACGTCGTCGACAGCAGCACCGACTCGCCCGCGGGCAGCGATTCGACCGCCCGACACGGAATATCGGCGTTCAGGCTGATCGGCGCATACGAAAATAGGGGTGCCGATACCGATTCGACGACGCCATTTTGCGGCCACGAGACCTCGGCGACGGTTTGTTTAACCGGCAGAAGCGGGGTCGCCAAAGCTAGGAACACACCGAGAATGCCAGCAACGATGGCGACTAACTGAGCGCGTCGGACAGAGAATGCTGGCACAGCAGTTGATCCTAAGCCAAGTAGAGTGCACTTATGTCTGAGGCCTCAGTAACCGGCGCTACCGGCAATCTTCCGATCCTGCTGCTCAACGGACCCAACTTGAACATGCTCGGGGCCCGACAACCAGAGGTTTACGGTGCCGACACCCTTGCGGATGTGGTGCTGCTGGTAGAGCGGGTGGCCGCCGAACTCGATTTCGGTGTGCGTGCGCTGCAGACCAATCACGAGGGCGAGATGATCGACGCGATCCATGCGGCGCGCGGTGAGGTTAGCGGCATCGTCATCAACCCCGGTGGCTGGACGCACACGTCCGTCGCCCTGGCCGACGCCCTGGTGATCCCCGAAGTACCGATTGTCGAGGTGCACATCAGCAATGTGCACGCCCGAGAAACCTTCCGTCACCATTCGTACATTTCGCCGATCGCCGCCGCCGTCATCGCCGGTTGCGGCACCGCGGGCTACGAATTCGCCGTGCGGCGCCTCGCCTCCCTTCTCGCATGATGCGTTCGTTCCCGCACCACGTCAGACGTGGTGCGGGAACGAACGCATCATGCGAGAAGGGGCCACGGGGCACTGTGCCGTCCACCACTGAGTGCTGGTCGCTGGCTCGAATTGCCGTAGGCTGAGAAAGTCGGAGCGTCCCGGAAGGTGCGCTCGTCCACTCGGTGCCTAGCGCCGATCGTCGTAGAACGCCTCCACGCAGACCCCGGAATTCTCGCGGGTGCGTTGACCATTCATACGGCGAACCGACACGCGAAACCGCGCGTGTTCGCCACCTGAATTCGTCTGCGGCGCAGTGCTGCGCGCGAATCCTGCAATTAAGGCAGCCCTCTTTTAATGACTACTTTCGCCGACCTCGGCGTGCCACTTCCCATTGCCGATGCGCTGACCGCTGAAGGCAAATCGACCGCGTTCCCAATTCAGGAACGCACTCTCCCCGACACCCTCATCGGCAAGGATGCGCTCGGCCGCGGTAAGACCGGCTCGGGCAAAACCCTCGCATTCTCGATCCCCCTCGTCACTCGCCTGGCCGAGGCCGGCGTCCGCCGCAAGCCGGGTCGCCCCACCGGGCTTGTCCTGTCGCCCACCCGTGAACTCGCGACGCAGATCGCGACCGCGATGGAACCTCTCGCCAACGCCGTCGGCCTGCGCGTCACCACCATCTTCGGTGGCGTCAAGCAGAGTCGCCAAGAGTCGGCCATGCGCGCCGGTGCCGATATCGTCGTCGCCTGCCCGGGCCGCCTCGAGGACCTCATGCGTCAACGCATCGTCTCCCTCGACGACGTCAAGATCACCGTGCTCGACGAAGCCGATCACATGGCTGACCTCGGCTTTCTGCCGGTCGTCACCCGCATCTTGGCGGCCACCCCGACCGGCGGGCAGCGCATGCTGTTCTCGGCGACGCTCGACAACGGGGTCGACAAGATCGTCAAGCGCTTCCTGAACCAGCCGGTCACCCACTCGTTGGAAGATGCGACGTCGCCCGTCGCACAGATGACGCACCACGTCTTCCGCGTGCCGAGCGCCGCCGAAAAGGGCGAACTAGTTCGGGAACTCGCCTCGGGCACCGGCCGCCGCATCCTTTTCACCCGCACCAAGCACCAAGCTAAGAAGTTGGCCAAGAAGCTGACTTCCGAGGGCATTCCGGCCGTCGACCTCCACGGCAACCTGTCGCAGGGTCAACGTGATCGCAACCTTGCCGCCTTCGCCGCACCGGACGGTGCCAAGGTGCTCGTCGCGACGGACGTCGCCGCTCGCGGCGTGCACGTCGACGGTGTTGAACTCGTCGTCCACGTAGATCCGCCAGCCGAACACAAGGCTTACCTGCACCGCTCGGGTCGCACCGCGCGCGCCGGTTCGGCAGGCGACGTCGTCACGATCTGCCTGCCCGAGCAGTGGGGAGATCTCCGCAAACTGCTGCAGAAGGCAGCTATCAAGGTGCCCGGCCAGCAGGTCACCGCGAAGTCGGACGTCGTTGACGAACTCGTGGGCGAGCGCGCCCCGTACCGCGATACCCCCGTTGTTGCCGCTCCGGCACCGCAGCAGCGTTCGGGTGGCGGCTCGCGCGGCTCGCGTATCGGCGGCCAGGGCCGTCGTCGCGCCGCGCAGGCCGCAGGGCACCGCAAACCGAACCGTAGCGCCGGTGCAAGCCAGGGTGAGCACGGTGGACGGTCGTCGACGTCGAAGCCGACGCGCAATGCCAACTCGCGTCCCGAGTCCAATGAGGGGGCAGGTGCACCGCGCCGCCGTCGTCGCTCCGCTCGTCCCGCAGGTTCACCCCGCAATTCGCATTAGTTGAGACGGCACTGCCAGTGCCACAGAGAAGGCCCAGCGTTCCTCGGAATGCTGGGCCTTCCTTGTTTATGTGCGATCACCAGTGCCAGGTGGGCTACCCCGCAGCAACGTGGCCGCCGCCACCCTGACGGAAGCACCTGCGACGAGGTGGTCGTGGAGACCGAATACCAGTGGCTTACCTACCGTCTGCTGCCGGTTGACGTCGAACCGCGGGCGCGGGCCACGGCCCTTCAGGAGTGATGAATGTACAGCGTGACGTGACTACCAGCGGGCGGCAGGCTGGCTGGCGGGGACCACTTTGCGGTCCTCCGATAGGCATAGTGAACGCAAAACACTGTGATAAACGACGAGGCCGTAGGTGTTGGGCGCATTGATCAGGCCACTCACGCGCGGCAGCAAGTCGAGCCCGCCGGTCAAGGGGACCAGGGCATCGGCCGCATACTCATTCGCGATCGAAATGAACTGGGTCGTCAGTGCGTACGCATAGTAGGCAGCGGTCATCGTCTTCGTCACCGTCAGATCCGACAGTCGGACCATCTCGCCCATGTTCTTGCCGGATCCCGAATTATGACCGAGGCCGATCACAATGTCGGTAATGGTTCCGCCAACCGTGGGGATCACGCCCATCCCGTACGACAGCAGCGTCTCGACGGTAGAGAGATCGTCGGGATCGGCGGGGATCAGGTTGTGCGGCACCCACACGGTCTTCATGAATTTCTGCAGATCGCGGGCACTGTTGGCGATCTGCTTCGCGGCGGCGGGATTCGGTGCGGTGGCGGTCAGGTAGTCAGCGGTGCGGGTGACGATGCGGCTCAGCGGCAGGTCGCCGATGGCCGGGCACGATCCCGGTTCGGCGATCTCGACCTGGCCCGCAATGTCGGCGATGATCTGCGGCACCTTCGACGCGAACGACAGATCGGGGTCGGGCTGTCCGGCATGACGTCGTTCGTCGGGCGTCATCTTGACGATGCACCCGTCGATGATGGCGTTGCCGATCATCGTGTACATCATCTTCAGTCCCGCGACGCCGATGGTGATCGGCAACGTGATCAGCATGCCGAGGGACACCGGGCCCACCGCAGTCACCGACGGCATGGTGTCTTTGAGGAACGTCAACGGAATGACGGCCGTCAGGTAGAAGTACAGCCACGCGGACTCGACGGCCTGCGACAACGTCAGGTTCTCGACGCGCATGGTCTGCCCGTAGCGGCCGTTCTTCGCGTTCATCAATTGCGTGACAATGTACTGCGACAGCGGATCCCGATACGTGTTGATCGGTGCCTCGGGCGAAGCCCCCAATGCCGACGGATGCAGGCTCACGGCAAGGGTCGAAATCTTCAACGAGTGCATGTCGGCGAGCACTTGCCGCTTGGCGGCCAGGGCCGCCGTCCGGTGCGCGGCCGGGATCGACGGCAGGAACGAGTCGAACATCGCCACGAAGACCTTGTCGAGCGTCGCCTCATTCGCACCGACACAAACCGCGGCATTGGGATCAGCGGGCGTTTGCGGGGTCGGTTTCGCAACCCGCCGGATGTCCGACGCATTGCGGGCGGTATCGGGATTCGGGGCGTCGTTGAGAGTCCGGATCGACTGCTGTTCGGCAACCGGGATGGGGCTCACGCTTTGCGCGCTGCCACCCACGGCGACCGCGCACGCGAGCGCAACGGCACCCAGGCGAACGCTCCGCGATCGCCCGATCTGAAGCAGTCGTGCCGTTCCAAATATCCGCATCCGATCCCAATCTGCGACTTTCGCCGCAAATAGGTGCAGCGGACTCCGAGCATCAGGTTCCTCTACCCGCCGGGTATCCGCCATTCAGCCGACACAATGCGGCACGGTTTTGCCGGGATCTACAGCTTCACAAACCGAGCGCCTGCTCAACGAACGTGCCGACTCGGCCGCACAGCATAGGGCCGTGGCCGGGCATCAGAACGACGGCGTCGAGGTTCCCCAAGGCCTCTACGGACTCCGCATTGCGCGGTTCGTCGTGGGTGAAGACGTGGTCGAGGCACTGGGGGCCGCGGAATTTGCTTGTGGGATGGCCGCTGATCAAGGCATCGCCGGAAATCAGGACTTCGCCGTCTCCGACGAGAAAAGCGCTGTGGCCGCGTGTGTGGCCCGGAGTCGGCACCGCGACCGGGCGACCGGGCAACAAGGTCGAGTCGACGATCGGCTGCGCATCGCCGATGCCAGCCTTGTCGAGGGCGCCGAGGCGCACCACTCCAGACAGCCAGCGCGCCACCCGCGGGCGGTAAGCAATGGGGGCAATCGTGGACGCATCGGCCTGCTCGAGGTATTCGCGACGTGCATGTGCGACCTCATTCGGGTCGGCATAGATCGGGAACGAGTGCGTCCGACCGATCTGCGCCAACCCTCCCAGATGGTCGACGTGGGCGTGCGTCAACAGCGCGCCCTGTACCTCCCCGAGATCACTGCCAACGCGACGCAGCGATTCGGCGACCGCGTCTGCATGCCCCGGATAGCCGCCATCAACCAGCGTCACACCGTCGCCGGACTGCAGGATCACCCAGTTCACGTACTTGGTGTGAACCATGTGCGTCTTCGACGACCCGTGGTCGATGGTGGTGATATCCAGATCTGCCATGCGATCAGCCCTTCTTCACGACGAGCACAAACGGACCCACTTCGGTGACCGTGAACGCGGGATCGTCGAACGCGGCCGGGTTGAACGTGACCGTATACCGCTGCACGTTGGGATCGTTCGGGAAGACGTCCTTCGCCAACCGTAGGGTGTAGCCGTCAGGGCTGTAGCGGAAGAGGAAGACGTCGGGCGCGCGCCACGGGCTGGACTGCAGGTTTTGCTTCATCTCGGCGGGCGTGGTGGCTTTCGACCACGCCTCGATGGTGGCCGCACGCTTGTCGAACTCGGCGAGCGGGTTCGCATAGTGAGAGGTCAGGCCCTGGAAGCCCCAGTACGGGTACAGCGAGAGGAATCCGAAGTCTGCGGTCAGCACCACGTGGTCGGACGCTGGCCGTCCAGTCTGCTTGGCGATGAGCGCATGAATTTCCGGATAGTACGATTCGGCACCCGGTGCGTGCTGGTCGGCGCGGACGCCGTGACCGTCGGTGTCGGTGTAGGCGGTGGTGATCTCCGGTGACAGGGCTGCGGGGATTTGCTGGGCGGCGGCGATCGCGGTGATGGTGGCGAGAACGCCGACGACCGTGCGGACGTCGCCAAATTTCGCCACGGCAACCCGCGCCAGCGCTACGACTCCCAAGCCGCCGGCGGCCGCGAGGACTGCGGTACTGACTGGCTCCAACCGGAACGACAGCAGCGTGGAACCGGTGGCGGTCAACGCCAGCGACAGCAGGGTCACCGCGACGATCGCGACCAGGGCGCACGCCATGGCCATGGCGATGGTCCGCTGGCGCAGTCGCAGCAGAATCCACACGAGGCCAATCAAGCTGAGCAAGCCGATGATCGTCAGGTGGAACATTGGCAGCGCGAGCACCGCACCGTTTTCCGGCAGGTAGTGTTCGGCGCTGCCGCTGACGGCGACGTCGCTCCGGAAGCGCTCAAGCAGGTACGGGCCCCACACGACCAGCGCAATCGCGCCAGCCAGGATGCCCATCACCAGCAGTCGCACGATGACCGCGAGGATCTGCGGATTGCGTTCGGCGGCAATGTCTTTCCGGCTTACGGCCGCGTTACGCGGCAACCACCACGCCTGGACCACGTAGACGATGGCCATTAGGACTGCGGCCCCGGCAAACACTGCCGTGTACAGCGTGTACGTCGACGCCGAGAAGCCGAGGAAAGCGCCGGCCGCGACAACTGCCAGCCAACTGGTTTCCCGCAGCGGCGTGGGTCCGTCAGCCAGGCGGGACCGGCCTCGCAGAGCACTCGCGGAGACGATCAGCATCGGAACGCCAATCAAAATCAGGATGGCGCTGTAAGGCTCGGGCGACGCGAACTTCAAGGTCACGAGGGTGACGGGTAGGGAAACCGCGGTGCCGACGGCGACGCCGAACATCCGGTTCCACAAGATGGCACCGAGTCCGGCGGCCACGGCCAGCGACAGGATGGCCCACGGCTTGTACGCTTCCCAGCCGGCGAGGCCGAGCGTGTTGGCGTAGCGTCCGCCCAGCCAGAACCATGTCGCCGGATAGTACGGCGGCAGGTCCGAATACGTCATGTCCGCCAGGTGCGGGCTCGACGTCAAGCGGGTCAGGTACTCAGTGCGGAACTGCTGATCCACCGACAGCCCAAACAAGTACAGCTTGGTGGCACCCAATGGCATCCCGAGCGTGACCGTCACCAAACCGGCCGACGCGAACGCCGCCAGCAACGATGGCAGCGTCCGTGCCCGATACCGCGACCACACGACAGCCACCGCGGCGAGCAGCACAAAGATGATCTGCCCGAGCGAGGTGAGCGCCCGCGTCACATTAGAGGTGTTAAAAGCGGGCCAGCCGACCGCGCCGATAACTTTCAAGCCAACAAATGCGATGATCGCCGCACCGATGATGCCTGCACCAATTTCGACGGCATCTCGGGTGCGACCGGTCAGGCGGGGCGCCGCCGCGGAGCTAGCCACCGGATCTAGATGGGGAGCTTGCGGAACACCGGGCGCGGGATGTGCCGCAACACCATCATGATGAAGCGGAACGGTCCGGGAACCCAGATAACATCCTTGCCCTTGTCGACGGCGGCAACAGCCATCCGTGCCACGTCTTCCTTGTTGACGGTCAGCGGGGCTTCGGCGACATGCGCCGACAGGCGGGTGCGAACCTGTCCGGGGCGGATCACCAGGACGCCGATGCCGTCGGGGCGGAGGGCGTCGCCGAGGCCGAGGTAGAAGCCATCAAGGCCGGCCTTGGTAGAGCCGTACACAAAGTTGGAACGACGAACGCGCTCACCGGCGACGGAGCTCATCGCGATGATTTGGCCGTGGCCCTGGGCGCGGAGCTTCTCACCGAGCAGCACGCCAACCGAGACGGCGGCCGTGTAGTTGATGTTGGCTTCGAGGACTGCCAGCTTCTGGTCCTGCCAGGCCTGCTCGTCGTCGCCCTGAATGCCGAAGGCAACAATCGCGACATCGATGTCACCGTTGGCGAACGCTGCGTCGATCACAGCGGGATGCGTATCGGTGGCGAGTGCATCGAAATCGATGAGTTCCACCGACGACGCGCCAGCGGCCTTCATCTGTTCGGCAGCAGCGGCGGCGGCCGGATCGTTCGGGACGGTCGCGAGGACCACGCGCATCGAGCCCTTCGTGAGGTACTCGGAAGCGATAGCTAGGCCGATCTCGGAACTGCCGCCGAGGATCAGGATGGATTGGGGAACGCCTACGGCGTTAAACATGGGTGAATCTCTTTCGTCTGCGGGGGAAGGTCAGTCGGGGCCGGGCGGTTAAACCAGTTCGAGCCTGCGGCCCATATCGGACATGAAGACCTGGTTTGGGTCAATCCGCCGGCGCGTGGCGATCCACTTGTCGATCTCCGGGTACATCGCGTGGAAGGTGTCGGCGCTGGTGCGCGAATCCTTCGCGGTGTAGAGGCGACCGCCGATCGACATGACGCGCTGGTCGAGTTCGCGGACGAACTCGTGCAGACCGCGCTTAATCGGGAAGTCGACACAGATATTCCAGCCCGGCATCGGGAAGCTCAACGGAGCCTGGTTGCCTTCGCCGAACAGCTTGAAAACATTGAGGAAGCTGACGTGCCCGGATGCCTGAATGTCGTAGATGATGCCCTTGAACTCTTCGACGGCCTCTGGCGGGACGATGAACTGGTACTGCAGGAACCCCTTTGAACCGTAGGCGCGGTTCCAGTTCCCGAACAGATCGAGCGGGTGATAGAACTGCGTCAGGTTTTGGATCTTGCCCTGGTAGTTACCGCCCATGCGGTAATACGCTTCGCCGACCATCGAGAAGTTCAGCTTGTTGGCCAGGCCGTTGGGGAAGATATCCGGGAAGTTCACCAGCGTCGGTGCGTCGAACTTCAACGGGTCGGCGGCGAGCTTGTCCGGCAGTTGGTCGAGCGTCGCCAGACTGCCGCGCGAGAAGGTTCCGCGGCCCAGACGTGGCGGCTTGCTGATTGCATCGAACCAGCCGGAACTGTAGGTGTAGTTATCTTCCGAGCCGTCCATGTGGAGCGCGATGGTTTCGTCGAGGCTCTGTGTCACTGTGCCGTCGGCGATGAAGTACGCGGTTTCGGTGCGCGTCATCTTGATCTTGGCGCGCAAGATGATGCCGGTGAGGCCGATGCCACCGATGGTGGCCCAGAAGATCGAGGCGTCGGGATCGTCGGCCGAACCCTCGGGGGTCAGCGTCAAGATCTCGCCCGACGCGACCAGGAGGGTGATCTCCACGACGTGGTTGCCGAAACTGCCCGCACTGTGGTGGTTCTTGCCGTGAATATCGCAGCCGATGGCTCCGCCGATGGTGACTTGGCGAGTGCCGGGCAGCACCGGGACCCACAGGCCGTGCGGCAGCGCGATCCGCATCAGGGCGTCGAGGCTGACGCCAGCGTCAAGGTCGATCACGCCGGTTTCGTCGTTGATCTCGTGGATCCGCGTCAACTGGGTCATGTCGATGGTGAGGCCACCGGAGTTTTGGGCGTTCTCACCGTAGGAGCGGCCCAGACCGCGCGCGATCACTCCGCGGCGCAGGTAGCTGGGCTTGTCGGCATTGTCGTCGGCCACGCGCGCCACTGCTTCGGCGATGAGCTCCGGGTACGGGGTCGACAGGACGTGGCCTTCGATCGGCATCGTCCGGCCCCAGCCCATGAGCTTGCGGGTCTCAATCGGAAGTACAGCGTTGTTCGTCATCGCTGTAGAGCGTACTCGTCAGTTCACTAAATCTGGATGCCTTGCCCGTGGTCTGTGTCTCGCAGCACTTTCGGCCGGCGAGCGCATTTGCGGGTCCCCGGACGGCTCGATGTCTGCCGTGTCGACTAAGTTTTATCGGAGATCTGTGTCTTTCGAGGAGGACAACACTGTGATCGTGGTTGGTTACTCAGGTGGTTCCTTCGGCCAGGCGTGCCTGGAGCACGGCATTGCTGAGGCGCAATTCCGAGAAACCGACCTGCTGGTGATCAACGCGGTGTCCGATGGCCGGGGCCAACACCACGTCGAAGCCGAGGAGATGGCCGAGGTCGAAAAGGTCCTGGCTGCGTCCGGCGTCAAGTACCGACTTTCGCAAACTATCGGCAGCACGCCCGTCGACGAACTGCTGGCCGCGATGGACGAGCCCGAAGCGGAATTGCTCGTGATCGGCCTACGACGCCGCACTCAAGTGGGGAAACTGCTGATGGGGAGCACATTTCAGCAACTGCTGTCGTTTTGCCGCAAGCCGATACTCGTCGTCAAACCCAAGCGGGATGACGACCAGTACCAGCACATTTAGTGGTAACACGCCTGCTTAGCGCATGATCCGCGCCAGGAACGGGGTGGAGTCCTTCATCGATGCGAGCACCGTTCCCGAATGATCCTTGGTCGGGTACACGTGCATTTCGACCGGTTGACCATTCGCGACCATCTGCGCATACAGCGACAACGCCGACGGAGCAGGCACATCCGTGTCGACGAGGCCCTGGCCCATAAAGATCGGACGGTCGTAGCCGCGGTACGGGGTGCTCATGTAGTTGACCAGCGCGCCCTGCACCCCGGGAATCGACGAGACGGGCTTGCTGAACCAGTCGCGAACCTTGGCGCCCTCGACCATCGAATGCATTTCCGCGTAGCACTTGGTCTGGGCCGCGGCGACAATTCGGCGGCCTTCCCTGGTCAGGATCGACATTGGCTTCAAGTCGGGCCGCGCATCAGCGAAGCCAGCCCAAATGTAGGCGGCGTAGGTGTTCAAGCCCGCGGGGAGCGCGACCGGCGGGAAACCCGGACCAGCCTGCATCACGATGTGCTCAATGTTGGCGGGTGTACCCGTCGACACCACGCCGCGGTAATCAAGACCGGATCCGCGCGAGTAGGCGGTGGCCCAACGCGCACCGTTAAGCGCGGCGCTCGCCCCCTGCGACTGTCCGACAATCGCCCACGTCTTCGACAGCGGCAGACCGGTATGCGATGCGGCCTTCACCGAGTCGACGATCGAATGCGCTTGCACCTTGCTACTGAGGTAGTTCATCAGACCGGGCGTTCCCAGCCCCACGTAGTCGGTGCCGACCACCGCGTAACCCTGGTCCAGCCAGTGATTGAGGTATGCGGTGTCCCGATCGCTGCGCGGTAGGGCCGACGGCGTGCAGCCATCACCCAAACCAGTAGTGCCGTGCGCCCACGCGATCACCTTGTAGCCGTTCTTTGGTGCCGCCTTCTTCGGCAAGAAGATGGCAGCGGTGCTGACAGCGGGACGGTCGTTGAAGTCCGTCGTCGCATAAAGGACGCGGTACGCGCTGCCCGCCGAACTCAAGCCGATGGACGGGTCGAGCGCCGTCTTGGAGAGCAACGTTCCGGGTGCACCGGTCGGGCCGGAGTAGTCGCGGGCGTCGAGGCCCGACCACACGGCGGCCGGGGTCGCCGAATCGTCAGCGCGGGCTGGCGCGGCCACAGCGACGGACAGGCCCGCGGCCGTGGCCACAACGGCGCTGGCGACAACAAGGCGGCGCCCCAAGCGGGGGAGTGAGAGCTTGGTCATAAGGGGAGGTTAGGCCGATCAGTTGACGCCGCGGAACCCGACCCGCAAATTCGAGACGGGACGTTCTCAGTTCACCTTCAGTGGCGGGCACTACGCTTACTGCGTGGCAGACCCCAACCCCAACGATCCCGTCACCGAGCGGATCGAGGCAACGCAAGACGATCGCATCACCGGTCAATTCCCGGCGGTGCATCCGTCGCACGAGGATTTCAAGACCCGTCATGCGCCGATGCCGATCGAGTTGCCGTTCGACGACGAGGAAGCATCGACCAGCGTCGACCTCAAGACGCAGATCGTCCGGTTCATCCTGACGGGCGCGCTGTCGGCGGTCTTCGACTTTGGGCTTACCGTATTTTTGCAGGACGTGGTGGGTGCACCGTTCCCGGTTGCCAAGGGTGCCGGTTTCATTCTCGGGACCACGATCGCTTACCTAATCAATCGCCGGTGGACCTTCCGCGCCGAAGCGAGCAAGGCCAGGTTTGCTGCGGTGATCGCGCTGTACGTGGTGACGTTCTTCATCAACGTCGGCCTCTACGACCGATTGATGCAGCAGTGGGAGACGGGACTGCTGTACACCGCGCTGGCGTTCTGCATTGCCCAGGGCGTGGCGACCGTCGTGAACTTTGTGGTTCAGCGGGCCGTGATCTTCAAGATTCGGTAGAGACGCGCAAAACTTCTGGTGCTTAGGAGAACTGGACGTTCGCCGTGCAGCGGCCGTAGACGCGCTTGCCGTTGAGGCTGGCGCCGAACACGATCAGGCCGCGGCGAGTTTCCGGATCCAACGACTTGATCTTGGCCGTGTACTCCACGACAGCGGGTTCGTCGGCGGGCACGTAAACCGGGCTGGTGAAGCGTCCGCTGAGATCGATGAACGCGGCGGGGTCACCGACAAACGAGGTCAGGTAGCCGGCAGCGGTCCCCAAGGTCAGCATGGCTTGCGCGACGACAGTTTCCAGTCCCGCCTTGCGGGCGACGGACGCGCTGTGGTGGATCGGGTTCGGGTCACCGGAGACCCCGATGTAGTTGATGACGTCACCGCGGGTGAACCGTTGGGCCCGCGGAGGCAGATCCATCCCTTCGGTCAGCGACTCGAACGGGATGGTCGACCATCGAACATTGGCCGGTTCCGGGATTTCCGCCGGCTCCGACGGGATCAGCGGATCGACGTGCGAATCACCGCCACTGAACATGACGCCGTCGACGATGTCCTCGAAGTTCTCGGGGAGTTCGCCCTTCTCGCCCGGTCCGGCGAGCGACGTCCACGACTCGTGTAGAACACCTTTGTTGACGTCGCGGACGAGCGTCTTCACGGTGAACAGGTCGGCACCGGCCACACTGCGGTACGACTCCAACGACACGTCGCAATACAGCTTGTCACCAGCCTCGATAGGGCGATGGTATGCGAAACGCTGATCCACCTGCAGGACGCCGGAGCGCAGCAGATCGCCGGGAATCGCCTTATCGAGGAGCTGGGTCTGAGCCTTCGCGCCCATGATGGCCACGATCGTCAGCGGTGCGACCAGCGCGCCGTGACCGTGGTCGCGGGCCTTCTCGTCGTCCCAGTGCAGCGGATTGTCGTCGTGCAGGGCACGGGCGAATTCGCGAATCTTCTCGCGTCCGACCTCGTAGTAATCGGCTGTCGAGTAGACCTTTCCGATCGACTGATTGATCGCGTCCGTGCGTGTCATTTCACCGCTGGTCATTCCGTAAACGTACCTGACATGCGAAGGAGCCGAAGAATCAGTCCGCCTGTCATGGATTGACCTTGGAAATCACTGACTCACCGAACCTGCTGATGTTCGCGATCTTGTTTTCGAGGGGTTCCGGGTCGGTGCCCATGATGTACGGGAGGCGGAATCCGACGATCACGTCGGTGATGCCCTTGTCTTCGAGGCGCTTGCAGCCGTCGACGGTGTAGGCGTCGAGTGAGATGACGTGGATCTCGAACGGGTCGTTTTCTTTGCCTTCGGCCTTGCGGATGGCCGCCAACTTATCGAGGCACATGTCGAGCTCTTCGGGAGCGCCGCCACCGTGCATCCAACCGTCGCCGCGGATCACGGCGCGCTTGAGTGCGGCATCGGCGTGACCGCCAACGAGGAGCGGAATCGGTTCGGTCGGTGCCGGACTCATCTTGATGCGCGGGATGTCGTAGAACTCGCCGTGGAACTCGAAGTATCCGCCTGCGGTCAGGCCTCGGAGAACGTCCATGCATTCGTTCATGCGGCGGCCGCGGCGCGCGAAGTCGACGCCCATGATGTCGTAGTCCTCGGGCCACGGGCTGGTGCCCACACCCAACGACAGTCGGTTGTTGGTGATCGCAGCGACCGATGCGGCTTGCTTGGCGACGAGGACCGGCGGGCGGATCGGCAGCTTCAGCACGAACGGCAGGAACCGCAGATTGGTGGTGACGGCACCGAGGGCACCAGCCAAGACGAAGGGCTCGATGAAGTCCTTGTCTTCAAGGAACTCGCGTCGCCCGTCCGGCGTGTACGGGTAGGTGCTGTCCGAAACTTCCGGGTAGGCAATGGAATCGGGGAGGGTGATCCCACTGAAGCCCGCGGCTTCGGCGGCCTGAGCCAGCGGCGGGTAGTAGTTGATGTCGGTCATCGCTTCGGCGAAGGTAAATCGCATAGGTCACACACTAGAACACGTTCTAAATGTGCGGCGGGGGTTATGCCACTAACTGGGACGCGAGAAGCGTTCGTCACGCCCCAAAGCGCGCAAACGCCGCCATTCGCGGAACCCCGCGAGATCACGCTGTTGGACGAGGAAATACCAGCCGAAGCGCGCGTACTCCTGCGGGAGGAGCTTCCGCATCCCCGGCTGGCTCATCAGATAGCCGCGGTTGCGGTAGGTGAAGAATCGCTTCACCTCGTTGTCGGGGTACTGCGTGTGCATCCGACCGCCGAGAATGGGCCGGAACTCATCGCTACCGTCCGGATGGAGGTAGGCGGTGGTCAGACAGGTGCCGAAGTTGACGCCCGAGCGGGCCAGGCGACGGTGCATTTCCACTTCGTCGCCGCGGAAGAACAGTCGTAGGTCGGGGACGCCCACCGCCTCCAACGTTGCCGCAGAGAACAGTGCGCCGTTCATCAGCGACGCGATGCCAGGCAGGAGATCGTCATTGGGGTCGATCTGGGTGCCGTCAGAAGTGGGTGCGAAAAGCTCGGACCGCTTGCGACGCCACACCAGGCCGCGCCGCAGTGGAAATGCCAGGGAGTCGGGATCGGTGATGTTGACGACCACCGGGGACACCTGTCCCAGATTGTGGCGTTGCGCGCACGAAATCAACGTCGAAAGGACCTGCGGACCTTCGGGACGACCGTCGTCGTCGGCACACCACACCCAGTCCGCGCCAAGGGCAAGGGCGTGCAGCATGCCGAGCGCGAAGCCGCCGGCACCGCCCAGATTGTGAAGCGACGGCAGGTAAGTCGTCAGGACCGGTTGAGCTGCAACCAACTCGCCGACTTCGGGTTCCGCCGCATTATCGACGACGATCAGGTGGTCCACCGGGCGGTCCTGCGACGACAGCACCTTCAGCGATTCGGCGAGAAGTTCGCGACGCTTGTGAGTGACGACGACCGCAACGATTTTGTCGGGCACGTTGTTTTCGGCCACTAGATGGTCTTCCCGGGGTTCGCTTCAAGTTCCGCGAGCACCTTGCGAACGTGCAGAGCCGCGTCGGGGCCTTCGTAGGCGCCGACCACTTCTTCGATGCCGCCATCCATGCGGACCCTACCGTGGTCGATCCAGAGCGCGCGGTCGCACAGTTGGGCCAGGAATTCGTTGGAGTGGCTGGCGAAGACAAGGATGCCCGAGCGTTCTACCAGGGCCTGCAGTCGGACGCGGGCCTTCTTCATGAACTCGGCGTCGACCGCACCGATGCCTTCGTCGAGGATCAGGATTTCGGGATCGATCGACGTCACAACGCCGAGTGCCAAACGCACGCGCATGCCGGTCGAGTAGGTGCGCAGCGGCATGTTGAGGTAGTCGCCCAGTTCGGAAAACTCGGCGATCTCGTCGGTCTTCTTGAGCATCTCGCGGCGGCTCATTCCGAGGAACATGCCGCGAATGACGATGTTCTCGTAGCCGGAGATCTCCGGGTCCATGCCGACACCGAGGTCGAAGACCGGAGCCACGCGGCCCTGAACGCGACAGGACCCCTGCGTTGGCTCATAGATGCCTGCCAGGAGACGCAGGAGCGTGGACTTTCCTGCACCGTTGTGGCCGACGAGGCCAATGCGAGCGCCGTGCTCGAGGTGCAGGTTGATATCGCGCAACGCCTCGACGACGACCGTCTTCGAGTTGTTGGCGCCGATGATGCCGCCCGCAGCGCCAACGACGGCCTTCTTCAGCGACCGGGTCTTGGCGTCGAAGATCGGGAAGTCGATGCCTGCGTCCCACGTGTCGACGCGGATGTCGGTTGTTTTGGTCATGATTCCCCTTAGACCCAGTACGGCACGCGTGAGCGGAAGTTACGCATCACGAACATGGCTGCCATCCAGCCGAGCAGCGTGCAGCCGATAACGATGAGCCAGTGGTAGAAAGCGACGGGTTCACCCATGAGTGGTGCTCGGGCGATCTCC
The DNA here is from genome assembly GCF_056682775.1 of Gordonia sp. 34D. Taxonomy (NCBI): domain Bacteria; kingdom Bacillati; phylum Actinomycetota; class Actinomycetes; order Mycobacteriales; family Gordoniaceae; genus Gordonia; species Gordonia sp. 34D. The sequence goes on along the minus strand of NZ_CM155293.1, from coordinate 2,847,234 downwards.
AGGTAGTGGTACATCGGGTTCAGCTCAGCCAGCTTGGCGCGTCCGGTGACGCCGCCGCCGATGTCGGTGAGCGACTTGGCAGACCAGATGATCGGCGTCATAAAGAACACCAGGCGGATCATGGTGCTCAGCAACTGCCCGATGTCGCGGAAGCGAGTCGACATGATGCCGAAGACAATCGTCACCCACACGGCGTTCAGGATGTACAAGCCCAGGGCCGGGAACACCAGCAAAGCGGACCAGTCCAGGGAAGGCCGGAACACCGCGTAGATGATCACGTAGATCACCACGTTGTGGGCAAAAATGATCAGGCTGCGCCACACGTTGCGATAGACGTGGATGCTGACCGGTGCCGGTAGTTGCTTGATGAGGCCTTCGTTGGTGGAGAACACCACCGAACCATCAAGGATCGTCGTCTCGATGAAGCCCCAAAAAATGAAACCGAGCGTCACGTACGGCAGGAAATAGTTGATGTCCATGTGGAACAACTCGCCGTACAGGATGCCCATCGCGAGCGCGGTGACACCCGTGGCGATCGTGATCCACAGCGGTCCGAGGACCGAACGCTTGTAGCGCTGTTTGATATCGGTCCAGCCGAGATGCAGCCAGAGTTCGGAGTTGCGGAAGCCGTCCGCCAGGTCTTTAAAACCACGGGCGAACGTTTTCGAATCCGAGGACACAGGTGCGGGCGGGATTCCGCCGCTATCGACTACGGCTGACACAACGCCACAGCATACAAGTGCGTCAGAGGTACTGGCCCGTGCTGTGCCCGTCATGTGGCGAAGCTCCCGGTGGGAGGACACCCTGACGCATCTGCTCAAGTTGGCTCCGGGCCGCCATTTGTTGAGCGAACAGCGCGGTCTGAATGCCGTGGAAGAGCCCCTCCAGCCAGCCGACGAGCTGGGCTTGGGCAATCCGGAGTTCGGCGTCGGACGGGGTTTCTTCGTCGGAGAAGGGAAGCGCCAGGCGTTCGAGTTCCTCGCGCAATTCCGGTGCCAAACCGTCGGAAAGTTCGGCAATCGAGGTGCGATGGATTTGGGCGAGCCGGGTGCGACTGGCGTCGTCGAGAGGTGCTGCGCGCACTTCCTCCAGCAGTTGTTTGATCATGGTGCCGATGCGCATCACCTTCGCTGGCTGTTCCACCATGCCTGCGACGCTGCTCGCCGAATCGTCGTCCGGTGCCATTCCGGGCATGACGCCGGGCATGATGACGCCGTCGCCGTCCTCGGACGGAGGAACGCCAACCTGGCCGAAGCCTGGATCGGACGGGTTGCCGGGCCCGTCCGGAGTTGCTGAACCGAACATTGCGGGGTGCATGGGTGCCATTGTGCACTTTCTTCTGCCAGTATCGTTGGGCATATGCCGTTCGACATCGCCTCCGTCAGGGGACTCTTCCCCGCTTTAGGCGACGGCTGGATCTACTTGGATCCGCAGGCAGGCATGCAAATTCCGGATGCGGTCGCCTCCGCGGTCGGCACCGGTTTTCGCACGTTACCGGGCATTTCTGGGACGCGGAGTCCGCAGGCGCGAGCGGTCGCCAAAGCCGTCGCAGATGCCCGAGATGCCATCGCGGATCTGCTTGGCACTGATCCGGCCGGAGTGGTCCTGGGTACGTCGCGCGCCGCGTTGGTCACCGCATTCTTGGATGCGCAGCCGCTGTCGTCGTGGATGAATCGCAATATTGTGCTCTCGCGGTCCGACGACGAGGAGGTTCTCGCGCCCGCGTTGGCTGGGGCAGGCAGGCACGGAACACAAGTGCGGTGGGCCGAGGTCAATATTGAGGACGGGACATTGCCGACCTGGCAGTTCGCCGATGTTGTTGACAGTCGTACGTCGATCGTTGCGGTGACGCTCGCGTCGTCGGTGACCGGTGCGATTACCGACATCGGTCCCATCGCCGGACACGCGCGGGCTGCCGGGGCACAACTGCTTGTGGATGCGTCGACCGCCGCACCCTATGTGCCACTGTCGATGACCGAATTGGGGGCCGACGTTGTGCTGGTGTCTGCCGAGCGGTGGGGTGGGCCGCGGGTGTCGGCTCTGGCGTTTGCCGATCCGACGGCAATTAGTTCGCTGACACGAGTTTCGCAGGATCCGACATCGACGGGTCCGACACGGCTCGAACCCGAGCACGTTTCTGGTGCCATGCTGGCGGGCTTGGTTTCGTCGGTGGACTACTTGGCGGGACTCGATGGCGGCGCCACCGGTCCGCGCCGCGACCGGATTACCGCGTCGATGGATGCGACCTACGAGTATGTGCACAGGTTGCTGTATTACCTGGTGAATTCGCTGTCGCACCTGTCGAATGTGTCGATCATCGGACCAGATGCGCACCGGGTGCCGATCGTAAGCTTCGTGGTCAGCGGCGTGACAGCAGCCGATGTCTGTGCGCGGTTGAGCGATAACGGAATCGCGGCGCTCAACGATATTCCTAATCGTGCGCTCGAAGCGATTGGTGTCGCCGATATCGGTGGCGCGGTGACTGTTGGACTGTCTCCGTATTCGACGCCGTTCGAGGTGGACCAGTTGGTCCGCGTCCTTGGATCGTTCGGCTGAGACCCGCTCGGTAATCTTGGGGCATGTTTCAACTACGCGGGGGGCTGCGGTGACGGCAAGTGATGAGCCGACGATGAGTGCGGAGCAGCGTGAGCTGTGGCAGCAGCTCGTTCAGGGTGGCTGGCTGACATATCGATCGTTGTGTCGAGAAGTCGATCAAGCGTCGACGCTGTCGTCAGCGGATTGGCGGGTACTTGAGGTGTTGACAGCTGCACCCCAATTGCGGATCAGTGATCTTTCCGATCGCACGCAGATCAGTTTGAGTACCGTTTCTCGACAGGTCACCAGATTCTTGGAGCGCGGTCTCGTTGCGCGCGTGGACAGTTCCGAAGTCGACGTGCGACAGAAGGATGCCCGTCAGCGGTGGGTCAAGATCACCGATGAAGGCCTCGCGGTGCTCAACCCAGTGCTCGCGGCCCGCGACCGGGCCGTCCGCACCCTCGTCATCGACCGGTTGAGCGAGGAGAAATACCGTCAGCTGTGCACCATCTTTGGTGAGTTGGGTGCACAACTCGCCGACTAGGGCGGGGTGCAATCGCTCGCATCCGGGCTTCGGCTACACCGTCAACAGAATCTTTCCGACGGCATCGCCCGAGGTGAGCCGCTCGTGCGCAGCAGCGACTTCGGCGAGTGGGAAAGTGGAGTCGATGATGGGACGGATGTCGCCCGATTCCACCAACGGCCATGTGCGCGCCACAGTTTCGGTGACCACCGATGCCTTTGAATCGGGGGTGCCACTCGAGGGTCGTGACCGGAGCGTGGTCCCGATGATCGAGGCACGCTTCGCCATGAGGGTTCCGATGTTGAGCTCGGCTTTAGCGCCGCCCTGCATCCCGATGATGACTAGGCGACCGTTGGTGTCGAGGGCCGACAGGTTCCGATCGAGGTACTTGGCACCCATGATGTCGAGGATGACATCTGCCCCGCCTTCGGCTTTCAAGCGTTCGGTGAAGTCGTCGTCGATGTAGTTAATGAGGATGTTGGCACCGAGTTGTTGTGCGCGAGCCAGTTTCTCGCTGGTGCGCGCGGTAGTCGCTACGCGGGCACCCATGGCGCGAGCAAGTTGGATGGCGTGGGTGCCTATTCCGCTGGTGCCGCCGTGGACGAGGAACAGTTCGCCAGGCGATAGGCGGCCAGCCATCACAACGTTCGACATCACCGTGCACGCCACTTCGGGGAGCGCCGCCGCGGAGACGAGGCTGATGCCGTGCGGAACCGGCATCACCTGCACCGATGGGACAGCGACCTTTTCGGCGTAGCCTCCGCCCGCGAGCAATGCGCAGACTTCGTCGCCGATGCTCCAGCCAGTGACTCCGTCGCCGAGTGCGCTGATGCGGCCGGACACCTCGAGGCCGAAGATCTCGGACGCGCCGGGAGGTGGCGGGTAGTGGCCTGCGCGCTGCAACACGTCGGCACGGTTGACGCCAGCTGCGACGACATCGATGACGACTTCACCAGCTCGTGGTTGGGGGTCGGGGACGTCGATGACGCTCATGGTGGCATTAGCTGAGATGGCGCGCATGGGTCCAGTCTTCCAGTGTGTGATGGTTGCGTCGAGGGAGACCGTAGGTGGGCCTCGTCGAGCCAGACACTCGTGCGCTAATCTTGGTCGCCAGGGAAGCGTGGCAGAGCGGCCGAATGCACTCGCCTTGAAAGCGAGCGTGGGTGAAACCACCGGGGGTTCAAATCCCTCCGCTTCCGCAAGGTGATGAGTCGCGACATTGTTTACACACGATGTCGCGACTCATCTGCTTTTGGGGTTCAGCGCGTGCTTACCGTCGAACCCGACAGTGTCAGGCGGACTTGCTGATCCGCACGGCCACGTTCTTCATTAGCGGCTGATCGGATTGGGTGCTGTAGTCGGCGATACCGACGAGGGCGTTCATCTCCGGCATGTAGCCGGAGGCCGCACCCCGAGGTAGGTCGTAGCGCAGCGCGCGGAACCGGCGCAGTGTGCGTTGCGAGCCATCCCGCGACGTGGAAGTGATATCGACGAAGTCACCCTCGGTTAGGCCTCGGGCACGCATATCGGCCTCGTTCAGGAAGATCAGTTCGCGCAGATTCTTGATACCGCGGTAGCGGTCGTTCGCCGAGTAGATCGTGGTGTTCCACTGATCGTGCGAGCGCATGGTGCCCAGGATCAGCACGTCCTCTTCGGCGGGGATAACGTTCGGCATCGGTGCCAGGGAGAACTCGGCGCGGCCAGACGGCGTCTGGAACACCCGCTCGCGGGCCGGCTGCGGTATCCGGAAGCCTCCCGGAACCTTGATCAGCTCGTTGAACCCCTCGAAGCCGGGAAGCACCTTAGCCATCCCGTCGCGAAGGCGGTCATAGTCGTCGACGTACCACTGCCACGGAGTGCGACTCTCCGGCAGTGTGGCCTGCGCGATACCGGCGATGATCGCCATCTCAGACTTCAACTCCGCCGACGCGGGCCGACGCTTGCCGCGAGAAATGTGCACCATGCTCATAGCGTCCTCAACGGTGACTCCCTGAAGTCCAGACACCTGCTCGTCCTTCTCGGTGCGGCCAAGGCAGGGCAGGATCACCGCGCGGCGCCCGTGGACCAGGTGGCTGCGGTTGAGCTTGGTGCTCACCTGAACGGTCAGCTCGGTCTTGCGCAGTCCCGCTGCCGTATAGACGGTGTCGGGCGCGGCGAGCACAAAGTTTCCGCCCATGCCAACGAAGACCTTTACCCGGCCGTCGTTCATGGCCTCGATTGAATTGACCGTGTCGAAGCCATTGGCCCGCGGGGAGACGATGCCGCAGACCTCGTCGAGCTTGTCGGCCCATGCCGGGAGACGGTGATCGATGCCGCAGGTACGGTTGCCCTGCACGTTGCTGTGGCCGCGCACCGGTGACGGGCCCGCCCCCGGTCGGCCGATATTGCCGCGCAGGAGCAGCAGGTTCGTGATTTCGCGGACGGTGTCGACACCGTGCTCGTGCTGCGTGACGCCCAAGCACCAGGAGATCACCGTTTTGTCCGCGTCGAGGTAGATCTGCCCGGCGCGGCGAATCTCTTCCTCGGAAAGGCCAGCCTGCGCGGTGATCTCGTCCCAGCTGGTGGCGGCCACAAGGTCGCGGTACGCCTCGAACTCGGCCGTGAGGCCTTCCAAGAAGGCCCGGTCGAGCACGGTCGGATCTGATTCCGCGGCCTCCAGGACGACCTTCGCGAGGCCGCGCATGAGGGCGAGGTCTGCCGCCGGGTCGCACCTGCATATTCAGGTCCGAGACGGAGGTTTCCTTCATCATCGCCATGTCGACAATCTCGTGCGGGACGATGGTCTTGGTCTCGCCAGCCTCCACAAGCGGATTGATGTGCACCACCTGGGCGCCGCGACGGGTCGCGTTCGCCAGGGCCGTGAGCATGCGAGGCGCATTCGAAGCGGCGTTAACGCCCATCACAAACAGGGCGTCGGCCTCCTCCCAATCGTCCAAATCGCAGGTGCCCTTCGCAGTGCCAATTGCCGCCTTCAGCGCCCGGCCCGATGCCTCGTGGCACATGTTGGAACAGTCGGGCAGGTTGTTGGTGCCGTACTCGCGAGCCATGAGCTGATAGAGGAAAGTGGCCTCGTTGCTCAGCCGCCCCGAAGTGTAGAAGGCCGCCTCGTTGGGGCTGGCGAGCCCGCGCAGCACGTCACCGACCAGCGTGAATGCGTCGTCCCAGCTGATTGGGACGTAGCGGTCGGACTGCTCGTCGTATGCCATGGGCTCGGTGAGCCGACCCTCGTTCTCCAACTCGAAATCGGTCCAGTCGGCCAGTTCGCTGACCGTGTGCTGCGCGAAAAACTCGCGCTTGACGCGCTTGGGAGTCATCTCCCAGGTGACGTGCTTGACGCCGTTCTCGCAGAGGTCCAGGGTTAGCTTCTTGTCGTCGGGCCACGCGCAGCCCGGGCAGTCGTAACCGGTGGGATGGTTCATCACGAACATGGAGGGCGCGCCCCGGATCAGCTCGCGCTGTTGAAACAGGATGGAACCGACCGACTTCGCGGCACCCCAAGACGCGGCGGCGTGACGGTACGGGGAGCTTGACCATGCGCCGTCGGTGACGGGCCCGTAGCCGCCCTGCCGGGGGACCTCGGGCAAAAGGCCGGGAATGCGGCCCGAGTCGGGGGACTGATGGTCACTGGTCGTGTCCAGACTTCCTGTCGCACTCGGTGGGGCTGGGAGTAGATGTTCAGGCGGTCTTCGCGGACAAAGCCGAGCAGCGTCAGGTCCGCCTCGTCGGCCAGTTCCACCGCGAGCGACGACGGTGCCGAGACCGCCGAGAGCACGGGTATCCCGGCGGTCACCGCCTTCTGCACCAGCTCGAAGCTGGCCCGACCGGAGACCTGAAGGACGATGCCGCGTAGGGGCAATCGACGCTGGAGTAGAGCCCACCCGACCACCTTGTCAACGGCGTTGTGCCGACCGACGTCCTCGCGGAGCACGAGGAGCTCGCCGGTCGCGGCGTCGAACAACGCGGCAGCGTGCAGACCGCCGGTCTTGTCGAAGACGGATTGCTCCGCGCGCAGTCATTCCGGAAAACTCGCCACCTGCTCTGCGGAAACGACCACCGGATCCTCGCGTACCTGAAGCGCGAGACGGTGCGTGCGGCGTCGATGCTGGCCTTCCCGCAAATCCCGCACGAGCTGGTGGTGTAGAAATTGCGCGTCCAGTGGGCTTGGGCGGCCGGACACCGGGAGCGAGCGCGACATCGAGCACGTTGTAATCGTTGATTTCGCCGCCAGTACCGGGGCCACCGCAGTGGATGGCAGAGTAAAACTCGTCGGCTTTGGCGATCACATACTCCGACACGAGGAAGCCGGCGGCGAGCTCCACATCGTGCCCCGGCGTACGCATGGTGACCGCGAGAGGTGTTCCCGCAATACGGATTTCGAGGGGTGTTCCGCCGCGAGGGTGTCGATCCGGCGAGTCGGCTCGCGGCCAGCGGTAACTCTGATCACCGCTCGACGCACCGTGATCCGCCCATGGCCCGAGGCTAGGCTGCGGCCCTGCACGTTCGATTGCCTAGCAGCGATTTCACGGCCGGTGCCGGTACGAAGAAACGAGCGATTCGGATGGTAATCCCGGCGATGTCCTTCGATTGTCTTAATCTCGGGGCACCGACCACGCCGTCTGCGTCCGATGCGTGAGTGGAGCGATTTGAGTGAAGTATTGTGTTTCGCGTATCACAGTAGATTCTCAGGATACTGTCACCCTTACAACATCAGGGAAACAGTCGGCGCGCCGCCGGGAGAACCACTATTTGAAGGGGAGAAATGAAGAAGAACCTCATCCGTGCCGCAATTGTGGTGGCATCGACCGGCACCGTTGCCGCAGGGCTCGTTGCCGGTACCGGAACTGCAGCCGCCGCTGGCGACCTCGCCGTCTCCGCGTACACCAAATGCGTGACCAGCCACGACCGCCCCGGCACTGACCGTGTCGTGTTCGTTCGCAACGTCGGCAACACCACCGTCAAGCATGTGCGCGTCGGCGAACTCGACGGACCCGAGGCTTCGATCCCGCGGCTGGCCGCCGACCAGGAAATCGGCCCCCGCAGCAACGGCATGCGCTACTACTCGGCGACCGGCGTTCGCCGCGCAGGCGAGCTGGCACCGGGCGAGTCGATCAAGACCTGGCACGTGGTCCGCGGCTGCACCGGCCCGTGGGCCATTGCTGGTTACGCACTCAGCAACCCGATGGACAACCCGTTCAACAACGCCGATGTTCGCTGGAGCCCCAACAAGCCCCCGCGTGAAACTCGCTAATCTGACGCAGTAACGCTGACGCAGTAACACTGACTCTGGGCTCCCGAACGCCGCAAGGCGATTCGGGAGCCCAGATGCGTTGTGCCGTAAACTGTTTCCGCGAAACCGTCATTCCTTGGTGCCGTCGGCTTCGTGACTGGCTCGCTACGGCGACGAGTGTTTCCCGTTAGCTGTGAGCGCGTGACACGGCGAGAGTGAGGTCCGCGAACGCCAGGTCACCGTGTACCGCAGCACCGGTGGCAACTCCGGATGCGGCAGACGCGACGATCATCGCCATCGACTGGCTTGCATTGCCTGCGGCCCAGACTCCAGGCACGGGCGTCATGCCGCGCGGGTCCGTCGGAATCTGATGGCCGAACGGGTTTGCTTCCGCAGTGCCGCCGAGAGATTCGTAGATGTCGGTCCGGGCATTGAACCGGGGGACTACGACGACCGCGTCCACATCGAATGATTCGCCACCTTCGAGTTCAACGCTACGCACCTGAGTGCCGTCGACGACGAGGCGTTCGACCCGAGAGCGGACGACGGAGACGTTGAGGGATTTCAATTGTTCCCATTGCTCCGCCGTAGGGTCAGGGGCTTCGTGGAGCAGTACGGTGACGTGCGCGCTGAGCTGGCTGAATAGCAATGCCTGGTGGATAGCTACTTCGTCGCGGCTTAAGACCGCGATACGTTGATCGCGGACCTCCCACCCATGGCAGAAAGCGCAATGCAGAACTGAGCGCCCCCACCCGGCCTTCACGCCCGGGACATCGGGGAGGTCATCGACGAGCCCGGTTGCCAGAATGATCCGGCGCGCGTGAATACGCTGGGTGCCAGTTGACACGTCGACGGTGAAATCGTCGACGGTGCCGGAGACCCCCGTCGCTTCGCCCTTCACAATGCGCACCCCGTACGACTGCGCTTCCGCACGTCCGCGGGCAAGCAGTTCGTTGGGTGCGATGCCTTCGCTGCCAAGTACGTTGTGAGCGCCATCGGAGGGGGCATTGCGTGGTTGTCCGGCATCGACGACCACCACTGGGCGGCGGGAGCGGGCCAGAGCGATCGCTGCCGCAAGCCCCGCAGAGCCGCCACCGAGGACAGCCACGTCCACCTCGATCACCTCGGGCGGGATCACCTCGGGCGGATTGCCGGTTCCGTCGAATTCTGGGCGAACCGCCATCCACACCGCTCGGTCCGAATGCGACGAGACCATTGAGTTCCGGGCATTGACTGACTCGATCACGGTATCGAGGGCAGCGACGTCCTTGTCCGTGACGCCCGGCTGGAGATGTTCGCGTTGCGCGCGCAGCATTTGCTGCAAATACTGGGCGCCGTGCGGCGTATCCACATGGGCGCTCACCGTGTGGTCGTTTCGTTCAATCTTGGTGAAACCAACCTGGCTCAGCAGCCGGGTCCAGTCGTTGCTCGCGTGCTCGTGACGCGGCAGGGCCTCGGCGATGCGATGACGCAGCCCGGCGCTACCGGTGCCCAGATCGTCAGGTTCGAGCCGAGGTTGGCCGGTCAGCTCGGTCACGATGAGCACCCCGCCTGGGCGCAACGCTGCATACGCCTGTTGAAGTGCGGCACGCGGATCACTGACGTGATGCAAAGACAGTGCAGCCCAGACCAAGTCGACGCCGTGGGGAACCTTCGAGGTCCAATCGCCGTCCAGGTCGACCAGGTGTTGCTCAACGCGGTCTCCTACGCCTGCAGTTGCCGCCACATCAGCAACGCGGCCAAGGAGCTCCCCAGAGACGTCGACGGCGTGAATGCGTGAGGCCGGGAAGCGCCGCGCTAGGGCGATCACGTCTGCGCCGGTGCCCGACCCGAGATCGAGGATCTGTGTGGGGGTTTCGGTCAAGGCGACCGCCGCCCGCTCGAGGGAAGTTGTTCTTATCGACTCGCTCAACTTCGCTTCTAAATCTAGGTGTGAGGCTAAGCCATCTGGTAGATCGCGCCAGGGCTGTCGTGGTGGTTGATGTGAGTGGGGTTCCATAGCGACAACCGTAGGTGGATTTCCTATATGCGCATACAATCTTGCGTATGACGCAAGAATCGACGGAGTCCATCATTCGGCAACGAGTCCGAGGGCTGCGTGTCGCACGCGGCTGGACCCTCGATGTGCTCGCCGCACGCTGCTTCCTCTCGCCTTCGACGCTGAGTCGTATCGAGACTGGAAATCAGCGGATCGCGGTGGAGCAACTTGTGGCGATCGCCAAGGCGCTCGGCACCTCCCTTGATCAACTTGTTGAACCAGAAGGGGAAGAGGACGTGGTGATTCGCCCCGAGCCGGAAGCAGTTGGCGGCACTACCTTCTGGCTTCTCTCTCGCGAACGCGATCGACGTGGCGTCACCATCGGCAAAATGCGCATCACTGATGAACTCGATACCACCGAGGCGCGGGTGCACCCGGGTTACGAGTGGTTCACCGTCCTTAGCGGGATCATCAAACTCCGGCTAGGAACCAGAACCATCCTGGTGCACCCCGGCCAGGCTGCCGAGTTCTCAACCATGACCCCGCACGTGATTGAAGCCCACGAAGGTCCCGCTGAGATCCTCACCATCTTCGACCACGACAGCGAGCAAGCCCACCTACCGGGCCGCCGCCGCGGGTAACCAGTTGGTACCTGAGCGTCCGCCCGTCGGGTGACGAAAATTGTCAGACCCTCGCGATAGTGTTCACACAAATAAACGAACACAGAGTGAAGTGCTTCACTACAGGTTCTTTAGCGCAGCTACGTCAGTGCAGCTACTTCACTAACGCCGCGAGGAGGTGGACCCGATGGACCTAACCCAGGCAATCGCCGAGATGGCCGATCCGGCCAAACTCGCGGTCGTTATCGACGCGGCGATGACCCAGCTCGCCGGGGCGGTGTTCGCTGCTTCCACCGAGGGGCAGCTCTTGGAGACCGCGGAGGTCCTTGAGCGGGCCAACCGCCGCTTCGACGGCGCCAACTCGGCGCTACTGGCCGAGATCTCCGACCGCGGCGCCTACCGCAAGGCCGGGTTCCTCTCACTGCACGCCTACCTCGCCGGAGGCCTTCGCCTCGGTGACGGGGAAGCCAAGCGCCGCCGGATCACCGGCGCAGGCATCGCCCGCCTGGCCAATTTGCAGGGCGAGACTCTTCCGCCGGTGTTTCCGGCCACCGCGCAGGCGGTCGCCGACGGCGCTATCGGCACCGACCACGTGGTGGTGATCGACGAGGTGATGCGCAAGATCCCCAGTGCGGTCGACCCGCAGGTGCAGGCCGGGGCTGAGGCCCAGTTGGCCGAGGTCGCCCGCGACCTCACTCCGGCGGGGGTCCGCACCGCCGGGCACCGATTGTTGGCCCACCTCGACCCGGACGGGGCGCTCACCGACGAGCGGGACCGCAAACGGCTCCGCCAGTTCGGGCTCGGCGGGCAAGACCAACGCCTGATGAGCAAAGTTCGGGGCTACCTCACCCCCGAACTTCGGGCCCGGTTCGAGGTCATGTTCGACTCCTGGGCCAAGCCCGGGATGAACAACCCCGCCGACCCAGCCTCCCCACGCGGGGCTGCTGAGGCTGCTGATCCGGCCGCCCTGGCTGCGGCGGCCGAACGCGATGACCGTTCGATCGGCCAACGCCAGCACGACGCCCTGCTGGCGCTGCTGGAGGCCGAGCAAGCCCTGCGGCCCGGCGCCGGCCGGGCGCTCTCCAGCGAGTTGGTCGTCACGGTGACTGACCGGGAGTTGGCCGAACAGGCCGGAGTCGCCCTCACTGCGACCGGCACCCGCGTTCCGGTGGGCGAGCTCGTCGAGCTGGCCGCGGATGCCACCCCGCATTTGGCGGTCTTCGCCAACTCCACCGGCCAGCCTCTCTACTTGGGGCGGGGGTCGCGGTTGGCCAACAAGCCCCAACGGCTGATGCTTTTCGCCCGCGACCGCGGGTGCACCGCACACCGGTGCAATGCCCCGTTCGCCCGGACCGAGGCGCACCACTTCCCCGATTGGGCCGACGGTGGCCCCACCGATGTAGACCATTTGGGTGCCGCGTGCGGACGCCACAACCGTTCGGTCGGCAAGAACGTCGGCGAGTGGGAAACCCAACTTGTTATTGATGGCCCCGCCCGGGGCCGGGTCGCTTGGCGACCCCGCACCCCCGGCCGACGCGCTCAGTGGCGGGTCAACCAAACCCACCACGCCGAGTTGCTGCCCATTCAGGGTCCGCACGCCCCACCCTCGGCGAAGGATTCCCGCATCGAGGCCCACCTCGACCACTTGCTAGGGGCTTAACCACCCGACCAGCCGGAAATCACCGCCGGTCGGGGGTTCAGTCGTGCCAGAAACGTCATGCCGGAACGAAACTGGGTCTAGGTGGGGCGTCAGCAACGTCGACGAAACCCGGCTGGCCCCGACAATTCACCCACCGACCGTGACTTCCCGGAGGATCACTCGATCGGCCTTTACACTTCCGGCATGGACGCAATCGACAATGCCGTCATTTGGTTCAACGACTGGTACGGGTACGTGCTTATCGTTCTACTCGTAAGTGCCGGGTTGTGGTGGGGCGTGCGGACAGTCATCGTGCAAATCCGAATGCTGCCGGACATGGCGCGCGCAATACGCGAGACGCCGCCAAAAGCGGCTGGCGGTACCGCTCAGATCTCCGCGTTCCGTGCGTTCTGCATCTCCGCAGCTTCACGAGTCGGTACCGGAAACGTGGCGGGCGTCGCGGTCGCCATCACGATAGGTGGACCGGGTGCGGTCTTTTGGATGTGGGTGCTGGCGATCATTGGCGGTGCGACCGCATTCGTCGAATCGACACTCGGACAGCTCTATAAAGTCCGCGATGGAGCCGACTACCGCGGCGGTCCCGCGTACTACCTGAGTCGTGGAATCAAGAACAAGCGACTCGGCATGGTGATGGCATTGCTGTTCGCCGTCGCGATCACCTTCACCTATGGCTTCGTCTTCAACTCTGTACAGTCCAACTCGATCACCGCAGCCGTCGACCTTGCAATCGGCTCAGAGTCAGCATGGGTCCCGTACGTGATTGGGGGCGCACTCGCGACCCTCACCGCCTTGGTGATCTTCGGTGGCGTGCACCGGATTTCCGGCGTTTCACAGGTTGTGGTGCCGCTGATGGCGATCATCTACGTCGGTCTCGCGCTCGTTATCGTCGTAACGAATCTGTCGCAGCTGCCAGGCGTGATTCGCGACATCGTCGAGTCGGCCTTTGGTTTCCGCGAATTCGTCGGCGGCGGCGTGTGGGCGGCAATCATGCAGGGCATGCGTCGCGGACTGTTCTCCAACGAAGCCGGTATGGGTTCGACGCCCAACGCCGCTGCGACCGCCGCGGTCTCGCATCCGGCCAAGCAGGGCCTGGTCCAGACCTTGGGCGTCTACTTCGACACGCTGGTCGTCTGCTCCGCCACCGCCTTCATCATTCTGATGTCCGACCCGGATTACGGCAGCGGCGTCGAAGGTGTGCAACTGACCCAAACTGCGCTCGCGCATCACATCGGTTCGTGGGCAGGTCCGCTGCTAGCGATAATTCTGTTCTTCCTTGCCTTCAGTTCGGTGATCGGCAACTACTACTACGGCGAAACCAACATTGTGTTCTTCACGCGACGACCCTGGGTGTTGAACGTCTTCCGAGTGGCCGTTATCGGCTTTGTTTTCTTCGGCGCGATCGCCAAGGTATCCCTCGTCTGGAACCTCGCAGACGTCTTTTCCTCGCTGATGGCTACGGTGAACATCGTCGGTCTGTTCCTGATCGGAGGAGTCGCGGTGGCGCTGCTGAGCAACTACTCGGTACAGCGCGCGAAGGGCCTGGACCCGATCTTCAACCGCAACGACATCCCCGGCCTGACCGGTGTCGAGTGCTGGGATGGCACCGACCCGGAGACCATTCGGGACCCCCTACCCGAATCGGTTCTGCTCAAGTAGACATAGTTCTAGTCGCCGTCGTAGACGGCCCCAACGAAGGTGAGATACACAGTGGCTAAGTCCAACTCCGGGAATCTGCTTGCGACAATCGCTGGTGCCGGGCTCGCAGTGACCGGTATCGCGCACTTCTTTGTGCCGACCGTGTTCCGCGGAATCACCGAGACGGCGTTCCCCGACGATCCCGAACAGGCATTGAAGGTCAACGGGACCATCGAGGCCGCCGTCGGAGCTGCGATTGCAGTACCCAAGACGCGGAAGGTCGGACTAATTGGCCTTGGCGCATACATCGCTTACCTCGCCGCCAACACGGCAAAGGCTCGCCGCCGCTAGCCGGTAGTGAGCGGTGGCCCGGTCCATGGCAACGCTGCCGTCAATTGCCGCGAGAAGTCCTGAATCAAGGTCCGAATGTAGGTCTGTGTGAGGTGGTGGATGTCCCGGTACACCATGATGTTGCCGACGACAGCCGGGCAGAAGGTTGGCGTGCAAATCCCGTCGGATAGGTCGATGGGGTGGAACAGCGGGTTATCGGCCGCGTAGGCCAACGCGGGATCAACACTGCTTAACGCGCTATCGCGAACGGTGCCGCAACTCTTCGCATTGCCGCCAGCCGAGAGGCAGTCGGGTGTCGTGATCGGACCTTCGTCGTTGTGCGGCCACGGCGAATCTCGGATGCCAACCACGGGGATTCCCGCTGAAGTCAACTTGTCGAAGGTGTGGCGGTATCCCTCTGGCATGTAGTCGCCCGGACCAGAAATCGATGGGCGGGTGGAATTGGTGACCACGGCGTCGGGCTTTATCCGCAGCAGGTCCTTCATAACGGCGTCGTTCCACTCCGCACATTCGGGGTACGGATTCCGTTCCAAGTAGGGCGGATTGACATCGGTCGTGAGTGCGCAACCACGCTTGACGTAGGTGACAATCTGGAAGCCGTTTGCCTTGCCAATCGGATCGAGCGCGCCCAGCCACATTTCGGTGTGCGAGCCGCCAGCCAAGGCAATCGTCCACGTCCCGTTGGGGTCACCGTAATGACCGACCTGGGGCGTGGTGACGTCGAACTCGCTCATAACGCCATCGAAGAAAGTTTGCGGCAGATCGCTCTGTGCGCCCAACGGGGTGGGCTGCGGCGGGAGTGCCGGGGCCTGTGCGTTCTCCAATAGGGCGCGAGCTCCCGGATAGAGCGCCGGATCCAGGTTCGTGGTGTCGACTCGCGTGGTCTCAACGTGCTGGTCCCACGCTTTTATCAATCCCGCCGTCGTGAGCGAGGCGATTACCAGCACCACGGTCACCGCTGCGGTGTAGGTGAGCCGAGGATGGGCCCGCCAGCGAACGTGCGCCATGGCCGACCGTCCGCCGCCGCGCATCGGATCCTCGATGTAGCGCTTCATCAACCACGACAGTCCCAGCGAAACGATCAGGATTGCGGCGCCTTCGACGAAGTTCGCGTGGTCGACCTGTCGCCAGGTCAGGTAGAAGATCAGTAGCGGCCAGTGGATCAAGTACAACGAGTACGACAGGCTGCCCAGCCACACCGCGCGTTTGCTTGCCAGGGCGCGGTTGGGGGAGGGCAGGGGCTGATTGTCGGCGACCTGCCCCGACCAGATCACCATGAGCGTGGCGCCGACTGGCACCCAGGCGAGGGCGGCCGGGTAGTGCGCGACGCCGTCGATCCACCAGCCGCACGTGGCGATCAACAGCAAGGCAATGATCGTGACTGCGCCGCGAATGCGATTCGACACCCGGAATGCGGGCATCCAGATCGCGAGCAAGCCGCCGACCAGGGGTTCCCACAATCGGGACAGTGTGTCGTAGTAGTTGTAGGGCTGGTCAATACCTGACCGGTACTGGGCCCAAATAAACGATGCGAGGGCGACGCCGCCGACGACAATCCCGAAAATCGCCCGGATCGCGGCCGGCCGGGTGAGGCCATCGAACCGGCGGCCGAGATATTTGATGGTGCCGGCGAGGAGGTGCAAAACCACCAGGGCACCGAGGAAAAACTGGCCCTGCATCGACATCGACCACAGGTGTTGCAGCGGACTGTTGACCGAGCTTGCGGCGAGATAATCCTGGGAGTTCCCGGCCAGGAAGTAGTTCTGGTAGTACAGCGCGCTGGCCAAAATCTCGTTGCCAATGTTTTGCCAACGGGTCTGCGCGATGACCACGACCGTCAGGATCGCGACACCGATCAGCAGGGTGTAGAGCGCCGGGAGGAGACGACGGAACAGTCGTTCCATGCGGGGCCACGGGTTGATCGTCTCCCCGAGCCCAATCTTCGACGACTGGCTGTGAATGGTGTGACGTACCAGCGATCCAATGAAGAAGTAGCCCGACAGGGTTAGGAAGACGTCGACGCCGCCGGAGACTCGACCGAACCAAATGTGAAAGCACGCCACTAGGGCAATCGCGATGCCGCGCAGACCGTCCAGATCGGTGCGGTATGCGGGCACTTTGGGGGCGGCGACTTCAGTGGTCTTGGGGGAGGGAACAGCACTCGTGGACATCGACTAGGGCCGCCTTTGCAGGCGACGGCATGACGGCATGACGGTACGCGGTCCGCGGGGAGTCGGCACTCAGCTCTCCCAGGTAGTGAAATGGGGCCGGTTGACGTCGACCAAGCAAGGTCGACGCCCATCAGTTAGAGCCACGCTGCCCCCGTGAAGAAGTCCGTGTTCGGTGAATATCTCGGTCGCACGGGATGAACGGTCCTCGCACGGCAAGTCAATTATGAAGCATTTTGTCATGCGAACGGCTGGCGACGAACTCGGCAAGATCGGGGCTGGCCTTGATCTAACGTCGCGGGATGATTCCTCGTCTACGACGGCGATGGCGGTTTGACGACCGCACCTAGCGTGCGGTGGACGTGATCTCTACCCCTAGAAGCCCCGTGGATTGGCCCGTTGGTGCCAAAACGCCGTAGCTTGTTTGAGTGCATCCTGACGACACGATCCTCCCCGCGTGGCGCGAGCCCAGTGAAATTCCGGTCCCCTTCGACGAGGCGATCGGCGAGTGGGCCCAGGTGGCCCGCGAGGTCTTGATCGAAACCGCGGGGATCTACGGCGCGCTCATCACGCAGGCCGAACTAGGGTCGAAGGTGCAGAGCGAAACCGGCATTCGCGCTGGTGGTGCGGTCCGCCTGTGGGTCGATCACCTGCTTGTTGCGGTCACCCGAGCGCAGTCGGATGGGGAACCGCTGCTCGCTTCGCTGTGCGTGCGCCTCGACCAGAGTGTCGGCGAAACGTACCTCAACGTCTTGGCGGACTCGGGTCGCAGCAAACCCGAAGACGCTGACATGGATGCAGCAATCGCACGGTTTGCCTGCTATCAATCCTTCGGCGCCGACATCCCCGAATTCGCCCGTCCCACGCTCGCGGCGCGTGTCGCGGAGAAGCGCTCCAAGCGTCCGTCGTCCCCGCCGCGAAAGACGGCGCAGACGAAGGGCACCAAGCCCACTAAGGCTTCAGCAGCGAAGGCGGCCAAGCCCCCGAGGGCTTCAGCAGCGAAGGCTGCAGCCTCGAAGGCGAAGCCGAAAGCACAGCAGGAGGAGCCCAAGCCGAAGCTGTGCCCCACCTGCTACACCGTGCTGTCGACCTCCGGCGTCTGCGGTTTCTGCTACTGACCGATCGGACCTAGTCGCGGGAAAGCAGCGGTTCGAGTTTCTCGGTTTTCTCCGGTGTCCAGCCGGGCGGCTGCAGAATCTGTGCCCAGGCATACGGCACGGCGTGGAGGTAGTGGTGACCATGCCCGTCGGGCACGTTCACCGCGACGGCCATGTCTGCGGAAACCTGGAGGAACGTCACGATCGGAAGCCATCGCGTCGCGTCGAGCACATCGGAGCCGCGTGGTTCTTTCAACCAGTCCGGCTTACTAAGCAGCAGGTCGGGATTCCACCAGGTGATGGGGTCGGACGCATGCTGCAGGTAGACAACCCGATTGGGCGGCCACGGGGCGTCGGGGCGGGACAGGTCTTGTTCATCGGCGATGAACCGGACGGTCTTGCCGTCGTCGAAGATGGGCTTAACTTCGGGACTGCCTGCATCCCGAGCATTGGTGGTGTCTAGCCACAGTTGGTTGTTGAACGTTGGGCCGGAAAACAGGGCGCCGTCGGTCCGCGCGGCGATGGTCGGGATGGACCCGAACGGTGCCTCGCCGGAGAACGATCCCAAGCTTTCACCAAAGATGACGAGTTTGGGGCGCTGAGCCTCCGGGATTGCCCGAACTTTCTCGCTGACCGCCTCGAAGATGGCGATACCAGCTTGGCGAGCGCGTTCGCTGTCGACCAGGAAGCTGATCCAACTTGGCAGGTACGAGTACTGGATGCCAACCGTCGCCACGTCACCGTTGTACATGTACTCGAGTGAGTCGACCATCGCCTTGTTCATCCAACCGGAACCCGTTGTGCCCGCGATCGCAATTAACTTGCGACTAAACGCATTTGTTCGTTCAAGTTCGGCGACCGCGAGGTCAGCGGCGTCACGAATGTCGTCCGCCGAATCGAGGCCAGCGTAGGCGCGGATTGGTTCCATGGCGGGAGCACCGTCGTTGAACTCGGTGAGCTGCTGAACGGTGGGACCGTGCGAGACAAACACGCGACCTTCACGGCCCAGGGACTCCCACGACACCAGCGACTCGGGGCCACCGGACCTCAGGTTGGATGTCGGCGGCGGAGTATTGGGCTTGTTCTCTTCGTTGGCGGCGGCGAACGTCGCGTTGAGGCCCTTCATGGCGTAGTTCGCGAACACGCCATTGACGATGAAAATCGTCAGGATCAGCACCAGTGTTACGCCGATCGTGGCCGAGATTCGGGGTGGCGCAATGCGGTTGATCTGTCGGACCAGCCACTTGAGCAGGGTCGCCCAGGCTTGGCCGATGCTCATGAAGATCACAAAGACGATGAGTGCCACGACCACAATCAGCGGGTAGGCCGTCCAGGTCAGGTGGTCGACGCCCATCATGTCGCGGATCTCGTCCTGCCAGCGCGCATACCAGTACAGGGTGAAGGCGGTGCCCGCGACGCCGATGATCGCTGCGCCGATCCACCAGGGGCGCGACGGCCGCGGCCATGGCCTATCGCGAGACACCATGAAACGGGCAAGCCAGGTTAAGAAAGCGCCAACGCCGTAGCCGATCGCCGCTGCTCCACCGGAAACCACGCCTTGAAAGAACCAACCGCGCGGGAGTAGCGACGGCGTCGATGCCGACCACAGGAACAGCAGGCCAACGACGAAGCCACCGAAGGAATAGCGTTGTAAGTGCTTATGCCACCAGGTGCCAAGGCGATGGCGAAGTGAGGGCTTGCCGAGATTGCCCGTGTCCGGACTGTCCGTGTCGACGGCGGCGTCAGTCAGGGCTGAATCCGCAGATTCTGTCGCATCATTCGGAGGTGCCGAACCCTCAGGCGGTGTGGTCATGGGTCATTCTATCCATGCGACACCCTGGTCTTTCGCGATTGGGATGCCGCTGAGTTGGCGCGTCTTTTGCTGCCGCACAAATGTGACGATCCACTGTCCCCTTGACGGATGTAACGACCATCACATACCTTGAAGAAAGAACGTTCTCGCGAACGTTCCTTCTCGATTCGCTCCGACAACGGATGCGACCCCTGTGACTCCGCGAGGTACATCATGGCTAAGGAAATCATCGTTAGTTTCGGCGTCGACATCGACGCCGTCGCTGGCTGGATCGGCTCGTATGGCGGAGCTGACTCGCCGTCGGACATTCAGCGCGGCGTGTGGGCGGGCCAAGTCGGCGTGCCGCGGCTGCTGAAGATGTTCAAACGTCACGGGCTCAAGACCAGTTGGTTTATCCCCGGACACAGCATCGAAACCTTCCCCGACGAATGTGCGATGGTGGCCGCCGACGGTCACGAGATCGGTGCCCACGGCTACCTGCACGAAAACCCGGTCGCGATGACAGCAGCGCAGGAAGAAGACGTCCTCGCACACTCGGTGGAACTGGTCACCGAACTGGCAGGCAAGGCACCGCGCGGCTACGTCGCTCCCTGGTGGGAATTGTCGTCCAATACGCCTGACCTGCTGCTGAAGTACGGCTTCGAGTACGACCACAGTCAGGGCTTCAAGGACTTCGTTCCGTTCTACGCCCGCTCCGGGGACTCCTGGACCACGATCGACTACTCGAAGCAGGCCGCGGACTGGATGAAGCCGATGGTGCACGGCAAGGAAATCGACCTCGTCGAAATCGGTGCCAACTGGTATGTCGACGACCTGCCGCCGATGATGTTCATGAAGGCTTCCCCGAACTCGCACGGCTTCGTCAACCCGCGCGACATCGAAGAACTCTGGCGCGACCAATTCGACTGGGTTTACCGCGAACTCGACTACGCGATCTTCCCCATCACCATTCACCCGGACGTATCGGGGCGTCCGCAGGTGCTGCTGATGCTCGAACGGCTCATCGAATACATCAACGGTCACGAGGGCGTGCGGTGGATGACGATGGAAGAAACTGCCGCGGACTTCCGCAAGCGTTTCCCCTTCGCCGGCACCGAACGACCCGCCGACTACTGACCCGACGGGAGTCGACATGTGCGGGATATGTGGGACGCCGGTGCCACCACCTGAGTGGTGCGCTGCGGGAATTGCCGACGACGCCGGTTCGCGGCGTCGTGCGCGCGCCGCCTCCGTCCGTGTTCTCGCCGTGCAGTTGGCCGACTGCGGCATCCGAGTGGGTGCCGACCTGGCCGGAAATGGCTACACGGTGAGCACGGCGGACGGTCGTACCCGATTGGTGACCGACCTCGCGGCGGTGTGGCCCGCGGTCGCCGAATTGGCGGGCGAACCCTTTGACCCGCTCGATCCGGCGCTGGTTACGCGACTGCAAGACCTCGCGGTGGCCGACCGATGACCGCGCACGCTGATTCACGACTGCCGCTGACCATCCTTGGCGGATTCCTGGGATCGGGAAAGACGACGCTCCTGGAACGGGCCTACCGCGATCCGCGCACGGAGTTCATCGTCAACGACACCGGCACCCGGTCGCCCGATCTCACCGGGGGAGTGCACGCGCTCCTGGGTGGTTGCGCATGTTGCGAACGGCTCGACGATCTCGTCGACCTGCTGCGCGGCCTGTGCAATCGCCGACACCTGGGCACCGGACCCGCACGTGCCGTACTTGAAACGAGTGGACTCGCGGACCCGGCCCGCATCCTCGAAGCCATCGAGGCGGACCCGGTCCTGGCCTCCAATGTTGTCATTGCCGACACGACCATCACGGTCGATGCCGAGCGTGGACTTTCGGATCTGACACACGAGCCACTGGCCCGAATCCAGGTGGAACAAGCCGATACCGTCGTCGTGGCGAAGGCCGACCTGGTCGACGGCCACGAACTGAGCACGGTGTTGGCGACCGTTGCGTCGGTCAATCCCGGAGCCCGATTGGAAGTCCGCGCATTCGGGCAGTCGCAGCAAGTTCCGTCGGTCGACATGGCCGATGCTGTCGCACTCCCAGCCGCGACCGAACTGGCAGTCCCCAAGTCGGCGTGGATTCCGGTGCCCGGCACTGTCGATTGGACGGTCCTTGTGCTGTGGCTGGGAGCGCTGGTAGTTGCTTACCCGCACCAGATCCTGCGCGTGAAGGGACTGTTGAATACCCCGCGATCGCCGGTGGTCCTGCATGCCGCACGCGGCACGGTGGGTCTTCCGACTCGCGTGAACCCCGAGGTCGCCGACGCCGACTGCGGACTCCTGTTCGTTACCCGCGATCTGGATCCCGACGTCATCAGCGCGTCGTGGACGGCCCACCGCAACGCCCTGTCATCGGCCACCTGACCCGCGCGGCACCCGCTGCCGTTCATCTATTCCCATTGCCCGTATCCCCTTGCCCGTACCCTCATCGCCCGCTCGAGAAGAAGGACCATCGTGACCGCATCATCGTCGCCCGCGCCCCGCATCGACTACTTCGCTCTGGGCGGCACTATCGCCAGCATTCGAGGTGACGAGGTCGGTGCCGTACCGACACTGACGGCACAGGACATCGTCGATTCCGTCGACGGTCTCACCGACGTCGCCGATGTGCACGCCCACCAGTTCCAGCTCACTCCCTCCCCGGAAATCACCATCGCCGACCTCATTCGTCTCCGCGACGCGATCGCGGCGTCGGTGGCTGAGGGCTCGGTGGGTGCGGTCATCACGCAGGGCACCGACACGATCGAGGAGACGGCGTTCATCCTGGACCTACTGCGGCCCGGAACTACTCCGATCGTCGTGTCCGGAGCCATGCGCAATCCTTCGCTGCCGGGTACTGACGGCCCGGCGAACCTGCTCAGTGCCGTTCAGGTGGCGGCATCGCCGCAGGCTGTGGGCACGGGCGTCACCGTATGCCTCAACGACGAGATCCACGCCGCCCGGTTCGTGACCAAAAGTCATACCTCGAGCGCGTCGACCTTCGTGTCCCCGTCACTGGGCCCCATCGGGTGGGTGTCGGAAGGACGACCGGTGGTGGCGCTGCGCCCCGCAGGCCAGCACCACATCGACCTCGCACCCGGAACCGTCATCCCGCCTGTCGCGCTAATTCGCATGGGCCTCGGCGACGATGGCCGAATCCTCGGAACCCTCGCCGACCTCGGGTACCGCGGCGTGGTGATCGAAGCCTTCGGGGGCGGACACCTTCCGGTCGCTGCGCTTCCGGCCGTCGCCGAACTCGCCGCGGCGATGCCGGTGGTGCTGGCATCGCGGACCGGTGCCGGCGAAGTCCTGAGCCACACCTACCGGTTCCGCGGCTCGGAGATCGAACTCCTGAACATGGGCCTCATCCGGGCCGGCGCCCTCGATGGCCTGAAGGCACGACTGCTGCTCACCCTGTGCCTTGCGGCGGGGCAAGACGACGACACCACCGCCAAGACGTTCGCATCGGTAGGCACGACCACCGGGCCGACGCGTACGTAGCACCCCCACCTGTAACAGAACACTCTGGCCTCAATACCCCACTCCCGACCGACGCGACCTTCGCCGCCGGCAACCCCCTCCTGCCCAAATCTGGGCCCGTTAAAAGGAATCCCCATGTCCATCACCGAACCCGTCGCCGAGACGCCGCCGGATATTGATCACGTTTGGCCACGAAATCAGCGACCGTCCGACGAACTCCTCTTTGCCGGCCCGCCGACCATCAGTCCGCGAGTAATCCGCACGACGTCGATCGTGTGTTTCCTCGCCTGGGTGTTCTCGGTATACGACTTTGTACTGTTCGGAACCCTGCTACCCAAGATCGCTGACGAGTTCGGCTGGTCGGCGTCGCATGCGACCGCGATCGCCACCTGGGTCACCGCCGGAACGTTTGTGGTGGCCCTGGCAGTGGGACCGCTGCTAGATCGATACGGCCGCAAGCCAGCCCTGATCATCACGACGGCTGGTGCAGCCCTCGCTTCGGGCCTCACCGCCGGTGTGGTCGGTGCGCTCTCCCTCATTGGGGTTCGCTCGCTGTCCGGACTGGGATACTCCGAGGAAGTCGTCAACGGCGTCTACCTCAACGAGATGTACGGCAAGGAAGCCAAGCGCGGTTTCCGCTACAGCCTGGTGCAGAGTGGCTGGCCCGTCGGCGCGCTGATGGCTTCGGCGTTTGCCGCGGTCCTCTTGCCCATCGTCAGCTGGCGATTCGTGTTCCTCATTGCCACCTTCCCGGCCATCGCCATCATCATTCTGGGCCGCCGCCTCTACGAATCCCCGTCGTTCGTCGCGCTGCGGCGCAGCCGCGAACTGCGCAAGGAAGGCCGTCAGGCCGAGGCGCAGCAACTGGCCGAACTCTACGACCTCGACGTCAGCCGCGATGACGAGTCGGGTCTGCGCCAGCTCTTCGAGCCGGAACTGCGTCGCCACACGCTCTGCCTGTCGGGTGCGTGGTTGCTGAACTGGATGGGTATCCAGGTGTTCTCCGTCTTGGGCACTACGATCCTCACCGACGGCAAGGGCGTTTCGTTCTCCAATGCACTGGTGATCTTGATCCTCGCCAACGGTGCTGGCTTCCTCGGCTACCTGTTCCACGGCTGGCTTGGCGACCAAATTGGGCGACGCAGCACCATCATGATCGGCTGGACGCTGGGTGGCCTCGCCATGAGCGGAATGCTGTTTGGTCCGAACTCCGCTGGCTTTGTGATCACCATGTACGCCATCGGCCTGTTCTTCCTGCTGGGCCCCTACGCCGCCATGGTCTTTTACATGGGCGAATCGTTCCCCGCACGAGTCCGCGGAATCGGCTCCAACACCGCGCACGTCATGGGGCCGCTCGGCGCGATCGTCGGCAGTGCCGTCCTGACCGCCGTCATCTCCGCCGGATATGCCGTCACCACGGCCGCCTTCGTGGCCGGAGCGCTGGGCATCTTCATCTCCGGGATCTTGATGCTCGGTGCCCGGAACCCCGAACAGTGACCACGAATCATTCCACCTCAGGAGGTTGTCATGAGCACCAGTGAACCGACGCGCGACGATGGGCTCGCCGGGAAAGTCGCCGTCATCACCGGCGGCGCTAGCGGAATCGGGCGGGCCCTTGCCGTGGCTTATGCCCGGGCCGGAGCCGACTCCGTCGTCGGCTACTACCCGGGCGACGCACACGATGTCACCGAGACCATCGATGCGGTCGCGGCCGAAGGTCGAACGGCGGTGCCCGTGCCCGTCGACGTCCGCAGTACTGAGCAAGTCGACCAACTCGCGCAAACCGCGTTGGATCGTTTCGGTCGCCTCGACATCGCAGTCGCGGCTGCCGGAATCCTCCGCCGCAATGCGCTGACAGAAATGACCGACCAAGCTTGGGCGGACATGCTCGACGTTGACCTCACCGGCGTGGTGCGACTGTTTCGGGCGGCGGCGGCGCGGATGCCGGATGGCGGTGCAATGGTCGCGATCTCATCCATCGCGGGCGGTGTCTACGGCTGGGACGAGCACGCGCACTACGCCGCGGCGAAGTCGGGACAGGCTGGACTGTGCCGATCGCTGGCAACCGAACTGGCTCCGCGCGGTATCCGAGTGAATGCGGTGATTCCAGGATTGATCGAGACCCCGCAGTCGCTGGATGCGGTCAACTCACTCGGGCCGGAGGGGCTGGCCGCTGCGGCCGCATCGATTCCCGCCGGTCGCGTCGGTCGTGCCGACGATGTCGCTAGGGTGATCCGCTTCCTAACCGGTGACGACTCCGTCTATCTGACGGGGCAACAACTCATCGTCGACGGCGGACTCACCGTCCGTTGGCCGGAATGATCAAGACTCCACAGAAGGGAACGACCATGATGCTAAAAGACAAGATCGCCCTCGTCACCGGTGCAGGCGGTGGGATCGGTGCGGCGATTGCGGAGGCATATGCCCAGGCAGGCGCCCATGTGGTCCTTGCCGACCTCAACGAATCGGCCCTCGCCCCGGTCCGGGATCGGTGCGCCGAATATGGGGTGCGGGTGCAGGCAGTATCGGTCGACGTCACCGATTCGGATGCGACGAAGGCCATGATCGACGGTGCCGTCGCCGATTTCGGGCGACTCGACATCCTCGTCAACGGCGCAGGTCTGCTGACCGAAGCGCCGCTGCTGGAGATGGAGCCGGCGCTGTGGGACCAAATGATTTCGGTGGACCTCACGAGCGTTTTCCTGTGCTGTCGTTGGGCTGCCCCACACATGGTGGCTCAGGGGTCGGGGCGGATCATCAACATCGCCAGCCAGTTGGGCATCAAGGGCGGCGAGTCGCTGGTCCACTACAGCGCGGCGAAGGCCGGGGTCATTGGCCTGACCAAAGCGCTTGCCAGGGAAATGGCTCCGCTGGGTGTCCTGGTGAACGCGATCGCGCCGGGACCCGTTGAGACCCCGCTTCTGGCGGGGATCACGAAGGAATGGCGAGAGGCCAAACAGGCCGAGCTGCCGTTGCGGCGGTTCGGGACAGTCGACGAAGTGGCACCCACCGCGGTGCTACTGGCTTCCGAACCCGGTGGAAATCTGTATGTCGGTCAGGTCCTCGGGCCAAACTCAGGCGATGTGATGCCCTGACCGGCCACCCCAGCTGGCTGGGTCGCCAATTTGGACTAGATCAACGCCGCCAGCGCTCGGGTGGAGCCCCGGGCGACCAACTCCACCGGAAGCACAATGTCGGCGGGCACCGTGTCCGGATCGGCGATAAATTCCAGCAACAGTCGGACCCCGGCCGCACCGATATCGTGCGCCGGGGTCACGACTGTGCTCAGCGGTACTGGTAGCTGGGCGGCGAATGGAATGTCGTTGTACCCGATCACGCCCAACTGTTCGGGAATAGCCAGTCCGCGGTCGCGGGCGACGCCAAGGATGCCGATCGCGATCGAGTCGCTGACGGCAAAGATGGCGTCGGGCGGATCGATCGCGTCGAAAAGTGCGGTGGCCGCGGCGATGCCACCGGTCACGTCAAACGGACCGTGCTTGATGTAGTCGTTGGGCAGCGCTATCCCGGCCTCGGTCAGTGCGTCGACAAAGCCGCGGATCCGGTCCCGGCTGGTGGTTGCGTGGTGTGGTCCGCCCACGACAGCCAGCTTGCGATACCCGCAGGCAAGCAGATGCCGACCGGCGAGCAGCCCGCCGTGGTGGTCGTCGCCGCCCGCATACGGAAGGCCGGAATCGGCATGTCGATTGACGGCCACCGTGGGGACGGAAAGCCCCAGGTCGGCGACAAATTCGCTCGCGGGGCTGTGCAAGCTGCTCAAGAGAAGCCCGTCCACCTGCCGACCCGCGAGCAAGTCGATCGCAGCGCGCTGCTCGGCGGGGTCATCGGGCGGGCTGCTCAGCAGCAGGGAGTAGCCGGATTCGCGTGCGGCTTGCTCGACGCCCTGGTAGATCGTCGCGACCACCCCATCGGTGAGCCGCGGCATGACCGCGCCGATCGTGGTGGTGCGCCTGGTGCGCAGGCTCGCGGCCCACGGATTGGGGCGATAGCCGAGTTCAGCGGCCACCTCGTGAATCCGCAGCGCCGATTCCGACCAGCCATCGACGGGTTCGGTTTGCCGCAACACGCGCGAGACCGTTGAGGTGTGCACTCCCGTCCGCTCGGCGATCTCCTTCATCGTCGGCGGCCGCGGATTGCGTCGTGCTCCGGTCATCGCCGCAGGCCGACCACGCGCGGTGGTGCCGTCGAAGCACGCACCACAAGGTCCACGGGCAGTCGCTCGGAGACGACGGACTTGCCCTCGATGAGATCGATCAGGCGTCGGACCGCCGTCTGGCCCATGAGATGCGCCGGGGTGCGGACCGTTGTCAGGGCCGCGGGCAACTGCGCAACCACGGAGATGTCGTTGTACCCCACGAGCGAAAGGTCCTCGGGAACGCGCAGACCCAGATCTCGGGCAACGCCGAGTGCACCGATGGCGGCGGTGTCGTTCACCGCAAACACGGCGGTCACCGGATCGGGGCGGTCGAGCAGAGCCCGCGCGCCGACAAGGCCTCCGTCGACTTCGAATCCGGAAGGCACAATCCGGTCCGGAGGCAATGAGATACCAACCTCGGACAGGACCTCAACAAAGCCTGCGACACGGTCGGTGGCGGTCGTGGCGTGCTGCGGTCCACCGATAACGCCGATCTCCCGGTGGCCGAGTGCCAGCAGATGTTCGGCGGCCAGGCGCCCACCAGCGTGGTCATCGCCGGTGATGGCGGGCAGACGACTGCCAGCGTGACGGTTCATGAGGAGCACTCGGGTGTTCTGCAGTCGCAGGGAATCGAGGAACTCGTCGGCACCCTGGTGCAGGCTCGTCAGCAGGAGACCGTCGACCTGTCGGCTGCGCAAGAACTCGATCGAACGCTGCTGAGCCGCAACGGTATCCGGTGGGCTCGACAGCAGAACCGAGTAGCCGAGTTCGGTTGCCGCGTACTCGATTCCTTCAAACATTGTCGCGACCACGGTGTCGGTCAGACGCGGCATCACCACGCCGATCGTGTCCGTGCGCCGGGTGCGGAGGCTGGCGGCCCACGGATTTGGGGCGTAACCGAGCTCGTCGGCTACCTCGCGGACCCGGAGTGCCGTTGGTGACCACCCGTCTGGCGGTTCGGTCTCGCGGAGAACGCGGGAGACCGTCGAGACATGGACGCCCGCGCGTTCGGCGACTTCACGCAGGGTGGGCGCGCGGCGTCGGTCACGGCGGCCGGAATCGTCTTCGGACACGAGCGGAATCCTTCTGCGGTGGGCGGTCATACGGGCATGACCTCTCGGGCGTCGATGCCCACTGTATCGCTGCTGGTTTGTGCCCCGCGTGAGGGATTGACGGGGCGTGGTGACTTTGGTTACTCTCATCCCAACACGATGCAATCGATTGCGCAATGCATTGCAGCCGGTTCAAATGTCTGAACCTCATCGATCGTGCGCCTGCCGATTGACCATCGTGAGTCCCATTGCCTTCCGACAGGAAACCCGCCATGTCTGACACCCGTACCGTCACCGACCTCTTTGCCCTCGACACCTTGCTGTCCGATGAGGAGCGCCAGATCCGCGACACCGTCCGCAAGTTTGGTGCGGAGAAGATCCGCCCCCACGTCGCCGAATGGTTCGAGGAAGCTCGCATCCCGGCAAAGGAGCTTGCCAAGGAACTCGGCGGTCTCGGCGTGCTCGGTATGCACCTCGACGGTTACGGATGTGCGGGCATGAGCGCCGTCTCGTACGGCCTGGCGTGCTTGGAACTGGAGGCCATTGACTCGGGTATCCGATCGCTGGTTTCGGTTCAGGGCTCGCTGGCGATGTTCGCGATCCACCACTGGGGCAGCGAAGAGCAGAAGCAGGAGTGGTTGCCGCGGATGGCGGCAGGCGACGCCATCGGCTGCTTCGGTCTCACCGAACCCGACTTCGGTTCGGACCCGGGTGGCATGCGCACTCGCGCGGTCCGCGACGGCTCCGACTGGGTCCTCAACGGTGCCAAGATGTGGATCACCAACGGTTCGGTGGCCGACGTGGCCGTCGTCTGGGCCAACACAGACCTTGAAGAAGGTGCCCGCGGCATCCGCGGGTTCGTCGTTCCGACGGACACTCCTGGGTTCTCGGCTCCGGAGATTCGCGCCAAGATGTCACTGCGCGCCTCGGTCACCTCGGAGCTGGTCCTGGAAGACGTGCGTCTGCCGGAATCGGCGATGCTCCCGAAGGCCGCCGGCCTCCGTGGCCCGCTGAGCTGCCTCAATGAGGCACGGTTCGGCATCATCTTCGGTGCCATCGGCGCTGCGCGTGACTGCCTCGAAACGGCCGTCGACTACGCATCCACCCGTCTGGTCTTCGACAAGCCGCTCGCCGCGTACCAGCTGACCCAGGCCAAGCTCGCCGATATGGCCCTCGAAGTCGGCAAGGGCCACCTGTTGGCATACCAGCTTGGACGCCTCAAGGATGCAGGCGAAGTGGAGCCCGCGCAGGTCAGCCTCGGTAAGCTCAACAACTGCCGCGAGGCCATCAAGATCGCCCGCGAGTGCCGCACCATTTTGGGTGCCAACGGCATCACCCTCGAATACCCGGTGATCCGCCATGCCAACAACCTGGAATCAGTCCTGACCTATGAGGGCACCTCCGAGGTGCACCAGCTGACCATCGGTCGGGCGCTGACTGGCGAAGCGGCGTTCCGGTGACCAGCTCAGAATCAGCCTCCGCCGGTGCCCTCGACGGGCTGGTAATCGCCGACTTCGGGCGCGTGCTGGCTGGCCCCTACGCAACGATGCTCCTGGCCGACCTGGGGGCCGAGGTCGTCAAAATTGAACGTCCCGGTGCCGGCGACGACACCCGCTCGTGGGGTCCGCCGTTCGCCGATGGGCAGGCGACCTACTTCCAGGCGGCCAATCGCAACAAGGAGTCGGTGGCCCTCGATCTGCGGAACCCCGATGACTTGGCGCAGGCGCGTGCTCTTGCGGCTCGGGCTGATGTGGTGGTTGAGAATTTTCTGCCCGGAACCATGGATCGACTCGGGCTGGGATACGCGGAGGTAGCCGAGGCCAACCCTGGTGTCGTCTACTGCTCGATTACCGGCTTCGGCGGGCAGAACGACCTCCCGGGCTACGACCTGCTGGTTCAGGCTGTCGGTGGGCTGATGAGCATTACGGGTCCGTCGCCGGATGAGCCGACCAAGGTTGGGGTGGCGCTAGTCGACATCGTGACCGGCCTGCATGCGGCCATCGGGATCTTGTCTGCGCTGCGGCACCGCGACACCACCGGTCAGGGGCAACGCGTCGAAGTGAACCTGCTGTCGTCGCTGTTGTCCGCGCTGGCCAACCAGGCTTCTGGGTTTGTCGGTGCCGATGTGGTGCCGCGGGCCATGGGCAATCGGCATCCCAGCATCGCGCCGTACGAGTTGGTCGCGACCGCGGATCGCTCGCTGGCTCTCGCGGTGGGCAACGATCGGCAATTCGCCTCGCTGGTGCAGGAACTGGGAGCGGTCGAATTGGCGTCGGATCCGCGCTTTGCCACCAACACCGAACGCGTCGCTAATCGCGATGTGCTCGGCAAGGAGTTGGCACCTCTGCTTGCTGCCGACACCGCGGAAGGCTGGTTCCGTCGACTGTCCGCCGTCGGCGTGCCGTGTGGGCCCGTCAACGACATTCGGGAAGCGTTCACGCTTGCGGACCGACTGGGCCTGGCCCCGATAGCCGAGATCAACGACCCACGACGCGAGGGGCCGGTCCGGACCGTGGCGAATCCGATTACGTTCTCCGTGACGCCGCCGCGGTATCGGAAGGCGCCACCGCATCTGGGCGAGGGCGACTAAGTTTCGCGTTCGCGCCTGCGTGCGCCCGGTCCAGGCTCGGCGCGGACGTCCCGTTGTGCGACCGGGTGGCCGTCGTCGCAGATGATTGCGGCGTGGACCGGGGCACCGCAGTCGCGATGCGTGGCCAAGAGTGAGGGGCCCGTCGGGTCGGCTCGGTACTTGTCGCCCCAACGAAGCATTGAGATCATCACCGGCTGAAGGTCGAGGCCGGCCTCGGTGAGGCGGTACTCCTTGCGTTTTCGGGCACCTGGATCCTGGTACTCCCTGGCGGCGACGACCCCATTCGCCTGTAGTTTTCTGAGTCGGTCAGAGAGGACGGAGTCGGAGATGCCGGTGTGTTCTTTGATCTGGTCGAAGCGGCGGACACCGTTGAAGATCTCGCGCAACACCAGGGCGCTCCACCGATCGCCGATGACGTCGAGGGTGCGCTGAACGGAGCAGTTGCCGGTGTCGAAGTCGAGCCAGTCCATGCCTAAAGTCTTCCCCATTTCTGTCACGATTCAGCCGATCCGTCACGACACGCCGCGATCGGTGACGGAAACGTCGGTGCGTTCGTGTCGAATGTGACAGAAAAGTCCAGCTGGCTTTGCTATTGACAGCCAGACCTAGCATATCTAACTTTTAAATCAGAAGCTAGATCGATGCTGGAACTAAACGTAGGAGAGATCATGACCGAAGTAGTGCAAATGCCAGGTCCGACGAGCGCCTTCATGGAGGCCTCAGGCCTCGTCGTTACCGAAGCGAGCGGGAGTCGGGTCGCCGGATACGTTGACCTCGACGAGCGCCATCACACGCCGTTCGGCGTGGTCCACGGAGGCCTCTACGCCACCCTCGTCGAGAGTGCCGGCAGCATCGGTGGCAGCGCCGCCGTCGCCGATCGCGGCCAGTTTGCGGTGGGCCTCAACAACTCCACCGACTTTCTGCGGTCGTCCACCGGGACTCGGGCGATCGTGGTGGCCGAGCCCATCATTCAGGGCCGCACCCAGCAGTTATGGGTCGTCACCATCACCGACGACGCCACCGGCAAAGAGTTGGCACGCGGACAACTTCGTCTCCAGAACATTCCGCTGCGCACCGGTGAATAATCGCGGCTGACGGCGGGCTCGCACTGTGCAACGATCATTCACATGGCCAATTACCTGGCGCCCGATTGGGCCAATGCCGCGCTGGTGATTATCGATGTGCAGCGCGACTTTGTCTCCGGGCCCGCGGCCATTCCCGGGACCGACGTCGCCGTCCCCGCCATGGCTGTCGCGGCGGCCGAGTTTCGTCGCCTCGGTCGCCCGATAATTCACGTCGTGCGGTCGTACTCGCCGGGCGAGAGCGACGTCGACCTGTTGCGACGCTCCGCGGTTGAAGGCGGTGCAGCGATGGTGGTGCCCGGGACGCCCGGAGCGGAGATTGTTCCCGAGCTACTTCCGGGCCCCATCGAATTTGATTGGGAGTCCCTGCGCTTCGGTGCCTTTCAACAGATCGGTGACGCCGAGTACGTGCTGTACAAACCGCGGTGGTCGGCGTTCTTCCGAACCCCGCTCGATTCGTTGCTCGGCGACCTGGGCGTGTCGACCGTGGTGGTGGCCGGGGCAAACCTGCCCAACTGTCCGCGCGCGACCCTTTTCGATGCATCCGAACTCGACTACCGCACGGTGCTGATCACCGATGCGACATCGCAAACGACGCCTGAACGACTGGCCGATTTCGAGCTGATCGGCGTCCAACTGCGATCCGCCGACGAGGTCGTCTCGGCACTCTCCGACGACGAACTACTCGGGGCCGCCGAATCGCTGTGGGTGAGCGTGCTGGGGCACGTCGAACGCGACAATTTCGATCGGGCCAGCGGTTGCGGCGAGTGGACGGTCCGCGAACTGGTCGATCATGTGGCCGGCGGTGCTGACCGAACAGCCATTCTGTTGCGCGGCGGCACCTCTGACGACACCGCGACCACTCGCGGCCTCGACTACATCGGGGACGACGCGGTCGGCAGCTTCTGGTCACAGGAGCACCTGATGCGGGAGGCTGCGGCAAATGCAGATCTCTCAGCGCCGGTCGACTACCGGCTCGGTGAACGCAGCGGGGAAGCGCTGATGCAGATCCGCGTGCTCGAACTGGTCCTGCACAGCAAGGATCTCGCCGATGCCAACGGTGACGCATGGGATCCGCCCGCCGACCTCGTCGAGTTTCTGCTCGGTACCGGATCGACGGTGATCGAGGAGTTCCGCGCGTTCGGTGCGGTGGGGCCGGAACTGCCTGTCGCGGAAGACGCGACGCCAGGTGAGCGGTTGTTGGCTTTTGCTGGTCGTGCCAGCCGGTAGCCTGGGCCGGTGATCACCGACCCGGCCGACAGTGCGCATTCGCACCGCTTTCGTCTCGCTTACGTGCCCGGCGCGACTCCCGCCAAGTGGGTTCGCAAGTGGCGGGAGCGTTTCCACGATGTGCCGCTGCAACTGATCCCGTGCAGCGTCGCCGAGAGCGCTGGCCTGCTCCGCGACGGGGGCGTCGATGCGGTCGTTACCCGGATTCCGCAGGCGATCGACGCCGTCGACCCCGGCCCCCACCACCTCATTGAACTGTATGAAGAGACCACGGTTGTGGTTTTGCCGAACGATCACTATCTGACGGTCGCCGATGAACTGACGTCGGATCAGCTTGCTGACGAGCAGATTCTGGTGCCGCTCGACGACGTACTTGGCTGGGATGACGTGCCGGGGACTGTCGTCGATCATCGTCCGGAGACGACGGCCGATGCTGTCGAACTGGTTGCGGCGGGAACGGGTTTGCTGGTGGTTCCGCAGTCGTTGGCCCGCCTGCATCATCGCCGTGATTTGGATTTCCGTCCGCTACTTGATGCGCCGACGAGTCGGGTTGGGCTGGTGTGGTCGTCGCCGACCTCCGAGTTGGCCGAACAGTTCGCTGGTTTGGTCCGCGGCCGTAGCGCCAACTCATCTCGCGGTCAGGCCCCCGCCCCCAAGCGTTCGGCGAAGGAAAAGGCCGCGGCGAAGAAGGCCAATCGCGAAGCCGCAGGCAAGGTTCCCGGCAAAAACTACGGCAAATCCGCGGCCCGGAAGCGCCGTCGGTAAGTGGCTCCCGCTACTGCAGATTCCAGCTGAGGGCCCCGTCGGGGCCGGTGCTGCAAGTAGCAACCGCATCAGTTTGGGCGATGCGCGCACGGGCGCCGGGCTCGCTGCAACTCTGGCCGCGGCTGACCGCGGGCCGGTCCTGATGCGTCCGATCCGACCAAGCGCCATTCATGGCGCTGCAGTAGAGCGTCCCGTCAGACGACTGCTCGCCAAACTGCTCCACCCCACACGGTTGTCCCTCCACCGGTTCCGGTGCGACGGGTGTCTCTACGACTACCGGCTCCTCGGGTGTCTGCACGGGCGCTTCGACGACGGTCGTCGTGGTGGTCGTAATGGTTGGGGGTGCAGTCGTGGTCGCCGGGGAACTGGTTGACGGTGCCAGCGCTGCGGGCGTCGAATTGTCGGACTGGGTGTACACGTAGCCAGCGGCGCCGATGGCACCGAGTGCGGCAATGGCGGCGACAACGACTCCAGCGAGAAGCCACCGCCGGGTATTGGGGCGTTCCGTCGTTGCCGCAGTATTTCGAGCCATCGTCGGCGCAGTCATGGTCGGTGCGAACGCCGGGCTGGCCAGCGTTGGCGCAATGCCCCGAGTTGCGTCGTCGAGTGCGGCGACAAACTCGGCGCACGTCTGGAATCTGTCGTCGGGGTTTTTGGCGAGGACCTTGGCGAATACCGGGTTCAGCGCGGACGGAAGCTCCGGGTTGATCTCGGTGACCGCCGGTGCCGGGTGATTGAGGTGGGCGGACATGAGTGACGCCATCGTCCGACCGGCAAACGGTGCCTGCCCGGTGATCAGGTGGAATGCCGTGCAACCCAGCGAGTAGATGTCCGAACGGTTGTCGAGAACGTGCCCTTCAATGGCCTCCGGACTGATGTACGCCATCGTTCCGACGGTGATGCCGGTCGATGTCAGTGAGGTGGCCTCCCCGGCGGCCTTCGCGATCCCGAAGTCCGCGAGTTTCACCGACTCGACGGTCATCTCATCGTCGGCATCGTCAAGGGCGACCAGGATATTCGCGGGCTTCACATCGCGGTGGGTGATCTGTTGTTTGCGCCACGCGTAGTCGAGTGCGGAGCCAGCGCCAGCGACCAGTTGGACCGCGAGGTCAACGGGGAGCGGGCCCGCCGATTCGAGCAGCCTGCCGCCATCGGTGCCGTTGACGTATTCCATGGTGATCCACAGGCGACCGTCGTACTCGCCACGGTCGTGCAGGGTGACGATGTTTGGATGTGAAAGCTGGGCGAGGACATCTGCCTCGCGGTGGAAACGGTTCTTGAAGTCTTCGTTCCTTGAGACCCCGGCGTCGAGAAGCTTCAGTGCATCCCGGCGTGGGAGGCGCGGATGTTCGACGAGGAAAACCTGTCCCATGCCGCCCTCCCCAAGGGGGCCAAGCACCTGGTATTCAGCAATTTCGGTGACATCCATGAGATCGCTCTTTCACGCGGGCGGCAGCGGCAGGGCCAGTCTTTCATTGCGGTCCCGGTGCCCCTGAACGGACGACAGACCTTAAGTGCCGGAGCCGAAAGCCAGCCCACGACTACCGTGGGGAGCGGAACGAGGAGGCGCCAGTGAAGATTGCGATCGAGCCCGTGCGGGACCAGCCACTAGTGGATGCGGTGGTGGGAACAGGTAGTGAGGTGGTTGCACTCGACGACGCCGAAGCGTTGGTCTGGATCGCTGGACCGGATGGTTTTCCGGAGCTCCCCGACGCCATTAAGTGGGTCGCGTTGAGCTATGCGGGAATCGAATCGTATGTGGCTGCGGGGCTTCTCGACGATCGTCGAATCTGGACCAATGCGTCGGGCTTCTATGCGGCGGGTGTTGCCGAGCATGCCATCGCGCTCCTGCTGGCGGGATTGCGGCAAATCAACACGGCCGTTCTGGATCATTGGGTTAAAGACCGGATCGATCCCGCAGTGCGCACATTGCGTGGCGCGAGGGTGGCGATCGTCGGCGCCGGTGGCATCGGTCGGCAACTGACGCCGCTCCTCAAGGCGTGTGGTGCCACCGTAATCGCGGTGAATCGCAGCGGCCGAGAACTGCCGGGCGCCGATG
Source organism: Gordonia sp. 34D (assembly GCF_056682775.1). Classification (NCBI taxonomy): domain Bacteria; kingdom Bacillati; phylum Actinomycetota; class Actinomycetes; order Mycobacteriales; family Gordoniaceae; genus Gordonia; species Gordonia sp. 34D. The sequence continues at coordinate 2,811,225 of NZ_CM155293.1, read as the reverse complement.
AAACACTGCCGGCCAGCCTCCTCGACGACGTGTGGGAGCGCGTCGACCACGTGGTTCTCGCCGCACCGGATACGCCGGAAACGCATCACCTGATCAATGACCGCACACTCGCCAAGTTGCGGCCGCACTCGTGGGTGGTGAATGTGGCGCGTGGGCCGCTGATCGATCAAGCTGCACTGCATCGAGCATTGACGAGCGGAGTCATCGCTGGTGCGGCACTCGACGTCACCGACCCCGAACCGCCCGCCGCCGACGACCCGCTGTGGTCGTTGCCGAATGTCATCATCACGCCGCACGTGGCGAACCCGACGTCGGGCCTCACCGCCGAGATGGCGCCGTTCCTCGCGGAGAACATTCGGCGCTTCGAGGCGGGCCAAGATCTGCTTGCCGTCGTTACGCCGGGTGCGGGCTACTAACGCGCGCCGCCAGGTGCACTTCGGGGAAGCGATGGTCTGCGTCGATCCGGCTCACGGTGCGCCACACCTCGTCGAAGCCCGCACCGGACACGGACTCCGCCAGGGCATCTGGATGCCACCGCCAAGCCTGCGCGACGAGGTGATCGAACTCGTGGACGCCTGCCTCGTCCGACGACTGCGCGGAAAGCAGTACCACGGCCCCAGCGGGTAGGCGCGCGTGCCAATCGGCGAGCACAGTCCGGACTTCTGGTGGCGGCACGTGAATCAGGCTGTGCCGGGCAATGATGCCGCGGACCGACGACAGGTCGACGTCTTCCAGTTGTGCGTCTCCAGGTGTCAGGTTCAGGTGGGGGTGGTTGGCTCGGGCGATGGCGAGCATGCCGGCGCTCGGCTCCACGCCACGGACAACCAAACCCCGGCAGGCGAGATACGCAGCGGTCTCGCCTGTCCCGCAGCCGACGTCGACTACCGCGGCCGTGCCTTCGACCGCCGCAGCGGAATCCGCCGCCTCGATAACCATGTCGGCGAAGGCGTCGACGGCTCGTCGTTCTAGCGCCGTCTGAAATGGGTCGGGAAACGTCTGCGCATACAGTCCGGCGAGTGCGTCGTAGCCGGGCTGTTCCGGCTGGCCCGGGTTCACGGCAACTGTGCCGACCGCAAAGCGATCGTCACCAATTCGGCTGCGGGCCCCTGCAGAGTTCGCGGCGGACGCCACACGGCGCGCAACTGTCGTGACAGGTCCAGGCCGTCCACTTCGATGACGCGCAGGTCGCCGCTACGGGTCGAATCTTCAACGGCGAGGGTGCTGAGGACGGCTGGCCCGACCCCACCGGCAACCGCGGTTCTGATCGATGCGCTGCTGCCGAGCTCCAGGATCGGATCAACGCTGGGGTAGTTGGTCAGCGCCAGCTCCAGGGTGGTGCGGGTGCCGGACCCGGATTCGCGAACGAGGAGGGGAGTGGCCGCGAGTTCCCGAATCGAGATGGGGCCCGGTCGACGAGCCCACTTGTGGTCGGGGGCCACCACCAGGACGAGCCGATCGAGACCGACCAGGGCGCTGTGCAGTCCACGGGGGATCGACGGTGCTTCGACAAATCCCACATCGCAGGCTCCGGCTGAGACCGATTCGAAGACCTCGGTGGAGTTGCGAACACGCAGGTGAACGGTTGTTTCCGGATGTTCCACGCGAAACGTTCCCAACCACTGCGGCATCAAATGCTCGGCTACCGTCATCGACGCGTCGACGGTGATTTCGGCGGCGGTTTCGCCGTGCAGGCCTGCCGCAACGTCGAGCAGGGCGCGCGCATCTTCGACGGTCCGTCGTGCCCAATGTGCGACGACCGTCCCGTCGGTGGTGAGACGTGAACCGGTGACGAGCCTGTCGAGCAGGCGGACACCGAGCTGTCGTTCGAGGCGGCTCACGGCGCGCGACGCGTTTGGCTGCGCCACGTTGAGCGCCCGGGCAGCGGCACTAAGGCTGCCGTGATCGTCGACCCCGACTAGCAACTCCAGTGCTCCTAGGTCGAGCGATCGTAAGTCCACTGCTGGACCGTACCACCGTATGCACATTTGATATGGGAATATGCCAAGAGTCTGGGTTCCGGTACCGCAGGCCAGCGGCGATGGTTGATACATGACGCAGCAGCTGAACCCCCCCGCCACCCCAGAAGAGCAGACCCCTGCAGCTCCGCGGCCCAACGGCACCTCCAAGATCAAGGCCCTCGTGCCCGGGTTGCTGGTGTGCGGCAGCGTTGCGCTCGCCGCCACCGGTATCAACTTCCTACTGCCCGCAGTGAGCCCGCTCCTGCTGGCCATCGTGATTGGTGCGATCGTTGCCAACACGGTGCGCCTGCCGTCGTCCGTCGGTCCCGGCCTCACCTTCGCGGCTAAGACCCTCCTCCGCCTCGGTGTTGCGCTCCTCGGTTTGCAACTTGTCCTCGGTGACGTGCTGGGCCTCGGGTTCGGCATGATCCTGGTGGTGGTGGCCATCGTCGTCGGCGGCATCATTGGCGGTCTCTTCATCGGCCAGGCTCTCGGGATCCCGCTGGCCCGTCGACTCCTGATCGCCTGCGGCATGTCGATCTGCGGTGCTGCCGCAGTCGCTGCCGTCGACGGCGTCATTGAGGCAGAAGATGAAGATACGGCCACCGCAATCGGCACGGTCGTCATCTTCGGCACCCTGATGATTCCGCTGATTCCGTTGCTGGCGAGCGCGATGGGACTCTCTCAGGAAATGGCCGGGCTGTGGGCCGGTGGGTCAATCCACGAAGTCGCCCAGGTGGTTGCGGCGGGCGGCATGATTGGTGGCGGTGCGCTTACGGTCGCCGTCGTCGTGAAGCTGGCCCGCGTCATGATGCTGGCCCCGGTCGTCACCTTCCTGAGTATTCGTCAGCGTCGTCTCACCGGTAGCTCGGGCAAGCGTCCCCCGATCGTCCCGCTGTTCGTCGTCGGCTTCATCGCTTTCGCGCTGCTGCGCTCCACCGGTGCTCTGCCCGAGTTGGTGATCTCGATCGGCCACCAACTGCAGGTCATCTTCCTGACCGTCGCCATGTCGGCACTGGGCCTCGGCGTCAAGCTGGCAGTGATGCGCAACGTCGGATGGCGACCCTTCGTCCAGGCGGCGGCCACCACGGTCCTCGTCGCAGGCATCGCCCTCGGTGGCATCCTCCTGGTCCGCTAGGACGCCGCAGAAGCCCGCTCCCTCCCCAAGTAGAGCGCCCCACATAGAAGAACGACGCTGCCCAGCGGGCAGCGTCGTTCTTCTATGTGCGCGTCTAGACGTCGAAGTCGGCTCCAGTCCTCGGGGGGTTCGACTCGAGCTCCGTAATCTCTTCGTCCGTGAAGACCCGCGACCGCGTGAGGAAGCGAACTCCCTCGGGGGCTTCGAGTGAAAAACCGGCACCCCGGCCGGGGACTACATCCAGGATCAGCTGGGTGTGCTTCCACAGCTGAAACTGATCACCGTTGATCCACACCCGCACCGGCGGGAGCGGAACGGGCAGTTCGACCTCTCCAAGCAAGACGTCGCGCTGTCCAATCCGGTATTCGCCGGAGGGGTAACACATCGGGGCGGAGCCATCACAGCATCCGCCGGACTGATGGATCATGAGACCGCCGTGGAGCTCCGAAAGCTTAGTCAAGAGCTCCACGGCGGAGTCGTTGGCAACCACGCGTTCGACGGTTGCAGGTTCAGTCATTTGTACACACCGGCTTAGAAGAAGCCCTTGGCGCTCTGGGCGTAGCCCACGAGCAGGTTCTTGGTCTGCTGGTAGTGGCTGAGCATCATCAGGTGGTTCTCGCGACCGACGCCCGACTGCTTGTAACCACCGAACGCGGCGTGGGCCGGGTAGTCGTGGTAGGTGTTGGTCCACACGCGGCCGGCCTGAATGTCCCGGCCCGCGCGGTAGGCGACGGCACCGTTACGGCTCCAGACGCCAGCGCCCAAACCGTAGAGGGTGTCGTTGGCGATGTGCAGCGCGTCGTCGTAGTCGGTGAACGACGTGACAGCCAGGACGGGTCCGAAGATCTCTTCCTGGAAGATGCGCATGTCGTTCTTGCCGCCGAAGACGGTCGGCTGGATGTAGAAGCCGCCTGCGAGGTCGCCGCCGAGGTCAGCGGGCTCGCCACCGGTGAGGACCTTGGCACCTTCTTGCTTGCCGATCTCCAGGTACGACTTGATCTTCTCCCACTGGTCGCTCGAAGCCTGGGCGCCCATCATGGTTTCGGTGTCGAGCGGGTTGCCCTGCTTGATCGCCTTGACGCGGGCCACCGCGCGCTCCAAGAAGTCGTCGTAGATGCTGTCCTGGACGAGTGCGCGGCTCGGGCAGGTGCAGACCTCGCCCTGGTTGAGCGCGAACATCGAGAAACCTTCGAGTGCGCGGTCGAGGAAGCCATCGTCGCTGGACATGACGTCTTCGAAAAACACGTTGGGGCTCTTGCCGCCGAGTTCGAGGGTGACCGGAATCAGGTTCTCGGACGCGTACTGCATGATCAGGCGGCCGGTGGTGGTTTCACCGGTGAACGCGATCTTGCGGATGCGGTTGCTCGAAGCGAGCGGCTTGCCCGCCTCCACGCCGAAGCCGTTGACGACGTTGAGGACGCCGTCGGGGAGGAGGTCGCCGATGAGGCTCATGAGGTAGAGGATCGACGCCGGGGTCTGCTCGGCAGGCTTCATGACGATCGCGTTGCCCGCGGCGAGGGCCGGTGCCAGCTTCCAGGTGGCCATCAAGATCGGGAAGTTCCAGGGGATAATCTGGCCGACGACGCCGAGGGGCTCGTGGAAGTGGTAGGCCACCGTGTCCTGGTCGATTTCGGAGATGCCGCCCTCCTGAGCGCGGATGGCGCCGGCGAAGTAGCGGAAGTGGTCGATCGCGAGCGGGATGTCGGCGGCGAGGGTTTCGCGAACAGCCTTGCCGTTCTCCCAGCACTCGGCCACGGCGATCTTCTCGAGGTTCGCCTCCATGCGGTCGGCGATCTTGTTCAAGACGGCGGCGCGCTCAGCGACCGAGGTCTTGCCCCAGGCCGGAGCAGCAGCGTGCGCAGCGTCAAGGGCCAAGTCGATGTCTTCTGCAGTCGAGCGGGCGACTTCACAGAAGGTCTTACCGTCGATGGGTGAGGGGTTTTCGAAGTACTGGCCCTTCACCGGCGCGACCCATTGGCCGCCGATCCAGTTGTCGTAGCGGGACTGGTAGCTCATGATCGAGCCGTCGGTACCGGGCTTTGCGAAGACGGTCATGTTTCTGCACTCCTTGGAATGGATTCACTTCGTTCGGTGAGGTGAATCACAGAGTAGGAGGGGAGTGGTTGCAGTCACGTTGCAACGTTGCGGCGACAGTCGGACCAGCCGGGTTACCAATTAGCGAAAGCCAGATTTCCCTGGTGATAGACCGCCACGCACGCGGTATCGCGCTGAGAGGCTGACCCTGGCGGTCAGGCGCCGAAGCGGCGGTCGAGCAAGCGGACGCGACCTTCGGCGACTGCGCGGTCCGGATGGCCGATGGGCAACTGCTTGGCGAGGTGATGCCAGGCGGTGATGTCGTCGCGGCCGTGTGGGGAGTCAACCCAATGCCGGAGCGCGGTGAGATCGCCGGTGCCGAAGATGCGGGAACGCAGGTCCTCGCGGATCTCGTCGAACAGCTCGGTGATGCCGGGAGCGAGGGACCCGGCGAGGAGCCCGCCACGCCCGAGCATGGAAATCGCGGACGTAAGTTCGCCCTTGGCGATCATGGCCCGCAGGTCGGCCACGTCGGATTCGAGTTCCACAATCAGTCGATATGGCCGCGAAGTTACGACGTCTCCGAGGTCGCGTCGCAGTCGTGAGATCTCGGCGCGCACGGTTACCGACCCGAGGCCTTCATCGGAGAGCAGGGTTGCAAGTTGTTCGGTGCCCAATCCTTCGCGGTAACTCTGTAGCAGCACGATGATCTCCGCGTGCCGTGGCGACAGTGGTCGCGGGGCGGACACACCGTCGTGCCATTGCGCGGCCCCATCGGCGAGAACAGTCAGACGACGGCGCGTCGCGGCCGGCGAAAATGTTTCGGGCGCAGCAAGGTCCACGGCCTGCGATTGCAATTCGCGCTCTACCGCCGCCACTACCGAACGGATCGCCGACAGTGCGAAAGGTGCTGCCACCGCCGGTCCGCCGGTCACATCGATCACGCCCAGAAGTTCTCCGGTCGTCGGATCGTGCACGGGTGCGGCGGCGCAATTCCATTTCTGGACCGGCCCCGAAAAATGTTCCGGCCCAATGATTTGGACGCCGCGGTTAACGGTCAGCGCCAGGCCGGGCGCGTTGGTGCCAACGGTCTCTTCGCTCCAGACGGACCCCTCGACGAAGTTGATGCGAGCCGCGGCGTCGCGGGCTGCACGATCGCCTTCCACCCACAGTAGGCGCCCGTGCTTATCGGCCATTGCCACGACGACGCCGGAGTCGGAGATGTCGTCGAGCATGAGGGAATGCACCAGGCTGCGGACCGTAGCAAGACGATGCACGGCACGGTATTCCTGAAAGTCGGTATCCGACATGGGGGTGTCGGCGTCGCTGTCAGGGTCGACGGCGCCGGGATTGAGTCCTCGGCTGCGCGAGCGTTCCCACGACTCGCGGACCATCGAGCGGACAGCGTCATCGGCAGGCGCAGAGCCTGCCAGAAACTGTTCGTAGGCATGACGGACATGAGTCGACACTGACGTGCCTTTCCTCATCGCGCCCTCTTCCAGCAGTCATTCATATACCCCGATTGTGCCTGCGTACTGTGATCTGGGCAACGATCGGGTGATTTTGAGTGCCGTCGCAATTTTTGAAGTGAATCAACGCGCCGGTCCGTAAAACGCGCAGCCTACGCAAAGCGCCCAGGTGCCTGTTTCCCCTGACAAACGTCATGGGGAATAGGTGACATTCGCTCTGGGTGCGGGTATCGGCACGACGGCACGCTAAATGCATGACATCGCAACACTTCACCCCAGTCAGTTCCACACCGGCAACCTCGACTGCGACTGCGGCCGTCTCGTTGACCGGCATCACCAAAGGTTTCCGCGGGCCGAAAGGATCCCACGTCCAAGCGGTCGACGGGATCGACCTGCAAATTCAGCCCGGCGAGGTCGTGGCCTTCCTGGGCCCCAACGGGGCCGGGAAAACCACCACCATCGACATGGTGCTTGGGCTCACCGAGCCCGACTCGGGCACGGTCACCGTGTTCGAACAGGATCCGCGCGAGGCAGCACGCGGTGGTCGGATCGCGGCCGTCCTGCAGACCGGCGGCCTGCTCGACGATTTCACCGTCAACGAAACCGTGTCGACCATCGCCGCGCTGCACGGGCGGACGTCGGCCATCGAGGAAGTGATGGCCCGCGCCGACATCACCGACCTCGGCGACCGCAAAGTGTCCCGATGCTCGGGCGGTGAACAGCAGCGCATCAAATTCGCCCTCGCACTGCTTCCCGACCCGGATCTGATCGTGCTCGACGAGCCAACCGCAGGAATGGATGTGGAAGCGCGGCGCGCGTTCTGGGCGGCGATGAGAGCCGATGCGCTCGGCGGCAGGACCGTCGTCTTTGCCACCCACTATCTCGAGGAAGCGGACGCCTTCGCCGACCGGATTGTGATGATCGCGCACGGCAAGATCGTCGCCGACGGCACGACCGCCGAGATCCGTGCCCGGGCGAGCCGCCGCATCGTTTCAGCCGTGGTGGACGACGACGTCATCGCCAGCTTGGAACGTGTGTTCAGCGACTTGCGCGTCGTCGACCATCGCGGCGGCCGCGTGTACTTCTCGATTGAGAACTCCGATGTCCTGGCGCGACACCTGCTGACCAGCACGCGGGCCCGCGACGTCGAGATCGCCGGCGCCAACCTCGAAGACGCCTTCGTCGCGCTTACTCACTGAACCCCAGAACTCTCACTGAACCCCAGAACTTCTGAAAGGCATTGCCATGAGCACGAACTTGACCCTCTCTGGATCCGCCATCTCGACGGTCTACCTCCGGAACGATGTCCGGCGCGTCCTTCGCAATCGTCGCGCCATGATCCTGACCGTGGGCATGCCCGCCCTGCTGTACCTGGTATTCGGCGCGACACAATCGAGCAAGGACAGCATCGGCTCGGGCAACGTGGCCTTCTATGTGCTGGTCGGTATGGCGCTGTACGGGGCTGTCCTGGCTGCGGCGTCGAATGCTGCATCGGTGTCGATCGAGCAGCAGTCGGGTTGGACCCGAACGCTGATGATGACCCCGTTGCGCCCGGCCGGTTACGTGTCGACCAAGGTGGCGCTGGCGCTGGCGATGAGTGCATTGCCGGTGATGGTGCTGGCAGTGGTGGGCGTGGCCTCGGGGGCTCGCGCCGGCGTCGGGACTTTCGTGGTGTGCATGCTGCTGGCGTGGTTGGGGTCGGCTCTCTTTGCTGCACTGGGCCTTGCGTTGGGCAGCGTCCTGAAGTCTGAAGGCGCCATGCAAGCACTCGGTGGCGTTCTCGCGCTGTTGGCCTTTGCGGGCAACGTCTTTGTTCCGCTCAACGGCGTGATGCTGCGAATCGCTGAATTTACCCCGATGTTCGGCGTCGTCTCGCTGGCCCGCTATCCGCTCGATCACGGCGTCACCGTGTACGGCACGTCGATCCCGTTGGCCATCATCATTGCGAACGTCGTCTTTTGGGCCGCAGCGTTCGCGGTTGCGGCAAGCTATTTTTACAACCGCAGCACGCAGCGTCAATGATCGCCATCCAGGAGAACCTGATTCACCCGAAATCGATCGGCCCAGCACTCGCTCCCACATCACCGTGGCGGAGCGGGCGCTGGGTTTTTGGTGCGGTCTGGTTGTTCTTCATGGTCTACCCGGCGATTGGGATCGTCACCTCCGACGGGGCCATCGTGGAGAAGGTCTTCGGCATGGCGATGATTTCGGCATTTGCCGTCATCTACCTCCTGCTGTGCGTGTATTCGATGTTCGTCGGCGAGGCCGAAGAGAAACTGTCGCCCGCCACGCGCACCGCTGCGGTGGCCATCTTGGTCGCCCTCATGGTGGCGTCGATGCCGCTCCTGAAGACCTCGGCGTTTGCCATGGCACCGTTCGTGATGGCCGCGATCGCCTTCGCCGCTCCGTGGAAAGGACGCTATGCGCTGATCGGGATCGTCACGATCATCGCCGCGGCGGTAGCCGTCCCAGAGTTCTTCGGGTGGGAACTCGACAGCGGTTTCCTCATCGTCATGATCATCGTTGGCATCACCATGCTGTTCTCGCGTGTGATGCGCGATGCACAACGCGACCGGGAAACAGTGGTCGAACGTCAGCGGGCCCTCAATGCGCAACTGGCGGTCGTAGCTGAGCGGGAACGCGTGGCCCGCGACGTCCACGACATCCTCGGGCATTCACTCACCGTTATCACCGTGAAGTCGGAGTTGGCCGGACGATTGGTAGATCTCGATCCCGGGCGGGCAAAAACCGAGATTGATGAGGTCACTGCCCTGGCGAGGGAGGCGCTCGCGGAAGTCCGCTCCACGGTCGGCAACCTGCGAACCCCGGATCTGACCAACACCATCGCCGCGGCGGAAAGCGCCCTCGCCGCCGCAGGCATCACCGCAGACCTTCCCCACGCCGACGGGTACGCGTCCACGATCTATGAGGGCCCGCACGCGACACTGTTTGCTTGGGTCCTACGGGAGGCGACCACCAACGTCGTCCGCCACTCCGGGGCCACCCGCTGCGAAGTCACGATCTCCACCGACGCCATCACAATCAGCGACGACGGTCGTGGGTCGCCGGTTCTCACCTACGGCAACGGCTTGCGGGGGTTGGCGGAACGAGTCGAGGCGGAGGGCGGACGATTGACGGTGTCGTCGGACGCCACCGGCACGACCGTCGCCGCACGCTTCGACGACCGGTAAGTTCACAGCGCACGGGAAGGAGTCAGGTGGAGACCATCAAACTGTTGCTCGCCGACGATCAAGCATTGGTTCGCGGTGCCCTCGCCGCGCTCCTCGACTTGGAGCCCGATCTGCAGGTTGTCGCGCAGGTTGGTCGGGGCGACGCGGTGGTCGACGCGGCGCGCTCCAGTGGCGCGCAGGTGTGTCTGCTCGACATCGAAATGCCGGGGGCCGACGGCATCGAGGCGGCCGCCCAAATTGCCCGCGAACTGCCGGGTGTGCGGTCGTTGATCGTCACCACCTTTGGCCGACCGGGCTACCTGCGCCGAGCCGTAGACGCCGGTGCGTCCGGGTTTGTTGTGAAAGACACCCCGGCCGCCGAACTCGCCGACGCCGTCCGCCGGGTCCACGCTGGCCTGCGCGTCATCGACCCAACCCTCGCGACCGAGTCGCTGACCAGCGGCGACAGTCCGCTCACTCCGCGGGAATCGGAAGTCTTGGCCGCTGCCCTGTCCGGTGCGACCGTCGCGACCATCGCCGCGCAGGTGTACCTGTCGGCGGGTACGGTACGCAATCACCTGTCGTCGGCCATCGGTAAGACCGGCGCCGCCACGCGTGCCGAGGCCGCGCGCATTGCCCACGATCGGGGATGGATCTGAACACCCCTGCGCAGGAATTGGCACCGACACGTCGGCGGGTCCCCGCACTCACCGGCATCCGGACCATCGCCGCGCTCGCCGTCTGCCTGACGCACGCGGCGTTCTGGACGGGCCACTACACCGATGACTTTCTTGGCCGACTCCTGTCGCGCTTCGAGGTTGGTGTCGCGATCTTCTTTGTCCTCTCCGGATACCTCCTGTTTGCGCCGTGGGTGAAGTCGTTACAGCGGGCTAAGTCGGGCGCTAGCACCTATCCGGCGCTCGGCCGGTACGCCTGGCATCGTGCGCGACGCATCCTGCCCGCCTACTGGCTCACGGTTGGGGCCGTCTACGTCATCTTCCTGTTCCGTGACGACCCGTCGGATTTCGGTCAAGGCTGGTCCGGGCTGCTGCGAAATTTGACGTTCACGCAGGTCTACGGCCTCGGTCACTTGCACACCGGGCTGACCCAAATGTGGAGCATGGCGGCCGAGGTGGCCTACTACGTTGCGCTTCCCCTCGTCGCCTGGCTGCTGGTCCACGTGGTGTGCCGTGACCGCTGGCGACCCGACCTCCTGCTCGTCGGACTGGGCGCGCTACTGCTGGTTTCGCCGCTGTGGACGGTGGTCGTGCATGGGTCCGAAGGCATCGACCTGACCGCCCGATTGTGGCCACCGGCCTTTGCTGGCTGGTTTGTCGGCGGCATGATCCTGGCGGTCCTGGTCCGGCTGCTGACGAGTTGGCCAGCGTGGCCGAGCGTGTCGGTCGCTGTCGTCGCCTTCCTCGCCAGCGGTGCGGCTTGGGCTGGGGAACCGACAATCGTTCCGTCGGATGCGGGTGCCGCCATCATCAAACACACCTTGTACCTGGTGGTGGCTTTGGGATTGATCGGTCCGTTGGCCGTCGGGGCGGGAAAGCTTGGGGCGGGAGAGCTTGGGGCGGGGGAGTTTGGGGCGGAAAAGCTTGGCGGGGGGATGGGCGGATGGTCGGCGTTCTGCGGCAGTCGCCCGATGGTGTGGTTTGGCGAGATCTCGTACGAGTTCTTTCTGGTGCACGTGATGGTGCTGGAACTGGTGATGGATCTGCTCGGCTATTCGGTGTTCACCGGGTCAACAATCGCTGCGTTTGCTGTCACCACGGCGATCAGCATTCCGGTCGCGTGGATACTGCATCGAATCACCCGGCCGCTCTGGCGATGACGCAAGTATTGGGATTGTTCCTGATGTCGGTGTGAAGCCGGGTCGGGGACAACCCTGAAGTCGCCATTCGCACAGGGATGTTGTCGGAGGTCACGAGTACCATCGGCATCATGAACTCACCGCAGCGAGTCGTCTCGCCCGCCGACCTTCGGCAGTGGACGACGGACGCGCGGGTGCCCGGACAGCCTTCCGAATTGTCCGATGCCGCCTGCATCCTCATTGCCGCCGGCTATCTGGCACCGACCGCCCGTGCCACGGTGGTTCGGCGTATGTCCCTGGGCCTGCCGATCCCGGTGCCGCCGACCAGCTTTAGTGAGTTGCGGCGCGTTCAGCGGGGCATCCTGCATGCCGAACGCAAGCTCACATCTACTCGGCTGCCCGGCTTTGTGGTGCCGATCATCCGGTCGCGCATGGCCGGCTTGGTAAAGCGCCGCGACGAAGCGCACCGTGCGGTCGTGACCGCGAAGGGCGTGTTCCCGTCGGGAATGCGGGCCATTCGTCGAGAACGCCGCGAGAATATTTACCTGGAGCTTGAAGAGCGCGAGCAGTTGTTCGCGGCGCTACTCTGCACGCCGGTGGCAAATATCTCCAGCTCGGGTGCTCGCTGGGCCGGGACCGATGCCCTCGACAAGGTCGCCGGAGTCGTTGACAAGGTGGCAGGCCGGGCGGGTCGTCGGCAAATGGAACAGTGGGCCGACGAAGTATTCGGCACCGTGCCCACCACGCAGGATTCCAATCGCGGGTCCACCTTCGCTGACGGTTACGAGACCCTCCTGTTCGTCGCCGGACACTACTTCGACCGGATTCGCACCAATCCGGCATGGCTGTCGGATCACTTCGAAATGCAGCGCGTCCAGGTCAATTTGAATGCCGAACTCGCGGAAATCTCGTCTGACATCGTCGCCCTGCGTGCCCTGCGCGTCGACCTCGACCGTGCGCGCGCCAATGGCGGCTTCGATCAAGGTTTCGCGGCGCACCTCGCCGAGCGTGAAGCCGCGCTGCGGCCGGTGTGGACGGAACTGATCGACCGGGTTCAGGCCCTCATCTCAATGTGCGAGACGGTCGAATCTGCGGCCGTCGAACTTCGCCTGCTGAACGAATTCGATCGCGCCACCACTATCGATGCTCGCATTGATCACCTACTGTCGCGGTCCGGCGATCGCGAGTTGTCGGCTGACCATTCGCGCAGGCTTGCGGAGCAGGTGTCGAGTGGTGAGGAGCAGCTCCGCATCTACCGCGACGTGCTGCAAGGCAATATTGCGCAACTGGGGTCAATTGCCCCGGCACAATTGCCGCCCAGGTACGAACCGAACAAATGACGCGAAGCTAGCTGCGGCTCCACGCTTTCAGATAGCTCTTTTCCAGCTCGGTGAGTCGTCGGAGGCGATGTTCTTCAATATCGACGACGGCCATTTGGGTGCTCGCCACGCAGGCCGGTTTTTGATCCGGCTCGGCCAGCGCTGAGGAGATCTCGTAACCGATGGTGAAGTCGACCGAGCGGAACTTCTTGATCCACATCACTACGCGCAGCGGGGAGTCCTCGTGGCGGAGTTGTGCCTGGTAGCGGATGTCGACATGGACGATCATGGCGCTTTTAATGAGTGGCGAGTACTCGTCTCCGGCGCTCAGTAGCCACTGAATGCGGGCCTCTTCCATTAGCGTCACCATGCGTGCGTGATTGATATGCCCGAAGGCATCCATGTCCGACCAACGCACCGGAACGTCAGCGGCAAATGCGTAATTTGCGCTGGATGGCTGAGGGCTGTTGGCGGCGTCGGTCATGGCGTGATCCTATCGCCGGTGGGGAGGCCTCCTCGACGCCATGCGTTCATGCCGACGGTCACTGATTGGGCGGCGTTTAGCTTCCGGCAAGGTTTTGCCGGTATCTTTGGCGGGCATGTGGGCCAAACGACTGTCACGTTCTTGGGGGCCAAAGTTCTGTGTGCTGGTGGGGGCCAGTCTCCTCGGGGCGACGCTGACCGCCGCTCCGGCTCAAGCAGCACCGCAGGGCGCGCACATTGTGGCCGAAAAGGTCCGCAGTATCTATCGCGTCGACCTCAAGGTGAAGTCCGCTGCCATGCGCGATTCCATCCCGGTCACGGTTCTATCGCCGGGTGGCACAGCCCCTCGTCCCACCGTCTACATGCTCGACGGTGCCGATGCCGGTGACGAAGTCAGCGACTGGATCACCAAGGGTGGTGCGGAGCAGTTCTTTGCCGGGCGGAATGTCAACGTCGTACTCCCTGCCGGTGGTGCGGGCAGTTTCTATACCAATTGGATCCGCAAAGACTCCAAGCTCGGCAAGCCCCAGTGGGAGACCTTCTTGACCGAAGAACTTCCCGGGGTCATCGACAAAAAGTTCCACGGTTCCGGACACAATGCCGTGATGGGCCTGTCGATGGGCGGCCAGTCGGCTTTCGCGCTCTCTACCCGTCACCCGAAGCTTTACCGCGGGGTGGCCTCGATGAGTGGGTGCCCGCAGGTTTCGGGCCAGGCCAACGAGGCCTATGTGCGAGCGACCGTCGCGAAGTCGGGCGCAAACACCGACAACATGTGGGGTGCGCCCGGCTCCAAGAATTGGCGAGCGCACGATCCGGCAACCAACATCGAGGCTTTGCGTGGCAAGGCGCTGTTCATTTCGTCGGGCACCGGTGCGATTGGCCCGATGGACTTGGCGGCGAAGCGTGACCCCAAGGACGGTCCCGCTGACGCGCAGATGGCTGCCGGTTCGGCGTTGGAAGTGGGTGCCAACCGGTGCTCCCTGGAGTTCGTCACTCTCCTGACGGCTAACGACATTCCCTACACGTCGGGCTTCCGCTTCATCGGGACCCACAGCTGGGACTACTGGAAGATTGACCTTCCCCGAGCCTGGGATGCGATCAAGCCTGCCCTCTAGGTAACGCCTTCCCCCCTTCTCGCATGATGCGTTGATTCCCGCTCCACGTCTGACGTGGAGCGGGAATCAACGCATCATGCGAGAAGGGGCCCGGCGGGACGCTGGGGTCGGCGGAGGGTTACCGCTGGGACCAGGTGCGAGCGAATGCGAGGAAGGCGTCGTCTTCGGTCGGGTTGGTGACCGTGACGCGGACGCCGTCGCCCGCGAAGGGGCGGACAATCACGCCAGCTTCCGCGCAGGCTGTGGCAAACGGGACCGACTGCTCGCCCAGCATCAACCACACGAAGTTGGCTTGGGAATCGGGTACCCGGTAACCCATCTCGCGCAACGCTGCGGTCACGCGACCACGTTCGACGACCACCGCGTTGGTGCGGGCGAGTAATTCGTCCTGGGCGCGCAGGGAGGCGATAGCGGCCGCCTGTGCCACATTCCCCACGGTGAACGGCACGTGCACCTTCCCGAGCGCCTCAATGATCTCCGGGTCGCCGACCGCGTAGCCGACGCGCAAGCCAGCCAGTCCGTACGCCTTCGAGAACGTACGCAGCACGACGACGTTGGGGAACTCGCGCCGCAACTCCAACGCGTCGTAGGCCAGCGGTCCGTCGAACCGGGTGTACTCGAAGTAGGCCTCGTCGAGCGCCACGACGACGTCGGCGGGTACGGCGCGCAGGAACTCGCGCAAAGCGTCCGCCTCCACTGCGGTGCCGGTCGGGTTGTTTGGGTTGCACACAAAGATCAGGCGGGTGCGGTCGGTGATCGCCGCAGCCATCGCGGTCAGGTCGTGCACGGCGTCGTCGGTGAGAGGCACTTGGACCGGCGTGGCACCGACAACCTGGGTGGCGACCGGATACATCTCAAACGACCGCCACGCGAACAACACCTCGTCGCCGGGGCGACAGGTAATAGTGATCAGGTTTTGGCACAGAATCACCGATCCGCAGCCGACCTGAACTTCGGCGGGTGTGACGCCCAGATTTTTGGCGAGCCCGTCAGTCAGGTCCACCATGCCGTTATCGGGGTAGCGGTTGACGACGGTGGCGGCTTCGGCGATCGCGGCGGCCACGCTCGGCAGCGGGGGATCGGTGACTTCGTTGCTCGCCAGCTTGATCGCACCCGGGAATGTCTTCCCAGGAACGTAGACGGGAAGGGTGTCCAGGTCTGGTCGGATTCGCATGCTCACCCCACAAATGTACGTCTGACCTGCGTCGCTGTCCGCACTTGGCTGGTGATTTGCTTCCTGGTGCCGGTCCTGTGTAATGTTTTGCCCCGGCGGGTCGAAGGACTCCACCATGGAGGCGTGCCAGAGCGGCCGAATGGGACTCACTGCTAATGAGTTGTTTCGTGAAAACGAAACCGGAGGTTCAAATCCTCTCGCCTCCGCCGACCGAGACACGTGCTCGGTACAATTGAAGAAGTCGGATCGTAAGATCCACTACGCGCCCGTAGCTCAACGGATAGAGCACTTGACTACGGATCAAGAGGTTAGGGGTTCGAATCCCTTCGGGCGCACAGGTAGAACGCAGGTCAGAGATTCTCTGGCCTGCGTTTCTCGTTGTGGGGGCAGCATGCAATTCGTGACTGGCGGGCACAGACTTGCTCCGGGACGACGGACTCGTGATCCAGGCCGGGGACACTGTTGGTCGGGAGTCGAGACTGCGAAGGGAACCCGATGAATCACGCACGAGGGCGGGTGTTGCCCGAACCGCAACGCCGCCTGCTGGCAGACGGTCGCCAGATCGCGTACTTCTCCAACGCTGAGACGCCGCCGGAGCCCGGCGTCGACCGCCGCGAGTTCACCCCGCGACCCACCTCCTCGCCGACCCACCTGCGCCGCGACCCCCGGACCGGAACGTGGGTCATGATGGCCCCGGCGCGCCAGGACCGCACCTACAAGCCGCCACGCAATATGTGTCCGCTGTGCCCGGACGAGACGGGACAATCCAGCGAGGTGCCCGGCACGTCGTACGACGTCGCGGTCTTCGAGAACCGCTTTCCCTCGCTGTCTACGGCCAGCGTTGGCAGCGACTTCACACTCCCTGCACCGATCACGGACTTGGAAGTCCAGGCGCCCGGCTACGGGCGCTGCGAGGTGGTCTGTTTCACCGACCGGCACGACGGCTCGTTCGCCGAGCTGACGGTGGATCAGGCACGCCTGGTGATCGACGCCTGGTCGGAGCGGACCGTCGACCTGCTGAGTCGCGACGGCGTCGAAGAGGTGTTCTGCTTTGAGAACCGCGGCGAGGAAATCGGAGTGACTCTGGCCCACCCGCACGGACAGATTTATGCCTACCCTTTTCTGACCGAGCGCACGGCGGCACTGCTGGCCGAGGCTCAGCGATATCACGCAGCATCCGGTCGCGACCTCTTTGAGTCGATCCTTGACGCCGAGCGGGCGGACGGGCGACGGATTCTGCTGCAGACCGAACACACGACGGCGTTTGTGCCGTACGCCGCGCGCTGGCCCGTCGAAGTGCACGTCTATTCAAATCGCAAGGTCGGCCAGTTGGCGGAGCTCACCGAGGCCGAAGCCGACGACCTTGCCCGCACATATCTGACGGTATTGCGCGCATTCGACGCCCTCTACGACGAGCCGTTGCCGTACATCGCGTCGTGGAACCAGTTCGGCCCCACCGTCGACGGTCGGTTGCATGCCGAGCTGTTCTCGATTCGACGCAGCCGCGACAAGCTTAAATATCTGGCGGGCTCGGAGTCCGCACGCGGTGCCTTCGTCACCGACAAGACACCGGAGACAATTGCCGCCGAACTGCGGGCAGTGTTGCCTGCCATCGAGACAGTCGAGGAGGGGGCATGACGGTCATCGGCGCGTTTGCGCCGGGCCGTGTCAACTTGATTGGCGAACACACCGACTACAACCTCGGGTTCGCGCTTCCCATCGCCTTGGAGCTTGGCACGACCGTCATGTTCACTCCCGACGGTTCTGCGGCGATCACCGCAGTCTCGGACTCGGAGACCGCGTCGTCAGTGATTCCGCTGACGACGGCACCCGGTGGCGTCACCGGCTGGGGTGCGTACGTCGCTGGCTGCGTGTGGGTGCTGGGAGAGGGCGGTATCGCCGTGCCTGGCGGTCGCTTGGAAGTGTCGTCGGATGTTCCGGTTGGTGCGGGACTGTCGTCGTCTGCGGCGCTCGAGTGTGCGGTGCTGCTCGCGCTGACGTCGGCAGCTGACGGTCCGGTTCCCGACCGCATTGCGTTGGCGAAACTGGCCCAGCGGGCCGAGAATCACTACGTCGGTGCACCCACCGGCCTTCTCGACCAGTTGGCAAGCCTGTGCGCGGAACCGGACGCGGCGCTGCTGGTCGACTTCCAATCGCTGGACCTAACAACGGTTCCCGCAGACTTTGGCGATTGCTATCGGCTGCTGGTGATTGACTCGCGGGCCCCGCATCGGCACGCGGACGGCGAGTACGCGGCCCGTCGGTCCGTGTGCGCGGCAGCGGCGGCGGAGTTGGGCCTCGACAGTCTGCGGGACGCCGCACCCGACGACTGGCGGCGGCTCGTCGATCCGGTGCAAGCTGCCCGGGCCCGTCACGTGATCACCGAGAACGCTCGAGTCGTCGATGCTGCCGACGCCCTGCGGGCCAGTGACTATGCGCGGTTCGGGGCCTTGATGAATGCCTCGCATATTTCGATGCGTGATGACTTCGCCATCACGACCGACCAGATCGACTTGATTGCCGGCACCGCCGCCGCCATGGGAGCGATTGGCGCGCGGATGACCGGTGGCGGCTTCGGTGGCTCGGTGATCGCCCTCGCGAGCGCCGAGGCAGCCGAGCGGATCATCGCGGATCTGCCGACTGCCGTTGTGGATGCCAGGTTCAACGAACCAACGGTGCGCGCGGTCCGCCCCGGCGCGGGTGCCCATCTGCTCTAGCCCGGAGCGGGCGAGGACTGCGTGTGATCGCCAGCGCGTTGAGGGCGGCCCAGGCTGACCGCTAGCTACGCAGGTGCTCGACGATCGCCGGTGTAACGATCTCCGGTTGCTGAGCGTTGGCGAGGTGAGCCGATTCGGGGACCACCAGCAGGCGTCCGTCCGAGATGTTGTCGACGATCGCGCGGAGGGAGTCTGGCCCGGTGGCGGGGTCTTCGGCACCGGCGATCGCGAGGGTGGGTGCGCTGATCGCGGCGAGATCATCGCGCAGATCCATCGCGGCGATGGCTTCGCAGCAGCCCGCGTAACCCTCGTCGGGAGTGGCGGCGACCATAGCCTCGTATGACTGCTTCCGGTCGACGTTAGCCGTCAGGTAGTCGGGGGTAAACCAACGACTGACCACAGCCTCGGCAATGGAAGCGATACCGTTGGCTCGGACGGTGGCGGCACGATCAAGCCAGCCCTGGGCGGGCGGCATGTGCGCGCTCGTGCACAGCAGCACCATGCGGTCGACGCGTTCGGGATTGCGGGCCGCGAGACGCATGCCGGTCATACCGCCGAGCGACAGCCCCACGAAGTGCGCGCGCTCGATGCCGAGTCCATCGAGGAGGGCAACGACGTCGTCGGCTAACTCATCGATCGAATACGGGCCCGCCGGAACGGGACTGGAGCCGTGGCCGCGGGTGTCGTAGCGGATCACCTGAAAATGCTCTTCCAGTGCGCTGACCTGTGTGTCCCACATGCGGTGGGTTGCGCCGAGGGAACTTGACAGGATTACGGCGGGCCGATCGGGACGGCCGGAAATCACGGTGTGAACATCAACAGTCTCGTTCGTCATGGATCCACCCTAGGTTCAGCGATACATACTGTGAAGTACACATTTCACTCTGGCTGAAACTGAGACGGTATCAATCATGGAGCTTCGTCACCTGCGATATTTCCGCGTTGTCGCCGAAGAACTGCACTTCCGGCGGGCTGCGGAACGACTGCACATCGCGCAACCCCCGCTGTCGGCGCAGATTCGACAACTCGAGGAGGAACTCGGCGTTCAACTCTTGAAGCGGTCGACGCGGCGGGTGGAACTGACACCGGCCGGAGTGGTCTACCTGGAACGGGTCCGCGAAATCCTGGATGCCGTCGATGCGGCGGGCGATCAAGCGCTGCGGGTTGCCGAAGGCTCGCAGGGCAGTCTGTCGATTGGCTGTGTCGGATCGGCCACCTATTCGCTTTTTCCCCGATTGGTCCGGGCGCTGCGCGACGAAATGCCGGGTGTTGATCTCAGTATCCGCGGCGAGATGCTCGCACCGGATCAACTGGCGGCAGTGGAAGCCGGACAGATTGATCTGGCGCTGCTTCGACCACCCATTGCCAGCTCGCGGGTGGTGCTGGAAACGATGCGTCGCGATCGGCTGATTGCCCTCTTGCCTGACAGTCATCGCCTAGCGGACCGTGCCGAGCTCGACATCGCTGATCTCCGCGACGACGATTTCGTCGCTCACGCCGGGCGTGGCCGTTCAGTGATGAGCGGACTGGTCACCGGGATGTGTGCCGATGCGGGGTTTGTTCCGCGCATTCGGCACGAGGTTGCCGAGACGTCCACGCTGGTGACGTTGGTGGCGGCCGGCCTTGGGGTCGCGGTGGTTCCGGAGCCGACGGCGGCCCTCGATATCGCTGGCGTCTGCTACCGCCCGCTCACGCCGGAAGTCGGAGCGGATTTGGCGGCGGCTTGGATTCCGGGTTCGTCACCGCTGGTGGATCGAGCGGTCGCGGTGGTCCGCCGGGTTGCCGCTGTCCCCAATTGAGAAACAAAAAGTCTTAATCATCGAAAACCATGTACTGGTCTTGTATGGATAGACGCCCTACCGTAGTTGATGAATGATCCACATCACACCGTGGCGACCGCTGGCGGTCGACGGCGATGTGTGGTCGAGCAACTGCCGATGGGAGAAAAGAAGGTGAAAATCACCCGGGTGGAATCGATTCCCTTCTCGATTCCCTACCGCAAACCGCTGCATTTCGCGTCCGGCGAAGTTTATGCCGCCGAACATGTCTTGGTGCGCGTGCACACGGACGATGGGGTGGTTGGGGTCGCTGAGGCGCCGCCTCGTCCGTATACCTATGGCGAGACTCAACGGGGGATCGTCGCCGTAATCGAGGATGTTTTTGCCGCCCAATTGCAGGGCCTTACCCTGCTCGAGCGTGAGCAGGTTGGTGCGCGGCTAGCGCGGACCATCGGGAATCCGACCGCAAAATCAGCTATCGACATGGCAATGTGGGATGCCCTCGGCAAAACACTCAAGCTCCCAGTTTCGGAGTTGCTTGGCGGGTACACCGACCGCATGCGGGTGAGCCACATGCTTGGTTTCGACGAGCCGACGACCATGGTCGCCGAAGCCCAACGGATGCTCGACACCTACGGCATTTCCACCTTCAAAGTGAAGGTCGGTCGGAGTCCGGCCAAACTCGACACCGCCGTCGTCCGGGCCCTTCGTGAGCACTTCGGCGACACGATCGAACTGTACGTCGACGGAAACCGCGGTTGGACGGCCGCCGAGTCGGCACGAGCCATGCGTGAGATGTCCGACCTCGGGCTACTGTTCGCCGAAGAACTCTGCCCCGCCGACGACGTCCTCGGTCGACGGTGGCTCGTCGGGCAACTCGATATTCCATTCATCGCCGACGAGTCAGTCCCCACCCCGGCGGACGTGACGCGGGAAATCCTCGGTGGCTCGGCGACCGCGATCAACATCAAGACGGCCCGCACCGGGTTCACCCAGTCGATGCGGGTGCATCACCTTGCCGAGGGCCTCGGGGTCGAAATGGTGCTCGGCAACCAGATCGACGGCCAAATTGGCACGGCCTGTGCGGTGGCCTTCGGAACCGCCTTCAAGGCCACGTCGTCGTACGCCGGCGAACTGTCGAACTTCCTCGACATGAGCGACGACCTGCTGACCGAGCCCCTGCAGATCCGCGATGGCTACCTACAGCGATCGTCGTGTCCGGGCCTTGGCATCGAGGTCGATGAAGACAAACTCGAGCACTACCGAACCGATAGATAAAGATCTCCACCTCCCCAGCCCCACCGTTAACACCGCCTTCCCAACGAGGAGAAGAACAGATGACCACTACCGAACACAGCCCCAGCGCCGCAGCTTCCGGTGCCTCCGCGACCGAGCGCTTCCACCAGGACAAGTCACCGTACGAGGCCGTCAAAGACGTCGCCCCGGAGCGCGTCAACAAGTTGGCGCAACAGGTTCTCGCTGGCGTGCACCAGACCATCCGCGACAACAATGTCACCTACGACGAGTACAACGCCCTCAAGGCGTGGATGATCCAGGTCGGTCAGGACGGCGAATGGCCACTGTTCCTCGACGTCTGGGTGGAGCATGTCGTCGAAGACGTGAACACCTCGCACCGCCACGGCAACAAGGGCTCCATCGAAGGGCCGTACTACGTACCGAACGCACCCGAGCAGGGTGCCGACGGCGTCCTCCCGATGCGGGACGGTGAAGCCGGCGACCGCCTGGTGTGGGATGGCCAAATCACTTCGACCGACGGCACTCCGCTGAAGGGCAAGGTGGAACTCTGGCACGCCGACAGCGACGGCTACTACTCGCAGTTTGCACCCGACATCCCCGAGTGGAACCTTCGCGGCTCCTTCTCTACCGGCGACGACGGCAAGTTTCACATCACCACGATTCGTCCCGCGCCCTACCAGATTCCGACCGACGGCTCGTGCGGCAAGCTCATCGCGGCCGCGGGCTGGCACGCCTGGCGTCCGGCTCACCTGCACGTCAAGGTATCTGCCCCCGGCCACGAACTGCTGACCGCGCAGCTGTACTTCCCGGGCGACCCGCACAACGGCGACGACATCGCCGACGCGGTGAAGCCGGAACTGATGCTGGAGCCGAAGGGCGACGGCCAGGGCGGCTTCACGATCGACTACGGCTTCGCGCTGGATCCGGTGCAGGGCTGATCGACGATGCTCTTTCACGTTCGGATGGATGTTCACCTGCCGCACGACATGGATCCCGCGGTGCGCGAGGACACGCTCGCCCGCGAGAAGGCGTACTCGCAGGAGTTGCAGCGCGCCGGGAAGTGGCCCGAGATTTGGCGCATCGTCGGCGAGTACGCCAACATCTCGATCTTTGATGTTGAGTCGAACGACGAACTGCACCAACTGCTATCGGGGCTGCCACTGTTCCCCTTTATGAAGATCACGGTGATGCCGCTGGCGGTACACGCGTCCGATGTCAAGGCTGGATAGTCAGCACATCGGCAATACTCAAGAACATGGCACCCGCGGCGACCAATTTGGTGGCTGCGGGTGCCACCCGTCTGCAGTGATTCTGGCACCATCGAATTGCACGGTTTATTAGCGCAGCATGTTCGAGGGAGAGATCGTGGACCGGTCAGTCGGTGCGAAGGCGGACGGGCAGTCGGCGCCGGACTATCGGCGACCGGTGGCACCGGGACAGTCGTACCCGCCGCTCGGCTACAGTGACCGCGGCGCACCCCTGTTCACCTACGACGACCGCGAGCGGGCGTTGGCGGGGCCACAACCGGTGGTCGTAGCGCCCGAACCTGAACCGCAACCACCGATGGTCGAACCGCAACCGCCGGACCGTCGCCGCAATCTCGCGATTGGGGTCGGGGTGATTGCGGTGGCGATCCTTTGTTTGGCGTTGGCTTTTCAAACGTTTGGTCGCGGTAATGCAAACGATTCGGTTACCCGCGCCGATCCACCCGCAACCCAATCCACTGACGACCCGTATCTGCAGGGCATTCCGGACGGTCCGGAGTCGACGGTTCCGCGCGATCCCAGCGCCGCTCCGTCGACCGTGCCCGGAGATGCGAGCGTGGTTTACGAAGTGGAGTCCGGCAGGGCGACGGTCCTGTATGTGGACGGTGCCGATGTAAAGATTGCGAGCAGCCGCGGCGGAGTGTGGAAGCAATCGGTCGGGCGCGGCACCAACGCGCTGTTCCGCATCACCGTCGTCCCATCCGACGCTGAGCCGGTCAAGTGCACG
Organism: Gordonia sp. 34D; assembly: GCF_056682775.1. NCBI lineage: Bacteria > Bacillati > Actinomycetota > Actinomycetes > Mycobacteriales > Gordoniaceae > Gordonia > Gordonia sp. 34D. The sequence continues at coordinate 2,787,805 of NZ_CM155293.1, read as the reverse complement.
ATCACGATCGACGGGAAGGTTGTGGACCAGCAATCCAGCGCCAATCAGCAGACTTCTGGAATGGTGACCTGCCGTTTTGAGGGCTGATGGGTGGGCGCCTCTTGGCCGCCCCGCCTATTTTGTTGCGGCGAGGGCTACCGTGAGGGGGTGACTTCCTTCGATGCGTCGCCGACTGATGCCGGCGTCAAAGCGATGCTGACCTGGCGCAGCTCCGACAACAGCCGACTCGAGCAGGTTCGACTCAATCTCAACGGATCGCGGGTGCGCGCTTACGGGCGCATTGTGGCTGCGGCAACAGACGATAGTGCGGCGTACTCCGCGTCGTATGAACTGGTTACCAACGATTCCGGCGTGACGCGTCGCCTTTCCGTTCGGGTGCTGCGCGCCGACGGTGACAGCGCTCTCGATCTGAGCCGCGACATGGACGGCCGGTGGATGGTGCAAACCCCGACCAGTACGGTTCGCAGCGACTTCGACGGTGCCGAGGTGGTCGACCTGGAACTCTCACCGTTCTTCAAGGGACTGCCGGTTCGCCGCTTCGGTATCACCCCGGGAGTGCGCCGCACGGACCTTCCGGTCGTCACGCTCCGCCTCCCCGACTGTGAAATCGATTCGCTGACCAAGAGTTACGTCGGGCTTGCCGACGGCCGCGTGGAAGTGATCGGGCCGAAGGGCTCGAAGTTCCTGACGGTCAATGATGCCGGGGTGGTCAGTGACTACTCGGGCATCGCCAGCCTCATCGGGTAGTCGAAGCGGCTAGCCGACCCAGACTTTTCCGCGGTGGGCTTGCCGACGAAGTTCTTCCTGCCAGCCGTCGTCGCCGACCGTCACGCCCGTGATGGCTTGCGGCTGGGCGTTGGCGATCGCTTCGTATTTGGCGCGAGCACGATGGCCATCGTCGATGATCGCCGCCACGTCACCGTTGTCACGTAACGCGTCGCGGGCGGCCGTGAGACGGTCGATGGTGGTGCTCAAGGTGTTCAGCAGTGCGATGGAGTTCGCTTCGAGCATGGCGCGCTGAAGGTCGGGGGCCGTGCCTGCCACCCGGGTCCCGTCGCGGAAGCTGCCTGCGGCCAGACGGAGCGCCAGATCGCTTTCGCCAGCACCGACGGTGGCAGTGACGGCAGCCATCAGATGTGGGTTGTGCGAGATGGCGGCGGCGGCGCGGTCGTGGGCGTCGTTGGCCGCGGGCACCACATAGGAGCCTGCGGCGCGGGCCAGGTGCGCCACTGCGAGCCAATCGTCGGCATCGGTGTGGTCGTCGGTCGTCACCATCCACATGGCGCCGTCAAACAGGCTGGGATCAGTGGCCAACCAGCCAGAGTGCGCGGTCCCGGCCATCGGGTGCCCCCCGATGTAGCGACCGTGGGGATGCAGGCGAGCGATCAGATACGCGACCTCTTCCTTCACGCTGATCACATCGGTGAGCAGGCACGACGGCGCGTGATCGCGGATCGCTTCCACCATCGTCGTGGCTGCGGTGAATGGCGTCGCGAGGACGATCAGAGCGTCGGACTCGGCCGCCTCGCGCAACACCGCGACAAGGTCGCTGGAGGCGGTGTAACCGTCGGCGGCGGCCGCGTCGACGGTGGCGACGGAGCGGTTGTAACCGAAGGTGCGGTGGCCCGTGTCGGAGAGGCGGCGCAGCAGTGACCCGCCGATCAAACCGAGGCCGAGGACGCAGATGGGGCGAGTGAGTGCAGCAGACACAAACCCAGCGTGGCACATTCGCGTGAATCTAACTTGGGAGAGTCCTCAAAAGCGGCTACCGTGGCGAGCATGGCGAAGCCTGATGCGCAGAGCGAATACGACGATGTCGATGGTTTTGCCGTGGCGGTGGTCCGCGAAGAGGCCGGGTGGAAGGTGACCGCGCTCGCGCCGTCGGCCCTTGACAGCGTCGACGATGCCGAACTTCAACTCCGTGAACTCCGCGCCCCGGGTGCGGTGTTTGGGCTCCTCGACGTCGACGACGAGTTCTTCATCATCGTGCGTCCGTCGCCCGCGGGTGCGCGGTTGGTGCTTTCGGATGCGACGGCGGCCGTCGACTACGACGTCGCCGCAGATGTCCTCGACGCTCTTCACATCGACATTCCCGATCTGGATCCGGACGAACTCGACGATGTTGACCCGTGGGAGGAAGGCGACCTGGCGATCCTGACCGACCTGGGCTTGCCGGATGCGGTCCTCAGCATCATTCTTGGCGACACTGACCTCTACGCCGATGAGCAAATCGGCATGATTGCGGCGCGCATGGGTTTTGCCGATGAATTGTCGGCTGTGCTCGACAAACTCGGCCGCTAACACCGCTATGACATCCCGCGCAGCCACCCCCGCAGCCGCCGGGTCGCGCCCGGATCGGGGGCAGGTTGATCGACTCGCCGAGTCGATGATGTCCGCGGCCCTCGATGCGGCGCGCACCGCCGATCCCGCTGACGTGCCGATCGGCGCGGTGATCTTTGGCCCGGACGGGACGGAACTGGCGCGGGCGTCGAACCGACGTGAGGCGGACGGCGACCCCACCGCTCACGCCGAGATTCTGGCGTTGCGGGCTGCCGCGCGCGTTTTCGGCGACGGGTGGCGGCTGTCCGGGTGCACCCTGGTGGTGACTGTGGAGCCGTGCACGATGTGTGCGGGCGCGATCGCTTTGGCGCGCGTGTCCCAAGTGGTCTTCGGCGCGTGGGAGCCAAAGACCGGCGCTGTGGGGTCGCTGTGGGACGTGCTGCGAGATGAACGCCAGATGCATCGACCGGAAGTGCTGTCGGGCGTGCGTGAGGACGAATGCGGGGCGCTCGTGCGGGAGTTCTTTTCCGAGCGTCGGGGTTAACCCTGACCCGGCCCTGATCTTTTCGTTAGGCCTCACCACTTCGTGGCGGACTGTGGCAGATTTGGAGATGCGATCGTGCCGAGGTGCAGGTCGCGGAAGGGGAAAACCACATGTCGGATCCAATGGACAAGATCAGCGAGGCCCTGGCGACCGCGGCAGGCAAGCTCGACGAGTTCGCGAAGAGCGAGCAAGTGCAAGGCGCCGTCGACAGTGCCAAGGAGAAGCTGTCGGAGATCGCGAACAATGATCAGGTGCAGGGCGCGGTCGAGACGGCAAAGACCAAACTGAACGAGATCGCGAACAACGAGCAGGTGCAGAGCGCCGTCGAGACTGCCAAGACTAAGGTCGGCGAAATCGCCGACAAGCTTTCCGGCCACTAAAGGTGCTCTGACCAGCCGATTTCGTACTGATGAACCACTGCGGTACAGTTTTCCGCGGTGGCGTGTCCGAGCGGCCGAAGGTGCAGCACTCGAAATGCTGTGTACGGTGACCCCGTACCGAGGGTTCAAATCCCTCCGCCACCGCGCAAGGCCCTGATCTGCTAATGCAGGTCAGGGCCTTTTTCATGCTTGTTCCCGCATTGCCGCACACAGGGGATTCTGAGGACCCGACGCGGAACGTGCTTCAAAGCAAGTTCGACCCACCATCAGTGGAGGTCAGCTGCTGTAAACCAGCGATTCTGTGCACATCTTCTGCCCTCTAACGGCTATGGTCATTTGCGATGATTGCCGGACGGCGATCGACGGTCTTATCAAGGGGAGAGTCACATGCGAATCAAGAATCGGGTGTACGCGGTTGCAGCCGCGGCGTCAGCCGCAGCCTTGCTGGTTACCGGATGTAGTTCAGGGGACTCGAACGACAACGCGGCCTCGGCAACACCGACAACCAGCGCGGCATCGCCCGGCGACACGGCAGTGGCCGGAGATTGCGCAACGCCGTCGGGCAAGGTGACCGATGCGAACCATCAGCCCGGAGAGCCCACCTTCGGCCTCCTGACGCTGCCCGGATGGGACCGAGTCACCTCGGCCGATAGTGACGTGGTGCGACTTGCCGTTCGGAACGCGGACTTGCGGTCGGGCAACTTTTCGCCGAATGCGGTCGTGACCGTCGAGAAATCGCCAGTTTCGGACATCGAGAGCGAAACCGAGCGGCAGATCGAGGGGCTGAAGCAGTCCACCGTTTCGCCGACCGACATCAAGACTGAGGCCCCCACAACCACCTGTGGCTTCCCAAGTCAGACGCTGACCTACTCGATGAAGAACCAGGCCGGCAGCATGTCGTCGGTGACCGCAACCATCTTCATGGTGCCGAATGCGACCGGTTCCACGGTGGCTGTGTTGACGATGCAGACCACCGAACCCGATAACGAGGAGTATCAGGCGGCGGTGAAGCAGATGATCGAGGAATTCCAGATCGAGAAGTAGTACTGCTGACAAAGGCGTCCCCGAGAGCGGGTGTCGAGGGAGAATCTCCCTCGGTACTGGCTCTCGGGGACGTTTCTGTCTGTACCGGGTAAGTGACCGCTGGCGTCAGTGCTCAGTCGAGAACGAACTCCGACGCCGGTGCACTTCGAGCGCCAACGCCACGAGACGGTCAATGAGATCGGGGTAGGCGATCCCCGTCGCTTCCCACATCTTCGGGTACATCGATGATGGTGTGAACCCGGGAATCGTGTTGACCTCGTTGAGCAACCATCCACGACCACCCTCTTCGTAGAAGAAGTCGACACGGGCCATACCTGCGCAGCGCAGCGCGATAAATGCATCAGCCGCGTACTCGCGGATCTGCGCGATCGCATCTTCGGGCAGGGGAGCGGGGATCATGAGTTCGGCGGCGCCGGTCAGGTACTTGTCGGCGTAGTCGTAGAAGTCCGAACCGATCTTCACTTCACCGGGCAGTGAGGTGTCGGGTGCGGTGTTACCAAGGACCGCGACTTCAATCTCGCGTCCAACGACGGCCTCTTCGATGATGACGACATCGTCGTAGCGGAGGGCGTGATTGATGGCGGCGTCGAGTTCTTCGCGGTTTTGCGCGCGGCTCACGCCGACCGACGATCCCATGTTGGCGGGCTTGACGAACACGGGCATGCCCAGCTGTTCTTCGACGTCGGTGAGGATCTGGCGGGCATCGTCGACGCCGTCGCGGAAGGTGATCCACCGGCACTGGGGGATCCCGGCGCGTGCCGCGATCTCCTTGGTCATCGCCTTGTCCATGCACACGGATGAGGACAGGACGCCGCAGCCGACGTAGGGGAGCTTGAACAGTTCCAGCATGCCTTGGACGGTGCCGTCTTCGCCGTGCGGTCCATGCAGGAGGGGGAACACGACGGTCAGGTCCTCGGGTGGACCGTTCAGCACCTCGAACGGATTGACCGTGGGGCCTTCGATCTCCAGGCTGTTGGGTAGTTCCGCACCTGCGGCGATGGCCTCGGCGGCGGCGTCGTTGCGGTGCCACACGCCGCGTTGGTCGATGCCAACGGGGATGATGCGGTACTTGGTTCGGTCTGCGGCAGCCAACACATGTGCTGCGCTCACGCGGGAGACGTCGTGTTCTGCGGATACTCCGCCATAGAGGACGACAAGCCGGATGAGGGGAATGCTCATGGGTGCAACGATACGTGCACCCTTGTAGCGTAGTTCGACGTGCGCCTCTCAACTTCTCAGATCGCCGCCGCGACCGGCGGAACCCTCCATGGACCCGACGTTGACATCGATTCGGCCAGTATCGATTCGCGGTCGGTCCGTCGAGGTCAATTGTTTGTGCCGATTGTCGCCGCGCGCGACGGTCACGACTTCATTTCGGCGGCGGTCGAGTCCGGGGCGTCGGCGTACCTGACGGATCGGGCACCCGATGCGGCGGTCGATGCGACAGCGATCCAGGTGGCCGATACGGCGGAGGCGCTGGCGGACGTGGGCCGCGCGGTCCGCGCCCTGCTCCCGGGTCGGGTGGTTGGCGTTACCGGTTCGGTCGGTAAGACATCGACCAAAGACCTGCTGGCCGGCGTGCTGGAGACGACGTTTGTGACTGCGGCGAGCGCGAAGTCGTTTAACAACGAACTGGGGCTGCCGCTGACACTGGCCGGTGCGCCCGACAGCACCGAGGCCGTGGTCTTGGAGATGGGTGCCCGGGGCGTCGGCCACATTGCCCAACTGTGTTCGATCGCCTCACCGACGGTGGGGGTCCTGACTCGTGTCGAGGGCGTCCACCTGGAAATGTTCGGCACTATCGAAGATGTGGCACAGGCCAAGGGGGAGCTCATCGATTCGCTGCCCGCCGACGGTCTGGCGGTGTTGAACGCCGACGATCCGCGGGTGGCGGCAATGGCATCGCGAACCAGCGCACGAGTGCTCACATACGGCGTCGAGAATGCAGCGGACGTCTACGCCACCGACATCACCCTTGACGATGAACTGCGGGCGAGTTTCACCCTGCATAGCCCGTGGGGGCAAGCGCCGGTGAAGCTCGGTGCGCGCGGCGAACACCAGGTGGGCAATGCGCTGGCCGCTGCCGCCGCTGGCGGAGGTTTGGGAGTGCCGCTCGACCAGATCGTCGAGGGTCTCTTCGCAGCCGAACTGTCGGGGCTGCGAATGGAAATGAGCACGACCGCGGCTGGCGTCACGATCGTGAACGACGCATACAACGCCAACCCCACGTCGATGGGTGCCGCACTAACTGCACTGGCGCGGCTCGATGCGAGCCGCAGGTATGCGGTCCTCGGCACCATGGCCGAACTCGGCGACGACAGCGCTGCTGCCCACCGAAGCGTCGCCAAACAGGCCCTTGACTTGGGCGTGACGGTCATTGCGGTCGACGAACCGCATTACGGAGACGGCGTGACGCACGTCGCCGGGGTCGACGGCGCGGTCGCTGCGCTGAGCGAACTCCAGCGCGGCGACGCGGTCCTGGTGAAGGGCAGCCGCGTCGCCGCCCTGGAACGTGTCGCCGACGCTCTGAGCGAGTAGTTCTCGATCAGTTCGGCATTAGTGCGAACGCCTGGCTGCCCTTGGTGCACCGGGCGAGTTCCCCGACCACCTTCGACGGTCCGCAGTCCCATCCGGAGACGGTTTGGGGTGCGCCGGTAGCGATCAGCGGGCCATACTCCTTCGCGATGGTTTTGGCGGTGTCGCACGAGACGTCACCTTCGACGATGTGAATTTGGAGGGCACCGTCCGGGCCCTTGGTGGCACCGCAGGTCTGATCGCCCTCAGCGGACCTGCTCGACGGCGCGGCATCCGCGGAAGTCGTCTTCGGCTTGGGGCCGCCAACCACGGGGATGCTGCTGTTCGCCGGTGGCGTCACCACAGTCGCCGACGAATCGGCGCTCGAGGTGGCATCGTTTTCCGACCCGCACGCCGTAGCTGTGAGGACCACTGAGAAGCCGAGGAACGCGGTCGCAAGCAGTTTCTTGGTGACAGTCATGGGCTCTACGCTAACGAATTTGAGCGTGTACGTGCACGACTGGGATGATGACGAGTGTGACTACCAGCCACTTCGCACCGCGCACGTCCCTACCCGGCACTGCCGGCCGTACGGGAACCATCACGACGCCGCACGGTCAGATCCAGACGCCAGCCTTTGTGCCGGTCGGAACCAAGGCGACTGTGAAGACGGTGCTGCCCGAATCGGTGGAGGCCCTTGGCGCGCAAGCCGTCCTCGCGAACGCCTATCACCTCTACCTGCAGCCGGGGCCGGAGATTGTCGACCGGGCGGGTGGCCTGGGCAAGTTCATGAACTGGCACGGCCCCACCTACACCGACAGCGGTGGCTTCCAGGTGATGTCGCTGGGCGTGGGCTTCAAGAAAGTCATCTCGATGGATGTTGTCGGCGAGCAGGACGACACCCGGATCGCCGAGGGGAAAGAGCGGCTCGCAAACGTCGACGACGATGGCGTCACGTTTAAATCGCACCTCGATGGTTCCAAGCATCGCTTTACGCCCGAGGTGTCGATGCAGATCCAGCACCAACTCGGTGCCGACATCATCTTTGCGTTCGACGAGCTCACCACGCTGATGAACACGCGTGGCTACCAGGAGAGTTCGTTGGAGCGCACCCGCCAGTGGGCTATCCGCTGCCTCGCCGAGCACAATCGACTCTCGGTTGAGCGGGACCATCGCCCGCAGCAGGCACTGTGGGGAGTGGTGCAGGGTGCCCAGTACGAGGACTTGCGCCGCAAGGCGACCCGCGACCTCGTCGAACTGAGTCGGATCGACCGGGAAAACGGCGGCAAGGGTTTCGGCGGCTACGGTATCGGGGGCGCGCTGGAGAAAGCGAACCTTGGGACCATCGTCGGATGGGTCACCGACGAGCTGCCCGACGACGCACCCCGTCACCTGTTGGGTATCAGCGAGCCCGACGATATTTTCACCGCGATCGAGAACGGCGCTGACACGTTTGACTGTGTTTCACCGACGCGTGTGGCACGTAACGGGGCGATCTATTCGTTCGACGGTCGTTACAACATCACAAATGCTAAGTACCGCGACGACTTCTCGCCGTTGGATGCCGAACTCGACAACTATTCGACGCAGTACACCCGCGCCTACCTGCATCACCTGTTCAAAGCCAAGGAAGGTCTCGCATCGACGTTGGCGACGTTGCACAACCTGTCGTTTACGGTCACCTTGGTTGAGCGTGCCCGCCACGCGATTGAGGCTGGCAACTACTTCGAGTACCGCGACGAATTTCTGCGACGGTATTACGCGGGCGCGAAGTAGGTCATTTCGGCGGGATAAAGATCCACGGTTCGCGGGGCAAAGCCGCGGGGTCAAAACGGGCGGCCAGCGTCTGCATCGTCACCGGCTCGCCCGGCGAAGCAAGCCCCAGCGACTCCGCGATCATCGACAGTGCACCCGCCGCGTCGATCCCGTGCTCGGCGAGGTCTTCGAGGGTCACCGCACCGTCGCGTTTGGCGAGGCGAACGTGCTTGTCGTTCAGCACCATCGGCACGTGCGCGTATTCGGGCGGCTGATGGTGCAGCAGTGTCGCCAGGTACGACTGCCGCGGTGCCGAACTGAGCAGGTCATCGCCGCGAACCACCTGGTCGATACCGGTAGTGGCGTCGTCGATGACGACGGCGAGATTGTAGGCGGGCGTGCCGTCGCCGCGGACGAGAACGAAGTCGTCGACGTCGCCGGTGTACTCGCCGTGCAGAGTGTCGTGGACGGTGAAGGTCGACACGTCGGCGCGCAAGCGGATGGCGGCGGGGCGGGATGCGCGTCGTTCGACCCGTTCAGCCCGAGTGAGGTCGCGGCAGGTTCCCGGGTACGCGCCCTGCGGGGAGTGCGGCGCGCTGGGGGCGTCGAGGATTTCTCGACGGGTGCAGTAGCACTCGAAAGTACGGTCGGCGGCGATGAGCTCGTCGACGATGCGACGGTATTCGGCCAGCCTGGCCGACTGGTAGACGATGGGCTCGTTCCAGGTGAGACCGAGGGCGGCGAGGTCGGTGAGTTGTCGGCGATCTGAGCCCGGTGCCACCCGGTCGAGATCTTCCATGCGAATCACGAAATCGCGGCCGCTGGCGTGGGCAAACAGCCACGCCAGGACCGCGGTCCGCAAGTTCCCGATATGTAGGTCGCCGGATGGCGATGGCGCAAAGCGACCTGCGGCAGGTGAAACCGATGGCATTCCTACACGGTAGTTTCTGCTGCTTTCGCGTCGGCTTCCCGCTGCAGTTTGGCCCGGTATTCCGGGCGGGTGCTATCCGGGCGGACCATGAACGCCACGGCAATCACGCCGATGATCATCACGGCCGCGGGGAGCAGAAGTGACTGCTCCATCGCCTTTGAGAATGGTGCCAATAGGAAGTTCGGCAGGGAACCGGCACCGATGGCGTCGGAGTGCCCGGCGCTTTCCGGCATGTTGGCAACGAGCCGGGACTGCATTGCGGCGGCAATTGCTGCCGAACCGAGGACCGAGCCGATCTGCCGCGTCGTGTTGTAGATGCCAGCACCGGCACCGGCCTGGCGTGGTGGCAGATTTCGGGTTGCCGTCGTCGCGAGCGGACCCCACATGCCAGCGTTCGCCAGGCCCATCAATGCGGAGGGGAGTAGGAACATCCAGATCGGGGTATCGACGTTCATCATCGATGCGTACCAAAACAGGGCGACGCTGAAGAGCCCAAGGCCGGGGATCAGCAGGTAGCGCGGATCTGTCCGGTCGAGGAGTTTCCCGGCAAGGGGCGCCAGGACGCCGGCGAGGACGGCCATCGGAATCATCAGCAATGCCGACTGGGTGGGGGTGAGTCCGCGTCCGAGCTGGATGAAGAACATCATCGGCAGTGTCATGCTGGTTACGGCAAAGCCGACAACCGCGATTCCGAGGTTGGAGATCGTGAAGTTCCGGTCCTTGAACAGTTCGAGCGGAACCAGTGGTTCAGATTTGGTCCGCGACTGCTGCCACAAGAACACGCCCATGACGGCCACACCGCCGAACACCATCGCCCAAATGCCGGTGGACCAGTTGTACTTTTCGCCTTCCTGGAGCCCAAAGACGATCAGGAACATGGCGATGGTGCTGAGGACGACACCGATCATGTCGAAGCGGTGCGGGTGGGTCTCCAGCTTCGGCACCAACTTCCATGCGGCGATGATGCCGATGACGCCGACCGGGACGTTGACGAAGAAGATCCATTCCCAGCCCGCATGGTCGACGAGGAGACCGCCGGCGAGTGGCCCGACGAGCATGGCGACACCGGCGACAGATCCCCACAGGCCCATCGCGGTTCCGCGCTGATGCGGCGGGAAGGTACGCGTGATGACGGCCATCGTCTGCGGGGTCACCAGGGCGGCACCCAAACCCTGGATGGCGCGAAACCCAATGAGTTCACCCAACGACGACGACAGTCCGCACGCCAGCGACGCGAGCGTAAAGATGGTGATGCCGATGAGGTAAATGTTGCGGGGACCGAAGCGGTCGCCGAGACGGCCGGTGATGAGCAGTGGCACCGCATACGCCAACAAGTAGGCGCTGGTGACCCACACGACGTTGTCGAGGTTGCTGGTGTCGGGGTCGAGCGCAGCTTTGATGGCGGGGTTGGCGACCGACACGATCGTCGTATCGACCAGCACCATAAAGAAGCCGATGACCAGCGCCCACAGCGCAGGCCATGGACTCCGTTCGGCGGTGGCGGAGGGGGTGGTCATGAGGTGGCGTCTTTCGATTCGGGATGGTGCGAACTGGGGAAGCGCGCATCGACGCCCCACAGGTAGTTGGGGTCGCCCAGATGCGTAAGTAGTCGGCGGGTCCACCGGAGATCGGTTTCGATGAGTTCGGCCTGCCGGTCAATTTCGATGAGGAACTGAGGTGGGGTGTCCCGTTCGGCGGCACCGGCGAGGCCTGCGCGATGCCCGTCAAGGTCGGCGATGAGGGCGTCGCGTCGTTGGCTGAGAAGTTGGATGGTTTCGGCGCGGTCGAGGTTGTGGGCTTCGGCCAGGGCGACGCGGAACTGGGCGGGCCGTTTGTTTAAGGGGAGTTCGGCCCGAACCCACGCGACGACAGCGTCGCGCCCGGCTTCAGTGAGCGTGTAAGTGGTGCGTTCAGGGCGGTTTCCATCGCGGTCGACGCCCACTTCGTCTACTAATTTGGTTGCTAGGAGCCGGTCGACGGTGTGGTACAGCGTCCCGTTGGTTATGGGCACCATGCGGTCATCGCGGCGTGCTTTCAGCGTGCGAGCCATCTCGTACGGGTGCATGTCGCCCTCGCGCAGTAGCGCCAAGACCATTACTGCCAGCGGCGTAAGACGAAGGGATTTGCCCGGCATTCGAAGTCCCGTCCACATTGATTAGTCCATACCAATTAGTCAACATGGACTATAGGCCGACGGCTGACTTCGTCAAAATCGGCACGTTCCTTCCGTCGCGCTAACGCGTCGAGGGTCGAACGCGGCGTGTCCGCTTCTTCGGCGTGTCGAACCTGGCTGCTCCCTCTGGCTCTCCCTCGTGCGGAATGCCCTCAGATTCCGATCCAAAATTGTCAGACCCTCGAATTAGAATCGAACGTAAGTTCGAGCTAGCAATTCGAAGGGGAAATTAGATGACTACTCGCACCAGTACCCGCCCGCCGGCCTCCACGGTTGAGGTTTCCGACGGGGAGATTTTGATCCGGATCGCCCGCCCTGCCCCGGTTGCCTCTGGCGGTTCGGCGGAGGGTTCGGCTGCCTCTTCTGGTGTGGTGCGTGATTCGCGTGCGCAGCGGTTGGCGTTTGCGGCTCGGGTCGATTCGTTTGCCGGGGTGGTGATGTGGCATCGCTACAGCGAGATTTGCTCGCTGCTGCAGGAACGGTTTGCCGAAGCGCAGGCCGGTACGACCTCGGATGTGTTTGCCCGCGTGTACGATCCGTTGTGCCAGGTCGCGGCGTCGTATGCGACGGCGGCTGGAGTGCGGCAGTACACGGCCGAGCAGTTTGTCGAACGGGCCGTAGCGTGTGTTGAACGCATTCCGGCGGTGGGTGGCTTGTTGCGTGATGGGCTGATCCCCGACGCCTGGTTTGCTCGTGTGGTCGAGCAAACTGCCCTGGTCGACGACCTCGCTTTGCTGGCCCTGATCGACGCCGAGGTCGCTCACCGACTGATGGGTTTGGGGGGCCTTTCGGCCAAGCGTGTGGAGGCCGTTGTTGCTGCGGTCGTCGCCGAGCATGACCCCGATGCGGTCACGTTGACTCGTGAGCAGGTCAAGGCCTACAAGAAGGTATTGGTCAACCCGCTCAGCGAGGGGATGTCGGAGTTGATCATTACCGCTGCGGCCGAGGACGTGCGTATCGCTAAGGAGGTCCTTGATGCGGTGATCGCCGGGGTGTGCCCGAAAGATCCCCGCACCAAGCAGGTCCGTCGCTCGGATGCGGCGATGGCGCGGTTGAACGGTACGGCGTTCACCTGCCAGTGCGGCGAGGATGATTGCACCGCTGAACTGTCGGCCGAGCAGGTTCAGGCTCGGTGTGCGCGGGTGGTGTTGCATGTGGTGGTGCGGGAAGAAACCCTCGACGGCACGTCCGAGACGCCGGCGCAGTTGGATGGGTTCGGCCCGATCTCGGCCCAGCATGTTCACGAGATCGCTGCCCGTTCCGATGCGGTGGCCCGCAAGGTCGATCTGGGTGATCTGCTCGATCACCAGGCCCAGCCGGGTAACAACTACCGGCCCACTGCCACTCTCGACGTGGTTTTGCGGGGCCTGTTCGGGACGTGCACCTGGCCCGGCTGCAGCGAGCCAGCGTTTGCGGCGGATTTGGATCACGTGTGCGAGTATGACCACGACGACCCGGCCGCTGGTGGCCCGACGTGCTTGTGCAATATCAACCCCAAGTGCCGGTTCCATCACGGGCTTAAGACCAGTGCCGAAGGCTGGCTTGACGATCAGATCGTTGACGCCAACGGTGTGATCTGGACCGAGGTGACGACCCCGGAAGGGTTCACCGTTCGTCAGCAAGCGTTGAACACGTGGCTGCTGCCGGAAGTGGGGTTGATTCCGTGCTCGCACCCCACGTTCGGCGGGACACGCCCGGATTCCGGACACGTCGAGGACGGCCCTCAACGCACAAAGTCCCGCACGAAGGCCAAGCACGATTACCGAATTGCCCGCCGCGCCGCCAACCGCCGCATCCGCGAGGAAGCCGAAGCCCGGGAATTAGCTGAGGACGGAGTCCCACCGTTCTGACAAACGCGGCAGCGCGTCAGGTTCGACACGCCGAAGAGTCGGACACGCCGTGTTCGACCCTCGACGCGTTAGCCCGAAGGCGTCCGCGATTGTCGCGTACTCCTCGATTAGGGGGTGCGCTCGCTTCGCTCGCGGCCCCACTCGGAGAGCGAGGGGAAAGGTTAGCCCGAGTACGGGAGACGCCGGAGTTTGGAACATGCACCTGAAGTCGTTGCCAAGCGACTGGTACTCGGGAACGATGGGCGAGTGGACCTTCCGGTAAACCCGCCCGTGCAACCGATGCTCGCGAAAGCCGTCGGTGCTGTTCCGGACCAGCCAGCTGAGGGGCCGGTGTGGTCGTACGAGCCGAAGTGGGATGGTTTCCGCGCCTTGATCTTCCGCGACGCCGACGAGGTTGTGATGGCGTCGCGCGGTGGCAAAGACCTGGCCCGCTACTTCCCGGAAATCGTCGACGCCGCTCGCCGTGCACTACCGCCGCGCATCGTGCTCGACGGTGAGGTGGCGGTGGCCAGGCCTGTCGGCGGTGTCAATCGGCTCGACTGGGACTCGCTTTCTCAGCGCATCCACCCCGCGGCGTCGCGGGTGGCGAAGTTGGCTGAGGAGACGCCAGCCGTGTTCATCGGGTTCGATGCCCTCGCCACCGACACTCTCGATCTGACCGGCGAACAGTTCGACGTCCGTCGCGCTGCGCTGCTTGAGGCCGCCGCTGACTCCGGGGATGAGCGGATCCAAGTCAGTCGTGTCACCAGGGACCCCGACGTCGCCAAAGCGTGGTTCGCCGAATTTGAAGGCGCGGGACTCGACGGCGTCGTCGGTAAACGACTCGACGGAATCTACGTGCCTGGCAAGCGTGAAATGGTGAAGGTGAAGCACAAGCGCACCGCGGACTGCGTGATCCTCGGCTACCGCGTTCATAAGTCCGGAACCGGGCTCGGCTCAATGCTTCTCGGCCTCTACGACGACACCGGCGACTTACGGATGGTTGGCGGGTCGAGTGCCTTCGCCGACAAGGTGCGCCTTGAATTGCAAGAACTGCTGGAACCGATGCGCCTCGATCCGGACAACGTGGCGCAAGGGGAGGTCAGCCGGTGGCGCAGTGCCGGAAGCGCCGAGTGGATTCCGGTGCGACCGGAACTGGTCGCCGAGTTCGCGTACGACCAAATGGAAAACCAACGCTTCCGGCACACCGTGAAGTTTCTGCGCTGGCGTGCCGACCGCGAACCGGAAAGCTGCGGGTACGACCAACTCGAAGTGCCGCTCACCTACGACATCTTCGACGTCCTCGAGACCGGAAAGAGTTCCTGATGCCGCCCAAACCGAAGCCCGTCATGCTCGACGTCGACGGCGTCGAAGTGAAAATGAGCAGCCCCGACAAGATCTACTTCCCGGAACTCGGCGACGACGGCGGACGGAAAGCCGACCTCGTCGACTACTACCGGACCATGGCGGTGACCGGACCCCTCCTGACGGCGATCGCCGGGCGGCCAACCTTTCTGCAACGCTTCCCCGACGGGGTGGAGGGTGAGCAGATCTATCAAAAGCATCTGCCGAAGTATCACCCCGAACACGTCCAGTCGACGCGGATCGTCTTCCCGTCCAAGCGTTCCGGTGATGCATTCTGTCCGCGAATTGCCGCTGACGTGGTGTGGGCCGCCAACCTGGGGACGTTCACGTTCCACACCTGGCCCACCGTCGACCCCGACAACGATCACCCGGAGCAACTGCGAATCGATCTGGACCCGCCGGATGGAAAGTCGTTCGACGATGTCCGACGCGTGGCACTCGACCTCGTGAAGCCGTTCCTCGAAGAAATTGGCATGACGGGATTCGTGAAAACCTCCGGAAGCCGCGGGGTGCATGTCTTTGTCCCCATCCGGCCGGAGTGGGATTTCATCGCGACCCGACGCACGGTGATTGCGCTCGGACGCGAGCTGGAACGCCGGGAACCGAAAGCCGTCACCACATCGTGGTGGAAGGAAGAACGCGGCGACCGGATCTTCATCGACTACAACCAGAACGCCCGTGATCGCTCGATGGCCTCGCCGTATTCGGCGCGCAAGTCGGCCCGCGCCCGCGTCTCCACCCCGGTGACCTGGGAAGAGCTCGTCGACATCGACCCTGAGGACCTCACGATTGCGACCGTTCCGGCCCTCGTCGAACGTCGGGGCGACCCATGGGCCGATATCGCCGAGCACCGTTCCGGCTTGGAGAAACTCCTGGAAATGGTCGAGCGCGACGAAGCCGACGGCCTGGGTGACATGGTGTACCCGCCCAACTATCCGAAGATGCCGGGCGAACCTCCGCGTGTTCCGCCGAGCAAGATGGTCGCCGAACATTGGGATGAAGACGGGAATCGAATCGAGCCGAGTTAGCGCTCGTTGGCTGGGGAAAATTCTGCCGCCCGTCGCGCCAGCAATGCCCCGGGCGCGAACCCGGTCAACTCGGTGAACTCGCGCGACATGTGCGGCTGATCGGCATACCCATAATCCGCCGCGACCGCTGCTGCGGGCAGTCCCGATTCGAGGGCGGCGCGTGCGGCGTCGAAGCGAGCCAGTCGAGCGGCCTGCTTTGGCCCGACGCCGAACTCCGCGACAAAAAGCTTGGTTAGATACCGCGCCGACCACCCCGACAATTCGACGAGTTCGGCCACTGTCACCTGGCCGCGCCTGCGCGCGATCACGTCCCACGCGGTCTGCGCGTCGAAGGCCGGAGTGGTGTCGGCGGCGATGGCGGCGAGCGCGCTTGCACACACCTGCGTGCGGACCGCTGGCCGCGCGTGCGCTAATTGTTCGTGCAGGCGGCGTGCAAAGTCCGTGTTTACCTGCGATAACTCGATCATCTCGCCGGTGAGTTCGCCGAACGGCATGCCGAGGATGGCTCGTACCGCGGTGGGCGAGAGGGCAAGCTGCACCCCGTGCTGGGAACCATCGTGATGAATTGTCACCGGCCTCAGGTGCATTCCCGCCAGGCAGCAGCGGAAGGCGGTGGTCCCGCGGGTGCTCTCGCTACTGAGAACTAAACCGTCGGCCAGGTCGACCACCAGCGTCGCGGAGGCGGAAGGCAGCCCGAGATGCTCACCGGGTGCGGCACCGTCGATGTCGTACGGGGTGATCGTGACGCCAGTTAGCCCGCGTAGGTCCCGAAACTCCATACGTTGCCTTCCGGATCGGCGATGGAGAACCCTCGGGATCCATAATCGGCGTCTTCCATTTCTCGGACAAGGGTGGCACCGAGCGCGGTGGCCTTGGCGAAGACCGCGTCGGGGTCGGTGACGACCACGTACAGGCTTCCGGAGCCGACCGGTCGGTTGAAGGTTTTGTCGGCCTTGTTTGCGGAGTGGATCATCACTCGGCCGCCGTCGGGCCACAGCATTTCGGAATGCATCACTTCTCCCGCGCCGTCGCCCTCGACGAGGACGCCGGGGATGAATCCGAGTTGCTCGAGCCAGTCGCGCTGGGCGATCGCGTCGTTGCAGGTGAGCCCGGGCCAGATGTTGGTGTCTTTGCGTGTGTTCATGACCTCAGTTTGGGCCTGTCTTTCGCGCGGATCTTGGAAAAATCGGCACAAACACCCGGGTGGATGGGACTTTGGTCCCGGTTGGCTCGAAAAGCTCGTAGGTTAGGGTTAGCTTATGAACAAGCTGTCGCGGCTAATCGTCGCACTCGTTTCCGGTCTGATGGCCGTGGCATTGACAGCTGTCGCGGTTGCGCCTGCGACAGCAAAACCCTGGAAGCCCGCGATCACCGTGTACCTCGCCGACGGTGTGACCCCGGTCGGCACCACCGTGCTGCACCCCGGCGACGTTGTCGTTGTGAAGGGCACCGGCTTCGATCCGAACGCCAATACCTCCGGTGGTTTTCCGGTTCCGGTGCCGCCGGGCGTTCCGCACGGCACCTTCGTCACCTTCGGGGCGTTCTCACCGAACTGGCGTCCATCACAGGGGGCGCCGGAATCCTCGCGCACCACCGTCCGCGCGCAAACCAAGTGGGCACTCTCCCGCGATGCCCTTAGTCGCGTTCCGAACGTGCCGTTCGACATGCGTCGCACCGTCCGCCAACAGTGGACCCCGGTGAGCCGCGCCGGCGAGTTCACCGCACGCATCAGCCTCGCGACTCCGAAGGAACTGCCAGCGAACGGCCGCTGGGGCATCTACACCTTCGGTGCTGCCGACGCGGTAAATGCCGCCCAGGAACTGCGCGTTCCGTTGAACTACTCCACCGAGAACGGCCCCAACACCCCGACTCCGGCACCAAAGAACCTGATCTGGGCTTACTCACCGTCGTTCGCCGACACCGTCAAGAACACCACGTCGGGAGGACTGTCGGGCAGCGACGGTGCGGCCATCGACAGCAACGGGCGGATGTCGTTCAAGCTCGTCGGCAACAGCCTCAGCAACGGCAAGGGCCAACTGCGCTACCAGGGGACCGTCGTCGCGTTCACCAAGTTCCACCTGCTCGAGATTGCGCTGGCCGATCCAGTCATCACAGTCAATGGCACGCGAGCGGTGTTGAGCATGCGGACCTCAACCACCGACCAGAACGGCAATGACGTGCTGCGTCGCGTCAACATCGCCGACCTGACACTGACCGCCGCGCAGGCCGCCCGTCTCGCCAAGGGTGAGGACGTTTCCGGGATTGCCGCAGCTTTCCGCCAGGGCATTACGCCGACCTCGCTCGCCGCGCTGTCGTTGGGTAACGCAGCCCCGGTGACGCTGGACTTTTAGTCGGTCCGTTTCTCGACGATCGCGAGTAACGTCGCCGGTGTGAGTTCCGCACCCGACGAGGGGCCCAAGAAACTCGCCGCCGAGATCGTCAGCGGTGTCGACAAGAACGACCCGGATTGGGCTGCGACGCAGGTCAATCCGGGTCTTCGCGTGGCCGCAGCCTGGACGTGGCGACTGCTGATCGTCGGTGCGGGGTTGTTTGTTCTCGGGCAGATTTTTCTCCGTTTTAAAGAACTCTTTGTTCCCGTGGCGATCGCGATTCTGCTGTCTGCACTCCTGGTTCCGATGGTTGGTTGGCTCGAACGGCGCCGGATTCCGCGTTCGATAGGCGTCCTGCTGGCCGTCGTACTAACGCTCGCGGTGATTGCCGCCGGGCTGAGTTTTGTTGTCCAACAACTCATCACCGGTGTTCCGCGGATGTCCGACGACATCGCCAACTCGGTGTCCAAGGTCCGCAACTGGCTCGAAACCGGCCCCTTCAAGATTGACTCCGAGACCGTTCGCAGCAGCAGCAACGACATCATCGGGTGGCTGCGCGCCCACGAGGCCACCATCGCGACAGGTGCGATCGATACCGCAGCGGTCGTCACCATGCTGGCGACGGCCACCCTGCTGACAATCTTCCTGCTGATCTTCTTCCTGTACGACGGTCGCCAAATCTGGCAGTACGTCACCAAACTCATCCCCTCGGCACACCGCGAGCACGTTCGTGCCGCAGGCGATGCGGGATTCCGGACGCTGCAGTCGTACGTGCGCGCCACCGTGCTCGTCGCCCTGATCGACGCCATCGGAATCGGTATCGGCTTGGCGATCCTGCAAGTACCGATGGTGCTACCGCTGATGGCGCTCATCTTCTTGGGTGCCTTCATCCCGATCGTCGGTTCGGTCGCCGCCGGATCGCTGGCCGTCCTCGTCGCACTCGCCACGCAAGGCTGGGTGACCGCGCTGCTGGTGGTCGTCGTGCTGGTGGTGATCATGCAAGTGGAAAGCCACGTGCTCCAACCGTTCCTCCTCGGACGGTCAGTGAAGCTCCACCCAGTCGCCGTGATCATCGTGATCGCCGCAGGCATTATGTTCGCGGGCATCGTCGGCGGCCTCCTCGCAGTACCCATCCTCGCGTTCGTGAACACAGCGATCGGGCATCCGCGCGGATCCTCTGGCGGCGAACCGCCGCTGCTGCCCGGTGAAACCGAGATACCGCTCGATGGGGAGCCACCGCTTGCCGAAGGAAGTTGACCTCACCGCCGAGGATTTGCGGGCCGTCGTCGAATTCGCGCTGACCGCAGCCCGCAGCGTGCTGCCGCTGTATGTCGAAGCGTGCCCTGATAGCCCGATGCCGCAGGCTGCGCTCAACGCGGCACAGCGTTTCGTCGACGGTGAACCGCGGTCGAACCTGCAGCGTCGAACTGCTGTCGACGCGCATCGAGCGGCGAAAGCTGCGCCAACGATTGCGGCTTCCCGTGCCGCCTACGCAGCCGGTGACGCGGCCGCAGCTGCCTACCTGCATCCGCTTCCAAAAGCGACGCAGGTCGGTCACATTCTGCGGGCGTCGGCGTACGCAGCAGCGGCGGTCGAAGCTGACGGTTCAGCGGCAGACGCCGAGCGCTTCATTGCCGCAGAAATCGCGCGCATGCCCGCGGCAGTGCTCGACGTCCTTCGCCGCTATCCGCCCGCACCAAAAGGGAAGACCCGCGTCGCGCAGTTAATGTTCCTGCTCGACGCGACGCTGCGCCCAGAGGTTTTCCCCGAGCCGTGAAGTAGGCAGGTACCGCCCCAGCTTTCTTTGGGAGGCGGCGTTATTCCAGTGATGAACGTCCTACCCTGGCGAGAGATACGCGTCCTGTACTGGAGGAGAGTCATGAGCTACACCGTCGCTGACCTGATTGTCGAAACTATCGCTGCCGCGGGCGTCGAGCGTATCTACGGAATTCCGGGTGACTCTCTCAACGGCTTCACCGATGCGCTGCGGACCTCGAAGTCGCTGGCTTGGACCCACGTGCGGCACGAGGAGGGTGCGGCTTTCGCTGCGTCGGGTGAGGCGGCGATTACCGGTCGACTGGCAGTGTGCGCGGGTAGTTGCGGGCCGGGAAACCTGCACCTCATCAACGGGTTGTATGACGCGCACCGTTCTCGGGTGCCGGTTCTGGCGATTGCGGCGCAGATTCCAGCGGCTACCGTCGGCACCACGTACTTTCAGGAGACCCACCCTGAGCAGATCTTCGCCGAGTGCAGCGACTACTGCGAGACGATCAACACTGTCGAACAGGCGCCCCATCTGATCGACATCGCGATCCGTACGGCCGTCGAGCAACGCGGTGTGGCTGTCCTGGTGATTCCGGGGGAGTTGTTCCTCGCCAAGATCGACCGTCCCGAACGAGTTTCCCGGATCCGTGCCGTGGAGACCGTGATGTATCCGGCGGTGGAACCGTTGAGCTTGGCCGCCGTCCGGCTCAACGAATCCAAGAGAGTCACGATCCTCGCTGGCGCGGGCACTGCAGGTGCTCACGACGAATTGGTTGCGCTCGCTGCCGCGTTGAAGGCTCCGATCGTCCACGCGCTCCGCGGGAAGGAGCATGTGGAGTACGACAATCCGTACGACGTTGGCATGACCGGCCTGCTCGGATTCTCGTCCGGCTATCGCGCCATCGAGCACTGCGACACCCTGCTGATGATCGGCACCGACTTCCCCTACTCGCAGTTTCTGCCGTCGAAGGCGTTTGTCATCCAACTCGACGTCCGCGGCCGCCAAATCGGCAGGCGTTGTCGCGTCGACCTTCCGTTGGTCGGCGACGCCGCCGACACGATGCCGCGCCTCACTGAACGGATCGTTGATGGCCGTGACGGCGGGCACCTGGATGCCGCACTTGAGCACTACCGGCGAACCCGCGACGGACTCGACGAACTGGCAGCCCCAGCCGGGCCGGGCGAACCGATCCATCCGCAGTACCTGACCAAACTGCTTTCGGATGCGGCGGATGACGACGCGGTCTTCGTGCCCGACGTCGGCTCGCCGGTGGTGTGGGCATCCCGGTATATAAAGATGAATGGTCGCCGCAGGCTGATCGGCTCTTTCAGCCACGGATCCATGGCCAATGCGCTCTCCCAGAGCGCTGGCATCTCGGCGGTCTCGCCGCAGCGGCAGGTCATTGCACTTGCCGGTGACGGCGGGCTCGCGATGTTGCTCGGCGAGTTGTTGACGCTGGTTCAAAATTCGCTGCCGGTGAAGGTCGTCGTCTACAACAACGCGTCACTCAATTTTGTCGAGCTTGAGATGAAGGCCGCCGGATTCGTTACCTTCGGCACCGACCTCAAGAACCCCGACTTCGCGGCACTCGCCGAATCGGTCGGGATCTGGGGCCGCCGCGTCACCGAATCAGAGGATCTGCCCACCGCGGTCGACGCCTTCCTGGCGCACGATGGCCCGGCACTGCTCGATGTCACGACGGCACGCCAGGAACTGTCGATCCCACCGACGATTTCGGCGGCACAGGCCAAGGGGTTCGCGCTTTACGCCCTCCGGACGGTGATGTCAGGTCGCGGCGACGAACTCGTCGACCTAGCCGAGACGAATCTGCGGCGACGGCTGTTCTGATCGGCTACTCGGCGGCCCGGCGCACCATCTCGCCAATCCAGATCGGCGCATAGGGCGACGTGCAGTTCGGTGGTGTCGGATAGTCCTTGAGTACCTCAAGCTTTTCGCCGATCGCGATGGCGCGACTCCGCAGGTCAGGGTTATTGATGCCGATCTGGGCGAGGGTCTCGTTCATGGGCCACTGAAGGTCGGACGGGGCGTCCTTCATGTCGGCTTCAATCGTGTCGAGCAGTCCGGACAAGTCCAGGCCTTCGCCGCCCTTCGCGACACGAACACTCGTCAGGTGCCAGCCCGCGCCGGCGATCGTCGGATCCGGGTCGTCGAACCATGCGACGCGAAGCTCCTCCGCGTAGCGGCCCTTCTTCACCAGGTTCGCCAAGAGCCAGTCCCGCACCTTCGGAGTCCGCGCCTCGCGGAGCATGGCGTCCAACTCAGCCGCTGAATAGTTGCTCGGCCGACTGACCAAGATCGCGAGCAGTCGTGCTGCTGTGTCATCCGTCGCCCACAGCTCACGCGCCAAATCCGGCTGGGCCTTAAGGCGCTTCCCAATCGCCCGCAGCTTGCTCAGATTGACGCCGTGATCATCGCCGTGGCGGGCATTGATCGCGAGGACCTTCGGGTCGTTAAGGGCATCCAGCTCGGCAAGCAGGTCATCGACGGTGGGCATGGTGTCGAGGGTAGCGGGGCTCAAACGGCAACGAAGAAGTTGTCGCGCACCTGCTGGTTGTCCTATGTCGCGCATGGTCTTCCCGGCTGGGCCCAGCTGCGGTCGGATAGAGGAACCGTCGCTACGCTCCTCCCGAATCCGCAGTGCTCAATATGCACAACGCGGCCCCCTGCCTTCGTTCCTCAGGCAGGGGGCCGCGTTGTGCATGGCGGAGGATAGGGGATTCGAACCCCTGAGGGCTATTAACCCAACCCGCGTTCCAGGCGAGCGCCATAGGCCACTAGGCGAATCCTCCAGGCAGAAATGATCGTAACGGGTGCCGTGCATGGAACCCAAAACGACCCGCTACACTGGTCTACGGATCCCGCGCGGCGTGCATCCTGTGAACTCCCCCAGGGCCGGAAGGCAGCAAGGGTCAACGGGCTCTCTCGGGTGCGCGGGGTCCGCTAACTTTTTCAAGCGTCACATCTGCAAACGCCGCGAGGCGCGTTTGTGGGAGAGGTCCTCCGTTGAACTTTCACTCTATGAGTGTCGACCAACTCCGCACCACCCAAAACGACCTCCGCAAACGCTACGAAACGCTCAAAGCCGCCGGCCTCAAACTCGACCTCACCCGCGGCAAACCAGCACCCGACCAGCTCGACCTCTCCAACGAGATGCTCAAGCTGCCTGGCGACGTCTACACCAGCCCCGACGGCACCGACTGTCGTAACTACGGTGGCGTCACCGGACTACCCGGACTCCGCGAAATCTTCGGCGAACTCCTCGGCACCGGCGCCGACCGCACCATCGCCCTCGGCAACGCCAGCCTGCAAATCATGCACGACATCACCGTCGCCGCACTGCTGCACGGCACTCCCGACTCCGAAACCCCGTGGTCGCAGAGCCCCATCAAATTCCTGTGCCCAGTCCCCGGCTACGACCGCCACTTCGGCATCACCGAGCGGTACGGCATCGAAATGGTCAACGTCCCCATGAACCCGGACGGCCCCGACGTCGCCGCCTGCGCCGAACTCGTCGCAAACGACCCCAGCATCAAAGGCATGTGGGTAGTTCCCACCTACTCCAACCCCACCGGCTACACCGTCAGCGAAGACGTCGCTCGACAACTCGTCGCCATGCCCGCAGCCCCCGACTTCCGGATCTACTGGGACAACGCCTACGCCGTCCACACCCTCGTCGACAGCGAGCCGACACCGGTACCGATCCTCGACCTCGCCGCCGAAGCCGGAAACCCCAACCGCGTCTACGTTTTCGCCTCCACCAGCAAAATCACGTTCGCTGGCGCAGGCGTCGCATTCCTCGCATCATCGAAAGCCAACCTCGACTGGTACGGGAAAAACGCCGGCGTGGCGACCATCGGTCCCGACAAGCTCAACCAACTCCGCCACCTCATGTTCTTGCGCGACGCCGACGGCGTGCGCGAACACATGGCGAAACACCGTGCACTCATCGAACCCAAATTCGCGGCCGTCCTCGAGATCCTCGAAAACCGTCTCGGCGAAAGCAAAATCGCCTCCTGGACGCACCCAGAAGGCGGCTACTTCATCAGCCTCGACGTCGTCGACGGTGCCGCAGCGCGCACCATCGCCCTCGCCAAAGAAGCTGGCATCGCCCTCACCGCTGCAGGCTCCACGTTCCCGTACAAGAACGACCCCCGCGACGAAAACATTCGCCTCGCACCGACCTTCCCGTCGATCGACGAACTCGGCACCGCCATGGATGGCGTCGCGACATGCGCATTACTGGCCGCGACCGAAGTGCTGATCGACAAAAACTAGTCGGCGAAAACAGCGCCAGTTTCACGCCAGGGCCAACGTCCCGGCATGGCTGTCGCACGTCGCCGGTAGTCTTGCTCCGTGGCCCTCTATCGCACCTATCGTCCGGCAACATTCGCCGAGGTCGTCGGCCAGGAGCACGTCACTGAGCCCCTGAGTCGAGCCCTCGATACTGGCCGCATCAACCACGCCTACCTGTTCTCCGGTCCGCGCGGTTGCGGCAAAACATCATCCGCGCGAATCCTGGCCCGCTCGCTCAACTGCGAGCACGGACCCACCTCAACGCCATGCGGCACCTGCGCGTCATGCCTAGCGCTGGCACCGGGCGGGCCCGGCAACCTCGACGTCGTGGAACTCGACGCCGCGAGTCACGGTGGCGTCGACGACACCCGAGACCTCCGCGACCGAGCCTTCTATGCCCCGGCCGAATCCCGCTACCGCGTCTTCATCATCGACGAAGCGCACATGGTGACGCCCGCGGGCTTTAACGCGCTCCTGAAGATCGTGGAAGAACCGCCAGAACACCTGATCTTCATTTTCGCGACCACCGAACCGGAAAAAGTGCTGACGACCATCAAGTCGCGCACCCACCACTACCCGTTCCGACTGCTCGCGCCGCCAGTCATGCGCGGACTGCTGGAGAGCATTTGCGAACGCGAAGGTGTCGTCGTGGCACCGGAAGTGTTCCCGCTCGTCATTCGGGCAGGCGGCGGCTCTCCGCGCGACAGCCTCAGCATCCTCGACCAACTCCTCGCTGGCGCGGGCGACGAAGGCGTCACCTATCCCCGCGCATTGTCACTGCTTGGTGTCACCGATTCGGCCCTGATCGACGGTGCCATCGACGCACTAGCCTCGAGTGACGGTGCCGCCCTCTTCGGTGTTGTCGAGAGTGTCGTCGACGCAGGCCACGACCCTCGGCGCTTCGCGATCGACCTCCTCGACCGCTTCCGCGATCTGATCCTTCTCCAAGCCATCCCCGATGCTGCCGACCGAGGCCTCGTTGAGGCCCCGGAAGATCAGATCGCTGGAATGGTCGACGCCGCAGCCAAACTCGGTCCCGCAACACTGACCCGCTACGCCGAAGTGGCGCATGCTGCGCTCGGCGAAATGCGTGGAACCACGTCGCCGCGACTGCTGCTGGAAGTGATGTGCGCACGGCTGCTGCTTCCGGCGGCCTCCGCCGACGATGCGGCGCTCCTGCAGCGCGTCGAAAGCCTCGAACGTCGTCCCGCGGGAAGCGGTCCCGCCGTCGTCGAAGGAGCCCCAGCGGTGGCGCAGGGTGCACCCGCGGCTGCTCCGCAGGCCCCGGCAAGCGAGGATGCCCCGCCGCGCTTTGTCCGACCGTCCCAACGCAAGGCTGCCCCCGAACCGGCACCCGCCGCGGCCGCACCGGAACCGGCACCCACTCCGGCGCCAACAACAGAGCCGACAACAGAGCCGACGCCCGCCCCGGAACCGGAGTCAACACCGGAACCCGTGCGCGAGCAAGCCACGCAGCCGGAGCCGACCCCGGAACCTGAGCCGACCCCGGAACCTGAGCCGACCCCGGAACCTGAACCGGTCCGCGCAACCGTGCATCCGCCGGTGGAATCAGATCCGCGAGCACCGGAACCGCCCGTCCGCGATCAGGGCACGCAGCGTGGATCACGTCCCGCGCAGGCACCGCCGCACGACGACATCCCGCTGCCACCGGAGCCGCCGATGGAGTCGGATTACATTCCCGAACCGGAACGGCACGTGGCGAAGGCCCCCGTAGCGTCGGCCGCGCCCAAGCCGGAACCGGAGAAGCCGTCCGGACTCACTGTCGAGGCTGTCGCCGCCAAATGGCCGGAGATCCGCGCAGCGGTCCGCAAACAAAGCACCGTCCTCGAGGCGATGCTGTCTGCGGCGTTCGTCCATCACGTCGACAGCCCCAATGTTGTTCTCGGGCATCCACATTCGGCGCTCGTGGGACGACTTTCCGATGACCGCGGCCTCCGTGCACTGAACTCGGCGGTCACCGAGGTGTTCGGTCCGGGCCTCAGCGTTTCGCTAGTGCACGCGCAGCCGGGTTCGGCCCCGGCTAGCGCGCAGTCGCCGTCGAACGAGCAGGCGCAGTCAACTCCGCAGCGTCGCCAGACGTATACGCGGCCAAGTCAACCTCAGGGTGGGCAGGCGGCTGAGGCGAGTCGGGAAGCGACGCCGGAGCTTCCGGAGCCGGAAGCACCGCCTGTCCCCGACGAAGAGCTGACCCACGCCGAACGCGCAGAGATGGTGGAGCAAGCGCAGACGGGCACTCCCGACCATCGTCTCGACCCCGACCAGGTGGCCCTCGAGTTGCTGAAGTCTGAGCTCGGCGCTCGCCCGGTGGAGTAGTTCGCCGCTCTGGCAAGAATTGTCAGACCCCAGCGGTACCGTCCAGCTTGTCGGTTGGTGATCGCTGGGGGAGCAGATGACGACAAATCTAGATGTGGGTAGACAATCGATCTACCATCAAGAGATGAAGACCATCACGGTGGCTCAATTGCGCCAGAACCCAACGGAGGCGTTGGAGGCAGTCGCTCGTGGCGAACGTTATGTCGTCACTAAGCACCGACTCGCGGTGGCGCACTTAGTTCCGGTGGACGACGCGCCAATGGGGATTCGTCCTGCGAAGGAACCTGGCAGCGCACGCCTGCGCGAGCAGACAGACCTGCCCGACCTGCCCATCGAGGAGGTCGAGGGGTTGCTGGCTGAGATGGAAGAGGACCGGTGACGACGCGGTATTACGTCGATACCTCGATCGCGGTGCTAGCCCTCACCAGCAACTCCGCAGCCCGATCTTGGTTCGACGAGGCGACCGCCACCGGATCGCTCTCGTCGTCTCGCTTACTGAAGACAGAGTTGACGAGAGTACTCCGGCGAAAGGGCCTCCCGGTCGCCTTGAGGTCGCGGATCCTCGATTACGTCAGCGTCGTCCCGATGACAGAACAAGTCCTCGTATTAGCGGAGGCTATTTCGCAGCACGTGAAGACGCTCGATGCGATCCACCTTGCCTCGGCTTTGCAACTCGGTGAAGCGACGGTAGTGAGCCACGATGCGAAGATGCTGACCGTTGCTACTGATCTCGGTCTGGAAACGTTGGACCCGTTTGGCTGAGGCCTGACGCTTTCGGAGTCCACCAACTCCTACGGCGTCCACCAGTCTTTACGGCGTCCACCAACCTCTACGGCGTCCACCAGGGCCGCAGCGGCAGCGTCGTCGTCGAATCGAGCTGCAGCTTGGTCGCCAGCACGTGGTGCAGCTGAACAATGTTGCGCTCGAACCCAATACGACAGCCAGCCATGTACAGGCCCCACAGGCGTGCGGTGCCCTCGCCGACCTCTGCGACCGCTTCGTCCCAGTTGGCGACGAGGTTGGCGTTCCAGTCGCGCAGTGTCATGGCGTAGTGCAGGCGGAAGTTCTCCTCGTGCAGCACCTCCATCCGTCCGACATTCTGGATCTTGGAAATGATGGTGCCCGAACCGGTCAGTTCCCCATCGGGGAACACATAGCGGTCGATGAACGGGCCAGCCTTGCTGCGCCTGCTGTTGTGCGGGCGGGTGATGGAATGGTTCAGGATCAGGCCGCCCGCACGAACCTTGTCGCGCATGAAGGCGAAATACTTCGGATAGTTTGCGACGCCGATGTGCTCGGTGAGGCCGATCGAGGAAATCGCGTCGAAGCCGGATTCGGCGACGTCGCGATAGTCGCTGAAGCGGACTTCCGCGAACTCCGACAGTCCCTCGTCAACGATGGCCTTCTGTGCCCAGCGTGCTTGCTCGGACGAGAGGGTGACGCCCAGGGCGTACACGCCCCTTCGTGCCGCATACCGGACCATCCCGCCCCAGCCGCAGCCCATGTCGAGCAGGCGATCGCCTGGCTTGAGATCGAGCTTCTCGAAGATGAGCCGGTACTTGTTCTCCTGCGCCTCCTCCAGGGTGGCTTCGGGATTGTCGTAGACGGCGCATGTGTAGGTCATCGATTCGCCGAGGACCAGTTCGTAGAAGCGATTCGACACGTCGTAGTGGTAGTGAATAACTTCGGCGTCGCGTTCCTTTGTGTGGCGCAACCCTTCGGCCATTCGACGCCACCGAGGCAGGCTCTCCTGCGGGGGCGGGGCAATGAGCTTGAAGTGTTCGCGACCGATGGAGCGGGCTACCTTCGCCAATTCCACCGGGCTCGGTTTGGTGAACTTCAGGTCGCCCGCGAGGGCCTGAAGGGCACCGTAGGGATCCCCGGGATGCGAGCCGATAAGTTCCAGGTCGCCGGCAATGTAGGCACGCGCGAGCCCGAGGTCGCCGGGTGCGGTTACCAGGTAGGTGGTGCCGCGCGGATTCTTCAGATTCAGTCCGTACTGGGCGTCTTCCGGTCCGGCGCTGCTGCCGTCGTAGGCCGTGACGCGCACGGCGAGATCGTTGCCGACCAGCGTTTCCAGGACTTGCGCGAGCTTCATGCGTGTTTCACCGCTTTCTCGTATAGGCCGAGCAGACGACGTTCGGGGTCGTACTTTGCCTTCAGTGCATCGTAGGTACTTCCGCCGTAGAGTTCTGCGAATTCTTCTGCGCTGTAAAAGGATTCGGAATACAGCGACTTGTGTCCACCCAGTTCGCTGACCTTCTGCTCGATCCGTCGATTGGTATAACCGGGCTGGCCGGGGGTGACGGGCACACCGGACCAGAACCCAACGTTGACGTAAAATTTCCCGCGTTCGAGCGGATACAGAGACCACGGCTGGACCGCGTCGGTGCCGATCGGCGAGGGCTCCGTCAGTTTCAGTGGGCACAGCCAAATCGGTTCAATCGGCACTTGCTCGAGGAACCAGTCGATGAAGTCGACGGCCGCTTCGATCGGAACCTCAATGTCTTGGACCACCCGCTCAGACGCGGGTAGTCCCTTGCGGGCGTTGAGTTTGTCGCCGATGTCCCACCGTTGGTCGTAGCCGATGAGTTTCCAGTAGAAACTGCTGCGCAGGTACTTCTTTGGCCAGAAACGGCGGACCTTGGGATTCTGGGCCCCGAATGCACGCGAACACCAGAACCAGTCGGTGTCCCAACGCCACAGGTAGTCGCTAATCGTCAACCGGTCGCGCTTGGGCTCGGGACTGTCGTGCTGGATGGACCGATAGAAGATGCGGTGATTCGTGTAATCACTGACCGGGCCGGGATCGTCGGACTGCCTCCCCAGGACCAGGTAGCCCTCGTCTGCGGAGAAGACCACCCCGTCGAGGTAGTCGACGCGCTCGCCGAGATACTCGCGGTCGGTGGCAATCTGCGCCATCAGGTCGCGCAGTTCGCGGGTGCCATGCACGCGCACGTGCCGCAATTCGACGAAGCGGGGCACTTTTTCGAGGGCAATTTCCAAGCGCACGCAGTATCCGAGCGTGCCGTACGAGTTGGGGAAGCCGAAGAACAAGTCTCGATACTCGTTGTCTGGACGCGCGATCACCACTTCGCCCGCGCCGGTGAGGATCTCCATTTCCAGCACGGACTCGTGTGGCAGCCCGCTGCGAAACGAACTGCTCTCGATGCCCAAACCGGTAACGGCACCGCCCAGCGTGATCGTCTTCAGCTGCGGAACCACCAGGGGCACAAGGCCATACAGCAGGGTGCGCGCGACGAGATCCTCGTAGGTGCACATCCCGGCCACCTGTGCCGTCTGCTTAACGGGGTCGACTGAAATGACGCCATTGAGATCGGAAACATCCAATCCGGGCGACGACACTTCCGCGCGCTTCCGGAACAAATTAGAGGTCTTCTTCGCCAATCGGACATTGGTTCCGGTCGGAATTGCGTGGTAACTGTCCAGGAGCTTGCTCCTGCCGCGCCGGAATGCAATGTCGTTGTACTCGGATGCGTTCAAAGCCACATTCCCACCGTAGCCCCATCGCCAGTACGGTGGATGGAGTCCATCGCCACCGCCGCATTGAAATCAGCGGGGCGATACCAAAAGCGGCATGCACTCAGTGCCGATCCATCCATAAGGAGCCACCAAAAGTGGGACAGGTAACCGCCTCCGCCAGCATGTCGATTAACGCCGCACCGGAAGCCGTCAGCGCCGCACTGGCCGATTACGCGACCGTTCGGCCGACGCTGCTTCCGGCAAACTACCGCGACTACCGCGTCGATGAGGGCGGCAACGGCAACGGCACGCTGGTTCATTGGATCTTGCAGGCCACCGAGAAGCGCCAGCGCGATGTCCTTGCCGACGTCACCGTCCAGGGCAACACCATCACTGAGACCGACCGCAATTCGACGATGGTCACCACGTACGTCGTCACCGGCGCTGGCGCAGGTTCGACCGTCGAAACCACCACCACGTGGAAGGGTGCTGGCGGCATCGGCGGCTTCTTTGAGCGCACGTTCGCGCCCAAGGGTCTGAATCGGATCCAGACCGAACTGCTGACCAACCTCAAGAACAAGCTCGAGAAGTAGTACTTCTGAGTCGTCGGGGACGCAGTCGCGTCAAACCACTGGCCGCCCGGGATGGCATTGATGCCACCCGGGTGGTTTTGCGTGCGCTGGGCAGCACCGTCTGCGAGGCACTGCTGGCGGCACCGTCGTTGAGCGAGTTGTCGGAGGCCGATCTCCGGGCACGGTCGGCGGCGGGGGAGATCGTGGACGTCGACGGCAATCCGGTCGACCTCGACGCCACGGTGCTGCGCCCGGCCCCGGTGTATCTCTACCGGGACCTGCCGCACGAGTATCCCGTCCCCTTCGACATGCCGATCCTGCATGTCGACGACGACATCGTGGTGGTCGACAAGCCGCACTTTCTGGCGACGATGCCGCGCGGCGCGCACGTCGCGCAGACGGCCCTGGTGCGACTGCGCCGGGAACTCGGCTCCGACGATGTTGCCCCCGCTCATCGACTCGACCGGCTGACAGCGGGCGTCCTGCTCTTTACCCGTCGTCGGGACGTGCGGGCCGCCTACCAGGAACTCTTTGCCGAACGGCAGGTCCACAAGGAGTACCGGGCGTATGCGCCGGTCGACGACTCTCTCGCGGCAGGGAGGCGCGTGGAGAACCGGATCGTCAAGACCTCCGGCGACCTCCGCGCCCAAGTGGTGCCCGGCGAGGTCAATGCGATCTCTTCCATCACGCTCGTCGGACAGGACGACGGTATCGGCGAATACCACCTGCTCCCGACTACCGGTCGCACCCATCAGTTGCGGATGCACATGGCTGGCCTCGGCGTTCCTATCCTGGGCGACCCGCTGTACCCGGATGTGGACCCGGACCTCGCTTCCGCGCCCGAACGCGGCGATTTCTCCCAGCCGTTGCGGCTGGTAGCGCACGTGCTGTCGTTCACCGACCCCCTCTCGGGGGAGCGGCGGGAGTTCCGCACCCAGCGTTGATCGCGGGTTCGCGTACCCTCGCGGCATGGCCATCATCGCGTCGTACGAGCGGCATCCCGACCTCGGATGCGAAGCCGTTGTGTTCCTCGACGACGAATCCGACGCCTGCTTCCAACTGCAGCGCGACCTTCCCGGCGGCCCGCGGGCAGGGGAGTACTGCATCACCACCGGTGCCAGCGCCCCCATCTACGACGGCATCACCAACTGGCGGCGCGTCGACAACCGATTCGAATTCGCGCTCACCCCGCGAGCGGCCCGATTGTTCGGTGACGAACTGCTGTCGTTCCAGGTAGTCGCGTCGGACGATGTCAGTATTGACGAACTCGCCGGGCACGTCGACCGCTTCCTTGCGGCCAACCGACTACCCTGAGATACGTGACTGACGCATTCGATCCCAGCGCCCTCTTTGGTGGCGGAGCAAACGGCGAGAACCCGATGGCGGGACTGCTCGCGCAAGCCCAAGAAATGCAGACCACGCTGCTGCGCGCCCAGCAAGAACTAGAGGAAGCCGTCGTGACCGGCACCGCTGGCAACGGCCTGGTAACCGTGACCGGATCAGGCGCTGGCGAGGTGACGGGCATCGAGATTTCCCGCGATGTCGTCGACCCCGAAGATATTGAGACCCTGCAAGACCTCATCATCGGTGCGCTCGCTGATTTCTCGAACGTCAGGGAGAATCTGGCCTCGGAAAAGATGGGGCCGTTGGCTGGCGGACTGCCCGGATTGGGCTGATTCACCACCATGTACGAAGGCCCGATTCAGGATCTCATCGACCAACTCGCGAAGCTTCCCGGGTTGGGCCCGAAGGGTGCGCAGCGCATCGCTTTTCACCTGCTTGCCGGTGAGAATGTCGAGATTGATCGGCTCATCGCCGCCCTCGGTCACGTGCGCGACGATGTTGTTTTCTGCAGCGAGTGCGGCAATGTGGCGGCCGAGAAACTCTGTCGCATCTGCGCTGACGCGCGCCGCGACGTGACGAAGATTTGCGTCGTCGAAGAGCCGAAGGACATCTACGCGATTGAGCGGACCAGGGAGTTCGACGGTCGCTATCACGTGCTCGGCGGGGCCCTGGATCCGTTGTCGGGCATTGGGCCGGACCAGTTGCGTATCCGCGAACTCCTGCGTCGCCTCGGCACGCAAGAGGACGGGCAGGACGTTTCGGAGATCATTGTCGCGACCGATCCCAATACCGAGGGCGAAGCGACCGCCACGTACCTGCTGCGGATGTTGAAAGATTTCCCCGGGCTGTCGGTCACGCGCCTAGCATCTGGTCTGCCCATGGGTGGCGACCTGGAGTTCGCTGACGAGTTGACGCTGGGTCGGGCACTGTCGGGCCGCCGCGTTCTGGTGTGACGGCCTTCCCCAATGACCGACACTCTCGATCCGACGCCGCGAGATTGGTCGTGGCTGGCTGACGAAGTCGCCACCCGCAGCGGGCTGATCGAGGGGGCCATCGCGATCGACGGACCGTCGGGTGCCGGGAAGAGCACGTTTGCTGCCGAGTTGGTGCGGGCGTTCGCTGACCGCAGTCGTGCTTCGGTCCTCATTAGTACCGATGACTACGCAACCTGGGACGATCCTGCAGCGTGGTGGCCGGAGTTGGAGCGCGATGTATTGGGCGCTTACGAACGCAACCACGACTACTCGTACTCGCCGCGCGTGTGGGTCGACGGCCATCCGCAGCCGGGGCCCGAGCAGTGGGTGCGGTGGCAGCCGATTCTGATTGTCGAGGGTGTTACGTGTGCCCGCCGGAGTTCGGCTCACCGGTTTACCCAGCGGTATTGGCTCGACGGTCCTGACCCGGAGCAGCGACTTGCCCGCACCGTCGCCCGCGATGGCGAAGCCGAGCGTGACCACCTGACGCGCTGGCAGCACTTTGAGAAAGGCTGGTTCGCCGTCGACAAGACCCGCTCCCGATGCGAGGTTTTGTCGTCGATTTCCGAGTAGCGACTGAGCGTAGCGATGGAGAGTATCGAGGAGCGACGACCCCTACCGCGCGGCGGCCAAGCGTTCCTTGCGGAGACGGTCCACCTGCGGGAGGTCCAAGGGGGCGAGCTTGGTGCCCGTCGCCTTTTCCAGGAGGTAGTCGGCGAGTTCGGGATTGCGGGCCAAAACCGGACCGTGCATGTACGTGCTGACCACACTGCCCTGCACGGCACCCTCGATGCCGCCGCCAGCACCATTGCCGACACCGTCGCGGACGCGGCCCAGCGGCTTGGCCGCCGGACCCAAAGTGGTGGCGCCGCGATGATTTTCAAATCCGGACAGTGGCTGGGTTAGACCGTCGAGCAGGGGCATGGTTACCAGTTCGCCGATTGCGCGAGCCTCTTGGGGCGAGGTCGTGAGATCGAGCATGCTGATCCCTGAAACCCGTTCGCCCGCAGCAGTCTCGTACCAGTGACCCAAGACCTGGATCGCGGCACAGATCGCCAGGACCGGCCGGCCAGCGTCCGCTGCCCGCTGCAAACCGGGGTACCGCTGAAGATGGCGAGTCGCTAGGCGCTGGGCATAATCTTCGGCGCCACCGAGGGTGTACACGTCAAGGGATTCGGGGACCTCGTCGTCGAGGGTGATCTCTACGATCTCCGCATCAAGGCCGCGCATGCGAGCGCGCTGACGCAAGATCAGGGCGTTGCCACCGTCGCCGTACGTGCCCATCACATCGGGCAGGACCAGGCCGATCCGCAGTGTCGACTCGCTCATCGGGTGCCTCCTTCGGTCGTGGCTTCCGGCGCGACGGGCTGGGCGCCTGCGCGTTCCAGGGCAACGCCAAGGTCGCGGAACGCGGTGTAGTTGGCGAGCACCTCCACGCGGCCCGGAGGGCACGAGGCGATCGCATCGAACGGATTGTCGATCACCGTGTGCTCGGAACCGGCATACAGCAGGCGGACCGACAGGTCTGCCGCGCGCTCGCCCGCGGCAATCACCTTGGTCTGCTCGAAAGCTTCGAAGCGCACATCCCACAGCCACGACAAGTCTTCACCATCGGGAACCTGGCCGTTAACGGCAATCACCAGGCTGTCGGCCGTCTCGTCGATCATCGACAGCGCTTCCTGCCAGCCCGCCGGGTTCTTAGCGAGGAGCGTGCGGATCCGGTGGCCATTCAGGTCGACGGTGCCATAGCGTCCAGCCACCTCTCCGACGGTCCCAACCGCGCGCGCGGCGAATGCTGGATCGGCACCCATGGCAACAGCGGTGGCGATGGCCTGCGTAGCGTTGCCGCGGTTGGCTCGACCGGGCACCTGGAGCGTCATCGGTGCGACGAAACCGTCGGGGCCGTAGACGTTGTCGTCGTCGAACCACCACTGCGGTTCGGGGCGGGCAAAGTTGGCATCGCCGGTCGATCGCCAGTGATCGCCCTCGCGGACGATGGGCTCACCAGATCGCGGACAGCTCACCGAGTCGCCGACCCAGCTTGCGCCTGCCGCGACCCACACCACGTGGGGGGCGTCGAAGGCGGCCGACGTGACGAGCACGTCGTCGCAGTTAGCGATGATCGTGGCGTCGGAATGATTGTTGATTCCGCGGCGCAGGCTTTGCTCGATGACGTTGATTTCGCCGACGCGGTCGAGCTGATCGCGAGACAGGTTCAGCAGAGTCATGGCACGCGGTGACGTGTTGTCGGCGACGTGCGCCACGTGTAGCTCGTCAACCTCGAGGGCAGCGATAGGGGCGTCCTGCTGCAGGCTCAAGGTCGCGATAATGCCTGCGTCCATGTTGGCGCCGTCGGCCTGCGTGGCGATCTCCCCGAGCCCAGCGAGTGCGGCAGCCGTCATCCGGGTGGTGGTGGATTTGCCGTTGGTTCCGGTGATCAGCGCGACCGATTTCCCGGCGGCCAACCGAGTCATGATCTTCGGGTCGATCTTCTCGGCGATGAGGCCGCCGATCATCGAACCTTTGCCGCGACCGGCGGTGCGAGAGGCCCAGCGGGCAGCCGCGGCAGCGGCGAGCGCGGCGCGAGTACGGACGGGGAGTCGGGTGGCTTCCGGCATGACACGAGTTTCCCACATGCGCGCATTTGGGCTGCTCCTGCGGGTGGGTGCGGGTGCCCAAAGATAACGCCATTAATTAATGTGACCGTTAGTAACGGCATAGTGGTTTGTCTGCCAGCAAGTGCGCGACGCAGCATCGCGCGCATGAGTGAGGCAGTCGCCAATGCTGCCCGGGAATCTCGGTGATAGGTTCGGCGGTGTGAGCCGCGCAACAGCAGTCAAGCTGCCTGTCCCGATGAAAATCCAACGATCGGTCCTCCTGGCGACCGCCAAGATGCCCAATGCCGTGCGAGCCCGGCTATCTCGTCTTGCCCCGGTCAATGCCGACGGCGACCGACTCGACCCGATGTTGACGGCAATCACCTTGGCTTCCAAGTACATTCCGTCGTTCGCGCTGATGGGCAAAACGGTCGAGGAATCACGTCGCTCTCTCGATCTCAATAGCGCAATGATGGCCGAAAGCTTTGGTCCGTTCGCGGTCGAAGAAGACCTGGTCATGGATACCGCTGCCGGGCCCGTGCCGGCCACGCGTTACAGCTTGGATGGCAACGGTCGCGGATTAATCGTCTTCTATCACGGCGGTGGATTCGTTGTGGGTAGCCGCGTCTCGCACGATTCGGCAGTGCGGGCACTGGCGGTGGCTTCGGGCGCCGACGTGCTCGCGGTCGACTACCGACTTGCTCCCGAGCACCGCTTCCCCGCGGCGGTGGACGATTCCGTCGCCGCCTTCCGCTACGCGGTAGCTAAGGCTGCCGACTGGGGCATTGACCCGAACCAAATTGTGGTGGCCGGAGACTCAGCCGGCGGTAATCTCGCGGCGGTCGTAGCTCAGCAGGTCCGTGGCGACGACGTTGTGCCGTGCCTGCAGTTATTGGTCTATCCCGTCGTCGACATGTCCCGTAAGCGCCCGTCCATCCACGAGTTTTCGACCGGCTTCTTTTTGACCGAAGCAGATATGGATTACTTCCGCGAGACCTACCAGTCCTCAGCAGACGACGTCTCCGACCCGCGATTCTCGCCGCTCCTGGCGGAGAGTCTGTCGGGCCTGCCGGACGCGCACGTCGCCGTCGCCGGGTTCGATCCGCTGCGCGATGAAGGCCTGGAGTACGCCGATGCGCTCGAGAAGGCAGGCGTATCGGTCACCGTCGATCGTGTTGGTCCGATGATCCACGGCTTCCTCAACATGGGATTGTTGACGCCGGTCGCCCGCGACAGCATTGCCCGGATGGGGGAAGCGATCAAGAGGGCTGTCGCCGCGGCATAGGAACGGCGGCGCTCGCGCGGAGATTCTGCTGGGGCGCACAGGCCGCGAATAAAGAAATCCCCGCCCGGAACCCGAGCGGGGATTTCTTCGCTAGTGCGTCAGCGATCTACGGTGCCCAGGTGCGGGCACCCTCGGCGGCTTCTTCAACGGGTGCGGCCGAACGGTGTGCGCGGTTCACGGCTGAAACCACGGCGCGCAGGCTGGCGGTGGTGATCGACGCGGCGATACCGACGCCCCACACCACTTCGCCGTTGATTTCAGCTTCGACGTAGCAAGCGGCGTTCGCGTCGTCGCCCGCGGTCATCGCGTGCTCGGAGTAGTCCAAGACGCTGACGTCGTAGCCAATGGTCGACAGGGCGTCGACGAAGGCGGCCAGCGGGCCGTTGCCGGTGCCGCTGATTTCCTTCTCAACACCGTCGACGAGCACGGCGGCGGTGACCGAATCTTCGCCGTCGTCGGTCTCCGCGGCGTCGACGCGCTGGCTCAACCGCTCCAGCGGGGTCACCGGCTGCAGGTATTCCTGCGAGAACACATCCCACATTTCCTTGGGATTGACCTCGCCGCCCTCACCGTCGGTGAGCTTCTGGATCTCGCGGCTGAACTCGATCTGCAGGCGACGCGGCAGGTCCAGGCCGTGATCGGCCTTCATGATGTACGTGACGCCGCCCTTGCCGGACTGGCTGTTGACACGAATCACGGCCTCGTAGCTGCGGCCCACATCCTTCGGGTCGATCGGCAGGTATGGCACCTGCCACAGGATGTCTTCGACGTCCTGATCGGCGTTGTCGGCGTCGATCTTCATCTGGTCGAGGCCCTTGTTGATCGCATCCTGGTGGCTACCGGAGAACGCGGTGTAAACCAGGTCGCCGCCGTAGGGGTGGCGCTCGGGAACGTTCAACTGGTTGCAGTATTCGACGGTGCGACGGATCTCGTCGATGTCGGCGAAGTTGATCTGCGGGTCGATACCGCGGCTAAACAGGTTCATGCCCAACGTCACCAGGCACACGTTGCCGGTGCGCTCGCCGTTGCCGAACAGGCAGCCTTCGATCCGGTCCGCGCCAGCCAGGTAGCCCAGCTCAGCTGCGGCGACACCTTCGCCGCGGTCGTTGTGCGGGTGCAGGCTCAAGATGATCGAGTCGCGGCGCGCCAAGTTGCGGTGCATCCACTCGATGGAGTCGGCGTAGACGTTGGGGGTCGCCATTTCGACGGTCGCGGGCAGGTTCAGGATCAGCGGGCGTTCCGGAGTCGGGTTAATGACCTCGGAGACGGCGTCGCAAACTTCCTTCGCGTAGGCGAGTTCGGTGCCGGTGTAGCTCTCGGGGGAGTACTCGTAACGCCAGTTGGTGTCCGGGTACTTCTTGGCTTCGTCCAGGCACAGCTGCGCGGCGTCGGTCGCAATCTTGGTGATGGCGGCCTTGTCGGCGCGGAACACGACGCGACGCTGCAGCACAGAGGTGGAGTTATAGAAGTGCACGATCACGTTCTGGGCACCGGCGCACGCCTCGTAGGTGCGCTGGATCAGCTCGGGGCGAGCCTGCGTCAGGACCTGGATGGTGACGTCGTCGGGGATTGCGCCGTCGTCGATGATTTCGCGGACGAAGTCGAAGTCGGTCTGGCTGGCCGACGGGAAGCCGACCTCAATCTCCTTGTAGCCCATGCGAACCAACAGGTCGAACATGCGGCGCTTGCGTGCCGGGCTCATGGGGTCAATCAACGCCTGGTTGCCGTCGCGCAGGTCGACGGCGCACCACAGCGGGGCTACTTCGGCGACCTTGTCGGGCCAGGTGCGGTCGGGCAGCGACACCTTCTCGACCTCATCGGCGAAACTCCGATAGCGGTGCACGGGCATCGCCGAGTTACGTTGCAAATTCCAACTGGCCTGGCCATCCGGAATGGGTCCCGTGGGGGTTACCAAGCGGCTGGGGCCGGAAGTGAAAGCGTCTGCTGGTGCCATGATTGGTCAATCTCCTGATCAAAGAAGTGGGGTTGACCGGCGCATAAAGAGGCCCCGCGACGGAGAGCCGGTCGGATCAGACCCCGCCGCGGCAACCGAGAAGGAGCGCGCGCTGCATGCTCTCCAGCATAACACCGCTGACGGTCCACCCGGCATTTCAAACGCGGGTGTGAAAGGGTTCACGGTCGCGTTGCGCCGCGGAGAGCAGCCAGTACGACCGCCGCGAGCACCAGCAGCGCGGACCCGCCGACCCCGGCGGCAACATGCAGTCCGTCGACGAATGCGGCTCTGGCGGCATCGATCGTCGCCTGTCCTGCTGAGCCCAATTCGCTTGCCTGCTTGAGGGTTTCGCCGAGTGAATCGGAGAAACCACGACCTTCGCGGTCGGCGATGAAGACGGCGGTGGCGATGGACCCAAGGAGTGCTAAGCCGAGCGAAGTCCCCAACTCAAAGCAGGTTTCGGAGATCGCCGAGGCGGCACCGGATTGCTCGGGCGGTGCGGCGCCAACCACGACGTCTGTCACCAAAGCGAAGATGACGCCGTACCCGACGCCGGCCACGGCACTGATCAACAGGAAGATCCAGAGGGGCGACGACGGTGTCATCGCGAGATAGCCGAAGTTGGCGATGCCTGCCAGCAGGACCGATCCGACGAGTGCGGCCCGGACGCCGACGAGTCGCGCTACCCGGTCGGCGGTGATGGAGAAGACGGCAATGGTGATTGCCATCGGAAGTCCGGCGAGGGCGGCCGCGAGGACGTCGTGGCCCAGGACCGACTGCAGGTAGACGTTCGCAAGGTAGGCGATGCCCGCTTCCACCATGATGCCGACCAAGGCGATGGCCAGGGCCGCGCTGAAGATGGGATTTCGGAACAGGCGCAGGTTCAGCAGTGGTGCGGGCGTTCGCGACTCGTGCCAGAGGAAGGTAAGCAGCATGGCGAGGCCGAACAGGCCGGTGATCACCGCAGCTGTGGAGAGACCTTCGGTTGCGAGCGACTTCACCGAATACACCGCGGGGAGCAGGCCGAGCATCGACAGGAGGACGCCGATGACGTCGAACGGTTCGCTGCTCGGTGAGTGGTACTCGGGCAGGACGAAAGGTCCGACGGCGAACAGGATCGCCAGCACCGGCACATTGATCAGAAACACCACACCCCACCAGTAGTGGTGCAGCAACATGCCGCCGATGACTGGGCCGAGGGCCGCGCCGCCAGCAAACGCCGACGTCCAAATCCCGATGGCACGCGCTCGGGAACGACCGTCGGGAAACATGTTGGCGATCAGCGCCAGACTGGCGGGCATCAGAGTGGCACCGCCGACACCCATCAGGGCGCGCGCGGCGATCAAGAAGGCAGTGCTTGGAGCGAACGCGGCGAGGACGGAGGCCGCACCGAAAAGTGCGGCACCGAGGAAGAGGATGCGGCGGCGACCAATTCGGTCGCCCAGGTTGCCCATGGTGATGAGCAGACCCGCGATCAGGAATCCGTAGATGTCGAGGATCCAAAGCTGGCCGGTAGCTGAGGGATCGAGGGCGTCAACGATGGTCGGCATTGCCAGGAAAAGGACTGACACGTCCATCGAGACCAGCAACACCGGAAGCAGCAGCACGGTCAGGCCCCACCAGGCGCGGCGGTTGTCGGCCGGTGGCTGGCCGGTGGGCGGGGGTGCCGCGGACATGGTGGAACTCCCTGGGAGATGGGGCGTGGACCAGCCAAGATTACGCCGTCATTTTCTAAACCCCACGGTGGTGAAACCGGCGCGCAAGAATGGAAGTGGACGCACCTGTGGTGGCGCCCGGCAGTTAACGGTCGTGGCAAGGAGATGATCGTGGCGAGAGGGAGGCGTCGGCTCGGCCTGCTCGCGGCACTGGTTGGCCTGACCGTCGCGGTGGCCGCCTGCGGCAGCTCGGCGATGGCCCCCAGCAGCAGTACGCCGACAGTCCTGGGTTCGGCGGAGGGCACAGTCAGCGTGCTGGCCGGGCCCGGTCACGTGGAAGACGGCAGCAACAATCGGTCCGTCAACTGGGTGCAACCCTTCAGTCAGCAGACGGGTTGGCAGGTGGAATTTACCTCGTTCGGGACGTCGGACGAGGCAGTTGCCAAGATGCGGAGCGGTCAGTTCGACGTCGTATCGGCGTCCGGGGATGCCTCCCTGCGGCTGATTGCCGCGGGTGACGTTGCACCGATCAACACCGCATTGCTCTCCAACTACCCCAACATCTACCCGTACCTTCGGGAAAAATCCTGGAACTCGGCGGGCGGGAAAGTTTGCGGAGTGCCCAGCGGTTGGGGTGCCAACCTGCTGATGTACCGGACCGACCTCGTTAAACCCGCGCCGACGTCGTGGTCTGCGGTCTTCGACGACGCCGATCGGTATCCCGGCAAAGTCACCGCGTACGACTCGCCGATTTACCTGGCCGATGCCGCGCTCTACCTGATGAAGCACCGCCCGGAACTGCGAATCACCAACCCGTATGCACTGGATGAACAGCAGTTTCAAGCGGTCGTCGATCTCCTAAAAATCCAGCGCGCCAGCATCGGTTTCTACTGGAACGACATTGTTCACGAGGTACTGGCCTTCAGTGCCGGGTGGAGTGTCATCGGAACCACCTGGCAAGTCGGTGCCAACCTGGCGCGCGATGGCGGTGCGCAGGTCGAGACGGTAACGCCGGTCGAAGGCTCTACCGGCTGGGCTGATTCGTGGATGGTGTCGTCGCGCGCTAAGCATCTCAGTTGTGCGTACCAGTGGATCAACTACGCGTTGAGCCCCACGGTGAACGCACAGATCACCGAGTACGTCGGCGAAGCACCCGCCAACTCGAAGGCCTGCGCGCACTCGAAAGACCGCAACCACTGCGCGGTTTACCACTCCGCCGACGCCGCGTATGCCTCGAAAATTTGGTACTGGGCGACACCGATGGCCGACTGCCTCGACGGTCGGACCGACGTGAAGTGTGTCGACTATGCGGGGTGGACGAAAGCGTGGCTGGAGATCAAGGGGTGAGCCTCAGGCGACGATCGATAGGCCGTGCCCGACGTCCCACCGCTGCGCGGAATCCCGGATGAACTCGCCGGGTGCTACGAGCGGTGACGACGTGACGATGGCGCGGTCCTCGGAATTCACCAGGGCGGCCCCGGGGGAAACCGTCTTGAGCGAGGTCAAAATGCGATGTTCCAAGGCGGCGACGGTGACATCGAAGCCCACGACTCCGGCCGGACCGTCGGGCCGGTAGGTGTCGACGGCAGCGGTGTACGTGATGGAGAACTCGTCGGTGCAGAGCAGGTCGACGTACGGCCCGGTGATGGCCATGTGCCCGGTGCTGATCGGTGTCACGTACCAGTCTGCGGTGAGGTAGCGACCGCGTGCGGCATCGGACAGATTGGCGATCGGGTCGACGCGGTCGACACCGGTACCTTGCCACCACGCCATGTAGTAGCGGTCGGAGTTGAGCAGGCCCGGTGCGGCAATGAATCCGCCACCGGAAACAACGGAGTCGTCGGCCTTCAGTACCTCGGCGACGGTCGGTTTCACCGCGCGTTCAATCGCAGCAGCGTTGAGCGTCCCGCGGTGCGCCGCCAGCGAATGGCCCAATGCCACCGACCACCGCTGCAGGCTGGTGGAGATTTCTGTCAGCGATCGGGCGACTGCAGCTACTTCGGGCGATGTAGGCACGATCAGCGAGTCCTTTACTTGGGGCGAGATGTGGGTTGGGCCGTCGCCGGCGCTCCGACTCGGTTAGCCGGTTTGCGAGCGTCGAATGAGAAGCCAATTCACGGTATGGGTAATCAGCGCGCGGATGGCGGATTCGGCGTTCGCCTCGCTGCCCTCGGCAATGGCAGCAAGCACGGCGGACCGATGCGCGCACGACTCGCGACGATAGTCCGGGTCGGTGTTCGGCAGATAGGTGAGGCATCCGAGTTCAGACTGCGCCTGAATCAACGCTCGAGCCAAGCGGGCGATGCGCGCCGCAGCAGCGACTTCCACCAGGAATTCGGTTTCCAACTGGCGCCACGTCGTCGGATCCTGCTCGACATCCGGACTGTCCGGGTCGCCGATGAGGTCACCCAGGAGCTTCAGGTCGCTCGGGCTGGCTCGGCGGGCGGCCGCTCGAGCACAACCGACCGCCAGCGCCTCGTAATGGGCACCCATCTCGAAGATGTCGGTGCGCGACGTTTCCCGTAGCCGGGCCTCGGCACGTTCGGTAGAGGGTGCGAGGCCAGCGGAGATGAAGCTTCCCCCTGTACGGCCGCGAGTGGTTACGACGATTTCAGCGTCGCGGAGTCGGGCGAGCGCTTCACGAACGGTCAAGGGGGAAACACCAAGCGCCGCAGCAAACTCAACCTCGTTGGGGAGGCGTTGGCCCGGACGCAAGACGCCCGATTCTGCGGATTCCGCGATGCGATCGCTGATCTGGTCGACGAGGGAACCAGACCGGAGCGGCGTAAACACGGCGGACGTGCTCCGACTCGGCTCGGTGTTCAACATGACGCGGCCTCTTCTCTGCCGTGGCGGCACGGCATGTAGGCGGTGAGGAGGGAGAGTGTATGAAACGGAAAAATTGTGAAATTCGGGCGAGGGGATGGATCAGAGTAAACATACGCGGCGCCTTGCACGTCACAGACAAAACTGAGTCGAGCTTGAGCTAGATCGCATACTCGAACACCGTCAACATATGTGCGCCAAACCATCCGGAGAACACGGCAACCAGCGCTAACATCGCCGCGATTTCGGTGCGCGGGCGGGTTGCTATCCGCAGGGCAACTGGAATGAACAGGACAAATGCCGGCAGCAGCAGTCGTGCCCGGCTCATCATCAGTCCGTCCGACAACAGGATGGATGCCACCACCAGAGCGCCGTACACCAACACCGGCCATGGCACGCGATCGGCGATTGACCATCCGAGCAGAGTGATAACGGACACGAAAATGAGCGCGGTCGCGACCGCTGCGAAGGTCGAATCCGATCCCAGCGAGTCGACAAGGAAGCGCCACGTGGCACGACCGCCGTCGATCCTGGTGTTCCATCCGGAGGTCTGAACTTGGAACCAGCCGTCGAGGGAACCGGTCTTCGCGGCGACCAATGCCAGGTATCCGAGATAGCCGAGTGGGGCAATCCCGACTGCGACCCAGGCGCGGCGACCGTCGCGTCGGCCGAGGAACGCGGCGACCATCACGACGGCGATCACGGCGACCCCCGTCGGTCGCACCACTCCGGCGCCCAGGGCGCAGAACCCGGCGAGCAGCCAGCGTCGTTCGGTGACCCCAACGAGTGCCCATGCCGCGGCCGCGCAAAACACCGCTTCGGTGTACGCCATATTGAGGACCACCGACATGGGGGTGGCTGCGAAGAGGGCCACCAGGATCAGTCCGACGATCGGTGCCTGTTCTTGCGAAGCTCTGACCTGTGGTGACACCCGCGTCGCGCAGTGCTGACCTAGCCGCCCAATAGCCACCGCGGCGAGGGCCCCGGCAAGCACGTTGACGATCATGGCCGCCGCAAACGGCGAGATTCCCGGGAGAATGGCAACGGCCCGGACCAGCCAGGGGTACCCGGGGAAGAATGCATACGCGGTGAAATCGGTATGGACACCGTTTGCATCGGTGAACCAGGGTGGGACTCCGCCGTAGCCGTAGCGGGCGAGCCCGAGCATCCATTCGCCGTCCCACTTCGACAGTGTCGACGTCATTGCGAGCTGATGGGCGTTGGTAAAAACTGAGAGGACGGCGAGCCCGACTAGCCGGACGGCGAAGTACACGCCGACGCACAGCAACGCGAAACGGTGGGCCCGCACTGAACGTTCAGTGGCCACACGGAATTTCGACGGCGGACGGCGGCGTTGATTAGTCGCAGAGGTGGCTGTCATCGGGCCCGATGTTACGGCAGGACCGCGG
Organism: Gordonia sp. 34D; assembly: GCF_056682775.1. NCBI lineage: Bacteria > Bacillati > Actinomycetota > Actinomycetes > Mycobacteriales > Gordoniaceae > Gordonia > Gordonia sp. 34D. The sequence continues at coordinate 2,743,120 of NZ_CM155293.1, read as the reverse complement.
CGGACGGTGGTCGCTGGAATGCGTCTGGTCAGCGGCGGCAGGTAAGGTGAACCGGGCGCAAGGCCCCTAGTACAGGACTGGCCTTGCCCAAGTGACTGATCTTGCAAAGTGACTGCAAAGACAAAGGAAGGTTGCACGACGTGGCTCTGGTTGTCCAGAAATACGGTGGCTCCTCAGTGTCGGATGCCGCTGGCATTCGCCGAGTCGCCGAGCGCATCGTCGAAACCAAGCGTGCCGGCAATGAAGTCGTCGTGGTGGTTTCCGCCATGGGCGACACCACCGACGAACTCCTCGACCTCGCACAGCAGGTCACCGAGAATCCGCCGGGCCGTGAGATGGACATGCTGCTTACCTCGGGTGAGCGGATCTCCAATGCGCTGGTAGCGATGGCGATTAACGCCCTCGGGGAAAACGCACAGTCGTTCACCGGTTCGCAGGCGGGCGTCATTACTACGAGCAGCCATGGCAAAGCCAAGATTATTGACGTGACGCCGGGTCGCGTTCGCAGTGCCCTCGACAACGGCCACGTAGTGCTCGTGGCTGGTTTCCAGGGCGTCTCGCAGGACACCAAAGACGTCACGACCCTCGGTCGTGGCGGCTCGGACACCACGGCAGTCGCCTTGGCTGCGGCGCTCGACGCTGACGTCTGCGAGATCTACACCGACGTCGACGGCATTTACACCGCTGACCCCCGCATCGTGCCGAACGCTCAACGCCTCGGACATGTCTCGTTTGAAGAGATGCTCGAGATGGCAGCGTGCGGTGCCAAAGTTTTGATGCTGCGTTGCGTTGAATACGCGCGCCGCTACAACGTTCCAATTCATGTGCGCTCGTCGTACTCGAATAAGCCCGGCACCATTGTCTCGGGCTCGATGGAGGACATCCCCGTGGAAGAAGCAATCCTCACCGGCGTCGCCCATGACCGCAGCGAAGCCCAGGTCACCGTCATTGGTATCGACGACAAGCCCGGCTACGCCGCCAAGGTGTTCCGTGCTGTCGCCGACGCCGAGATCAACATCGACATGGTGCTGCAGGGCGTGTCGGCGTTGGAGACCGGCAAGACCGACATCACCTTCACCCTGCCCAAGGAATTGGGCGAGTTGGCGGTGGAAGAACTCGGCAAACTGCGCGATGAGATCGGGTTCTCCGAGGTTGTCCTGGACGACAACATTGGCAAGGTCTCGCTGGTTGGTGCCGGTATGAAGAGCCACCCGGGCGTCACCGCGACGTTCTGTGAGGCGCTCAGCGACGCAGGCATCAATATCGAACTGATCTCGACATCGGAGATCCGCATCTCGGTGTTGCTGCGCGAACAGGACCTGGACCAAGCGGTCCAGGTGCTGCACGAAACCTTCGGCCTCGGTGCTGAAGAAGAAGCCGTGGTCTACGGCGGAACCGGGCGATAGGAGTCGGGTAATGGGTGTTCGTTTGGGTGTAGTCGGCGCGACCGGGCAGGTCGGCGGCGTGATGCGTCAACTGTTGGAGGACCGGAACTTCCCGGCCGACGAGATTCGTTTCTTCGCATCGCCGCGTTCGGCTGGAAAGACCCTGCCGTGGCGCGGCGGTGAGATCGTCATTGAAGATGCCACCACAGCCGACCCTGCGGGTCTCGACATTGCGTTGTTCTCCGCTGGCGCCACCATGTCGAAGGTTCAGGCACCGCGATTTGCCGCTGCTGGCGTCACAGTCATCGACAACTCGTCGGCGTGGCGCAAGGATTCTGACGTGCCGCTGATTGTCGCCGAGGTTAATGGCGCGTTGGCGAAGAACCCGCCCAAGGGCATCATCGCGAACCCCAACTGCACCACGATGGCGGCAATGCCGGTTCTCAAGCCGTTGCATGACGCCAAGGGCCTGCAGCGCCTCGTCATTTCTAGCTACCAGGCTGTGTCCGGCAGCGGACTCTCGGGCGTCCGCGAACTTGCCGGTCAGGTTCGCGCCGGCATCGACGGCGCGGAGAAGCTGGTCTACGACGGAAGTGCCGTCGACTTGGGCGAGACGATCAATTACGTCGCGCCGATCGCTTTCAACGTGGTCCCGCTGGCAGGTTCGCTGGTCGACGATGGCAGTGGCGAGACGGACGAAGACCAGAAGCTGCGCAACGAGTCGCGTCGTATCCTCGACATCCCGGAACTGTTGGTCAGCGGAACGTGCGTTCGCGTCCCCGTCTTCACTGGACACTCACTGTCGATCAACGCCGAGTTCGCCGAGTCGGTGACTCCGGAAGAAGCTCGCGAGATTCTCGCGACCGCCGCTGGTGTACAGGTCGTCGACGTGCCGAATCCATTGGACGCTGCGGGCGGCGACGTCTCGTTGGTCGGTCGTATCCGTCAGGACGAGGGTGCCCCCGCGGGCCGCGGGCTGGCGCTCTTCGTCTCGGGTGACAACCTCCGCAAGGGTGCTGCCCTCAACACGATTCAAATCGCGGAGCTGCTCGTCTAGCCCGAACCCCGCCGCTTGTCCTTCCCGCATGATGCGTTGATTCCCGCTACACGTCCGACGTGTAGCGGGAATCAACGCATCATGCGGGAAAAGGTGGGTGGGCGGGTGTTACAGAATTCACACGTTTGTGAGAGAGCTCACAGAATGGCGTGAAATCTGTACTACTCATCGGTAACTTTGTGCCGTAAGTTACAAAGCGTGAGAAATATTCGGGGCATCGTCTCATCGAGCCGTCAAACATTGTCAGGCGCAGCTAAGCGCGTCACTGTCGTCGCTGTTGTGAGTGCAGTTGCTGGCGCGACGCTGGTTTCGACCAGCGGTGCCGGCACTGCGGAAGCTGTCGGCAACTTCTACCTGCCGCCCGCTAACTACTCTTCGACGCCGGGTGACATCGTCCGTACGCAGCACGCCGACCTGCTCCTGCAGATCCCGGGCGTAAAGCGGCAATGGCCGGGCAACGCTACCCGCATCATGTACACCTCCACCAAGCAGGACGGATCCAAGACCGCCGTGACCGGCACCGTCGTCGAACCGACCGCGCCGTGGCAGGGCAAGGGAAAGCGTCCGACGGTCGTGCTGGCTCCCGGCACCATCGGGCAGGGCGACCAGTGCGCAGGCTCGAAGATGCTGTCGTTCCCGATGTCGATCGACCCGACCAAGCCGAGCATCGGCGTCAACTACTCGGGCCTGGAGATGAACCTCTTCCTCCTCAACGGCGTTCGAGTCGTCATGACCGACTACATCGGCCTCGGCACCCCGGGCATCCATACCTACGTCAACCGGGTCGAGTCCGCACACGCGGTTCTCGACGCCGCGCGCGCAGCACTCAAGACTGCCAAGGCACCGAAGGATGCACCGGTGGCATTCGCGGGCTACTCGCAGGGTGGCGGTTCGGCAGCCGCGGCGGCCGAACTGGCGTCAACGTACGCTCCCGAACTCAACGTCAAGGCCACCTACGCGGGTGCGCCGCCCGCAGACCTCGCCAAGGTGCTCCCGGCCATCGACGGAACCTTCATCACCGGTGCTATCGGCTATGCGATCAATGGGCTCGCCGCGCGTTACCCGGAGATCAATTCGATCTTGGACAAAGAAACAAACGCGACCGGACGCAAGGCGCTCAAGGCAGTCTCTACCCAGTGCATCGGCGACACCGCATTGGCCTTCGGTTTCCAGCGCACCAGCTCGTGGACCCGCACCGGTGAGTCGCTATCGTCGGTAATCAAGCGCTACCCGGTGATCCAGGACGCGCTGGCCGATCAGCGGATCGGAAAGCTCAAGCCGAATGCACCGGTCCTGATTTCCACCGGCATCAACGACGACGTGATTCCGCACGGGCAGGTCATCACGCTGTACCGCGACTGGAAGAAGCAGGGGGCCGTCGTGCATCTGGCGAACGATTACACCCCGCCGATCTTCCCGGGTCTGGTCGTCAACCATGCGCTGCCTATGCTTTTCCAGCTCCTTCCGGGTACCAACTTCATCCTCGGCGAGTTCAACAGCTGAACCGGTAAGAACGAGTCATCACCTGGGCAATCAGCGCTCCGTCAGTTGTAAATGTGGTCCACTGGCCACGTGACTTTGACGAAACGTTTGCTGATTGCCGCGGCGACGGCGGTCCTCGGGCTCGCTGCGGTGTCGACTAATCCGTTGGACGGGTTAGGGACTGCCGTGGCGAGCCCTGCCATTCCCGGGGTTGGCCCGGCGGCCACTTCCCTAATGCACGGCGATCCGGAATCGACAGACAGCACGCCGTTCCGCGGACCGGGGCGAACGGCGCACCTGGCCGCGTCAAGCTCGCCGGGCGGAGTGTGCGCGGCAACGTTTGTCGGCTCCGACGGCTTCCCGATTTCCCTGTGCACCGCTTACGTGGCGGGGGACCCGCCGCAGGTCGCCACTCCCGTGGTCACCTTGTTCAACCCGAAGAATGCCCAGGTTCTGGCACGACTGCCGCTGACAAAGGGGCAACTGCTGGGCGGGGTTTACGGGTTCCTCGATAACCACGACCGCGTCGTCGTGGCGGATGGATCGGGCAAGATCCTCCGTGTCGGGCACCATCGCACACCGAGTGGGTGGAAGCTCAGCGTCGACAAGGCCACCGACGTCTCGAAGTATCTCGGGAACGACGGGATCACCGGCTTGGCCCCCGACTACCAGGGCCGGACCTGGTTCGCGACCACCAAGGGCGTGATCGGAACGGTCCTACCCGACGGTCGTATCGGTACCACCCGCCTGCCGCGGGGCGAGGAACTGGGTAACGGGCTGACGATCCATCGGTCCGGTGCCTCTGTCCTCACCACCCATGCGCTGTACGAGATGACCGCCGACGCGAACGGGGTTCCGCAGACCGTGTGGCGGCGAAGCTACGATCGCGGCACCGCACGCAAGCCCGGTCAGCTGACCTGGGGTTCGGGAACCACGCCGACGTATTTTGGCCCCGGCGGTGATGGCTGGGTCGCCATTGTCGACAGCGCCGCAACGCCGGAGTTGATCGTCTACAACTCGTCCGACGGGTCGCAGGTGTGCCGCATGCGCGCATTTAAAGCCTCACCGCAGGGCACCGAGAACTCGCCGATGGCGAAGGGCAACAGCCTTGTCATCCCAAGCACCTACGGCTTCCAGTATCCGCCGATGGCGGTAAACGGCGGTAATAGCGTGCCAGCATTTGCTGGTTTCCGCGGCGGCATGACCCGCATCGATGTTGCGGACGGGAAGTGCTCGCGCGTTTGGGAAACAACGACTGACCGGATGGCGACCCTGCCACGACTGTCGCGGGCCGACAACCTGATTCACGGCTTGGCTTACGGTCCCTACTCGGCGGTACCGCAGCAAGTTGGTCCGGTGAACTATGTCGCCATCGACTTTGAGACCGGCCGTCGCGTCGTCACCCGACAGGTCGGGGCTGCACCGCTCGACGAGCCGATGCAGTTGACCGGAATGATCGGTCCCGGCGGCGTCCTTTGGCAAGGGACCATAACCCGCATGCTGAAAGTGACGCCCTAGCGTGCGCGCTTAGCGTCGTCGGCTGGGCGATCCGGTGGTAGGCAGATCTGCCATGATCTATGGCATGACCACCCCCGGGTCGCCCGACGGCGACATGCCCGACGACGACCGGTTACCAACGCAGGCCGAACTCGACGCCCAAGATCTTGCTGAGATCGCCCGGAAATCGAAAGACCGCAATCTCGCCAATCGGTATCCGACACGGCCGGAGGACCCCGGACCGGCGCCCATGGAGTTGCTTCGCGATGCGCGGGTCCTGTGGTGGATTGCGGCGGCGGCCTGCCTGACGTGGGTTGTTTACGGAATCGCAAACCTGGGGATGCTTGAAGAACTCATGGCCGTCCGACTCCGCCCGGGTCTGGAAGAGGTCCCCGGCGTTGACCCGGATTCCAAAGCCCTGTCGATGGCATCGTTCTGGACCCCGGCCCTCCTCATTGGCATGCCGGTGTTCACTGCATTGAGCTATCCGCTGCTCGTCGGCATCGTTAAGTTCAACAGTCGCAATGTGCGCAGCATCTATGTCGCAGTCTTAGCTGTGGCGGTGCTGTTCACGATTGTCGGTGCCGACCTGCTCTTCAACTACCCGGAAATTTCCGTGGTCTGGCGGATCATCGCGTGGGTCGAGTGTGGCGCACTGGTCTTGTCCGCGCTCGTGACGATGCGTCGCGCGCCCAATGAATGGCTTCCGAAGACCTCATTGGTTGTGAAGCCCTTCCGGGCCTCGCGCGACGAGTAGGTTGGATAGCGGCGTGGATTTCACGCGATCTGACCGCATCTGAAGGAGAATGAAATGACCGTGTCCCCCGTGTACCACGTTTCGTCAACCTCTACCGGAGGTGGTCGCGACAGCGAAGTGGTGTCCGAATCGGGCCGCATCGATCTGGAACTTGCACCGCCGGTCGAGATGGGCGGCAAGGGCGACGGAAGCAACCCCGAGGAACTGTTTTCGGCAGGCTACGCGGCCTGCTTCATGGGGGCACTTCGCCTCGTTGCCAAGAACGCGGGCGTGGCCGTCCCCGACGACGCCGCAGTGAAGGTGACCATCGGAATCGGCAAGGACGACGTCGACGACGGCTTCGGACTCACCGCCGATATCGACGTTTACCTGCCCGGTTTGGAGACTGGCGCAGCTTCCGAATTGGCCCAGGCCGCACACGGTTTTTGCCCTTACTCGAAGGCCACTCGCGGAAATATTGCGCATAAGGTCACGTCTCGGGTGTAATCCCGGCACCTCCGCGCGGGTGTGGCGCGCTTCCGGTGTGACCGGTGGCACGGCCTCAGTGTGATTGGCGGCACGGCGCCGGGTACCGTGAACTCTCGTGAGTAACTTGGCACTCGTCGCGGCCGCTGGAATTCTGGCGGTCACCATCGCGACCATCGCATATGTTCGATACCGCCAGAACGAAACGGTGGTCCTGCGTCGTGACGCCGATCTCGCTGCCACGCTGCGCGAGTTGGCGGGCACCGATGCCGCTCGACTGGCCGCCGTCGACGAATTCGAGATCGGCCTCTACGAACGGCTCTTTTATAGTCGGGCGATCGGGCCGCGTGCCCGCTCGGCCGCCTGGGCTCTTCTCGCAACGGTGCTGACCATCGCCGCGGTGATTGCTCTCGACGGTCAGGACAACATCGTCAGCGTCGTCGCATGGGCGTGCTCGATTGTCCTGGCCGTCGCGTTCGGGATCGCCGCGGTCGTCTTTGCGGCGCTCGCTGGCTATTCGGCGCTGACGACGCCGCGCGTGTCGTTTGCCGATTCATACGCCGACGAGGCAACAGGTTCGGACGCGTCGGGCGCCGACTTGTAGTGGCGCGCAACAGGACCGGATCGACTCGTTCGCGGGTGATCGGCGCGGGTGCGATTGGCCTCGCGGTCGTGGTGCTGGTGGCGGCATCCGCCGTGTCGGTGGTTGCTGATAAAACCACGCCAGCACGACTGGTCGATGGCTCGGTCGAGGTTGTGGCCGAACCTGGTGTGCCGGACTCCGTGTTGGTGAGCCGCACGGTATTCGCGTCGTCGTCGACGGCAGTGGTGGTGGCGCAGGCGGCCAACGCCAGCGACGTCCGGGCCGCCGCCGACCTCGCGCGTGCCAAACGGGTCCCGGTCTTCGTCCTGGCTGAGAGCACCGCACCCGCCGTGTCGACCGAGTTGCGCAGGCTCGGCGTTACCCAAGCGGTGCGCATCGGTGCCGCTACCGCACCTGTCGACGTCCCGGAGACCACCGACACCGATCTGCCCGGCGACGCGGTCAGTACCGGTAGCGGAACGCTGGTGCTGCTGGCCGACTCGGGCAGCGACACGGTCGCTGCCGTGGCAACCGCCGAAGCAGGTGCCGCAGAGGTGATTTCGATGCCGGTCGCGGACCCGCGGAGTTCCGGTGAGGCCCTCGCCCGAATGCGCGCCAAGCCGGCCATGCCGGTTCGCGCGATTGGCGCGAACTTCGGCACCGTCGAGCAGTTCAAGCAGCAACTCAACCTGGCACGGAATGTCCAGGAGCTTCCGGGCGGCGGTCAACTGATGTTTCCGTCGCGTCGCGTCGTGGCACTCTACGGATCGCCCGGGGCCCCCGAGTTGGGCCCGCTCGGCCGCCAGAGCATTCCCGACTCCATCAAGAAGGCGAAGGCCCTGGCCGCCAAATACCAGAAGTTCTCGCCCGTGCCCGTCGTGCCTGGATTCGAAATCATCGTCACCGTCGCCTCGGCCGAACCTGGCCCCGGTGGCAACTACACCTCGGCGCTCGACGTTGAGAAGATTCGACCGTGGGTCGACGCCGCAGGCAAAGCTGGCGTCTACGTGACGCTCGATTTGCAGCCCGGCCGGATGAACTTCCTTAAGCAGGCCAAGATGTACCGCGACTTGCTGCTGGAACCGCACGTGGGGCTGGCGCTCGACCCGGAATGGCGCCTCAAACCCAACCAGGTTCATCTGACCCAGATAGGTTCGGTGGCACCCGCGGAAGTCAATCAAGTTTCGACGTGGCTGGCCGACATCGTCGCGTCCCAGAACCTGCCGCAGAAAGCGTTGGTGCTGCACCAGTTTGACGCCGATATGCTCGGCGACCGGAGCAAAATCGACACCCGCCGGCCGGAGTTGAGCTTCGTGATCCACGCGGACGGTCACGGTGTCCCCAGCGTGAAGATGGAAACATACCGTCGAATTGTGGCGGGGATACCGCCACGCACCTGGCTGGGGTGGAAGAATTTCTATACCGAGGACAAGCCCATGTTCTCTCCACGGAAGACGATGGCTGTCGACCCGGTACCGTATTTCATTTCCTACCAGTAGGAGGCCGACGATGGCCGTGTCAGTCGAAGAATTGTCTGCGGTTCCGGAGGCCTCGAAGCGACGCAGTTCGCTGGGACTCCTTGCTGCCCAGGACGCAATGCGTCTGCCGGATCTGATTCCCGTTCGCTATCACCGGATGTCGGCGACTCCGTTCACGTTCTATCGCGGGGCCGCCGCCGTGATGGCGTCGGACCTTTCGCTGACTCCCACAACGGGAATCATCACGCAGTTATGCGGCGATGCACACCTGAGTAACTTTGGACTCTTCCGGTCGCCAGAGCGAACCATGGTGTTCGACCTCAACGACTTCGACGAGACTCACCCCGGTCCCTTCGAATGGGATGTGAAACGGCTCGCCGCCAGCGTCATGGTCAGCGCCCTCCAGAATGGCAGCGATGAGAAGGAGGCGCGCCGAGCGGCCAAGCATGCTGCTCGGGCCTATCGGGAAGGCATGATCGCCAGCGCTAGCGAGACCGCGATGAAGTGCTGGTACACGCGGGTCGACGCGGACGATGTGATGGTCGATCTCGGAAACCGGTTCGATGTCTCGGTGTCGGAACGGACCCAGAAGGCGCTCGCGAAGGCCCGTCACCGAGACAGTGCGCAGGCACTTTCTAAACTCGCCTACGTCGATGCCGATGGACCGCATATCAAGAGTGACCCGCCGCTGCTGATGCCCGCATCGGAGATTGTGACGACCCTGTCGCGGGACGAACTCGATGCCGAGTTCCTGGAAGGGTTCGACCGCTACCGGCGGACGCTGCCGGCGCACGTTGCCGAACTGTTTTCCCAGTATCGCTTTGTCGAAGCGGCGCGCAAGGTGGTTGGCGTCGGCAGTGTCGGTACGCGGTGCTGGGTATCGCTCTTCGACGGTGCCATGGGTATTAGTGACCCGTTGATCTTGCAGCTTAAGGAAGCGTCCCAATCGGTCCTCGCGCCCTACGTGCGGGGATACCACTATGAGCACCAGGGCAATCGCGTCGTCTTCGGGCAGCAGTTGCTGCAAGCTTCCAGCGACATCATGTTGGGTTGGGTGCAGACAATGGTGTTCGTTGGCGGTCGCAGCGCAGACTTCTATGTCCGTCAGTTGCGAGACGGCAAGGGTTCGGTAGTCGTGGAGGCGTTGGAGCCGAAGGGCATGCGGTACTACGCGCGATTGTGCGGCACCGTGATGGCGCAAGCCCACGCCCGAACGCCAGCTCGGCTAGAGATCGCCGAGTACCTGTCGGATGCAGGCAAGCGATTCGATTCCGCGATCGCCGATTTCTCGGTCGAATACAGCCGGGTCAACGTTGCCGATCACGCCGGACTCATCGGAGCCATCAGCGACGGCAGCGTCGATGCTGTGTCACTCGGGCCAGACGCCTGACCAGCCGATTTTAATCTTTCGACCCACTCGTTGTAGGCTACTGGAGGCTACAACACGGGGTATGGCGCAGCTTGGTAGCGCGCTTCGTTCGGGACGAAGAGGTCGTGGGTTCGAATCCCGCTACCCCGACGCTTTGGTTGAGAAGCAGTAGAGGCCCCCGGCCTGCAGAAATGCGGACCGGGGGCCTCCTCGTTTGTCTGGGGTCGTGCTTGCCCCTCTGGTCAGCAGTCGGCAGTCAGTCGGCAGTAGATCTCAGGCGAGTGCGGCGCGTGCAGCTGCGTCGAGCGCGTCGGCTACCGCCTCGAGGTCGTCGGGGAACAGGTCGGCATAGGTGTCGAGGGTCATCGCGGCCGATTTGTGCCCGAGCATCGTTTGGACGGCCTTCACGTTTGCGCCGGCCGAAATCGCCAACGACGCCGCAGTGTGCCGCAGATCGTGAAGTGTTGGCCGCGGCCAATCATTCGCTGCCTCGCCCTCGTCGAGGCCCCTGAGCGTATCGACTGCCGGGTTCAGGATCCGCGTGCGGAACGTCGCGATCCGAAGTACACCACCTTTTGGTGCCTGGAATACGAGGTCGTCGCGACTCTTGCTCTCCATAAGGAGAGCAAGGTCTGCGGCGAGTAACTTGGGAAACGGCACCGTCCGGCGCTCATGCGTTTTTGGCGTCGACCACACGAGTTTGCCCTTAACCTCAGTCACGGACTGCCGGACGTTGACGCGTCGCCGCAGCATGTCGAAATCCTGGACTCGCAGTGCTGCCATTTCGCCGTATCGCAGGCCGGTGTAGGCGAGGAACCGGATAACGAGACCGTCGCGGGTGACAGTGTGTGCCAGCTCGTCGACCTGCCGGTGTGTCAGGTATGCGCGATCGACATGCTGGCGCCGTGGAGCTTTGACACCCTCGCAGGGATTGCGAGGGATCCGCTTGTCATCGACGGCAACGGCGCACAACATCCGCAGGACACCGAGAGCGGTCTCGATGGTTGCGGCCTCCGATGTCGTCGACATCTCCGCCACCCAGGAGCGGACAGCTGATGTCTGGACGTCCACGACCTCGACTGTCTCCCAACGCTGTCTGACGTGCGCGGACCAAGCGGAGTCACGCGCGGCCTTGGTGGACTCTTTGACGTGCCCCTGCATGTTCTGCCATTGTGCGTGGATGTAAGCGATTGTGACGCGGCCTGCAGCGGGTGCGACGTAGGTACCGGTGACTACCGTCGCGGTAACCTCGTCGAGCCACTTTTGCGCCTCGTTTTTGCGAGCGAACCCCTTGGTGTGCCGTTTGTGGTTGCTGTCGACGTATTCTGCGCGCCACCGGAGGCCTTTGCCTGCGAGGGCTGAGGGGGTTCCGTCAGTGCGGCGCCAACGGTCTTGAACTCCTGATCGTGGGTTACGTCGTTGTGTCATCGCCAGCGTTCTCGTCTTCGTAAATAGCGCCTGCGGTGAGTCCATCGAATGTGTCGTTGTATCCGTAGGTGAACCTCGTCAGACTGTCGTCGAGGCCCGCCTCGTCGTAGGCGTGCGTTAGCTTCTCGTGCGCCGCACGCCAGCGCCGGTGTGCGAAGCCGAACGCTTGGGCTGCAGAAGTCAATTCGTCGCGCGCCTTGTTGTAGTCGATTCTGATCCGGTCGAGTGGGTTCATTGCGTCCCCTGGTGGGGTGTCTCCTCCCAAGAGTTCGGCTGGCGGTACTGCAAGGATCTGCGCGATTACTATCAGTTCTTCAACCGACAGTGGCCTCTTAGCCCCTTCGATCCTTGTGACGATCAGCGGTTTTATCTCGCGATCGAGTTTCGTTGACATGGCTCGTGCTAGATCAGCCTGGGTCATTCTCGCTGCATGTCTGGCCGCGCCGATGCGTTCTCCGACGACCTTCCCGATATTCTCCATGGGTCAATATTCAACATGTGCTTGACGAGATGCAAGTATTGCATCTAATATCATCCGCAGAAGTACATAATAAACATGTACTCAACAGGAAGATGGATTATCGCATGACGAACAACATTACCCAGGCTGATCGGGTCCTCAACGCGAAACAGGTCGCCGAAATGCTCGGCACTACCCACGGGACCATTCGACAGTGGGACATGAACGGCAAGGGCCCGAAGTCATTCAAGATGAACGGTCTTCGCCGCTGGCGCGAGTCAGCGGTCAACTCCTGGCTGACCGAACAGGAAATGAAGGCCACAGCATGACCACGCTTTTTCAGCAAGAAGCCCCCGGTGTTCATCCGACCAAGAACGTCACCGAGGGCCCTCGAACCGCCAAACACAACGGAGATTCACTCATGAACCTACCCCCCATGACCAGCAACTGCCAGCAAGGTCGGACCAGAATCACTCTCGAGCGTGCAACGCTCGACGTCGCCGAGTTCGAACGCATCGTGCCGCACACCGACGTCACCACCGCCTGCACCCGCCTTGGCGTGCACCCCCGCACAATGATTCGCCGCTACCAGCTCCTCCACCGGAAAGCCCATCCCGGACTACACCAGGCGGCGAAATACTGCCTGGCTGTCGCGACGCTCGAGCGGGTGGTTGCATCATGAGCCACCAGTGGGAGGCGCTCGACTCGAAGCTGTCCATAGAAAAAACGCGCTGGGCCCGGCTATCTGCCGATGCCGAGTCGTGTGGATTTGAGCCCGATGGAGACGCCTCAAATCTTCCGCGCATGCCAGAACGCCCTTCATGGGCTCAAATCCAGGATGACCACATCGACGAGACCGGGTTTGGTCGCTTCAGATCCGAAACCATTCGGCTGCCGTTGTACAACGGCACTGCCACCGAGGTCGACAGCTTCATTGTCTACGACGCGTTGACAGTGACCGCTTCTAGGACCCAGTTTGATCACCTCGTTGAGCTTGGCTGGATCAGGAATATCAACGGAGGTCGGAAGATCGGAAAATTTGAACTGACCCCTGTCGACGCACGCAGATTGGCTCAACTCCTGGACGCGGCCGCGTCCCTCTCCGAATCGGACTAAATAACCAAGGCCGCCACGCTGTTGTCTAGTCAGCGTGGCGGCCAGAAAGAACAACACTCATGTTCGATGCGCACATTACCGCTTTTCTAACCGACCTTGGTCGCCTCGATGCAGCACTTTTCACCATTGGTGCGAAGGTGCCAGTTGGTGCCGAGACTGAGGACGAGTACCAGTTTCCGCGACGCTGGCAGGACTACACCGCCGGCCAAAACCGCGAGCGCCTGGCGGGTTGGTCTGCTGACCACCGGTACGGGCTTGCGGCAGTCCCCCCGCCACATCTGGCAGTAGTCGACGTCGACACAAAAAATGGTGCCAATTTTGAGGAGACTTACGACAGCCTCACCGCGGCGGGTGTACCGATCCTTGCGACCGTCGCAACCCCTTCAGGTGGGCGCCACTACTGGGTGCCGTCTGACGGCACAGTGCCCACGAAGAACGGCCTTCTCCGCGGGGTAGATATACGCGCTCGCCTCAAAGACGGAGGCAGCGCTGGCTTTGCGTTCATCCCCGGATGCCTGCGGCCCAAGTACGCGGGGGCGGGCTATGTACTCCTCGACAACAATCTCGCCGACCATGACCCCGGCGACAACCTGGGTGCTGTGTTCGGTGCCTGGTACCGAACACACCTACCCAGTAGAGATGCCGCGATCGCGGGTCCGAGCTCCGCAACCCAGTCTGTATCTGACGAGCGCCTCGCGGCGTACATCGAACCGATTATCAACGACTTTCAACAGACGATTGAAGGCGGCCGCAATGATGCGATGTTTCGTGCCCGAGTTCGGCTCACCGAGATTGCCGACCCGACAGGGACGCGGCCACTGCTGTCCGCTGGTCAGGTCGACGACCTGATCAGCACGACAGCCCGCAGTATTGGACTTGACGAACACGAGATTGATGCGACCAAACGCTCCGTCGACAAACGCCGAATCGACCTCAAACCCATCCCGGACCGCGGCCGCGTCTCAGGTCACCCCGACAACACTGCACGCCTCACCGGAGGCCGCGATGACACATTGAAAACTCAACCCAACGTCGACTCCAAAATGCGGAGCACCGAACCGTTACCACGTATTTGGCGCGCGAACGATCTGTCACCAGCCGAACAACCCCGATGGCTTGCCAAGGCACGGCTCCCACTGTCGGCCGTCTCTCTCCTGGTTGGCGATGAAGGCATCGGTAAGTCTCTGCTGTGGGTATGGCTTACCGCCGCCATCACTAGGGGGACCGCGGTCCCTGAGTTTGGCATACCAGCCAGGGCCCCAGCCGGGGTTCTCGTTGTCGTCACCGAAGACGACTGGACGACGACGGTTAGGCCTCGCCTTGACGTCGCAGGCGCCGACCTAGATCGAGTGTCAGTAATTTGCATTGAGCAAGACGGTTCTGGGTCACCAGTGTTTCCGAGAGATATGCCGCTGATCTTCGGTGCGGATCCCTATCCGAAGCTTGTTGTCGTTGATGCCTGGCTCGATACCGTCGACGGTTCACTTTCGGTCCGCGATCCGCAGCAAGCACGACGTGCTTTGCACCCGTGGAAGGAAGCCGCGACTGTTACCGGGGCTGCTGTCCTGTTGCTTACGCACACCAACAGGGTTACGTCGGGGAACGCTCGCGACAAATACGGCGCGACTGGCGAGCTCCGCAAAAAGGCGCGCATGACGTTGTTCGCTCAACAGGACGACGACGGCAACCTGTTGGTTGGCCCTGAGAAGTCGAATACTGCCCGCCCCGTCCCAGCGTCGAAGTTCACTATCGAAGGCATTCGGGTATTCGAGCCGACTGACGACCACGATGGGACCGCGCCGCTGCTGCGATACGTAGGAGACTCCGATCGCACGTCACGCGAGTTGATCGCTGACGCTGCGGAAGCTGGCGAGGGATCGGCAGACCGTACTGAAGCCGAAGCGTGGCTCTTTGACTACCTAACCGAGCACCAGTGGAGTGCATCAGCGGATGCCAAACGTGACGGCGCGAAAGCGCTCCGCTGTTCGGAGAAGACGATTCAACGAGCAGCGACAGCGCTCTGCGTGGTAACGGATGGACGGGGTTTTCCTCGCCGTACACATTGGAGCCTGCCGGAAGCTGCAGACGGAATTGAAGACCAACTCGCACGATGGGCCAGTCAGGACAGTCAGAACAGTCAGGACACCGAAAAAAGTGAAAATGTCCTGACTGTTCTTGACCCATCTGACCAGCAGAAACAAAAACATAGTTCTCAGTTGGGACAGTCAGGACACGAAACGGGCGAGGCAGTCCAGACTGACAGTGAGGACGCTGCCTCTCCGTATCGTGTCCCAACTGTCCCAACTGACAATGAACAGCAGAAACACAGTCAGGACACTGTCCTGACTGTGTGTCCATACTGCCGCCTTCCGCTCGTGCATATAGACGACGTACGCGACGGATGGCACACCAGCGAAAGTGGTTGTCTTACCGCACGCCGCCAGGCTGAGGGAGGTCAGTCATGACCGATATTGCAGTGATCACTGCAATATCGGTCATCGAAGGTGGCCGTCGGATAGTTACCGTCCGATGCCCCTATTGCTCGAAAACTCATGTCCACGGAATACCTGCAGACGACACCATCGACACTCCGCGACTATCGCACTGCACCGACCAACAACGGGTCGTCCGCGGCCGCGTCAGGATCATCCGCGCCATCAGGCGACCCTACCTACTCACCGAAACGAGCCTTTGAATGACAAAGAGCCTCGATCCAGCAGCGACCATAAAGCTTCTCGCGAAGGTCCTCGAGGGCACACCAAAACTCGAAGCCGCTTGCAGAGGCGAGCACAAGATGTTCGACGACGAACCGCTTACAACAACTCGCGAACGCCACGAGAAGGCCTCGGCTATCTGCCGGTCTTGTCCGTCACTCACAGACTGCAGCGACTGGTCGCAGTCACTGTCCGATTCACGTTCTAAAAGTCCGTCGGGTGTTGTGGCCGGCCGAATACCGACTACCCATCGAAAGATGGGCCGACGTACCAGCAAGGAAAAGTCATGACCAACAAAACGCAACGAGAGGATCGTCGTAACGCCGCCGAGCTGGTCCGAGCAGTACTTACCGCATCATCAGAAGACGCCACCAGAATCCTCGACACCCTCGACGAAAACCGAGGCATCGCTGGACTAACCGGACTCATTGCCGCGCTAGTCGACGGCCTAACCGAGCAACTCGTCTACAACGCAGGCAGCACCGACGCCGCAATCAGAACGATCGACCTCGTGCTCCTCGAAACCTCCCTGGATGGTGAATCCAATGAGTAACGAGACCCCAAGATTTCCGGCAATACCCCGTACGCCATACCTCAAAAATGTCGGAGTCGATGGCGACGGAAACGCCATCACCGACATGTACGTCGATGTCGCCATCAGTGACGGAACGCTAATCGAGGTCCCTTTTGAGTACGCCACGCACTGGGACAACAACGTATGGAATCAGACCCCGAAAGGCTAAAAAGCTCCATCGACACCCCAAAAGGGCATGCGGTATCGTCGAAGGCGGAGATGTCGCCAGCGTCGCGGCCAAGCACCCCAGAGGGGCGCTCGCCAGCAAGCCCGCGAACACATCCAGCACCCGCCCGCCAGCGCAACGCGCGGCCACGCCGGTGCTGTTGAACAGTCACACTCCAAGCACTCACGCCCCGCAGGAGGGCATCCATGCAGCACAAAACGCTAGCGCTCGCTGGCCTCAAAACCTCCGGCCTCGCCGAAGGGACCTTCGAGGGATTCGCGTCCGTCTTCGACAACGTCGACGCCGTCGGCGACATCGTCCGCCGAGGCGCGTTCGTCAAATCCATCAAGTCCGGTCAGGTGACGCCACTGATCTGGGAACACCAGGCAGCGAATCCGACTGCGTACGTCGGCGAAGTCATCGACGCCCGCGAAACCGAAGAAGGCCTCGCCATCACCGGCCGCCTAGACCTCGACACCGAACCCGGAGCCGCAGCCTACCGGCAGGTCAAGGGACGCCGCGTCACCGGCCTGTCCATCGGCTACTACGTGCAGAAGCAACGCAAGAACGCCGACGGCCACAACGAGCTCCTCGACGTCGACCTCCTCGAAGTGTCGATCGTCGCCCGCGGAGCCAACGACCGCGCACTCATCTCCAAAGTCAAGAACCGGCCCACAGTGGCCGCCACCAAGTCGTGGCTCGCCCGCCAAGCAGCCGCCACCTACCTCAACCAGGAGGACACCATGAGCAACAGCCGCATCCTCGACCGCCTCACCAAGGGCCGCGACGAACAGATCGAGCTCATCAAGAGCATCATCGGCGACGCCGAGAAACTGCAGCGCGACCTGACGCCCGACGAATCCGCCGAAGTCGAAGCCGCCACCTCGAAGGCAACCGAACTCGACACCCGGATCAAGGCAGCCACCCAGGATCAACAGGTCCTCGCCGACGCGATCACCCTCGCCGACCAGATCGGCCCCGACGTCAAGACCGCTGAACCCACCTCGAGCAGCCGAGGCTACCTGCACCTGACCGGTACCGGAGCTAAGACATTGGCCGCCAGTATTATCGGCCGCCTGCCCCGCAACGGCACCAAGGCCCTCGCCGCTGGCCAGCAGACGACCAGCATCGTCATGAACCCGGAGATCGCCACACACGGTCGACCACCGACGTCACTGCTCGACATCCTCGGATCTCGGCAGGTCACCCCTTCGTACGCCTACATGCGGCAGACCGTGCGAACCAACCTGGCCGCGCCGGTCGCCGAAGGCGACACCAAACCGACCTCGACGTACAGCATCGACAGCATCGACGGGAAGCTCGAAGTCATCGCGCACCTGTCCGAGCAGATCCCGCAGTACGCTCTCAACGACGCCGCGAACCTCGAGCAGTTCGTCACCGACGAACTGCTCTACGGACTCCGCGTCGCCGTCGAGAACCAGGTCATCAACGGCAGCGGTACCGCACCGAACCTGACCGGTGTCCTCAACACCAGCGGTGTCCAGACCCAGTCGTACGCGACCGACGCCCTCACTTCGATCCGCAAGGCCATCACCAAGCTCGAAACGCTCGGTTACACCCCCGGTGTCCTCGCAGTGTCGGCCGCAGACTGGGAAGCCATCGAACTGCTGTCGGCGACGTCCGGGGCGACCGACGTCCGCGGAGCGCCACTAGATGCAACTGCGCGCCGCTTGTGGGGAGTACAGGCCGTAGTCTCCAACGTTCTGCCGGCCAAGACCGCGGTTCTGCTCGATCCCACATCGATCAGCGTCGACACCGACGGACAGGTTGACACTCGCTGGTCCGACGCGGTCGGCGACGACTTCGTGAAGAACTACGTCCGAGCTCGCTGCGAAGGCCGGTTCGGTCTTTCGGTCTACAAGCCTCAAGCCATCGTCAAGATCGCCACAGCTTCCGCATAAAGAAGCCAACCCGGGAGGTCAGAACGATCACCCTACCGTAGGACCCCCTTACCCTCGCCTCCATGGGGTAAGGGGGTCCTAACCTCCAACCAACCCCGGGGGGACGAACACTGCCGGGGGGAGTGTTCTTTCGCGGACGATGTTCGAATTTGTACATGTAGCTCTCTCTCTCGCTATTTCCGCGTAACCGAACCGGATCGACAAGGGGGTTGCATTCAGAGTGCACCCCAACGCAGACCGGGATCGGGGAGGTTCTCCGAGGCTGGCATTTACGAGGTCTGGTGTGGCGGTCCGTGGATCGTCAGTCAGTCGGCAGTAGATAGAGCCAATGGTTCACGTATCGAACACCATTAGTGCCTGACCAGTAGTTACTCCGACCTATCGAACACCACGAACATGACAAACACCCAGGTCGTGGAGTTCGGGACGAAGAGGTCGTGGGTTCGAATCCCGCTACCCCGACGCTTTGGTTGAGAAGCAGTAGAGGCCCCCGGCCTGCAGAAATGCGGACCGGGGGCCTCCTCGTTTGTCTGGAGGTCAGTGCTGGCGCAAACGTAGCCCGGCTGGATCAACACCGACCTTGGTGGGCTCGAGGCCAAACTCACCGGCGTTGGCTTGCAGTCGCGATTCCGGCGCTACGGCGTTACGCGATATGAGTGCTATGTCCTATATTTGATTACATTCTTGCGTCGTTTCTGAGAAAGCCCAGGTTAGTGTGACCCGGAGTCTTGTTTTGTCCCGGCGTGCCTGGTTGACTAATTAATGTTCCGCTCGCGCTAACTGCTGCAAGCGGAACCGCGTGTTCGGTGGGGCGCTCTGGGGAGGGTAGTGAGCCGAACAAGCGAGAAGGCGACTCGTCCTGCTCCTGTCTAAGGGGAGGGAGCTGGACGAGTCGCTCTCTTCTTTTCGCCCCGAAGTCGGGTGCTGTGCAGGCTACCCGAAGTCTTCGTGAGGAAGTTCGCGGATCACGCGCGCCGGATTGCCGGCAGCGAATACGTGGTCGGGCAGGTTACGAGTCACCACACTGCCCGCGCCCACGACGGTATTTCGACCGATGCTGACACCTGGGCACACGATGACGCCACCGCCGAACCACACATTGTCGCCAATGCTGATTGGTGCGGCCGACTCCCACCGCTCCCGTCGGGCTTGGTGATCTTCCAACGGATGTAATGCGGTCAGCAACTGCACTCGTGGGCCGATAGAACAGTCGTCGCCGATCGTGATCGGCGCGCAGTCGAGCAGGACGGCGTCGTAATTGAGGAAGCTATTGGAACCGATGGTGATGTTGAAGCCGTAGTCGCACCGGAAACGCGGCATGATCCAACTGTCGGATCCGAGGCCACCGAGGCGGTCGGTCAGGATCGCGGTTCGACGCGCATCCTCATCGGACCCCACCGCGTTGAACTCATCGCACAGGTGCCCGCACGCTTTGCGCAGGGCCACCAGTTCCGGGTCGGCATCGGAGTACCGTGCACCCGCAAGCATTAATTCCAGATTCGACCCGAGGCTCAAGTCAGCTGATTCTCCAGCTGCGGCAGGGACTGCTCGATGGGGCTTTCGCCGCCACCGTGCGAAATTGGGGTCAACGTCAAAAGGGTGGCTTCTGGGCGGCACGCGAATCGCGCTGGCGCATACGGTGACGTCCCCAAACCTGCGCTGACGTGAAGCTTCATGGTGGACCCCCAGTTGGAGACGCCCTTCACTCGTGAACGGTCGAGGTGGCAGTTGGTGACCACTGCGCCGTATCCCGGGACGCAAAGTTGGCCGCCGTGTGTATGGCCAGCCAGCACGAGGTCGTAGTCGTCGGCGGCAAAGGCGTCGAGCACCCGCGGCTCAGGGGAGTGGGTCAAACCCAAGCGCAACTGCGCCAGCGGGTTGGGACGGCCAGCAATCACGTCGTAACGATCGCGTTCGATGTGTGGATCGTCGACCCCCGCCGCCACCACGCGCACGGACCCAACTTCGAGTTCGCGGACCGTATGCGTCGCGTCAAGCCAGCCGCGCTCGGAGAAAGCAGCCCGCAAATCTTGCCACGGCAGCGGCTCGCCGTGGGTCCGGACGTGATTCTTCTTGAAGTACTTGAACGGATTCTTCGGCTTTGGGCCGAAGTAGTCGTTGGATCCGAAAACAAACAATCCCGGACGGGCCAACAGGCCGCCGAGCGCCTGCACGACGGCGGGCACAGCGTTCGGGTGGGCCAGATTGTCGCCGGTGTTGACCACGAGGTCAGGCTCAAGGCGGTCCAACTCGGAGATCCACGCCTGCTTGAGCCGCTGGTTCGGCATCATGTGGATGTCGCTGATGTGCAACACCCGCAGCGGCGATGAGCCGGGTTCGAGGACCGGGAGCGTGGCATGCCGGAGGGTGAACGCATTTCGCTCGATCATCGTCGAATAGACCAACCCCGCGGCCGCCGCGCCCGCTCCGCCAGCAATTACGCGGGCCAGCGTCGAAGGGTCACGTGGGGGAGGGACCGAGGCAGCGCCGAATCCAGGAACCGAAACCATTAGCTCAGGATACGCGTTGGCTAGCCTTCTGGAACTTCGATGACCACCGGGCCGACGCCGGGGACCTGAACGGTCTTCTCCGCAGGCGGGCCACCGTTGGTCGCGGTCTTCCCTCGGCCATTGCTCACGTACATGGCGATGGTGCTGCCTGGCATTGCGCTGTCAGACGGTGCGGTGAACACGACGGTCCCCTTGGGGCGGGGACTGTCGACTTCAAGCTCGGTGACCTTAAAGCCGGCCTCCTGAAGCCGCGATGTGGCCTGACTGACGGGCAGGCCGCTGACCTGGGGGATTCGTCCGCGATCACTGCCGGAAACGAACCGCGGATCGGTCGGCGGCAAGTTAACCGGACCAAACTTGGTCGCGATCGGTCCCATCATCGAATACCAAGTCCGAGCCGGTTCCATACCGCCGTACAGGTCGCCGTCACCACACTGGCGCAACGGCGAACTGCAGATGCCCGCCGGATGCGAACCGTCGTTGTAGGTGTAGACGGCGGCCGCCAGCCGGTTGGTGAAACCGAGGAAGGCCGACGAGCGGTGAGCTTCGGTGGTGCCGGTCTTACCGGACATCGGCAGACGCCAACCGGCGGCTCCAGCCGCGGCCGCCGACGTGCCGCCGCCACGATCGTCTTCGCTGAGCGCGTTGGCGAGCGTGTTCGCCAAACCGGCTTCCACCACCTGTTCGCACTTTGGCGGACTAAACGGGGCGTTAACCATGACTGGCTTACCCGCCGGATCCATAATCGCGTTGCTGTACTGGTCGCGCTTAACCGTCTGGATCGACAGAATCGGATTGGGTGGGCACCAGGTGCCACCCGAGGACAGGGTGGCCGCCACGTTCGACAATTCCAGCGCGTTGACCGCGAACGGTCCCAGCGTGAACGAACCGAAATTGCCCTTCTTGACGTACTCGGCGAGGCTTTGCTCGCTCACCCCCGACGTACCGGGCTGGTTGTACGACCGCAGGCCCAACCGGACGGCCATATCAACGGCGGGTTTAACGCCAACCTGCTGCAACAACTGCACGAACGTCGTGTTGGGGCTCGTCGCGAGTGCCTGCGTGACCGACGCGGCAGGCGGATAGGGGCCAGCGTTCTTGACGCAGTAGGCATTGGCCGGGCACCCGAACGCTCCGTTGCTGTTGCCCATGCCGAAGACGGCAATGCTCGGCGGAATCGGCAACACGCTGCCGATGCCCATGCCCTTCTCCATCGCGGCCGCCGTGGTGAAGATCTTGAAGACCGAACCCGCGCCGTCACCGACAAGCGAGAAGGGCTGCGGTTGAACAGTTTCGTTCTTGTTCGCATCGAGGCCGTAGTTGCGGCTCGACGCCATCGCCAGCACATTGTGCGAATTTTTACCCGGCTCCACGATGCTGCTGACCGTGGCAATGCCATCGGTACTCGGTGCCGTCAGTTGCTGTGCCGCGCGGACCGCGTTGCCCTGCACTTCCGGATTCAGGGTGGTGCGGATCAGGTATCCGCCGCGCAACACCTGGTTGCGGGGGATGCCGTTCTCGGCGAGGAACTGCAGCACGTAGTCGCAGAAGAAACCGTTATTGTTGGCGGCGATGCAGCCCTGCGTCGGGGTTTTCGGGGCGGGAAGCACACCGAGCGGCTTCTGCTTGGCCGCTTCAAACTCGGCGCGGCGCTCCGGAAAATTCTCGATCATGGTGTCGAGCACAGTGTTTCGACGGGTCATCGTCGCCTGCGGATCGGTGTACGGGTTCAGGCCGGAACTGGACTGGACCATGCCAGCCAGCATCGCCGATTGCTCGACGGTCAATTCCTTAGCCGAATGCCCGAAGTACGTCTGTGCGGCCGCCTCGATACCGTACGCATTGTTGCCGAACGGGACCACGTTTAGGTAGCGCGTGACGATCTGCTTCTTGGCGTCTTGCTTTGCTGCAGCATCGTCGAGGCCTTTTTCTCGTTTGGCCTGGTCGATCAGGGTCTGCTCAAGCGTCAGTGCCATCCGGACTTCACGCAGCTTACGGGCCGGGGTGGTCTCGATTGCCGCCTCGCGTTCGGCTTCGGTGCGGGCCAAGACAAGAAGTTGGTAGTTCTTGATGTACTGCTGATCGATCGTCGACGCGCCCTGCTGGACTTCGCCGGACGACGAGTTCTTCAGCGCCGCACGGATTGTGCCCTTCCAGTCGACGCCGTCGTGCTCCAGAAACCGACGGTCCTCAATGGAGATGATCGCGCGGATCATGTCGGGCGAGATGTCGTTGTAGCCGACCTGGTAGCGGTACTGGTCAAACAAGATGGCAATCGGCGCGCCGTTGGCGTCGGTGACCGTTGTGACTTCGGGAATCGTGCCACCCAGCAGTTCCGATGACGAATTTTCCATCGTGGCCGCCGCGCGATTGGACATGACACCCATGCCGACGGTGATCGGAAACAGCAGTCCCGCTACCAATATCGCAGCCATCACGATGGAGATTGCTAGGCCTGCGAGGTTCGAAGTCTTGCGCACGTTGGACACGATACGTGGCATCGGCCACCTAGCGCCGCATCCACCTGCGCCAACGTGTTTCGGGAAGGAAAATTCACCGGCACCTTAACTGACCGACTTGCGCTGTATCAGGGACCTCAATAGATTGGAGACGTGAGTTACCTAACAAAGGGGCTCATATTTCGGTTCGAATCACAGCAGGATCTTATGCACGGGCCACACCAGGTGCGTGTCGATGGGTTTGTGAAAGGCGGGATCGCGCAATGACTCTGGCGCCGTTGTCCACCGTTGACTCTGAAGCTCGACTGGCTTGGGTTTCCCAAGCACGTTGCCGTGGGGGTGACCCGGACGATCTCTTCGTCCGTGGAGCTGCCCAGCGGAAGGCCGCAACAATCTGCCGGCACTGTCCGGTTCAACTTGAGTGCGGCGCAGACGCCCTCGACAACCGCGTCGAATTCGGGGTGTGGGGTGGAATGACTGAACGCCAGCGTCGCGCGCTGCTGCGTCAGCATCCCGAAGTCACCTCGTGGTCGGACTTCTTCGAAAACCAGCGCCGCCGTCAGCGTCTCGGCGCTGTCCAGAACTAAAAGTAATCAGGCCCGGCAATCGCCGGGCCTGACGCCTTTTAGCTTCAGCTGTTCTCGCAGGTGAGTGCGCCTAGCCCTTGCTGGTGATCTGCTCTGCCACGGCGCGCAACGCGCTGGCATCGGCCACCTCGAAGGGGAGGGCGGGCACGCCAACCAGGGGCACGCTCGGATGCGACGAGGTAAACCGCTGCAGCAGGCGAACTTCCCGCTGGGCGGTGGCGGCACGCTCCGCGTGAATCTTCAATACGCCGCGGGTCAACTCGTCGTCCAGCGTGGTCATCGCCGTTTCTGCGGCGGCGGCAGGCAGACTCGACAGCGTTGGATGCGTCCGGTTCACCACCAGGCCCGTCAAGGGCATCGAATCCTTCGACAGTCGCTCCACAAAAAACGATGCCTCACGCAGGGCGTCGGGTTCGGGGGCGGCGATCACCACAAACTCGGTACCCGGCGTCTTCAACAGCTCGTACGTGCGGTTCGCGCGTTCCTGGAAGCCGCCAAACATCGAGTCGAGCGACTGCACAAACGTGGCGACGTCGCGCAGGATATCTCCGCCAACAATTGTGGCGATGCCGCGCATGGCCAGGCTCATTGCCCCGGTCAGGACGCGACCAACTCCGCGGCCACCGCCAACCAGCATCTTCATCAGACGCCCGGACAGAAATGACCCCAACCGCTGCGGCGCGTCGAGGAAGTCCAGCGCATTCCGTGACGGCGGCGTGTCGACAATGATCAGGTCCCAGCGGTTCTCGCCAAGGAGACGGCTGAGTTTCTCCATCGCCATGTACTCCTGCGTTCCGGAGAACGACGACGCCACAGTTTGGTAGAAGCTGTTGTTCATGATCGCTTCGGCGCGCTCGGGCGTCGAATGCTCAATGACCATGTCATCGAAAGTCCGACGCATGTCGAGCATCATGGCGTCCAGCGATCCGGTCGCGGTCTCGGCGATGGTGTCCAGCGGGACGGGCTGAGGCTCGTTGGTGAGCTCGTTCATGCCCAACGACTGCGCTAGCCTGCGGGCCGGGTCAATCGTCAAAACGGCGACCTTGCGACCACTTTCGGCGGCATGCAGGGCCATCGCGGCGGCGGTGGTGGTTTTGCCGACCCCACCGGAACCGCAACAAACAACCACTCGGGTATTTGGGTCGGCGAGTACCGCACCCATCTTCAAATCAGGCATGGCTTAGGCCCCCGTCTTCTTCAACACGGCCGAAAGTTCATAGATTGCACCCAGATCGACCCCGTGTTCGACGGTCGGCAGTTCCACCTGGGCGGCGTCGACATCGTCGAGTTCGGCTCGAGCAATGTATTGGGCTTGCAGCCGCGCTGCGTAGTCGATGGTTTCGGTCAACAGGCCGGCCAAATCATCGTCCGACAGGTGCACACCGACCTCGGCGAGACTCTTCTCAATCCGCCGCGAGTCGATCCGACCTTCGGCAATGGCGTCGGCCTCGTCCTCTGGCAAGTAAGCCGGGTTGACCCGGTTGATGACGATCGCCCCGATGTTGAGGTCCTTCGCCCGCAATTCGGCGACCGCCTCGATCGTTTCCTGGACCGGCATCGCCTCAAGCAGCGTGCACAGGTGAACCCACGTATCCGGTGAATGCAGCAGCGCCGCCACCGACTCGGATTGGTTTCGGATCGGTCCGCTCTTCGCGAGGTCGCGCATGGCGGTCGTCACGTCGAGGAAGTTGCCGATGCGGCCGGTCGGCGGGGAATCGACGACGATGGCGTCGTAGAGGCGTTCCCCCTGCTTGGTGGTCGCGATGACCCGTTCCTTGATTTTGCCGGTCACCAGCACGTCCTTGAGGCCCGGCGCCACGGTCGTGACGAAGTCGATCGCGCCGACCTTCTTGATGGCGCGCCCGGCAAAGCCCAGGTTGTAGAACATGTCGAGGTACTCCAGGAGCGCATGCTCGATCTGGAGCGCCAACGCCCACACCGATCCGCCGCCATCCATCGCGACCAGCTCAGTGTCGGTCGGGGGGAGCGGGGGCACGTCGAAGAGCTGTGCGATCCCTTGGCGTTCCTCGCATTCCACCAAGAGGACCTTCTTACCGTTGGACGCCAGGGTCAACGCCAGGGCTGCCGCCACTGTCGTCTTACCGGTGCCACCCTTACCCGACACGAAATGCAGACGTCCGTCGCGGGCTTGAACCGGCCATTCACCGATGCCCGCGTTGGGCCGCTCTACGTTCTCAACTTCGTTGACCACGCCGCTCACCTTATCGACCGTGTCTACTGCAGCCGCGTCTAACCGATAAGGTTGGGGGTATGAGTGCAGTTACCGCTTGGGAATACGTCACAGTTCCGCTGCTTACGCACGCGACCAAACAGATCCTCGATCAGTGGGGAGCCGACGGATGGGAACTGGTGAGCGTTCTTCCCGGCCCCACCGGTGAGCAGCATGTCGCCTACCTCAAGCGCGCAAAGGACTAACCCCATGGCAGCACCTTGGTCAGCACGACTCGCCGAATTGGGGATCGAACTCCCCGCCGTTGTAAAGCCGGTCGGTAGCTACACGCCAGCGCTGCGTGTCGGCGACCTCGTGTACACCTCGGGACAAATTCCAGTGTCCGGCGGCGAAGTGATCATCCAGGGCAAGGTCGCCGACGGTGCCGAAGGCGAAGTGTCCCCAGAACAGGCCAACGAAGCCGCACGACTCTGCGCCCTGAATGCCCTCGCCGCCGTCCACGCTGAAGTCGGAATCGACTCGGTGGTGCGGGTCATCAAGGTCGTCGGGTTCGTCGCGTCCGCACCCGGCTTCTCCGGACAACCCGGTGTCATTAACGGTGCCTCTGACCTTTTCGGCGAAATCTTCGGCGAGGCTGGCGTCCATGCCCGCTCTGCCGTCGGTGTCGCCGAACTGCCGCTCGGAGTCCCCGTTGAAGTGGAGATCATCGTCCAGGTGCGATGACCGAAACCTCGAATGACTGACACCGCTGCTGGCGCTCGCCGCCTCCGTACTTCCGCCGCGCCGGAAGAACAGGAGTCGGTGATTCTGGCGTCTGCACGACGCGAATTTTCCGAAGTTGGTGTGCGTCGCGCCAGCATGGATGCGATCGCCAAAGCCGCGGGCATCTCGCGCAGCACGCTGTACCGCCGGTTCCCCAACAAAGACGTCCTCCTGTCGAAGGTTGGCGAACTGATCGCGATCGAAACGCTGCAGCGATTGGCGATCGCGGTGCACAACCTGCCGCCGCGTGACGCGGTGGTCGCGGCTTTCGTCGAATACACGCGCTTCGTCGGCGACGACCCCCTCGTGCGCCACCTGCTCGTCGAAGAACCAGAACTCGCCGATGTGATGATGGGCCGATCCTCGCGGGGTGCCGACGAATTTCTGGAACGCTCCACCCTCACGGTGGCGAGCACGCTGCGCCAGACTGGTGCCAGGATGCCAGACACTGATCTCGAATTGGTCGCCGAGCACCTGGTGCGGATCGCGTTCTCGCTGACGCAGGTCCGGACATCGCGCCTTGATCTCGCGAACCCGGCGACCATCGAGAATTACGCAACGAAGTTCTTGGCACCGCTCGTCTTCTGAGTCGCAGACGCCAGGCGGCCGCCAGTCGGCCCGCCGGTGGCTATCCTTGATGAATGTCCTCCGAAGCGTCAAAGACCCCGCCCGACAACGGCTCTGAAGCGACTGTCGTCGATGAGGCCGCGTCGAAGCCCGTGCACCCCGCCTACGGTGTGGTCCGCGAAGTCACACCGTTCGCGTCGGTGATCCTGTGCCGCAACCCGGGTTCGTTTGAACTCGACGGCACCAACACCTGGATTTTGCGAGCGCCCGGCTCGCCCACCGCGGTAGTCGTAGATCCGGGGCCCAAGAAGCACGGCAAGCATGTTCGCGCGGTCGTTGAAGCCGCGAGCGTCGTCGAACTAGTGCTGATCAGCCACCGGCATCACGACCATGTTGGCGCATGCAAGAAGATGCGGAAGCTGTCGGGTGCGCCCCAGCGGGCGTACTCGAACAAGTACTCGGTGGGTGCAGCACGCCTGCGAGACCGGGAGGTTATCCACGCGGCCGGGCTGAAGATCACCGTGGTGCACACGCCCGGACATACCGCCGATTCGACGAGCTTCCTCGTCGAATGGGAAGGTCAGCAGGCAATCCTGACGGCCGACACCATTTTGGGATTTGGCACCACTGTGCTCGATCCCAGCGATGGTTCGCTGAATGATTACTTCAATTCGCTGAATCGGCTGCTGGTGGAAGCCCCCGATGCGGTGCTGCTCCCGGGTCACGGGCCCGACCACCCGACGCTCGGCCCGATTGGTCGCTATTACAAGGCGCACCGCGAGGAACGTCTCGCGCAGATCGTCACGGCGATTGAAGCGATGGGCGTGACCCCGGAGAAGGCGAAACCGATGAAGGTGGTCCGCACGGTGTACGCCGACGTGGACAAGAAACTATGGCCGGCCGCCCGCATGTCGGTGAAAACGCAGTTGGAGTACATCCGCACGCTCTAACCCGGGTTTTCGCCCTCCGTCGTACGCCCGCCCTGCACTCTTCTGTCACGAACAGCGGATTTGGATCGGCACAACCGTCACCGATCGCGGTGATCGGTGACGTTCTGGTCGAATCGTGACAGAAAAGCGGTTTGGAATGGGGTGGGGTGGGGCAACAAAAATGGAGTGAAGAACCGCGCGGCGACGGCACTTCACTCCATTTTTGTTTGTGGCTAGCGGGCGCGGCGGGCGAGACGCTCGGAATCGGCGATCAGGACGCTCTTGCCTTCAAGGCGAAGCCATCCGCGCTGGGCGAAGTCGGCGAGGGCCTTGTTCACGGTCTCACGCGAAGCGCCGACCAGCTGGGCGATCTCTTCCTGCGTGAGATCGTGCGTGACGCGGAGCGCGCCACCCTCCTGGGTGCCGAAGCGCTGCGCCAACTGCAAAAGCTGCTTGGCGACACGACCGGGGACGTCGGTGAAGATGAGGTCCGCGAGGTTGTTGTTGGTGCGGCGAAGGCGACGAGCCAAAACGCGCAGCAACTGCTCGGCGATTTCCGGACGGTCCTTGATCCACTTGCGGAGTGCATCCCGGTCCATCGTGACCGCACGCACCTCGGTGACAGTGGTGGCCGACGACGTACGCGGGCCTGGGTCGAAGATCGACAGTTCGCCGAACATGTCCGACGGTCCCATGATCGTCAGCAGGTTCTCACGGCCGTCGGGTGACCGGCGGCCGAGCTTGACCTTGCCGGACAGAATGATGAAGAGACGATCGCCGGGTTCTCCCTCGTGGAAGATTACATGCCCACGGGGGAACTCAATGGGCTGGAGTTCCTTTGCGAGCGCTGCGACGGCAGTGGGTTCGACACCCTGAAATATGCCCGCCCGTGCTAGTACTTCTTCCACCTAAAGAACCTCTCTCGAGAATATGCGCCGCGTCCAGTGAACACACTACGTGAAAAATCATAGTTGTTGGATTCATCACTGGTGGTATTAGTAGACAACTACCGCGCGTCCCAGTTCTATCCGGGGTGGCATTTCGACTGAGCGGCCGCGCTTTTTGTGACGTTAGGAAGCGCGGGTTGCGCTTGAGCCTGTCAAATCCGCTGCTCGATCTCCCGCAGGCTTTGCGCGGCGATTGCGAAGTTCATCCAACGCCGAACCCAGACCGTCTTTGGCCAGGTTGTTAACGTCGGTCGCGTCGGCGGCCTCCAGGAACTCTTCGACATGCTCGGGACCGACGCTGAGTCGGTCGAGTCGCTCTTGAACTTTTTCCATCGCAAGTGCAAACAGCATCAGCACGGCGGGGAAGAGGAGTACCGCAAAACCTTGCATGTGGACCAGTAAACACCCGGGCCTGAAGTCTCTGCCAAACCCAAACGGCCGTCGTCACCGAGTTGTGACCTGCCCGGATGTCAGAACAGGCAATTCGGTCGGTTAGACGACGGCGTCCCCGCTGGTCTTGGCGGCGCAGGTGGCAAGGGCCGCAGTCACGGCTAACCTGGTCAGTTGTGAGTAGACGTAAGGAAGAAACCAGGCTCGGCCTGGTTCGACGGGCCCGGCGCATGAATCGTGCGCTGCAGGTGGCCTTCCCGCACGTTTACGCAGAACTGGACTTCACGACGCCGCTCGAATTGTCGGTGGCCACCATCTTGTCCGCGCAGTGCACTGATGTCCGGGTCAACCAGGTGACCCCTGCCTTGTTCGCGCGGTATCCGGATGCGGCGTCGTACGCCACCGCCGACCGTACTGAATTAGAAGAACTGATCCGACCAACCGGCTTCTTCCGCAACAAAGCCAACTCGATCATCGGACTCGGACAGGCGCTCGTGTCGAAGTACGACGGTGAAGTTCCTGGCAATCTCAAAGACCTGGTGACGCTCCCCGGCTTTGGCCGGAAGACCGCGAATGTGGTGCTTGGCAATGCGTTCGGTGTCCCCGGGATCACCGTCGATACCCACTTTGGGCGCTTGGTGCGCCGCTGGGACTGGACCCAGGAGACAGACCCGGTCAAGGTGGAGCACGCGATAGGTGAACTGTTCCCGAAACGGGAGTGGACCGACCTATCGCACCGCATCATCTTTCACGGTCGACGGGTCTGTCATGCGCGCAAGCCAGCTTGTGGAGTGTGCATTCTGGCGAAGGATTGCCCGTCGTATGGGGAAGGTCCCACCGATGTGATGGAGGCCGCGGCCCTGGTGAAGGGACCCGAAACCGAGCACCTGCTCGATTTGGCTGGAGTGAAGAAGCAGTGAATTTTGTGAAGAAGGTCGGTCAGGTTCTCAAGGAACCGGCCGCACGGGCAACGCTCGTGTTCATCATCGTCGCGGTCGCGTTGATCGCGGCTCTGTGGCCCCGGAGCACGACGCCAGATTCGGCGACCGCCACCGGTGCCAACCCGCCGACGTCGGGAATCACCGACCAGCAGGTGTCTGCCGACCAGATGGCAACGGCTCGAGCCGCGGCGGCGTTGAACCCGTGCCCCAGCGGGCAACTGCCGGTTGGACCGAACGCGGTGCTCGCGGGCGTGAGCGCGCCGTGCATGGCGACGGGCGATGAGATCAACCTCGGCGCGGTGACGGCAGGAAAGCCGCTCGTCATCAATATGTGGGCCGTGTGGTGCCTACCGTGCCGCAAGGAACTGCCGATCTTCGACGACTTCTCACAGCGGGCGGGCGAACAGCTGAACGTGATCGCCGTCCATGCGCGCGAAGGCGGAGACAAGCCGTACTTCGTTCTGAAATTCTTGGAGGAGGTCGGGGTGCATCTACCGGTCGTCACCGACCCGACGGGTGCTATTGCCCAGGCTATTGGGGCACCGCGGATCTTCCCGTCCACCATCCTGATTCGTGCCGACGGCACAGTCGCGAAGGTGATGCCGCAAATCTTCAACTCCACGGAGGAACTATCGCAGGCCGTTCGCGACAACCTTGGCATCGACGTTGGGGGCGGCGCGTGAGCGATGTCCAGGTTGGGCCAGTGGTTTCCCGCGATCAGATTCCCTCGTGGCTACATGCGGTGACCGATAACCCAGATGTCATCAGCGAGCGGGTGCTCGCCCGCGGCGGCGATCGCGCACGACTGGCGTCGCTGGCTGCGAAAGCCGGCGGGCAGCGCGCAGCGGCGGTCCTGGTTCTGATGTCCGGTTCGTTCGACCCAGACCCCAATTCGCCCGGCGGGCTCCCCGGCGACGCCGAGATCCTGCTGACCGAGCGGGCGGCCACGCTCCGCACTCACAGCGGTCAGGTCGCGTTCCCCGGCGGAGCGCGGGATCCGGGCGACGATTACCCGATCGGTACGGCGATGCGTGAGGCCGAGGAGGAGACGGGACTGTCGGGTGACGGGGTTACCATCCTGGCGAATTTGCCGGTCTTTCCGGTGCCGTCCGGATTTCAGGTACACCCGGTGCTTGCGCATTGGACGAAGCCCAGCGAGGTATTCGCCGTCGACCACGGGGAGACGGCCCGCGTCATGCGCGCAAATCTTCGGGAACTCTTGTCGCCGGAGAATCGCTTTCAAGTCAGCCGCTCCATCGTGGGTGCCACGGTCTACAAGGGCCCGGCGTTCATGTACGACGGCATGTTGGTCTGGGGGTTCACGGGCGGACTGATCGCCGCGATCAGTGAGGCCGCGGGGTGGGACGTTCCGTGGAACACCGACGACGTTCGGCCCCTTGAACAGATGATTGCTGAAACCGGCGGTCGACAAATTTCCGGGTTCGATGACCCGCCTGGCGGTAGCGATGCCCACGACGTGAACGGAGATCGATGAGCGGATCGATGTGGGTCGACCTGGTAATTCTGGCGGTGGCCCTGCTTGCGGCCTTCAGCGGATACCGACAGGGTGCGACCGCATCGGCATTGGCATTGCTCGGTGTCGTGATTGGTGCGATCGCCGGCATCCTGCTCGCGCCGATTGTTATCGAACGGTTCGACGACCCGCGTCTGCGCTTGGCGGTCGGACTGTTGCTGATCGTGGTGCTGGTGGTGATCGGTGAGGTCGCTGGCATGGTCCTGGGGCGGGCCGCCCGCAGCGGCATCCACGCGCCAGGGTTACGCAAAATCGACAGCATCATCGGGTCGGTGTTGCAGGCCATCGCCATCGTCGTCGCGGCGTGGCTGTTGGCGTTCCCGCTGCGCAGCGCCGAACAATTGAGCATCTCGCACGCGGTGGACGATTCGAAGGTGATTCAAACCGTCGACAAGGTGGCCCCGCAATGGGTACGCGACCTGCCGAATGAGTTCACCAGCCTGGTCGAGAGTTCCGGACTCAAGGAAGTCATCGGGCCATTTGGTCAGACGAGCGTTGCCGCCGTCGATCCCCCCAATCAGGGTCTCGTCAGTTCCCCCGCCGTTCAGGCGGTCCGCGGTAGCGTCATCAAGATCACCGGGGTGGCAAGTAGTTGCGGTCAGGCGCTGGAGGGTAGCGGTTTTGTCATCGCTCCCCAACGTGTCATGACAAACGCCCACGTGGTGGCGGGTACCGACACGGTCACGGTCCACGCGGCGAACGGACGTCGGCTAGGAGCGACCGTCGTTTGGTTTAACCACCGCAACGACATTGCCATCCTCGACGTTCCGGGCCTGCGTGCCAAACCGTTGACTTTTGCCGCGCAACAGGCCGAATCGGGTGCCGATGCGATTGCGCTCGGATACCCGGAGAACGGTCCTTTCACGGTGACGCCGTTGCGCGTGCGGAACGTTGTGGACCTGAGCGGACCCGACATCTATCAGAGTCCCAAGCAAGTGGAGCGGCAGGTGTACACGGTGCGTGGCAATATCCGTTCCGGCAACTCGGGTGGCCCGATGATCGCGCCGGACGGCACGGTTCTCGGTGTGGTCTTTGGTGCGGCCGAAGACCCGACCGATGACACCGGTTTTGTCTTGACCGCGGCGCAAGTTCAGCGTGACATCGCCGCATCCGAACAAAGTGATGTGCAGGTCAGCACGCAGCAGTGCGTCGCATCGTAGATAGCCCGAAGCGGCCTAGTCCGCGAGGTGGTTCAGGAGTAACCGATTGAATTCGGTCGGTGCCTCTTGATGCACGAAGTGGCCTGAGCCGGCAACAGTTTGATAATCCATCTGGGGTGCCCAGCGGCGACTGTCGGCCATGAGGGAGTCCAGGATGTAGTGGTCGTCTCGGCCACGTACGGCGAGGACGGGAATCGACAGCGCCTTGTCCATCAGGTTGAGGAAACGCCAACCGTCCGTGCGGAATTGGGAGCGGAACGCCCAACGGCGGTACTCCAGGCTGCAATGTGCGACGCCGGGGATTTGGATGGCGAGGCGGTTGTTCTTAATCGCGGCGCTGAAATCGTCCGTCTCCCGCCACGCGTCCCCGGCACGTTCCCGGAAATACTCGTCAATGAAGACCCCATCGCTGCGGGTGAGTCGGCGTTCGCCGATGCGCGGCAGTTGGTTGTGCAGGAATGGTCCCAGAAAAGCCGACCGCTCCTCGGTGTTGAAGAGAACCCCGTTCTTCAGGGCCTGCGGCTGCGGTGACGACAGCACGGTGACCCGATCGACCACCGTCGGATGCAGCGTGGCCGTTGCCCAACAGACCAGACCGCCGTCGGCGTGCCCCACGAGCGAGGCACTGGCATGCCCAAGCGCACGTATCAGTGCGTAGGTGTCACCGGCGAGCGTCCAACCGTCATAGCCGCGCGGAGGCTTGTCTGAGTCGCCGTATCCACGGAGATCGACGGCGACCGCGCGGTACCCGGCGTCGGTGAGCGCGCTGAGCTGGTGCCGCCACGACCACCAGAACTCACCGAACCCGTGCAGCATCAGCACCAGTGGACGGTCGGCAATCCCATGTTCGGTTTCGACCGCATGGAAGCGCAGGCCGTTGGCGCGGACATCGAAATGCCGCCACGGTCCGTCGAAGCGGACGAGCGTTGGGTCCGGGGGTGGGCTAGTCACAACGGCGCGCGAGGAGGGCGATCAACGGTGCATTGGATCGCGGGCCGGTGGAATCTGCGGGTGAGCCATGCCGCCGGTCGGAGCCTGTTGGCGTCCGGGGATCACGGTGGCCAACTCGTTTACCGATTCGATCGTCTTCTCCGGTGCCTTGAGTTTCTTCAAGAACATGTAGCCGACGATGATCAGGATGATCGACACGACCAGGAGTAGCAGGAAGACGATGCCGAATGCAGCCCAGGTGGGCAGCCACACGGCGAGCAGGAAACCGAGGAAGACGAAGAAGAACAGGCTCGCGTACAGCAGCAGGGCCGCGGCGACGATCATCATGCCGCTGCCTGCGCCAGCCTTCTTGGCCTCTTGGACAAGTTCGGTCTTCGCGAGCTTGATCTCAGCGCGAACGAGCGTTGATGCGCTAGCGGTCGCGTCCTTGACCAGATTGCCGATCGTCGGTTCGCCGTTGCGTCCGAGGTTCGCATCCGACATGGGAATCGATGGAACGCGAGGAGCCTCGCCCGGGTTGCTCGGCCAGGTGTCGGAATTACCGCTCACGAAAACTCCCTCTTACAGATCGGTGGTCGGTCTCATGTTGCCACGTTGGGTGGCGGTGATGAAACGCCCGCCACCCTTGAAAAGGTGGCGGGCGCTTTTCACGACGAGATTAGCCGTGCGATGCGATCAGTTCTGGCGACTGCGGATCGCTTCGAAGACGGACGGGTCGACGAGCGTCGACGTGTCGCCGAGTTCGCGGCCTTCGGCGACATCCTTGAGGAGACGGCGCATGATCTTGCCCGAACGGGTCTTGGGCAATTCCGGAACGATATTGATTTCGCGGGGCTTGGCGATGGGGGAGATGTCGGTCGCCACCTGGTTGCGCAACTCGGTGATCAACGCGTCGCCGGCGTTCTCCGCGCCTTCCATCAGGATCACGAAGGCCACGATGCCCTGGCCGGTGGTTTCGTCGGCGGCACCGATGACAGCGGCCTCCGCCACCGAAGTGTGTGCCACGAGAGCGGATTCGACCTCAGAGGTGGAGATGCGGTGGCCGGACACGTTCATGACATCGTCTACTCGGCCAAGGACCCACAGTGCGTGGTCTTCGTCGTAGCGTGCGCCGTCGCCGGCGAAGTACCAGCCCTGCTCGGCAAAGCGCGACCAGTAGGTGTCCTTGAATCGTTCTTCGTCGCCCCAAATGCCACGCAGCATCCCCGGCCACGGCTTGTCGAGGACGAGGTAGCCCTGCTCCCCGTCGGCGACGTTGTTGCCGTTGTCGTCGACGATGTTGGCGCTGATGCCGGGCAACGGTCGCATTGCCGAGCCCGGTTTGGTTGCGGTGACGCCGGGCAGCGGGGAGATCATGATGCCGCCGGTCTCGGTCTGCCACCAGGTGTCGACGATGGGGCACTTACCGTGGCCGATGACCTCGTTGTACCAACGCCAGGCTTCCGGGTTGATCGGCTCACCGACGCTGCCGAGGAGGCGCAGGCTCGAAAGGTCGTGGGTGTCGGGGATGTCCCGGCCCCACTTCATGAACGTACGAATCAGGGTCGGCGCGATGTAATAGGTGGTGACGCCATACTTTTCGATGATCTGGAAGTGCCGGTGCTCGTCGGGGGTGTTGGGGGTGCCCTCATAGATCACTTCGGTGGCGCCATTCGAGAGCGGGCCGTAGACAAGGTATGAGTGACCGGTGACCCAACCGATGTCAGCGCCGCACCAGAAGACGTCGCGGCCTTCTTTATGGTCGAAGACATTGTGGAAGGTGTAACTCGCCTGCGTCAGGTAGCCGCCCGACGAATGCACGATGCCCTTGGGCTTACCGGTGGTGCCCGATGTGTACAGCAAGAAGAGTGGATGTTCAGCGTCGAAGGCTTCCGGCTCATGGTGCGGCGAAGCCTCGGCCACGGTGTCTTCCCACCAGACGTCGCGTCCCTCAACCCAATTGAGGTTGTCTTCGTGGTTGGTGCGGCGCACCACGATGACCTTTTCGACCGACGGTGCCGCATTGGCGCCGGTGCCGAGGGCTTCGTCGACGGCATCCTTCAGCGGAGCGGGCTTGCCACGTCGATACTGGCCATCGGTAGTGATGACGACCTTCGCTTCGGCGTCGTCGACGCGCGAACGCAGGGCCGCCGCGGAGAACCCGGCGAACACGACCGAGTGCGTGAGGCCCAGGCGCGCGCAGGCCAGCATGGAGATGATGGCTTCCGGAACCATCGGCATGTAGATGGCGACGCGGTCGCCGGTCTGCAACCCGATGGCGGTGAAGTAGTTCGCAGCACGAGACACTTCGTCTTGCAACTGGCGGTACGTGATGTCGCGGGAATCGCCGGGCTCGCCGACCCAATGGATCGCGACGCGATCGCCCTTACCTGCGAGGACATGGCGGTCGACACAGTTGTATGCGACGTTGAGCTTTCCACCCACGAACCACTTCGCGAACGGGGCATTCGACCAGTCGAGGACCTCGCCGAACGGGGTATCCCAGTCGAGGCGATGTGCCTGCTCGGCCCAGAACCCGAGCGGATCGGCCTCAGCGCGGCTGTACATCTCAGCCGTTGCGTTCGCGTTGGCGGCGAATTCTTCAGACGGCGGGAACACTGTGGGGGCGCTGGAGGTCATCGTCGAAAGCCTTTCCGTTGACGGATGATTTTGTTCTGTTGTGAACGTAGTCACTTTGGATACCAAGTGTGATGTCGGGACGGTTGCATGCGGGTTGCGAGCGATGAACGGTCAGTAGTCAGCGATCTGCGGCAGGCGCTCGTGCGGGCCGTTCCGAGTTCGAGACTAGGCTTGCTCGGGTGAGTCAAGATCCGTTGGCACCCCTGCTCGAACTCCCCGGTGTGCGTGAAGCTTCCGATAAGGCACGAGAAGCCGTTGGTGCCGCCCATCGGCATCCGATCAACATGCGGCAGTGGGACAAAACGTCTCGGGAGGCCTCGTGGCGTGCGGGACGATCGTCGGCCGCTATTGACGGTGGCACCACCGACATCTCTCGAGAAGACCTCGGTGACCCGATCGCAGCCGGGGCGATTCGCGTTGCGCAGTCCCTCGACAGTGACTCGCTCGACCAAGCCGTTACCGTGTTTCGTCGCGCGCCGGCGCAGTCGTTGGCAAGGCTGCACACCCTGGCTGCGTCGGACCTGCTGGAGGACAAGGACCTGCTGGGGCGGCCAAGGTCGGAGCCGCACATTGCGCAACGACTGGACTTCCTGGGCCAGTTGATCACCGGTGGTACTTCGGTGCCCGCGCCCGTTCTGGCTGCGGTGGTACATGGAGACCTGTTGGTGTTGCAGCCCTTCGTCGGCGCAAACGGCGTGGTCGCGCGCGCGACGTCGCGCTTGGTGTCGGCAACGACGGGCTTGGACCCGCACCTGCTGGGGGTGCCGGAAGTGTTCTGGCTGAGCAAGGTGGGGCAGTACAAGGAACTGTCGGATCACTTCGCGACCGGAGAGCCGGAGGCCCTGGCGAACTGGATCATCTTCTGCTGCGACGGCTTAGAAGCCGGAGCCAAGGAAGCCCTGTCGATCGCGGAGGCTGCCCGCGGATAGGTCGGCACACATATTTGCGGGCGGCCTCCCGACTGAAGGTTCAGTCGGATTGCCGCCCGCAAGCACGGACTTCAGGCTACCAATGCGTGCATATGTGGGTTGTGGGATCGCCTCGGCGATGAGGAGCTTGCATCTCGTCGTGACTCGAAGGCAGGTAACTCGGTCCTGCGCGGGTCGCGAATAATGCCCGCTGGTTCGCAGGCGCACAACGCTTTTGCCATTCAGAGCGGCGCGCTCCGCGTGGGTGCTTGCCGTCCGTGCTGGAGCTTGCCGATCCGGGGACTTCTACCCTTCTCTTCCGGGAGAAGCTTTGCCGTCCGGGGCTCCGTACCTCCATTTGTACATGGTGATGACGATCACATCAAGGGTTTCTTCAAAAATCTTTTGTGCCTGCTGACCTGGCACTTTGTGAATGTCGGAGTTGGTAAGCGACGGCCATGGCCGCTGCGGCCCCGATTGCTGTGGCGCACAATGCCGTTCGCGTGACGGCAGGCTTTGTGGCCCACGCGGCGGAAGGTAGGGGGTCGGGGAAATCCAAGATTTCCCAACCATTTTCGGCTGCGTGCCGGCGCAAAACCCGGTCGGGGTTGACGACTGCCGGGTGGCCGACCGCCTTCAGCATGGGCAGGTCGGTGCTCGAATCGGAGTAGGCAAAACACTGGGCGAGGTCGTAGCCGCGTTCGTCGGCGAGTTCCCTGATGGCGACCGACTTGTTCTCGCCGTAGCAGTAAAAATCCAGGGCCCCCGAGTAGTGCCCATCTTCGACGTGCATGATGCTCGCGCGAACGCAGTCGACTCCGAGTAGGGCTCCGATGGGTTCGACCATCTCGATACCCGAGGCGGAGATCAGGGCGACGTCGTGCCCGGCCTTCTTGTGCTCGGCGATCAGTGCGGCGGCTTCACTAAAGATGACCGGCCGGACTACCTCGTCGAGCGTTTCGGACACGATTTCGCGGACCTGGTCGGTGCTCCAGCCGGTGCTCATCTGGATGACGTGCTTGCGGAGTCGCGCGACCTGATCTTCCTCGGCCGAGGCGAGGTGGAACTGCAGTTGTGCGATCGCAGATCGAAGCATTGCGCGGCGCGTCAGCAAGCCGCCTTCGAAGAATGGCTTCGTGAAGGCGAGGGCGCTCGAGCGTGCAATGACGGTTTTGTCGAGGTCGAAAAATGCGGCGATCTGGGTTGATGACGTCGAGGTCACAGTACAAATCCTACGACTAGGGGAGGTTTGCAAAGTGTGACCGAGGATACACTTTGGGGGAGATAGTTGGTGTTG
This sequence comes from Gordonia sp. 34D, assembly GCF_056682775.1. Lineage (NCBI taxonomy): Bacteria > Bacillati > Actinomycetota > Actinomycetes > Mycobacteriales > Gordoniaceae > Gordonia > Gordonia sp. 34D. Next base: position 2,703,915 of record NZ_CM155293.1, on the reverse strand, counting down.
CAATCTTCGCGCGAGCGCGTGTAGATTGTTGGTATCCGGTTTACACCGGTAGCTTTCAGCCCGACCCCCCGGGGCTGAACAGCTGATGACCCCGGCCTCCTCCCCCCTGGCCGGGGTCGTCCTCATTTCTAGGGTGTTTTCGCCCCTACTCTGAATTCTTCCGCACTGGCGTGAGATAGATTCCCTTCATCGTCTCGCATTGTGACCTGGACCGCTGTAGTTTCAGACGGACAGTGTCGCAAGGAGCGCGCTAGAAATATGTCTGGGGATGGAATGAGAACTGTCGGAAGAATTACGCTCGCGCTGTGCGCGGCGTTGCTGGGAGCACTTGCCCTCGTTGCCGCACCAGCACAAGCGGATCCCAAGCTGCCGGAAAACTACAACTTCTTCGGCGGAATCCCGTACGAGTTGCAGCATCCGGGCGGATCGCTGCCGGGGTCCAACGACTTCAACTGCAAGCCGACAGCAGAGCATCCGCGTCCGGTAATTCTGGTTCACGGAACCGGCGGCGCCAAGACCACCAACTGGGGTTCGTACGTGCCCATGCTGAAGAACCGCGGCTACTGCGTGTTCGCTCTCACCTACGGGGCCCTGCCGGGTCTGCCGTTCCCGATGACCGCTGTCGGCGGCATGGATAAAATCCCGGTCAGTGCAGGTCAGCTAGCCAAATTCATCGATCGCGTTCGCAAAGCCACCGGTGCGAAAACTGTCGACATCGTCGGCCACTCGCAGGGTACTTTCATGCCTGCGTACTACATGAAGGCACTTGGGGGAGCGGACAAGGTCACCAAATATGTCTCGCTCGCACCGTTGTGGAAGGGCACCGGGTCCACGAGCCCGTCCATGAAGTGGATGGGCCAGCTGCTCGGCGATGCGCCGATCCCGGTGTGTATCGGCTGCGGCGGCATGCTGCCGGGCTCGGACGTCTACAACAAGATTTGGCGCGGTGGCAGTCCTTACGTGAAGGGTGTCGACTACACCAACATCATGACCAGGTACGACGAGCTCGTCGTCCCATATACCGCCGGTTACGTTCCAGGTCGCAAGGGCGAGAGCGTCAAGAACATCGTCGTCCAGGACTCGTGCTCGCAGGACTACAGCGAGCACATGGCGATCGCGGGCTCTCGTCGGGCCGCGTACATGGTGCTCAACGCGCTCGACCCGGAACATCCGGTGAAGGTGCCATGCGAGTTCGTGCCGCCGTTCACCGGTCAGTCCTGACCGAACCACGGGCACGCCAGCGCATGCCGGAGCCTGTGGATAACGCAGTTTCCTAGCCGGGACCAGTAGCGCATTCTCAGTTCATGAGTGATGCGCTACTGGTCCTTTCTGGTGAAGAACTGCTCGATGACCTCGCGCGATGCAGTGCTGCAGCCGGGTACACGATGGTGGTCGCAGACCCGGCTCGCTGCAGGCACCAATGGCTACGGGCCAGCGCGGTCGTCGCAGATCGGGCGGCGTTGGAGGTCCTGGGCCACATCGAACTGCCCAATCGTCCCGGGCTGTTCGCGGTCGGCACGGCTGGCGACGACGGCGAACTCTGGCGCGCTGGCTTGAGCCTCGGTGCGGCCGGCGGATTTGTTCTACCCGACGAAGAAGAAGCGCTGGTTGCCGCCCTTTCCCGCGTGCGGGAACCGCGGAGTCGATCGGCGGGCACCATCGCGGTGATCGGCGGTCACGGTGGAGCGGGGGCCAGCACGCTGGCGGCGGCGATCGCTCTAACCGCGGCGCAGACGTCCACGGTGCTGCTGCTCGACGTCGACCAAGCCGGGGCGGGCGCGGACCTCCTCCTGGGAATTGAAGCCGAGCCAGGTCTGCGATGGTCGGAGGTCAACGGCGAGACCGGTGCCATCGGCGGGGCCGCGCTCCGTGCGGCGGTTCCGCGGTCGCGCGGTGTTGGAGTGCTGGCCTGTGCGCGAGACGATCCGCAACCGCTGCGCCCCGACACGGTTGTCGCGGCTCTCGATGCCGCGCGGGGTGCCGGCGACGTGGTCGTTGCCGATGTAGGCCGCGAACCCGGACCGGTTACATCAGGCGTCCTCGATTCGATGGATGTCTTGATCGTGATCAGCACGGCAACAGTGCCGGGCGTCGCGGCCACGAGGAGAACTGTTGCTCGGCTGCTCGGTGAGCGGGAGCCACGTCTCGTTGTGCGCGGGCCAGCGCCGGGTGGCTTGCAAGCTGACGAAATCGCGCGGTCGATAGGGGTGCCGCTGCTCTGCGGATTACGGCCCGACCCGCGATTGCCCGCTCGATGCGAATCGGGAGGCCTGGCGTTGGGGAGATTCTCGCCCTTGGCGCGGGCGGCGAACACTATCTGCGATCTAGCGCGAGTGGGTCGACGATGACCGGCGCTGATCCGGCGCTCCTCGATCGCGTTCGGCAGCGCCTGGCTGCCGACACTCACGGCACAGCGGCGGCACCCGACCCGGCGACGATCGCCGAGGCGATCCGGGCCGAATCCGGGGGCCTCCTCGGCGACACCGATCTTCTTGCGGCCCTGCGCTATCTGCAAACCGAGATGGTGGGCGTCGGCAGGTTAGAAGGCCTGCTCGCCGATCCGGCCGTCACCGATGTGCTGGTGGTGGGGCCCGATCGCGTCTGGGCCGACCGCGGCGGCGGATTGGAACTGACCGGAGTGTGCTTCGACGACGAAGCCGGGGTCCGCAGGCTTGCCGTGCGGTTGGCGCTCGGGGCGGGCCGTCGTCTCGACGATGCGCAACCGTGGGTCGACGGCCGGTTGACGGGGGTGGGACGCAACGGTTTTCATGTCCGACTGCACGCGCTGATCCCGCCCCTAGCCCAGGACGGTACGTGCATTTCGTTGCGGGTTCTGCGTGGGGCCACGCACAATTTCGCATCCCTTGTCGCTCGCGGATCGATTGCTGCGGAAGTCGCCGACATGGTGGCCGAGGTGGTGGGTGCGAGGCTTGCCTTCCTCGTAGTTGGTGGAACCGGGGCAGGCAAGACAACTGTGCTGAATAGCCTGCTGGGCTTGGTCGAAGCCGAGCACCGCATCCTCTGTGTGGAGGATGCGCCGGAACTGGCACCCGATCATCCGCACGTTGTGCGGCTGGTGGCACGGGCCGCCAACGTTGAAGGCGTCGGGGAGGTGACGGTGCGAACGTTGGTGCGGCAAGCCCTCCGGATGCGGCCGGACCGAATCGTGGTGGGCGAGGTTCGCGGTGCGGAAGTGATCGACTTGCTGACCGCGCTCAACACCGGGCACGACGGTTGCGCAGGCACCTTGCATGCCAACTCGATCAGCGAAGTCCCAGCCCGAATGGAGGCCCTCGCGGCGCTCGGCGGGATGGGCCGAACCGCGTTGCACAGCCAGTTGGGCCCGGCCATCCAAGTGATTCTCGGGGTTTCCCGCGATGAGGTGGGGCGACGGGCGTTGACCGAGATCGGGGTGGTCGAACGGGACAAGTCGGGCCTGGTGCGGGTGGTCCCCGCATGGACCGAGCCGGGTGGTTTCACCAGCCGCCGTGACCAGTTGCAGCGGATGATTCGGGAACGACGATGACCGTCGGGATCGCGTTGATAGCGATCGCCGGAACAATCTTGCTCTGGCCGGTACCCGAGGCGACGCGTCGACTGCAACGGCTCGTCGAGCATCGCGGTCCGGCACGACCACCCGCGGATCCGGTTGTGGCGATCTGGCTGCTCCCGGCTGTCGCAGCGACGGTGTTTGGTCCGGCCGCGGCGATCGCGGGAACCCTGATCGCGGCTCTGGTTACCCAACAACGACGTAAGGCGCGCCGCGACGCCGCCCATCACCGCGACATTGCCGACCTGATCGCCGCGCTGGGAGTGATGGGCACGGAACTGTCGGTGGGCGCACCGGTCTCGACCGCTTGTCGCGCGGCGGCGACAGAGTTGGCCGGGGGCGGGGAGGGGTCCGTTGCGCGTGAACTGGCGCGAATGGCTGCGCGTGCCGAACTCGGAGGTGACCCCGGGGGCGGGGTTGGCGTCGACGGCCCGGTGCGCCGGCTGGCACAGGCGTGGACGACGTCGCTGCACTTCGGTCTCCCCATGGGCGACATGCTGGCTGCGCTGCGCGCAGATTTGGTTGCGCGACAAGACTTTGCCGCCCGCACGCGCGCCGGGATGGCCGGGCCGCGCGCCACGGCGGTCGTGCTGGCGGGACTGCCTGTCTTGGGCCTCGCGCTCGGCCAGGCGATGGGGGCGGCGCCGGTGCAGGTGCTGTTGCAGGGCGGGCTGGGTGGGGTGCTGCTGGTGGCTGGGACCGGGCTTTCGGTGGGCGGAGTCCTGTGGGCCGGTCGAATCACGGACAAGGTTCTCGCGCCGTGACGGCGGCCCTGCTGCTGACGGCCGCGGCCTTGCTGATGTGGCCGGGACCGTCGTGGATGTTGGTGCGTGCGGCGGTAGTCGTGCCAGAAGGGTCAGCCGATGTGGTCGGATCGGGTGTGCCAGACCCGTTTGACGTGGCCGCGGGCTACGACACCTTGGCCGTGTGTTTGCGAGCGGGGCTGCCATTGGCCACCGCAGCTCGTGTGGCGGCGCAGTCGTCGCCGCTGGTGCTGGGGCAGCACTTTGCGCGTGCCGCGGATCTGCTGATGCTGGGTTCTGATCCGGAGGTCGCGTGGGCGGTCGGCGACGATGCTCCGGACGATTTCCGGGATCTGGCCGCTCTCATTAGGCGGGCATCGCGTGCGGGGTCGGTGTTGGCCGACGCCGTCGCCGGGTTTGCCGCGAGTACTCGCCGCCGTGCCGAGAACACCGCGCTTGAAGCCGCCGAACGGGCGGGCGTCAAGATCAGCGGCCCACTGGGCCTGTGCTTCCTTCCGGCGTTTGTATGCCTGGGCATTGCGCCCGTCGTAATCGGGCTGGCATCGGGATTACTCGTCGGATTGTGACTGGGCCAGCGTCTCTCGCACGTCATTCGGACGACAGAACCTCGGCGTTGCCCCTTCTGCTGGGTGCTGTTGGGCGCGCACTCTCGAAGGATGAACATTCGCCCGGTGATTCGTACGAGCATGGTTGTTGCCGCGGTGGCCGTGCTCATCGCGTCGGTCGCGGCTTGTGACCCGGTACCTCCTCGGGCGGGGCCGTCGTCTGCGGTGGCCTCGGTGACCGAGACAGTGCCGGATACTGACATGTCGCCGGTGACGGTCACGAGAACGGTCTCGCAAACTACCGCGCCGCAGCACAACAATCCGACAGCCAGTCAGCCGACCCCGTCGGCAACGGACCTGTCGCGCTATTACGGCCAGTGGGATGGGCATGGTCGCGGGATGACGCTCAACCCGGACGGGTCGGCAACGGTATCGCTGGCATCAGGTGCCGCCAACGTCGAGAAGTGGACGGCTACCTGGGGCGCGCACGGCCACGGCATCGTGGTCACCTTGCAGACCATGACGTCACGTACGGGCGAACCGCTCGGTCAGGAACCGGGCGAATCGTGGACGGGAAGCCTGGAACCGTCGCCGGAAGACGGTGTCACCATCCTCCACATGCCTGGCTTCACCGATTGGTGCTCAACGAAGTACGGGCGGTCGGTGGCCTGCGGGGCCTGAGCCGAGGCCGCTGCAGAATTTGCGGCAACGCTCGACGAACCTATCGTTGATTGGGTTAGCGGTGATGGTTCGTCAGGGGTGCAATGGCGCGGCAGGATGTGATGCGGGGGCTTCGGCTCACCATCCCGTTGATGCTCGGCTACCTCCCGGTGGCCTTCGCTTTTGGTGTGCTCGCCGAGGTGTTCGGGTTGCCGGTCTGGGCGTCGCTGCTGATGTCGGCGATCGTCTATGGCGGCGCATCCCAGTTCGCCGCCTTGCAAGTGTTGGCGTCGGGCGGTGGCATGTTCGCGGTCATCTCCACCACATTCGTGGTGAACTTGCGGCACTTCCTCTTAGCGGCGTCAATTGCCCCGCGTGTGAAGGACTATTCGACGAAGGAAGCCGCCGCGTTTGGGGCGCAACTGACCGACGAGGCCTACGTCATCCAAGAGGTCCTGTTCCGAGCCCATGAGCGACGGCCGAAAGCGGAAGTCTTCGCGCTCAACATGGGTGTCTACGCCTCGTGGATAGCCGGGACGGCGCTCGGCATCGTCTTCGGCAGCGCGGTGCCGGGTATCGAAGACATCGGCCTCGAATTTGCGCTGACCGCCATGTTTCTGGCGATCCTGGCCCAGGATGCCGTGCGGAGTCGGTTGGATCTGTTTGTTGCCCTGGTTGGCGGTGGCGTTGCCGTGCTGCTGACCCAGTTGGGGTTGGAGTTGTGGTCGGTGGTGTTGGCGACAGTGTTCGCTGCGACGGTCGGATTCTGCCTGGACCGGACCAATGATGAACCCGTTGATAGCCCGGTGGGTGAGACTTCGTGAGTACGACGTATCTGATCGTCATGATCGTGGGGATGGCGTTGGCGACGTTGATTTCGCGGGTACCGCCGCTGGTGTTGGCAACCAAACTCAAGCCGGGGCGGAAAGTTCAGCGGTGGCTCAAGCAGGTGCCGCCAGCGGTGATGGCCGCGCTTGTGGCGCCAGCAATTTTTGCCCCCGACGGGCAGATCTGGATCAGCTATCACAACGCCGACCTGATGGTCGGTACCGCGACACTGATCGTGGCCATCGCGACGAAGAACTTCTACGCCACCATCGCCTTCGGTGTTTGCGCGATGGCGTTCGTCAACCTTGTTTTGAATTGACCTCGGATTTGAATTGGGCCCGGTAGTGAATTGAGGGCGACGACACGCCCGATTGGGCCGTGTTGGAACCGATTGCGGGTCCGCTGCGTCTAACTCAGGTAGGGAATTTGCTACGGAACTACGACGACGGGGGACGTTATGGAAATCAGCAACTCGGTGCGAGCAAGTTATCGGCAGGTGCGAGACCTCGCGGTCCAGATTGCGGTCGACGAAGAAGGAATGTCGACGGCGGAATATGCGATCGGCACCATTGCGGCGGCGGCTTTTGGTGCCCTCCTGTACACCGTGGTTACCGGGGATTCGGTGCTCAGTGCGCTCACCGGAATTATCGGCAAGGCGCTGAGCACAACAGCGGGATGAGGCATGGCGTTGCGTGGACTCGGGCGGAATCTGGAGCCTATTCGGCGTATGGGTCGCGACGAGTCGGGAATGGTCACCGTGGAAGCCGCGTATGCGCTGGCGGCGATAGCGGCGTTTCTGCTCATTGGTCTCGGCGGGGTGGTGGGGGTCTCGGCGCAAATTCGGTGCACCGACGCCGCTCGCGAGGTTGCGCGACTGACGGCAGCGGGCGATGAATCGGCCCGCCGAATTGGCGAGGCGGTGGCGCCTGCGGGAGCACACATCGCGGTCGGCAACGACGGTGAACGAGTGGCGGTCACCGTTTCCGCGCCGGTGCCGTTGCTGCCCATCCTCAAGGTGTCGGCGACTGCGATTGCGGCACAAGAGCCCCATAATGTCAGTTGATCATGGGAATTTGGGCTTTTCGACCGTTATGGGAGCGGCGACTATTGCTACGTTAGCTGTGTTGCTGATGGCGGTTCTACTTTTTGGGACCGCTGTAGCCGCCCGGCATCGGGCGCAGTCGGTTGCCGACTTGTCAGCATTGGCCGGAGCATCAGCTGCACTGTTGGAGGGCAGAAGCGGGTGCGAGGTGGCGAGGGAACTCGCGGCGGACCAGGAGGGAGCGCTGCGGGTTTCCGCCTGTATCCAAGACGGCGACGACGTCCAGGTGACCGTCTCGATGACGGTCCGGCTCGGACGGTTCGGGATCCGCGACGCAACCGCTTCCGCGCGGGCAGGCCCCATCGAATCCGTCGAGTAACGGATTTCGGAAAGTCTGCTAGTTTCTTGACCTTGAAATAAGGTAGGCCGATGGATGGGCAATATCTGATCTTCCCCGATTGGGTCGATCTCCTCTATCCCATCGCCGCGATGAACGTAGTGCTGATTGTCCTCGCCGTATTTCTCGTCGCCCGAGATCGTCAGATGAGTGCGCCCGAGAAAGTTGGGTGGACCATCCTGACCGTGGTTCTGCCTATCGTCGGTGCCGTGTTTATGATTTACCGGCAAATGAGGGAAGGCCAAGACGACTGAATCCGTTAGAAAACGAATTCAAAGAATCTTGCTCCAGAACAATTCTTACGGCGCAACGTTGGGGTTCGCTCAAGAGCTGCTTCCCGATTTCCGTGCATCGGCGGCAAGGACAATTGCCGATGCGGCAAAGAAGCACAATGCACCGATGAACGTTCCCATGTTTGCGAGCGTCGCATCGACGGTGGTCCCGGTCTTGCTCACAAACGATCCGACCGCCGAAACGCCGAAAGCTACGCAGCCGAGGAAATTGATCTGCGCCGACCACCAGTCCGCGCTGCTGGGTGCCCACATCCGGTCGGTCGAGCGCGTGAACGCCAGCAACACAAAGAAGCCGCTGATGAGGAAGGCCACCGATCCACCCGCATCTGGATTCCACACCAACTGCTGCTCACCGTGAGTCGTGTGTACTTCCAGCGCTGCTGCCGTGCTGACGTTAAACAACAGGGTTCCGAAGAACTGGATCGACGCAGCGAGCCACGCGGCCGTAAACATCACACCGGATCCGTAAGAGACCGGAACGGTGCGCGGGCCACTCAGCTCCATTTGGATCAGTGCAGCGCCGGTAAAGAACCACGCCCCGATGAAAAAGCAGAGATTGGCGGCCGAGGACCCAGCCCAGGACCCAAAACCCGGGGCAGACCCGAGAGCAAACAGGGCCGAGCCGATCATGAAGCCAATGGCCTGCTTAGTCGGTGTCGGTGCCAGCGCACGACCAACCGAAGCCGAGGCGTCGAGGCTCATGGCATGCCTTTCGGATAGGTGGACATGTCCCGGACCCGCTCGACCGGCGGGTCCGGGACAGTGGATCCAGATTAGTGGTGGAACGCTGCGGTTTGGCCTTCGCGTGGCATCGGGCCGCTGAGCTGCTCGAGGAACTTAACCTCGGCGCGCAGATCATCCAACAAATCGGAGGCCAGATCCTGGCTCAAGCCGGCGCGGACCACGATGCGCTGCACGGTGGTCGCCGCGAGGTCGTCAGCCAACGGGTAAGCGGGAACTTGCCAGCCCTTCATCCGCAAACGATCCTGAAGGTCGTACAGGGTCCAATTTTCGGTGTAACCGGCCTTCATTCGCCACGCGAACACCGGGATGGTGTCGCCCTTGCTGACCAGCTCGAACGGACCCATCTCGGCGATCGCCGCCGAAAGTCGCTGCGCCACATCCAGCGAGCCCTGCTGAACCGCCGTGTAACCCTCACGGCCCAACCGCAGGAATTGGTAGTACTGCATGAGCACCTGTGCGCCCGGGCGCGAGAAGTTAAGCGCCAAGGTCGGCATATCTCCGCCAAGGTACGCGCAGTGGAAGATCATGCTTTCCGGCAAGGCCTCCTTGTCTCGCCAGACGATCCAGCCGACGCCCGGGTACACCAGGCCGTACTTGTGACCCGAGGTGCTGATCGAGGCGACTCGATCGACGCGGAAGTCCCACTCCAGATCGGGCTGGCAGAACGGCGCGATCATGGCACCGGATGCACCGTCGACGTGGATGTGGACATCGAAACCGGTGTCCCGCTGGATCTCGTCGAGCTTCGCGGCAATCGCCGCCACCGGCTCGTACGCGCCGGTGTATGTCTGACCCATGATCGCGACCACGCCAATGGTGTTCTCGTCGACGTACTTCTCCAGGTCATGGCCGTCGAGGAACAGGTGGTCCTCGGTGATCGGCACCCAACGGGGCTCCACCTCGAAGTAGTTGCAGAACTTCTCCCAGCAGACCTGAACGGCCGTCGAGAGCACAATGTTCGGGTTCTCCGTCGACTTGCCCTGCGACTTGCGTAGGTGTTGCCAGCGGCGCTTCAGCGCCAAGCCGCCCAGCATGCAGGCCTCAGACGAACCGATGGTGGACGTGCCGATGGCTTGCTCAACGTCCGGGTTGTGCCAGAGGTTGCCCAGGATCCGCCAGCAGCGATCTTCGATCGCCGCGGTCGCCGGGTATTCGTCCTTGTCGATCATGTTCTTGTCGGCGGTCTGCGCGTACAGAAGCTGCGCTTCCTTGTCCATGTACGTCGTGACGAAAGTCGCCAGGTTGAGGCGTGAGTTTCCGTCGAGCATCGCCTGGTCGTGGACGATTTGGTAGGCGGTGCTGGGAAGCATCATGTCTTCCGGGAGCTCGTGACGCGGCAGCGACGTCGCCTCCCCGCTTCGATTGAAGACTGGGCTGAGCATCATGCGATCGGAATCAGTATCGGCCATGTTTCTCTCCTAATTTCTCAAGTGAGCGATCTGTTGAATGTGAGCGGCACAGGGTTGCCGGTTAGTACAGGTCACACCTCGACTGGTGGGTAGAGCCGGTCCATGGTGTACTGCCGGTTCCGTCTCGCGGCGAGCACCGAGACACCCAAGAAGACGACGGTGATTGTCAGTAGCACGGTGAGCGCCACCCAGAAGCGGTAGTCAACACCGCCCATGATCATCTGTCTCAGCCCGTTGACGGTGTACGTCATCGGATCAATCCAGTGGATGTATTGGAAGGGTTTGGTCGTCGTCTCAACTGGATAAATGCCGCCGGCGGACGTCAATTGGATCATCAGGAAAGCCAATGTGACCACGCGGCCCACGGCTGGCCCGAATAAGGCGTTGAACATCTGTATCAACGCCAGGAATGCGGCGACGACCACCACCATGAATAGGAATGTTCCCAGCATGTGTGCTGGTCGAAGCCCGACGGCTAAGACCGTGACGCCGTACAGGATGGCGGCCTGCAAGATGCCGACGGCGAGTGTCGGCGCATACGAGGCCAGCACGGCGCGCACCGAACTCAAGCCCTGGGCGATCGGCCGCGACTGCAACGGTGTGAACAGCATCCAGGCGATGATTCCGCCGACGAAGAGTGCAAGCGAGAAGAAGAACGGCGCGAAACCGGTACCAAATGTGCCCGCCTCGTTCTTGTACTCCTCCGACAGCACCACGGGCTGCGCCAAGGTCTTGGCCAGCGCATCCTGCTGCTGCTGCGTCCACTTCGGGATCGCCTTGCTCGCTTCGTCGAGTCCACCCGCGAGTTCGTGAGCACCCGCAGCAAGCTGAGTGGTGCCTGCTGCCAGTTGGTTCGCACCCGAACTCAGCTCGTTGGCGGCCCCGCGCGCCGACTGGATGTCCGAATGTAGACCGTCGGTCTCGGCGAGCCCGAGAAGCGAGTGGATTTGGCTACCGGGAGTGTTCATTGCCGCAGTGAGTGCCTGCGAGTCATTGAGCAGTTGCGTCGCGGAGTTATTTGCCTCCGGGCCAAGACCCTCGTTGCCCAGCACATTCTTTGCTGGCGCCAACGTGCGAGCAAGGGCCCGCATCGCCGGGTCCGGACTGTTGGCCATCGCGGAAACGGCTTGGTCGAGTGCGTTGTAGGCGCGTGATTGCGTGGCCGCCGCTCCGCCCACGATCTCGTTGAGCCTCGTCGCGTTCGCGTTGACCCGTTCGGCCGTGGCGCGGACCTCCGCCGGGCTCAGGCCCCCGGAACCGCTCGTCGCGGCGAGGAGGGGATCGGTGACCCGCATAACGACCCCGGACAGCTCATCGAGTGCACCGGACAGTTCGTTGGCTCCGGCATTGGCGGTGTCCAGTCCGGCCGCGAGTTCGTTCGCTCCGTCGGTCGCCTTGGTTACCTGCGGCAGCATGCTGCCGACTTCCTTGAACACGATGTCGAAGGTCTGCGTACCGACCTGCGCTGAGACCTGCGTGACGACCTGCTGTGCGGCGTCGCCACCCAGCACGGAGGCAAGGTAGTTGTTTGCGTCGTCGTAGGTGAAGATGAGCGGGGCCGATCGAGCGTTGCCGGTTGTCGGTGAAGTGACCGCTTCGCTGAAATCCTTCGGCAGCGTGATGGAGAAGTAGTACTTGCCGTGCGCGACACCGTTGGCGGCTTCTTCTTCGGAAACCACATGTAGATCAAGCTGTTTAGAGTCGACGAGGCCCTGCACCACCTGTTCGCCCGCAGCAAGAGGTTTCCCGTTGAGGGTGGCGCCAGCATCCATGTTGACCAGCGCAATTGGCATCTTGTTAACCGCATTGAATGGGTTCCAGAATGCCCAAAGGTACAGGGCGCCATACATGAGCGGCATCAAGATGATCACAGCGAGGGCTAAGCGAGGCATTCGCCCGCGGTAGTACCGCTTGAAGTCGCTGCCTGGGGAAAACGCGGCAAGCATCTTCATTGAATCTGGTCCTCACGTTGGAGACGAATGAACTCGTCGTCGGTCAAGTTGGGGACATCGATAACGTCCGTGATTCCGGGTTGCGGTTGCACACCATTGATATCCGCGGTGATGACGGTCTGTTCTCGTCCCAGTGCGATGAGACGATCCAGCAAGATTCTGCTGCTGCGATCGCCAGAAAGTTTGTCGACCCCGCCGACAACCAGCAGTTCCGGGCGGCGAATATTGGCCATAGCGATTCGGAATAGTGCTGCGGTAAGTTCGGGGAGTTCTTCGACGTATGCGTCGAGCGACGGCAAAGTCAGCGGGCCGAACACCGGTCGGCACATTCTTTCCAGGTCATCCTGGGTCGATTGCCCGACGATTTTGTACCAGGGGGCGGTCCAGCGAAGCTGTTCGGTCAGCACATCGTGCACGCGGATCGTCTGCTCGATACCGTCGACTTCCTCGATGAATCCAAGCGCGGAGTTGGCAAACAGATTGCGAGCATCATTGATTCGGCCGAAGGAATCTAAGGTTCCCGAGGTGGGCTTCATTCGGCCGGCGAGAGTTAACAACAAAGCGGTTCGCCCGCGTCCACCGGCACCGACGAGAACAGTGAGTCCACCGCGACGGACGCGCAAGTCAACGGGTCCATAGATATGCCCCCACGAAGCGCGGACGCCGATACCCTGTGCATCAAGTAACACCTCCCCGCCGTCAGCGAATTGCACGGTGGAGAGTTGGTCGGTGGCGGCCGGGTCGTAGATGGGGGAGTCTGGGGTCGGTTCGGTCATCGTTGTTACAACTCGTTCTTTACGACAACGCCATCCTTGATGATGACCTTCAGGTACTCGTCGGGCTTGCCGATAATTGATAGGTCCGCGGTCGGATCGCCGTCGAACAGCAACATGTCCGCCCAGGCATCCTCGGCAATCACCCCGAGTTTGTGCGCCGCGTAGGGATTGCGTGGACCAGCCATCTCAAACAGTTCAGCATTGACCGAGGTGAGCATCTGAAGTGCCTCGATATTGGTGTAGAACTCGCCGAGGCGCGCGGCCATTTCGCTCTGGCGCGGTGCCGATTCGGGCTCCAAGAGTAGGTCGGTGCCCCACGCTGTCTTTACTCCGTGCTTGCGAGCCCAGCCGTAGACGGCGTCCGTCCCATTGCAAATCTCAACGTTCTTCGCCGAGCGTCCGGGATCCGGGTACGAGTGGTCGTGCTCGGCGAAGGGTTGCATCGACAGCCAGATGCCCTTCTCCCCGATCAACGCGACCGTGTCTTCATCAGCGAGGTGGCCGTGCTCGATGGAACGCACTCCCGCATCAATGGCGCGGCGAATCCCTTCGACGGTGTAGACGTGCGTTGCCACGTACGTGCCGTAGTCGGAGGCGGCTTCCACAGCGGCACGGATCTCGTCGGCCGTGTACTGGAGGGTGTTGAGTGGGTCGTACATCGAGGCCGCTCCGCCTCCGACGGTCAATTTGATCTGCGTTGCGCCCTTGCGCAACTGTTCACGGACTGCCGTCAAAACATTGGCCGAACCATCAGCCACTCGAGTGAATCCGATTTCTTCGGTACGACTCGGTCCGCCACCGAAAGTTGGCGGGGTCTCGTAGACGAAGGCGAAGTCGGCATGGCCGGAAGTCTGCGAAATCATCGCCTGGCTGGGGAAGATGCGCGGACCTTCGAATTGGCCGCGGTCGATCGCTGTTTTGACCGCGGCTACGTCGCCGCCCATGTCTCGGACCGTGGTGAATCCGCGGTGCAGCATGGCCTTTGACTCGGCAAGGGTGTTGACGTAAAGGCTGCCTGTCGGACCCATGATGAAGTCCATGTAGCTGTTGGCATTACCCATTAAATGAACATGGGCGTCGCTCATTCCGGGCATCAAAAAACGACCGCCAGCGTCGATAATGGTGTCCTCGGGCTGGGTGGCTACGGGAGAGGTCGAGACCGCGGAAATTGCCGGTCCCGCTATTACAACATCAGCGCCGGAGACTGTTTTTCTGTCAGTTCCGTCGAAAAGGGTGCAGTTTCGGATAACGGTCCGCGAGTTAGCAAGGGGCCTGTTCATAGTGTCAGTATTGCAGAGGATTAGATCCTGCACTGGATGTGGGTGGGAACCAACAAGCAAATTGGACCGCAATGCGCGGAGTCTCGAAATTCACGAGATGTTCAGGGCTGATGCGCTGCAGCGCTGAAAGCATTTAGGCCGCACCATAGCGTGATTTTGGCGCCAGTTAAAGGGGCTAAGCGAAGGTTCGATCGTTCAGGTGATGCTCGGCGGGAAAGCCTAGGCGCGCGCCGATTGCGGCGAAATACATTCGCGGTGACATAGCATAAAACAGTCCCTCATATATTGAAGTCATACAAAGGGGACCCAAAATTGTGTAGATCGCCGCGGGGGCTGGCGAGGGCGACGAGGTTTGCTAGTGATGCAGCTGGCCGATGAGACGGAGGAGCTTGATGGCGTGTTCCTTGTCGAGTGGTTCGTTGCCGTTGCCGCATTTCGGAGACTGCACGCATGACGGGCAGCCCGAACTGCAACCGCACGAGGAGACGGCGACATCGGTGGCATCGATCCATTCCACGAAGGCCTCGTAACCGCGGGCGGCGAAGCCTGCGCCGCCGGGATAGCCGTCGTACACGAACACGGTAGGCAGGCCGGTGCCGGGATGGTTGGCGGTCGATAGGCCACCGATATCCCAGCGATCGCAGGTGGCGACCAGTCCGAGCATGCCAATCGCCGCATGCTCGGCGGCGTGTAGTGCGCCGGGGAACTTATCAAGGCCAATGCCAGCGCTAAGCATCGACTCCGGCGTTAGCGTGTACATCACCGCGCGGGTTTCGAGGCGGTGCTCGGGGAGGTCGAGTGGGACCGAATCGAGAATCTCGCCCGTGATGGCCTTTCGGAGGAAGCCGACCACCTGGCCCGTCACAACGACCCTTGCCAGCGCCACGGTCAACGGCCCAAATCGGCGCTCAACCTCGATTTCGGTAATGGTGACGTGGCTGACCTCGCGCGGCGAGGTCGTCCAATCCGGTTCTTCCGGATGCGCCAGGGCGAGGCCATCGTTGAGGTCGAGTTCGTCGATCACGAAGCTCTCACCCTGATGGAGATAGACCGCTCCCGGGTATACCGACGTCATCGCGCGGGCGGTATCGACCGTGCCTAGCAGGCGGGAACTGGTGGTGTCGACGATCAGCACCTGTCCGCCGATGCCGCCGCGAATGTCGATGTCGGCGTGCGGGTCGATTCCCGGGGCGACGTACCAGCCAGCCTTGCGGTGCTTGAGCATTCCCTCGGCCGTGAGCTGCGCGACGACGTCCTCGGCCGAAAATGCCCGCACGTCTTCCGGAGTGAGGGGGAACTCCATAGCCGCGCACAGCATGTGGGGTCCAAGGACATACGGATTGGTCGGGTCGGTGACCGTGGCCTCCACCGATCGCTCCAGGAGTGTTGCCGGGTGGTGAACGAGGTAGGTATCGAGCGGGTCATCGCGTGCCACCATCACCACGATGGACCCCTCGCCGCGTCGTCCCGCGCGACCGGCCTGCTGCCAAAACGACGCAATGGTGCCCGGGTATCCGGCCACGATCACCGCGTCGAGGCCGGAAATGTCGACGCCGAGTTCGAGTGCGTTGGTGGTGGCCACCCCGAGAAGTTCTCCGTCGGAGATGGCCTGCTCAAGCTTTCTGCGATCGTCGGCTAGATAGCCGGCCCGATAGGCCGCCACGCGGTCGACGAGATCGGGGGCCGTGTCGGCCAGGATGGCTTTCGCGCGGACGGCGGTAATCTCCACTCCGCGTCGACTGCGGACAAAACAGAGTGTGCGGGCCCCTTCGATGACGAAATCGGCGAGAAGTCGAGCGGCCTCCGATCCCGCGGAACGTCGGACCGGGGCGCCGTTCTCGCCCAATTGGCCACCGGCCGATTCGTCGAGAAAGCCGGGCTCCCACATGGCGACGGTCCGCGCCCCGTGTGGGGAAGCGTCCTCGGTTACCGCGACGACGTCCTCGCCGATGAGCCGGGAAAGTGCCTGCGCGGGATTGGAAACCGTGGCGCTGGCACCAATCACGACGGGATTGGCACCGTACTTGCGGGCGATCCGCAGGGTGCGTTGCAGCACCAGGGCGGTGTGCGAACCGAAGACACCGCGGTAGTGATGACACTCGTCTACGACGATGTACTTCAGCTTTGCGAAGAACGTGCGCCACCGCGGATGCGTGGACGTGATGCCGATTTGCAGCATGTCGGGGTTGGTGAAGATCCAGCGGGAATGCATGCGTGCCCACTGCCGGAGTTCGGAATCGGTGTCGCCGTCGTACGAACTCGGCGCGAGGTGATTGAACTCGGGTCGACCGGCAATTAAGTGTGCGATGGACCGCAGTTGGTCGGTGCCAAGCGCTTTGGTGGGCGACAGGTAGAGCGCCGTGGAGTTGGGGTCTTCGGCAAATGTGGTGAGGACGGGAAGTTGGTAGGCCAGTGACTTACCCGACGCTGTGCCGGTGCAGATGCAGACGTGCTGCCCCCGCTTTGCGAAGGTGGCC
Organism: Gordonia sp. 34D; assembly: GCF_056682775.1. NCBI lineage: Bacteria > Bacillati > Actinomycetota > Actinomycetes > Mycobacteriales > Gordoniaceae > Gordonia > Gordonia sp. 34D. The sequence continues at coordinate 2,687,198 of NZ_CM155293.1, read as the reverse complement.
GCATCGGATTGGTGGCGCCACGGCTTGGGGACGCCATGTTCGACGAACGCATCGCGAACGGCGGGGTGCACCCACTCCGGCCAGTCGGTGACATCGGCGGACCTGGAATCGATCACCGACAAGTGTGTGAGTGGACTCGCATCCTCGGATACGCCCGCCAGGGTGCGGCCGAGCAGATCGCGGCCGTAATTGGCTTGCCCCATAAGTGTTTTGCGCCCCGCGGTTCTTATTTCGACGTGTCTTAACCTGCCATCGTACGCAGGGACTTTGTGCCCAAATCCGGCTCCCGGTAAAGAACCTTGGCCATGAGGGTGTCTTTGCGGGCCGGAACGTGGTTAGCTTGAGGAGGTCGCATGCTCCACAAGTTGGAGCACAGGCGATCGGTGTACTGCAGTTTGTTCCATCGCCACCCGGCGAGGTTCGTTTGAAGTACGGCGGTCCCAAGAGACCACCGTCGCGGCTCCGCCGCGCCGGGTGAATGCAATGTAAAGGAATGCAGTAAATGGCACAGGGAACTGTGAAGTGGTTCAACGCGGAGAAAGGCTTCGGATTCATCGCGCCTGACGATGGCGATGCTGATGTCTTCGTTCACTACTCCGAGATTCAGGGCAACGGCTTCCGTACCCTCGAAGAGGACCAGCGCGTGGAGTTCGAGGTTGGCCAGGGCACCAAGGGTCCCCAGGCTACCGGCGTTCACGCACTCTAAGTCTCCACTGAGCCCGCCAGGGTTCGATTAAAGACTTCAACTAAACTCCCGGACCGCTTTGGCGGCCGGGAGTTTAGTCATTTCTGGGCCCGGTGGTTCGCGTCCCGCGACACCAAACTGTCACCTGAGTCTCGTACGATGGTCAGGTGAGCCAGATGTCGCTGTTTTCTGCGGAAATTGAGGACCCGGCAATTGCCGACCTCGCGGGATTGCTTGCGGCACAAGGACAGTCGATGCATACCTCCTGGGGTGCCCGAGTGTCGGTGGTGGTCGCAGATCAATGGCGTGCCGAAGCGATCTGCCAAGAGATCGTCGATGCTGGTCTCGAAGCGGAGATCGTCGCCTCCGAAGAGGGGCACCCAATCGCTCGCACGGAGGCGAACCCCCGCATTACTGCGTTGCACCGCGCCTGGACCGCAGGTGCGGTCAAATCAGTTCCCGAAGGCTGGACTCCCACACCGCATGCGCTGCGCCTGTGGACGCTGGCCGCTGGCCGCCCAGACGGGCCGCATTACTGCCTCGGACTCGACCCGGGTGCCCCCGACACCTATGCGAATCTCTCGACGTCGCTCATGCGCGTGGGAATTGCGCCGACTCTTGTCGGGACACGCGGAGGCAGCCCCGGACTACGAATCTCCAGTCACAAGCGAATTACCCGACTGCTGGAGAATATTGGGATCGCCCCAGACGGCGCGCCCGAGGGGATTTGGCCCGGTCAGTAGGGGCAAATAGTGCCCGCGTAGCGTCGAACTGTGCAGTTTGCGGTGCACAAATTGGTCTGAACAAGCGACCTACGTCTCTACGCAACTATCCAGCGCGACGTGCAGAAGACACGTTATATAAGGTACAACGGCATCGAGCAGCAATTACCTGACCGAAGGGCACCCGTGGCCGCCAACGACAACTCATCCTCCGCCGTGCGGCGACTCGTCATCGTGGAGTCCCCGACGAAAGCACGCAAAATTGCGGGCTATCTCGGCGGCAACTACGTTGTCGAATCGTCGCGTGGGCATATCCGAGACCTGCCTCGCGGTGCCGCCGACGTGCCCGCCAAATACAAGGGGCAGCCCTGGGCGCGCCTTGGCGTCAACGTCGACGACAACTTTGAGCCCCTCTACGTGGTGTCCGCAGACAAGAAGTCGACGGTCACCGAGCTGAAGTCGTTGATGAAAGACGTCGACGAGCTTTACCTCGCAACGGACGGTGACCGCGAGGGGGAGGCCATCGCATGGCATCTGCTTGAGGTCTTGAAGCCGAAGATTCCCGTTAAGCGCATGGTGTTCCACGAGATCACCGAGTCGGCGATCCGTGCTGCCGCAGAGGATCCGCGCGAACTCGACATGCCGATGGTCGATGCGCAGGAAACCCGACGCATCCTGGACCGTCTGTACGGCTACGAAGTGTCACCGGTGCTGTGGAAGAAGGTCATGCCGAAGTTGTCGGCGGGCCGAGTGCAGTCCGTTGCCACCCGCATCATCGTCGAACGCGAACGCGAACGCATGGCGTTCGTGTCGGCCGACTACTGGGACATCGCCGCCACGCTCGATGCCGGTGCCGAAGCGTCCCCGAGGACGTTCGCGTCGCGGTTGGTCAATATTGGTGAGGACCGAGTTGCCACTGGCCGCGACTTCGGTGCCGACGGCCAACTGAAGAAGACCGCCGGTCTGACCGTCCTCGACGAAGCGCGCGCCACCGGTTTGGCCGCTGCGCTGCAGGGTGCGCCCCTGACGGTTCGTTCGGTAGAAGAGAAGCCGTACACCCGTCGGCCGTATGCGCCGTTCATGACATCGACGCTGCAGCAGGAAGCAGGGCGCAAACTGCGGTTCTCCTCCGACCGCACCATGCGCATCGCGCAGCGACTGTACGAAAACGGCTATATCACCTACATGCGTACCGACTCGACCACGCTGAGCGAGTCGGCGATCAACGCGGCGCGCTCGCAGGCCCGCCAACTGTATGGCGACGAGTTTGTCCATCCCACTCCGCGCCAGTACACGCGCAAGGTCAAGAACGCGCAGGAAGCGCACGAGGCGATTCGCCCTTCGGGTGAAACCTTCCGCACTCCGGGCCAGTTGGCGTCGGCGCTCAACACCGACGAGTTCCGCCTTTACGAGTTGATCTGGCAGCGCACCGTGGCCTCCCAGATGGCCGATGCGCGCGGCACCACCATGAGCTTGCGGATCGGTGGCAAGGCCACCACCGGCGAAGACGTTACGTTCGCGTCGTCGGGCCGCACCATCACGTTCCCCGGTTTCCTGTCCGCGTACGTCGAGACCGTCGACTCGCAGGCGGGCGGCCAAGCCGACGACGCGGAGAACCGTCTCCCGAACCTCCGCGAAGGTCAGGCGCTCACGGCCGCCGCGTTGACTGCCGACGGGCACTCAACCAACCCGCCCGCCCGCTATACCGAGGCTTCGTTGGTGAAGACCCTCGAAGACTTGGGGATTGGTCGTCCGTCCACGTATGCGTCGATCATCGGCACCATTCAGGACCGCGGCTACGTCATCAAGAAGGGCAGCGCGCTGGTCCCGTCGTGGATCGCGTTTGCGGTCATCGGCTTGCTCGAGGGCTACTTCAACAGTCTCGTCGACTATGACTTCACCGCATCGCTGGAAGATGACCTCGACCAGATTGCGTCCGGCAACGCCGACCGCACCCGCTGGCTCAGCGAGTTTTACTTCGGAACCGACACCGACGCACCCGTCGACGACAACGACGATGCCGCCGGTGCCATGGCGCGCGTCGGTGGTCTGAAGAAGCTCGTCGACGTCAACCTTGAGGGCATCGACGCACGAATCGTCAACTCGATCAAGCTCTTTGACGACTCCGAAGGCCGCCCCGTTTTTGTTCGCGTGGGACGCTACGGCCCGTACTTGGAACGCAACGTGGCAGGACCGGACGCCGAACCCGACCTGAAGCGCGCCAATCTGCCGGCAGATATGACGCCCGATGAGTTGACGCTGGAAGTTGCCGAAAAGCTCTTCGACACGCCGCAGGAAGGGCGCGTTCTGGGCGTCGACCCGGTAACCGGTCACGAGATCGTCGCGAAGGAAGGCCGATTCGGTCCGTATGTGACCGAGTTGCTTCCCTCGGAAGATGACGGCGACGACGGTACGGCACCCGTGCCGACAATCCCGGCAGGTCCCACGCCACGCGACGGCGGTGAAACCGTCGGATCGCCTGTACCGGCCGGCGACGAGGTGGTCGCACTCGACGAGGTCGGCGAAGGCACCGTCGCGACCGCCAAGAAGACGGCGAAGAAGACTGCTAAGAAGGTCGCGAAGAAGGCTGGCCCCAAACCGCGAACCGGCTCGTTGTTCAAGGGCATGGATATTTCGACCGTCACGCTCGAAGACGCATTGAAGTTGCTGTCGTTGCCGCGCGTCGTCGGAGTGGATCCGGAGAGCAACGAGGAAATCACCGCGCAGAATGGCCGCTATGGTCCGTACCTGAAGAAGGGGACGGATTCGCGGTCGCTGACCAGCGAAGATCAGCTGTTTACGGTGACGCTCGAGGAAGCCCTCAAGATTTACTCCGAACCGAAGCGTCGTGGTCGTGCTGCGGCCGCCCCGCCGTTGCGTGAGCTGGGTCCCGACTCGGTCACCGAAGCGCCGATGGTGATCAAGGATGGCCGATTCGGTCCGTACGTGACCGACGGCGAAACCAACGCCAGTCTCCGCAAGGGCGACGAGGTTGCCACCATCACGCCGGAACGGGCAATGGAACTCCTGGCCGATCGCCGCGCGCGCGGTCCGGCCAAGAAGGCAGCAAAGAAGACGGCCAAGAAGACCGCAGCGAAAAAGACTGCAGCGAAGAAGACGACCGCGAAAAAGACGGCAGCAAAGAAGACGACCGCGAAAAAGACGGCAGCAAAGAAGACAACGGCGAAAAAGACGACGGCGGCGAAGACGACTGCCGCAAAGAAGACGACTGCCGCAAAGAAGGATCCCGCCCCAAACGCCGCATCCGACGAAGCCCCCTGGGACTAGCCCCAGGGAGCGCTCCCGCGCCGTTCCGCTTTTCTGTCACAATTCAGCCAGGCCGTCACCGATCTTCACGATCGGTGACGGTCTGGCTGATTTTGGGCTCCCAGATGTGACAGAAAAGGGGAAATCCGGCGGGGGTTCAGCCCGTAAACGCACCGCAAAACGGCAGACGGCACGACCGTCCTCGCCTAAGCGGGTTCGACGGAACCGGTGGGTTCAGCGATGTCCAGATCGGGGCGAGCCAGCAGGGTCTCGATTCCACGGCCGCGGAGTTCCACACCCTCGCCGATATCCCAGTGCTTGGATTCGGCATCGCTAGCCAAGAACACCGCGCGGGCCGAACCAAGGACGCGGGTGGCTTCATCTTTCGCCAGTTCGGTCAGGCGGGCCGCCTCATTGACCGGGTCCCCAATCACCGTGTACTCAAGCCGCTGTTCGGAGCCGATATGGCCAGCGACAGCTTTACCTGCCGACACCCCGATGCCCATGTCTACGTCACCGAGGCGCTGCGAGAGTTCCACGCGCAAGTCGCGGGCCGCAGCCAGGGCGGCACCGGCAAAGTCGTCCTGATCCAAGGGAGCACCGAAAATTGCGAGGGCGGCATCGCCCTGGAACTTATTGACAAACCCGCCGTGCCTGCCCACCACTTCCACGACCACCTCAAAGAAGTCGTTAAGCAATTCGACGACTTCGCGGGGTGGGCGGTTTACGGCGAGTCGCGTCGACCCGACGATGTCGACAAACAGCACTCCGATATAGCGCTCTTCGCCACCCAACTCGGTGCCGGTCTCGATGGCACGACGTGCCACGTCCTCGCCGACGTAACGGCCAAACAGGTTGCGGAGATCCTGGCGCTCGCGAAGGTCGGACACCATGTCGTTGAACCCGGCTTGCAAAAGGCCGAGGTCATTGCCGTCGTAAATCTTCACGGCGACATTCAGATTGCCTGCACGGATCTGGCTCAGGGCGACCCGCAACTGTTTCACGGGGTCGGTGATCGACCGAACCAGTCGTGAGACTGCGAGCAATCCGAACACAATCGCCGCGGTCGCCAGCCACAGAATCGGACGCTGCAAGCCCTGGGCATCGGTCTCGATCACGTGCGTGTGCTGCAAGACGATCAGAGTCACAATCATCAACATCGGAACGACAACCGAGGTCACCCAAAACACCGTGATGCGGGTGGCGATACCGGGGGCCTTGGAATTATCGGGGTCGTTGGCCATCGCGGCCACCGTGATCGGCCGCAGCACCTTCTCGGTCTGCATAAACCCGAGGACGCCCGTCACAAGGGCGCCGATGAGGCTCGCGATGATGACGATGACGCAGTCTTTCACCGACGTGCGCAGGTTGATTATGGACAGCAAGATGCCGCCGACGGCCCACAATCCCAGGTTGATCGCTGTGAGCAGGGTGGGCAGATTGAGGGCACGTCTGCGGGCGGCTTCGTCGTCGAGGCGCGTGCGCCGCCGATGCCAGATGAGGACCGGCATGCTGAGTTGGATGGTGAGGTAGGTACCGATGATGATCGCGATCACCAGGTACAGGCCGAACGCCGCCTGGTTCTGGGCGTTGAACTGACTGAGGGAGATGGAGTCGACCTGCGGCATACCGAAGCGGAGGAAGGCGAAGGTGAACAGCGCACCGAGCAGGTTGGCGCGGAGCATGTCGAGCGCAAGGACGGGCCACGGCGTGTGCACCAGCCAACGCAGCGTGTGCGCTGCCCGAGCTAGGCCGGACCGTCGTGTGACCATGTCATCCAAAGTAGCGGGCTGCTTGCAATTGTTAAACACCCGGCGGGATGCGGGATTGCTGAACTGGCCTTTAGTCTGACAGATGTGACTAATGTCTTCGCCAGAATGATCGGCCAGCAAGCCCTGGTCGACGAGTTGTTGGCAGCAGCAACATCGGCTCGTGCCGTAGCTTCTCGGCTCAGTGAGGCTGAAGGCGGTGCGGTTTCGATGTTCGCTGGCGAACCTTCCGGTGACATGGAGCCGGTGGCACGCGAGACCATGACGCACGCTTGGTTGTTCACCGGGCCGCCCGGCAGCGGGCGGTCAGTGGCCGCGACCTGCTTTGCAGCGGCTCTGCAGTGCCAGTCGGTCGACGAGGTGGGGTGCGGGGAATGTCGTGCCTGTGTGACCGTGCTGGCTGGCACGCACGGCGATGTCCGGCACATCGTGCCGGAAGGTTTGACGATTTCCGTCGCCCAGATCCGCAGCATCGTGCAGTTGGCTGCCCGTCGTCCGACGACGGGCCGCTGGCAGATCGTGGTGGTCGAAGATGCGGACCGGCTCACCGAGCAGGGCGCAAATGCGCTCCTGAAGGCTGTGGAAGAACCGCCAGACCGCACCCTGTTCCTCTTGTGCGCGCCGTCTGTGGCACCCGAAGACATTTCGATCACGCTGCGTTCGCGGTGCAGGCATGTGGGGCTCACCGCCCCACTGGCCGCAGACATTGCGAGGGTCCTGGTGGACAGGGACGGTATCGACGTCGACCGTGCCGAGTGGGCGGCGTCGGTGTCTGGCGGACACGTTGGACGAGCCAGGCGGCTGGCGGTAGACGCCTCCTCGCGGGAGCAACGCGACAGGGCGCTGTCGCTAGCGCGCGCCGCCACCCGGGATTCGACGGCCTACGCGGCAGCTGAAGACCTGGTCCGCACCGCTACGGAAGCCGCAGCGCTACTGAGCGCCGAACGCGACGCGGCGGAAACCGAAGAGCTGATGACGGCGCTCGGTGCCGGCGGCACAGGCAAAGGCACCGCACGACCACCGCGCGGAACCGCAGGTGCGGTCAAAGATTTGGAGAAGCGACAGAAGTCGCGGCGCACCCGCATGATGCGTGACGTCCTTGACCGCGCTCTCGTCGACTTGGCGGCGTTGTTCCGCGACGGGCTGTCGTTGGCGATGGGGGCACAAGTGACCTTGATGCACCCGGACAAAGCCCAAGATTTGACGGGGCCGATGGCGCGTCATGCGAGTCCGGAGGAGCTATTGGGGTGCGTCGAAGCGGTTCTGGATTGCCGCGACGCGCTCGAAATGAACGTGAAACCCAAGTTCGCCGTCGACGCGATGGTGGTGCGAATTGGTCGGCAACTGTCGCACCGGTGAGGGGCTAAGCAGTACGCGCTAGTTCGCGGACTCGGCGCGGTCGTCGTCGATGTCCGTGCCCTCGGTATCGGTGTCCTCGGCGAGCGGATCGTCTCCACCGGCACCTTCAAGGACCGTCAACTCGTTGTCGATGGCTGCGGAAACCGCTTCCGCCTTCTGCTTGATCTTGTCGATGAAGTGGTTCATTGATGCTCCTGGGCCTGGTAGAAAACTTGATCTAACTATATGTGTGGAACAGCGAATTGTCGGCGTCACGTCGTAGTCTTTTCCGCAGTGGTCCGGCAGTGAGCTTCGTTGGGAGTCAGATGGGGCAGTGGGCGCGACTTTCGGCGGTCGGATTGGTCTTCGTCGGTGCCTTGGCCGGAACGTCGGTTCGGTGGGTCGCCGAAAAGGCATGGCCTGCCGTAGACGGCGGGTGGCCGTGGGGAACTTTCGTCGTGAACCTCGCTGGCGCGTTCGTGCTCGGCGCGCTGCTCGAAGGGTTGGCCCGGTTGGGGAGCGACGCTGGCGTGCGGCGCGGTGTGAGATTGGCTGTTGGCACTGGCTTCTGTGGAGCGCTCACCACGTATAGCGCTTTCGTGTTGGAGATCAGCATGCTGGGCCGCGGTCACTTTTACGGCATGGCGGTCGGATATGCGGTCGTAAGTGTGGTGGCTGGCGTACTGCTGGCCTGGTTGGGAATGCGTATTGCCCGACGCGTACTACCGCTCGGGACGGTGACCGCCCAATGATTTTTGCCCTCACGGTCCTCGCGGGAGCGCTCGGTGCGGTGGTTCGCTTCCTGGTGGACGATCTCAGTCGGCGCCGCTGGCCAGCGGCCTTCCCCGGCCCCACCTTTGCAATCAATGTGACGGGCTCGCTGCTCATCGGGTTGGTGGCAGGCTTAGTTATGTTCGGCGGGGCCGCGAGCGAATGGCAGGTGGTGGTCGGGACGGGCTTCTGTGGCGGCTACACCACCTTCTCGACTGCTGCTGTCGAGACGATCCGCGTTGGCGGGCGCCGTGGCTTCATTTACGGAGTGGCAATGCTGGTTGGGTCGGTCGCCGCGTGCGGCGTCGGGCTATGGCTTGGTTGGTTGCTCTAGCTATCTGCGTAGCTTCTGAAAGAGCGGCCTGGCGCGTGATGAACGCACCAGCGAAGATGCGACACCGGACTAGGCTACGACAATGCTGCGCTTGGCCAAGCCCATCCAAAACCCGTCAATGGGCTGGTCGGGAACGTCGCCGATATGCGATGCCGCGCCAAGAGTCACAAACAGCGGAGCGAAGTGCTCGGTCCGCGGGTGCGCGTACGGCATACCCGGCGCTCGGTTGGTGAAATCGAGAAGCGCGTCGACGTCGCCCGCGGTGAATTGCTCGCGTGCCCAGTGATCGAACTCCACCGACCACTGGGGTGGGACGGCATCGGGGGTGGGATCGGTCAGGTACGGCAACCCGTGGGTCGTGAAGCCGGAACCGATGATCAGGACACCTTCATCGCGAAGGGGCGCTAGTCGCTGCCCGAGGCTCAACAGGTGCTGTGGATCTAGCGTTGGCATCGACACTTGGAGGGTCGGAATGTCCGCCTCGGGATACATGACGGTCAGCGGCACGTAGGCACCATGGTCCAGGCGTCGTTCGTGGTCGTGACGGACCGGCTCGGTCGCGGGCATCAGTGCACCGACCCGATCGGCCAGCTCGACGGCTCCGGGGGCGTCGTAGGTGGTCGCGTAATAGCGATCAGGGAAACCCCAGAAGTCGTAGGTCAGTGGGACTCGGGAATCGGTCGCACCGACCGTGAGCGGAGCCGCTTCCCAGTGTGCGGAGACGATGAGGATTTGCTTTGGTCGAGGGAGGTTGGCGGCCAGCGCCTTCAGTTCGGTAACCCAGCGCTTATCGTCGACCAGTGGTGGAGCCCCGTGGCTGAGGAACAGTGCGGGCATCCGGTCGGCGGCTGGCTGGGTGGGTGACGACATCGTGAGCCTCCTGCGGGATCGGTCTACCTCGGTGGAGTGCAGAGCAACTGCCGACCCACGCGCTTCCAAGGATAATCCCGCCGGCCGCGACCCCGGAGCCAAGACCTTTTTCCCTTCTCGCATGATGCGTTGATTCCCGCTCCACGTCAGACGTGGAGCGGGAATCAACGCATCATGCGAGAAGGGACGGCGGGCGGTTACCCGAGTTGCGGGGCCACGTGCTCGGCGACGAGCGCGAGGTGCTCGAGGTCGGCGAGGTCGAGAACCTGCAGATAGATGCGGCTGGCTCCTACCTCGCGGTAGCGGCTGATGGCCGCAGCGACCTCGTCTACGGTGCCCGCTGCGCCATTCGCGCGAAGTTCTGCCGGCTCGCGACCGATCGCGGCCGCACGCTTGGTGAACTCGACTTCCGTGCGCCCACAGCACAAGACGAGGGCGGCGGAGTTGACGATCTCGTCGCGGTTGCGGCCGATACGCTCGCACGCGGCATCGACGCGCTGATACATGTCGGTGACTTTCTCAACGGGCGAGAACGGCACGTTGAACTCGTCGGCGTACTTGGCTGCCAGCCGTGGTGTGCGCACGGGTCCGCCACCGCCAATGATGATCGGCGGACGAGGCCGTTGGACGGGCTTGGGTAGTCCCGGCGAGTTCGTGATCTGCAAGTACTTTCCTGCGTAGTCGAACGTTTCTCCCGCCGGGGTCGCCCACAACCCGGTGACAATGTCGAGGGTTTCCCCAAGTCGATCGAAGCGTTCGCCCAGCGGCGGGAACGGGATGCCGTAGGCGGCATGCTCTTCCTCGAACCAGCCAGCACCGAGGCCGAAGTCGAGCCGACCGCCACTCATGTGGTCGACTTGCGCCGCCTGAATCGCGAGTTGGCCCGGGTGCCGGAACGTCGCCGACGTCACCAGGGTGCCAAGGCGGATCCGGGAGGTTGCCGTCGCGAGCGCCGCCAGCGTCAGCCAGGCGTCGGTGGGTCCGGGGAGGCCGTCAGAGTTCATCGCAAGGTAGTGATCGGAGCGAAAGAACGCGTCGAAGCCGAGTTCCTCGGTGGCTTGTGCGACGGCGAGAAGAACGTCGTAGGTGGCGCCCTGCTGAGGTTCGGTGAAGATGCGAAGTTCCATGGGCCCATCATGCCTACGGTGCCCGCACCACGAACACATCGACTCGGGGCACCGCGCGGACAGGTGCCGGAAGTACTACCGCGCCGACGGGCCGTTCGCCGCGGGATGTGTCGAGCGCTTCGCGGATTACTTCAAGGGTTACGGGGTCGTAGGGGACTTCAGCTCGAAACGAAAAGCAGGTCTGGACCGTGGTCCAGACCTGCTTTGTTTGAGCCGCCTAGGAGAATCGAACTCCTGACCTATTCATTACGAGTGAATCGCTCTACCGACTGAGCTAAGGCGGCGTGCCGTCTCGCGACAGCGCTGCCAATCGTACCGAGTGGCCAGCCCTGCAAGCAAAACGGGTGCTAGGGGCGGTTTCGCGGACCTGTGGCGGCGTGGGTTAGCTCGTCACTCCCTCGGCGCGGGCAGCGTCGGCGACGGCCTTCGCGACTGCCGGGGCGACGCGATCGTCGAGCGGGCTGGGGACGATGCAGTCGGCGGCCAGGTCGTCGGCGACAACGGAGAGGATGGCGTCGGCGGCAGCGAGTTTCATGCCCTCGGTGATCCGACGGGCACCAGCATCGAGCGCGCCAGCGAAGACTCCGGGGAATGCGAGGACATTGTTGATCTGGTTGGGGAAGTCGCTACGGCCCGTCGCGACGATGGCCGCGTACTTGGCCGCGACGTCCGGGTGAATCTCCGGATCAGGATTCGACATCGCGAAGACGATCGCATCGTCGGCCATCGATGCCACGTACTTCTCGTCGACGAGGCCCGCCGAAACGCCAATAAAGACGTCGGCACCGGCCATAGCCTCACCGATATCGCCGCTGAGGCCACGGGGATTCGACCATTGGGCGAGTTCGTTCTTGTACTCCACCATGTCGGTGCGGTCGGCGGACACGACGCCCTTCGAGTCGAGAACGACGATGTCGTCGATCCCGGCCGCCTTCAAGATCTTGGCGCATGCAACGCCAGCAGCGCCGGCGCCCGAAATTACGACCTTCAGCGGCGCCAGATCCCGCTTCATAAACTTCGCCGCGCCCTTCAATGCGGCCAGTACGACAATCGCTGTGCCGTGCTGGTCATCGTGCATGACGGGGCAGTCGAGGGCCTCGATAACTCGCTGCTCGATCTCGAAACAGCGGGGTGCCGAAATGTCTTCCAGGTTCACTGCGCCGAAGCTGGGGCGCAACCGGATCAGAGTTTCGACGATCTCGTCGGGGTCTGTGGTGTCAAGAACTAGAGGGATGGAATTGAGGCCTGCGAAGCTGCGGAACAGAGCGGCCTTGCCTTCCATTACTGGCAGTGATGCTCGCGGCCCGATATTGCCCAATCCTAGGACGGCGGTGCCATCGGATACGACCGCCACCAGACGTTCGGTCCACGTGTATTTGTCGACGAGTTCGGGGTCAGCATGGATGGCGCGGGACACCTGGGCAACGCCCGGCGTGTAAATGATCGACAGGTCTCGCTGCGTCTGGATCGGGGCACGCAATTCGACGGATAGTTTGCCGCCCTCGTGCGCCAGAAATATGTCTTGATCCGAGATCTGCATGGGGTTGCCTCCAGGCTCCGGTCGAGCGGCGACAGGGGTACCTGTCGCGCTCGTCGCTAGTCATCAACGTGCGGACGGCGCTGTCCACATGTAACTCTGCTCGCCGAGCCTCTTCGCCGTGGCGAAACGCGAAGAGAGTGGCGAGCTTCATGAATCGTATTCCGCGGATGGGTGGTCGTCGCTGTTCGGCGAGAAAGTGCAACCCCAACAAGGTGTACAGTACAACTTGTGTCTATGACGTATTCATCAGCGGATCGGGTGTACGACGAGGTTAAGGAACTAATCCTGACCTGCGAGCTTCCCGGTGGGGAGATGATCAGCGAAGGTGACATCGCGACTCGGTGCGAGGTCAGTCGAACGCCCGTGCGCGAAGCCTTCCTCCGATTGGCGGCCGAAGGTTGGATGCGTCTGTACCCAAAACGCGGCGCGCTGGTCGTCCCAATCGGCGAACGCGAGGCGCGGGACGTGCTTGATGCGCGTGTCCTGTTGGAAACCCATGCGATCGGCGCGATCGCGCAGGATCCCACGGCCATCGCGAACCTGGCCGGCCAACTGCGCACGTCGCTCGACGGCCACCGCGCCGTCGACGCCGCCGATGCCGCCGAGTTCGCCCGGCTGGATGCGGAGTTTCACCAACTGATCGTGGCTGCGGGCCGCAACGGGTTGCTCGCCGACTTCTACACCTCACTCGGCGAGCGGCATCGTCGAATGACGGCCGCACGACTACGCCACGATCCGACCGTCACCGCTCAGATCCTGACCGACCATGCCGAACTCGCCGACGTGGTCGCGGCAGCCGACGCCGACCGTTTCGCGGACCTCCTGGCTGCGCATTTGGCGAGTGTCCACGGCACCGAAGGTGGGCTGTCGTGAAGGCCCCTTGGGCTGCGGTCAGTCTCGCGGTCTTCACCGCCGCGTGGGGCGGAAACGAGTTCACCCCTCTGCTGGTGATGTACCGGACCGTCTCGCACATGTCACCGGTCGCCGTCGACGTGCTCTTGTTTCTGTATGTGCTGGGCATTGTTCCAGCGCTCCTGATCGGCGGACCACTGTCGGATCGCTTTGGTCGCCGGCCGCTGATGTTGCCGTCTCCGGTGATTGCGGCAATTGGCTCGACGCTGCTCGCCATCGGCGAGCATTCGGTGCCGCTGCTGGCGGCGGGCCGCGTCCTCAGCGGCATCGCGCTGGGGTTGGCGATGGCAGTCGGTGGTACGTGGATCAAAGAACTCTCCGACAGAGCCGGTGATTCGGCATCGGCGGGAGCTCGACGCGCTGCGCTCAGTTTGACGGCCGGGTTCGGTATCGGCGCGGGCGTGGCGGCAGTGCTCGCCCAGTGGGGGCCGTGGCCGGGCCAACTCGCCTACCTGATCACCATTGTCTTCGCCGCCGCCTCGCTCTTGGCCATCGCGCGGACCCCGGAGACGCGCCGTCGCACGTCAGCGGGTAGTTTCGCCGATGCGATGAAGATCCCGTCGGCCCGGAAGCTGCGCTTCTGGCTGATCATCGGGCCGGTTGCGCCGTGGGTGTTCGGTGCGTGCGCCATGGCTTACGCGGTGATTCCAGCGCTGATGACCGAACACACTGCTGGCGTGGCGATAGCGTTCGCCGGCCTGTGCTGCGTGGCGGGTCTGGCCGCCGGCTTCCTTATCCAGAGTGTCGGTAAACGCATCGACCGTCCCGGTTCGACGCGGGCCATGGTGACAGCGTTGGCGTTCGTCGCCGTCGGGATGGCGTTGTCGATTGCGGTCGTGGCGAATCCATCGGTCCCCCTCGCGGTGTTCGCGGCCATTGTCCTGGGGTGCGGCTACGGGATGGCCTTGATCTCGTGCCTGCTGGAGGTCCAGCGGATTGCCGGACCCAACGACCTCGCCGGGCTCACCGCGGTGTTCTACGCGTTGACCTATCTCGGATTCGCCTCGCCAGCCATCATGTCGTGGCTCATCGAACGCTTCCCATCGGTTACCTATACGGAAATGTTTATCTTCGGAATCGCGATGGCCGTGCTCGGTGCCGTCGTGGTGACGGTCGCCAATCGGACTCGGATCGCCGGACCGGGGACCATCGTTCCCGCCGAACAGGAAATACCGCTGGCAGATCGGACGCCGCTGCAGGTGCCTCACCCGTGAGGTGACATGATTCGCGCATGGTTTCGACCAAGCTCGACGGGCGACTGAAGGCCCTCGTCTCGAACATGCCGGAAGGCGCTGGCAAATATGTGGCGCTGGGATTCCGGATCGTCCGGGCGCTCGCCGTCAATAACATCAGCGACCGCGCGATGACCCTCGCCGGGCAGGCCTTCACCTCGGTCCTGCCGGTGATGCTACTGCTGACCGCGCTGCACGGCGTCGGTGCGACTGCACTCGACGAGTTCTTGGGCATGTTCGACCTCAGCGACATGATCAAGCCGGACGAATCGACCGCCACCTACACCTCGTTCGGCATCATCGGCGCCCTGATGACGGTGATTTCCGCGACCTCACTCGCGCGTGCCCTCGATCGCATGTACGTCGGAGTTTGGGGTTTCCGAAGCGCCGGGATGCGCGGTTGGTGGCGTTGGTTCGCCGTTGTCGTGATTCTGGCGATTGCCGTGCTGGCCCAGGTTGTGGTGGCCGTCTACTACGACGATTCGGTACCTCGCGGGTTCCTTGGCCTGGTCAGCACATTCGTGATTTGGACGCTGGCGTGGGTCGCGGTGCCGCGGGTCCTGATGAAGAAGCAGTTTTCACTGGTCGATCTCTGGTGCGTCGGCGCTCTCTGCGGCGCCGCGCTGACCGCGTTCATTGCGTTCACCGAATTAGGCTATTCGACGGTCTTCGCATCGTCGCGGGCTGCTTTCGGAGCCCTCGGACTGGTGTTCGCCTCAATCGGGTGGCTTTTCATTTACACCGCGATCGTGGTGGTCGCGACGGTCCTGGTGAAGGTCTTGCGCACCCCGGCCGACAACGACGCCACCATCGTCGAGCAGGACGTCGACCTCGACGGGTCGGTCCCACTCCAGTCCGGCGGCGGCTAGTCCGGGTACCCGTTCGGGTTCTGCGACTGCCAACGCCACGTATCAGCGCACATCTCGTCGATGGTGCGAGTCGCCGACCAGCCCAATTCGCGGTTGGCCTTGGACGGGTTGGCCCAATAGGCATCAACATCGCCGGGACGCCGAGGAACCACCTCGTACGGAATCTCGCGACCGCTGGCCCGCGCAAACGCGGCAACGACCTCCAGCACCGACTCGGGGTGACCGCTGCCCAGGTTCCACACCGACAGCGCGTCGTCGCGGAGGCCAATCCGTTCGAGCGCGGCCACATGCCCGGCCGCCAAATCTTCGACGTGGATGTAGTCGCGGACGCCCGTCCCATCGACGGTGTCGTAGTCATCGCCGAAGACCGCCAACTTCTCGCGACGCCCCACCGCCACCTGCGCGACAAACGGCATCAGGTTGTTCGGCAGACCGCTGGGGTCCTCACCGATCCGGCCGCTGGCGTGCGCGCCCACCGGGTTGAAGTACCGCAGCAACGCGATGCGCCAGGAATCATCGGCGACCGCCAAATCACGCAGCACCTGCTCCACCATCACCTTGGTCCAGCCGTACGGACTCGTCGCGTAGGTCGGCATGTCTTCGGTACGCTCGCGCACCGGGTTCTCCCCGTACACCGTCGCCGACGAGGAAAACACGAACTGTCGTACCCCGTGCACATCCATCGCCCGCAGTACCGAGAACGTGGTGTCGAGATTGTTGCGGTAGTAGGCCAACGGCTTCGCCACCGATTCGCCGACCGCCTTGAACCCGGCGAAGTGAATCACCGCCTCGATCGGCTGACCGCCGGCGATAGCGTCGTCGAACAGCGCGAGCGTCGCGGCCTCATCGGTGAGGTCGACGCGACACACCGGAATCGACTGTCCGGCAAGCTCTTCTAATCGCGTGACCGCCGAGGGCTTGGCATTACTGAAATCGTCGGCGATCAGCACGCTGTGGTTGGCCGTCAGCAACTGCAAGACGGTGTGGGAGCCGATGTAGCCGGCTCCGCCGGTGACGAGAACGCGCATCTTCTTATTCTCCGGATTCGAGGACGTGCTGGGTGCGGGCATAACCGGCTTCGACGGCGGCCTTCGCGGCGGCCCACCAACTGCGATTATCGCGATACCAATCGATGGTCGCGGCCAGCCCCGAGCTGAAATTGGTGTACTTCGGCTGCCACCCCAACTCGGTCCGCAACCGGCTCGAGTCGATAGCGTAGCGGCGGTCGTGCCCGGGGCGGTCGGTGACAAAGTCGAAAGCGTCAGCGGGCTGTCCCAGCGCGGTCAAGATCGATTCGACGACTGTCCGGTTGTCGACCTCCCCGTCGGCACCGATCAGATACGTCTCACCGATCGCGCCGCGATCCACAATCGTCCACACGGCGTCGTTGTGATCATCGACGTGAATCCAGTCGCGAACATTGCGGCCATCGCCATAGAGTTTCGGCCGCACACCGGTCAGCACGTTGGTGATCTGCCGCGGGATGAACTTCTCCAAGTGCTGGTACGGGCCGTAATTGTTGGAGCAGTTCGAGATCGTCGCCGCCACCCCGAACGAGCGGACCCAGGCCCGCACCAGCATGTCGCTGCCAGCCTTGGTGGCGCTATACGGGCTCGACGGATTGTACGCGGTCTCCTCGGTAAAGCGGGCTGGATCGTCGAGTTCCAGATCGCCGTACACCTCGTCGGTGCTGATGTGATGCAAGCGGACGTTGTACTTGCGGATCGCCTCAAGCAACGTGAACGTCCCCACCAAATTGGTTTGGATGAACACCGACGGGTCGGCGAGCGAGTTGTCGTTGTGGGACTCGGCCGCAAAGTTGACCACCAAGTCCGCGTCTTTGACAAGCGCGTCGACAATCACCGGGTCCGCGAGATCACCGCGCACCACGTGCACGCGCTCGGCCACAGCCAGCAGCGTCTCGGGGTTGGCCGCGTAGGTGAATTTGTCGAGGACCGTCAGTTCCACGTCGGGACGGGTGGCGAGCGTCCGCAGCACAAAGTTGGCCCCGATGAACCCGGCACCGCCGGTCACGAGTACCCGCATGGAATGGCTCCTCAGCTAATTCGAGTGAGTTCGACCCGAAGACGTTGGTTCGAGACGGTATTGACCCTGAGACAGTAATAGTTCTGACTGGCCCGAGGATACCGATAGGCTGACCGCATGCGCGGAATCATCCTCGCCGGCGGCACTGGCAGCCGGTTGCACCCCATCACCCAGGGGGTCAGTAAGCAGTTGGTTCCCGTCTACGACAAGCCGATGGTCTACTACCCGCTGTCGACCCTCATGCTCGCGGGTATCCGGGACATCCTGATCATCACCACCCCAACCGATCGTGCCGCCTTCGAGAACCTCCTGGGCGACGGCTCGCAATTCGGGGTGACGCTGAGCTATCGCGTACAGACCGAACCCAACGGATTGGCACAGGCATTCGTCCTGGGTGCCGACCACATTGGCAGTGATTCCGTCGCGCTGGTCCTCGGCGACAACATCTTCTACGGGCCGGGCCTCGGTTCGCAGCTTCAGGGTTTCGACGGCATCGACGGCGGCGCGATCTTCGCCTACCGGGTCGCCGATCCGACGGCCTACGGCGTCGTCGAATTCGATTCGGCGGGCAACGCGGTGTCGTTGGAAGAGAAGCCGGTGCAACCGAAATCGCGGTATGCGGTGCCGGGGCTCTACTTCTACGACAACGATGTGGTCGAGATCGCGGCCTCACTGAAACCGTCGGCGCGCGGCGAATACGAAATCACCGACGTCAACGCCGAGTACCTGCGACGGGGCAAGCTGCACGTGACGGTCCTGCCTCGCGGGACCGCGTGGCTCGATACCGGTACCTTCGACTCGCTCCTCGACGCGGGCAACTTTGTCCGGACCGTCGAACAGCGGCAGGGCCTGAAAATTGGGGTCCCGGAAGAGATCGCGTGGCGGCTCGGCTACCTCGACGACGATCAACTACATTCGGCAGCTACCCGATTGGTGAAATCGGGGTACGGACAATATCTGCTGGATCTGCTCGATCATGGACGGGAGTTATAGGGCATGGACGTACGGCCGCTGAAGATTTCGGGGGCGTGGGTGTTTACCCCGACTCGATTCGCCGACGACCGCGGCGAGTTCCTCGAATCGTTTAAGGCAGACGTCGTTGCTGAAACGATCGGGCACCGGTTCGCGCTGGCCCAGGTCAACACCTCGGTGTCGGCCGCCGGTGTGATCCGCGGCGTCCACTTTGCCGACGTTCCGCCCGGCCAAGCTAAGTACGTCACCTGCACGTCGGGCGCGGTGCTCGACGTGATCGTCGATATTCGCGTCGGATCGTCGACGTTTGGGGAATGGGACGCGGTCCTGCTCGACGACGTGGACCGTCGAGCCGTTTACGTCGCCGAAGGTTTGGGCCACGCCTTCTGCTCGCTGAAGGACGGTTCCGTCGTCAACTACCTGTGCTCGACGGGCTACAACCCGGGGGCCGAGCACGGGATCAACCCGATGGATCCGGCCCTCGGTATTGACTGGCCGCGCGTGGGACTAGACGGCCTGCCCTTGACGTACGTGCTGTCGGAGAAGGATGCCGAAGCTCCCCGTTTGGTCGACGCTCGCGAGTCGGGCCTGTTGCCGCAGTAGCGGCGTCGTACCTCGCGCCCCGCGCCTTCCTGCTCCCGCACCTTGCTGTTCTCGCATGATGCGTGCATTCCCGCACTATGTCGGACATGTAGCGGGAATGCACGCATCATGCGAGAACAGGACCGGAGGGACGACGGGGCGCTCGCGCGGCCTATGTGGGGAAGGCGGGGAGCTTCGCGGTGAACAGCCAGTCTTGCCAGATGTCATTCAACGACGTCGTTGTGAATGTTGAGGCGAGGGCGATGAAATCCTCGGTCGTCACACAGCGGTAGGCGTACTTCTCAGTCCAGCGGCGAATCAGCGCAAAGAACTCGCCGTCGCCGATTCGCAACCGCAAAGCGTGCAAGGTGATGGCACCGCGTTTGTACACCCAGTCGTCAAACATTTGCTTCGGCCCGGGATCGGCCAACGTCACCGCAACCGGCTCCGCGGCCAACTTCGCGTAGTAATGGTGTGCCCACTCGTCGGCAGTTTTGCCGCCGGAATGCTGACTCCAGAGCCACTCCGCGTAGCAGGCAAAACCTTCGTGCAGCCAAATGTCTTGCCACCGCGCCACGGTGACCGAGTTCCCGAACCACTGGTGCGCCAACTCATGTGCGACGAGGCGCTCATGATTGAGGGTGCCGTCGCAATGGTTCGCGCCAAAGGTTGAAAAGCCCTGTGACTCAAGGGGAATCTCGAGGGCATCCTCGGTAACCAGCGACGTGTACTCGCGGAACGGATACGGGCCAAACATTTCGGTGAACGCCGCGACCATCTGCGGTTGCCGAGCGAAGCTCGCCTCGAAATTCTTCTCCAGGGCGGGCGGCATCAGTCCGTGCACCGGAACAGGTCCGTCGACCATGGTGCGACGCTCGTACTGTCCGATCTGGATAGCTGCCAAATAGGTCGACATGGGTTCGGGCTGCTCATAAACCCACGTTGTCTGCCCGGCACGACGACGCTTACTCACCAGCCGACCATTCGCAAGCGCGTAATACGGGCTGTCGGTGGTGATCTCGATCCGGAACGGTGCCTTCGCTTCGGGATGGTCGTCGCAGGGGAACCACGACGGCGCACCGTTCGGCTGATTGGCACACAGTGAACCGTTTTCCAATTCCTCCCAGCCGACGCTTCCCCAAGGGCTCCGGACCGGTCGCGGGGTACCGCTATATCGCACTTCCATCGTGATCGCGCTGCCCGTCGGGATCGGTGCGGCAGGTGTGATCGACAGTTTCCCCAACCGGTGCGCAAACCGGACGCGTTGACCGTTAACCGTCACTTTGTCGACCCGCATCGACGATGCGAGGTCGAGGCCCACCCGCCGCAACTGCTCGTACGACGTCGCAGTCACGGTCGCTGTCCCGGAGAGTCGGTTGCTATTGACCCGGTAGTCGAGAGCGAGGTCGTAGCGGGTGACGCGATAGCCGAGGTTGCCGTTGCCCGGTAGGTAAGGGTCGAGTTCGTGAGAGGCGGCGCTCAGCGTAGGCGAGTGCCATGCGGTCTTCCCGAATTTGCCGGGCACAGCCTGCCTTTCGTTGAGCGTGGGATCTGGTGACGTCGAGGGTACCGCCGCCGACAGTTGTGTTGGAGACTGCGCTGGGGTCAGCGCGGCCAGGGCGCGATCGGATTGCCCTGCCACCGCGTATTGGCCGGGACAACGTCGCCGCGCATCACCAACGACGCCGGTCCGACCGTCGCCGATTCACCCACACCGGACGCAGGCAGCGCAACGCAATGCGGGCCGAGGGTGGCACCGGCTTCCAGGGTGACGACATCGATCGCCATCACGCGGTCATGGAAAAGATGTGTCTGGACCACGCATCCGCGCTGCACATTGGCACCGTCGCCGAGAGTTACGAGGTCGGCTTCGGGGAGCCAGTACGACTCGCACCAGACGCCGCGGCCAATCTTGGCGCCGAGCGCCCGCAGCCACAGGTTTAGCACCGGCGTGCCAGCGGCGGCATTGGCGAACCAAGGGGCGGCCACGGTTTCGACGAACGCATCGGACAGTTCGTTACGCCAGACAAACGAACTCCACAGCGGATGCTCGGACGGCTGGATCCGACCCACAACGACCCATTTGGCTACGGCCGCGACGGCACCGGCAACGGCACCTGCGGTGAGCAAGATGAGTCCGCCGAGCAGGGCGGCCACCAGGGCATTCCATTCGACGGCGAGCGTCTGTAGCGCAAACAGGACGCCGACGCCGATGCCGAACGACACCATCACCGCGATGATGCGCAGTGTTTCGACGGCCCCGCGTGCCGCACGCAAGCGCCGTGAAGGGGCAAACGTGCGTGTGGTGTCGGTCTCGGAAGCGGTGCGGCGCAAGCGAACCGGGGGACTGCCGAGCCAACTGGAACCACTCTTCGATTTGAGCGGCGCTGACGACAGGACGGCCACAAGAGAGTTTTTCGGGAGCTTGCGCGACGGTGCGACCATCCCGGAGTTGCCGAGGAAAGCGCGCTTGCCGACCTTCGCTTCACCGACCCGCATCCAGCCCCCGCCGAGTTCGTACGACGCCATCAGCGTGTCGTCGGCCAGGAACGAATAGTCACCGACCGTCGTGAATTTGGGGATCACCAGGGCGGTAGAGATCTCGGTGCCCTTGCCGATCTTGGCGCCGAGGGCCCGGAACCACCATGGCGTCAGCAGGCTGGCATACATCGGGAACAGATAGGTGCGCGCCGAGTCCATCAGGCGCTCGGTGGCCCACACCTGCCAGCCGATGCGGGATCGAACCGGGTAGACGCCGGCTTTCATCCCGATCGACAGGACACGGACCGTAAGGAGAACAACGAGCGCGAACGTGGCCATCGCAGCGAGGGCTGCGAGTGGTGCCATGGCGAGCCCGCGCAACGCGGCCGAGCCCATCGTCTCGGCGGACAGCGACCACGAGCCGATCACGACCAGGCCCACGGCGAGCGACAGCAACGGGATGCCGGAAATCAGGAAGGCCGACGCCGCGTAAACCGGCACCCACCACTTGCGTTGCGGTGGGCGCTGCTCCGGCCATTCGGCGGTGGCTTTCGCGACCTTGACGGCCGGCGAACCGGACCACCGCTGGCGCGCCTTTACCTTCCCGCGGACTGCCGACCCGGGGTCGATGATGGCGTCGCGCCCCACGACGGCGCCGGGCAGCAGCACCGAGCGGGCGCCGATCGTCGCGCCCGGCTTGATGTCGACGCGCCCAATGATGAGGTCGTCGCCGTCGAGCCACCAGCCGGACAGATCCACTTCGGGTTCGATGGCGGCACCGTCGCCGATATCCATGAGGCCGGTGACGGGCGGCAGCGAATGCAGGTCGACGCCGCGCCCGATCGTCGCGCCGAGCGAGCGTGCCAGCGTCGGCAGCCACGGTGCACCCGACAGGTTGTAGGCGCCGCTGGCCTGCATGAGGCGTTCGGACAACCACAGTCGAACATGGACCGACCCGCCGCGCGGATACGTCCCCGCGCCAACGCCAGCAAGCAGGATGCGGGCTCCGCCGGCCGCGATGATCAGCCGACCGAACGGTGTCACGAACACCAGGAACGCAACAGCCAGCCACCACCAGTTCACGTGCACCAGCCACGACGCCGAATAGCCGAGGCTGTCGGCGACGGCGCGACCGATGTTGTTGGCGAACCCGAGCCAGGTAATCCACGCGATGCCGGTCAGCGTGGCGAGCGGAACCGAAGCGATCGCCTGGGCGATGCCGGTGGCGCGCGGAACCGGGCGGACCGTGCGCTTTTCGGCGACGGCGGTCGGATCCCGAGAATCGAGGAGTTCGGCGAGCGAACCGAGCCGCGGATGGTCGTAGAGGTCGGCGACCGTCACTTCCGGGAAGCGGGTGCGCAGGGCCGTGACCAGTTGGGCGGCAGACAGGGATCCGCCACCTTCGGAAAAGAAGTCGGCGGCGGGGGAGCCAATACTGACACCGAGAACACCGGTCCACTGTTCGGCGAGCCAGGCTTGGGTTGGCGTCAGATCACCATCGGAGTCGGAGGAATCGGTCCCGGCCACCGGCCACGGCAGTGCGTCGCGGTCGACTTTGCCGGACGTGCGGGTGGGGAGCTCGTCCATCAGCACCAGGCGGGGAACCATGGCGGCGGGCAACTCTTCGCGGAGTGAGGCTTGGGCGGCGGCGACGTCGAAGTTGGGGTCGGTCGACGCCAGGTAGCCGACGAGAAGGGCATTTCCGTTCGCGGTTTTGCGGACGGTGGCTGCAGCGCCGCTGACTCCGGGCAGGTTTTGCAGGGCATTGTCGATTTCGCCGAGTTCGATGCGTCGGCCACCAATTTTCACCTGGTCGTCGGCACGACCAACAAATTCGAGGCCTTCGTTAAGCAGTCGGACCATGTCGCCACTTCGGTACGCGCGGTCCCAGCCCAGGGTTGGCATTGCCGAGTATTTTTCAGCGTCCTTGACCGGGTCCAGGTAGCGAGCGAGGCCAACGCCGCCGATCACCAGTTCACCGGACTCGCCGACGGCAACGGGTCGGGCATCGGCGTCGACGACGGCGAGGTCCCAACCGATCAGGGGCAGCCCGATGCGGACGGGCTCACCGCGGTGCATCTGGGCGGCGCACGCGACGACTGTCGCTTCGGTGGGGCCGTAGGTGTTCCACAGTTCGCGGTCGTCGGTGGCGAGTCGGTCGGCCAACTCCGGCGGGCAGGCCTCGCCGCCGAAGATCAGCAGACGAACAGCTTCGAGGGCTTCGGCAGGCCACAGCGCGGCCAACGTGGGGACCGTCGAAACCACATTGATATCGCGCTTGACCAGCCACGGACCTAAATCCATGCCCGACCGCACGAGCGCCCGCGGCGCCGGTACCAGACACGCCCCACTGCGCCAGGCGAGCCACATTTCCTCGCACGAGGCGTCGAAGGCAACCGACAGGCCAGCGAGGACGCGGTCGCCGGGGCCGAGCGGCGCATCTTGCAGAAACAGGGCGGCCTCGGCGTCGACGAAGGCTGCGGCATTGCGGTGGGTGACGGCAACACCCTTGGGTCTGCCGGTAGACCCGGAAGTGAAGATGATCCACGCGTCGTCGGACAGGGTGGCCGGCGACGACGTCAACGAGGGGAGCGGTTCGTTGGCGGATGCTGCCGCACGGTCGGTTCGGCGGTGCACGCCATCGGCATCGACGATGGCGTCGACATTGGCCTCACCAAACACCAGGCGAGCCCGCTCCTCGGGATCATCGGCGTCCACGGGCACATAGGCCGCACCGGCATACAGCGTTGCCAGGATCGCGATGTACAAATTCTGATCGCCCGACGGCATCCGAATGCCGACGCGATCACTGCGGCCGACGCCAATATCGGCGAGACGACCGGCGACGCGTCGAATGATGGCAATGAGTTCGGAATACGTGACGATGGAATCACCGTCGTCAATTGCCGGTGCATCGGGATACTGGCGGGCGGTGGCCACCAGGATGTCGCACAGGGTTCGTGGTGCGGGTGCGGCGTCGCCCAGGAGATATTGGGCGGGGATGTGCCCGTCCGCCGGGGCGTCGGCCCGACTTGAACCAACCGGAATTGACACTGTGCGGGGACCTCTTCCGAGCGCGCGGCAAATGCGTGCCAAGCCGACACGTCGAAGTCATTGTGCAACAGGTCAGACCCTCGCGCTTGGCGGTGAACCGTGTTTTGCCCAATCAGTGGTCAGCAGGGCAGCATTCGCGCAAACGCCCACCGTAAGGTGAATCACGAAGTGTAGAGGACCGAGTCACACGCGACATGCGTGATGGCTCGCCCGCCAGTACTGAGGAGAGAGACTTATGGCAGCACCGTTGAAGCTCGGACTCAAGGCATCAGCAGAACAGTTCGACCCCCGCGAACTCGTGGAGGTTGGGGTGATGGCCGAGGAGTTCGGTCTCGACTCGGTGACCGTCAGCGATCACTTTCAGCCGTGGCGGCACAACGGCGGTCACGCACCGTTCTCGCTGGCCTGGATGGCTGCTGTCGGTGAGCGGACCAAGCGCGTCCAGATGGGTACGTCGGTGATGACGCCGACGTTCCGCTACAACCCGGCTGTCGTGGCTCAGGCTTTCGCGACCATGAGTTGCCTGTACCCCGAGCGCGTAATGCTGGGTGTTGGCACCGGCGAAGCTCTCAATGAGTACGCCACGGGATTCACCGGCGAATGGCCCGACTTCAAGGAGCGCTTCGCGCGCCTGCGCGAGTCCGTCCGCCTCATGCGTGAACTGTGGACCGGCGAGAAGGTCGACTTTGAGGGCGACTACTACCGCACCCAGGGCGCGTACATGTACGACATTCCCGCCAACCCAGTACCCGTCTATATCGCTGCTGGCGGTCCCGTCGTCGCGCGGTACGCCGGTCGTGCCGGTGACGGCTTCATCTGCACCTCGGGCAAGGGCATGGACCTCTACACGGAGAAGCTGATCCCGGCCGTCAAGGAAGGTGCGGAGAAGGCTGAGCGCCAGTTCGACGACATCGACCGGATGATCGAAATCAAGATCTCCTACGACCCCGACCCGCAGAAGGCCCTCGAGAACACCCGATTCTGGGCACCGCTGTCGTTAACGCCGGAACAGAAGCACTCGGTGAACTCGTCGGTGGAGATGGAACGACTCGCCGACGAACTGCCGATCGAGCAGGTCGCGAAGCGGTGGATCGTGGCTTCGGACGCCGACGATGCCGTCGAGCAGATCAAGACGTACATCGATGCCGGCCTCAACCACCTGGTGTTCCACAACCCCGGACACGATCAGCGGCGGTTCCTGGAGGCGTTCACCGCCGATGTGGTGCCGAAGTTGCGAAAGCTGGGCTAGAGCGAGACGTCGAAGGGTCAGCTATTCGTCGCAAGATCGTTGTCTGACAAGCAAAGCCACCATAGGGTGGACCGCAAGTCGACAGCACTTCCGCGAGTCCGCTACAGGCAAACGAGGGGTTTCATGAACGCACCAATTCCCGGCCAGAACGGCGACGGCGGGCAGCCGGGTCAGCCGCAGTACGGTCAGCCGGGCCAGCCAGGTCAACCGCAGTACGGTCAGCCAGGTCAACCGCAGTACGGTCAGCCGCAGTACGGTCAGCCGGGCCAGCCAGGCCAACCGCAGTACGGCCAGCCGAGTCAGCCAGGCCAACCGCAGTACGGCCAGCCGAGTCAGCCGGGCCAACCGCAGTACGGTCAGCCGGGCCAACCGCAGTACGGTCAGCAACAGTACGGCCAGCCGGGCTACCAGCAGGCCTTCGGTCAGAACGGCGACGTGACGACCAACCTGTCGATCAACTTCTGGCTGTCAGCCTTCTTCTCTTGGCTCCCCGCAGTGATCTTCTACTTCATGGATAAGGACAAGGTTCCGGCGATTACGCGCAGTTACGCGGTCGCGAACCTCAACTTCCAGATCCTTCGTACGTTGGTCGGGTTCGGTGCATGGGTCATCATGATGCTCATCGTCCTTGTCGGGGGCGGTTCGCTGTCGCCGGCTGTCAGCCTCCTGTTTTCGTTGGTGATCTTCGGTATCTCGATCTATCTGTTCGTTCTGCAGATCATGGCCGCGATCAAGGTTCAGGACTGCGCCCGGCGCGGTGAGCCAGCCGACAACCTTTACCCGTTCAACGTCAACTGGGTTTCTTAGCCAGTTTCGGTATCGGAAACAACTAACAAAGCCGCCGGGCGAATCAATGAGATTCACCCGGCGGCTTTGTGATGGCAGGCCTACTCGGAAGGTGCGACAGTCTCTGTCACGGTGGGTCCCGGAACCTCGACCGTTTTAGTCCTGGTTTCGGTCTGCGTATTGGTGACCGTGTCGGTAACCGTGGCGGTGTTCCGTTCGGTTTGCGTTTGCGACTTGGTGACCGTGGAGGTTTTCGTCAGCGTGGTGGGGTCGGAGGAGACCTCGGTGGTGGTCGTCGTCATGGTCTCGGTGACTGGTGTACTGGCTTTAGCTGGGCGCAGCGCGTCGATCGCGAAGAAACTGACGATGACCAGAGCAGCCGCTGCGCAGGCGATCGTCGTGATGATTCGCCATCGACGAACCGCAGCGGTCTCGGCGGCGACGGCAGTGGCGGTTGTTTCCGAATCGTCGCCCTCGGGGGAGTTCGATGTCTGGGACTGCTGCGCATACATCTGCGGCGCAGGGTTGCCTGTCGTGTAGCCCGAGTAGGCGGCTTGTCCGGCGGGGACGGCGGAATACTCGGCCGGGTACTGCGGATCGCCCGTTGGCGTATTCGCGGTGCCGTCGTTCGGCGGCTGAGTCACAGGCTCTCCTCGGAGGAAAAATTTGGGCGGGGTCTCCGCGCTATTTATGCACAGTACCGCGTGGATCGGGGCTGATTTGCGCGCCCTACCGGTACTTCCGGCACGTCGGGGGGCATTTCGAGAGCGTGCATCTTGGTGACCCGCGATTGTGGTCCAACGAGATAAGTGTGACCCAATCGAACTATGAAGGTTTGTTGTGAATCGTTCGACAGAGCGGCATTTGGTGTGTCAGGATGTCAGATGAGAACGCAAGGCTCCCTCCCAAAGCCAGGCCCATCTCGTCATGTCCCCCATGCGTAGAAGGTCTTTTATGTCCCCTGTTACAACCATGCCCAAAGCACGTCCCGTCGCCTCCTCTGCTGCTAGTCGCGCGCCTCTGGCAACGCGACTCACCCCGCGCGCAGTCGCGGAGTGGGAAGCTCGACTCGGAGTTGGAAACGCCCCCACCCGGCTTCGTCCCGACCGGTTCACCGGATCTGCGGGAACCACCACTTACTCTCCGACGGTTGACGTCCGCGTCGCCGAGCCGGATTCATTCCACGCAATGCGTTTCGCGGCGGGCTTGTCGTCGATCGCCACCTACTGTGCGCTCCAGCCAGCAATGGTTCTGGAACGCACTGCGGCTCGCGTCCGAATGGATCCCTCCGACGCGCTCCTGGTGAGCGTGAGCGGCATGCGTGGCCAGTCCATCATTCGTCAGGGTGGCCGGGAGTCCACCTACGGCCCCGGTGACCTGGTGTTCGTCAACAATGCTGCCCCGTACAGCATTGTCTCGACGGCGGTCTCCGACCCCTCGGGCATGCTGATCCCGTTCAGCCGACTCGGCAAGCACCGCCATGTCGCCGAACGCCTCCAGCGTCCCGTCGCCGCCAACACTCCGCTCGCACGGGCGGCTGCAGTCTTCGTCCGTCGCTTTGCCGCCGAGACTTCGGCCCTCAAGTCGACGTCGGCAGCAGCAAACGTCTCCGAGCAGGCCGCCGTCGACCTCCTCGTCGCCGCATTGTCGGAGCTCGAGGGTTCGCCAGCGGCGATGGAAGACAACGCGCTGTTTGTTCAGGAAGCCGCAGCAGATCTGATCGACCGTCACCACCGGGATTCGAGCTTCTCGCCCGACGTGATCGCCGAGCACCTGCACCTGTCGCGCCGTCAGCTGTACCGCTACTTCGAAAGTTGCGACAACTCGCTGGCCAGCCGCATCGCCGATCGTCGCCTGCAGACCGCACACGAAATGTTGGTCCAGAGCCCGATGGCTTCGATCAGCAGCATCGCATTCTCGTCGGGCTTCCCGACCGTGGCGACCTTCCGCAACCGTTTCAAGACGCGTTACGGCGTCGGCCCGGTTGAGTACCGCCACCGCGTCCACGGCTAGACGCTAAGAACTAAGCACGCCGCCCGGATCATCGCGAGATGATCCGGGCGGCGTGCTATTTACGCGGGGTTTTCGTCCCTTTCCTGTCACATCTGACGGTCGTGCCGGTGACCAAACCGTCACCGATCGAGACGTTTGGTGACGGCTTGGTCGAATCGTGACAGAAAAGGGGGATGTTAGGGGGTTGAGGGGGCGAGGCGCCAGAGCGGGTTGACGGGGCCATGGCCTGCACCCAAAGGGTAGGCAGCAGCGAGGCCTCGCGTGACCCAGCGTTTGGCGAAAGCAACGGCATCCGGTACCGAGTAGCCGTGGCCGAGCGCTCCGACGATAGCGGCGGCCAAAGTGTCGCCGGCCCCGTGATCGTGCGGGGTGTTGATCCGCGGGGCGGGAAACTGATGGAAGTCGGTGCCGTCGTACAGCAGATCCGGGCTGAGGTCGCTACCTCGCAGATGCCCGCCCTTCACCAGCGCCCAGCGGGGACCCATCGCGTGCAGTGCGACGGCGGCCGCCCGCTGCGTGGCATCGTCGACGACGTCGATCCCCGTCAGCAGTCGCACCTCGTCGAGGTTGGGCGTCACGACCGTCGCAAGCGGAAACAACTGCGTCGTGAGTGCCCCGAAGGCATCGGCGGCCAGCAGGGGATCTCCGTGCATCGATGCCGAAACCGGGTCGACGACCAGCGGTATCGCACCATCACGGCCGATACCCAAGTCGACTGCCGCGTCGGCGATCGCGGTGATGATTGGCGCGGAAGCCAACATGCCAGTCTTGGCCGCCGAAACGCCGATGTCGGAAACCACCGACCGCATCTGCGCGGCGACGATCGTCGGATCAATCTCGGCGAACTCGGTGACACCCGTCGAGTTCTGGACGGTCACCGCTGTAATGGCGACACATCCGTGTAGACCGAGCATCGCGAAAGTCCGCAGGTCAGCTTGGATTCCCGCGCCGCCACCGGAGTCGGAGCCTGCGACAGTTAGCACCCGCACCGGGGTGGTGCCGGGTGCAGCGAGCGGGAGCGACGGGTACGTCACGGCGTGCTCACCGCCTCGTCGATCGGTAGGTAAACGCGGTTGCCCGCGGCGGTGAACTCGGCCGACTTTGCGGCCATCTCCTCGGCGAGGCGGGCGTCGATATCGTCTTGCGTCACCAATCCGTGCTCCTCGGCGTATGTGCGGACGTCCGCGGAAATACGCATTGAGCAGAACTTGGGTCCGCACATCGAACAGAAGTGGGCGGTTTTAGCCGGCTCGGCGGGCATCGTCTCGTCGTGATACTCGCGGGCGGTGTCGGGGTCAAGAGACAAGTTGAACTGGTCGGTCCAGCGGAATTCAAAGCGGGCCTTACTGAGAGCATCGTCGCGCTCTTGCGCCCGCGGATGCTGCTTCGCCAGGTCGGCGGCGTGTGCAGCGATCTTGTAGGTAATAACGCCGACCTTCACGTCGTCGCGGTTCGGGAGGCCAAGGTGCTCCTTCGGCGTGACGTAGCAGAGCATCGCCGTTCCCGCCTGGGCGATCATCGCCGCACCGATCGCCGAGGTGATGTGGTCGTACGCTGGCGCAATGTCGGTGGCGAGCGGACCCAGGGTGTAGAACGGCGCTTCGTCGCACAGTTCTTCCTCGAGCCGGACGTTCTCGACGATCTTGTGCATCGGAACGTGACCGGGGCCCTCGATCATTACCTGCACACCGTGCGCTTTCGCGATGGCCGTCAGTTCGCCGAGCGTGCGGAGTTCGGCGAACTGTGCCTCGTCGTTCGCGTCGGCGATAGACCCCGGACGCAGACCGTCACCGAGGGAGAAGGTGATGTCGTAGCGGGCGAGGATCTCGCACAGTTCGTCGAAGTGCGTGTAGAGGAATGACTCGGTGTGATGGGCCAGGCACCACGCCGCCATTATCGACCCACCGCGCGAGACGATGCCAGTGACCCGCTTGGCGGTGAGCGGCACGTAGCGCAGCAGCACGCCAGCATGCACGGTCATGTAGTCGACGCCCTGCTCGGCCTGCTCGATGACGGTGTCGCGATATAGTTCCCACGTCAGCTTGGTGGGATCGCCGTTGACCTTCTCGAGCGCCTGGTAGATCGGGACTGTGCCGACGGGAACCGGTGAGTTCCGCATGATCCACTCGCGCGTGAGGTGGATGTCTTTGCCGGTTGAGAGGTCCATGATGGTGTCCGCGCCCCAGCGGGCCGCCCACACCATCTTTTCCACCTCTTCGGCGATCGACGAGGTGACTGCCGAGTTGCCGATGTTGGCGTTCACCTTGACCGCGAAGGCCTTGCCGATGATCATCGGCTCGGATTCGGGGTGCCGATAGTTGGCCGGAATCACTGCCCGACCTCGGGCGACCTCGCTGCGGACCAGCTCGGGGTCGACGCCTTCGCGCGCGGCGATGAACTTCATCTCCGGGGTGACGATGCCTTCGCGGGCCCACGCCAACTGTGTTGATGCGGTGTGTGCGGCTGTCCCACGTTCGGGGTTGGCCGGAATCAGCACCGGTTCTGGACGAACCCAGTGGTCACGGGTTTTTGCTAAACCGGCATCCAGATCGATGGTTGCCGAATTATCGGTGTAGGGGCCGGAGGTGTCGTAAAGGTCGAGGTGATCACCATTGGTGAGGTTGACGCGACGCTGCGGGACGGCCATGCCGTCGACGTCGAGATAGTGCTTGGTGGAGCCTTGGATGGGTCCACAGGTAACAGTTTTTTTCGACATGTCGGCCATGACTTTTCTCCCTACGCCGGCATTATCCGGACAGGTTCAGGCGGTCGACGACCGCCTGTCGTCATCTCAGCCCCCGGTTTCGTGGGAGCCCCCGCGTATGAAATTTGCGCCCGCGGATGGGGCGCTCACCACCCTACTCAGGTGCCGGATCGAAGGCATATCGTGATGCGCATGTGACTGATGTGACTTGCATCTCTATTTGTCCAACCATAGGCTTGTGATGCGAGTCACAGGAGGCTATATGTACCGGAAGCACCGTCATGCTCAGCCGACGCAATCGGCGCGTTCGCTGCTGCAACAGATATCTCAGGTCTCGCACAACCCTGACCGTGAGCGGTTCGAACTCTGGGTGGCTGGCGATCTCGTCGGTGTCCTCGGTTATCGCATCGACAAGGGTCCGCAGGGAGATGTGGTCACCATCCTGCATACCGTTCTCTACGACGAATACAGCGGACACGGACTTGCGACCCGACTGACGGGCAGCGCAATGTCGTACATGCGAGAGAACAACCTCAAAGTGCGGCCGATCTGCTCGTTTACCAGACACTTTTTGGACAGTCATCCCGGCATGGTGGCAATGGCACCCGCCTAGTGAAACTCGCTTACAAGGTGAGGGCGCTGACGTCGAAGACGACGGGCGCATGGT
Source organism: Gordonia sp. 34D (assembly GCF_056682775.1). NCBI lineage: Bacteria > Bacillati > Actinomycetota > Actinomycetes > Mycobacteriales > Gordoniaceae > Gordonia > Gordonia sp. 34D. Next base: position 2,655,208 of record NZ_CM155293.1, on the reverse strand, counting down.
CGCTGGCACCCTGGGTGGCGCGAACTTCTCGATCAATGAAGGCGTCGTGTATGCGGTTGTTCAATGCTGGTGAGCACAAACCGAAATCGATGCGCATGCCCTCGTTGCGGGCAAACCGACCGGCTTGGTAGTCCCAGAACGTGAACTTCCTTGGGCCCGGCGTGTACGGGGCCGCGCTGTCGACGAATCCATGGTCGATGAACTTCGTGAAGGCGGCACGTTCTATCTCACTCGTATGAGTGCGACCCTGGAAGTACTCCGGATCCCACACATCCTCATCCGTGGGTGCCACGTTCCAGTCACCGAGCAGGGCAATCTGCGCTGCGGGATCGTGCGTCAGTTCCAGACTGGTCACATCCGCGAGGGCACCCAGCCAATCGAGCTTGTACTGCAGATGCGGGTGCCCGGGCTCACGGCCGTTGGGCACGTACAGGCTCCAAACTCGCACCCCGCCGCACGTCGCCGACATGGCGCGCGCCTGTATCTCGCCGTTGTAGGTCGGCTCACCGTCGAAGCCGTTGTGAACCTCGTGCACTCCGAGACGTGAAGCAATGGCGACGCCGTTGTAGCCGCTGGTCCCGTGGAAGGCGACGTCGTATCCGTGCGCGATGAAACTCATCACCGGGAACTCGTCGTTGGTGCACTTAGTTTCCTGCATTGCCAGCACGTCGATAGCGTGCCGATTCATCCATGCCACGACCTGCTCGGATCGGGCGCGGATCGAGTTCACGTTCCACGTCGCCAGGCGCATGCGTCAATCTTGCCGTAGCCGCAAGAGGGGCGCGTCAGCGGCCTCCCATCGTCGGGCGACGAGATCACCCGCCGTTGTCGAGTCAGCAAGCAAAACAAGCCCGAACCCCAGTTGCTCACTGCGGTAGTGCTCGCGCCAAAAGTCGACCGATGTCGCGAACCATGCGAAATCATCGGCATTCGCCGCCGCGAGGAACTTGTCAGCGGCTTCGATCACGGTGAGGTAGCCGGTTGCGACCGCGCCGGTCGGCGTGTGCATGCCTGTCGGTAGATCGCGAATGGAATCGTCGAACGCGTCCTTATTGGCGCCGAAGTGCGACGGGAAGTCCCACGCGGAGGCAAATGCCTCGTACATCCCTGGCATGGTCGCCATTTTGGCGCCGGGAAGTCGCCGGGCGACGGCACCGGTCCGGTAGGTGCTGATCGATCCGACTGCCAGAACGGTAGCCGGGCCGGGGCCGGTCAAGGCGCCGGGGGGAAATTCGAGGTTCATGCGGCCGGTCCTCTGATCAGGATGAAGCTCTTGTAATGGTCCTTGGTGTACCAGGCTGAACCGTCGCTGCTGGTCACGATGCGTTCGGCGTCGCGGCCGCGGCCTCGCTGCTTCGGATTCACGTCCCACTCCCGGTACGTGATCCGACGCCCGCTGGAGTCTTTGACCGGAAGGTTGCGCTCGTTGTTGCGGAAGGTGTCGCCGCCGCGCGTCCCGGGCGCATTCGCGGCCTCCGGCCATCGACCGGCATCCACCAGTGCCAAGGTGTTCAGTACCCGCGCGGGTATCTGCTTGCTCGGCGCCGGGGTAGCGGTCGACGACGTCTTCTTCGGAGCCTTGGAGGCGGTGGCTGGCCGCGTGGGCTTCGGTGTTGCGGCTCCAGCGGGTGCCGGAGCGGCTGACGAAGCACTCGTCGTCGACGTCGCAGCTTCGGAATCGGGGCCGTCCCGTCCGTCGATCCACCAGGTCAGTGCGACGACCGCCAGAAGCAATACCACGGCCAGAATTGCCGCAAAGGTTCGTCGTTTGGTTAGGTCGGGCGCGCCGTCGGCGTCGGTGGGGTTGGAATTCGACATCGCCTCCACCGTATGTCATTGCGTGGACGCTACATCGTCAGCAAACGGCAGGTGTGATGCAACTCGAACCCGAGAGCGCGCCACGCATCGCGCGCGGCACCGTCGAAAGCGGGGACGGTCGCCGCAGCTACCCCCGGTGAAATGAGGGCCCACTCGCCGGCGGGTGTGTCTCGGTCGGGTTCGGGACCGACGAGTACCTCGTACGCAATGGACGCGCGAGGCGCGGCCCCCAACGCGGAACTGCGCAACAGGCGGTCGGCCACCATCAGTCGAGGTGCCAGGTCGTGGTCGGTGAGCCAGGCGAGGGCAGGTCCCAGACCCGCTGCCGTCGACCCGAATTCGACCGGTGCCGCCACCCCGGAGCGCAGGTTGGGGCCAGCCGCGGTCAGTAGCCATCCGTCGATCACTTCGCGCGCGTCAGTCGATGCGGCCTCCATCAGTGCACGCTCGACGTCCCGGATCTCCGAATTTCGAACGACCCGGCGCGACAGCAGTCGGATCGACGAGATAGCCGCGAGGGCGAGCCGATGGGTTTCGCCATCGCGCTCGATGAACACGGCGGTGTCGGAGCGGTCACGGAGAATGCCGGTGATGTCGGACTGCGTCGGATGACCCCGTGCCGGTTGCGGATTTGGGGCCCCACGCCAATCTGCGGGAGCGTCGTCGCCCAGTCGATACCGGATGACGACGCGATCACCGATCGCCGGTTGGTGACTGCCGCTCGCGGAAGGCATGGCTAGTCGTCGTGCCCGAAGGGGTCGACGCCAGCACCGGGCAGCCACGACAGTCCAGGCCGACCCCAGCCGTTGCGCTTGATGGCCTTCTTTGCTGCGCGCGCATTGCGTCCGACTAGGACGTCCACGTACAAGAAGCCGTCCAAGTGGCCGGTCTCGTGCTGCAGCATGCGAGCAAAGAAGCCATTGCCCTCAATTTCGACGGCGTCCCCATTGCGGTCGGTTCCGACGACCTTGGCCCAGTCGGCGCGACCGGTCGGGAACCCTTCACCCGGCACCGACAGGCAACCTTCGTCGTTATCGTCCGGGTCGGGCATGGTCTCGGGGATCTCCGACGTCGTCAACACGGGGTTGATGACCTCGCCGCGACGTCGCGTCGCTCCGTCGGGGCAGTCGTACACGAACAGTCGCAAACCCTGGCCCACCTGGTTGCCAGCAAGGCCGACACCGTTGGCGGCGGCCATCGTGTCGTACATGTCGTCGAGCAGGGTGATGATCTCGGCGGACGGCTTGCCGTCAGCGTCGAGTTCCACCGGGCTCGTCGGCTGGTGAAGGACCGGTTCGCCGATGATGCAGATCGGGAGAATTGCCATGGCTGAGTATTCTACTTCGCGACACACCGGCGTTGGCTGCGGTGCGCCGTCGAGGGTTCGCCACGTCATCGTGGTTAGATGTTGGACGGAACCACACCAATGTTATTCGCCTCGTGCGGAGCTCCGGTGGTGGTTGGGGTGTAGATCAAGGTTCGGCTGTTTGAGGAGCGAAATGGACGGCGCAACTGCGCGTAGCCCAAAGGGTGACCCCACAGCTGTCGGCAACGTCAGTGACGAGGGTGTCGACCCGCATGAGGTCGGTGCCGACGGCCTCTCCCGGCGTGAGCGGGAGATCCTCAACTTTGAGCGCCAGTGGTGGAAGTTCGCCGGCTCAAAAGAAGACGCCATCAAAGAACTCTTTAACTTGTCGGCAACCCGCTACTACCAGGTACTTGGTGCGCTCGTCGACCGTCCGGAAGCTCTCGCCGCCGACCCGATGCTCGTCAAGCGGTTGCGTAGGCTCCGAGCGTCTCGCCAGAAGGCGCGTGCCGCGCGGCGTCTCGGCTTCGACATCACCTAATACTCACACCAGCCTTCGATATCCCATGAGTGCGGTGGGTTAGAGTTGCGGTGATGAATGCTGATCGTGAAACCAACCGACTGCCGCTGCGCGCGGGTGCCATGTTGCTGCTGGCGATTGCGGTCGTCTGCCTTGGGCTTGGCATCCACCAGCTGACCCTCAAAGACAACGCTCCCGACGCCGGGCTCATCGCTGCAGAGAGTTCGCAAGCTTCGGCGGAAGCCAGTGCCGGATCGCCAACCGCCGCAGCCAGCGATACCGCCACCACCAGTCCCAGCCCCACCGTTGATCCCAACGCCACCGAACTCTGCGTGCTTAACGCCGGATCGATCACCGGGTTGGCAGGCGAGGTCGGTGACGCTTTGACCAGCGCGGGATACAAGGTTGGCGAAAAGGCGAACCTCGCGAGCGCAAGCATCACCGAGAACACCATTTTCTACACCGCAGACCAGGAGGCGGAAGCCAAAAAGGTCGCCGAATCAGTTCCGGGTGGGGCAGCGTTGACCGCTCGGCCGGACCAATTCACTCGCTGCCCCGGTGCGATTGCGGTCGTCGTGGTGAGCCGGTAGCACGCGAGCCGGGTGGACCGGTCATAATCATTGACGAGTAATAACGAACAACACATGGTGAATACGGCAACTCTCGCGGCAGGCTCAAGCCCAGCCAGCCGAAGTGCCAGCCGACGTAAAAGGAGCACACATGACCGTCCGTAGCAGCAACCGCGCTTCGACTGTCCGAGTCGTTGCGGTACTCGCGGCGGCTGGCGGCGCAGCCCTCGCCCTCGCAGCTTGCACCCCCAACGAGCACGCAACCGACGTTCCCGGCACGACGCCGGCCGTTGTCACCGGCGACCAAGTGGTGCCGGGCGAAGTGGTGAATGCCGACGGCATTCCCAATACCGCGCAGGCTGGCGCGACCACCCTCTTCGACAAAGAGGGCAACCGCGTTGGATTCGTGAGCTTCACCCAGGAGGACGACGCCGTGCAGGTTTCGGCGCGCGTCTCGGGAGTTAAGCCCGGTGTTCACGGTCTGCACATCCACACGGTCGGCAAGTGTGAGGCGTCGACTAACTTCACCTCAGCGGGCGGTCACTACCAGGCACCGGGTCGTACGGCAATGCCCGAAACCGGCGACCTGATGAACATGAACGTCCTCAAGAACGGCACCGCCACCGGTACCTACACCACCGATGCCTTCACCGTGCAGGAGATTCGCGGCAAGGCATTGATCTTGCACGACGTCGCTGAAGACGGTGCTGATGCTCCCCGCGTGGCCTGCGGCATCATCTCGCAGACCCGCTAGTTAGCAATCGGGGGGACCAATTGGTGACGATTCCGGCAGAGATCGTCTTCAACGGCTCTGCGGGACCGACTCTTGGCGTCGAATGGGAACTGGCCCTGGTCGACAAGACCACCCGTGACCTGAGGAATGCCGCCGACGATCTTTTCCGGCTCATCGACGTCCGTACTGGCTGCGACGGTGGGAAGGGGACCGGAAAGATCCATCGGGAGTTGCTCCGCAACACCGTTGAGTTGGTGACCGGGATCTGTCACACGGTTGGTGAAGCGATGGACGATCTCGGCGGCTCGCTCGAGATTGTCCGCGAGATCGGTGACGAGATCGGCGTCGACCTGTTCGGAGCCGGTACCCACCCATTTGCGGAATGGTCTGCGCAGCAGTTGTCGGAGGGGCACCGGTACGCGGAACTCATCGAACGCACCCAGTGGTGGGGTCGACAAATGTTGATCTGGGGCGTGCACGTGCACGTCGGGATCGATGACGGCAGGAAGGTGCTGCCGATCATCTCGTCGCTGCTGAAGTACTACCCGCACCTGCTGGCGGTGTCGGCATCGTCGCCGATGTGGGTTGGTCGCTCCACCGGTTACGCAAGCAATCGCGCCATGATGTTTCAGCAGTTGCCGACGGCCGGGCTGCCCTTCCAGTTCCAGCAGTGGAGCGAGTTCGAGCACTTCATTCACGATCAGAAGAAGACTGGCATCATCGACCACCTCAACGAAGTGCGGTGGGATATCCGACCGTCGCCACACTTGGGAACCATTGAGGTCCGGGTGTGCGACGGTGTGTCGAACCGTCGGGAACTGGCGTCGATTGTTGCGCTGACCCACTGCCTTATCGTCGACTTGGATCGCCGTCTGACCGCCGGAGAGACCCTCCCGCACATGGCCCCGTGGCTGGTTCAAGAGAATAAGTGGCGCGCCGCTCGCTACGGCCTGGACGCGATCATCATTCAGGACGCCGACTGCTCCGAACGCCTCGTCACCGACGACCTCGCCGACCTTCTGGTTCGGCTGGAACCGGTGGCCGCGTCGTTGGGCTGCCTGGAAGAACTGGGCGGGATCGCCGACATCATCGCTGGCGGCGCTAGCTACCAGCGGCAGCAGCGGGTCTTCGCCGAAACGGGTGACCTTAACGCGGTCGTCGACTCTGTGGTCAACGAACTGTCGTAGCTGTGGCTATCGGCCGTCGGCCAATTCGTCCTCGTCGAGGACACTCTCCCCGAGCGACTGCTCGCGGTAGACCAGTCGGCCCACGCGTTGGGCGACGACGGGTGCGGTGATGAGCGTAAAGAGACCGGTCAAGACGAGCATGCCGCCGTCGGGGTGGCCGTCGAGCTTGATGTATGTCCCCATCAGTACGAGGATCATGCCGAACGTTTGCGGCTTCGTCGCCGCGTGCATGCGGCTGAGGGTGTCGGGGAATCGGACGATCCCGATGGCCGCAGTTAACGCCAGCAGCGAACCGCTCAGAATGAAGACGGCGGCGATCACGTCGCGGATCATTGCTGATCGTCCCGGACTCGGAAGCGGGCAACGGCAATCGAACCGAGGAAGCCGACCAAACTCAGGGCGACGATGGCCGGCACGACCGTCGTATCCAGCGTGTACGCCACCCACACGGCGAGGCCGCATGTTGCGAGGGCAATGATGGCGTCGACGCCGACCAGACGATCGAGGGTCGAGGGGCCGCGGAGAGTGCGGTAGCCGGTCAGCAAGACGGCCGTGAGAATCATGCAGGCACTGATGGCCCAGACGATGGTCATCGGGACTCCTTTCGTGCACGTTCGGCGTCCGCCACGCGTTTGCGGTCGGCGAACGGTACGTGATGGTAGTCGTCGTCGATGCCGTGGAACGGGCTGGGACGCCACTCGTCGTCACGTTCGAAGGTCTTGATGAACTGCCGCTCGACGTAGGCCATCTGCTTAAAGAATTCGTCGATCGAGCTACGTTTGCGGACGTCAAAGACATGGATGTACAGCATCCGGGCGGCCTGATCGATCTCGACGACCATGGTTCCCGGAACCAAGTTGATGTAGTCGACCGCCAAGGTCAGCACGAGGTCGGACTTGATGGCCACATGCACTCGCACGACTGCACCGAGTGGCGGTGGGCCCGGTTTGATTGACGCCCACGCGACCTGGGCGCTGGAGATAAAGAAGTTGACGATCAAGGTGGCGGCGAGTTTGAGCGCCGACAGAATATGGAATCGACCTTCGACGGGCACTCGCGGCAGCGGCAACAGGACCATCACCAGGGCCGCGATCACCGCGCCCATGATGATGTTGCCCCAGGTGATGTCGCCCCACAGCAGCACCCAAACAAAGGTCAGCCAGGCGAAGCCCCACAGTCGGAGGGCCAGTCCCCGGAGTGAGCCGCCCGACCACTGCGGGGCGCGCAGATGGTCGTTGAGCCATGCGTAGACACGGATGACAGTCGAGGCAACGACGAGGAAGGCGACGCGCCACAGGTTGGTGAAGAAGGCGGCGACCGGCCCCTTGTTAACCGGTTTGACGTGCGGGCGATCGGGGAATGGCGTGTTGCTCATCGCTGTCCTCCCACGGGCTCGTGCAGTACCGATTGGATGTAGTGCTCCCGGTTGATGACGCCGTCGGCGGCGTCGCCGGTGAAGGCAAACATGGGTCCGCCCCAGACGGTGAGGGCCAGTCCGGCGGCCACCATCGCCATGGTAGGAACGACCATCGCGATGGGCATCCGTCCGACATCCTCGCGCTCGGCGAGCTGGACGTCGGTGCCCTCTTCAATGAGCGCGGAGGCGGTACTCGATGCGAGGTCGCCCTCGGGGGCGTCGGCGCGGGCCCGCCAAAAGGCCTTCGTCCAAATGCGGGCCATCACGTACAGGGTCAACAGGCTGGTGATGACCGATCCGGCAACCAGCAGCCAGGCGAGTACCGAGCCGTCCTGCGCGCCAGCCTCAAGGAGCGCGACCTTGCCGATGAACCCGGAGAACGGCGGGATGCCGCCGAGATTGAGGGCGGGGATGAGGAAGAGTGCGGCCAGCAGCGGGCTGGCGATGAGGCCGCCGAGCCGTCGCAACGACGACGATCCGGCTTGTCGTTCGATGAGCCCGACGACCAAGAACAGGGTGGTCTGCACCAGGATGTGGTGGGCGACGTAGAAGATGGCGGCCGAGGTTGACAGGGCGGATCCGACGGCGATACCGAAGACCATGTAGCCGATATGGCTCACCAACGTGAACGACAACAGTCGTTTGATGTCCGACTGCGCTATCGCACCGAAGATACCTATCAGCATGGTCAGTAGGCCAGCGATCATTAGGACGTTGTCCATGGACCCGCCGGGGAACAGCAAGCTATGCGTGCGGATCAGCGCATACACGCCAACTTTGGTGAGCAAACCCGCGAACACGGCGGTGACGGGTGCCGGTGCCGTCGGATACGAGTCCGGTAGCCACGTCGACAGCGGGAACACCGCGGCCTTAATGCCGAACGCCACCAGCAGGACGGCGTACAGGGCGTTGCGCGTGCCGGACGGTACGTCGTCGAGCCGGACGGCCATCTCAGCGAGGTTGAGGGTGCCGGTCGTCGAGTAGGCGAAAGCGATGCCCGCCAAGAAGATCAGCGACGACACCATCGACACCATGATGTACGACGCACCCGCGCGGACCCGGTCGGCGGAAGCGCCAAGCGTCAGCAGAACGAAGCTCGCGGCGAGGAGCACCTCGAATGACACGTAAAGGTTGAACAGGTCGCCAGCGAGGAATGAGTTGCAGACGCCAGCGGTCAGGATCAAGTAGCTCGGCAGGAAGATCGACACCGGCTGTTCGGTGGTGCCGTCCCGGATGCCCTGTCCGATGGCGTAGACAACGACGCACAGGAGCACGATCAACGAGATCACCAGCATGAGCGCGGCGAGCCGGTCGACGACCAAGGTGATGCCGAGCGGGGTGCCCGCCAAGCCGCGGTCGCCCCAGCCCCCGATATTCACCGCGAAGGTGCCGTTTTCTCTGGTGAGGAACAACATCAGGGACGACGCCGTCAGCGCGATGGCGATGGCACCGACGCTGACGAGCCGCTGCAGGTGGGGGCTGCGCGCAGCGAGGAGGGTCACCGCGGCGGCAAGCAGCGGTACCAATGTCGGCAGCACGATGAGGACGGAAATCCAGGAGGGATTCGGGATCATCGAATCACCCCCGGGTTGGCGGGGTCCGCAGGGTCGGTGTCATCGGGGTCAGTCGGCATTTCGTCGCCGTCATCGGGGAGGTCGTCGAGCACGTGCGCGTCCTCTGGCATGAGGTCCGGTTCGTGGACGTTGATGTGTGCGGCGATGAATTGATCCGGTGTCAGCGGGTTGCCGTACTTGTCGAACAGGTCGCCAACCACCGTGTCTGCCCCGGTCTGGGGGTCGTCGCTGCGGTCGCGGTCGGGGAACAATTCCGGCGTGGACGTCGCGATCTTGATGTCTTCCTCATCGTCGCCGAGTTCGTCATCGGCGGGCATTTCGCTGCCCGGCGGCAGTTCGGCGTCGGCCTGCTGATTGATCTGGAACAGCCGGTAGGTCAGGGCCAAGATGAACGCTGCGATGCCGAGGGTGATCACGATTGCCGTCAGCACCATGCCTTGGGCGAGGGGGTCGGCGTCAAAGCTCTGGCCGGTCGACTCTCGTCCGCGAATCGGCGGATGACCCGGCTCACCAGCCAAAATGATGATCAGCAGGTTCAATGAGTTGCCGACGAGCAGGAGCCCAAACAGCATGCGGACCAGACTGCGTTCGGTCAGCAGGTAGACGCCCGCCGACGCCATGACGCCGATGAGTATGAGGAGTCCGAGGTTCACGGCCATCACTGCACCTCCGCTGTCTCGGTGGCGGGGGCATCGGGGCTTTCGCCCGCGTCATCGTCATCGCCCGCGTCATCGTCGGGTTCGTCGAGACGAGCGCCGAGGCTCCGGAGAATATCGAGGACCAGGCCAACCACAATGAGGTAGATGCCGAGGTCGAAGAACAGGGCGGTCACCAGTTTTACGTCACCGAAGATCGGCAGCGTCATCTTGAAGACCGCGGACGAGAGGGCCGGTGCCCCGAGGAACAACGACGTGGCCGCGGTTGACGCCGAGATAGCCAGGCCGGCTCCGAGGATGGTGCCGGCTTCGACGCGGATCGCTTCGCCGAGTTCGTAGCGTCCGCCAGCCAAGTACCGCAGCACCAACGCCAGGCCCATCACAAGGCCGCCGGCAAATCCGCCGCCCGGCGCATTGTGACCGGCAAAGAAGAAGTAGACCGACAGGACCACCAGCGTCGGGAACACGAGGCGGGTTGTCGCTTCCAGGATCAGCGAGCGCTGCGAAGGGTCGCGCATCTCGCTGCCGCGCAGCCAGGTGGTGCGGGAGTTGCTGAAGTCGTCGTCGTTGCGGCGTTCGGCGAGCGCCGACTCGGTCGCCCGCGGGACCAAGCCGAACCGGCGATTGCGGAACAACATGGACGCGACACCGGTCGCCGCAACGATCAGCACCGACACTTCGCCAAGGGTGTCCCAGGCGCGGATGTCGACAAGCAGGACGTTGACGGCGTTGGCACCGTGACCGAACTCGTACGCTGCGTCGGATAGGTACACGTGCAGTGGTTCGACGGAGCGAGCAGCGGAGGCATACAGGCCGATTACCACGAGCATCGCGCCGAAGGCGACCGAGATGATGATGCGGACGGTACGGTGACCGGTCTTCATCGCCGACGATGCCTCGGACGGGAGCTTACGCAAGACCAGCACAAACACCACCAGCGTCAGGCTCTCGACCAAAAACTGGGTTAGCGCGAGGTCGGGGGCGCCATACATGGCGAAGAGGGCACCGCAGCCGTAGCCGGTGAGGCCGAGGGTTAGCAGACCTGCGAGACGGTTGCGGAGGACCGCAGTGGCGATGGCTGCGGCAGCCATCAACAGACCAATGACGATCTCTTCGGAAGTGTCGAAGCCCCGAATGTGTAAGGTCTGCCTGCGGCCGAGGAAGAGAGCAGCAATCGGGAGCAGCACGGCGGTGGTCAGGATGACGCCCTGCGTAATGGGTAGGGAACCGCGCTGCGTGTTTCGGGTAACCCACAGCGACATGCTGTCGGCGGATCGGAGCGTGCGGTCGTAGATCCGGTCGGCATTGAGGCGCGGCGGATGAACGAAGATGTGGGCGCGCAGTTTCCGCAAGATGAGGAACAGGGCGGTGCCCGCGACAACCACGATGATCGAGAAAACGACCGGCAGGCCGAACCCGTGCCACTGCGCGAGGTGTTCCAGGTCGTGGCCGTAGGCGGGAAGCGTCTGAGCGTACGGCTCGAACAGTCCGCCGACCCATCCGGCGGCAACCGCTGCGACCACGCCGGCCACCGACAACAAGGCCGGTGGCACCAGGAACATCGGAGTCGGCTGTTCAAGCTGGGCGACGGCGCGGGTGGGGAGCCTGCGCACCTTGCGGCCAAACGCGCCCCACAGGAAGCGGGTGGTGTAGGCGAAGGTGATGACCGAGCCGATCAGTAGCACGATGGTGACCAGATGTCGCACGGTCGGCGGTAGGGCCTCGGTGTCCCAGACGCTGGCGAACGCGGTCTCCTTGCCGACAAACCCGAGTGTGAACGGCAGTCCGGCCATGCTGGCCCCGGCCACCGCTGCGATGGTGGCGAGGAGTGGTAGCCGGTGTCCAAGTCGGGCCAACTGACGAATGTCGCGGGTTCCGGTGGAGTGATCGATGATGCCGACGACCATGAACAGGCAGGCCTTGAACATAGCGTGCGCGACCACCATCGCCAGGCCAGCCATCGCAACGTTGGCGTCGCCGATACCGACGAGCACGACGATGAAGCCGAGTTGGGAGACGGTGCCAAAGGCGAGGATCAGCTTGAGGTCGAGTTCGCGGAGGGAACGCCAGCCGCCAATCAGCATCGTCATTAAACCGAGGCCGATAACAAGGACCTGCCAACTGATCAACGGTGCGAACGCCGGTGCCAGGCGGGCCACCAGGTAGACGCCGGCCTTCACCATGGCCGCGGCGTGCAAGTAGGCGCTGACCGGCGTCGGGGCGGCCATCGCGCCGGGGAGCCAGAAGTGGAACGGCACGATGGCCGACTTCGATAGCGCGCCAATCAGAATCAGTACGACGGCAACGTCGACGAATATCCCGGCGGCGGGCGGGTTGGCGACGAGGTCGGAGAGCAGGTAACTGCCGGTTCGTTCGCCGAGCATGATGAGGCCGACGAGCATTGCCAGTCCGCCGAAAGTGGTGACGAGCAGGGCTTGCGTGGCGGCCCGCCGGGACGTGGCGCGGACACCGTAGAAGCCGACGAGCATAAATGACAGGACCGTCGTGGCTTCCCAGAAAACGTACATGACCAGCGTGTTATCGCTGACGACGAGGCCGAACATGGCGCCGGCGAAGGCGACGAGTTCGCCGCCGAAAACTGAGACACGTCGTCGCATCTCGTCGAAGTAGTTCGCGCAGTAGATCAGAACGAGGGTGCCGACACCGAGGATCAGGACGGACATCACGGCGGCGAGGGTGTCGAACCGCAGCACGATATCCATGCTCAGGCTGGGGATCCACTCGACAGTCTCTACGCGGGGTTGGCCCGGTGTGGGCCAATGCGTGGCCACCCATGCCAAACCTGCGGCCGGGGCGAGCGCGAGAACGTAGAAGCCGCGGGAGCCCAGGGCCTTAATGATCGGTGGCGAAGCGAGCGCGCTGAGGAACAGTGCGATCAATACCACGATCAAAATGGCACTCCGGCTGGTGTCGAGAACGGATGGGCGGGGTGTCGCAGCGACGACGCGCTGGTTCTACCTTACCGTTTTGGGTATGAGGAACTTTCGCAGGCTGCTGCTGGTAGCGCTGATCGTGATGTGCATTGGCAGTGTCCTTGCCGCGTGCGGTGACGACAAGCAGGCCGCGCCGCCGGGCGTCGCCCTGCCCGGCGACTTCCCGCTGTCGGATGTTCCGCTGGTGGACGGGAACGTCCTGACCGCATCGGGTGAGTCACCGAAGTGGCAGGTCACGGTGCAGGGCAAGGCTGCGGACGGCAACGCATTCACCAATGCGGTTAGCAAGTTGACGGACGCCGGATATCAGGAATCGTCGCGTGTTGACGACCCGCAATCCCGTTCGGTGTTGCTGAGCAAAGACGTCGGCGACAAGCAGTTGTGGGTCAACGTCGGCCTGTCGGCCAACGCTTCTTCCGGTGCCTCGACGGTGATCTACCAGATCAGTCGCGCTGGCTAACCAGTCGCCGACCAATCTTGTGGGGGAGTGATGGCAGGAGGTCAGCAGGCGGTTTCCAGGGAGTTCACAGCGAGGGTCGGTTACCTGGTAGCTAACGGGCGACGAGGATGTTGCCCTTGACGCAGAGGATCCGAAGTGACCACTCCCCACGACCCGACTAACGACCCGACTAACGACCCGACTAACGACCCGTCCGAAGAGAATGGACCCGACCCCGCAGCGCAGCCGGTCGACGAGCAGCCCACCGACGCGATTCCCGCAGCCGAACCGGCGGTGCCGCCGGCTGCAGCCGCGCCAGCACCGCCTGTGCCGCCGACACCGCCCACAGCGGCCGTACCGGTCAACGACACGAAGCGGAAGTGGCTGTGGGCCGGAGCGGGTGTCGGTGCACTCGCCTGCCTGGGCCTGGCTTTCGGGCTCGGCTACATCACCGGAGATCAGACCGGTCATCACGGCGAGCGTGGAAACCATCACCGCATGGACGAGCGCGGCCACATGAACCGCGGCGGCCAGGAGATGCCCGGACAAGAGTTCGGCCGGGGCCGCTGGCGCATGGCGCCGCCGGAGCAGGGACAACAGAATCCCAATCAGCAGAACCCGCAACAGCAGACGCCCGGTCAGCAGACGCCCGGTCAGCAAACCCCGACCAGCACCGTCCCCAGCATTCCGGGTTAAGCCTTCGGGTTAGGTCTCCGTCAGCGTCAGGCCCTCTCGGAGAGGCCTTCGTGAGCCACGCGGAGGTCCTTCTTGAGGATCTTTCCTGACGGGTTCTTGGGGAGCGCATCGGCGAAGACCAGGTACTTCGGCCGTTTGTAGCCAGCCAAAACGCTCTCCACATGGGTGTTCACCTGGTCTTCAGTCAGGTTCACTCCGTCCTTCGGCACAACCACCGCGGCCACCGCCTCGATCCATTTCGGGTGGGGAACGCCGAATACTGCGACCTCGGCAACACCGTCGAGAAGGTAGATCGCCTCCTCTACCTCGCGGGAGGCGACATTCTCGCCACCGGTCTTGATCATGTCCTTTTTGCGGTCGACGACAGACAGGTAGCCCTCGGCGTCGATGATGCCGAGGTCGCCGGAGTGGAACCAGCCTCCGGCAAACGCGGCGGCGGTCTTCTCGTCGTCGCGGTAGTAGCCAAGGCACGCGTGCGGACTGCGATGCACAATCTCGCCGACTTCACCGGTGGGTACCGGATTCCCCTCGTCGTCGACGACCATCGTCTCCACGTTCAACGATGCCCGACCCGCCGATCCCGCGCGCTCCATCTGCTCGTGGGGTTGCAGGATCGTGGCCAGCGGTGACATTTCGGTCTGCCCGTAAAAGTTCCAGAGGTCCACCTCGGGCAGACGGCGGCTGATCTCGCGAAGCACCTCGACCGGCATGGCGGAAGCACCGTAGTAGCCCTTGCGCAGGGACGACAGGTCCCGGGCATCAAAATCCGGGTGGCGCAGGAGTGAAATCCACACGGTCGGCGGGCAAAACAGCTTGGTCGCACCGTGGTTTTCGATGGCAGCCAGAACGGAAGCCGGGTCCGGGCTGGGCAAGATAATGCTCGTCGCTCCGAGGTACACGTCGACCGATAGGAAGCAGTCGAGTTGGGCGCAGTGGTACAGCGGGAGCGAATGAATCTCGATATCGTCGGCGCTCATACCGCCGTCGACGATGCACGAAACATATTGCGAAATCAGGGACTTCGACGACAGCAGCACGCCCTTCGGACGTGATTCGGTACCGGAGGTGAACATCATCCGCACGGGGTCGTCGTCGCCGACGGCCACCTGCGGTGCCGCCGCATCGGGATGTGCGATCCAATCGGCGACATCCTCCCAACCGTCCGTCGCTGAGTCGGTGAGCTTGATGGCGCCTCGTACGGCGTCGATCCCGGCTGTGTCGATCGCCGCCCCGACAGTCGGTGTCAGGGCGTCCTCGGCGACGACAATGCTTGAGCCCGAATGGCTGAGGATGAACGCGATTTCTTCGGCACCGAGGCCAAAGTTGATGGGAACCAACACCACACCGAGGCGGGCCGTCGCGAACCCGAGCACGACGAACTGCCAGCAGTTATGGCTCACGAGCGCCAGGCGGTCGCCCTGGGCGAGGCCGCGTTCTGTGAGCGCATTGGCGCATCGGTTCACGGCTTCGTCGAACTCGGCGAACGTCAGCGTGGTGTCGCCGTTGATGATGGCGGTTTTGGATGGCGTGCGGAGTGCGGTTCGGCGCAGCAGGTCGCCGATCGTGTACGACCGCGCGGTGGCGACGGCAGCGGTGGTCTCTGGACTAAATCCGGTGGTCACGATCTCTCCTTGCAGAAATTACTTGGGTCTCCTAGTAATTCGTACAGGGGTCGGCCGATCCGCGAGGCAGTTTGGCGCAGTTCTTAACGGCCGGGCACGCTACTCGGCGCGACGCTGCGCGTACGCCTCGAGTTCAGCGACCTGAACCGGATCCAGCGATGGACGTACAGACTCGCGTGCGGTCGCGACATCGTCGGCGGTCACGGTCACGGCGTCGATGTCCCGGCGCATCGCAGCCAGGGCCGCCTCGCGCAGCAGTGCCGAACAGTCGGCAGCCGAATAGCCGTCGAGTTCTGCAGCCAGGGCCGCCAAGTCGATGTCGGCGAGGGGCACGTTTCGCGAGGCGGCGCGCAGGATGTCGGCGCGGGCTTCGGCGTCCGGTGGCGGCACAAAGACCAGGCGTTCGAGCCGACCGGGCCGCAGGAGTGCCGGGTCGATCAAGTCGGGGCGGTTGGTGGCTCCGAGAACGACGACGTCGGTGAGGGGTTCGGCGCCGTCGAGTTCGGTCAGCAGGGCGGCCACCACGCGGTCGGCGACGCCCGAATCGGTGGATCCGCCGCGACGCGGGGCGAGAGCGTCGACCTCGTCGAGGAAAATCATGGACGGTGCGCTCTCGCGGGCCCGCGTGAACAGATCGCGGACGGCCCGCTCAGATGAGCCGACCCACTTGTCGAGCAACTCGGCACCCTTGACGCTGTGGACCGACAGTTTGCCGGAAGCAGCGAGTGCGCGAACCACGAAGGTCTTGCCGCAGCCGGGCGGCCCGTAGAGCAGCACACCGCGCGGGGGTTCCACACCGAGTCTGGTGAAGGTGTCGGGGTGCTGCAGCGGCCACAGGACAGCTTCGGTGAGTGCCTGGCGGGTCTCGACCATGTCGCCGACATCGTCGAGCGTGATCGATCCCAGTGCCACATCCGGTGACCCCAAGCGCGACGCGGGGCGGACCACACCGAGAGCTTCGATGAGGTCTTCGGTGCGCAAGGCAGGGGGTTCGTCGTCGCGGGTAGCGCGGGTCGCGGCCCGTAGCGCGGCATCGCGAATCAGGGCGGCGAGGTCGGCGGCGACAAATCCCGGGGTGCGCGAGGCGATCTCGTCGAAATCGATACGACCATCGGTCGGCGCGTCCGATGCGATCGCGTGCAGCAGACGAGAGCGTTGAGCGGCGTCGGGCAGGCCGATCCGCAGTTCGCGGTCGCACAGGTCGGGTTCGCGGAGTCGGGAGTCGAGGTCGCCCGGATCGGACGTGGTGGCCATGAGGGCGACCGTGCCATCGGCGATGCCATCGCGCAGGTCTTGCAAGATCAGCGACGCCACGGGATCGGCGGTGCCGGGGAGCAGTTTGTCGATGTCGGTAATGAGCAGGACGCCACCGTCAGAGAGCTGGGCGAGGGCGTCTTGGACGGCGCCGCGGCGCGGCTCGGCGGTCAGCGCACCAACCGAGGGGCCATCGACTTCGGCGAGTGGACGGCCTTGGCAGACCGACCGCACGACCGTCGCCTTCCCGACCCCGGTCGGACCGGAAACCAGCACGCCGAGGCGTGGCGCGGCCCCAAGTTTGCGGAGCACATCGGGGTTGTCGAGGTTCACCTCGAGCCACTCGGTGAGACGAGCGACCTGGGTGTCAACGCCCACCAGGTCGGAGGTCGGGCGCACCGACCTCGGAGCCGGGGGCTGCGTCGAACCGTCACCGGTCGAGGCTTTCCCGGTGGCCGCAGGCGTCGAATCCCGTCGACCAGCGGTGATCGGCGCGTCGCCGGTGTGCCACAAGACTGCCGAATTGGTTTGCACACTGACCGGGCCCGCCGGCACGGTTTCGGTGATCGTCAGCAACTCGTTGGTCCAGGTGATCCCGACCGAGCGGGCCAGCGACGCGGTGGCTTTGGACGCCGACAGTTCCGGTCCGAGGTCTCGGGGCAGCAGTGAGACGGTGTCGCCAACGCTCACGACCTTCCCCAGGAGTGCCCGTCGCAAGGTCGGTTCTGTGATGGAGACAGTGGTCAGTGCCGAGCCCTGGACGCTCACGCGCGTCGCGCCGTGAACTACCACGGGTGCCACCACGACCTGCTCATTCTCGCGAATCCCGAGGTTCGAGAAGGTGAGCTCGTCGAGCTGGATCAGGCCCGTCGGTGCGCTGGCGGACGTCGCGGCGACCACCGCGGAGGTGACGCGCGCACCGGTGAGTTGAACGGCATCCCACTCGCGCAACGACAGCGCGACGAGGACTTCGGGATGCACACGCACGATGCCGCGTCGAGAGTCGGCTGCGGCGATCTGCAGTCGCGCGGTCAGGGTCAGCGATGGCGTCATCTTCTCAGTCCTCGGGTGGGCCCTGCGGGCGCCGCAGACCCAGACGCGCCGTTGACGGGGCACGACCGCCGCGCGCGGGCATACCGCGACGGCGGGTTCCGGCCGCGACGGCCTGCCTGCGTTCGTCACGGCGTTGTAGGCGCCGGTCGCGGGCCGGTGCTTCCCAGTGCTCGGGGTGTGCGGCGGCCCACCGTTGGGTGCGCCACGCGAACGGAATGTGCACCAGATAAACCACCACGATGATGATCATCAGCAGGTAGGGGAAGGTGAAGAGCAGGGCGGCGGCTGCGGCGACGATGAAGAGAATGCCGGCCAGCGCGCTGGGGCGAATATTGGCGCCCTTCAGCGACAGCGTCGGGACGCGGCTAACGGCGAGGAGTCCGATAAACACCATCCACGCGCCGACGGCGGGCACGGACGACCACCATCCGCTCCCGAAATGCTGCTCGAGGCCGATCGGCAACAGGGCCATGACGGCGGCGGCCGGAGCCGGAACGCCGACGAAGTAGTCCTTCGTGTATCTGGGCGCGTTGTCGTCGTCGAGCAGGGTGTTGAACCTGGCGAGCCGCAGCACGATGGCCACGCAATACAGGAGTGCCAAGATCCAGCCGAAGTCTTGGGCCGCCGACGACGATGCGTCACGGAGCACGACTGCGTACACGATTAGCGCGGGCGCGACACCGAAGTTGATCGCATCGGCGAGCGAGTCGACTTCGGCACCGATCTTGGTTGACGCATCCATCAGCCGAGCCACGCGGCCGTCGAGGCCGTCAAAGACCGCGGCTAGCACCAGCAGTCCCATCGCGAGGTCAACCTGGCCGACGTCGGCGGACCGCACGGCAGTCAGGCCAGCGCAGATCGCGAGGATGGTCAGCGTCGACGGCACGATCATCCGGCCGGCGCGGGCCGATCGGGAGGCGCGTGAGCGTGCCGATCTGGGGTCCGAAGAGGCGGTGGGGTCGGACAGCGAGTTGTCTACGGTACGGCGCAACGAACGCTTGCGCGGGGTCACCGAAGGGCTGCGCAGGGCCCGGATGCGGGCCATCAGCGTCCCGACTTCTGCACTGCAGGCAGCTGTCCCAGGATGGTTTCGGCACCAACGGCGCGCTGTCCGACGGTCACCTTCAGTTCGGTGCCTTCCGGGAAGTACACGTCGACGCGGGAGCCGAATCGGATGAGACCGTAGGTGTCGCCGATCGTCAGCTGGTCACCGGGCGCCGGGTCGCAGACGATGCGTCGAGCGATCAGTCCGGCGATCTGCACGACACCGACCCGGGGGCCGGATGCGTCGGCACCAGCCGCGATGGTCATCGCGGTGCGTTCGTTTTCGCTGCTTGCTTCCGGCAGGTCGGCTGAGAGGAACTTGCCGGGGGTGTGCTGCACGGACAGGACTCGGCCCGAGATCGGGACTCGCTGAACGTGGACGTCGAATACCGACAGGAAGGTAGAAACGCGGGGGAGCGGTTTGTCGCCGAGGCCCAGTTCGGGCATCGGGATCGCCTCGTCGACGAGAGCGATGGTGCCGTCGCCCGGTGCTACGACGAGGCCGTCGCCGGTCGGAGGTACGCGGCTGGGGTGGCGAAAAAACAGGGCCGATGCGCCCGCAAGGGCCATGGCGGGACGCGAAATCCAGGGGTGCTTGCGGCCGAGGACCGCGACTGCGGCCGGTCCGACGACGAAGGGGAGTCCCTTCGGGTGCAGTGGCGGGACCGTTTCGCGAAACAGGTCGACGAGGTGGGCAAGGCCTTCGCGGTCGTCGGGTTGGGCGGGACGTCGAGCCACCGGTTCTGCACTCCTAGATAGAGGTCGCCGTCCCGAGGTAATCGGGCTTGGCGGTAGTGGTGTCGAGTTTAATCGCCCGCGGGGCGAGCACCGCATCGTGTGGCCTACCGCTGGTCACGAAAATAGTTTTCCCCGCCCGGCGTTGACGGGGTCGCAGGCGACCACCGCCGGTGCTGAGCGGGGAAAACTCTGGCAGGAAGCGACTATGCCTGGGCGGCGCGCTTGATCTTGCCGAGCGTCTCGCGGATCCCCTCGGCGAGCTCGGCCTCAAAAGAGGTTTCGCCTCCGAAAACCTTGTCTACCAGGGTCGATGACAGCTTTGTGGTCTGGCCGCCCGCCGCAGTGCGGCTTTCGGTCAGCTGCACGCCGGCGTCGGTCGGGGTGATCTTGAAAGCCCACACGGTCTTGTTTTCGGCGATCTTGAAAGCAAGCTCTTCGTTCGGCTTGAAGGTGACGACCTTCGACCGCGTCGGCCATACGAGGGCGCCGCTGCGGTTGATGTTGAACGTCTTGGTGCCCAACTTCACGTCGCCGCCGAAGATAAACATCTTCTTGCACTGCGGACTCCACTCGCCCATGCGGCGCAGATCGCTGATGACCGACCAAACCTGTTCCGGCGTGGCCGCGATTTCGACGGAGTCTTCGATCAGAGTTGTAGCCATAGTTTCCTCCTTGGCGGTTGCCGTCCCACAGACGGCAAGTGCGTCCCGCGCGTTACGGAACAGTGCTGCCGGTCACTCTAGTGCATGTGACGCAAGGTCACACCTTCTAGGGTGGCTGGCAAGCGCGGTTACTCGACGACCACCATGTCGTAGTCGGCGACCGCACCCGACAGGCGCTGCAGATGACTGTCCGCATCGCCCAGCGTGTGACTGATCGCGGTCAACCTGCTCACGTAGTGCGCCACCGGGTACTCGGCGGTCATGCCGATACCGCCGTGCATCTGGATAGCTTCCTCTCCGATGTGCTTTCCCGAGCGTGCGGCTTGCAACCGGGCACGCGAGGCAATCGTCGGATCGAAGCGGTCGTCGGACAGTGCCGCCGTCGCGAAAACGCTCAGGCTGCTGGCCAATTCCAGCGACACGTACATGTCGGCGGCGCGGTGCGTCAGGGCCTGGAAAGTCGAGAGCGTGACACCGAACTGCTTGCGGGTCTTGAGGTATTCGGTGGTCATCGTCAGGCACGAGCGCATCGCGCCCACAGATTCCGCCGTCAAGGCGGCTTGGGTGTAGACCTCGACGTCGTTGATGACGGCGGTTGCATCGCCCGAACCGAGGCGAGTGGCGGCAGCGCCGTCGAAGGTAATTTGTGCGCCACGGCGACGGTCGTGGGTGCGGTAGCCAGTGCGGGAAACGCCATCGGCAGCGGCGTCGACCAAGTAGAGGCCAACTTCCCCGGCCTCATCGCGCGCCGAAACCACCAGCGTGTCGGCAGAATGGCCTGCCGGGACCAACGACTTGGTTCCGGTCAGAGCGCCATTCGCGAAGGCCGTTTCGACGGCATACGACGGCCAGCGGTCGCCGTTCTCGTGATGGGCAAAAGCCAACAGACGCTCGCCCGACGAGAGGCCCCCGACGATGTCGGCGCGGACATCGGCGTCGGCCGTCTTGGCGACCAGGAGGCCGGGCACCACCACCGCGTCGAGGAACGGTTCGGGCGCGATCGACGCACCAAACTCCTCCATGACGGGGGCGAGTTCTTCGGCTCCGGCACCGGTGCCGCCATCGGCCTCGTCGAACACCAAGCCCAAGATGCCGATCTCGGCGAGCGAGTTCCACACGCCGCGATCCCAGCCGAGTTCGGTGTCGGTGACGGCGCGCAGGGTCTCAATGTCGTACTTCTTGGTCAGTACTTCGCGAACGGTGTCGCGCAGCATGACCTGTTCTTCGGAAAGTTCAAATTCCATGGGTAATCCTTAACTCAAGTCTGGTCGGCGGCAGCCGCAATTACAGGCCGAGCACGGCCTTATCGATGATCTGACGCTGCACTTCCGATGACCCGCCGTAGATCGTCACCTTGCGGTAGTTGAGGTACTGCGGCGTTGCTCGCTGTGCCCAGTCGGGGCTCGAAATGTCTGCTGGCTCGTCGGCACCGTCGATGCCGGAAACCGGGAGGGAGTCCGGGCCCGCGATGTCGGCAAGCAACTCGGTGGCGGCCTGCTGCAACTCCGAGCCGCGGAGCTTCAGCAACGACGACGCCGGGTTCGGCTTACCGTCGCTCGATCCGGCGACCACCCGCAACTGCGTCACCTCGAGCGCCAGGAGCTCGTTCTCCAGGGCCGCGAGACGGGCGGCGAACAGCGGGTCGTCGAGCAGGGTTCCCTGCGGGGTGCGGGTGGCCTTGGCCAATTCCTTGGCTTGTGCAACCTTCGTCTTGGTCCACCCGATGCGGGCGATGCCGGACCGCTCGTTGCCCAAGAGGAACTTGGCGATCGTCCAACCAATGTTCTCCTCGCCGACCATGTACTCGGCCGGGACGCGCACGTTGTCGAAGAAGACCTCGTTGACCTCATAGCTGCCGTCAATTAGCTGGATGGGTCGCAATTCCACGCCGGGACTATCCATCCGGAACAGGAAGAAGCTAATACCTGCCTGCTTCTTGGCGTCCGGATCGGTGCGGGCGAGGCAGAAAATCCACTCGGCGAACTGACCGAGCGTGGTCCACGTCTTCTGTCCGTTGATGATGTAATGATCGCCGTCGCGAACGGCGCGCGTCTTCAGAGACGCCAGGTCGGAGCCGGCTTCGGGCTCGGAGAATCCTTGGCACCACCAGATGTCGAGGTTCGCGGTCTTCGGGAGGAACTCTTCTTTCAGCTTCTGTGAACCGAATGCGGCGATCACCGGGCCCACCATGCCCGCGTTGAACGGCAGAAGGTCGGGCACAAAGTTCAACGCCATCTCTTCGCGCCAAATGTGGTGCTGGATCGGCGTCCAATCTTGACCGCCCCATTCGACCGGCCAGTGCGGGACGGCGTAGCCACCCTTGTTGAGAGCCTGAGTCGTGGTGATCAGATCGTCCGGGTAATTAAGGGCCCCTGCCTTGGATCGCTCACGGATCTCCGCCGGAATCTCGGTCGTGAAGTACGTCCGGAGTTCCTGGCGGAAGGCTTCTTCTTCTGGTGTGAATTGCAACTGCATGTCAGTAGTCTTACCTGTTGATGTGTGTCGCCGTACAGCCTTGCCCGTTCCGCGGGGCGCCTGTCGGTTACGGTGAGCGCCATGTTGCATGTGCATGCGTTCACCGATGATTGCCTGGGCGAGCTCGATGCCGTAGGTGTTGCCCAATCGATCGCGGCGGGAGAAATCTCGCCGACCGAGGCGGCAAAAGCCGCGCTGGCCCGGATCGATGTCGTCGAACCCACCCTCGGGGCGGTGGCCTACGACGACCGCGAGCGGGCCCTCACACGCGCGGCAACGGGAGACTTCGGCGGCGCTTTCGCCGGCGTGCCGTCGTTGATCAAAAACAACACCCAGTTTGAGGGCATCCCCACGTTGTACGGGTCGGCCGCGCCGGCGGTCGTACCTGCTGCGGCGAACGAACCGGTTGCCGACGAACTGGTCGCGACGGGGTTGAACATTCTGGGGGCGACGACAATGCCGGCGTTCGGGTTGACGGCGACAACGGAGTTTGCGGACCGGGCTCCGACGCGGAATCCGTGGAACACCGATTTCTCGTCCGGGGCGTCGTCGGGCGGGGCGGCAGCGTTGGTGGCGTCGGGTGCGGTGCCCATCGCGCACGGCAACGACGGTGGCGGCTCCATTCGGATTCCGGCCGCGGCGTGTGGGCTCGTCGGATTGAAGCCGACCCGAGGTCGGGTAGCGCAGTCTGCGCAGATGAAGGGCATGCCGATCGACCTGGTCAGCAATGGCGTTTTGACCCGCACGGTTCGCGACACGGCGCATTATTTTGCCGACCTGGAACGTCAACGTCGGGTGGATTCGTTGCCGCCGATCGGGCTCGTCGAAGGTCCGGGAACCAAACGGTTGCGGGTCGCGATGTTGAATGCGCCGCTGACGGGCCGCCTGTTGGATGCGGATACGAGCCGCGCGTTGGATGCCACCGTCGAACTGTTGGAGTCGTTGGGCCACCGGGTGACGACGATTCCGATGCCGATTGACCGGGCCTACATCAACCAGTTCACCGACTACTGGGCGCTGATGGCGTTCGGTATTGAACGGCTGGGTGCGCAGTCGATTGGAAAGGGTTTCGACCGGTCGAAGGTGGATCCGTTCACGAAGGGACTGTCGTCGCGGTTCATGAAGCGCTTCTACCGCTTGCCGAGCTCGATCATGGGGCTGAAGCGCGCGAACAAGGCCTTCCACGCGATTTTCGACAACTTCGACGTCGTCTTGTCGCCGACCCTCGCACATGCGGTCCCGGAGATTGGCCACCTGGATCCGAGCGGCGACTTCGACGAGATTTTCGCGCGCCTCATCGACTACGTGGCCTTCACTCCCGCCAACAACACCAGCGGCGGTCCCGCCATCACGGTGCCGCTCGGCCAGGGTTCCAACGGCGTCCCGGTGGGCATCCACTTCTCGTCCGACCTCGGCGACGAACGAACCTTGCTGGAATTGGCGTTCGAACTCGAGGCGGCGAAGCCGTTCGCGCGGATTCAGGACTAGCCCCACCGTCGCTCCGCTCCTCCTGTTCTCGCATGATGCGTCAATTCCCGCACTACGTCTGACGTAGTGCGGGAATCAACGCATCATGCGAGAACGTGAAGGCGAGTGGCACTCCTAGTGGGAGAGGGCTCCTTCCGCGCCGACGCCGGTGAGGGAGCGGACTTCCATTTCGGCGTTGCGGCCGGGTTCGCCATGATCCTTCGACGACAGCGTGCCGACGATGCCGAGGATGAAGGCCAGCGGGATGGAAATGATGCCGGGGTTCGACAGCGGGAACCACGCGAAATCGGCACTCGGGATCATGGCCTTCGGTCCACCGGAGACGGCGGGCGAGAAGATGATCAAGAGGATGCACGAGGCGAGACCGCCGTACATGCTCCACAGGGCGCCACGAGTGTTGAAGCGCTTCCAGTACAGCGAGTACAGGATGGTCGGCAGGTTTGCCGACGCGGCGACGGCGAACGCCAGCGCCACCAGGAAGGCAATGTTCTGGCCGTTGGCGAGAATGCCCAAGATGATGCTCAGCACGCCAAGGACCACAATGCACTGGCGTGAGACGCGCACCTGATCGTCTTCGCTCGCCGTGCCGCGCTTGATCACCGAGGCGTAAATATCGTGGGCGAACGACGCCGAGGCGGTGATGGCCAAACCAGCGACAACCGCCAGGATCGTTGCGAAGGCGACGGCCGAGATCACGCCCAGCAAAACGGTGCCACCGAGTTCGAGAGCCAGCAGCGGTGCGGCCGCATTTTCCTTGCCCGCGGCAGCCATGATGCGGTCCGGTCCGACCAGCGCCGCGGCACCGTAGCCGAGAACCAGCGTGAACAGGTAGAACGCACCGATCAGCGAGATCGCCCAGACCACCGAACGGCGGGCTTCCTTGGCGGTCGGAACCGTGTAGAAGCGCATCAGGACGTGCGGCAGTCCTGCGGTACCGAGGACCAGAGCCAGGCCGAGCGACAGGAAGTTGATCTGTGAGGTCACCGACCCGCCGTACTGCGCGCCGGGAGCGAGAACGTCGCGAGCGGCAGTCTTGGCGTCCGACGATCCGCTCATCGCGGACTGCGCGTCGCCCATGATGGTCGACATATTGAAGCCAAACTTGGCGAGCACCAGGAACGTCATGACGCCGGCACCGATAATCAGCAGGACAGCCTTGATGATCTGCACCCAGGTGGTGCCCTTCATGCCGCCGATGAGAACGTAAGCGATCATCAGGACGCCAACGATGGCGATCACGATGGACTGACCGGTGCGGTCGTGGATGTTGAGCAGCAGCGCGACGAGGCCACCGGCACCCGCCATCTGTGCCAGCAAGTAGAACAGCGAGACGACGAGCGTCGACAGTGCGGCCGCCATGCGGACGGGGCGCTCATGGAGTCGGAAGCTCAGGACGTCGGCCATCGTGAACCGGCCCGTATTTCGGAGGAGTTCGGCGACCAGCAGGAGTGCGACCAGCCAGGCGACCAGGAAACCGATTGAGTAGAGGAAGCCGTCGTAGCCGTAGACGGCGACAGCGCCCGCGATGCCTAGGAAGCTGGCGGCCGACAGGTAGTCACCCGCGATAGCGACGCCGTTCTGCGGCCCGGTGAAACCGCCACCGGCGGTGAAGAACTCGGAGGCGGAGGCATTCTTCCGGTTGGCGCGAATCACGACAACCATGGTTACGGCGACGAAGGCAATGAAGATGGCGATATTGATGGTCGGGTTACCGACGTTGGATTCGGCCAACACGTTGGTGGTCACGCGATCTCACCTGCTTCGCGGGCGTAGGTGCCGTTGGCGAAGTTGTCACGAACCACTTCTGCCTTGGGGTCCAGATCACGTCCCGCGAAGCGGACGTACAGGAAGGTAATGCCGAATGTGGTGACGAACTGCAGCAAACCCAGCAGGAGCCCGACGTTGATGTTGCCCCACACGGGAGTGCCCATGAAGTCGTGGGCGAAAGCGCCGAGGATGACGTAGGTGAAGTACCAAAGGAGGAAGAAGACCGTCATCGGGAATACGAACCGGGTCAGGGTCTTGCGCAGTTGCGCAAACTCCGGACTGGCTTGCGCGGCGAGGAATGCGTCCTGCGACGGACTCACATTCGCGTCCGCGGCTTGATCTGTGGTGGTCACGATCGCTCCTTCTCTGAAGTGGACTGGCAGTACAAACTGCTTCAAAGCATGAGTGAGAGGACGGTCACAACTAAAGCGATCTGTGATTGAGGCGACGGACTGGGGGCCTCGTGCGATTAACGGTGCGTGCTGGAGGACGAACGGTGACGCATTTTGTCGGCTACGGCGTCCGTTCGACGCCCAGGCCAAGCCGTTCGGGCACGTGCATGCGGGCGAAAGCGCCAGCGGTGCCCGCTGGGATGCGAGCGCGGGTCACTAGGCTGACCAGCACCATTGTTGCGAACGTGAGGGGTACCGTTACCGCAGCGGGGTAACTGGCAATGACGGCGAGCCAGCCGTCGTCGTCGGTGATGATTCCGGTGACGGAAATGCCGACGGCGACCGCCGAGGTGATAGCGCCGATGGCCAGTCCGCTGATCGCGCCGACTGCGGTGAGGCCCCGCCACCAGATACCGAGGACCAGAAGTGGGCACAGGGTGGACGCGGACACCGCGAACACGAGGCCGACTGATCGGGACAATTCCAGGCTGCCCGCACCGAGGGCTATGCCGATCGGGATGGTGCCGCCAATCAGCGCGCAGATCCGAAAGGAACGGACTCCGGCGGGCATCAAGTCGGTCGACATGACGCCCGCGATGCTGACGAGTAGGCCCGACGACGTGGCCAGGAACGCGGCCATAGCGCCGGCTGCGACGAGCGCCGACAGCCCGATCGCGAGGATGCCTCCGGTAGCGGACGACGGCAGCAGGAGCACCGAAGCGTCTGCGGTGCCCGTTGCGAGAAGTTGCGGAACCCACACCCGAGCTAAGACACCGAGCACCGTGGGGAAGAAATAAAACACCGACAGCGCGGCGATCACGTTCAACGCGGTACGACGTGCGGCCCTACCGTCTGGGTTGGTGTAGAACCGGACCAGCACATGCGGCAGGCCCATCGCGCCAAGGAATGTCGCGATGATCAGCGACAACACCTGGTACAGGGGATGGCCGCCGCCGAGGCCGCCGCCGGATGTCATCCACGCCGACCCTGTCTGCGGGGCTCCGGCAACGACGGGGGTGGCGGCTCCGGCGTCGAGGTCGATGACGGAGCCGCGACTGAGTTGGTGCATCCCCGCAGTCAGGGGTGCGTTCGCGACGACGACATCGTCGACGGTCCCGGTGACGCGGACGCCGACCGGATCGGTGACTGATACGTCGACGGGGGTGTCGATGCGGACGGTGGTTTCGGTGTGCACTCGCGGCGGCAGTGGGTCGCCGATCCGTTGCGGGCTGTTGAGGAAAATGGCACCGAGCACGATCACCGGGATAGCGACGGCGGTCAGTTTGAGCCAGTACTGGATGGCCTGGGCGAAAGTCACCGATCGCATGCCTGCGCCGACCACGTTGACGATCACCAGCAGTCCCGTCGCGACGATTCCCACCCACGGCGGAATGTGCAGCAGGATCTGCAACGTCAGCCCGGCCCCTTGCAATTGCGGAACCAGGTAGAGGACGCAGATAACGATGACGACGGCCATGGCGGCTTTGCGAGCGCGGACTGATCCGAGGCGGAACTCGGCGAAATCCGGCACGGTGTACGCGCCCGAACGGCGCAAGGGCGCGGACACGAACAGCAGCAGCGACAGGTAGCCGGCGGTGAAGCCGATCGGATACCAGAGGGCATCTGCACCGTATTTGGCGACCAGGCCAGCAACGCCGAGGAACGACGCCGCCGACAGGTATTCGCCCGCGATGGCGGCCGCGTTCCAGCCGGGTCCGATGCTGCGGGAAGCCACGAGAAAGTCGGAGGTGGAGCGCGCCCCACGACCGCCGTAGGCACCGACCGCAACGGTGCCCAGGGCCGCGAGAAGGATGGCGACGACGGTGAGGGCCGAAACGTGATCGGTCATCATCGGGCTGGTCCCTGCCCGTCCCGATTCGGGTCGTAACTGTTCCCGCTGCTGTCCCCGCCGTTAGGGTCGGCGCCGTTAGTGTCCCCGTTGTTGGTGTCCCCGTCGTTGGTATCCCCGTCGACGAGCCGGACGAAGTCGCGTTCGGCCTGCTCGGCGAGCCGGATGTAGAGGCGGCCCGCCAGGTACAGCAGGGGTAACGGCAACAGTCCCAGGATTAGCCAGTTGAGTGGCCACCCGAACACGGTCGCATGGCTGAACGGTTTGACGGTGGCGCCGATGAGGGGAATCGCCGCGAAAATTGCGAGTACCGCCAGCCCCAACCGCAACGACAGTCCCAGTTGGGCGCGAACGAGGCCGCGGACCAAATGCTCACCAATGTCGGTCTGTTCGGCAACTTCTACTCGAGTGCGAACAACGCGGGCACCGCGACGTTGAGACAAGACGACGCGTTCGCGTTGGCCGGCGCGGTCGCGGGCGGAATCGGAGCCCGACTCTCTGGGGGACATGAGGCTAGTCGCCGCCCTCGGCCCTCGGGGCGCGGAAGGTGCGGAGCGGATCGCGGACGAGTCGGTCTTTGAGTTCTCGGACCTGGCGTCGACTGACGGGGAGTTCCACCGCCGGTGATCGTCCGTTGGCTCGGACACGCACCATCGTCGTGGTGCCCGCTGAGCGCAGCCCGACGACCATCGGTAGCGAAACCAGGTACGAGCGGTGTACGCGTGCGAATCCTGCTCGTCGCCAACGAGATTCGAGAGTCGAAAGGGTGACGCGCACCAGATAAGACCCAGTGTCGGTGTGCAGGCGGGCGTAGTCGCCAACGGCCTCGATCCACGAGATCGAATCGCGCTGCACGAGTGATGTGACGCCTCCGAGTTCGACGGGGATTACGTCGTCGGCGGGCTCGTCCGGTTCGGTGGCAGCGGCGGGCTCGGCACCGTTATTGAGGGCCGCCACGATGCGGACCAGCGCTTGGTCGAGTCGTTCGCTGCGCAGCGGCTTCAACAGGTAGTCGACGGCACCGACATCGAAGGCTTCGACGGCTCGATCGTCGTGCGCGGTGACGAACACGATGATCGGGGGTGCGGTGTAGTTGGCAAGGACCGACGCCAATTCCATTCCGGAGAGGCCGGGCATTGAAATATCGAGGAATACGGCGTCGATGTGATGGTCGGCCAGTTCGCGGAGTGCTTCGGTCGCGTCGGACGCCTTGTAGACGGTGGTGACCGCATCGTGGCGGTCCAAGAGATATGTCAGTTCGTCAAGGGCGGGGATTTCGTCGTCGACTGCGAGGACGGTGAGCTCGGTCATCGTTTCGTCTCCTCGGAGGTCGGGGCGTTTCTCGACGGAGAAACTCCGCCAGGGCGGGTGCGACTGGTTGCCGGTGCGACGTGGATACCGGGCGCGAACTTGGGAACTCGCATGCTGACTTTAGTTCCGGCACCGATCGCGGTTTCGATAACGAGGCCGTAGTCGTTGCCGAACGCGGACCGCAGTCGTTGGTCGACGTTGGTGAGTCCAACGTGTGCACCGTCCGATTCCTGCGGTCCAGCGGGGTCGAGTGCGTCGATGGCCCCGGTCCGCAGCAGTTCGGGATCCATGCCGACGCCGTCGTCTTCGACGCTGAGGAGGCAGTCGGACCCCACATTGCGGGCGACGATGGAGATGGTCCCGTCGCGTCGGCCAGCCATGCCATGGCGGACGGCATTCTCGACAAGGGGCTGCAATGCCAAGAATGGAACCACGACGCCGAGGACTTCGGGAGCGACCTGGAGTTTCACCACGAGCCCGTCGCCGAACCGGGCGCGTTCGAGGGTGAGATAGCGGTCGATATTGCGGAGTTCGTCGGACAGCACGGTGTATTCACCCGCGGCCCGGAACGAGTAGCGGGTGAAGTCGGCGAAGTCGAGAATCAGTTCGCGTGCCCGTTCGGGATCGGTGCGGACAAATGAGGCAATGGTGTTGAGGGCGTTATAGATGAAGTGCGGGCTGATCTGGGCGCGCAGGGCGAGCACTTCGGCGCGATCCAGACGTGAGCGGGAGGCGTCGAGTTCGGCGAGCTGCAGTTGCCCGGACGCGTACCGGGCCACTTCGGTGATGGCACCGATGCGGCCGGGGCCGGGATTGGTGAGCGAGACCACGACGAGCGCACCGGCGCTGATGTCGTCGGAGAGCAGGGGAGCGGCCAATAGGCTGCGGGTGGGGCCCACGCCACCCCCGGGATTTGTCAGGACCGCGTGACGGCCATTGTCGAGGGCTTCGGATGCGAGGCGGGCGGCATCCCGGCGAAGCGGTGGCGTCCACAGGTCGATGTCGCCGTCGTAGGCGAGGAACGTTCCGTCGGCGGCGTAGAGGGCGAGACCGTCGGCACCGGTCAGGGTCCGCAGCGGGACAGCGGCGGCGGTCGCAGATTCTTCGGTCAGGCCATTTCGGAGCGAGCGAGCGGCGACGGCCGCAGTCTGCAGCGTGTTGTGAACGGCGCGCTCGTGCGGAGTGCTGACGACCCGGCGGGTCCGCAGGGCAACGACGATTAGTACGGCGGCGAGCACGACGCCCAGGGCCGTGATCGCAATCAGCTCAGCGGACATAGGGCATCACGGTTCGAGACTAGCTGCGGGGCGTGGTGCCTCTGGCATGAACGCCGCAGGTAGGTGCGGTCTTCCCGATCAGCGTAGGGCACGGCGCAGTAGCTTGCCGGTTGCGGTGCGCGGGAGCGCGGAGACGAACTCCACCTCGTGCGGGTACTTATAAGCCGCCAGATGATCTCGGCAGTAAGCGATCACCTCGCCCACAGTCATCGTCGCACCGGGGTTGGTCACGATGAAGGCTTTCACCGTTTCGCCACGGTACCCATCCGGTACGCCGATCACGGCAGCCTCCGCGATGGCCGGATGCGACTGCAATCGTCGCTCGACTTCCGACGGCCACACCTTGTATCCGGCGGCATTGATGATGTTCTTCTTGCGGTCGACGATGTAAAACCAACCGTTTGGATCCATAAACCCAACGTCCCCGGTGCGTAGAGAACCGCCGGAGAAGGCGTCGGCCGTTGCGACCGGATCGTTCCAGTAGCCGTGGATCACCTGTGGTCCGGTCGTCACCAATTCGCCGATCTCGCCGACCGGAAGGTCGTTGCCGTCGTCGTCGACGATCCGCACGATGGTGTCGAACACTGGTATTCCTACCGATAAGACCTCGAAATCGTCGCTGACCGGGGCGCTTACGCCCGGTGGAACCGCATGCGACGGCGAGGTTGTTTCGGTCTGTCCGTAAACGTTGTGGATGTAGCCACCGAGTCGTTCCTCAAGTCGGTCGGCGACGTCTGGTTCGATCGGTGCGCCACCGGAGTACCGCAATCGAAGTGAGGCAAGGTCGGATGCTTTGACGTCGGGGTCACCGGCAAGTGCGATGTACGCGGTGATCACCGCAACGCAGAACGCAGGCTGCCATTCGCGGCAGGCATCGGCGATGACCGTCGGATGAAACCGATGGGTCATGATCAGCGGCGACTGGTTAATCAATGCGGTGGCGACGGCACCGACCAATCCGGTTACGTGGAAGACGGGCGCGAGCGCGAGGACTGGTTCACCCGGACGCAATCCGGTCCAGTCTCGGTACACCTGTGCGTTGAACGCGAGGTTCGCATGGGTGATCTGGGCACCCTTGGATGGTCCCGTGGTACCCGATGTGCTGGCGAGGAGTGCGATGTCTGACGGCCCGACCCGCCGTTGCTGCGCTGCTGGTCCGCTGCCGACGGATGCTTCCGCGATGAGTGCCATCAGGTCGACCGTGTCGCCCGGCTTGCGGCGCCTTGTTCCGTCGAAGACTCGCGCATCATCGCGTGTCTGCCCGTCCAGTGCGGAGACAGTCACCACGATTCGCACTGATGTTGCCCCGGTGGCGAGGACGGCGCGGGCCCGGTCGGAGTACAGGTCGTCGAGGATGAGCAGTGCGGTGGGGGCGAAGGAGGCAAGGGCGTCGGACAGCTCATCGGACGTCGCCATCGGACTGATTGGAGTAGCCGTCCCGCCTGCTTTCCATGCTGCGATCACGCCGATAACAAACGCCGGATTGTTCTGCAGGCACAGGGCCAGGCGATCGCCCGCGCTGAACCCGCGGGCGATGAGAAACCAAGCGAGGGCATTTGCGGCGCGGTCGACTTCTGTCCAGGTGAGCGTTGAATCAAAGTAGTGAATCGCCGGAGAATGGGGAACTGCGGTGACAGCGGCATCGAACATATCGAGCGCCGTGGGGAAGGCGCGGCGCAAATGTGGGCCACGGTCCGCCGGGTAGGCCGTGAGCCACGGCCGTTGGTCGTAGCCGGTCATGGTGTCGAGTCTAAGTGGCACGTTCGGTTGTGCGGGCAGGTGAATCTGTTTGCACCGGCTAGCCTGTTCAGTATGGCTGAACAATCGTTGGGTGTCGGGGAATCGGTTCGACTCTTGCGTGTCCGACGCGGACTAACGTTGCGCAGCCTCGCGAAGGTTATCGGAGTCAGCGTCGGCACAATGAGCGCTATCGAGAACGGGAAGGTCGCGGTAACGATCGATCGGTTGCGCCAACTCGCGAACGCGCTGGGCGTCGATGCTGCCGCGCTGATGGATGTGCGGTCCGAGGCGCCTGTGGTAGCCGCCGATCCATCCTTGGCGTCCGTTGGTCAGCGGTGGCGCGAGTTTGGGCCGCTCGACCTTGATCCGGTGTTGGAAGCGGCGGTTGAGGCCTTCTCTGAAGTGGGCTACCACGGTGCAACCATGCGGATGATTGCGGACGCGGCAGATGTGGGTATCGCGGGGATCTATCGGCATCACCAAGGCAAGAAACAGCTGATCACGGCCATTGGTGAGGCGCTGGAGATTGACGCGGCATGGCGCGTGGAGGCCGCGGCGGCGGATTTTCGGGATGACCCGGCGCGAGCTTTCGGAGCGATGGTTGAGGCCCTTTCGCTGTGTCAGATTCATCGGCTGGAGCCAGCGTTGGTTATCGAAACCGAGTTGCGGCGGCTCGATGAATTGAGTCGGGAACGGATCGTCGCCCTGCGGCACGCCATGACCCGGAGGTTTGAAGTTGTTGCTACCGCCGCTACCGAATTGGGGCAGTTTGGGACGTCCTCGCCGGCGGGTACGGCGCGGACTGTTGTGGCGCTGTGTCGGGCGCTGCCGCTGCGGTTTGGGGGAGGATCTGCGCTCCCCGGTGCGAGTGTCGCGGAGGAGTATGCGAACTTGGCACTGCTCATGATGGTGGACAAAGTTCAGTAAAACTGAACAGATTGGCCTGCGCATCGAGGGAACAAAGTGCCAGGTAGAACCTTTTTTTGACACCTGTTGACAATCATCATCGAGTCTGTGATTCTCATCTCATCACCGACTGAACGAACGGTCGCTCGGTCGTCTGGCGGTGAATCTCGATTCCTCCCGTGAGCTCAAGCCACCCAAGTGGCTGGGGGCTCCGCCGACGAAAGGTTCTGCGATGACTTCCGTTCCAGACTTGACCGAAATCCTTGAAAACTCCCCGTCCAACTGGGGCAAGTGGGGGCCAGACGATGAGGTCGGCAGCCTTAACTACCTCACCGCCGAGCAGGTCCTGCGTGGAGTGTCGCTCATCAAGCGTGGTGACCTCTTCACCCTGCAGCGGCTGATTGGAGATCCAAAGGGCGACCCCGTGTGGCCCGGACGCACGCCGGCGACAAAGGAAATGGTCTACGACGAGTCTGATTGGGATGAGGGCGGCGACGGACCGCAATTCCCGGGTGGTCTGCACTACGCCGATGACAAGCTCGAAGCCTTCCTGCAGGGGTCGACGCAGTACGACGCCCTGGGGCACGTTTGGTTCGACGGCAAGATCTGGAATGGCTACGACGCGCGCACCACGATTGGTGGACTGCAAAAGGCCAGCGTCGAACCGATCGCTAACCGGGGAGTGGCTGGCCGTGCAGTCTTGCTCGACCTTGCTCGTTGGCGCGGAGTGGACGCACTGGGCCCGAAGGAAGCATTCAGCCACGAGGATCTCCAAGCGTGCGCAGCCGCGCAGGGCGTGGAACTGCGGCCTCGCGACATCCTCCTGATCCGCACCAACCACCTCGAACTGTTCTTCCAGGATGCGGACGGGTTCTACGCGGACTTCGGTGAGCCCGGCTTGGTGTACTCCCCGGAATTGGTGCAGTGGTTCGCCGACATGGAAATCCCGAATCTGGTGACTGACACCATCGCCAACGAGGTCACGCACGACCCCAACAGCGGGGCGGCGCTGGTGCTGCACAACGCCCTGATGCGCAACCTTGGAATCGCCTTCACCGAGATTTGCGACCTGGAGAAGCTGGCGGAGGACTGCGCGAGCGATGGCCGCTACGACTTCTTCTATGTCGCGGCACCGTTGAAGATCCACAGCGCGAGCGGTTCGCCCGTCAACCCGGTGGTGATCAAGTGACTTACGCGGACCGGCCCTGGCTAGCGCGGTACCCGGACTCGGCCCCCACCGATTTGGAGCCCGAGTATTCCTCGGCGCTCGAGGTCTTTGATGCCGCAGTGGCCACCGCGCCCGATGCGGCAATGCTCGCGTACTTCGGAACGTCGCAGACCTTTGCCGACGTCGATCGGGCCTCACGGGCGCTCGCATCCGCGTTGGCGGCGAATGGGTTTAGCCGCGGCGACCGGCTTGCGCTCTACGTGCAGAACAACCCGGCATTTGTCATCGGCATGATTGCCGCATGGCGATTGGGTGGGACGGCAGTGGCGATCAACCCGATGAACAAGCAACGGGAATTGTCGTACTTGCTGCGTGATTCCGGAGCTACGGCATTGCTGGCGCTCGATGATCTGTACGCGCAGATTGGGCGAGAGGTCGTCGAATCTGGCGTCACATCAGTCCACACCGTCGTCACCTGTTCTCCGCTGGACATGCAGGACCGCAACGACGCCCGTCTCTTCGCCGACTATCACGCGGTTCGCACCGATGGCACCCTCGATCTCGGCGAACTGATCGCTGCGGGCGGCGGCAACAGCCTTCCGGACCCGCAGCTCACCCCGGATGATGTCGCCGTTCTGGCGTACACCTCGGGAACCACCGGCGACCCGAAGGGTGCGATGAACACCCACGGCAATTTCGTGTTCAACGCTCAGGTGTACCGCGAATGGACCGGGTTGAAGCCTGGCGAACCGGTCCTGGGTATTGCTCCTTTGTTCCACATCAGTGGGCTGGTCGGGCACATCATGTTCGCCATGTTGATGAAGTCGCCGCTGGTTCTGGCGCATCGTTTCGAGCCGTCGGTGATGCTCGACGCGGTGAAGGAGTACCGTCCCGTCTTCACGATTGGGGCGATTACCGCGCTGAACGCGTTGGCTGCGGCACCGGGCGTTTCGCCCGGCGATCTCTCGTCGCTCCGGATCCTCTATTCGGGTGGCGCACCGATCGCGCCCGCGGTGGGCGATCGGCTCGAACAGATCTACGGTGCCTATGTCCACAACATTTACGGACTCACCGAGACAAATTCACCGTCGCACGCAGTGCCCTTCGGCGTTCGAGCACCGGTCGATCCGGTTTCCGGTGCATTGTCCGTTGGACTGCCGGTGTTCAATACGATCGTGCGTGTCGTGGGGTCGGACGGGGCTGACGTCCCGATCGGCGAGATCGGTGAGTTCGCGACCTCCGGTCCTCAGGTGGTTCCCGGGTATTGGAACAAGCCGGAGGCCACAGCGTCGTCGATCCCCAATGGTGAGTTGCATACAGGCGACGTCGGCTTCATGGACGCTGACGGCTGGTATTACGTCGTCGATCGTAAGAAAGACATGATCAACGCATCGGGCTACAAGATCTGGCCGCGGGAGGTCGAGGACGTTCTCTACTCGCACAGCGCCGTTCGCGAAGCCGCCGTCGTCGGACTGCCGGACGAGTATCGCGGCGAGACGGTGAAGGCCTTCGTCTCGCTGCATCCGGGGCAGAGCGTCGACGAGGCAGAACTCGTCGAATTCTGCAAAGCGCAGATGGCGGCCTACAAGTACCCGCGTTCAGTTGAAGTGATGGACGAACTGCCCAAGACGGTGACCGGCAAGATTCTTCGCCGTGAGCTGCGGGACGACGCAACCGCGTCCTCGCAGCCTGGCGGAGCAAAGTCTTAGGAAATTTCTAGGGACGGGCAGGTTGCAGTATTCCTCGGTAGGGGCGCTGTGACCTGCCCGTTGTTCGTCGTTGGAGGGGTTGGGAGCGGCAAACTCCTTCCTTGCACTCTCGGGGTGTGAGTGCTAAAAATGGTACTTGGCACTCTCGGCATGTGAGTGCCAGGTCGGATCGATGAGATCGGTTCAAAAGACACCCCGGTCGTCCGTCGCGGGCATCCGAGTCCGGCCCGAAGACTTAGTGTCACCCCCTACCGGAGGATCACTTACCAATGGCAAAGCAGATTGCTTTCGACGAAGAGGCACGTCGCGGCCTCGAGCGCGGCCTGAACAGCCTCGCCGACACCGTCAAGGTCACGCTCGGACCCAAGGGCCGCAACGTTGTCCTGGAGAAGAAGTGGGGCGCCCCCACGATCACCAACGATGGTGTTTCCATCGCCAAGGAGATCGAGCTGGAGGACCCGTACGAGAAGATCGGCGCCGAGCTGGTCAAGGAAGTCGCCAAGAAGACTGACGACATCGCGGGCGACGGCACCACCACCGCTACCGTTCTGGCGCAGGCGCTGGTTCGCGAAGGCCTGCGCAATGTCGCAGCCGGCGCAAACCCGCTGGGCCTGAAGCGCGGCATCGAGAAGGCCGTTGCGGCCGTCACCGAATCGCTGCTGGCATCGGCCAAGGAGGTCGAGACCAAGGAGCAGATCGCTGCTACCGCCGGTATCTCGGCAGGCGACCAGACCATCGGCGACCTGATCGCCGAGGCCATGGACAAGGTCGGCAACGAGGGTGTCATCACCGTCGAAGAGTCGAACACCTTCGGCCTGCAGCTCGAACTCACCGAGGGCATGCGCTTCGACAAGGGCTACATCTCGGGCTACTTCGTGACCGACGCCGATCGCCAGGAAGCCGTCCTCGAGGATCCGTACATCCTGCTCGTCTCGGGCAAGATCAGCACCATCAAGGACCTCCTGCCGCTGCTGGAGAAGGTCATCGCGTCGGGCAAGCCCCTCGTGATCATCGCTGAGGACGTCGAAGGCGAAGCTCTCTCGACCCTTATCGTCAACAAGCTCAAGGGCACCTTCAAGTCTGTCGCCGTCAAGGCTCCGGGCTTCGGTGACCGACGCAAGGCCATGCTGGCCGACATCGCCATCCTGTCCGGTGGCGAGGTCATCAGCGAAGAGGTTGGCCTCTCGCTGGAGACCGCTGGTCTCGAACTGCTGGGCACCGCCCGCAAGGTTGTCGTCACCAAGGACGAGACCACCATCGTCGACGGTGCCGGCGATGCCGACGCTATCGGCGGTCGCGTGGCGCAGATCCGCGGCGAGATCGAGAACAGCGACAGCGACTACGACCGCGAGAAGCTGCAGGAGCGCCTGGCGAAGCTGGCCGGTGGCGTTGCAGTCATCAAGGCCGGCGCTGCCACCGAGGTGGAGCTCAAGGAGCGCAAGCACCGCATTGAGGACGCTGTCCGCAACGCGAAGGCTGCCGTCGAAGAGGGCATCGTCGCCGGTGGTGGCGTGGCTCTGCTCCAGTCGGAGTCGGCCATCGACGGACTGGCCCTGGAAGGTGACGAGGCCACCGGTGCGAACATCGTTCGCGTCGCCCTCGAAGCTCCGGCCAAGCAGATCGCTGTCAACGCTGGCCTCGAGCCCGGCGTTGTCGCCGACAAGGTCCGCAACTCGCCGCTGGGAACGGGCCTCAACGCCTCGACCAACTCCTACGAGGACCTGCTGGCTGCCGGCATCAACGACCCGGTGAAGGTCACCCGCTCGGCACTGCAGAATGCAGCATCGATCGCGGCTCTGTTCCTCACCACCGAGGCTGTTGTTGCTGACAAGCCTGCTCCGGCTGCTCCGGCAATGCCGGGCGCCGACGAGATGGGCGGCATGGGCTTCTGATCTTCTGATCATCGCCCTGCGCAGTTTCGCAGAACTCACCGAAGGCCGGTCACCCATTGGGTGGCCGGCCTTCGGCGTTGCCCGCGCATCCTATTCTGCCCGTCGTACCTCCGGCTCCCGTTCTCGCATGATGCGTTGATTCCCGCACTACGTCAGACGTAGTGCGGGAATCAACGCATCATGCGAGAACAGCGACGCGGGGGTACTTGCGGGGCGAGGGGTCAGTCGCGGTTCAGCAACCCCAACATTGCATAGGTGGCGATCTTGCTGCCGTGGGGGATCGCCGACAGGTCGACGAGGTAGTTCGGGTTGTGCGGCGCGTAGGGGAACTCCTCGCCGCGGGCGACGGCAGCGGCGAAGACGTCGGGATCGGCAATGCCGACCATCAGGTAGGTGAACGGCATGTCCGGGTACGGGCCCTTCAACAGCTGGACATCCTCGGAGCCAGTAGCCCGCGGGCTCTCGGTGACGACGAGGGTGTCGCCGAGAACTGCGCCCAACGACGTCGCGATCTGAGCCGACAGCTCCGGATCGTTGACGAGAGGGCTGGAACCGCCCTTCATGATGATCTCCGGCAGTTGGTCCTCGCCCATGCCGTAGGTGCGGGCGATTCCCTCGGACACCGATTTGACGGCGTCGAGCATGATTTCGCGGACCTCGGTGTCGTACCAGCGGAGATTGGCCTTGACCAGCGCCGACGACGGAATGACATTATTTCCGGTACCGGCATCGATGGCACCGACAGTCAGTACGGCGGTCTTCTGCGGGTCAATCATCCGCGACACAATCGTCTGATACTCCACGACCGCCAGCGCCGCCATCAGAACGGGGTCCTTCGCCTTCTGCGGCATGGAACCGTGGCCTCCGACGCCGTGGAACAAGACGTCGAGTTGATCGGTGCCAGCCAGACGCGGACCGGGCGAAGAGACGACGACCCCGACCGGTGCTGGCGCAGTATGCATGCCGATGAGAACGTCCGGCTTGGGAATGTAGTTGTACAGGCCGTCGTCGACCATCGCCTTGGCGCCGGTGATGGGTTCTTCGGCGGGTTGGCCGATCAGGATCAGCGTCCCCGACCATTGGTCCTTCAGGGCGATCAGCGCTTTCGCCATCCCGAGCATCCAGGTGACGTGGGCATCGTGCCCACAGACGTGCGCCACCGGGACTTCGGTACCGTCGTCGAGGGTGACCCGCTTCTTGCTCGCGTATTCAACGTCGGTCTCTTCTTCAACGGGCAACGCATCCATATCGGCGCGGTACATCACGGTGGGACCGTCGCCGTTGCGGTAAATGGCGGCCACACCCGTGGTACCGATGCCGGTCGTGATGTCGAATCCGAGGTTCTGCAGGTTAAGTTCGACGATCCGCGCGGTCTGCGTTTCCATAAACGCGAGCTCGGGGTTGCGATGGATTCCCTTAAAGAGTTCGACGAGCCGCTCGCGGTCGTCATCAATCAACTGGTTCACATCGGCGATGAGAGCGTCGGACAGTGGCTTCACGGATGACTCGGCAGGGATGCTCACTCAACCATCGTAACGAGCGGTTGAGCATAATGAGGCCTATGACAGATCAGGTTGTTCCCGCTCCCGGTGCGCCCAGCGCGATTGCCGCACTCCCCAACTTGCGCGACCTCGGTGGTTGGCGTGGTGCTGATGACCGCCCGGTGCGATACGGAATGTTGTTCCGCTCCACCGACTTCCGGTCGCTCGCTGGCAACGAGGCAGAGGCGGCGAAGGTTCAGGCCGAGCTTGGTTTGCGCACCGTCTACGACCTTCGCTCGACGGCCGAGACAGAGGCGATGCCGGATCCGAAGTGGGACGACGTCGCCGAACTGCACTTGGACGTGCTCGCTGGTACGTCGATGGCAGTACCTGCCAACCTTGTGACGGTGCTGACCAATCCGGAAGCTATCGGTGAGATCAACAAGTTCCTCGAGGGCGGCGGCGCTGCAGCGAAGATGAGCGGCACCTATCGGGACATGGTGACCGTCGACAGTGCGCGAGAAAGCTACCGGCGTTTCTACAGCGGGCTCCTCGGCAAGGACCGCGCGCCAGCACTGTTCCATTGCACCACCGGTAAGGATCGGACGGGCTGGGCTGCGGCGTCGTTCTTTTCACTGATGGGAGTGTCGCGCGAAGACATCTTCACCGACTACCTCCTCACCAACGACCGATTGCTCCCCGCACTGGCTCCGGTGTTCGACAAGTTCGCGGCGGCTGGCGGCGACACCGACAAACTCCGCGACATTTTGGGCGTGCGCGCCGAGTACCTACAGGCCGCATTTGACGAAGTCGAAGCGACGCACGGCGGGATTGCCGGATACTTCTCCGACGGTCTCGGGATCGATCAGGCAGCTCAGGCCGGTCTCCGGGAGCGGTTCCTGTCGGCGTGATGGTCGATACGACGTCGCCGCGGGCCGCTATGGTGCGGTGCGCGACGGATTTGATCTCCCGGAATGGGGTGGCGGGGACGTCGATCGGTGCGGTGCTGCAGGCGGCGGGCGCGGCTCGCGGGTCGGTGTACTACCACTTTCCGGGAGGTCGGGCCCAACTGATGGCTGAGGCCGTCCGCCACGGGGGTGAAGTTTTGGGGGCCGATCTCAACCGTGCGCGCCGACTGCCCGTCCAGTCGGCGATTCCGGCGATCGCCGGAATATGGCGAGCGCGTTTGCTGGACAGCGACTTTGCCCTCGGGTGCCCGGTGGCTGCGGGGGCGCAGGCCCGCGGCACGGATCCGGAAGCGACGGATGCCGCTGAAGAGATCTTCCTTCAGTGGGGCCACCTCCTGTCGGCGCGTTTCCGCGAAGAGGACTACGACGATCGCCGCGCTGATGAACTGGCCGATGCGATCCTGGTCGGTATTGAAGGTGCCGTAATTTTGTGCCGGGCCAGGCGCGGTATTGACGCACTCGACCGGATAGTTATTGACCTGCAAGACCTCGCGAGGCGCGGCGGACCAGACAGCCTCGACACCGATGACGAGATACGCCAGCACAGGATTTGAATCACTTTTGCCAAGCAGTCGGGATCGCCGCACAGCGCTGAGGTAGGTTTGCCGACATGGCTGTCTCTGCATCAACTGAATTTGACGTAAAAGCACCCCCGGCGCTCGTGATGGAAGTTCTTCTCGACGTCGAGTCCCTTCCTGACTGGTCGGGACCGCACAAGTCGGCGAAGATCGTCACCACCGACGACGAAGGCCGCCCGCTGCGCGTGGACCTTTCGGTGAGTGCCGTAGGCATGACCGATCATCAGTCACTCGACTACTCGTGGACCGACAACACGTGTGCGTGGGAACTGGTCCAGTCTGACCAGTTGAGCCTGCAGCAGGGCGTGTACACGCTCAGCGAAAAGGCCGACGGGACGACGCACGTGAAGTTCGACCTCACTATCGACCTGAAGATCAAGCTCCCGGGTCTGATCGTGAAGCGCGCGCAGAAGATGGCGGTCGACACCGCTAAGAAGGGCCTGACCGACGAGGTCAAACGCCGCTCCTGAAATACCCGTCCAGCCAGCCCCGACGCCACTTGCGTCGGGGCTGACTTATTTTGGGCCGGAGACCGTTCCCCTGCGTCGCGGACTTGGTGAAAAACTATGCCCGAAACGGACTTTCGGGATGTTTATGGCGCGGGAATGATGCGGTCCGATCACGATCGCACCGGAGGTGCGTGAGCCGGTCTGCGGTGGGGGTAGCGTGGCGCGTGCGCGGTGCGACGGTGGGGTCGCGCAGTTTGCATTCATTTTTTGTGAGAGGGATTCCATGCGGATCGGGACGCTGTTTTTTCGGACATTTTTTGTACTGGTTGCTGCGGCGGCAGCAATGAGCCTGACGTCGTTGCTCGGTGGTGGTGGTGCCGCCAGTGCCAAGACCACCTGTACGGCCAACAACAATCAGCGAGTTGAGCAC
Organism: Gordonia sp. 34D; assembly: GCF_056682775.1. Lineage (NCBI taxonomy): Bacteria > Bacillati > Actinomycetota > Actinomycetes > Mycobacteriales > Gordoniaceae > Gordonia > Gordonia sp. 34D. Next base: position 2,613,086 of record NZ_CM155293.1, on the reverse strand, counting down.
AACCGCGGGGAAAGCAACTGCATCGCGAATGCCGGTCCGGGGAGCAGGGCGTCGGCGAAGGACACCACCAACAGCGGTGCGGCCCTCGCGGTGGCGACCACGGGCGGTACCGCCACCGCCGAGAACAACGGTGCTGATTCCTCGGCCTTGGCGAGTGGCATCTACGGCGGCCACGGCTACGCGTACACCTTCGGTTCGCATTCCAGCTCGGTCGCTCAGGGACGCCATGGTGGCACGGCCATCGCGGTGACCGGCGCTGCCGGTGGGGCGTTCGCGACCAGCGATGGGGTGGCCTGCCTCGGCTCAATGGCCGCAACCTACGACACCCGGACCGGGCGCGGTTGCTTCCGGTGGGGCGAAATCTACCTGCGTTGAGCATGTTTGGGTGACGTGCAGGGCGGCGATCGTGGCACTAGGGTGACAGAGTGGACCCTTTCGCCAATGAGCCCCCTGCACTTCCCGTCGGCCCGGACCTGAGTTTGGTCTCCGGTCGTGAGGCACTACAGCGAATCGTCGATCTGCGCGACACGACGAGTTTTACCGTCGTCGACGACGATGATGACGATCCCATCCTGCTGACTCTTCCCGAGCGGAATGTGGTCGACACCTGGCGCGAGGACTACCCGTACAACGAGCGGATGAGTCGGCGCGAGTACGAGGTCACCAAGCGTCGCCTGCAAATCGAACTGCTGAAGTTGCAGAAGTGGACCAAGCAGACCGGGCAGCGGCATCTGCTGGTTTTTGAGGGCCGCGACGCGGCGGGCAAGGGTGGAACCATTAAACGGTTCAACGAACACCTCAACCCCCGCGGTGCGCGCACGGTGGCGCTGGAGAAGCCGACCGAACGCGAGGCCACCGAGTGGTATTTCCAGCGTTACGTCCAGCATCTGCCCGCGGCCGGGGAGATGGTCTTCTTCGATCGCTCCTGGTACAACCGGGCGGGCGTCGAACGGGTCATGAACTTCTGCACCGATGCGCAGTACACAGAGTTCATGCGGCAGGCGCCCGCGTTCGAGAAAATGCTGGTCGACGACGGTATCCATGTGGTCAAGTTCTGGTTCTCGGTGACGCCGCTGGAACAGCGGACCAGATTCGCGATCCGGCAGATAGATCCGGTGCGACAGTGGAAACTTTCGCCGATGGATCTGGCGTCCCTCGATCGCTGGGAGGCGTACACCGATGCCAAGCAACGGATGTTCACCAGCACAGATACCGATTTTGCGCCGTGGATCGTGGTGAAGAGCAACGACAAGAAGCGCGCTCGTATCAATGCGATGCGGTATGTGCTGAGCTTGCACGACTACGACGGCAAAGACGTCGCGCTCGTCGGTGAACCGGATCCGTTGATTGTTGGTCGCGCCCGCGACCTCGTCGGCGAATGACGGACATCAGTCGGCAACAGGTAGCCTCGACACGGTGCGAAGCGTAGTTTCCGGTCTGTTCACCGTGGTGGCGATGGTCTGCATGATTGTCGCAGTTCCGAGCGTGTGGCTGACCCAGCGAGTGGTATCGACCGACGGCTTTGTGGCGTCCGCGTCGGAGGCTGCGAAGACCAGCGAGGTGCAGGACTACTTCTCCCAGAAGGTCGCGGATTCGATCGAGCAGGCAAGTGGGTCAAAGCTCGCCAGCAACGTCGCGCTCCCGCTGGCGCAGTCGTACTCGCGGACCGATGCCTTTGTCCGGGACTTCGCGGAAGTGGCACGTCAGCAACACGACTGGCTCTTTACCCAGCCGGCCCCGGACGCTGACCTGCATCTGATGGAACTCGATATCACGCCGATGATCAACGACGCGATCAAACAGGCGTCCATTCCCGTCCCGGTCTCGTTCGACCGTCCGATTTTGGTGACGATTGATCAGCGCCAAATCACTGCGGGGTCGATGGAAGACAGCGGGAAGCTGGTGACGGTGGCGGCGTGGGTGTCGGTGATTGGTGCCATCGTCGCAGCGCTCCTGGCTCTTCTGCTGGCTGTCCGACGCAGCACGGTCTTGGCGTGGCTTGGTGTGGGAGGCGTGCTGGCCGGAGTGATCGGTGCCTTGCTCGCGGTCGCGACGAAGAGCGTCGTCAGTGATCGCCTCGCCGACACGGACCCGTCGGCCCGCAACACTATCGAGGTGGTGGTCGGCGGGATTTCCGATGACCTCACCCAATTGTCGCTGCTCGTCGGCGTCGGCGGACTCATCGTGCTGGCCGTCGGCGGCGTGGCCCGAGTGGTGTCTGGTCGACGCGCACTCGCCTAGCCGCAGGTCGACCGACTACGGGCTACCGTCTACTCGGCAGGGGGTCGTGGCTCCACGTCGAACACGAACCGCGCGGCGTCGAAGCGGAGACGGCCGCGGTCGAATGCCGTAGCCACTGCACCCGACTCGGCCACCTCGCTCGGGGTGCCCGAATGCAGGGTCCCGTCGGGGGCCAGGAGCCAGAGCGAATCCGACAGCCGCATTGCCAATTCCAATTCGTGCGACGACACCAGGACGGTGATGTCGTGATCGCGCGCCAGCGTCGTCACCAGATCGAGGAACTCCACGCGCGACGGCGCATCCAAGTGCGACGTCGGTTCGTCGAGCACCAATAGTTCGGGATCTTGGGCAAGCGCCCGAGCCGCGAGGACTCGCTGCCCCTCACCGTCGGAGAGATCATGAAACGCCCTATCGGCCAACGACTGTGCGCGCACCGCTGACAGGGCCCAGTCGGCGCGGGCGCGGTCGTGCTCCGAGAGTCGCCCGGTGACCCCGACATACGGCGTGCGACCGAGTTCGGCCACTTCGCGGGCGGTGAGGCGGCCAGGGTCGATCACCTGGGTGCCCACTGTTGCGATCCGCCGGGCAATCCGGGCTGGCCGCATTCGGGTGGTATCGGTGCCGTCGGCCAGCAGTACCGCTCCCGAAAACGGTTTCTGAAGTCCGCAAATGGTGCGCAACAGCGTCGACTTGCCTGCACCGTTCGGGCCAATCAGCGTGGTCAGCGCGCCGCGGTGCGCGACGGCGTTGAGATCGGCGGCAACCGTCGTCCGCGTGCGACGGTGTCGATAGCCGATCGTGAGGGAGTCGAGGGTCAAGCCTGCGGGCGTCACACGGCACCGCCTTGGCCGCGCCCGCGCAGCAGCACGGTGATGACGATCGGCGCGCCGATCAAGGCTGTCACCGCGTTGAGCGGGAGGGCGTTGTCTTGGCCGGGCAACTCGGCAATCACACCGCACCACACGGCCAATAGTGCTCCGACCACGACGCAGGCCGGCAGGAGGATTCGATGATTCGCCGTCCCAAACAGTCCACGCGCAATGTGCGGGATTACCAGTCCGAGGAAGCCGACGGGTCCGCAGTACGCGGTGACGACGCCGGTCAGAATGGCCGCGGACAGCAGCGTGGTGGCCCGCGTAATCCGCAGGTCGATGCCCATCGACCGGGCATACTCCTCGCCGAGGAGCAGCGCATTCAGTGAGCGGACCGAAGCCAACGACACCAAGATCCCGAACAACACGACCGGCGCGGCGATCTTGAGGTCGTCCCACGACGTCGCCGAGAACGTGCCAAGGCCCCACATCATGTACTCCTTGACGGAGTTAGGGTCGGCGTAGACGATCAGCACCGCCACCAGCGAACCGGTGACCGATCCGATCATCACGCCGATCAGCAGCAGGGTCACCGCACTGTGGACCCAAACCGAAAACAGCAAGACCAGCCCGAGAACTACGGCGGCACCGATAGCGGCGGCCGCGACGCTGCCCGCTCGACCCCATCCGGCCAGGCCGCCAGCAAAGCTCGCCGCCCCGGCCGTTCCTGCCGTCAGGGCTACCAGGGCGACGCCGAGACTGGCTCCGGAGTTGGCGCCGAGAATGTAGGGATCAGCGAGGGGGTTGCGAAATAGCGTCTGCATTTGCAGGCCAGCGACCCCGAGTGCCGCGCCAACGAGAGCCGCCGTAGTGATGCGCGGGAGTCGGACATTGCGGAGGATGAAGTCGAGACCATCGTCGGGCAGATGCCCGCCGGTCAGGACTTTCACCGTGTCGCCCGCCGGAATTGGCACCGAGCCGAACGCGGCCGCCAGGAGCACGGAAACAACACACCCCACCAGCAGCCCGCCCCACACCAGGGCGTTGCGGTCGCGGCGCGATGTCGACGCGACTGGACTCTTCGTCATGCCGTGGACTTACTGCGCTGGCAGGTGCAGGTAGAACTCGAATTTGTGGTTCGGGTACAGGTCGGGATGCAAGATGGCGGCGAGGTCGGCGAGCACCAGGTCGGGACGCAGCACGCCCTTCTCCCAGTAGTCGTTGCCGCCGCCAGCGTTCGTTGCCTTGGTGCTGTTCCAGGCCTGCTCAGCGGGTTTAGCGAAGGCCCGATAGCGCGGGTCTTGCTTGTACAAGTCGGCGAGTGAGGCGATAGTCGGGTCGCTGAGCAGCCACTTGTCGGCTAGGCGGCCCTTGGCAATGACGGCTTCCACCGACAGTTGCAGGCTCCCCTGCGCGGGGTCGTTGATCCACGGGTAGGTACCGCCAGCGTCGGCGACCAACTTGCCAAAGTAGCTATCGCCCGACGCCATCATCCACGTACCGTTCGAGATTCCGCCGAGCAGCACATTGGTTTTCGGGGCATTCGCAAGGTTCGCCGCCACGGCCCGATAGCTGTTCTTAACGTCGTTGAAGACGTTGGCGGCTTCCTTTTCGGTGCCCGTCAGAGCGGCGAAGAACTTGATCCACTCGGCACGGCCCAGCGGATTCTCTTCCAACCAGTCGGCGTCGGCGATGACTGGGATTCCCGCGCCGGTGATTTTCCCGAAGGCGGGGGAGTCGTTGCCGTCGGTCACCAGCACGTCCGGTCGTCCGGCAATCACCTTTTCGGCGTTCACCACGCCAGCATCGGCGAATTCGCGGACCTTATCCGCCTTGATTCGCTCAACGATTTCGGGAGTCGAGACGTATCCGGTGGTCGCAACGCCCGTCACGGTATCGGCGGCACCGAGTGCGGCGATCGACGGCAGGTGGGTCGTCGACCCGGAATACAGGGTCCGCACCGGGACTTGGACTTGCGGGGCGTCGGCCAGTGCACCGTCGAGCTTCGGGGCGGGCGCACCACAGCGGACCAGCACATACGATGCGGCCGGTGCACCTTGTGATGGATGCGCCACGGTTACTACCTGATACGAGTTGTGGTACTCGATCTTCAGGCCGGTGGCTTCGTCGATGGTCGACTTATCCGGAAAATAGTCCTTCGACGCGTCGAAGTCGGTGATGCAGTCGCGGGTGCTGCCCGCGTCGTTTGCCGGGGCCGTTGAGCAACCGGTCGCAACGATCGGGATAGTCACGGCGACGGCCGCGACGAGCACGCTGAGTCGAGTGGCACGCATGGATCAGAAACCTCCCTCGGGGATGCTCCGCCCCGGGTCTGCAGAAGCGACGGTGAGTGTCTGACTTGCTACTCGGAAAGAAACTTCCTCGGGTAGGTCACAGTGGCGGGACCGTGCCGGACTCACACCGGCTTCCTCACGGGATATCGCTTAGTTATCGGCGCAAATCTAGCATGCAGACATTCTCAACTCCCACTGGCGCAAGCCCCTTGACGGGCTTAACGTGGGGCGATGAGCGAGACTCGGAGCAGATGGCGTCGCGCGATCGCCATCGCCGGGGACTGGGTGCGCCGCGCACCAATCACGTACCTGTGGCTGGTGGTACTGCTGGCAACCACCGTTGTCCAGCATCGTGTTTCGCCCGAGAAGCTCGACGCGATCCTTGGCCGGAGATCGACCAATATCGCGAACCTCTTGCACGATCCGCTCCGGGCCTTCTTCGGCAGCCTTCTCTGGCTCGACGGTGCGTACTGGGTGCCGTACTTTCTTGGCTTCACGATTTTCCTGGCAACCGCTGAACGCTGGATGGGGAGTAGACGGTACCTCGCGGTCGGCCTCGCCGGACACATCCTCGCCACCCTGATCAGCCAGGGGCTGGTCGGTGCCGCCATACAAACCGGCGTCGCCAACCCGTCACTGCGCTACGCCACCGACGTCGGTGTCAGCTACTTCATGGCCGCGGTGATCGGCGTGCTGTCGTACTATCTGCCGCGTCCCTGGCGGTGGATCTACATCGCCGGCGCCGTCGTCGTGTTTTGCGGACCGCTATTGGATCTGCCGGTGAGTTTTACCGCCGTCGGGCACGCGAGCGCGCTCGCCATCGGCTTCGCGTGCTACCCGCTGGTGCGGGGCAAGCCAATGCTCAACGTCGACGCCCTGCTGAAACGGATCCGCGGCTATGCGCCCGCCTCCTTGCGGCCCAGCGCGCGCCACAAGAATTCGTAAGCCAGCGCCGACTTGAACGCGCTCTGCCGGTTGTCGGCCGCGCCGCCGTGCCCGCCTTCGATATTTTCGTAGTACTGCACCTCATGCCCCTGCTCTTCCATGCGGGCCACAAACTTCCGCGCGTGCCCGGGATGCACGCGGTCGTCGCGGGTCGACGTTGTCACCAGCATTTTCGGCATCGCGGCATCGGCACGCAGTCGCTGGTACGGCGAGTATTTGGCGATGAACTCCCACTCGTCGGGGTCGTCGGGGTCGCCATACTCTGCCATCCACGATGCGCCAGCCAGCAGAAGGTGATAGCGGCGCATATCGAGCAGCGGCACCTGGCAGACCAGGGCGCCGAAGAGCTCCGGATAGCTCGTCGCCATGACCCCCATCAGGAGGCCGCCGTTGGAGCCGCCTTGCGCCCCAAGCTGTTCGGGCGTCGTAAGGCGGCGTGCGACGAGGTCGCGGGCCACCGCAGCGAAGTCCTCGTACACCAGGTGGCGACCCGCCTTCAGCGCCTGCGTGTGCCACTCCGGGCCGTACTCGCCGCCGCCGCGAATATTCGCAATCACGTAGATGCCGCCGCGACTGAGCCAACTGCGCCCGGCAATGCCCATGTACGACGGTGTCATCGAGTTCTCGAAGCCGCCATACCCGTACAGCAGGGTGGGGCCGGACGCGACATCGTCTCGCTTGATCACGAAGTAGGGGATGGCGGTGCCGTCGTCGGACGTGGCGAAGAACTGCTGCGTGGAAACTGTCGAGGCATCGTAGAACTCGGGCGACGACTTGATGATGGAGACACCGTCGCTGGTGGAGCCGTGCAGCAGGCTCGGGGCCCGCGTAAAACTACTTGCTGAGAGCCAGATTTCGTCGCTGTGGTCGGGGTCGGCGTCGAGGACGCCAACGGTTGCCAAATCGGGGATGCCAGCAACCGTCGCCAGCTGCCACGTGCCGAGTTCACGGAACTCCAAGCGGGTGGCAACGTCGTGCAGCGTCACCATCACCAAATGCGACTGGGTGAACGCGAAGTCCTCAAGGCTCGTGTGCGCATCAGGTGCGAAGAGAACCCGGTGGGTCCGGTCTCCCGCGAGGTAGGCGGGGTAGTCGAACACCAGCAGGGTGCCTGCGGGATGCGTGATGGCCGGGCCATCCGGGCCGTCGATGGTCCACTCCGACCGCACCAGCACCAGCAGCCAGTTGTGGCGGACGACGAAGAAGGCATCAGTGGGAACCTCGATCCGGATCAGTTCGCCATCCCGGAGTTCGTAGTCGAGCGCATTAAAGAAGTCCGTCGACCGTGACACGAAATGCCGCACATAGCCCGGTGTGGTGTCGCACGTGGCGGCAACGGCCACGTCGGAGACCTCGCCAGCGAAGACCGTCGGGGCGTCGGCCACATCGGTGCCACGCGACCACCGGCGCACGGTCCGCGGATAGCCGGACGACGTCAGCGCCGACAGGCCATCGGGGGTGGAGGCGAAATCGGTTGCCACGTAGACGGTGTCGCGGTCGATCCAACCGACCGTCGACTTCGCCTCCGGCAACGTGAACCCGTCGGCCACCCAGGTACCGGCGCTCACGTCGAACTCCCGAACCACCGCAGCATCAGCACCGCCGCGCGATAGGGAAATCAGCGCGCGGTCGTAGTCCGGGCGGAGCATCGTGGCCCCAGACCACACCCAATTCTCGTTCTCATCGGACGCCAGAGCATCGACGTCGATCAGCACATCCCATTCCGGATCGGCGGCGCGGTACTGCTCGAGGGTGGTGCGGCGCCACAGGCCCTTCGGGTGCGCCGCATCGCGCCAAAAGTTGTAGAGAAACTCGCCGCGCCGACGCACATAGGCGATCCGATCGTCGGTATCGAGGACCTCGAGGGCTCCGGACTCGAGTTCGGCAAACCGGTCTGAGTCGGTCAAATCGGCGATCGTCGGCGCGTTGTGGTCGCGAACCCAAGCGAGGGCGTCGTCGCCGGTCACCTCCTCGAGCCAGAGGTACGGGTCGGCCAGCACGTCGTCGTTGGTCACCGAATCAACGGTACCGGGACCGGGCCACGGAAGCGGTTAGGCGTGGATGGGTGCCTTCGTTTCCAGTGTCGGCGCTTCGTCATCCACGCCGGGGATCGCGGTGCCAGCAATCGGCACCCCCGCGGTTTCGGTGAGGAACCGGAGTGCGACGAGGCCAACCAGGCATGCGCCCATCATGTACAGCGCCGGAAACAGCGTCCACCCGGTCCCGTCGACCACGGCATCGTTCACCAGCGGTGCGGTACCGCCAAACGCGGCCGTCGATACGTTGTAGGAAATCGCGAATCCCGCATACCGGACGTGGGTCGGGAACATCGCGGGGAACGTCGCCGAGATGGTTGCCAGTTGCGGGATGTACAGGATGCCTAGGACGACAAACCCGACGATTGCCCAACCGAAACTCTGACCCATCAGCCAATACATCGGCACCGCCAGAACCAGCAGTCCGATCAACGACCACCGCCACATCGGCTTGCGGCCCGTTCGGTCCGACCACGCACCGAACACGGGGATCAGCACCATCATCAGCACCTGGCCGATCAACATCACGACCGAAGCCGAATCCTCGCTGAGTCCGAGGGACCCCTTCAGATACTGCGGTTGGTACGCCAGCAGTGTGTAGTTACAGACATTGAGTGCAACCACCATCCCGAACATGATCAGGATGGGCTTCCAGTACGTGCCGATTGTCTCGCGGAGTTGACCCACGATGCCCCCGGTGTCGGGCTTGTCGGCCTCAGTGAAAATTGGCGGATCGTCCAATTGCGACCGCAGGTAGAGGCCCGCGATGCCCAGTGGCAGGGCCAGCAAGAAGGGGAGACGCCAACCCCACTCGCTCATCTGCGATTCCGACAGCGCCAAACTCATGAACAACACGATCGCCGTGCCGGAAGCAAAGCCGGCCATCGTGCCAAATTCCAGGAAACTGCCGAGCTTGCCGCGTTTGCGGGGCGGTGCATACTCGGCCATGAAAGTGGCCGCACCACCGTATTCGCCACCCGTCGAGAAGCCCTGTACGACGCGCAAGGCGATGAGCAGGATGGGAGCCCAAATACCGATCGAGGCATGAGTTGGCAGTACGCCTATCAATGCGGTGGCCAACGAAATCAGCAGGATGGTGATCGCGAGGACGTGTTTGCGACCAAGGCGGTCGCCGAGCGGGCCCCACACAAATCCGCCGAGCGGACGCAGCGCGAACGACACGGCAAAGCCGAGCATGGTTCCGATCGTGCCGAGGCTGCCCGGGAAGAAGGCCTGCGTGAGATAGGTCGTCGTGGCGGCGTAGACGCCGTAGTCGTACCACTCGGTGGCATTGCCGATGGCCGAGGCGGCGATGGCTTTTCTAATAACCGCGGGCGACGGGGCCTGCGCAGTCTGGGGCGCCACTGCGCCGCCAGTATTCGATTCAGTCATGGGACCTTAGAAGTTCGAGAGTCGGTTCTTTGGTCTTGCGATCTGGTGCGCGAATACCACTCCCCAGCGATGCCGGTTGGGCCGATAGACACTTCGAGGTATCCCCCGAACGGACTACACCTGCCTATCACGTTCAACGGCGCGATGCGACCGTTGTACCCGAGATCGGGGCTATTGAATGCCCTTCGGGAGGCCCGCCAGTCCGGCGATCAGGAAGTCGCGCAGAGCCGCCACATTGTCGGGTGAGATCTCCTGCGGTGCGGTGAGTTCAGTCATGATGACGGTGAAGGTGAAGCGCCAGCGACGTCGTGCCACATCCGGTTCCAAACCGGCAACCTTGCTGGTGAGCAACTTGGTCCACACATCGAGGCGGAACCACTCGCTCGACCAGGGGGTGTCCGGGTTCGACAACACGAACTGGGCGAGCACGTGAACCACCGGGGCCGACTTCGGGGAAGCCTGCATGGTGATGAGGGGGTCTAAGACCGCATCGACAATGTCGGCAATCGTGGCCGACTCTCCGCCAAGGGATTCGAGCATGTGGTCGGAGGCGGGTTCAAAACGATCCAGCAGCAGCGCCGCGACCAGGCCATCCTTGGAACCAAAATGCTCCTGGACGGCGGTCGGATCGGCGCCAGCTGCCGCGCACACGTCTTCGGTGCGCAGCCGTCCGTAGGTCACGGTCGCGAGGAGTTCCTCTGCGGCGTCGAGCAACTTGGCGCGCGTATCAGCGGAGTCCGAAGCTGAGGTCATCTTCTGATCACACCACAATCTGCGCCAATGGTGCCGACCGTGTGGCATGTGGGTACCGGAAAAATTGTGATTGAGAACGTAACTCCGGAGGGATAGCTGCACGGCGCACAGCCGCGACGTAGGCTGAACCCCGTGGCTGAACATTTTCAAACAGTTGTCCTTGGAGCCGGTCCTGGCGGGTACGTGGCCGCGATCCGGTCCGCCCAGTTGGGCATGAAGACCGCCGTCATCGAAGAGAAGTGGTGGGGAGGTGTTTGTCTCAACGTCGGCTGTATCCCGTCGAAGGCGTTGCTGCGCAATGCCGAACTCGCCCACGTCTTTAACCACGAGGCTAAGACCTTCGGCATCAGCGGCGAGGTGAGCTTCGATTTCGGGGCCGCTTTCGACCGCAGCCGTAGCGTCTCTGACGGCATCGTCAAGGGCGTTCACTTCCTGATGAAGAAGAACGGCATCACCGAGATCGATGGGTACGGCGTGTTCCGCGACGCGAACACCATCGTCGTCGGTGACCGCGAGATCACCTACGACAACGTCATCATCGACACTGGGTCCACCGTGCGACTCCTGCCGGGCGTCGCGCTGTCGGAGAATGTCGTGACCTACGAGACGCAAATCCTGACGCGCGAACTCCCCGAATCCATCGTGATTGTCGGTGCGGGTGCCATCGGCATGGAGTTTGGTTACGTGCTCGCCAACTACGGCGTCGACGTGACGATCGTCGAGTTTATGCCGCGAGTGCTCCCGAACGAAGACGCCGATGTCTCGAAGGAGATCGCGAAGGCGTACAAGAAGTTGGGCGTCAAGATCCTGACCGGCACTGCCGTGCAGACCGTCGTCGATAACGGCGACAACGTGACCGTCACCTATAAGGATCCGAAGGGCGCCGAAGGTTCCCTGACTGTCGACAAGGTGCTCATGTCGGTCGGTTTCGCGCCCCGCGTCGAAGGCTTCGGCCTGGAGAACACCGGCGTCGCACTCACCGACCGCGGCGCCATCGACATCGACGATTACATGCGCACCAACGTTCCCGGCATCTACGCCATCGGTGACGTCACCGCGAAGTTGCAGCTGGCGCACGTCGCCGAAGCACAGGGCGTGGTGGCAGCTGAGACGATGGCCGGTGCCGAGACCATGGCGCTTGGCGACTACCGGATGATGCCGCGCGCCACGTTCTGCCAACCTCAGGTCGCATCGTTTGGACTTACCGAGGAACAAGCTGAGGCCGAGGGCTACGACATCACGGTCACAAAGTTCCCGTTCAGCGCTAACGGCAAGGCGCAGGGTCTGGCCGCGGGAGCCGGGTTCGTCAAGCTGATCACCAATGCCGAAACTGAGGAACTTCTCGGTGGACACCTGGTCGGCGACAGCGTTTCCGAGCTGCTCCCAGAGCTGACCCTGGCCCAGAAGTGGGATCTCACGGCCCGCGAACTGGCCCGCAACGTCCACACTCATCCCACGATGAGCGAGGCCATGCAGGAAACCTTCCACGGCGCGATCGGCCACATGATCAACCTGTAGGTCGCGCTGCGCGCCCCCGCCTTCTCGCATGATGCGTCGATTCCCGCACTACGTCAGACGTAGTGCGGGAATCGACGCATCATGCGAGAACAGGTAGGGCGGGCACAATGGGAGGCGTGGCGGCACAGAAACTGGAACGACGGTGGACGACGTCGACTCGAATTCCGGTGCGGGCCATGCTGGCAATCCATCAACGGGGCAGCGGCGATCCAGCGTTCCGTGTCGCCGCCGATGGGTCGGTGTGGCGCGCCGTACACACCCCCGACGGACCGGGAACAGTGACGATCGCGACCGGTGCCGGAACGGAACTAATCGCCCGCGCCTGGGGGCCGGGCGCAGCCTGGCTGATTGACACCGCCCCAAAAATGCTCGGCGCAGCAGACGATCCGACACAGTTCATCCCGCGCGACGCCGTCGTCGAACGACTTGCCGCCAAAGTCCCGAATCTGCGGATCGGGCGGACCGACCGGGTGTGGGAGGCCCTCGTCGGTGCAGTGATCGAGCAGAAAGTCACCGGCACCGAGGCATACCGTGCGTGGCGCTACCTACTTACCAAGTACGCCGAACGTGCGCCCGGTCCCGTGCCCGACGACATGCGCGTCCCGCCGCCGCGACAACGGTGGCGGGACATCACCGAATCCGACTGGCATCGAAGCGGACTGGAAGCCATCCGCGCCAAAACCATTCGCACGGCGGCGGCAGTCGACGTCGAAACCAAGGCCGATCGTCTCACCGCGCTGCCTGGCGTCGGGCTCTGGACCGCCGCGCACACCCGCATTCGCGCCGTCGGCGATCCCGACGCGGTACCCGTCGGCGACTACCACACGCCGTCGGTCGTCGGGATGGCGCTGGCGGGCGAAAAAGTCGACGACGACGGCATGCTTGAACTACTGGAACCCTATGCCGGACAACGCTATCGAGTGATCCGACTGTGCGAACTCGGGGCCGGGATGCCCGAGCGGCGCGGGCCCCGCATGTCCGTGCGTGACTATCGTCGGATGTGACGACCTACGGTGCCAGCGGGTCGGGAACTTCGCCGGTGCGGATCGGGCAGCGCGTCTGGCTGTAGATCGTGGGCATGCACAGATTGCAGTGGACACACTGCGACTTAGTTTCCGGGTCGGCTTCGATGCGCAGCGGCAGGTCGGGCTCGCGGAGCAGTGCCCGACCCATCGCCACAAAGTCGAAGCCTTCGTCGAGCGCGCGATCCATGGTGGCGCGATTGGTGACACCACCGAGCAAGATGACCGGGAGCGAGACCGACTTGCGCAACTCGCGTGCCAGCGGCATCAGGTAGGCGTCGTGGTACGGGTAGTGCTTTAGGAACACCGGCCCACCAGCCTTTAGCCCGGCGCGCATGATGCCCGAGAATGCCGCAGCGAACTCCTTCCGAGGCGCCTTGCCGTGGAACAGGTACATCGGATTCAGCAGTGACGAACCCGCCGTCGGCTCAATCGCGTCGATAAAGCCGTCCGCCTCGAACAGGCGGGCGGTCTCGCAGGCATCGTCGACGTTGAAACCGCGCCACGGCTTCGCGGCACGACCGGGCCCCGGCTTCCCGACGCCGTCGTACATGTTGAGTTTGGCCCACACGGCCACATCCGGTCCGACGGCCTCGCGGACCGATTCCAGAACCTCGCGCGCCAGTCGTGCTCGATTGGCGATCGGACCGCCGTAGTCATCGCGACGGTGGTTCAGCAGCGGCGACAAGAACGAGCTGATCAGGTAATTGTGCCCGCAATGCACCTCGAGCGCGTCGAAGCCGGAATCGACGGCGATCTTGGCTGCGGTCGCGAACTTCTTGCGCAGGTCGGCGATGTCTTCGACGGTCAGTTTCTGCGTCAATGACATACCCATCGGTGCGGGGATAGCGCCGGGCCCGAGGGCCTTGGCGCGGTTCGACACCGAGTTCGCGACGGGACCAGCATGGCCCAACTGGGCTGCGGCCAAGGCGCCCTCGGCATGAATGGCACCGGTGAGCTTGCGGAGGCCGTCAACAGCCTCCGGGCGCATCCAGATCTGGTGACGATCCGTTCGCCCCTCGGGCGACACCGCGCAGTACGCGACCGTACTGATCGCGACGCCGCCAGCGGCATGCTCCCGGTGAAAATTGATCAGCTCATCGGTGACCAAAGCGTCGGGAGTCATACCCTCGAAGGTCGCGCATTTGATGAGGCGATTGCGCAGGGTCAGCGGCCCCAACTTGGCGGGGGCAAAAGGGTTGGTCATCGCAAACTTTCTTCGTCGGAATTGGGCTGTGGGGCAGAGGGGCCGGACAAGCCGGCGGTTAAGAATTGGCGGAGGGCCGCAGCGGCCGTCGGAGGTAGTGGGACGCCCGGTCCGAACTGCGCCAGCAGCAGGGAGAATGCAACGCGGCAGCGTCGTCGAGCATCGGTGAGACTGAGTCCCGGGATGGCACGAGTCAGGGCCTGGGCCCATACGTCCAGGTCAAACCAGGTGGTCTGCCACTCGGCGGTGGGATTGGTGAGAACAAACCGCGAGAGAAGCGACAGTCGTACCGCGCCAATCGGGTCGGCGAGGAGTTCTTCCATCGGTGCGAGGATGGCGTCGACGAGGGCGGGGACGCTTGGCGGCCCGGCGATCGCTTCGTCGAGCCCGCCAGCCCACACCGAGGCCAGGCGAGTTTCCAGAAGATTCGCGACCAGCTGTTCCTTGGACCCGAAGTGGTAGTGCACAGCTGCGGAATTGGCGCCGGCGCGCGTGCAGATCCGGCGAACGGATACGGCGTCGTATCCGTCCTGAAGGAGCAGGGCCTCGGCGGCGTCGAGCAATTTCTCCCGTGTGGTTTGCGAGGGAGTGGTTGCGGGCATGTCGGTATTCAAACACAGATTGAATCGTTGTTTCAATCACTGATTGAATCTGCGGTGCCGAGCGGCGCATTTCTGTCACAAAGCGGTCCTCAGAAACAACCAGACCGTCACCGATCGGGGTGATCGGTGACGGTCTGGTCGAATCGTGACAGAAAAGGGGGACGAGCGGAGCGAGGAAAAAGGGGCGCGGGCTAGTGGCCGTGGATGACGATGAGGGTGACGGTGCCGTCGGTGACGGCGGTCAGTTTGTGCTTGGTGCGGGCGTCGACGCGGATGGCGGTGCCCGGCTGGAGGCGGACGGTGGTGCCCTGGACGGTGAAGTCGATCTCGCCGGACTGGCCCAGCACGATGATCGGGTGGACGGCCATGTGTTCGGCCATAACCTGTCCGGCCACAAATGACAGTCGGACAACGGTCTCCGAGTCGCTCTTATGTATCCGCTTAACCCACGGCTTGGGGCCCGTGCCGTCGGTGTTGGGTGCGTTCAGTTCCGTCAAGTAGCTGAAAGCACTCGGAGATACATCGAGCGACGTCATTTAGGCTTCCTCGCGATCAGTTCAATGGCGGCCATCTCGTGCTGGTACTTATTGAAGACGCTGCGCATCGCCAGGATGCGTTTGCGTGCGGCGCCATTCCGCAAGACGTTGACCACGATCTTCAGGGTTCCAACGATACCCTCGTCGGCAATGACCCGACGCGTCTCCAGCAGCGCCATCGGTGCGAAACCGACCTTCTCAACGACGAAGCCGGCATCTTCGAGAATGGTGCGCCACTCCCGCTCGGTGAGCGGTCGGGCATTCACCTTGATTGACCGCGCGAGCGCTTTGCGAATCTCCGTCTTCGCCTCGTCGGGCAGGGTGTCGGGATGTAAAGCCAACTCGTGGATCGCGTAGCGGCCGCCGGGCCGCAAGACGCGGAACGCCTCGTTAATGATTTCGGTCTTACCGCGATCGGTCTGCATCGTCAGCATCGCTTCACCGACGACAGCATCGGCGGAGTCGTCGGCGAGCCCGGTTGCCTCGGCCTCGGCCTTATGGACCGCACCGCGACCGGCGATCGCGGCACTCGTCAATGCGACGGCCTGCGGATCGGCCTCGATCCCGACGTAGCTCTTGGGGTTGCGGGAGAGGATCTCCGTCGCGGTCTTGCCGAGGCCCGGTGCCAGTTCGACGACGTCGGCGTCGGCCAAGTCGGCGTCGGCGAGCATTTGCTCGGTCAGCTCCAATCCGCCGGGCCGCAGCACGCGCTTGCCCATGCGCGCCAGAAGCCAGTGGCCGGGCAGATCTTCATCGCGACGTCCCTCAAGGGGAAGGGCTCCGGTGGTACTCGCTTGAGACATCGTCTCTCCTAACTGAGGGATCGTTCCAGAGTTAGGTTAGCCTCAGGTTGCCTACATAGGGAAGGGTGCCCTGACTATTGGGGCTTCGGTTTCCTCGCGTGAATGTATTGCCCGACGCCGGTTATGGTCTGTTCGATGTGCTCTAGGCCGAGCGACTGGAGTTGGACGAGCAGTTCCCGCTTGCCGAAAATCCGCAGGCCAGACCACCCGATGGCGGTCCCGGCGCCGGGAAGTGCGGCGATCGATGCCTCGACCGAAGTGAAGATGATCAACTCTCCGCCGGGCTTGAGGACGCGTGCCATCTCGTCGAGCACCGGAAGGGGATTCGGGATGAGATAGAGCGCGGCCAAACACATGACGGTGTCAATGGAGTTGTCCGCGACCGGGAGGAAATGCGCGTCTCCTCGCACATACGAAATCCGCGGGAGGCGATGCCGAGACTGTGCCTGCGCGAGCATTGGCATCGAATAGTCGAGGCCGATATAACGGCCATCGCCGGTGAGTCCGGCCGCGGCATCCTCGCTGTAATTGCCGGGACCGCAGGCGATATCGAGCACAGTGCGGTCGCCCGGACGAGCCAGGTAGGCGCGCAGGGCCCGATCGTAGTCTTGCGTTTCGGGGCCGCCGAGGCTGAACCCGCGGGTGAATACCGGGCGCCACAAATGCTCATAGATCTGCGAGAACGCCGCGTTGCCCATCAGCCGCTGCGCGAGTGACGTCACCGTTGTGCCCGTTCAGAACTGGTCGCGCGCGATGCGCAGCGTGGAAATGGTGGTGGCGAGCATGTCGTACTGGCCCACCAGCAGCGTGAACGCGATCGCCTTGCGCTCAGTGAGGTGACGACGCAGGGAATCCCACGTCGGATCCGACAGATCTCGCGTGCCGACCAACTCGTCGACGGCCAGCAGCAGGGTGCGCTGGCGGTCGCCCCAACCGGCGTCTGGCCCCTCAATGATCCGCTCGAACTCGGCGCTATCGATCCCGGCCTTGGCGCCCAACCGTCGGTGATGGTCGAGTTCGTAGTCGGATCCGCGCAGGTGGGCCACGCGAATAATGATCATTTCCGACTCGCGGCGCGATAGTTCACCGAACGGCATCATCCGCGACGAGAAGTGCAACCACCCGCGGAACAGTCCCTTGCTGCGGCCAAGCGTCGAGAATATCTTCGCGTCCCGGGTGCCCGCGCCAGCGGAGATCGCCCGAACCAGGAGCCAATTGATCGGTCCGAGCTCGCCGAACGAGCCAGGGGCAATGCGAGGTGTGCTCATGGGACAAACCTAGTCGACCGTCTCGCTCGGGGTCGAGTGTCTGCGCTTCCGTGACACTCAGGACGTGGTGTACGGCGAGATAGTGCTCCGGTGCTCTTCCAGGTGCAGTTCCACACCGAGCGGCGGGAACGCCCGCTGCGGGCAGTTTTGTCGATCGCAGACACGACAGCCCGCGCCGATCGGGGTGGCGCGGGCGTCGTCATCCAACTCCAGACCGTCGGAGTAGACCACCCGCCCGGCATGGCGGAGCTCGCAGCCCATGCCGATCGCGAACGTCTTGCCGGGCTGTCCGTAGCGGGCCGCACGACGCTCGACCGTCCGTGAGATCCAGAAGTATTGGCGACCGTCGGGCATTTCGGTGATCTGGGTGAGGATCTTGCCCGGCGACCCAAACGTCTCGTACACATTCCACAGGGGGCAGGTGCCGCCGGAAGACGAGAAGTGAAAACCGGTGGCGGACTGACGTTTTGACATGTTTCCAGCCCGGTCAACGCGGACGAACGTCCACGGGACGCCGCGCATGCTCGGCCGCTGCAGTGTTGATAGGCGGTGGCACACGGTTTCGTACGAGACCGCATAGAACGCCGACAACCGCTCGATGTCGTACCGGAAGTCCTCGGCGAGCCCATGGAACTGGCTGTAGGGGAGCACCGCGGCCGCCGCGAAGTAGTTCGCCAATCCCAGTCTGGCCAGCGTCGCGGCGTCTTCGGTGGTGTAGTTCGCGGCTGCCACGAGTTCCTCGATGAGATCGCCAAACTCCAGAAATCCCAGTTCCGCAGCGATCTTCATCGCGCGCTGACCGGAAGACAGGGCCGCGGAAAACTCGATCAGCTTGGCGTCGGGGTCGAAACGGTGCAGCACATTGTCGCCTAGATCCACGCGCCGCTCGATCCGGACCCCGTGGCGATCTTGCAGTCGTGCTGCGAGTCCGGCACGCAAGTCCGCCGAGTGCATCCGCATGCGGGTCGTGAGGTCTTCCGCGGCCTCGTCGAGTTCATGAATGTAATTGCGACGCTGATAGAAGAAGTTCCGGACCTCTTCGTGTGGCGCGCTGATCGATCCGCGCTGTTCTTGATCTCCGCGCCCCGACGTCGCCGCCGCCAACTGCTCCGAGACCACCCGATAGTGCCGGTGGATGGCGGCCATCGCCTCGGCGAGAGATCGATGCGTCGCGACAAAGCTGGTGACCTCGTCGGTATCGCGCGCGGCATGGTCGATGTCGAGATCTTCGTCGAGCAGCGCTTCGCGAAGCTCGGCGACCAACCGGACGTCGTCCTGGGGGTCGAAGAAGTCGATGTCGAGGCCGTACGCCTCGGTGATCCGGGCCAGAACCGATCCGGTTAACGGCCGGTTGTCGTGCTCGATTTGGTTTAGGTACGACGCGGAAATCCCGAGGACGCCGGCGAGTGCCTGCTGCGAGAGGCCGCGGTCGGCACGCAGTCCGCGTATCCGACCGCCGACAAACATCTTCGGACTGGCTACCTGATTGGGGGCCTGATTGCCGCTCATAACTGCCCATCTTCGCACTGCGGGGTACCGTGCCGGTGTGTCCCGCAGCTACTCGCCCCGCATCCGCCTGTCCCGTGTTGGCCTATCCCGCGTTGTCGCCGTCGCGGTAGCGGCCGTAACCATCGCCACGACCGCGGCCTGTGGGTCGGACGCC
The DNA here is from genome assembly GCF_056682775.1 of Gordonia sp. 34D. Taxonomy (NCBI): domain Bacteria; kingdom Bacillati; phylum Actinomycetota; class Actinomycetes; order Mycobacteriales; family Gordoniaceae; genus Gordonia; species Gordonia sp. 34D. Next base: position 2,593,994 of record NZ_CM155293.1, on the reverse strand, counting down.
AGTGAGAACCTGTCGCTGCCGGACTTGCTGATCACCTCCGACCAGATGCCAGCGAATTTCACCGTGGCAACGATGACCGTCGACGACCTCATCAGGGCTAACCGGGCCACCCTGGAACAGTCGACGACCGTCGCCTTTGTCCCCGCGGAGTGCGCGCCGACCGCGGATGCGGCGTTCAATCCGCTGCTGAACGAAGGGAACTCGGCGTTGTTGGTGGGTACGGCGCAGGACGGCACGTTCAGTGAGCTGATTTCATCGGTGCGCCGCGACATCGATGCCGACCGTCGTGCCACCACTGGGCCGTGTCGCGTGGTGACGGCCACGCCGAGCAAGGGAACTTTGGCTGGAGCTTCGATCGTCACGACGACCACTGAGCTGCCAGCCATCGTCGAGCCGACCGTGGAGCAGTCGTTCCTGGTTCGCAGTGAGTCGAGGACCACGCTCCCGGGTGGCACGCCCCGCGCGCGAACGGGCCTGATGGGCAATGTTCTGGTGAAGCGGCCCAACGGGGATGTGGTGACCCTTCAGGTGGGCGTTTCCGCTCAGGAAATCGAATCACCCGGGGGAGCCGCCGCACCCGCACCAATGTCGGACGCGGCGTTTGCCGAACTCGTGCGCGACGCCATCGCACGCGCTTCTCGCTGACCTTCGTCGTTGATTTCTTTCGCCTGCGTCACATCTGGGGTGTGAAGTACAACACATTCTTTCGGGCCGCTTGAGTCGGACATTTCTCGACTATCTCGTCGGGGGCTGTCGGATGGCCCGAAGGTTTTCCCAGTACGCGCGTACTTTTTAGCGAAACCCGTGTCGCGGGCCGCTAGTCGAACTTTGCAAGATTTACAGAACTCGCCAGTAACCTGGTCGTGATTAACACCTGTCAAGGGCTGGACCTGGGACTTTGTCATATGGCAACCTAGTGCCAGGCAACGCCTCAAGGTGCCAACCGGTTCGCAAGAATCGACTGGACCTTAAACCCTCAAAGCGCTGCGATCGAGCAGTTCTAACGAAAGCGAAGGCTATGAGCAACGTCGGAAAGCCGCGTACCGCCGCGGAAATCCAGCAGGATTGGGACACTAACCCCCGCTGGAAGGGCATCACTCGCGACTACACTGCCGAGCAGGTCGTTGAGCTCCAGGGCAACGTCGTCGAGGAGCACACCCTCGCTCGTCGTGGCGCTGAAATCCTCTGGGAAGGCGTCACCAAGGGTGACGACAGCTACATCAACGCACTTGGCGCCCTCACCGGCAACATGGCCGTGCAGCAGGTCCGCGCGGGCCTGAAGGCCATCTACCTGTCCGGTTGGCAGGTCGCCGGTGACGCGAACCTCTCGGGTCACACCTACCCGGACCAGTCGCTGTACCCGGCGAACTCGGTCCCGTCCGTCGTCCGTCGCATCAACAACGCGATGCTGCGCGCCGATGAGATCGCCAAGGTCGAAGGCGACGACGCCGTCGACAACTGGGTCGTCCCGATCGTCGCCGACGGTGAAGCTGGCTTCGGTGGCGCACTCAACGTGTACGAACTCCAGAAGGCCATGATCGCCGCCGGTGCCGCAGGTACCCACTGGGAAGATCAGCTCGCCTCGGAGAAGAAGTGCGGCCACCTCGGCGGCAAGGTGCTGATCCCCACCCAGCAGCACATCCGTACCCTGACCTCGGCTCGCCTTGCTGCCGACGTCGCCAACACCCCCACCGTCGTGATCGCCCGCACCGACGCTGAGGCTGCCACCCTGATCACCTCGGATGTGGACGAGCGCGACCGCCCGTTCCTGGACGGCACTCGTACCTCCGAAGGCTTCTACGGCGTCAAGAACGGCATCGAGCCCTGCATCGCTCGCGCCAAGGCTTACGCACCGTACGCCGACCTGATCTGGATGGAAACCGGCAAGCCCGACCTCGAGCTCGCCAAGAAGTTCGCCGAGTCGGTCAAGGCTGAGTTCCCGGACCAGCTCCTGGCCTACAACTGCTCGCCTTCGTTCAACTGGAAGCAGCACCTGGACGACGACACGATCGCCAAGTTCCAGAACGAGCTCGGCGCGATGGGCTTCAAGTTCCAGTTCATCACCCTCGCCGGCTTCCACGCCCTCAACTACTCGATGTTCGATCTGGCCCACGGCTACGCTCGCGAGCAGATGAAGGCATACGTGGACCTGCAGGAGCGCGAGTTCGCTGCTGAGGAGCGCGGTTACACCGCCACCAAGCACCAGCGTGAGGTTGGCGCCGGTTACTTCGACCGCATCGCCACCACCGTCGACCCGAACACCTCGACCGCAGCCCTCAAGGGCTCGACCGAAGAGGGCCAGTTCCACTAGGAACTGATTCAACCTTTCTTCGCTAGAGGTTGACGACTGCTATTGAACCCGGGGCACTGGGAGGGATTAGTCCCCATGTGCCCCGGGTTCATTGCATCTATTGGACTTCCAGTACTTCGGCGTGACCGCGCATAACACGGCAGGAGCCTTGACATGACAAGCGAGAAGATTTCGCGCGTCGGCATTATCGGTGCCGGTCAGATGGGTGCGGGCATCGCTGAGGTCTGCGCCAGGGCCAATGTTGACGTGCTGGTGTACGAGTCATCGCGGGAGTTGCTGGCCGCTGGCCGAGCTCGAATTATGGAGTCGCTTGACCGCGGCGTCAGTCGCGGAAAACTGACCGAGCGTGAGCGTGAACAGGCATCGTGGCGTCTGCGCTTCACCTCTGACCTCGACGACTTCGCCGACCGGCAGTTGGTTGTCGAGGCGATTGTCGAAGACGAAGACGTGAAGGCTGCCGTCTTTGGTGCGCTCGACAAAGTGGTGACAGACCCGAATGCGGTCCTCGCCTCAAATACTTCGTCCATCCCGATCATGAAGTTGGGGATGGCCACCGAGAATGCGCACCGCGTGATCGGAATGCACTTCTTTAATCCCGTTCCGGTGCTGCCCTTGGTTGAACTAGTGACGACGCTGATGACCTCCGACGAGGTCAGCGCGCGGGCCGAAGCATTCGCCTACGACGTCCTCGGTAAGCAGGTGGTCCGCTCGGCGGATCGCTCGGGTTTCGTCGTCAACGCACTCCTGGTTCCGTACCTGCTGTCGGCGGTGCGGATGGTCGAGAGCGGCTTTGCGACAGTGGAAGATATCGACAAGGCGATGGTGCTCGGATGCGCCCACCCGATGGGCCCGTTGAAGCTCGCCGATCTGGTTGGACTCGACACCGTCAAGGCGATTGCCGACAAAATGTACGACGAGTTCAAGGAGCCGCTGTACTCGCCGCCATCGGTGCTGCTGCGGATGGTGGAGGCTGGACGACTGGGGAAGAAGTCGGGCCACGGTTTCTACACGTACGACGAGCCGGCCGTCGTGTCGCGCTGAAGCGCTTGCCGCTGGTTGTCGCACTGGGTGCTGACAACTCGGGGAAGACTGGGACTCTGCGGCCGACGTTTGCTAGCGGTTAGCTAATTTAATCAGGCTGGTGGGAATGTAGCGACCAGCTAACTCCGCTGTTCAGACGACAAAAATTCACGAGTCTGCCGGCGAACTCCCGGTGATATGGACCACTCTGCTAGCTGTAGCGCTAGCTTTAGTTAGCACTTTGCGGCATGCTGGTATTACCCGATCCAAAGCAATGCAAGGAGTTGCCATGAGCACCGCCGAACGTACTTTCCCCACCCCGGTCTACGCCGTCGTCGGCGCTGGCGATGTCGCTGTCCAGGAAGTCAAGGACGCACTCGCCGAGCTGAAGGCCCGCGCACAGGCTTCGCGTGAGCGCACCCAGGCTCGTCTCGACGAGACTCGTACCCGCTTGACTGAACTGCCGACCGACTTCCCGAGCATCGAGGAAATCCGCGGCAAGCTGACCACCGAGGAAATCCTCAAGGTCGCAAACCCGTACATCGAGGCCACAACCGGCCTGTACAACACGCTTGCTGAGCGCGGCGAAGGCGCTGTGGAGCGTCTCCGTCAGACCCCGTACGTCGAGGAGAACATCGCTCGCGTCGAGAAGGTCTACCAGGAAGCTGTTGAGCTGACCGAGGATGCGCTCGGCGCCGTCTCGTCGCAGACCCGCTCCGTCGGCGAGCGCGCTGCTGCTCTGGCTGGCCGCGCTGCCGATCGCGTTGAAGATGCCGCTGTTGCCGCAGACGAGGTTTCGGACAAGCTGCTCGACGCCGCTGCTGACATCGAAGAAGCAGGAGTCAAGGCCAAGGCTGACGCCGATGCCGCCGCTAAGAAGGTCAGCGCCGCTGCCACCCGCAAGCCGGCCGCTGCAGCGAAGCCTGCTGCGAAGAAGGCTGCTCCCGCCAAGAAGGCTGCTCCCGCAGCCAAGAAGGCAGAGCCCACCGCTAAGTAAGACCAGTTGTAGAAACTGAGCCCCGACACGTCACGGTGTCGGGGCTCAGTTGCGTCTTCCCGCTTAACTCATCTCGGCGACGCGCCGCTTTTCGACCTTCACGTCGAACTGTGCGGGCGGCCACTCCAAGTCGAGTGAATCCAGTGCATCCAGCAGCAGTTCGGACACGGCTAGGCGCGAGAACCATTTGCGGTCGGCCGGAATCATGAACCACGGCGCAGTTTCGGTGTCGGTGAGATCGAATATGTCCTGGTAGGCCGCGAGATAGTCGTCCCAAAGGGCGCGCTCGTCGACGTCGTTCGGATTGTACTTCCAGAACTTATCGGGCCGCTCTAGACGCTCGGTGAGGCGAGCGCGCTGCTCCTCCTTTGACACGACCAGCGCGCACTTAATGACCGTTGTGCCGGCGGCAACCAGTTCGGCTTCGAAATCGTTGATCAGTTGGTAGCGAGCCCGCCAGGTGTCCTCGGGAACCAGATTGTGAACCCGAACAGGCAGCACATCTTCGTAATGTGAACGGTCAAAGATGCCGATCCTGCCAGCGCCCGGAAGTGCGCGGTGGATGCGCCACAGAAAGTCGTGGGAGAGTTCCTCGGCGGTGGGTTTTCCGAAGCCGACTACGGACAAACCCTGCGGATCCATCAATCCTCCGACGTGCCGGACGATGCCACCCTTGCCTGCGGTATCCATGCCTTGCAGCACCAGCAGCACCGAGCGGTTGCCGCCCGAGCGGCCTTCGGCGTAAAGCATCTCCTGCAACTGCGCCAACCGCTCACCGGTCTTGGCGAGGAGGGCTTCGCCGTCGCCCCGGTCGCCGTCGAATCCCGGCGTCGAATTCGCATCAAAATCGCTGATGGGACCGGTGTTGCGCACGCGCAACGCAGACGAAGGCGGAACCGACCACAAAGAACCTGAACTACTCACAAGTGGAGCCTCTCACTATTCGCTGGTGTCGACGGGGAGGAACATTGGCGGATTCGCAGAAAAGCGTTCGCTGTCACCGTCGGCGTTCACAATCGCGACGACGCCGCCCCAGATAAGCATCGTCAACTGGTCGGCCATGGCTTCCGACGTCTGGTCTGGGGCCGCAATCCACTCCTGTACCGCGTTCGTGACCGCACCAACCATCGCCTGCGCCCAAATAGCGGCGCCGGCGGTGCTGGCGCCGCGGGACGCGAGTCGCGACCGCAACGTGGAGGCGAGGGCCCCGGCAAAGATGCGTTCGGCATCGGCGGCCACCGCACGACTGCCAGCGGGGCGGTTCATGGTGAACCGGTAAACGTTCGGATCGGTCGAGACGATGTCGACATAGACGTGGATTACCGCGCGGACGAGCGGGTAATCGCCGATGTCTCCGGAGAGTGCTTCGATCAGGCGGGGCAGCACTGTCGTTTGCACGTAGGCGAGCGTGACCGCTGCGGCCAGGTCGTTCTTGTCGGCGAAATAGCGGTACAGGACCGTCTTCGACACCCCAATGTGGCGGGCGATGTCGTCCATCCCCGCATCCGGGCCTAGCGCGCGGACGGCGTCGATCGTGCCGGTGGTTAATTCGGCCCGACGTTCCTGCTTGTGAGCCTCCCAACGCTGCTTGCGGCCGTCCGAAGCGACGGCTTCCACGGCGGGGGTGAGGATGCGCTGTTCCAGTTCGCGGGTCAGGACAGCGGCCGCATTCACGGCGGCGCGTGCGGCATTTGTGGGGATCGGCGGGTTGGGCATCACTAGAAAGACTAGTAGTTTGTGCGGAACACTGGATGAGTGTCGTCAACCTTCATGCAACCTCAGAGTGCTCCCGCGTCACTGTCAGTGCCTGCTGGGCTGACCGAGGCCGATGCAAAACGTGCCCGTGACCTGCGACGAATGAAGATCGTCGCCACCGGCCTGCTGGTTTTCGCGGCAGTAATCTATTTCGTTATGCGGTGGCTGGAACACCGCGACGGTGCCGACGTCGCGACGTGGGTTGGCTACGTTAGGGCCACGGCGGAGGCCGGGATGGTTGGCGCATTGGCCGACTGGTTTGCCGTGACTGCACTATTTCGACAGCCGCTCGGACTGCCGATTCCGCACACCGCGCTGATCCCTCGCAAGAAGGACCAGATCGGTGATCAGTTGGGTGGTTTCGTCCAAGAGAACTTCATGACGCGCGAGGTGATCGAGACGCGCGTCGAATCACTCGACCTACCGCGCCGACTCGCGTCGTGGGTTGCCGATCCGGCCAACAAACAGCGCGTGAACGACGAAGTGTCGCGGGTGTTCCGGCTGGGTTCGGAAATGCTCGGCGATGAAGACATCGAACGTTTTATCCAGGCAGTTTTGAAATGGGCGGCAGAACCGGTCTGGGCGCCGCCAGCCGGGCGCATTCTCGAACAACTGGTTTCCGAGGACCGGCTGGAACCGGTCATCCAGTTGGCGTGCGACCGTGCCCACGAGTGGGCGCTCGGTTCGCAGGCCCTGGTGGATCGAGTGGTGGACCGGGACGGTCCGGCCTGGACGCCGAAGTTCGTCAACAATCTGGTCGGCGACAAAATCTATCGCGAGCTCACCGAATTCACCTACAAGGTGCGGTCGGATCCGAACCATGAATTGCGGCTCGCGATGGGCAAGTTTGTCGCCGACTTTGCTCAAGACCTGCAATATGACGACGCCATGATCGCCAAGTTTGAGGGGCTCAAAGAAGAACTGCTTGGGCGCGATGAAGTGACGGGCGCGGCGTCGACCGCATGGCAGGCTGGCAAGGCCGTCATCGAGCAGATGCTCGACGACCCCGCATCCACGCTGCGCACCTCGCTGTCCGACGCCGTTGTGCAGTTGGCTCAGCGGATCCGCGACGACGAACCGCTGCAGGCAAAAATGAACGGCTGGACAGTTCGAGGTGCACGCCACATCGCTGACAACTATTCGTCCGAGATCATCTCGGTCATCACCGAAACTGTGCGCGGCTGGGATGCGGAGGAGACCAGTCGGAAGATTGAACTGCAGGTGGGGCGTGATTTGCAGTTCATTCGGATCAACGGCACCGTTGTCGGCTCCCTGGCGGGTCTCACGATCTATACGGTTTCCGTTCTCCTGTTCTCCTAGCGGTGCTTGCATCTGTTAGCGGGCGGCGGTGATACTTGACCGCAGGAGGCATTACGTCCACATGACATCCGATCCAAAGCATCCAGACCGGGCACCCGATGCAGGCACCGTTGAGGCGGTCGCCAACGCGGCGCAAGATATTGGCGAGTTCATTCGCAGCCAACGACTCTCGGCCAAGGTTTCGCTTCGCCAACTTGCCGAGCGCGCCGGGGTGAGCAACCCGTACCTGTCGCAGATCGAACGTGGTCTGCGTAAACCGTCCGCAGACGTGCTTTCGCAGATCGCCAAGGGGCTGCGCGTTTCGGCGGAGGTTCTCTACGTCCGGGCCGGGATCTTGGAGGCGCGGCCAGCCAGCCCGGTCCGGGATGCGCTGCTCGCCGACAGTTCCATCAGCGAACGGCAAAAGCAGATGCTGTTGGAAATCTACGATTCCTTCCGCCGCGAGAACCCGACGTCGGAAACCGACGGCGCGGTCGCCGCGACTGCCGATTCGCCACGTGCCGAATCTGCGGTCACTGCCGATTCCGAGTCGGCCTCAAGTGACTAAGGTGGAATCGTGAGCACAGAAGTTTTCGTCCATTACGCGCAGTTGTACATCCTGATCGCCATCACCCTCGTCTCGGGGATTACGGCCCTGGTGGCACTCGTGCACGCGGCAATCACCCGACCGGATGCCTTCACCGCCGTGGATGCGCAGTCGAAGACCTTTTGGGTGGCTGTCCTCGCCGTCTCTGCTGTGGTCATCTTCCTGATTCAGGCCACGTTCGGCTTTGGCCTCATGTTCTTCCTCGCAGCAGTCACGGCCGTGCTCGTTTACGTCGTCGATGTCCGAGTCCGGGTCGACGACGTCCTCGGTCGTTCGTGGTTCCGGAAGAACGCGTAGACGCTGGCACATGAACGAGTTCCGCATCAACGAACTGGCCCAGGTTTCCGGCGTCAGTGTTCGGAACATTCGCGTCTACCAGGACCGCGGGCTGCTGCCGCCGCCGACGATTCGCGGTCGCACGGGCTGGTACTCCGACGAACATCTTGTCCGGCTGAACCTGATTTCGCGCATGCTCGAACGCGGTTATACCTTCGCCACGATCAGTGAATTGCTGCACGCTGCTCACTACGGAATGAAGGTGGAGCACGTGTTGCGGGCACCCGCCAAAGGCGGCCGCATTCGCAGCTTCAAACGGGCGGCGACCATCACCTTCACGGAGCTCAAGAAGTCGTTGGGTGCCAGTGAGCGCACCATCAGCCTGAGTCAAAAGTTGGGGCTGCTGACCAAGGATGGGACGCACTACGCGATCCGGAATCCCGAAGTGCTCGAGGGTGCCGAAGCGCTGGTGAAGGGCGGCATTGACATCGATGTCCTCCTCGACCGGTGGGTGCGCGTGGAGCAGGACCTGACGGATGTGGCGCGCAGCTTCGTCACGATTATCACCGACACCTATTTCGACGAGAACCTGCCAAACCTGGGTGAGGAAAAACTGGCGAAGATCGCCGAACTCATTCAGACCGTCCGACCGATGGCGCACGAGATCGTAGAAACCACATTCATGCGCGCCCTCGATAACGAGATCTCGCGTGCGATTGGCGAGGCAACCAAATTCTTCGACGCGACGGTGGAAGGTGAGGCCGACGTCGAGGCGGACCGTACGGGTGGGAATCAAATGGGGAAGGTCAAGGAATGACGGGGAAGAACGTGGCGAACAGCAAATGGGCTACCGCCCGGCGATGGGGCTTGTACTCCGCAATCGGTCTCGCCGGGGCGACGGCGGCACAGTTCGCAATCACCGGCTCGGCGATGCTCCGCGAGGTACTCAAATACCCGAAGCCGATCGACGATGGACCCGATCCGCTGCTGGAGCAGCCAACGCACGCCATGCGGTCGTCGGTGGTGGGCACCCCGGATGGTGCGCTCTTGCATGTAGTCGCCTCGGGCGATGTGAACGACTCGGACGAGATCTTGGTCCTCATTCACGGGTGGACGTGCAATACCTCGTTCTGGAACCCGCAGTTCAACCACTTCGGTAGCTCGCGTCCGGTCATCGCCTACGACCAACGCGGTCACGGACTGTCGGAGTTGGGCCCAAACCGGCCGACTGTCGACATGCTGGGGCAAGACCTGCAGGCGGTGCTTGAGGCAATGATCCCCGAGGGGAAGCGTGCGGTGCTGGTGGGCCACAGCATGGGCGGCATGACCATCATGTCGTGGGCGCAGCAGTTCGGTGCGGGCATGGAAGAAAAGATTTCCGGCATCGTTTTGGTCTCCACGGCTGGGTTGGGCGTGATCCAGCGTCAAGAACTGATCCCGGATTCGCTGCCTGCACTGGCGCGTCCGGGCAAGGCCGTGCTGACGAAGTTCTTCACTTCGGCGCCCCTTCCGCTGCCGAGTAACTCGACGACTTCGCTGTTTTCCCATTACGTGACATTGGGACCGGTGGTGCGAAAGGCCTACGTCGATTTCACCGACGAGATCGTCGCAGCCTGCTCGGCGAAGGCTCGTGCGGCGTGGGGCGCGGCAATGTATCCGCTCGACGTGCTGTCGGGGCTGGATCGGATCACCGTTCCGACATCGGTGGTGGTCGGCTCTGCGGATCTATTGACGCCGGTTAAGCACGCTCAGGAGATGGCCACCATCCTCAGCAGCCGCGGCTTCTTGCACTCCTACACCAGCTATGAGGGCGCAGGCCACATGGTGCCGATCGAGCGTGCCGACGCCTTTAACGCACTGATTGACGAACTCCTCGCCGACGTGAGCGTGGCAGCGGGCTAGCCGGCACTTAGTTTTTTTCGGGCATCGCGCAGTTCACGAACACGGGCTCGGGGTGCAGTTCGACACCGAACGCTTCGCATACTCCGTCGCGCACACGTCCGGCGAGGGCCAGCAGATCGGCGGTCGTGGCCGACCCCCGGTTCGTCAATGCGAGCGTGTGTTTGGTTGACAGGCGTGCTGGAGCGTCGTCGGACGGGAAGCCCTTGGTGAACCCTGCACGCTCAATCAACCACCCCGCGGAGAGCTTCACGCCGGCGTCGGCGGGGTAGCGCGGGACGGAGACGTCGGTACCGAGTCGGTTGGTGATGCGTTTCAGAATGGCGTCGAGGTCGCCCTCGGCGACGATCGGGTTGGTGAAAAACGACCCCGCGCTCCAGGTGTCATGGTCGGTGGGGTCGAGCACCATGCCCTTGCTTGCTCTTAATTCAAGGACGCGCGACCGGACATCTGCAGCATTGGCGGTGCCGCCCTCGGCGACGTCGATGGCACGTGCCAACTCGCGGTATGCGATGGGCGCCGACCGCTGTTCCGGATTGAGCCAGAACGAGACGGCCAGCACTACCTGGCTGTCGCGTCCCTTCAAATTGCTTGTGCGGTAGGCCAATTCGAGGTCGTCGGGACCCACCCACGAAATATTTCCGGTGGTGCGGTCAAGCAGTCGAACGCGGCGCAGGACATCGGCCACTTCGACACCGTAGGCACCAACATTCTGTACCGGGGTGGTGCCCGCGGCCCCCGGGATTCCAGATAAGCACTCAAGGCCACCGAATCCGGATTCGACGGTGGCGGCGACCAACGCATCCCAGTCAGTTCCGGCTTCGGCGGTGACAAACGGGCGGCCGTCTTCCTCGCCATACTCGATCCCGGAGGATGCGATAACGACCGCCGTCCCGTCGAACCCGTCATCGCCGATTACCAGGTTGGAGCCGCCGCCAATCAACAGCACGGACTCGGCTCGGGCATCCAAGTCACGGACGGTCTGAACCAAAGCCTCGGTGCTACCGCACTCGATGACAGCCTTGGCTGGTCCGCCCAGGCGCAGGGTCGTCAACGATGCGAGGGTGGTGTCCGGTGAACTTGCCATGTGGTGTGAATCAGTCACGCCAGTAACGGTAGCCTGGCTTCCATGTCGAGCAAGTTCGAGCATTCGGTCAACTACCCGTTCCCGGTCGCCACGCTGTGGGCCCTGATTAGCACTGAGCAGTACTGGCGGGACCTCCTGCAGGCGACCAATGCAGAACACGGCTCGCTGGAGTCCTTCGCCATCAACGGTGACGAGGTGACCGTGGTGACCAAGCAGGGCGTCGGTGCGGAAAACTTGCCGTCGGTGGTGACTGCGGTCCGTCCCGGCGATGTTGAAATTCCGCGGACCATCGACTTCCGTTTGGTTGGCGACGTCATTGCCGGAACCATGAACGCCTCGGTGAGTGGCGCGCCCGCCAAGATCCGCGGCGACATTAACATCGCAGGTAATCCCGCTGTTGCGCAGTACTCGGGCGAGGCCGACGTGTCGATTCCGTTCGTCGGCGGCAAGATCGAAAAGGCCATCATCGAACAGGTCAGCCAACTGCTCGACGCCGAACGCGACGCGACCGTCGATTTCCAACAGGGCTAAATCTGCCGTTAGGCTGTCTCACATGGCACGACGGCTCAGCTATTCCGCTCGCTACACGCACGCTCCGGACACGATCTACCAGGCGCTCTCACAGAAGAGGTACTGGGAAGACCTGATGGAGGGGTTCCGTGAGCTGACGCCGATCTCGAATGTTGAAGAGTTCGAGGTCGGTGGCGACGGCGTCCGCGTCGTTCTGCACCAGACGATCACGCGCGACATGCTGCCGCCGATTGCGCAGACGGTGATGCTCAAGGACATGTTGATCACCCGGGTGGAAACCTACGGTGCTTTCGATCCGTCCAATACGGCTGGCACCTACATGGCGTCGATTCCCGCTGGCCCCGGGTCGTTGACCGGCGCGCAGGAGCTGTTTCCGACCGAAACCGGCTCCACCATCCGCAAGACCACCGAGGTCAAGGTTTACATCCCGTTCGTCAACGCCAAGCTCGAGCAGTTGATGCTGGTAAACCTTGTCGACCTCTTCCGGGGTGAAGCTGAATTCACCTCTAGCTGGGTCCAGGACAACCTCGGGTGAAGCGGTCCGGCCCACCAGCCGGACGACCCCAGGGGCGAGTAACCCGCGGAACGACCAATATCAACCGGCTTCGCCGTGTCGATCGGGAGATGGCTGCCGATCCACGTATTAGGGCCGCGTGCAATGTGCCGTGCCCGTTGGCGGTTGATCTCGGCTACGGTGGACGCCCGGACACTGCGGTCGAGATGGCTGTGCGACTTCGCAAACGCATCCCCAACCTGGAACTCGTCGGCCTGGAGATCGACCCGGAACGGATCGTTGAACCGCGCGACGGCGTCCGCTTTGCGCTCGGCGGCTTTGAGCTTGCCGGACTGCGGCCCAATCTGGTCCGAGCCTTCAACGTGCTTCGCCAGTACAACGAAGACGAGGTGGCCGAGGCGTGGCGGCAAATGCAGGCATCCCTCGCGCCGGGCGGGGTGATCGTCGAGGGGACGTGCGATGAGATCGGACGCCGATGCTGCTGGATCCTGCTCGACGCGCAGCGGCCCCTGCAGTTGACGCTGTCGTGGTCGCCCGGGCACACGCGGCATCCTTCGGAATTGGCCGAGCGACTCCCGAAGGCGCTGATCCACCACAATGTGGCTGGCGAAGCGATTCACGAACTTCTTTCCACGGCTGACCGCTGCTGGGACCGGGCGGCCGGGCACGAGGTTTTCGGCCCGCGCGACCGCTGGCGCTACGCCCGCGAAATGCTCCGCGACTCCGGCGTCGACGTGTCCATCCCGCGCGGGCGCCGCGTCGATAACCTGCTGACAGTTCCGTGGGAGTTGGTCTCGCCCGCAGGCGTCTGACGTGACTCGATCGAGGAGTTGAGGGGCCGTCATCCGTTTGGGTGGATACTCGGAGATGCCGGAAGTCAGTACTACCATGGGCGCATGTCAACACCTGGTCAGCCAAACGATTCCAGTTTCGGGCCGTATCCCGGTGTCGATAATTTTGCCGAGACCGCCGCGCGCCCGATGCCTCAAGCCCCGATGCCGCACGCCCCGATGCCGGGACCCGGCTACCCGGGCGGTGCCTATCCGCAGCAGTACCCGACCTACGCGATGCCGCCGGAGAAGCCCAAGCCGCCGGTATTCATGATCGTCGCGCTCACAGCCATCGTCATCCTGTTGGCTGCCGCCGCATTTGTGTGGATCAAAGTCGCCAACTCCGGCGACGACCCAGTCGCCGACCAAGCCGCCGTCACCGAGCAGCAACAGCAGCAACCGCAGGCGCAGCCGACCGTGACGTCAGTCGTTGCCGATCCGGAAACTGAAGCGGCAACCCAACTGCGCAATCAAATCACCACCGACGCCGCCCTGTTCCGCAGTTCGCTCGCCGACCGGTGGACCGCGCAGATCAGTGCAAAGCGTCCCGGCCTCTATGCCGAGAATCGGACGTGGGACAACCGATCGATCCTGTCCGAGTTCCAGGCGATGCAAAGCCGGTACCCGCAGGTCAAGCTGATCGACTCCAGTGCATGGCCGGTCTTCTCCGAAAGTGGCTGGATGGTGACCGTATCGGCACAGGGCTTCGCCACCGCAGAATCCGCGCTGGCATGGTGTCGCGGTAATGGACTCGACAAAGATCACTGCTTCGCCAAGCTCATCAGCAGCACTCGCGGTCCCGAGGGATCTACTCTCTATCAGAGGTAGCGAAGTCCATCTGAGGGAGATTCATGCGACTGGCAATGGCGCAGATCAGCTCAAGTGAGCATCCGGTCAAGAACCTCGAAGTAATCCGTGATCGAACACGGGATGCCGCAGCCAACGGTGCCGAACTCATCGTGTTCCCCGAAGCCGCCATGTGTCGGTTCGGTGTGCCCTTGACCTCGGTAGCACAACCGCTCGACGGCCCTTGGGCCAATAGTGTCGTTCAATTGGCAGACGACCAGCAGATCACGGTCATCGCCGGAATGTTCACCCCGGCCGCCGACGGACGAATCCACAACACGATCCTGGTTGCCCGGCCCGGGCGCGACCCCGTCGGCTATCACAAGATCCACCTGTTCGATGCCTTCAATTTCGCGGAATCCCGGACCATCGCGCCCGGCTCCGAGCCGCTTGTCGTCGACGTCGCCGGCACCAGCATTGGTATCGCCACCTGCTACGACATTCGATTCCCCAACCTGTTCACCGAGCTCGCGCGTCGCGGCGCTCAAGTCATCGCAGTCCCGACGTCGTGGGGGAGCGGCCCGGGCAAGCAGGCCCAGTGGGAGACCCTCACCGCAGCGCGGGCTCTCGACTCGACGTCGTTCATCGTGGCCGTTGGACAGGCCTCGCCTGCCGACCCCGAAGTCGCGAAGTCCTCAGCTCCTACGGGGATAGGGCATAGTCGGCTCTTAGATCCGTTCGGTAGCGTTGTCGCGGAATACGACTCCACGGTGCAGGCCGGTGTTCATGACATCGATCTGGCCCTGACAGACAAGGCGCGCACGGCGCTGGCCGTTTTGGCTAACGCCCGAGAGATTCCCCGCCTGGATCGGACCGCACCGCATGACTGATGAGCAGCGACCGCCGCAGCCCGACGACGACGCGTCGAACATCGACGACCCCACCGTGCCGCATGCTGAACCCGCTGAAGCGGTAGAGCCTGCCGAGCCCGCACCGGCTACCGATCCGGAAGCGAGCGTGCCGGAGCCGAGCCTGCCCGAAGCGGAAACGGTGCCCGACGATGCGGGCTCGTCGATCGACGAGACGCCGACCGGGGAAGTCATCACCGGGCCGATTCGTAACATCCCGGGGCCGCAGACGCAGGCCTATTCGCAGGCCGGGAACCCGCCGACCAAGCAGATGGAGGCGCTCGATTCCAGCGCATTCGAACCGATTCCGCCGGTCAATGCCGGTCCACCCGGGCCGCCGACGTCGCCCGGTGCGGTCCGCACCTCGCCGTCGAAGAAGCGGCCGCGGGGTCGCACCATCGGGTTGGTCGCGCTGGCGGTCGTACTGGCGCTGATCATCGCGGGCGTCGGGACCGAGCTGTATATGCGTCACAAGGTCACCAACTGCCTGCAGACGTCGTTCGAGAACCTCACCGGTGCCAGTACCGATGTGTCTGTGTCGCGGAGCCCCATCGTGTTCTCCGTCGTCAGTGGCGAGGTTCCGTGGGTTCAGGTCGATACCACTGACGGCAGCAGCAGCACGATGCGACTTCATGCGCGCGCCGAAGGCATCAGCACCGACGGCGGAACGGTCAAAGCGCTGGGTGGCAATGGCTACCTTCCGTACGAGCGGATCACGGCGTTGAGCTCGGATACCGGTGGGGGTCAGTCGCCGATCCAGAAGATCTCTGCGGACAAGTCGGCGGGGACCCTGAAGATCGAGACGACCGTCAACTTCACGATCATTCCCGTCCCGGTCACCGTCACGCTAAAGCCGGTCTTGAAAGACGGTGCGGTGACCTTTGAGGTGAAGGAAGCGACCGCGCTGATCTTTGGTATCGGCACGGACTTTGCCCAGCCGATCGTCGACCAAGTCACCGCCAGCATGTTTGGTCCGCTCTTCAAGCAGATCCAAGTCACCAAACTCGACGTCGGTACCGACGGCATCGACTTCGCCTTCCAAGGCAAGGACGTGAACTTGAAGTCCGCCGCCGAATCCACCGGCGGCCAGGGCGGCAACAGCTGCTCGATGTAGCCCCTTTTCGCTTCGCTCAAATTCCGCTTTTCTGTCACGATTCGACCAGACCGTCACCACACGCCGCGATCGGTGACGGAAATGCAGACCGTCGGCGTGTGGATGTGACAGAAAAGCGAAGAATTTCCGGCGTGGCTACTCACTCGGGGAAGCCGTCTAAGACGGCCCGTGTGCCTGACAGTCCGAGGCGGGAAGCACCCGCAGCGATGAGTTCGGCGGCGAAATCGGCCGTGCGGATACCGCCGCTGGCCTTGACTCCGATGGTCGGTCCCACGGCCGCGCGCATCACCTCGATGGCGTGAACACTGGCGCCGCCTGCGGGATGGAAACCGGTCGACGTCTTCACAAAGTTGGCGCCCGCTTTCACCGCCTGCCGGCACACCTCGGCAAGACCCTCGTCGCCGATAGTTTCCAGCAGTACTGCCGATTCGACGATCACCTTCAAAACCGCGTCGGGGCCGATGCCTTCCCGGACCGTCATAACGTCGGCGAATACCTCGTTGTAATTGCCGGCGACCGCAGCGCCGACGTCAATCACCATGTCGACCTCGTCGGCCCCGGTGTCGACAGCGAGGCGGGCTTCAGCGGCTTTCACGAGCGAATGGTGCTTGCCCGACGGGAAGCCAGCCACCACGCAGGTCTTCGCCGAGCCGGTGTCGATTGGCAGCATCGACGGCGACAGGCAGACCGCGTACACGCCGAGCTCGAGGCCCTCGGCGATGGTCTTTTCGGCGTCGGCAAGGGTTGCTTCGGGCTTGAGAATTGTGTGGTCGACCATCGCTGCGACGGCCGCTCTGGTCAGGTTGGTGTTGATCACGAATTCGAGCTTGGCACACTTAGAGAGGTGACCAACTCCCAGATCTCATCTGATGACGGTGAACGACGCTTCGTTTTGACCCTCGGCTGCCCTGACCGCACAGGTATCGTCGCTGCTCTGTCTGGTTTCCTGACAGGGGTCGGCGGGTGGATTACCGAGGCCGCCTACCACTCCGATCAGACCACCGGATGGTTCTTTACCCGCCAGGCGGTGCGGGCGGATTCGGTCAGCATGACCGTCGATGAGTTCCGTAGCCGCTTCGCCGATGTCGCTGCCATGTTCGGTCCCGAGGTGGAATGGGAAGTTACTGACACCGGTGCCCCGAAGTCGGTGGTGCTCCTGGTCAGCAAAGACAGCCACTGTCTCACCGACCTGTTGGCGCGGGCCGAACGCGGCGACCTCCCGGCCAAGGTGTGCGCGGTCATCGGCAATCATCGCGATCTTGAAGAGATCACCGCCCGCTTCGACGTGCCGTTCCATCACGTGCCCTTCCCGGCCGACGGCAAGGCCGCGGCGTTCGCGGAAGTGCGACGCCTCGTCGACGGCTATAACCCCGATGCGATTGTGTTGGCGCGCTTCATGCAGATCCTTCCGGCCGAGCTGTGCGAAGCGTGGGCGGGTCGGGCGATCAACATTCACCACAGCTTCCTGCCGAGCTTCATCGGTGCGCGGCCGTATCACCAGGCGTTCAACCGCGGCGTGAAACTTATCGGTGCCACATGCCACTATGTGACCGCCGATCTGGATGCCGGTCCGATCATCGAGCAAGACGTCAGTCGCATCACGCACGACTATTCGGCAGCCGACATGGTCCGCCAGGGTCGCGACATCGAGACGCTGGTTTTGGCACGCGGTGTGCTCTGGCATCTGGAGAACCGCGTCCTCGTGCACGACCGCAAGACGGTAGTTTTCGCCTAAACACGCGGTCAGCTGGGCCTACAGACCTAGATCTTTCGCGATGATCGTCTTCATGATCTCGGTGGTACCGCCGTAGATCGTCTGAATTCGGGCATCGACGAACGCTCGTGACACCGGATATTCGCGCATGTAGCCGTAGCCCCCATGCAGTTGAAGGCAACGGTCGGCAACCCTGACCTGCAATTCTGTGGTCCACCATTTCAGCTTCGCAGCGCGGGCCGCAGTGAGTTCGCCCGCCACGTGTTCGACAATGCAGTCGTTGAGAAATGTCCGGGCCAAGTCGAGTTCTGTCGCGATCTCGGCCATCACGAACTGGGTGTTCTGAAATGATCCGATGGGTGAGCCGAAGGCACGACGCTGCTCGACGTACTCTCGCGTCGCCGCAAAGACGCCTTCGGCGGCGGCAACCGCACCGACCGACAACGACAGTCGTTCCTGCGGCAGGTTTCGCACTAGTTGATAGAAGCCGTCGCCTTCGGCACCGAGGCGATTGCGCACCGGAACCCGCATGTCGGTAAAGGCCAGTTCGCTGGTGTCTTGGGCGTGAAGGCCGATCTTGTCGAGATTGCGGCCGCGACTAAATCCGGGCGTGTCGGCGTCGACCACGAGCAGCGTTAGGCCGCCGTGCCGTTCGGGACCGGTCCTAACTGCCACCACAAACAACGTGCCGTTCTGGCCGTTCGAGATGAAGGTCTTGGCACCGTTGACGACGTAGTCGTCGCCGTCGCGCACCGCGGTGGTCGCGATGCCTGCGAGGTCGCTGCCGGTGCCGGGTTCGGTCATCGCGATTCCGAGGACGCTGGTGCCGGTCACGATGCCGCTGAGCCAGCGCTGTTTCTGCTCGTCGTTGGTGAGATCGGTGAGGTAGGGGAGGACGACGTCGTTTTGCAGGGAGAATGCGATCGCGGCGGCGGCCGCGCCTTGGCGCCCTAGAGCGTCGACGATGATGGTGTTGTATCGAAAGTCATCGACCCCGGGACCGCCGAACTCTTCGGGGACGGAGAACGCCAGCAGCCCGTGCGATCCGGCGTCGGTGAACATCGACGCGGGTAGGCTGCCAGCCTGTTCCCATTGTTCGTGGTGGGGCACAATTCGATCGGCGACGAAACTCTCCGCGAGGTCGCGGAACGCTCGGTGCTCGGCGTCCAACGGTAGGGAAGTCATGGGATCCTCGCTAGTCCTGGGGAAGTTGAGTGCTACTCGACGGTGTGTGGAAACGATCGGCGATCATGTCGTCCCGGGCTTGTTCGGTTGCCCGGTAGTGCAACTTTTTGCCCGTCGCCGAGACCGGGAACTGCTCGACGAAGCGATAGGCGCGGGGGCGCTTGAATGACGACAGCATCGGGTGATGGTGGCAGTGCTCATCGAGGTCGGCGGCAGTGACCGGTTCGGTGTCGTCCGCGCGGACGATGTATGCCACGACCAGCTGGCCCCACTCGTCGTCGGGCACGCCGACGACTAAGGAATCTGCGACCCCGGGGTGGGAGTTGAGGGCTTCTTCGACTTGCACCGGATGGACGTTTTCGCCGCCCGACAGCAGCATGTCGTCTTTGCGCCCGACGATCGTCACGAACTCGTGCTCGTCCCAGGTGGCGAGGTCGCCGATGTAGAGCCAGCCGTCGCGGAACTTTGCGGCGTCCTGCGCTGGATTGTCGAAGTATTGGCCTGCGCCCTTCGGCGACCGGACGATGACCTCTCCGACGCTCTGCCCGTCCCGGGGCACGGTGTCGCTCGGGTCGGCCAGACCGCCGTCGTGGACGGCAACGACCGCTACGTCGTCGTCGATGCAGGCGCGGCCTGCCGTACCCGCCATATCGGGAAGATCCGACGGTCGTAGGAAGGTGTTCCAGAACCCTTCTGTGCTCCCGTATCCGTTGAAGATCCGTGGGTTGAGGATGTCTTGGTAATGCAGTGCCGCTTCGCGTTCGAGCGGCGCACCCATGGTGACCAGTCCCTTCAGCGACGATAGGTCGCGTGGCTTGGCTTCCTGGGCGCGGGCCAGCAGGGCCAGGTTGGTTGGCGCACCGATGAGGAAGGTGAGACCGGTTTTCTCGACAAGGTCGAGAGTGCGGTCGGCGTCGAAGGCCGCCATCGGCACTAGGGAACTGCCCAGGTAGAACGTGGGATTGGGGCCGGCGCAGTAGAGCCCACCGCGGTGAAACCACGGGGTCATGTTGAGTGTCTTGTCTTCTGGCGACAGCGGGAAATGCATGATGACGTCGTGGGCGCTGAAGATCTCGATCATGCTGTTCATCGGTACGGCCTTCGGCATGCCCGTGGTTCCGGAAGTGAAGAGGCGTGTGGTCTCGTCCCACACGGTGCGCGAGGGTGCGGGTGGGGCCGCGCCTTCGATGAGAAGGTCGCGATAGCGAATCACTTGGGTTCCCGGTGGCGCGGTGACGGGTTCGCCGGTGCCGACGGCCACAATGACCGCGGGGACGTGGGAGGTGTGCTGCAGTGCGGCGGCGACGACCTCGTTGAGGGAGGTGTCGTAGACGAAGACGGCGGGAGTGGTGCTGCCCAAGATGAACGCCGTCTCTCCTGCGGCGAGTCGAAAGTTCATCGGTGCGCCGACGACCCCGGCGGCTTGGGTCGCCAGGTACAGTTCGGCAAATTCGACGCCGTTGAACAGTTGATAAGCCACCACATCGGTGGGCGCGAGGCCGGTTGCGAGGAGCCCGGCCGCGAGCGCATCGACCCTGGCCCCCAGTTCGGCGTAGGTGATGACCTGCTCGGTTTCCGCGACCTGGATGGCAGGTCGGTTACTGAACCGGTGAACGTTTCGGCGAAAGCCGTTCAAGTAGGTGAAGTCGTGCTCGAAGTATTCGCGGTAGGCGCGAGCGTCGTATTTGTACGACATGGTGGGGCTCCTTCGCAGTGGCTGGGTTTAGCCAGCCATGGTGAGGCCGCCGCTGGCGCTGATCACCTGGCCGGTAATGAACGAGGCGGCATCGGATGACAGGAAGACCACTGGCGCGGCGATCTCGTCGGGACGCGCGAGGCGGCGGAATGGGATGGCGCGGACCAGCGCTTCTTTCAGTTTGTCGGCCTGTGCCTGAAACAGTGGTGTGTCGGTGGGCCCGGGACAGACGCAGTTGACGTTGATTTGGTGGCGGGCCATTTCCCTGGCGAGGGATTTGGTGAGGGCTATGACGCCGCCTTTGGCTCCCGCGTAGATGGTTTCGCCCGCGCTGCCGACGCGGCCTGCGTCGCTTGCGACGTTGACGACTCGACCACCGGTGCCAGCTTCCACCATGCCCGGCAGGAACGCGCTGTTCATGTACACCGGGCCCAAATAGTTGATCGCCACGACCTTCTGCGCAAACTCCGGGGTGGCGTTGAGGAATTGGTCGGTGCGATCCCAGCCGGCAGCGTTGACGAGGATGGTGGGGATGCCGACCTCGGCGTTGACACGGTCGCGGAGGGCGTTCACCTGCACGGCGTCGGCAACGTCGACCGCCATCGGGTGGATGCGTCCGGCGGCACCTTGCTCGGCGGTGGCCGTGGCACCGGCGACGTCGAGATCGGCGGCAATGACGGTGTCGCCGCGTTCGGCCAGGGCCAGCGCGATCGCGCGGCCGATGCCGGATCCGGCACCGGTGACAACAGCAATGGCGGGTGTACTCATGAGTGGGTCCTTACGAAGTGAGCGGTGGGGTCAGGCTGTTGGGGTGGCGGAAGGGAATTGGGGCGCGCGCTTTTCTTGCAGTGCGGTGTAGCCTTCGACGACATCTGGTGCCATGAAGCAGAGCATTTCGTAGGCGGCCGACTGGTCGAAGATGGGGCCAGCCATGCGCATCCAGTTGTTGAGCGCCTTCTTGGTGTAGCGGATCGACATCTGCGATCCCGTCGCCATGACTTCGGCGATGCGCAGCGCCTCGGTGAGGACGTCTTCGCGGGGGAGGGCCTTCGTGACCAGGCCAATGCGTTCGGCTTCGGTGCCGGTAATCATGTCGCCGGTCATCAGGTAGTACTTGGCCTTGGCCATGCTGGTCAGTAGTGGCCACATGATGGCCGCATGATCGCCTGCGGCAACACCCAATTTGACGTGTCCGTCGCCGATCTTCGCATCGGCGGCGCAGATTGAAATGTCGGACAGCAGTGCGACGACGGTCCCGGCGCCGACGGCGACACCGTTAACGGCGGCGACGATGGGCTTGTTGCAGTCGATGATCCCGTAGACGAGGCGGCTCATTTCGTCGAGCATGGAGGCTACGCGTTCGTGATCGCCCGCCATTGCTTGCACCATCGCGAGATCACCGCCCGCAGAGAATGCCTTGCCAGCACCGGTCACTACCGCGACGCGGGTGAGTGGGTCGGCCGAGATTTCTGGGAAAACGCGGGCCAGTTCGGCGTGCATTGTCTCGTTGGTGGCGTTGTACTTTTCGGGGCGATTCAGGGTGACCAGGAGGACGCCGTTGTCTCGGCGCTCGAAGAGAAGATGCTGGTAGTCGGAGAAATTCATGGGAACCATCCTTGGTTGGCGGGGCCGATGTGTCAGAATGAATGAATATTCATTTGAGTTGAACCTACGTTCATTATTGGTGGCCGTCAAGGGCTTTGATTACCGAAATGAATATTCATTCATCTACCGTTGGGTGGAACCCACTGCAGGAAGGGCCCAATGACCGAGGTACTCGATCCAGGACACGCGGCGCGAGAAGCACGCGCCGCGCAGCGCTCGCGACAACTGCTCGACGCTGCTGCTCGGCTGATGGAGAAGACCGGCTCGGAAGCGGTCTCCATGCAGGCGCTTGCGGCGGAAGCCGGTGTCAGTGTCGGCTTGATCTACCGCTACTTCGGCAGCAAAGACGATGTCCTGCTCGCGGTAATCATCGACGTGCTGAACCAGTTCGAAATCGAGGTGCCGAAAGCAATCGCCGAGGCTGGATCGGATCCGGTCCGGCAGATGGCGGCAGCGTTCGGTGCCTACTGCCGAGTGATCGACTCGCGTCGGCACGCGGCGCTGTTGACGTACCGCGAAAGTAACGCCCTCGATTCGGCTGGCAGGCAGCAGATCAAGACACTGGAACTTACGACCATCGAACCAATGCAACAGGCCATCGCCGACGGTATGGCCGATGGGCGACTGGTAGCTCGGCACCCCGATCTCGTCGCCTACAACCTGCTGCTCTTGGCGCACGCGTGGGCCCTCAAGCACTGGTATTTCGAGCGCACACTCGACATTGAGGGCTACATCCGGGCGCAGTTGGAGCTTTCGTTGCGGGCGTTGATCGCCCCAGATTTCGCCGACGAGTACCGCGATTTGCTGGGTGGGGCGCCGGCGGCCTAGCCGGTCTTGATGTTGCGGCGAGAGGTCGCTTGGTCGCGGGGGCGCACCACGATCTGGTCGAGGTTTACGTGCGATGGCCGCGACGCGGTGAACGAGATGAGCTCGGCGATGTCGTCGGCCACCATCGGCTGCAGGCCCTCGTAGACGGCGTCGGCGCGGTCGGCGTCGCCGTCGAAGCGGACGAGGGAGAATTCCGTTTCGACCATGCCCGGGCAAATCTCGGTGAGGCGAATCGGCTTACCAATCAACTCCAGTCGCAGCGTCCGGTGCAGAACTCCTTGGGCGTGCTTGGCGGAAGCGTAGCCCGCACCGCCGTCGTAAACCTCCAGCGCGGCAGTCGACGTGATCGTGATGATGAGGCCGTCGCCCGAAGCTTCCAACTTGGGCAGTAGGGCTTTGGTGACGCGTAGGGTGCCGACGACGTTGGTCTCCCACATCCAACGCCAGTCCTCCAGATTCGCCTCCGACACCGGAGCCAACCCCTTGGCGCCGCCCGCATTGTTGACGAGGACGTGCACTTCGTCGAGGGTCGCGGTGAACCGATCGACGGAAGCCGCGTCAGTCACATCCAAATACATGGCACGACCGCCGATCTCGTCAGCGAGGGCCTCAATGCGGTCGATGCGGCGGGCCCCGAGAACGACGGTGAACCCGTCGCGGGCGAGGGCGCGTGCCGCCGCGGCACCGATGCCTGAACTCGCGCCGGTGACGACTGCGATCTTGCCGTTGCTGTTGACTGATCCGCCGGGGTTATTCATATGAACACTGTAGCGAGCACGGTGATCGGCGACACTTGGCTGCTGATAGGTTCGAGTTATGTCCGTCAGCGGTGTTGTCGCCGCCCCACTCCATTTCGGGTCCGGCCCGGCCGCCGCGGTGTTAAACGCTGTCCGGGTGGGCGCTCCGGCGACCCGCGATCAGCTTGTCGCCGACACCAAACTGTCGGCGGCAACCGTGAACCGGCAGGTCAACGCGCTCTTAGAGTGCGGCTTGGTGATCGAACGCCCGGACTTGCTCGGGCATTCCGGGGTCGGTCGCCCCAAAGTGCCGCTGACCCTCGACCGCGACCAGTTCTGTGTTGCGGGTATGCATGTTGGTGCGAGGCGGACGGCGCTGGTGGTCGCCGACCTCGGTGGCCGCATGCTTTACAGTCATGCGATCCGCACCAAAGAGTTGGCCGACGCTGACGCTGCCGTGGCCGTCGACCGACTGTGTGCGCTGCTCGCCGAGCTCGCTGCCCGCTTCTCGGGCCGACGCGTCCTGTGGGCAGGCGCCGCCATCGGTGGGGTCGTTGACGATGCGACCGGCGTCGTCGACCACAAGATTCTGAACTGGGAACGACAGCCGCTCGGTGCCCGACTGCATGCGGCGTTGGGTGTCAACGTGTCGGTGGCCGAACATGTGCAGGCGATGGCGGCGGCGGAACTGTTGCTGTCGTCGTCGTTGCAGCGCACCGGTTCGAGCTTGTTTTTCTATGCCCGTGAGACGGTCGGCATGGCGTTGATCGTCGACGGTGAGGTCCATCAGCCAGCGCGTGGTGCGGGCGTAATTGCCGGATTGCCGGTGCGCGCAGGAATTTTCGCCGACGACCCGGTGGCCCCGCTGCAGTCGGTGATTGGTACGGCGGCGACCAAAGCTGCCGCCGCGCGTTTGGGTGTGGATGACACTGCCGGAGTGGTCGCGGACGATCGTGCGCGCGTCCTCGGCGAAGCTGTTGCCGTGATGCGCGACGTGTTGAATCCCGACGAGATCGTGGTGGCTGGCGAGGCGTTTTCGGCGCACCAGCATGGGCTCGCTCCGGTTCAGGCGGCCTTCACAGCGGCGACGCTGCTGCCGCGGCCGCCAGAAATCATGCCGACGTCGTTCGGTGTTCAGGTCCCCGAAGCATCCGCTGTCGCCGTCGCCCTGTCCGCCGTCTACGCCGATCCGCTCGCCGTCGTCGGGGCGTAGTCGTACCCGCCTGCCCCCGCGCCCTTGGTCGTTCTCGCATGATGCGTCGATTCCCGCACTATGTCAGACATAGTGCGGGAATCGACGCATCATGCGAGAACGGGAGGCGGGGGTGGGCGCGGAGCTACTGCCGCAGCGCGGTGACGAACTCTAAGACGGCGGCGACGCCGTCGGGGTCGGGGACGCGGAACTCGGCGGCGGTCGGACCTTCGCCGACCTTCACACCCACATCACCCTGGCGCAGGTGAGCGAAAGCCTTCTCGTCGGTGACGTCATCGCCGAGATAGATGACGGCGTCAACGCCGAGCGTTCCGCGCAGACGGTCAAGAGCGTGACCCTTGCTGGTCTCGACGACCGCCAACTCGATAACCATCTTGCCGTTCATCACGTGCACGCCATCCCACGTTGCGGGGCCATTCTCCGCCAAGTGAAGGGCGGCGACAGCGTCGTCGCGCGAGGCCATCCGGGTGTGCAAGGTGACGCTCGCGGGCTTGCGTTCCACCGACGTGCCGGGGAATCGGGCACTGATCGACGTGAACTCCGAGACAATCCGCGCCAGCAGTGCTTCCTGCTCGACGCTGATTGCCGACTCGAAACCGTCAGCGAACTCGGCACCGTGACTGCCGACGAGCGTGATGTTTCCACTCGCCCCGGACAGCGACTGCAGGTCGACGCGGGCACGTCCGGAAACTAGCGCGGCATAGGTCTGCGGGGACACAGCGGCCGTCTCCAGCGCCGCCATCGACCGCGGATTTGGCCGGGCGTCCGCCGGGCGGGAGACGATCGGCGAGACGCAGCCGTCAAAATCTGAAGCGACCAAGACGCGCGGTTTCGAAGAGAAGGCTTCGAGCGCCGCGACCAACGCCTCGTCGAGCACCGTCTCGCTCACGCCGGACCAGCCAAGGTGGCAAGGAAACTGTTGGCCCACTGGTCGACGTCGTTGTCCATCACCTGGGCGTGCAACTTTGCCATCCGTTCTCGGCGCACGTCGACGGGATCGGTCGCGGCGCCAGCGATGGCGTCGTCGACGCTGGCTTCGTCGTACGGATTTAACAGGTAGCTGTCGACGAGTTCGGCTGCGGCACCAGTGAACTCACTGAGCACCAGCGCACCGCCGAGGTCGTCGCGGGACGCCAAGTATTCTTTGGCGACCAAGTTCATGCCGTCGCGCAACGGCGTCACCAGCATCACGTCGGCGGCCCGGAAATAGGCGAGCAGTTCGTTGCGGGGGATCGGCTTCAACAGGTAGCGCACCGGGGGACGGTCGGCGGTGCCGTGCGTGCCGTTGATGTGCCCGACCGTCTGCTCAATCCGATTGCGGATATCGATGTAACTGTCGACGCGCTCGCGGCTCGGGCTCGCCAGCTGCACCAGCATCGTCTTAGACGGATCCAGTCGGCCAGCGGCAAAGAGGCGGTCCAGGCCAGCGAGGCGAACGTCGATGCCCTTCGTGTAGTCGAGGCGGTCGACGCCCAGTAGCAACACCTCCGGGTTGCCGAGTTCGGCGCGAATCTCCGCTGCCCGGTCGGCAACGCTCGCTGCGGCCGCGGCCACATTCGCCGAATCAATGGAGATGGGGAACGACCCAACCTGCACGGTCCGATCGTCGTACTTGACGGTGCCGAAATCGGTCCGCACCCCAACCGGATCACGGGAGGCAGCCGCGCCGAGAAGTCGGCGCGAGAGGGTCAGGAAGTTCTCGGCACCGCCGGGCAGGTGAAAGCCGATGAGGTCGGCACCGAGGAGGCCCTTGAGAAGCTCGGTGCGCCATGGGAGTTGGCTAAACAACTCCGGCGGCGGGAACGGGATGTGAAGGAAAAAGCCGATGCGCAGATCGGGCCGCAGTTCGCGGAGCATCGCGGGCACCAACTGCAACTGGTAGTCCTGCACCCACACCATCGCGCCCGGCGCGGCGGCCTTCGACGCGGCTTCGGCAAACCGTCGATTAACTCGGACGTAGGTGTCCCACCAGTCGCGACGGAACTCGGGCTTCACGAGAACGTCGTGGTACAGCGGCCATAGGGTGGCGTTCGAGAAGCCCTCGTAATAGTCGACGACCTCGGCATCGCTGAGGGGAACCGCGCGCAGATCGATGCCCTCGATCTGCGGCTGATCGGGAGTTGGATCGTCGGGGTCCGACGTACTGCCCGACCAGCCAACCCAAGCCCCGGACCGGGTCGCGAGCGTCGGCGTTAGTGCGGTGACTAAGCCACCCGGTGATCGACTCCAGACGATACTCCCGTCCGGTTGGACACGCTTATCAACTGGAAGCCGATTTGCGACGACAACGAAATCCGCACCCGCCGCAGGGTGCCCGTCAGGCGAGGTCATCGAATCAGGCGGACTCGCCTGGCGCGATACCCAGCATCGAGAGGAGCATCCGGCCTTCTTCGGCGTCGTTTGCATATGCCGCCACGACGCGACGGGCCTGGTGCGCGGTCTCGTCGGCTACCGGCTCCAGGTCTTCATCGTCAACGATGTCGGTTGTCTTTGGTGCTGCCATGGCCGAAATTCTACCCGAGCCATTCAGTTGTGCTTGTCCGCGTTCGCGACGATCGCGTCACGGACGTATTGGGCCAGACCGGGTGCGAGCTTTTCGTAGGTTGCGGTGAAGCGCGGGTCCGCTACATACATTTCGCCGAGGCACGTGTGGAACTCGTGACTGCAGTCGTAGAAATGGTCATTGATCTGCAGTCGCGCGCGTTCTGCCGCGTCGGTGGCGGCGGCGCTGTCGGCGGGGAGTCCGGCCTGCAAGGCGGCAACAAAGGCGGCATTAATCGCATCCGTCTCAGATCTGATATCCGCCCAGTCCGACTTCGTGTACTTGGTGGTGCGCTTGGCGGACTGCTGCCACGCGTCGGTTTGCCCCCACCGGTCTTGGGCTTCGGCTTGGTACTCGTCGTTGAAGGCGTCGCCAAAGATTTCGCGCATGTCGGCGTCGGTCGCGGGTTGGTTGTTCATGTGTCTCTCCACTGCTCGGTCGATGGCGTCGACGAGTTCGGTCAACTCGCCGAGCCGGGATATGACGGCATCGCGCTGCTTGCGAAGTGCGGCGACGGGATCGTCGCTTCCGCCGAGCAGCGCGGCGATTTGATCGAGCGGCATCTCAAGGCGTCGATAGACCACGATCGCTTGGAGTCGGTCGACGTCGGCCCGCGTGTAGAGCCGATAGCCGGCCGAACTGCGGGTGGTGGGGGAAAGTAAGCCAATGTCGTCGTAGTGATGCAAGGTGCGCACCGTGACACCGGTCATTTCGGCCAGCCGTCCGACAGTCCACGTTTCGTCCGTAGCCATCGACTTGCCGCTCGTTGCGTCGTTCGCCGTCATGTGTTCCAGCGTCCAGGCTTACGCCGCGGGAGGGTCAAGCCCAAGTATTTAGCGTCGGTTCCGGTGGCGCGACCGCGGACGAGTGACACCGGCAGATGCGGGCGTTTGAGTTTGCGCGCAATGAACTCGCCGAGGGTGACGCCCGCTGCGATGGAGCAGCCGATCGTGATGGCTGTCGCCAGCTCGCGAAAACCGGCGATGGTCTGCTGACTCATCACGCCGTACAGGCCGCGATACATGGCGAGGCCGGGAAGTAGTGGGGCGATACCCGCGACGGCGACGACGAGCGGAGGCACCAGTGCGCGGCGGGCGGCGAGACCACCGACGAGGCCCACAACCACCGACGCGCACGCGCTGGCGACGATGGGTCCTGCGGCCGTGTACGCCAGTCCGGTCACGACGCCGGTGGCCAACATTCCGGCGCCCAGTGCGACGGGGATGGCGCGACGTTCGGCATAGCTGGCGGCAGCGAACGCGCCTGCCGCCATGGCACCGCCGAGGAGGCTCGAGATCACATCGGCCCGACCGAACGGCGACGTGGTGCTCAGTCCCGGGAGCGTGACACCCATTGCCTCCACGAGGCTGATGGCCAAACCCACACCGGCAAGAATCCCGCCGGTCATCAAGACGACCTCCGAGAATCGGGCCGTACCGGTGAGTGGCGCACCGGTGATGGCGTCTTGCACCGAACCCACCAGGCTCAGCCCGGATAGCAGGACCACGATCCCCGCCGCGATGACCTGTGACGGCGCGAAGACAATGTCGAGTTCCTCGCGCCAGTGATAGAGCCCGGCGGCCGGTAAGACGGCAATGAAACCGCCGAGGACCTGCTGGAAGAAGATGGGCGTTCCGATGCGGGCGAGGATCCGATTGAGCGAGACAATAACGATGGTGGTGAGGAAGCTCGTGGTGCCGACGAGCGCGGTGCCACCCAACAGGATCGAGATGCCCAGAGCCATCAGGCCCCACGAGAGAGTGGCGAACCAGTACGGGTAAGGGTGCGGCGAGGCGGTGATGCCGTCGACGATCCGGTGCGCGGTGCCGGGGGTGATCGCGAGTTGTCGGATCCGTCGGACGAGGCGGTCGATGTGTGCGAGTCGGGTGAAGTCGAGTGACCGGTAGTGGACGGTACGGACCGTGGTGATCGGCGGAAGCGTGGGGCCGCGGCGCGCGCTCACCAAGATGGTGTTGAACGTGACGTCGACCTCCACATCGTCGAGGCCAAAGATGCCAGCGACAAACTCGATCTGGCTGCGCGTGTCGATGGCACCGGTACCGGAATCGAGGAGGACGGCGCCGATGCGAGCGGCCAGGTCGAGGACTTCGGTGATGGCTGCTTCATCGTCGAGCGCAATGGGTTTTCGCGGTGCGACGACGATGCTGCCCGGCTCGATCGTGTCGATCGTCGCCGTCGCATCGCCCAGGATGCGATCGAGCCCCTTGCGGAACGCTGCCTTCAGTTGCACCGCGCTTCCTCTCGGCTTGGTTTTTCGGCTTCGGCAGTGAGCCTATATACTTCCGCGGCAGGCCTCCTTAGCTCAGTGGTAGAGCACTCGCCTTGTAAGCGAGCGGTCGTCAGTTCAATCCTGACAGGGGGCTCCGCTGGCCGCCGGGTCATTTGGCCCGGCGGCCTTTTTGTGGCCAAAAGCGCCAATATCGGACGTGATACGCATCGCCCCGGGGGTCTCACCGGGCGTTTGGAACGTATTATTAGGCCCGTGACCACCACAAACGACCGTCGCGGAATGAGCTGGCACCGTCGTGCGGGGATGCCCGTGCGCGTCTGGATGGTGGTGCTCATCGTGGTTGGTCTCGCGCACTGGGCGATCCCGAGTTCCCGCTGGTTGATCGTGCATATCTTCACGATCGGTCTGGTTGTGAACTCGATTCTGTTGTGGTCGCAGACGCTCGCCGAACGGTTCCTCGGCTATCACCTCCCGCCGGAACGTCGCGCGCCACAGTTGGCGCGGATCTATACCGCCAACGCAGGTTTGATCGTCACGATCATCGGCATGCTGGGCACGTGGTGGCCTGTCACGCTGGTCGGGGCGGTGCTTATTGGCACGGTGGTTGCCTGGCATGCCCTTGCGTTGGCCCAGTTGATTCGTGAGGCGCAGCGCAGTCGCGCGGAGAACGGTGAAGGCCCGGCCACCAACGCGATCAGCGTCTGGTTCTTTGTCGCATCGGCCGCGATGCTGCCCTTTGGCGCAGGCTTCGGCGTTGCCCTCGCTTACGGTTTCGCCGACCCCGAGCAAGCCGGATATCTTGTCACGCACCAGGCCCTCAACATTCTCGGCTTCCTCGGTTTGGCGGCCGCGGGCGTGCTGATGATCATGTTCCCGCGCATGCTCGGCGACACCGAAGTGGACCTGAGCCGGCGCCCGATCGCGTTAGCGGTATTGCCTGCGGGCATCGCCGTGATCTGCGCTGGTGCGCTCACGAACCAACCGGTGGTTGCCGCCGTGGGGGTCGGGATTTACCTCGTCGGATGGCTCATCGTGACCGTCCCGTTTGTGCCCGTACTTCTTCGACGGCCGCCGTCGTCGTACTCGTCGGCGTCGATCACTGCCGCCCTGGTGTGGTTGCTGGGGTCGTTAATCGCCTACGCGACCGTGATGGTGACGGGGCCGTTCGAAGCCTCGCGCATCACGTTGCTGACCGTCTGGTTCCTCGCGGGCTTCGCGGGACAGTTACTGCTCGGCGTCATGAGCCATCTGTTGCCGACCATGATGGGCGGCGGCGAGGTGACCGCCGCGGGCAAGGCCGGCATGGACAAATGGTGGCTGTGGCGGGTACTCGTCATCAATGGTGGCCTGGTGTTGTGGCTGTTGCCGTTGGGTAGCTGGGTCAAGGTGGCGTTGTCGTCGCTGGTGATGCTGGCGTAC
Organism: Gordonia sp. 34D; assembly: GCF_056682775.1. Taxonomy (NCBI): domain Bacteria; kingdom Bacillati; phylum Actinomycetota; class Actinomycetes; order Mycobacteriales; family Gordoniaceae; genus Gordonia; species Gordonia sp. 34D. Next base: position 2,562,870 of record NZ_CM155293.1, on the reverse strand, counting down.
ATCCTGTTCTTGCCGATCATGATTCTCAGTGCCCGGGCGGCGATGACGGTTCGTCGCGCCGCCGCGGAGCAGCAGAACGGGGCAGCCGAGCACACTGACGGGGCAGCCGACCAGCCTGACGGGCCTCGGGGCGCGGTGACGAAATCGCAGCCGCAGCGCGGACTACAGGCGGTGGCTGCGGCGACCGCGTTGGCTCTCGTCCTGTCGGTGGGCGTCGCCCTCGGGGGTGGGGGCACTGCCGTTGAAGATGCGGCAGGCACAGCGACACCGACGGGCGAAACGACAACCGTCCAGGTTGATGCCGTCGGCATGCGGTTTACCCCGGAGACGGTAACGGTCCCCGCCGGAAACCGGCTGGTCATCAAGGTGACCAACAAAGACACGATGGTGCATGACATGGTCTTGGCCACCGGTGGGTCGACAGGCCGCTTGGCGCCGGGTAAGTCCGGGACCATCGATGTCGGCGTCGTGGGACGGAACATTGAAGGCTGGTGCTCTATCGTGGGCCACCGTCAACAGGGCATGGTGTTCCACATCAAGGTGGAGGGCGGTGACAACCCCGAAACCACCGACAACCCCGAAACCACCGACAACCCCGAAACCACCGACAACCCCATGCAGCACGGGGCGATGGGACCTGCGGCCAAGACCGACCTGATGCGCGATCCCGGCCCCAAATTCACTGCCCGCGACCCCAAACTGTCACCGGCGCCGGACGGTGCGCTCCACAGGTACACCTTTGAAGTGACCGAGGCGCCCGGCGAGATCGCGCCCGGCACCAAGGCCACACGTTGGACGTACAACGGCGGAACCATGGGCCCCACGCTTCGCGGCAAACTCGGTGACGTCTTTGAGGTGACCCTCGTCAACAACGGCACGATGGCCCACTCCATCGATTTCCACGCGGGCATGGTGTCGCCGGATAAGAACATGCGCGACATTAATCCGGGTGAACGCCTCGTCTACCGCTTCCGCGCTGAACACACCGGTATCTGGCTATATCACTGCGCAACCGCCCCGATGCCCGTGCATTTGGCGGCCGGAATGTTCGGTGCCGTCGTCATCGATCCGCCGGGCCTCGCACCCGTTGCCGCCGAGTATTTGATGACCCAGTCCGAGTGGTACCTGGGGCCGGACGGAGCACCGATCAACGCCGACAAGGTCGCCACCGGCATTCCTGACCTGGTGATGTTTAACGGCTACGCCAACCAGTACGTCTTCCGACCGCTGCGGGCCAAGGTTGGCGACCGCATCCGCATGTGGGTGCTCGACGCCGGTCCCAACGAACCGCTGTCGTTCCACGTGATTGGCAGTCAATTCGACACCGTCTACAAAGAGGGTGCCTACCTACTGCAGCCCAACAACCCCCTCAGCGGTGGCTCGCAGGCCCTCGGCCTACTCCCAGCTGAAGGCGGCTTCGTGGAACTCACCTTCACCGAACCCGGCACCTACACGTTCCTCAACCACCGGATGTTCGACGGCGACCGCGGTGCCATGGGCAAGATCATCGTCGAGTAGCGGAAACAGTTTTTCTACCCAGCGAAATGTGTCGTCAACTCTCGAATGATCCGATCCCATAGCGGACGGGGGAGGTCATGGCCCATGCCTTTGATTTCGGTGTAGCGGGCACCGGGGACGGTGGCGACAACCGCCTTGGACGCCGAACCGCGCATCAGTTTGTCTTCGCTGCCGTGCATCACCAAAGTCGGTGCGGTAATCCGCCTATTGAACGAGACAAGGCTGCCTGTCCCCATGATCGCGGCGAACTGTCGGGCGAACCCGGGCAGGTAATAGTTGCGGTCGTAGTACTCGGCGGCGTGCTCGCGAGCCACCGTCGGGTCGGCGGGCAATGACTGCGACCCAATAATGCGACCGGTGGCCATCGAGGTCGCGATAATCCGGTCCCTGTCCGCGCTACGCGGCGGACGCTTCAGAAGGGCAAGGAGTTGCTTTGGTCCGGGCGGCGGCAGGAAGGCCCGATTGTTGCTCGACATGATGATCGTGTCCGACAGCACGCGGTCGGCATGATTGGCTCCTACCACCTGCGCGATCATTCCGCCCATCGACGCGCCAACAATGTGTGCGCGGTCGACACCGAGGTGATCGAGGACCCCGATGGCGTCGTCGGCCATGTCGACGAGCGTGTACGGGCTGCCCGGCACGGCTTGCCCGATGAAGTACCGCAGCAGTTTCACGGGCAGTAGCCCGCTGCCGGGCGAGGCGTCGTCGATCTTCGACGACAGTCCGATATCGCGGTTGTCGAAGCGAATCACGCGGTATCCGTGTGCTGCTATTTGCTCGCAGAATTCCGGCCGCCAGAACACCATTTGGGCACCGAGTCCCATGATGAGCAGAACCGCCGGGTCTGCGGGATTGCCGAACTCGTCGTAACAGAACGTCAGGTCGCCGACCGGCGCGAAGTTGCTCACTGCTGGCTGATTCGGATCAGCGGTATGGTCCGATCTACCGCAGCCGCACGTTCCCGATAGTTGGCGTACAGCGGGAACACGGTGTCGGCCATGGCCCACAGTCGCTGCTGCTCGGCGGGGTCTTCGACGATGCTCGCGGTGCGCCACTCGCCACCGCCAGCCTTGCTGATTTGCACCCTGGGGTGCGCGCGAATGTTGTGGTACCAGGCCGGATGCTTATCTCGGCCGTAGCTGGACGCGATGATGATGACGTCGGTACCACCGCCGTCGGTGTCGTGGAAGTACAAGACAGGGACGACGCGCTCGGCGCCGCTCTTGGCGCCGATGGTGGTGAGGAGCGCGGTCGGCAGCACCATCCCCGAGCTCACTTTGCCGCCACTGAGCTTGAGCAAGGTTGGGTCGATACGCGGTGCCACGTTGATCGACGCCCACCGCCCGACCGGCGTCCGCAATACAGCGGCGTAAGCGCGGTTGGCGGGGCGCAGGCCCTTGGCTGGGTCGACGAGCGGCAGACCCGAAACGATGGCACTCATTCGGGGAGCAACAGTAGAAGGTCGGTCCGCAGGTCGTGATGATCGACGACGCTGGGATCGGTCACATAGATCTCGATAGCCGCCAGCGGCGCCTCGCCGCCAGCCGCGAAATGCTTCTCGGTCAGGTTTTCCCACGCCGAACCGAGGCCGTCGAAGCCGCCGAGGTGCGACATGATGACGGCGCGACCGCTTGGGAAGATCGACGTCTCGACACCTTCGACCTCAGCGGGGGCGGCCACGGGGAAGCCGATGATGAGGTCGAATTCGTCGCTGATATCGCCGCGGTAAATGGCGAAACCGGGGCCGATCGGGCCGGCCTGAGCGATCTCGTGAAAGTGACCGTCGAAGATTTCGTGAAGCCCATCGAGTCTCACTTCGGGGAACTCCATGGTCGCGACCAGGATGCCTTCGGGGAGTGCGATTTCTGTCGGTTCGAAGTAGGGGTCTTCGTCCATGATCAGCGGCAATGAATCCATGCGCGCCATGCTACTTCTCAGCGGTGACATGCGGGAGTCCTCAGGTGCGCGATGAGCCTATTCCCGGCAAGATGAACGTGTGACTGATGCTGATCACGTCGTCGACACCGACTATGGCCCGCTACGCGGCACCAGCACCGCGGCGGCCGACCTGTGGCTGGGCGTCGCTTACGCCGCACCCCCGGTAGGTCGACTTCGGTGGCGGCACGCGCAGCCTCCCCGGGAGCGCTCGGAAGTTGTTGATGCGCGGAACTATTCGCCGGTTTGCCCGCAGCCGGTCATGCAAGTGATCGATCTGGGTCCCGATGCTTTCGCGAACGAGGATTGCCTTTATCTCAACGTGGGCACACCCCGCGATGTGGCTGGCTCCCAGGCACGACTACCCGTAATGGTGTGGGTGTACGGAGGCGCGTACCTGTGCGGCTCCGGTTCGCAACCGCTGTACGACCCCGGTTCGCTGGTGCAATCGTCGGTGGCGCGCGGAACGCCGACCATCATCGTCACGTTGAACTACCGCCTCGGGGCGTTCGGGTTCGCGGACCTGCGACATATGTCGTCGGGAGGGGAACAGTTTCAGGCGAACTGCGGGCTCTCTGACGTGATTGCCGCGCTGGCGTGGGTCCGGGACAACATCGCTGGCTTTGGCGGCGACCCTGCCAACGTGACCCTTTTTGGTGAGTCCGCGGGTGCGGGCATCGTGACCACCCTGTTGGCTTCCCCAGCGGCAAAAGGGTTGTTCCACAAGGCGATTGCGCAGAGTTCTCCGGCGACCACGGTTTACGACGCCGAGCGTGGCCAGCGGTATGCCAATATGCTGCTCGCCGAGTTGCCGCGCGAGTATGTCAGTTCCGAGGTGTTGCGATCAACGCCTGCGCTCAACTTGGTGAACGCATCGTCGACCGTCTTTAACCTGGTACCGAACCGGTTCCCGGGAACGATCGCGTTCGCTCCGGTGGTCGACGGCGATCTGGTTCCACTGGATCCGCTGGAGGCCATCGTCACCGGTGAAGCGCACCGTATTCCGCTTCTGATCGGTACCAATCGGCATGAGACATCACTGTTCCGGTGGATGTCGACACCGCTGTTGCCGGTCAAGAACCAGGGCGTGGACGCGATGTTCACGCTCATCAGCGCCGAGCGGCCCGGCCTGCGGGTTCCCGAACCCGATCATTTGGATTCGTCGTATCAGCACGTGCCGTCGGGGGTGCGGAGTATGGCCATTTCCCGCGACATCGGGTTCCGAATGCCTGCGGTGTGGATTGCCGAATCGCACGCCCAGGTTGCTCCGGTGTATCTGTACCGATTTGATTGGGCGACACCGATTCTGCGCCTTCTCGGTTACGGCGCGGCGCACGCCACGGAGGTGCCATACGTGTGGGGAAATCCGGCATCCACAAAGCGTGACCCGATGTACGCGTTGGGGGGTCGAGCGACGGGAGAACAGGTGCGACGACGGATGCAGTACCGCTGGCTCGGGTTTGCCGCAGAAGGCGATCCGAACACTGGCGGGGACGATGCGACATGGGAGGCCTACGTGCCACAACGACACAGTTCGCTCCTAATCGGCGGTACCGAAGATACGCCGGTCGACGGCCTCGACGACCACATCCTGCGGGCGTGGGGCGACGAAGTGCTGAGCTTCCGATGACCGTCCACCGCTTCACCTCGCCGGGCTTGCACGACGGCGGATTCGCCCACGGTGCCGAGGTTTCCGCGGGATCGCTCGTCTACACGGCCGGGCTCTCGCCGCTCGACGACGACGGTCGCATTGTGGGCGCCGACGATCCCGTCGCGCAGACCGTGCGCGCCATTGAATGCTTGGACATTCTGCTCGGCGATCACGCTTCGCTCCGCTCCGCTCTGATCAAGGTCACGGTCTATGTGGCGACTTCCGACGCCGAGGTGCTTGGCACGATCTGGCGAACTGCCGACGCTACCTTTGCCGGGCACACGCCACCGGCAATTGTCGTCGGCGTTACCGCTCTGCCGTATCCGGGGCAAGTCGTCGAGATCGAGGCTGTGTTTGCGAAGGACCAACCGTGACGGACCGACCCGTCATCACTGACGACCAGCGTCGCGCCGCCCTGCAGCAGCGACTGCTCCTCGACGACACCACCGGGCACAGCGTGATCGAGGTGGCCGACGCGGTGGTCGGACTGCATGCGACGATCCCGTCCACGGTGCACCTCTCGGCGTGGGCGCGCGGTATCGCCGACGGTCCCGAGCCCGTGGAGGCCGCGCTGTATCGGGACCGGGCGGTGGTGAAGCAACTCGCCATGCGGCGGACGCTGTTTGTGATGTCGCGGCCGGTGTTGGCCGAAGCCGTCGGTGCAGTTGGGTCGCGCGTGGCGGCGTCGGAGCGGACCAACATGCTGCGCGACCTGCGGCGATCCGACGACGTGTCTGACCCCGAAGCCTGGTTGGTTGCGGCCCACGATGCGGTCCTCGCCGAGTTCGGCGACGGTGCCGCGTTCTCCGCTTCAGAACTACGGAAGCGGTTGCCGGACTTCGACATTGAAGTGATGATCAGCCCAGGGAAATCGTATGGCGGGCTGTCGCCGTTGCTGCCGCGAATGTTGAACTTCATGGCCGCAGCGGGCGAGGTGGTCCGCGGACCGAACGACGCGGCGTGGCATCGGTCGCGTCCGTCGTGGACGGCAATGGCGACCTGGCTCGGCGAGCCGTTGCCGCACGTCGAGCCGCATGCGGGCCATATTGCGCTAGTGGAGCGGTGGCTGCGGCAATACGGGCCGGGGACGGAAACCGATTTGGTGTGGTGGCTCGGAACCACAAAGTCTGCGGTCCGCAAGGCACTAGCGGCACTTGACGTGCGGGAGGCGGACCTGTCGAACGGGGTTGGCTACCTGCTAGCCGACGATCCACTGCTCGACGGCGCGGTCGACGCCGTCGAACCTCGAGCCCTGCTGCTTCCGACCCTTGATCCGGCGACGATGGGTTGGAAGGAACGTGACTTTTACCTCGGAGAGCACGCGCCAGAACTGTTTGATCGCAACGGAAATGGCGGGCAGACCGCGTGGTGGGACGGTCGGATCGTCGGCGGCTGGGTCCTCGACGACAACGGCGTCCGCGTGGTTCCCCTCGAGGACCTTTCTGCGGACGCCGTCGCGTCGTTGAATGCCCGCGCCGCCGAACTCACCGACTGGCTTGGCGACCACCGTCCCACGTCCTCGTTCCCCTCGCCGCTGATGCGACGCGGGTAGGGCGACCTCGCGGAGTTTTGCCGATCAATCCGCCACGACAGCCGCAGTTTCGCCCAGCCCGATGACGATCTTGGTGCCGTAGGGTGCCGCCTGCACCATGCGCAGCTGCGCAAGGGCGGGTGACGCGTCGAGCATCCGGCCGGCGTTCGCGAGAGCCCGCAAAGCTGCGGTCTCGGCGCGAGCCTCGGCAAGGCGTGCCTCACCGCGAGTTTTCGCGGTGAGCAATTCCAGCGCGGCGGAACGCAGTTCGTGCGGGACAATCAGGTCCTTCACGACGACGTCGCGAACCTCGAGGCCCACGCTGGCGCCGGCCTCGACGGCCGCGGCGCGGACGTCGGACAGGTCGATAGCGCGAGTGGAGCGAGACAGCAGCTCTTCGACGGCAAGGCCTGCGATCGCATCGCGCAATGCCACCTGAACGGCAAGGTACACCACCGAATCGGGGCTCTCGGCGCGCTCGATGAATCGCACCGGGTTGATGACACGCACCATGGCCGCGGCGCTGACCCGGATAGTCGCAGCCTCCGCGGTGGTGATTTCCTGCGGCGCGAGTGACAGGATCCGCTCGCGGATGGAGACCACCTGGACGGTGGCATCGCCCGGAATCCGATGGGTACCTGGATCCAGCACCCGAGGTTCGGTGCCGTCACTGTAGACGACGGCACGATGACCAGCCGGAATGAACAGCTTTCGGCCAGTGATGGTGGTGATAAATGACATGGCAGAACTCCTTCCGGTGGTTGTGTCTGCGCGTGTTGGGTTTGGTTATAGACATGACATGGATCGACGGGACGCCGAGTTCCGCTCACCGCGCGGCCTGTTGACGGGGCATCCGACGACGCTGCACTCGTGGCGCAAAGTGGATCGGTGCCGCAAAGTCGACAGGGTCGCTGTTGCGGTGGGCGGAACCAAGCAGATGAGAAGGGAGTCGAACCCGAGGGCCTGCTGGCCCGGCCACGTGGTTCACCGGCAACGTGCGGAACCGCGGACGGTATCCCGTGGCGGCCGCCTCCCGATGGACCGACGAGAACTCTGCCAGAACCTCCGAAATCCGGCAATCAATTTTCTGACCTGCAAGTTTTGGTACGGCTGCCGGATTTGGGCGGCACTCACAGGAACCTCCCAGTCGTTTGCCAGGCCCTGCGGCGACGGACACGGCAAGCTGGTAGCCATGACTGTTGCAGACAAGCCCGCCAAGGTTCTCGTCGTTGACGATGAGGAGAACATTCGGGAACTGCTGTCGGTGTCGTTGAAGTTCCAGGGCTACGACGTGGTGGCCGCCGCTGATGGGCCGCGCGCCCTCGACATTGTGCGCACCTTCAAGCCCGACGTGGTGGTGCTCGACGTGATGATGCCCGGCATGGACGGCTTTGGCTTGCTGCGGCGACTCCGCGCCGACGGCATCGATGCGCCCGCGCTGTTCTTGTCCGCGCGGGACTCGGTGGAAGACAAAGTCAACGGTCTCACCATCGGTGGCGACGACTACGTCACGAAGCCGTTTAGCCTCGAAGAAGTCGTCGCGCGCCTCGGAGTGCTGTTGCGGCGCAGTGATTTCAGCGAGGCGGAGAAGACAGCACGGATTGTGTTCGCCGACATTGAACTCGACGAGGAAACTCACGAGGTTTTCAAAAACGGTGAGCTGGTGCCGTTGTCGCCGACCGAGTTCACCCTGTTGCGGTACTTCATGGTGAACGCCGGGACGGTCCTGTCGAAACCGCGGATCCTCGATCACGTGTGGAGCTACGACTTCGGCGGTGACGTCAACGTCGTCGAATCGTATGTTTCCTACCTGCGGCGCAAGGTCGACACCGGCCCCAAACGGCTCATCCATACCCTGCGCGGCGTGGGCTACGTGATGCGGGAGCCCCGCGAGTGACTTCAACTCAACGCGCCACAAATCCGCGGAGTACGCGCAGGGGTGTGCCGTTGCGGGTCTCGCTGGTAGTGCTCACCGCACTTCTCGTCGCGCTGGTTTTGGCGGTATCCGGGTTTGCGGTGACCTCGGCGATGCGCGGCAACCTGCTGTCGCGGACCGACGCGGGCCTGCAAGATGCCGTCAACGGCTGGGCCCGCCCCCGCGATATGGGGCCGGGGCATGGCAATGGGCCGCCCGGGCCACGTCGACCACCTTCTCAGTACTACGTCGCCACCGAACTTCCGAACGGGATGTTTCTGACGATCAGCGACTTCTCCTCAGATCCTGATCTCAGTTCGCTGCCCGACGGCAACTCGGCCCCGGTCACCGTCAACTCCGACGGTCCGGGACCCCAGTGGCGCGTCATCAAACGCCAGTCCGACACCGGTTCGACGATCGTCGCTATACCCCTCACTGACGTGCAAGAGACCATGAGTCGACTGATCTGGTTGCAGGTTGGCATCGGCGCGGTGATGGTTGCCGTGGTCAGCGTTCTTAGCTCCCTGCTGGTGCGCTCCAGCCTGCGGCCGCTGCGCCGCGTCGAAGAGACTGCCCATGCCATCGCCGGGGGTGACCTGCATCAACGAGTTCCCCCTGCGCCAGCAAACACCGAGGTCGGAAGCCTCGGCCAGTCCATCAACGCCATGCTGACGCAAATCCAGGGGGCTTTCGCCGCGTCTGAACGGTCGGAACTTCAAGCGCGCGAATCGGAAGAGAAAATGCGCCGGTTTGTCGCTGACGCTTCCCACGAACTCCGCACCCCGCTCACCTCGATCCAGGGCTTCTCCGAATTGCTGTCGATGGGCGCGGTCGACCCCGACGACGCCGTCGCTCGGATTTCTGCCGAAGCTGAACGGATGGGGCTACTCATCGAAGATTTGCTGATGCTTGCCCGCCTCGATGCGCAACGGCCGCTGCGTCGGGAAGCCGTGGAAATGGTTCCGCTGGTGGCCGACGCCGTCGAAGCCGCCCGCGCTGCCTCACCGGAACAATCCATCGCCTTGGATGCTCCGGCAACGACTGGTGACCCGGTGATTAGCGGTGACCCGGCAAGACTAACGCAGGTGGTCCGCAACCTCGTCGGCAATGCCGTCGCCCATGCCGGTACCGACGCCGAGATCCACGTTCAGGTGACGGCTGGACCGTCGGAGGTGACGGTCGTGGTGGCCGACAATGGTCCCGGGATGTCCGCCGACGACGCCGCGCACGTCTTTGAGCGCTTCTATCGCGGCGACGACTCCCGCCACCGCGAGCGCGCCGGTGCAGGCAACGGTCTCGGATTGTCCATTGTCGCGGCGCTGGTCGAGGCGCACGGCGGGCGTGTCGGCGTCGATACCGCGCCCGGCGCAGGCGCGCGATTCTGGTTTGTGCTGCCCCGGATCGATACGGGTGGCATCGAGGTGCCTGCGCTGGCCTGACTCGCGTCCTAGACTCGGGGCATGCCTTCGGTTTTCACGCACATCATCAACGGCGATCTGCCGGGCCGCTTCGTCTGGAAAGACGGGACCGCAGTCGCCTTCCTGACCATTGCCCCGGTCACGCCCGGTCACGTCCTTGTGGTGCCACGCAAGGAGATTGACCACTGGGAGCAGATCGATACGCCGACATTCACGCACATGACGGACGTGGCGCAGAAGATCGGGCGCGGCGTTAAAGAAGCGTTCGATGCGCCGCGCATGGGTCTGCTGATCGCCGGCCTCGAAGTGCCGCACCTGCATTTGCACGTGTTCCCCGCGCACTCGCTGGAGTCGTTCGACCTCACCAAAGCCGACACCGATCCGTCACCCGCGTCGCTCGACGAGGCCGCCGACAAGATCCGCACCAGCCTCCGTGCCCTCGGCTACGGAGAGAACGTCCCGGACGCGTAAGTCCGGGAGCGTCACGTAACGGTTAGGTCTACGCCGTCCGGTGAATCACCAGCGGTAGCACCGCGCTCGCGCCTGCTTCCCGCAAGGCTGCTGCTGCCAGGGTGACGGGCCAACCGGAACTCGTCTCGTCGATCACCAACAGCACGGCACCCTGCACCGCGGGGACCGGCCCGAGGTGATCGCGCCAGTAAGCGGCTTCGGTGCCACCGGTCGCGTCGCGGCCGGGAAGCTGACCGGGCATCACTTCGAGAGGGCCGCCACCGCGCTTGCCGACCTCGCGGAGTCGTGCGGCGAGGGTGGCTCCGAGAGCACCGCCGGTGAGGTCGAGCGAGCAGATCAGGTCGGGGCGGACGCCCGAGGACTTGCCCCACGCTGCGACGACATTGACTGCGGCCTCCGACAAGGCGGCGACGGCGCGCTCGTTTCCGGACCGGACGGCATTGAGAACATCGCGCCATTGCGGGGCGTCGGCGAAGGCTAGGACGCGGCCGACTTCAGCCATCGCGCCGGGTGGGATACGGCCGCGTGTGCCGAACTCGCCGCCGGGCCACATCTTTCGCGGTTCCAGAATATCGGCGTCGCGGCGGAGCACACCTCCGACCGTGCGCACCACGTCGATGGCCGGTGCTTCAGCGAGACCGGGCGTGATCTCACCCCGGCACACCGAGCACTGGCCGCAATCCTCGGAGCGGGGATCGTCGAGGGATTCGGTCAGCAGGCGCATCAGGCACTTCTCGCCGCGGATAAAGGAGCGCATGATGTCGGCTTCGCGGCGTCGCACGGCCAGCACGCCTTCGTAGTGTTCGGCGTCGTAGGTCCAGGGCTTGCCGGTCACGAGCCAACCGTCGCTGGTGCGTTCGACGGCGCCGTCGACGGCTAACTGCTTGCACATCAGTTCCACTCGGCCGCGTCGGATGCCGGTCGCCGATTCCAATCCGGGGACGGTCATCGGCCCATCGGCCGAGCGCAGGGCCTCGAGCAGTCGTTCCATGCGGTCGGGGTCGGGGATGGTCGCGGTGGCGAAGTGTTCCCAGATGGCGTCGTCGAGGGTGGAGGCGAGCAGCATGACGACGGCTTCGTCGAGGGCGCGGCCGGCACGACCGACCTGCTGGTAGTACGACACCGGCGACGGCGGTGCCCCGACGTGCACCACGAACCCGAGGTCGGGTTTGTCGAAGCCCATGCCGAGGGCCGACGTCGCGACGAGGGCTTTGACGCGGCCGGCGAGGAGGTCGTCTTCCAGGCGGTGCCGGTCGTCGGGTGGGAGGCCGCCGGTGTAGGCGGCGACCGCGTAGTCGTCGCCGTGCAGCGCGCGGATGGCTTTCACGAGGCGGTCGGCGTCGGCGACGGTGAGCACGTACACGATCCCCGAACCGGGCAGCATCGGCAGTTCCTGCGCCACCCACGCGTATCGCTGCAGCGGGTCGAGGCCGTCGATCACGTTCAGGTGCAACGACTTTCGCCCGAGTGGACCGCGCAGCACGAGAGTGGCATTGCCGAGTTGCTTCGCTACGTCGTCGGTGACGCGCGCGTTGGCGGTGGCGGTGGTGGCGAGCACGGAGGTCTGCGGGTTCAGGGACTGCAGGACGTCGGACACGCGGCGGTAGTCGGGCCGGAAGTCGTGGCCCCAGTCGGAGATCGCGTGGGCTTCGTCGATCACGACCAGGCCCAGTTTGCCAGCGAGGGCTTCGAGGACGCGCCGCCCGAATCCGGGATTGGCGAGCCGTTCGGGGGACACGAGTAGGACGTCGAGGGAACCGCTGAGGAGGTCTTGCTCGATGGCAGCCCAGTCGTCGATGTTCGCGGAGTTAACGGTGGCGGCGCGCAGCCCGCCGCGGGTGGCCGCGGCGACCTGGTCGCGCATCAACGACAGCAGTGGCGACACGATCAGCGTGGGACCGCCGCCCGCCCCGCGGATAACGGCGGTCGCAGCCCAGTACACGGCGGACTTGCCCCAGCCGGTTGCCTGGACCACCAGTACGCGTGCTCCCGGTGCGGCGAGCGCGGCCACAGCTGTCTCTTGGTCGGGGCGAAGTCGGGCATCGGGACCAGCGAGCGAGGTAATGACGCCGTCCGCGATCTCCCGCTGAGCGGGCGTCAATTGGGGTGAGCTGAGGTCGGGTGGCGTCGAAGTGCTCATGACGCCCAATCTATCCCCGCGCACCGACAGCGACGAACGCGTTATCCACAGGCGTGACGTGGGACCTCTCGGGAGCACGTGCTTACTGGAAGTCGGTATAACCGGTTGGCTCTGAGCGGCGAGCAAGTCTCGAACCGAGCCACCACCTCGCACATCGCCAGCTCCGACAATGATGGCAGCACCGATTCGCCTCTCGCGATTGCCGAACGATTGGTCGGCAAACTGCAATCGCGAGTCAATGTCCGAAGACAGTGCGCCACTTGCGATGTCAACGTCGAGGTCGCCATTCTGCGAAGGTTCGGCGGCGATCCGTTCAATCCGGCGACGTATGACGAGGACCGCGCACAGTCCGATAGCTGTTGCGCCAGCGGTGCCAAGAAATACCGTCGCGGTGCCGCTGAGCCCGCCCACTATCCCGGCGACGACTGGTCCAGCGACTTGACCGAGGTACTGGGCCGAAACGTTGTAGCCAAGAACCAAACCGACGGACGTATCGGGCAGCAGATGGCGAATGGTTGCGACCACCGTCGGAGTGATTCCGCCCAGCGCGAGACCGGTGGCAAAGCGGAGTAGGGCAAACATCCACACGTTCGGCATGAACGCTTGCACCGCGAGGAGTGCCGTCGCGAAAGCGAGGCTAAACGAGAGCACGCGCAGATGGCCCGTGTGGTCAGCCAGGCGCCCCAGCCATGGACCAGAGATCACAGTGCCGAGTGCTGTCACAGAAAACACCACGGCCGAGTAGATTGCCACGCGCTCAGTAGTGCCAGTGAGATGCTCGACATGGACAGCAATGATCGGCTCGACGGAGATCGTTGCGAACATCAAGACCGTAGACAGGCCCAGCAGTGAGAGCACGGTGGATTTGTGCGGTACTGCCTTCCACGCTCCGCGAGTCTTGGCTGCAGTCTTGCGGGCTGTGGCCTCAGGGGGGCTCTTTGAGGAAGATCACCGTACCGAGGAATGTCACAAAGATTAAGGCACCGGTCGCGGCCACTGAGGCGGCGATCAGTGTCGACTACTACGCCCGCCTCGAGCAGGGCCGCGAGCGCAACCCAAGCGATAGCGTGCTTGTCGCGATAGGTGCCGTCTTGGGCTTCTCCGATGACGACTATGCCTATGCGCGAGCACTTCGGTCCGAGTCAATGCCGAGTCGATCGGAAACCTATCCGGCTGAGCGACTTCACGTCCTCGTCGAAGCCGTTCGTCCGAACCCCGCGTATGTCCTTGACCGCGTTAGCAACGTAATCGCTATCAACCCGGAAGGTGCTGAGTTGTTCACTGGGCTGATGGACCATCCGCACCCGAACATCTGCAGGTATCTGCTGCTAGACCGTCGCGCGCGCACTCGTTTCGTCGACTGGCGCGACAATGCGCGCGGCAGTGTGGCCGCGCTCCGAGCCGCGAACAGCGCTGGTGCGACGCCCGAGTTTACGGCCCTGGTTGACGAACTCGCCGTTGCCTCACCAGAGTTCAAGACTTGGTGGGAGGAATACCAGGTCGCACCCGGAGAGGTTCGCGGAAACGGTTCGGAGAGCCGACCGGCGAGATCCGCACCCTCTCGTACGAATCCCTCCGACTGCCGGACACAGATCTCCGTATGACTCTCTACATCGCTGACCAACGCCAGCAGTAGATGTGGCACCGAAACGATTGACGATGTTTGATTCGGTGAATCTGGGGTTCCCCAGGTAACCGATTCCGTGTGAATGAATAGCTCGGCGCTTGTCTACCGATCTAGCGGGTTGTCGGAGGCGTTGCGAGTTGTTCCTTCGTGAGGCGGCAGCCGGTATTCACTTCGATTACTGCAGCGACCGCGGATGTGAGCGAGAGGATGGCCCCGGTGGTGCGACTGCTGTAGGTGACGTTGTACTTGCCGGAGGTTCCGTAGGGCAGGGAGTGTGCGGTCGACGCGGCGCTGTTGACCGCGGTGCGCACGGCGTCGGCCACACCCGGCCAGTCTTTGTCCGGAACTGGGGTGTCCGAGACGATAAAACCGAAATCAACTGAAGTGCCGCCCGCTTCGCTCTCGGCTGCCTTGCAGCGGTGGGTACCCGGACTGGGCTTCTGATTAACCCGCCAGGTCAGTCCCGGTGATGCCGCAGTGGTGGTTTCGATGACCTGCTTCAGGAGGTTGCTCATGGCCTCTTCGGCTTCTTCGCGAGGAGGGAGCGTTCGTAAGTGTTGTGCGGCTTGGGCGACTTCGCTGGGTTTTGGGCCGGCGTAGCGGTCTTCTTGGAGTTCGCTGATTCCGCATCCGGCTAGTGCTGCGGATAGGAGGAGTGCGATGCCGCAGGTGCTGATGGATTGTTGTCGGGTCATCGCGCTAGATGTCCTGGTTTTGGCCGAGCCCAGCGATGACAGCGGCCATATTGTCTTGCCAATTTTGTCGCCCCCCGCGAACTGAAACCCCGGCTATGCGACCCTTCGTGATGATTCGGAATCTGTATGGAGATTCTGGCAAAAGGTAGCTATTTCCTCGGAATGTATCGGGTTCGCCGGAAAACCACCACCCACAGGAATCTCGCAGGTGTAGCCCAGGGGCACGGGAGGCTCGGGGCCGAGGCTGAACCAATGACAGAAGTCCTGCGCCCGGATCAGCAGCCGACCCGCATCACCGAAAACCCAACGCGGGGACCGGTTTTGGACGTGGTAATGCCGGTCTACAACGAAGAACGAGACGTTGAGCAATCGGTTCGCCGCCTGCATCGTCACCTGCACGACAGCCTCCCGTACACCTCGCGCATCACCGTCGCCGACAACGCCAGCACCGATTCGACCCTCGCTATCGCTCAACGATTGGCTGCTGAACTCCCCGACGTCCGCGTGGTGCATCTTGACCTCAAGGGTCGCGGACGGGCCCTGAACCAGGTGTGGAGCCACGACGATGCGCAGATCGTCGCCTACTGCGATGTGGACCTGTCGACGGACCTGAATGCCCTGATGCCGCTGATCGCGCCACTGATTTCCGGGCACTCCGACATCGCGATCGGCACCCGACTCTCGCACTCGTCGCGGGTGGTGCGCGGCGCCAAACGGGAATTCGTATCGCGGTCGTACAACCTGATCCTGCGGACGGCGATGCGCGCCCGCTTCTCCGACGCACAGTGCGGCTTCAAAGCCATGCGGTCCGACGTAGCCCGCGAACTACTGCCGTACGTCGAAGACACCGGCTGGTTCTTCGACACCGAACTCCTCGTCCTCGCCGAACGCGTTGGCCTGCGGATCGCGGAAGTCCCCGTCGACTGGATCGACGACCCCGACAGCAGCGTCGACATCGTGGCCACTGCCATCGCCGACCTCCGCGGCTGCGCGCGCGTCGCGTGGGCCCTCGCCACCGGCCGCATCCCCGTCGCCGAACTCCGGAAAACCCTAGGCAGGCAACGACTTCCGGGACCGCAGATCGACGGCGTTCCGCACGGTCTCGTCGGCCAACTCGTGCGGTTCTGCGCCGTCGGACTGACATCGACCCTGGCCTTCGCCTTGCTGTTTCTCCTGCTGCGTCCACTCGGACCGCAGGTTGCGAACTTCCTGGCCCTCGCGGTCACCGCAGTCCTCAACACCGCGGCCAACCGGCGCTTCACCTTCGGTGTGCGTGGTGCCGAAGACCGGGCACGGCACCACCTCTTCGGTTGGGGCGTCTTCATTTTCGGCTGGCTGGTGACCGGCGGATCGCTCCTCGCCCTGCACCGCTGGCAACCCGACGCCAGCGCCGCCGTAGAACTCACCGTCCTTGTCGTCTCCAACCTCGTGGCCACTGCAACCAGGTTCGTCGGACTCCGATGGATCTTCCGCCGACGCCCCGCAACGACCCTCGCCACCCAACCCGAACGGAGTGCCGCATGACCGCCACCGTCCTCAACCGACCCCAGCCCGCAGACGCCGAGCCCGACGAGCCTGCACAACAATCGCGGGGGCCGCTGTACCGCGGCCTGTCGTTGGCGGCGCTGCTGATCGGCACGGGTGTCCTGTACCTGTGGAACCTGTCGATCAACGGCTGGGGAAACTCCTTCTACACTGCGGCCATCCAAGCGGGATCGCAGTCGTGGAAGGCCTGGTTCTTCGGCTCGTCCGACATGGCGAACTCCATCACCGTCGACAAACCGCCTGCGTCCCTGTGGCTTCCGGCTCTCTCGGTCCGAGCGTTTGGCCTCAACTCGTGGTCAGTGTTGGTCCCGGAAGTCCTGATGGGCATCGGATCGGTGGCACTGCTGTACTTCATCACCCGCCGCTACTTCGGGCATTGGACGGCGATCGCCGCTGGGGCCGTCCTCGCGTTGACACCCGTCGCGGCACTGATGTTCCGCTTCAACAATCCCGAAGCGCTGCTGATCTTGCTGATGATCGCAGCGTGCGGCGCGGTGTTGCGTGCCATGGAACCGGGGCAGACTGCACGACGCAGCACCTGGTGGATGGTCGCGGCAGGCGCGGCCGTCGGTTTCGGGTTCCTCACCAAGCAACTCGAAGTGATGGTGATCGTGCCCGCGATGGCGCTCACCTACCTGGCGTTCGGCCCGGGACGATGGCTGCGGCGCATCGTCGACCTGCTGGCCGCACTCGTCGGTTTGATCGTGAGTGCCGGATGGTGGGTACTCGCGGTGGAGCTGTGGCCAGCGTCGAGCCGCCCGTATATCGGTGGCTCACAAAACAATTCGATCCTCGAACTGACCTTTGGTTACAACGGACTTGGCCGGCTCAACGGCAACGAACACGGCAGCGTCGGCGGTGCCGGAGCACACCGCACGGTCGGTGCCGCAGCCGAAATGTTCGGTCCCGGAGGCCCTGGCGGACCGGGCGGCGGTGGTTGGGGTTCGACGGGCATCTTCCGCATGTTTGAGGCGGCGCAGGGCGGACAGATCGCCTGGCTGATTCCGTCGGCCATCATCGTCGGCGTTGCCGCGCTGGTGCTGATCGGCAAGGCCCCGCGAACCGATCTGCGACGCGCTTTCCTCGTGATCTTCGGCCTGTGGTCGGCCATCATGATCGGCGTCTTCAGCTTCATGGCTGGCATCTTCCACAGCTATTACACGGCGGCCATCGCACCGGCATTGGCGGCAGTGATCGCGGCAGGTGCAGCTGTCTGCTGGGGTCAGCGCGACAAACTGTGGGTGCGACTCGCATTGGCAGCTGCTACCTGGGCGGCCGCAATCTGGGGTTTCTACCTGCTCAATCGGTCGCCCGACTTTGTGCCGTGGCTGCGGTACGTGGTGCTCGTCGTTGGACTGATCGGTGGTGCAATGCTGCTCATTGCCCGGACCGGACTCCTCGCGATCGTGGCAGCGAGCGCGGCGATCCTCGCCGGACTACTGGGCCCGATCGCTTACACCCTCGACACCGTGACCACGGCCAAGCAGGGATCCATCATCAGTGCGGGCCCGCGCGTGGCCGGTGAATTTGGCCCGGGCATGGGCGGCGGCAAGCATGGGCGCGGCTTCGGTCCCGGGATGCCCGGCATGCCTGGCGCACCGGGCCAGAACCCGCCGGGCGCAGCAGGCTCCCCGGCGGGAGGCCTCCTGAACGGATCGACGCCGTCGGAAGAGATGGTGGCGCTCCTTCGGACCAATGCCGACGATTACACGTGGGTGGCCGCCGCGGTCGGATCCAACGAGGCGTCCGGCTACCAAATTGCGTCTGGCTACTCGGTGATGCCGATCGGTGGCTTCAATGGCACCGACCCGTCGCCGACGCTGAAGGCCTTCCAGGACGACGTCGCGCAGGGCAAGATCCACTACTTTCTCAGCGGCGGTCGTGGTGGGCGCGGTTTCGGTATGGGGGAGAGCGGCAGCTCGGCGGCCATCAGCAACTGGGTGAAGGCGACCTTCCCGGCCACCACCGTCGACGGCGTGACCCTGTACGACCTCACCGCGCCAAAAAACTAGCGGCACGAGAGGGCGGCGACCCAATCTAGGCACGTTCACGCGTTAGGCTCTGCGCGTGAACGTGCCTACAACGCTTCGTCGAATGACTGGTCGGGACCCCAACGAAGAAGGCCGCGCCGCCAGTTCCCTGGAAGTGTTCTACGACCTGGTCTTCGTCGTCGCCTTCTCTATCGCTGGCGTTCAACTTGCCGAATACCTTGCTGAAGGTCACTACCGGACGGCAATCATCTCCTACTCGCTGGCGACGTTCGCCGCCATGTGGGCGTGGATCAACTTCGCCTGGTTCGCCTCCGCCTTCGACACCGACGACTGGGTGTACCGACTCCTCACTCTGGTGCAAATGATTGGCGTCGCCATCATCTCGATCGGCATCCCGCCGGTCTTCTCCTCAATCGACGCCAACGCGCACGTCGACCTCGCGACCGTCGTCATCGGCTACTTGGTGATGCGGGCGGCGATGATCGTCCAATGGTTGCGGGCCGCCATCCAAGCCCCCGACCACCGCGCGACCTGCCTCACCTACGCGGGCATGACCGCTATCGCACAGATCGGCTGGGTCCTGGTGGCGGTCCTTCCGTTGAACCTCGCGCCGACACTGCTCGCAATCGCGGTGTGCGTGGTCATCGAACTGCTTGGACCGGCCATCGCCGAAAGTCGCTTCGCCAGCACGCCGTGGCATCCCGGGCACATCGTCGAACGCTATTCGACGCTGGTCGTCATCACCCTCGGCGAAGGCGTCGTCGGGACCGTCGCCGTGTTGCAAGCGGTGATCGGACGGTCCGGGTGGACCACGGAAACCGCGGTCCTCGGCCTCACCGCCATGGGCGTCACCTTTGCCATGTGGTGGCTGTACTTCCGGCTTGACGTTGGTGGCCCCCTCGCCAAGAGTCCGGGAAAAGCCTTCCTCTTTGGGTATGGGTCGATGGTCATCTTTGCCGCGTGCGCAGCCGTTGGCGGAGGCCTACACGTGGTGGCGCTGTGGATTGAACGCCAAGCGTCAATCTCGACGACGGGAGTCCTTGGGGCCGTCGCCATCCCGATTGGGATCTTCTGCCTCGGCACGATCGCGATGTATTACGCGCTGGCCGGTGTCGACTCGCTTCTGGTGCCGCTCCTATTGGTGACGGCATTGCCGCTGCTCGTAGCCGTGGTCATGGTGACCGGCGGTGCGGGAATGCTGGCCAGTGTCGTCGTCGCTTGCCTGTCGCCGGTGTTGGGCGTGATCTTGCTGGAGTTGACCACCCGGTGGCGTAACGAGCGCTCCGTGAACCGGTAACCGAGGTCAACTGCGCCCGAGGCGAAGATTCCCGCATCTACCCACTACCCTGAAAGCGTGCGCGTACTCGTGATCGGCTCGGGCGGCCGCGAACATGCCCTCCTCCTCGGACTCGACCGTGACCCCTCGGTCACCGAACTCCACGTGGCTCCCGGCAATGCCGGTACCGCCTCGGTGGCGACCAATCATGCGGTCGACGTCGCCTCGGCCGATGCCGTCGTGGCGTTGGCGCGGGAGATCGCGGCCGACCTGGTGGTCATCGGACCCGAGGTACCGCTGGTCCTCGGAGTTGCCGATGCGCTCCGCGAGGCTGGCATCGACACCTTCGGCCCCAGCGCCCAGGCCGCGCAGATCGAGGGTTCCAAGGCCTTCGCGAAAGACGTCATGGCGGCCGCCGGTGTGCGAACCGCCCGCGCCGAGATCGTCGACAACCCGGCCGAACTCGACGCCGCGCTCGACCGCTTCGGCCCCACCTGGGTTGTCAAAGACGACGGCCTCGCCGCCGGTAAGGGCGTTGTCGTGACGCCCGACCGCGCCGCCGCTCGCGCCCACGCCGCCGACTGCCTCGAAAACGGACACCCGGTCCTTCTGGAGAGTTTCCTCTCCGGCCCCGAGGTGTCGCTGTTCTGCCTCGTCGACGGTAACGACGTGGTCCCGCTCCTGCCCGCGCAAGACCACAAACGCGTCGGCGACGGCGACACCGGCCCCAATACCGGTGGCATGGGTGCCTACACGCCGCTGCCGTGGCTGCCGCAAAGCATGGTCGACCGCATTGTCGACGAAGTCTGCAAGCCCGTCGCCGCCGAACTCACCAAGCGCGGCACCCCGTTCTCCGGCCTGTTGTACGCTGGTCTCGCGATCGACGACGAAGGTCCCGCCGTCGTCGAATTTAACTGCCGCTTCGGCGACCCGGAAACGCAGGGCGTGCTCGAGCTGCTGGAGTCGCCACTCGGTGCGGCGCTCGCCGCCACCGCCCGCGGAACCCTCGCCGATCTGCCTGCGCTGCAATGGCATCCCGGTGCTGCAGTGGTGGTCGTGCTGGCTGCCGAAAACTACCCGGGGCGTCCCCGGACCGGCGACCCGATTGTCGGATCTGGAGCCGAAGGCGTCCTGCACGCGGGCACCAAGCTGAACAACAAGGGCGAGGTCGTTTCGTCCGGTGGTCGTGTGCTTTCGGTGGTCGGACGTGGCGCGGATCTGAAGGCTGCGCGCGCCCAGGCCTACGAGCGTCTCGCTGGCATCAAACTGGTCGGCGCACACTTCCGCACCGACATCGGCAAGGCTGCCGAAGACGGTCAGATCAGCCTGTAGTTCCTCGCTTGAACAGCAATATCGCCTCCCGGCCGTTGTCGGGAGGCGATATTTGTTTGCAACTAGCGTGCAGCCAAAGCCAGGTTGCGGCCCAGGAACTCCACCTGATCGGGGAGGACCGACCGCCAAAAGCGATTCGTATGGCCGCCGGGTGATGTCGAAAACGCTGCCGGCGGATGCAGGTCGGCGGCCCACTTGCGCCCGTACGTGTAGAACTGATCGGCCATTCCCACCGAGATCATGACGGGGATCTTCGCGAAAGCATGCTGTTGGCCGAACAGTGAATTGGCCTGGTAGTCCTCGTAAGAGTCGAAGGCGCGGGGCGGGAAGTTCATGGGATCAGCCCACATGGCCGGTGAGCTCGCTGCAATGGCGGCAACGCGCGGCGCGCCGATCAGCGCGCCCAGTCGGAGCGCACCGTATCCGCCCATCGACCACCCGTACAAGCCGATGCGATCGGTCCGCAGATTGAGTTCGGCATTGTTCTCAAGCATCGGCATGAACTCGTCGACGATCATGGCCGCACCGTCGGTGCCGTCGGCGCGGAGATGGAAGTAGTTGCGTCCCACGTCGACGCTTGCCACGGCAAACGGCGCGTTGCCAGCTTCCACATACTGCTGGACGACGCCCTGAATGTTAAGGGACTTGCCAAAGATGCTGCGCTCGTTGGTGTTCAACGCATGCGCAACGATGACCACGGGTAGTTCGCCGGTGACTCCGCTGGGGCGAGTCACCGCCCATCGTGTTTCGCGGCCTGCCATTTTCGGGGAGATGAAACTCCCCTTGATGAGTGGGGGATCACTGGGGATTTCCGGGGGCGCGGTCTCGATGGGCAGTTGGTCGTCGCCACCAATATTGGCGGCATCTTCCGGCATCAACGTCTCCGGCGTGGCACAGGCAGCAACCCCGCCCAGTGCGGCTAAGCCTGCGATCCCGCCGAGCACCGCGCGACGAGACACGCTACGACGTGGGCGGTTGGGGTCGGACGAAGGCAATTGCGCAAGAGACATAACGGGTCGGAGTCTACCGCCAGGCGGGGCGACGACGATATTCCAGCGATCAGGAGGGCCGCTCGGCCCCGCCCTTTCCGGGCTCGGGGACTCCTCGGGTCGTTGGTCCTGGCGGTCAAGCGCAGAAAACTGCTCATAAATCGACCTCCGCGGGTAAATAACCCTCGGAGGTCGATTTACGAACAGATTTTCTTAGTTCACCGGCGCGGAGCCCAAAACCCCGGCCAAAACGAACCTACGACTACGCGCTGACGCGGGAGTCGGGGCAGGTGCAGCGCTGTTCGGCGGGGACGGGGGCCATCACGTCGGCGACGTGTTCGCCGCAGCCATCCCAGGTGATCTTGGTGCACTTGCTGCAGGTAACGGGGTAACACATAGAGAAATTTCCTTTGGGTTGAGAGGGGCAGTCGATCAGAGTGATTCGATGGCCGCGGTGAGCTTCTCGGTGGCGGAATCAGCGACCGCGACGAGGTCCGGGTTGTCGACGACAGTCACCATCAACTGCGGATTCATCGCTTCGACGATACTGCGCTGCGGATTGTCGACATCGGACCGAACAACCACGTTGCACGGCAGCAGCAAACCGATCTGGCGTTCGGCGGTGACGGCGCTGTGCGCGAGCGGCGGGTTGCAGGCGCCGAGAATTACATAGCCTTCCATTTCCGCGCCGATCTTTGCCTTCAGCGTGGCGGCCATGTCGATCTCAGTGAGCACCCCGAAGCCCTGCGCGGCGAGTGCCTCGCGGGTCTTGGCGATGGCGTCGTCGAGTGGTGCATCGATGGTGGTTGCGATAGCGATTTCCATGGTGATTCCTTACTCGTAGGGCTGGAGGTGGGGTGCCTCACGCGAGGGTGAGGAAGAGCTTTTCGAGAGTTTCGATGTCGGGGCCGTCGCCGCTGGTGTCGGAGACGCAATCGCGCAGGTTGGTGGCGATGATCTTGAAGCCCGCACGGTCGAGTGCGCGGGAAACAGCAGCTAGTTGCGTGACAACGTCCTTGCACTCGCGGCCTTCTTCGATCATCGAGATGACCCCGCCGAGCTGGCCTTGCGCGCGCTTAAGTCGGTTCAGTACGGCGGTCATGGATTCCGCATCGCCTTGCATGGGTCCTCCTGGGGGTCGTTCCAACACCCACCACTATACCCCTAGGGGTATCTAACGTGCATTTGTCGTTTACCTGCCACACCTCTGTGGCACTACACTCGGTAGGCGTGGGTAAACCTGCTATTAGCAATGTCCTGGCCAATCGCTACGCATCCGCGGATATCGCGGAGATCTGGTCGCCGCGCAACAAGATCGCCCTGGAGCGTCAGCTCTGGATTGCGGTGATGAAAGCGCAGCGCGACCTCGGGATCGATGTACCGGCGGAAGCAATCGCCGACTACGAGCGCGTCGTCAACGACGTAAACCTCGAGTCGATCGCCGACCGCGAGCGCATCACCCGACACGATGTGAAGGCGCGCATCGAAGAGTTCAACGACCTCGCCGGTCACGAACAGATTCACAAAGGCATGACCAGCCGCGACCTCACCGAGAACGTGGAGCAGCTGCAGGTCTTGCTGTCGCTGGGGCACGTCCGGGCACACGGCATCGCCCTGCTGGCGCGCATCACCGAGCGCGCCGCGCAGTACGCGTCGCTGGTGATGGCTGGCCGCAGTCACAATGTCGCGGCCCAGTCGACCACCCTCGGCAAGCGCTTTGCCTCGGCCGCCGATGAACTGATGCTGGCATTGACCCGCGTCGACGAACTCATCGCGCGCTACCCGTTGCGCGGTATCAAGGGCCCGATGGGTACCAGCCAGGACATGCTCGATCTCCTCGACGGCGACGCCGACAAGCTCGCCCAGCTCGAGCAGAAGGTCGCCGAGCACCTCGGCTTCGCGAACTCGTTCACGTCGGTGGGCCAGGTGTACCCGCGCTCGCTCGACTTCGACGTCGTCTCCGCGCTGGTGCAGGTGGCGGCGGGACCGTCGTCGTTGGCGACCACCATCCGCCTGATGGCCGGCCACGAGCTGGTCACCGAAGGCTTCCAACCCGGCCAGGTTGGTAGCTCGGCGATGCCGCACAAGATGAACACCCGCAGCTGCGAACGCGTCAACGGTCTGGCCGTGATCCTCCGCGGCTACGCCTCGATGACCGGCGAGCTTGCTGGCGCGCAGTGGAACGAGGGCGACGTCTTCTGCTCGGTCGTCCGTCGGGTGGCATTGCCCGACGCCTTCTTCGCGATCGACGGCCTCATGGAAACCTTCCTTACGGTGCTCGCCGAGTTCGGCGCGTACCCGGCCGTCATCGGCAACGAACTCGAGCGCTACCTGCCGTTCCTGGCGACCACCAAGGTGCTGATGGCATCGGTGCGTGCAGGCGTCGGACGCGAAACGGCCCACGAAGCCATCAAGGAAAACGCCGTGGCCGTCGCCCTCGCGATGCGTGAGGAAGGTCGCGAACCCGACCTGCTCGACCGGCTCGCCGCCGACGACCGCATCCCGCTCGACCGGGCCCAGCTCGACGCGCTGATCGCCGACAAGTCGGCCTTCGTCGGTGCCGCCGAAGCTCAGGTCGCCACCGTGATCGCGAATGCGGCCGCGTGGATCGATGCGAACCCCGAGGCCGCGGCGTACACCCCGGCCCCCATCCTCTAGGAGCCAGACATGCGACCCACCCTCGCCGACTACCGGCATGTCGCGTCCGGCAAGGTCCGCGACATTTATGAGATCGACGCCGACACCCTGCTGCTGGTCACCTCCGACCGCATCTCGGCTTACGACTTCATCCTCGACACCCCAATCCCCGACAAGGGCCGGATCCTGACGGCGGCCAGCTTCTACTGGTTCGACGTCCTCGGCGTGCCGAACCATCTCGCTGGCGGCCCCACCGATGAGCGGATTCCCGCTGAGCTCGTCGGACGGTCGATGGTCGTCAAGAAGCTGCCGATGGTGCAGGTGGAGTGCGTGGCCCGCGGTTACCTCACCGGGTCTGGACTCGCCGACTACAACGCCACCGGTTCGGTGTGCGGCGTGGCGTTGCCCGCTGGGCTCGGTGAGGCCGACAAGCTTCCCGAGCCGATCTTTACCCCGGCCACCAAGGCCGAAATGGGCGAGCACGACGAGAACGTGAGCTTTGAACACGTCGCTGCGACAGTGGGCGTCGAACTCGCAACGCAGCTGCGCGAGCTGACTTTGGACATCTACGGTCGTGGCTCGGACCTGGCCGCTGAACGCGGAATCATCTTGGCCGACACCAAGTTTGAGTTCGGTCAGGCCGAAGACGGTTCGCTGGTGCTGGCCGACGAGGTGCTGACTCCGGACTCGTCGCGCTACTGGGATGCGGCGACGTACGAGCCGGGCAAGGTGCAGCCGAGCTTCGACAAGCAGATTGTTCGCAACTGGCTCACCGGCCCGGAATCGGGCTGGGATCGCAAGGGTGAAATTGCTCCGCCGCCGCTACCAGCCGACATCGTCGAGCAGACCCGTGCCCGGTACATCGAAGCTTACGAACGGATTTCGCAGTTGAGTTTCGCTGATTGGCCGGACCGCCTCGATGGCTGACCGCATTAGCCCGCCGGTCGCGAAGAAGGTTCCAACCGAGCGGGTGCATCACGGCGACACCTTTGTTGACGAGTACGAGTGGCTGCGCGATAAAGACAACCCGGAAGTCATCGCGTACCTGGAAGGCCAGAACGCCTTCGTCGAGCAAGAGACCGCGCACCTGGCTTCCCTGCGCAGCGACATCTTTAACGAGATCCGCTCGCGCGTCCAAGAGACCGACATGAGCGTCCCGACGCGTAGTGGGGGCTACTGGTACTTCACCCGCACCACCGAAGGACTCGCCTACGGAGTGCGGGCGCGTTGCCCCATCTCGGGCCCAGACGATTGGACACCACCCGAGGTGACGCCCGGCGTCGACCTCCCCGGTGAGGTGGTCTTCTTCGACGCCAACGTGGAATCGAAGGGGCACGACTTCTTCAGCCTCGGTGCCATGTCCGTAAGCCACGACGGCGACTGGCTGGCCTACAGCACCGATGTGAAGGGCGACGAACGCTACGACCTTCGCATCAAGAACCTCGCCACCGGCGAACTGCTGCCCGACACCATCGCCGGGATCTCGGCGGGGGCCACGTGGTCGCTCGATGCGAAGTACATCTTCTATACGACGGTCGACGATGCCTGGCGGCCCGACACCATCTGGCGTCACGAAGTCGGATCCAGCGATCCTGACGTGCAGGTTTTCCACGAACCCGACGAGCGTTACTGGGTTGGTATCGGGACCACGCAGTCGGACGAGTACCTCGTGATCGGCGTTGGCTCCAAGGTCACGTCGGAAGCGATGGTGCTGCGCGCCGACGACCCGACCGGTGAGTTTGTCACGGTGGCCGGCCGTACCGAAGGCGTCGAATACTCGGTCGAGCACGCGAAGATTGACGGTCGCGACTGGTTTGTCGTCGTCCATAACGATGAGCGTGATGGCCGCAAGGCCCTCGACTTTGCCGTCGATATTGTTCCCGTCGACAACCTGGCCGACCGCCGCGAACTGATTGCCCACCGCCCGGGTCGCCGGGTGGAAGAAGTCGACTGCTTCCGCGACTACCTCGTGTTGTCGTACCGGGAAGACGCCTTGCCTCGCTTGGCGATTGCGGACCTGCGACGCATCGATGGTCTGCCGACGCTCGACGATTTTGTGGAGGTCACGTTCGATCAAGAACTCCGGTCGGCGGGGCTCGGCGCGAACGCCGAGTGGGCCACGCCGAAGCTGCGGATCGGGTACGGCAGTTACGTCGACCCGTCCGAGGTGTTGGATCTTGATGTTGCGACCGGCGAGCGGACGCTGCTGCGCCGGCAACCGGTCCTCGGTGGCTATGACGCGTCGCAGTACACGGCGGTTCTTGAATGGGCTACGGCCAGCGACGGAACGCGGGTGCCGGTGTCGTTGGTCTTCCGCCGCGACTTGGACCGGGCCAAGCCCGCGCCGACGTTGCTGTATGGCTACGGGTCGTACGAGACGTGCTTGGACCCGGGTTTCTCGGTGGCACGACTGTCGATGCTCGATCGTGGCATGGTGATGGCTTTCGCGCATGTGCGCGGTGGTGGCGAGATGGGTCGCGCCTGGTACGAGAACGGTAAGACGCTCACCAAGAAGAACACGTTTACCGACTTCGTCGATGTGGCACGCTATCTCATCGACACCGGTTGGACGTCGCCCGAGCATCTGGTTGCCGAGGGTGGCAGCGCCGGTGGGTTGTTGATGGGTGCCGTTGTGAACTTGGCGCCGGAACTGTTCAACGGCATTCTCGCCGCGGTGCCGTTCGTCGATGCGTTGAACTCGATCTTGGATCCTTCGCTCCCGCTGACCGTGATCGAGTGGGATGAGTGGGGCGATCCGCTGCACAATGCGGACGTCTACGAGTACATGAAGTCGTATACGCCGTACGAGAACGTTGAGGCCCGGAAGTACCCGGCGATCCTGGCGGAGAACTCTCTCCACGACACCCGCGTGCTCTACGTGGAAGCGGCGAAGTGGGTCGCCCGCCTGCAGGAATGCACCACATCCGACCAGCCGATCCTATTGAAGACCGAAATGTCGGCTGGCCACGGCGGCGTCTCCGGCCGCTACAAGCAGTGGGAAGAGACCGCCTTCGAACTGGCCTGGATTATGTCGCAGGCCGGTGCCGTCCCGCGCCACCCCTGACCGTTCCCGCATGATGCGTTGAATCCCGCTACACGTCAGACGTGTAGCGGGATTCAACGCATCATGCGGGAACGGAGTGGAGGCTAGCCGAGGGGGTCGAGGACCTTCTCTTCGCGCGTTTCCACGTCGGTGTGAACTTCCATCTTCTTGCGGGGCAGGAAGAACGCCGGGATCAGCGTCAAGGCAACCAGGATGGTCGCAATGATGAACGTGTCACCGTAGGTTGAGGCGATGTCTGCCAGGGTGCTCTGTCCGGCCTGGCCGACGGCGACCGGGTCCTTGACGTTGACGCCGTTCTCGACCATCGCGTTCATCGTCTTCTCCGGGTCGCCACCGGCCTGCATCATGGCCCGCGACAGCGGCAGCAGCATCGTGGTGAAGATGACCGTGATGACTGCGGTACCGACCGACGAGGCCGTCTGCTGAATGGCGTTCATCAGCGTTGACCCGTCAGCGATCTCCGACGGTCGCACGGTTGCGAGCGCTGCCGACATGATCGGCATCATCGTCATACCCATACCGAGGCCCTGGATGAGGAGCGCGCCGCACAGGTACCAGTACGAGGTGTCCGTACCGAGGGAAATGAACATTCCGACGCCGATAGCGATCAGGACCAGGCCGACGAGGACAAACTTGCCGGGACCGATCTTGTCGGTCATCTTGCCTGCAATCGGCATCGTCAACATGGCACCCAAGCCCTGCGGTGCCAGCAGCAGACCCGCCATCAGCGTCGTCTCGCCGCGAACCACGATGAAGTACTGCGGGTACAGCAGTGATGCACCGAAGAAGGCGATCGCGAACAGCGACATGGTGATGATGGCGATGCGGAGGGTCGGGTTGCGGAACAGGCGAAGGTCGAGCAACGGGTGCTTGGCGCGGAGGGCATGCCACACGAACGTGGCAATCAGTGCGGCACCAATGATCATCGGAATGTAGACGCGCGGGGCGTTGAACGTGCGTTCGTCGGCGCTGGAGGAAACACCGAACAGGAACAGCGCCAGGCCGGGCGACAGCATCAACAGGCCGGGGATATCGATCTTCTTACCGGGTTCTTGATCGTCGCCGGGCAGCGCCATGAATGCGTAGACCAGCGCGATGATGCCGATCGGCACGTTGATGAGGAACACCCAGTGCCACGAAGCGATCTCGATGAGCCAGCCGCCGAGGATCGGTCCCATAATGGGGCCCAGCAGCATCGGGATGCCGAGGACTGCCATGACCGAACCGACGCGCTCAGGTCCGGCAGCGCGGGTCATGATCATCATGCCGATGGGCATCAGCAAACCGCCGCCGAAGCCCTGGATCACGCGGAACGCGACGAGCGAACCGATGTTCCAGGCCAACGCACACAGGACGGAGCCGATGAGGAACAGCACCAACGACGCCATGTAGACGCGTTTGGTACCGAACCGTGAAGCGGCCCAACTGGAAACCGGAATCACGGCGGCCAGGGCCAGCGTGTAACCGGTCATGGACCAGGCTGCACCTGCAGCGGAGGTATCGAACGTCGACATGAAGGTCGGCTGCGCGACGGCGACGACGGTGACGTCGAGGATCGACATGATGGCGCCCAGCACCACAACGCCAGCGACGACAAAGACGTCCCGCCCCAGCTTGGTGCTATCGACTCCCGGTGGGGAGGAGGTCATAGGGTTCTCGTTTCGTGAAGGATCAAAATCGGTGATGGGGATTACCGCGAAAGTGTGGAGGGGGCCTTTGCGATGCATTCGACAGCAGAGTTCAGAGCCGAAGTAATTCGGCCCCGAATGTCACTGGGGATTTCGGCTACGATCTCGGCGACTTCGGTGTCCCGAATCCGGAACTGATTGGCGATTAGTTCGCGTCCGGTTTCGGAGATCGACAGGCGCTTAACCCGACGGTCGGATTCGTCTTCCCGCCGGGTGATGAGATTGATAGCCACGAGTCGGTCGGCGCCGCGACCGGCCGCAGCAAGCGACAGTCCGACGGCGTCAGCCAACTCGTTCACTGACAGATCGTGTTCGCTGCGGGACAGGACCATCAGCATGCGGAGCTGCGAGAGGGTCATGTCGGTAGCGGCTACGCGGTCGACGGTGCTACAGGAGGCCCGATCCGCGACTTGCTCGAAAAACGACACCAGCGCACTGGTGCAGGACTCGACGGAGGTCTTAGTTTCGGACACTCGAAAGAACTTACGCCCACGCAATAATTGCTGCAACGCAACAACTGGTGAGTTCGCTCACCGACGTTTAGCATGTGGGACATGGGTCACTCCAACATTAAAAACATCCCCGTCCGTGCTCTCGATGGCGGCGACTTTCGCCTCGCCGATCTGACCGGTCCGCTCCTGGTGGTCAACGTCGCCTCCAAGTGCGGTCTCACCCCGCAATACGCAGCCCTCGAACAGCTGCAGAAGGATTACGGACCCAAGGGTCTCACCGTGGTGGGCGTCCCGTCGAACCAATTTATGGGCCAGGAACCCGGCACCCCGGAAGAGATCGCCACCTTCTGTTCCACCACCTACGGCGTCACCTTCCCGCTGCTGGAGAAGACTGACGTCAACGGCGACAACCGTCACCCCCTCTATGCGGCACTCACCGAAACCCCCGACGCCGACGGCGAAGCTGGCGATATCACCTGGAATTTCGAGAAGTTCCTCGTCGCCGCAGACGGCACTGTCGCCGCACGCTTCCGTCCCCGCACAGAACCGGACGCTCCAGAAGTGATCACGGCCATTGAGGCAGCCATCAATACCGGCGCGTAGTCCAGGTACAGTAAAAGGCGTGTTCGTTCGGCCCACTCGGGCCGAATTTGATGACCATCTGTTTTAAGGAGCAGTGCGGCTAATGGCGCGTGTAGTGGTCGATGTGATGCCCAAGGCCGAGATTCTGGACCCGCAGGGCCAGGCCATCGTCGGCGCATTGGGTCGCCTGGGGTTCTCGGGTGTCTCAGATGTCCGGCAGGGCAAGCGTTTTGAGCTGGAAGTTGACGGCAGCGTCGACGACGCCACGCTGGAGCGAATCGCTGAAGAACTCCTGACCAATACGGTCATCGAGAACTTCAACGTCTCGCGAGTCTCGGAGTAAGGGCGTCATGACTGCTCGTATTGGAGTCATTACCTTCCCCGGAACCCTCGACGATGTCGACGCCAGCCGCGCGGTTAACACCGCGGGCGGCGAAGCCGTCAGCCTTTGGCATGGTGACGCTGATCTCAAGGGTGTCGACGCGGTCATCGTTCCGGGTGGCTTCTCGTACGGCGACTACCTGCGCGCCGGCGCGATCGCCAGCTTTGCTCCCGCCATGCGCGAAGTAGTGGCCGCTGCCGAACGTGGCATGCCGGTCCTCGGTATCTGTAACGGCTTCCAGATCCTTTGCGAAGCTGGACTGCTTCCCGGTGCATTGACCCGCAACGAGGGACTGCACTTCATTTGCCGCGACGAGTGGCTGCGGGTGGAATCGAACACCACCGCGTGGACTTCCCGCTACGAATTGGGTGCCGAGATTCTGATCCCGCTCAAGTCGGGTGAAGGACGCTACGTGGCCTCGGAGGAAACCCTCGCGGAACTCAAGGGCGAGGGTCGCATTGCGTTCACCTACGCCGGAGACAACCCGAACGGTTCGTCGCTCGACATCGCCGGAATCTCCAGCGCCAATGGTCGTGTCGTCGGCTTGATGCCGCACCCGGAGCACGCGACGGAGGCCCTCACCGGCCCGAGCGATGATGGTCTTGGGTTCTTCTACTCGGCGCTGGACTCGGTGCTCGCGGCCGTCTGATGACGGTAACCACTTCCGCATCGGCTGCGGGTCTGGCGGAATTTATCGACGCCTCGCCGTCACCGTTTCACGTCTGTGCGACGGTCGCGGCCGAACTCGATGGTGCGGGCTACACGCGGTTGTCGGAGACTGAGGCTTGGGCCGGTGCCGCGGCAGGACGCCACTATGTGGTCCGAGGCGGATCGATCATCGCCTGGAACGCCGAATCGTCCTCGGACGCTTCGCGTTTCCGCATAGTCGGTGGTCACACCGATAGTCCGAACCTTCGGGTCAAGCAGCACCCCGATCGCTCGAGCGCTGGCCTCGCAACCGTTGCTCTAGAACCGTACGGCGGCGCCTGGCTGAACTCGTGGCTCGACCGCGACCTCGGATTGTCGGGCCGCTTGGCCTACGACGACGCGGGCACGGTCGCGTTCAAACTGGTGCGGATCAACGAGCCGATCCTTCGGGTTCCGCAGTTGGCGATACACCTGTCCGAAGATCGCAAGGGTGTCACGTTGAACCCGCAGCGGCACGTCGACGCCATTCGAGGGGTGGGCGACGCCGATCCGCTGCTGGATTACGTGGCCGATCATGTGGGGATCAATCCGACGGCAGTTCTCGGATGGGAACTGATGACCCACGACGTTGCGCCGTCGCAGATCATTGGTGCTGCGGGCGATTTGCTCAGCGCACCCCGCCTGGATAATCAGGGAACCTGCTATGCGGGTTTGCGGGCGCTGCTCGATGCGGAGCCTTCGGGCGCAGTCACGATGCTGGCCCTCTTCGATCATGAAGAGGTCGGTTCGGGTTCCGAGCGCGGAGCGTCGTCGGACTTTTTGGTCACGGTGTGCGAGCGCATCCTTGCCGCGACCGGCGGCAACCGTGACGACTTCTTGCGCACCATGGCCGCGAGCATCTGTGTTTCCGGCGACATGGCGCATGCGACGCACCCGAACTATTCCGACCGGCACGAGCCGTCGCACCACATTGCGGTCAACGGTGGTCCGGTGTTGAAGGTGAACCAGAACTTGCGGTATGCCTCCGACGCGATCGGTGAGGCCGAGTTCGCGCTGGCCTGCCGCGACGCAGAAGTGCCGCTACAGCGGTACATTCACCGCGCCGACCTGCCATGCGGTTCCACGATTGGCCCGCTGACGGCCACTCGGACCGGCTTGCTGACCGTCGATGTCGGTGCCCCGCAACTCGCTATGCACAGTGCTCGCGAACTGATGGGCACCGACGACGTCCCGATGTACTCGGCGGCCCTGGCCGCGTTCCTGCGACGCTGACGACAAGCCGAGACGTTGAGCGGCTTCCCCTACGTGAGTGCAGCCTTGACGACCTCGATGAATCCGGTGCTGGGCTTGCCTCGCAGGTCGGCGAGGTCTGTTGAATCCGACGCGAGTGCACCGCGGGCGGCCGACGCATCGGAGTTTGCGAGGGTCGCGGCAAAACCGTCGGGAACGCCTGCCGCCACGAGTCCGGCCGCGTAGTCGGCTTCCGGTAGGTCCTGATAGCTGACGGGTCGGCCGCTGGCGGTCGCGAAGGCTCCGGCAATGTCGGCGTAGGTCAGTGACTCGTCACCAACAAGTTCATAAATTGCGCCGGCCGGGGCCTCGAGGAGTGCTACGGCAGCGGCGTCGGCGTAGTCGGCGCGCGCAGCCGGATTGACGACGGCGGTGCCGCCGCTGCCAGCGAAGACGCCGGTGTCGATGGCCGGTGCCAGCGACTGCACATAGTTCTCCGAGTACCAACCGTTGCGCAGCAGGACGGTGTCGATACCGGTGCTGGCGAGTAGCTTTTCGGTTTGCAGGTGCTCGTCAGCAAGCAGCATTTCCGTGCTGTCGGCGCGGAGGATGCTGGTGTAGGCGATGAGACGGACACCAGCTGTCTGCGCGGCTTTGATGACGTTGCTGTGCTGGGGGAAGCGTTGTCCCACTTCAGATCCGGAGACGAGTAGGAGCTTGTCGACGCCAGTCAAAGCTGCCTCAAGTGCGGCCAGATCGGCGTAGTCGGCCACGCGGACTTCCACGCCCGCGTCGCGGAGCGCGCCCGCCTTGGCTTCCTCGCGCACGATCGCCACGATGTCGGCGGGATTGGTGCCGCGTTCGATCAAAGCGCGAATTGCCCCGCCGCCGAGGCCGCCGGTGGCACCTGTCACTGCGTAGGTAGTCATGGGATCCCTTTCGTCTTGGTGACCACGAAACGGCCACTTCCACAACATAATGCACTTACTAAAAGTAATGTGCAATGGTTTCAGTCAGTGCAGGTAAGTCTGTGGGTAAAATGCTGGTATGCCGGAAGCCCAGCCGCTTGAGAACGACGTCGACCCCACCCTTGAGGCCGACGTCTTCTCGCGGAACTGCGCCTCGCGCGGAATCTTGCAGAACGTCACCAGTCGCTGGGGTCTGCTAGCGCTGGTTGCGCTCCTCGATGGAGAGCTGCGCTTCAATGCACTGCGCCGTCGGGTCGACGGTGTCAGTGAGCGAATGCTGTCGGTGACGCTGCAGTCGCTGGAGCGCGACGGATACGTGAATCGTGAGATGTTGCAGGCGATTCCGCCTCGCGTGGAATACTCCCTGACCGAAATGGGACGGCAGGTTGCACAGCAGTTGACGACCTTGATCGACCTCGTTGAAGGACACGTACCCGCGGTCGGCGATGCGCGCGAAGCCTACGACGGCCATCACGAGTAGGTAACTTGATTGCTTGCCGCATCACCGGGCGGCGAGCAACTCGAATCCCGTAGCTTTACCGCTACCACCGTTAACCATCAGAAGGGCTCATCCAGTGGGCACAGTGCTTGGTGATCTATTGCCATCCGCGATCGGCGTCGCCGTTTCGCCAGTACCGATTATCGCGGCCATCCTCATGCTGTTGGGGAAGCATGCACGGACGACGAGCCTGGGCTTCGCGGCCGGTTGGCTGGTCGGAATCGTCGCCGCCGTAGTGGTTTTCGTCTTCGTCGGTGGTGCCATGAATACCGACGACGGCCCATCGTCGACAGTCTCCTGGACCAAACTCGTCCTCGGCGTTTTGCTTCTGGCGCTTGGCGTTCGGGATTGGCGTTCGCGGTCTGCCGCCGCCGCCGAGCCTAAATGGATGGCCGCGATCGACGAGATGAAGGTGCCCGCAGGTTTCGGTATCGGCTTCTTACTGGCTGCGGTGAATCCGAAGAACTTGATGCTGTGCATCGCGGCGGGCGTCACGATCGGCTCGGCCGCGCTCAGCACCGGGGAGTCGATCGTTGGCGTTGCGGTGTTTTCGGTGATCGCCGCAATTAGCGTCGTCGGACCGGTGATCGCCTACCAGGTTGCGTCGACCAAACTCGCCGGCCCCCTGGCTTCCCTCAAGGTGTGGCTGCAGGCCAACAACCAGGCCGTGATGGCCATTCTGTTCCTAGTTCTCGGCGTCTCGTTGTTCGGCAAGGGGCTTGGCGGTCTGTTCTAGACAACAGCACGATCAAGGACGGTTAGTTCGGCTCCAGCGCCGTGAGTGTGCTGCCCTGGCGAAGTGTCAGATAGCCGTCGACGTCTTCGACGGCACCGAGGACGCTTCGCGTCCACGCCTGCTGGCCGGAATTAATGTCGATGGCGGTGATCTGGTTGGGATTGGCGAATACCGCAGTCTGGGTGGAGGCGCCGACGCAATTTGCAGCATCGAGGTTGGCATCGGGCTGGTCCAGTGCGGGCGGGGCCATTGAGCCGCGGCGGGTGCCGTCGGCCAGATCGAAGAACACCCGCGAGCGGTCCTTGCGTGCCACCGACAGGATTGGGCCGCACGGACGTGCATTGGCCTTCGATACTTCGGGATCACCGAGCTGCCACAGGGCGTCGCCGGTGGCCGGATCGACGACCTCATAGTGTCCGGTCGCGAGCAAACTATCCGGGCCAGCGGGTGCGATTACCGGGAACGTGGACGGTCCGCGCACCACTCCTATACCTTGGGCGATCCCCGCTGGCTCGGCAGACACCTTGCCCGATGTGACGGGATAGAAGCTCACCGACTCATGGGCGTACGTCGAACTGGTTACCGCCAGGCCACCATCGAACACATCGATCGAACATTGCGAACAGGACACCTGATCCGATCCGTCAGTCGGATCCACGACGAAGTGGGCGTCGTCGGAGGTGTCCACAATCAACAGGCCGTGCTGCGCGCGTACCTTCGCGGCACCGGCAAAGGTTCGGCTCCAGGCAGTGTGACCCGCGGCATCGCGCAGACTGACCTGGTAGCCGGTCTGGTTGACGTGGACGAACTTATTGCCGAATCCCAGCAGTGAACTGGTGTCATCGCCGTCGGCAGTTCGCGTCGCCTCCCCGCTGTCACGGTCGACGAGGTAGAAGCCGTTGTCGCGGCTGTCGAGGCCGGTTCGGACGGCGCACCCGATCTGGCGGGCGTCGTTCACGGCGCACGCGCCGAACCCGGCGTCGATCGGTTGATCCCACTGCGGGTTGCCGGTGCGCGCATCCACCAGTTGGTAGCGGTGCTTGATTCCCGCCGTATACGAGATGAGCCAGTCGTCATCACTGCTGGCAGCGACCCGCACGGCCCCCTCTCCGTTGGCATTGGGTAGAACGGCATCGTCGAGCGTCCACGCTTCTGCGGGCTCGGCACTGTACGACTTCAACACCCCGTTCGCGTCGGCCCCGTCGAGCGCGGTGGGCGCGCCCCACATGACGATTCCGGCGGTCGCCACCAACGCGAGCGATCCGAGAGCGGCAACCGCGGCCATCCCACCGGGAATATGTCCCCGGCGATTGCGAGACCGGCGCGGTGACGACGTTTGTGGCGACATGCAGAACAGTCAACCACGGGCCGAAAAACGCACGATTGCGCGACGTTCGCTCAGGGCGTACGAGGTCGGGAACATTGCCGTTGAGCGCGGCGTTATCAACCACAGAACCCCCACGCAGCCGCGGGCCCCCGCCCGAGGACTGGTGTAACCATCGCACTGTCACCAGGGACCACTAGACTGGAGGCAGGGCTGGTCGCCAAGCACGTCACACTGTCGTGGCAGCGGCCGGGGCGCAAGCTATAGAGGGAGAACAATGTTCGAACGGTTCACCGACCGCGCACGCCGGGTTGTC
Source organism: Gordonia sp. 34D (assembly GCF_056682775.1). Lineage (NCBI taxonomy): Bacteria > Bacillati > Actinomycetota > Actinomycetes > Mycobacteriales > Gordoniaceae > Gordonia > Gordonia sp. 34D. Next base: position 2,526,307 of record NZ_CM155293.1, on the reverse strand, counting down.
GTCCTGGCGCAGGAAGAAGCGCGGATGCTCAACCACAACTACATCGGCACCGAGCACATCCTGCTGGGACTGATTCACGAGGGCGAAGGCGTTGCCGCCAAGGCCCTCGAGTCTCTCGGGATTTCACTCGAGGCCGTCCGTAGCCAGGTTGAGGAAATCATCGGTCAGGGCCAGCAGGCCCCGTCCGGTCATATCCCGTTTACTCCGCGCGCCAAAAAGGTGCTGGAGCTGAGCCTGCGCGAAGCGCTGCAGCTCGGTCACAACTACATCGGTACCGAGCACATCCTGCTCGGCCTGATCCGCGAAGGCGAAGGCGTCGCGGCACAGGTGCTGGTCAAGCTCGGGGCGGACCTGAACAAGGTGCGCCAGCAGGTCATCCAGTTGCTGTCCGGATACCAGGGCAAGGAGCCAGCCGAGGCTGGAACCGGGGCCCGGTCGTCCGAGTCCGGCACCCCGTCGACGTCGCTGGTCCTCGACCAGTTCGGTCGAAATCTCACAGCCGCGGCGGCCGAGGGCAAACTCGATCCCGTCATCGGTCGCGAGAAAGAGATCGAGCGGGTCATGCAGGTCCTGAGCCGCCGCACCAAGAACAACCCGGTGCTGATCGGCGAGCCCGGCGTCGGCAAGACTGCCGTCGTGGAAGGCCTGGCGCAGGCGATCGTCAACAACGATGTCCCTGAGACGCTCAAGGACAAGCAGTTGTACACGCTCGACCTCGGCTCGCTGGTTGCGGGCAGCCGCTACCGCGGTGACTTCGAAGAGCGACTCAAGAAGGTCCTCAAGGAGATCAACACCCGCGGCGACATCATCCTGTTCATCGATGAGCTCCACCAGCTCGTCGGTGCCGGTGCCGCCGAAGGCGCCATCGACGCTGCCAGCATCCTGAAGCCGAAGCTGGCTCGTGGCGAGCTGCAGACCATCGGCGCCACCACTCTCGACGAGTACCGCAAGTACATCGAGAAGGATGCTGCGCTGGAACGCCGTTTCCAGCCGGTCCAGGTCGGCGAGCCGTCGGTGGAACACACCATCGAGATCCTCAAGGGTCTGCGCGATCGCTACGAGCAGCACCACAAGGTCTCGATCACCGACGGTGCCCTCGCTGCTGCGGCGACCCTCGCTGATCGCTACATCAACGACCGCTTCCTGCCGGACAAGGCCATCGACCTCATCGATGAGGCCGGTGCCCGGATGCGTATCCGTCGCATGACTGCACCGCCAGACCTGCGTGAATTCGACGATCGCATCGCCGATGCACGCAAGGAGAAGGAATCGGCGATCGACGCCCAGGACTTCGAGAAGGCTGCCAGCCTCCGCGACAAGGAGAAGCAGCTCGTCGCAGAGCGCGCTGAGCGTGAGAAGCAGTGGCGTGATGGCGACCTCGATGTGGTCGCTGAGGTCAATGACGAGGAGATCGCCGAAGTCCTCGGTAACTGGACCGGTATCCCGGTGTTCAAGCTGACCGAGGAAGAGACCACGCGGCTGCTCCGCATGGAAGATGAACTGCACAAGCGGATCATCGGCCAGGAAGATGCCGTCGCTGCCGTCTCGCGGGCGATCCGTCGTACGCGTGCTGGCCTCAAGGATCCGAAGCGTCCGTCGGGCTCGTTCATCTTCGCCGGCCCGTCCGGTGTCGGTAAGACCGAGCTCAGCAAGGCGCTCGCGAACTTCCTGTTCGGCGAGGATGACGCGCTCATCCAGATCGACATGGGCGAGTTCCATGACCGCTTCACCGCGTCGCGCCTGTTCGGTGCGCCTCCCGGCTACGTCGGCTACGACGAAGGCGGGCAGCTCACGGAGAAGGTTCGCCGTAAGCCGTTCTCGGTGATCCTGTTCGACGAGGTTGAGAAGGCCCACCCGGAGATCTACAACACGCTGTTGCAGGTCCTCGAAGACGGTCGCCTCACCGACGGCCAGGGTCGCACGGTCGACTTCAAGAACACTGTCCTCATCTTCACCTCGAACTTGGGCACCAGAGATATCTCCAAGGCTGTTGGCATGGGCTTCAGCAAGGGTGACGGAACTGGCTCCAACTACGAGCGGATGAAGCAGAAGGTCAACGACGAGCTGAAGAAGCACTTCCGCCCCGAGTTCCTCAACCGTATCGACGACATCATCGTCTTCCACCAGTTGACGAAGGACGAGATTGTCCAGATGGTCGACCTGATGATCGGTCGCGTCGAGGCGCAGTTGAAGAACAAGGACATGGATCTGGAACTCACGCCTCAGGCAAAGAGCCTGCTGGCCAAGCGTGGTTTCGATCCGGTGCTCGGTGCTCGCCCGCTGCGTCGCACCATTCAGCGCGAGATCGAGGATCAGCTGTCGGAGAAGATCTTGTTCGATGAGATCAAGGCCGGCCAGATCATCTTGGTCGACGTTGAAGGCTGGGATGGCGAAGGTGACGGTGAGGACGCGAAGTTCACGTTCACCGGCACCGACCGTCCCCGCGTGGTCCCGGAAGCCGTTGAGCTGACGAAGGCCGCCGACGGCGACGCGAGCTAGCGTGCCGCGCGACTGACGCACTACCGACGCTGGCCGCCATCGGGAGCAATCCCGCTGGCGGCCAGCGTCGTTTTCTCACCCCCGACTTTCCCCTTTTCTGTCACGATTCGACCAGACCGTCACCGATCACGACGATCGGTGACGGCCTGGTCGACGCGCGGTCCGCGAATGTGACAGAAAAGGGGACAAAACGACGCTCGTCGACCAGAAAGAACACCCGTCGTTCGCATGAACGACGTCAATCCCGTGCCGACACGACAAGTCGGACAGCCTCGTTTTACGATTACCCAATGCGGCCGCACGGCCGCACGAATTTTTGGGGAGATGTATGAGTTACGGCCAACCATTCCAACAGCCGATGCCTGCGGGGCCGCCAGCAGTGGCATCGTCGGGGTTCTTGGCTCCGACGTCACCGCCATCGCAGGTTCGCACCATCATCGGCGCGGTGGCCGCAGTTGGCGCATTTGTCCTCATTGTCTTCAGCTTCTTCTCGTTCTACTCCGCGTCAGTTAAGACCAGCGTGATGGGCCAGTCGTCGAGCATGAGCATGAGCGTCACCGGTATGGGCTCTGTCAGCATGTCGTCGAGTGAGAGCTCGGCAGGGTCGGACGACGAAGATATCCAGAAAGCAGAGGACGACACCAAGAGCCCCGGCATCTGGACGGTGATCCTTGGGCTGGTGGTTGCTGCGGGCGCGGTACTCCTTCTGATCGGCCGCTATACCGGAATAGGTGCAATCGTCACCGCGGTCGGCGGATTGGCGGCGTCAATCGCGGCCGTTGTCTTTGTTTCTGACCCGGCCGACGCGGTCTCGAAGTCCGGAACGAGCAGCACGCAGCCAACCGACATGCCGGACATGCCGAACATGCCAGACCTGGGCATTGATGTCAGCGACGGCGCTGGCTGGGGTCTGTGGCTGGTACTCCTGGGCGCATTGGCGGCGCTAGCGGCCGGGGTCGTGGCGCTTTTGCAGGCATTTAATCCGAGCATGTTCGGCGGGAAACCCGCTCACGCCGGGATTCCCGGTCAGCCGCAGCAGTTCGGACAGCCACAGCAGTTCGGTCAGCCACAGTCGTTCGGGCAGCCGCAACAGTTCGGGCAACAGCAGTACGGTCAGCCAGCTCCGCAGCAGTTCGGTCAGCCGCAGCAGTTCGGACAGCAGCCGCAGCAGTACGGTGGCCAGCAGCAATATGGCCAGCAGCAGCCGGGCAACTACCCGTCCTACCCACCTCAACAGCAAGGTGGCTACCCGCAGCATCCGGGACAGCAGGGATTTCCGCCTAGGTAGAACCCTGTAGTTCTGCGCGAATACGACGGGCACATCGGAGAGTAACTCCGGTGGGCCCGTCGTCTTTTCGTTTGGTCGCGTTGGGGCAGCTTGTCCGACTATGCCCATTGACGTGGGCTAGGTCACTTGGCTGACAGCCAAGCGGTTCGACATGAGTCCGCTAGCCAACGACCGCACCGACAGGGGAAAGACAATGACTAACGGACAACCGCTTCAACCGCCGGTTCCCTCGGCCCCGCCGACCGCGTCATCCCCGCCATCAACGATTCGGACGCTCCTGGCCGCGGTTGCCGGGATCGCGGCTCTACTGCTTATCGTCTTCAGCTTCTTCTCCTGGTACTCGGGTTCGGCCACGACAGACAAGGCTGGGATGACCATCAGCATGGATGTTTCCGTGACCGGTATGGGCTCGGGCACCGCAGATATGGAGGTCGCGAACGTACCGGCAGGCTTGGAAAACGCCATAAACAAGCAGATGGCAAAGGGGGAGCAGGACTTCGTCGATAGCGCGGCCGAAAAGTCGAAGAAGCCGGGTATCTGGACCGTCGTCCTGGGATTGGTAGTGGCGGCTGGCGCCGCCTTGCTGATGATTGGCGGATTGTCGCGCATCGGTGCGCTGGTTACTGCGCTCGGCGGATTGGCCGCGACCATCGCCGCGATCGTCTTCGTCTCCGACCCCGAAGGCGCGCTCGGTATGAAGGACCAGAGTAGTCAAGCCGAGGACTTCTCCTCCGGTGCTGGCTGGGGACTTTGGTTGGTGCTTCTCGGTGCGTTGCTGGCCCTCGCCGCTGGCGGCCTCGCGGTCGCCACGCTGGCCAGGTCGGGGCGTGCTAGCCGCGCTCCGGCGGTTGCGGGCGCACCGGGCGCGTATCCCGATCAGCCGCAGCAGTTCGGTCAGGTGCCCCCGTCGCAGCCGGGTGAATTTCCGCCCGCGCCGCCGCAGCAAGGTGGCTACCCACCGCAGCCGCAATAGGCGGCAGCACGAGTCGTGCCTTCGCTCCCTTGGTTGGTCTTCGCCCTATCCCAAAAGGAGTGAAGACCAACCAACAATGCGAAAGTGCTCTGCGGGCCTCGGTCGTGCGTCGTACGGGTGGGATTGCTTACAAGGCAGAGGCTTTGCGGGATGCAGTTAGGGAATTCCACAGGTGAGTATGTGAAGATTTCCGGTATGCGTTCGTCCGTCAACCGTCCCGCCGCCGTGATTGCCGCCGTCGTCGCAGTGGTTGTTACGGCAGTGATTGGGATTGTGCTGTCGAGTAGTCGTGGTGCTACGGCACCAAGTGCTGCGTCAGTGGTGGCCGCCTCGGACAAGAGTGCCTCACCGAACTACGTGGCAATGGGTAGTTCGTTTGCCGCAGGCCCCGGTGAAGGGCCCATCGTGGACCGTCGTTGTTTGCGTACCGGAGACAACTACCCGAACCGTGTCGCCGACAGTCTTGGTCTCCAGCTCATCGACGTGACCTGTTCGGGGTCCACCGCGGCCGAATTGGTGAGCGGCCCTACAAAGAACCGTCACCACCGTCGCCCGCAGGTTGAAGCGGTCAACCGGAGCACGACGCTCGTCACGATCACAACCGGGGGCAACGACGTCGATTTCGTTGGTCGCATCATCGCGCAGACCTGCGCCAACATGCGAGCACTGGGACTGGCGCACTGTGGCTCCGGGCGGACACCTCCGAATGGGCCCGGCGTGGCTGACTACGCGCGACTCGAAAGGTCCCTCGTGGAAGCGGTCGACGCAATCCGGGCGCGCGCACCGAAGGCACGCATCATGCTGGTCGACTACGCCCCCGTCGTCGCCATCGACTCGCCCCCGTGCGAACTGCTCCCGCTAATGCCGTGGGAGGTGCAGCAGGAATCGCTGATCGCCTCTGAGATGTCTGCGGTGAACGATCGCGTCGCGAAACGGACCGGCGCTACACATATTTCGACGGCTGGGTTGAGCGCACAGCATTCCGTGTGTGGCCCTCTGCCTTGGGTCCGTGGCTTCGGCAGCAAAATGGTGTACCACCCGAATGCAGCGGGCAAAGAGGGGATCGCCGACCTGGTGATCAGCGCGCAGGGCGGCTAGAAACGTTCGAGAAACAAAAGTGTGGCGTGTGACTGCTGGGCAGTCACACGCCACACTTTATTCGCGTCAGCTAGGTCGCTAGCTCGCAACCGGCTTGGCGTCGTGCCCGGCGTTGCTTTGCTTCACGCCGACGACAACCGCGGACAGCAAGAGCAATCCTGCAGTGGCCGTGACGAGGACGCCGAGTTTGGGATCGACGGTCTCGTAGGTGGCGAAACCGATCGCAGCGGCAATTACGGCGACGAAGGCCGACCGGCCCCAACGCTGGATACGCCAGTCGATCCGCTCGCGACCGGTGGTGATCAAGCTGATGGGGCTGCGACGAAGCACCTCGACCAGGAATACCGTGACGATGACGGTCACGACGTAGGTCACCACGATGTTGAGCCACAGCGGGACCATGAAGTCGCCCCACAGGGGCTTGTCGAGGTACGGCCGGGTGGCAGCCAAGACAGACGACAGCACGATGACGTGTGCCAGGTAAATGCCAAACGAGCGGTCTGCGGCGGTCCGCATGATGTTGTCGGGCACAGATCCGGGGTGGCGTCTGTCCTGCCAGATGGTGCCAACGATGTACAGGATCACGATGATCGCCACGAACATGAACGAGTTGTGGACCATGAACACGTTGGTGGCCCGGAACATCTCCTCGCCGCTGTTGACGTTAATCACGTAGTACACGAGGGTCACCACGATTGTCACCAGGGCGAGAAGGACCAACGGTCGGCGGAAACGGCGCATGAAGCCGCTGAATGCGTCGTAGTGGTAGGCGGCGAGACAGCCGGCCAGGATAAAGAATTGGTACGGGAGCAGCGTGACGCCGAGGTAGCGCCAGAGCAGACCGAAGGCACCGTCCTGGAAGATGTCGTGTGGGGGTCGCACCATATGGAACAGGAGCCAGAAGTGGAATGCCAGGCTGCCTGCCAGCAAATAGCGGTGGTAGCCCCAGGTCCGCTTGATGACCCACAGAACTGCCGGGAACACCAAGTAGATCTGCATCGAGACCGACAGGAAGTACAGGTGGTAGGCGGCATTGCCGGTGATCAGGTCGTAGACGAGACTCTTGAGCGCTAATCGTTCGGACGTGCCGTCTTGGAAGATCTCAGTGATCCCGCCCCAACCGCCGTGCTGATAGTGCCGGTTGGTCCAGTAGAACAGTGACCACATCAGGAACGGCAGGCCGATCAGCTTGTAGCGGCGACGCCAGAAGGTCGGCGCATGCAGGTCGCGGTTGCGGTACTGGTACGTCAGCACGAAGCCGGTGAGCGCAAAGAAGCAGTAGCGCGTGTACCGCAGCATGAGGCCCACGCCCTGGGCGGCGACGGCGGTTGCCGGTGCCAGGCCGAGGATGACGTGGTCCAGAATGACGCCGCCGAAGGTGAAGAGGCGAACGAAGTCGATCTGGTAAAGGTGGCCGTCGCGCTTCTTTTTCTTGGGAGCTTCGGGCGTCGCGACATCCTGGCCTGGTGTGGGCGTAGGCGCCGGGGGCGCATCCGCGGTCTGCTCAGTGCTGTCAGCGGCACGCTCGGGAGCGTCGTCGATCTTCGGTTGGGCGTTTACCACCTGGCTACCCTGTCATCGGTCGGTCAATCGTTGGCGTCAACTGATCGTCAATCGGCTGTCGGGGAAATTCCCTTGCGATGTGTTGTTGGCGCTGTCGCGACGTTACTAGCAGAAGCTTGGAAAATACATTTTGCTGCCTGATGATGTGCCGGATATGCCGGGTGAGGGAGCAGTCGTGTGTGATTTGCAACTATCTGATTGCAACTAGCTGCACGGATTCGACCTTTGATCACGCCCCGGACTAGCATGTTACGAGAGTGACTCATGTGATACGAGGGGTGCATGGTGCGAAAAGTAAGTATGCGAACGATGGTGCTGACCAGTGTCTGCGCCACGGTCCTGGCAGGTTCAGCGGTGGTTGGTGCGGGGGCGTCGCACGCTGAACCGACGGACACTCCTAAGGCGAGTACGCCAGCGACGGCCCAACTCCCGGCGCGACTCGTCTCACTGACGAAGGTCTCGCCGCTCGAATCAATGGCCGAGGTCTACTCGGGCGCCATGGGAAAAAACATCCAGCTGAACATTTTGCGGCCTGCGGCGGCCGACACCCCGGCTCCGATCTTGTATCTCCTCAACGGCGCAGGCGGCGGCGAAGACAGTGCGACGTGGCGCGCGAAGACCGACTACCAGAAGTTCTTCGCCGACAAGCACGTGAATGTGGTGACACCTATCGGCGGCGCGTTCTCGTATTACACGGACTGGCAGCGCGACGACCCGGTGCTTGGTCGCAACAAGTGGCAGACCTTCCTGACCGAAGAATTGCCCCCGATTCTCGACAAGGCGCTGAACGCAACCGGCGCAAATGCGATCGCTGGCATCTCGATGTCGGGCACCTCGGTGTTCAACCTGGCCATTGCCAAGCCCAAGCTGTACCGATCGGTCGCCGCCTACAGCGGTTGCGCTCGGACCAGCGACCCGTTGGGGCAGGCGTACATCCGCACGGTGATCGGCGACCGCGGGCGCGGCGACATCACGAACATGTGGGGACCGACAGACGGGCCGGGTTGGCGTGAAAACGATCCGTATCTGCACGCGAGCGCGCTCAAGGGCGTCAAGGTGTACATGACGTCGGGTACCGGTCTGCCCGGACGTTACGACACGCTTGACGCGCCGCTGATCGACGGTAATCCTGCCGTCCTTCTCGATCAGGTGGTTATGGGTGGCCTCATCGAGGCCGCAGTCCGCGGGTGCACCACGCAAATGGAACAGGCACTCAAGACGGCTGGCGTCGACACGACCATCGTCTCCCGTCCTCTGGGCACCCACTCGTGGGAGTACTGGGAACAGGACCTGCAGACCACCTGGCCGATGATCGCGAAGGATCTGGGTACCAAGTAGTTCTCGGGCCCGCCCTCCCGTTCTCGCATGATGCGTCGATTCCCGCTCTATGTCAGACATAGTGCGGGAATCGACGCATCATGCGAGAACGCCCCGTAGGGGCTGGGTGGTGGCTAGCCGATCTGGCCGGGAGTGGGTTCTGCGCGGAAGGAGTTGGTGGGGATCTTGCCGGTTCGGACTTGGTCGTCGATGCTGGCACGCAAGGCGGTGCAACCGGGGAACGAATCCATGTCCTGGCCCTGCTCGGCGGCCGCGACAAACTCCGGGCACGACGTCCGCGCGTCCGTCGTCCACTGGATGCTCGTGTGAATTGGGCTGAACTTCTCCACCAGCACCTTATTACTGCAGGTGGCACATGTGACCTCGTACATGTCAGCCGACCACCATGTCGGACGGTGCCCAGAAAGCGCGCATCGACGTGATGAGGCCAGCGTCGTTGAACGTCATCACGTCAATCGGCTCCACCGTGTACGACGCCCCGCCCGCCTTCGTGACGACGCGGAAGGAGAACGCGGCCTCCCGGCCGACAACCCGTGCGGCGATCAGTTCGGTGCTGACCTCGCCCTGCAGGCCGCCATAAAATTCAGCGATCGCCTCGCGACCCTGCCGGGGCGGTGAGCCGACCGGATCCTCAAGCGTCGCATCATCGGCGTACAAGGCGGCCACCGCGGCACCGTCGCCCGACGCGACCGCTGCGAGGTAAGTCTCGATGATCGACGTAATCTCCGGTGCCGCAGCATTACTGAATTCAGACATGGGGCTTCTCCTTACTTGCCGCGCGCGACGATGTCGCGAACAGCCAAGTGACTAAACAGCATTGACGTACCGATCGGGTTACCGCCACCGGGGTAGGCGTAGCCGCTGGGAGCGGCCATCGTATTGCCCGCCGCGTACAGGCCGTCGATGGTGGAGCCGTCGGCGCGCAGCACATTGCCCGCCACGCCGGTCTTGAGGCCACCCTTGGTGCCAAGGTCCGACAAGCCAAACGCGGCCGCATGGAACGGGCCGGTCTTGATGGCGGCCAATGGCGGCTTGCCGCCGGAGAACGCGCGGTCGTAGGCCTCGTCGCCGCGACCGAAGTCAGGGTCGACGCCGGCTTCCACATGCTCGTTGAAACGCGCGACCGTTGCGGTCAAGGCCTCGGCGGGGACACCGATCTTGGTGGCGAGTTCTTCCAGAGTGTCTGCGGTGTGCCAGAGGCCCTTATCTCGGTAGTCCTGCGTCGGATAGAACTCGAAGTTGGCCGCCTTCACCGGCGGCTGTTCGCCCTCGGTGTCGTCGTAGATCATCCAGAACGGCAGGCTCGCGGTGCCCGCGTCCATCTGCCGCAGCACTTCGCGGCCGAGGCGGTCGTAGGGTGCGGACTCGTTGACGAACCGCTCGCCATCTTGGTTGACGAAAATGCCGCCCGTGAACCAGAGGGCAAATGCGCTACGACCGTCCGGGTGCGTCAGACCCGGCGACCACCACGCCTGCTCCATCAAGTCGGTGTCGGCACCGGCGGCGATCCCCGCGAGGTGTGAGAGTCCCTGATTCGTGTTGGGGCCCATAGTGTCTCGAGCTGTGCCTGGCACCCCGTAGGTGGCGCGCAGTTCATCGTTGGCTTCAAAACCGCCCGCGGCCAACACCACACCGCACCGCGCGCGGATCGCTTCGCGCTTGCCGTCGATCTCGACGATCGCACCGGTCACCACGCCATCTTCGACGACCAAATCCACCAGCGGAGTGTTCAGCATCTTGGTGGCGTTTGGGTAGTCGTCGATCGCATTCAAGAAGCGGGCGATCAGCGCACGACCGCCAATGTAGTAATTGTCGGGAGTCTCGCTGCCATGGCGTTCGACGTCGAGCGGGCCGCGAACAAGGTCCTTGTATGCGGGGGCCTTCGCGACACCGAGGGGACGCGGGGCGATGTGGCGCATGCCGTCGGTCTTGGCCTTGGGGGCCTTGCCGAAGTAGTCGGGCCACGGCATGGCCGCGAACTTGAGTTTGTCGTCTTTCTCGAGGTACTCGATGAGGTCGGTGCCGCCGCGGACGTAGGTTTCTTGCAGCTCCATCGGGGTTCGATCGCCGACGACCGAGTGGTAGTAGGTGAGAGCGTCGTCGAGGGAATCCTCGACGCCTTCGCGCTGCAGCACCGGATTGCACGGGAACCACACGCCGCCGCCACCGGAGTACGACGTGGTGCCGCCATACTTGTCGGACGCTTCGACCATCAGCACCGACAAACCTTCGCGTGCTGCGGTGTATGCGCCGCACACTCCGCCCGCTCCCGATCCGGCGACGATGACGTCATATTCCTGAATCCAGGTGGGTGTGGCGGTTGACGATCCCGGTGCGGTCATGCGGCGAGGCTCTTTCTCGAGAGGGGGAGGGGCTAAATCAGCGACGGGCAGTCTTAACCAGCGACGGGCAGGGGTTGGGGAGCCATCATGCGGCGGCGCTGCAAAGTTGGGGTGATGTGGACATCGTCGCCAGCGACGTTGCGCCACATGCCAAGTGCTGCCATGCGCAAGGGTGCGGCGAGACGGTTGTCGAACTTCAACTGGTCGACGGGGCCGCAGATGGAGACGGCACCAACGGCTTGGCCTGGCTCGCCGATCGGAACCGCGATGCAGCCGAAGCGCGGGACGGCTTCTTCGCGCTCAATGGCGAGTCCGCGGTCGCGGACGGTCTGCAATTCACGCGAGAGTTGGGTGGCCGAGCCGATCGAGAAGCGGGTTTTGCGTTCCAGAGTTTCGTCGCTGGCTGGGGTTTCTTCGGAATGTGCGAGAAGGACCTTGCCGATTGCGGTGCAGTGCGCGGGCTGCTTGCCGCCGACACGGCTTGGGACCTTCTTGCCGAGTCCTTCACCAACCTTGTCGAGGTACACCACCTCGTTGCCCTGGAGGATGCCGAGATGGATGACGAAGCCGGTCATCCGGTGCAGTTCGTGAAGGAATGGGGCGGCGGAGCTGTGGAGACGGTCTTGATGGATGGCGAGTGAGCCGAGTTCCACCAGCCGCATTCCGAGCTCGTATTCGCGGCCCTCGCGGCGCAGCCATCGAAGGGCGACGAGGCGTTCGAGCATGCGGTGGGCGGACGAGCGGGGGAGACCGGTACGCCGAACAATTTGTGCCAGGCTCTGTCGGGCGTTGCCGTCGAAGGTGTCCATGACGACGGTCAAACGATCGAGGACGGCACTGGGTGTTTCAGTCATTGCTTTCCCTCCACGGGCGAACATGCAAGTGTGGTCGGGCGGCGTTTGTTTTGCCGAAGTGGGATCCGGCAAAACCTGGTGCGCACAGTGGGGAAACTGGCGCCACAGCGGACAAAATGACCGTCACGGCGGACAAAATGACCATCAAAAACGCTCTGACCACGGTTTTTCTATTAGATATATGGAGTATATGCGGTGATGAGAGCCGTGTCACGCTGTTGCACGAAAGTCTGCAAAAGGGCGCAAAAATGCGTTAGGTGCCACTCGAATCGAGTGGCACCTAACGCGAGGGGCGGAAACTACATGGCGGCGAGCGGTTCGCTGCCGGACCAGTCGTGACCCCAGTAGCTGTCGGCGGTGATTTCCTCCGCGGTGTAATGAGTTTCGTCGACGAGCATGCCGTCGGTGCCGAACTCGATATCCCAGCCGCCGGGTGCCCGGACGTAGAACGAGATCATCTTGTCGTTGGTATGACGTCCCAGCGTCGAGGACACTGAGAAACCGTCCTTCATGACGCGATCAAGCGCCTGACCAACGGCGTCGAGAGTGTCGACCTCAACCATGATGTGCACCAGGCCTGGTGCACCCCCGTGCGGTGCCGGGCACAGCGCCAGGCTGTGATGGCGCTGGTTGACGCCCATGAACCGGATACGGATGGGCCCAAACTCCGGCGGTGCCGGAATCCGCATCGCACCGCGCGGCAAGAAGCCCAGCACGTCCTGGTAGAAGGTGAATGCGCCGTTGAAGTCCATCACGGGCAGCACCACGTGGCCGAGACCTTGCTCTCCGGTCACAAACTTGGCACCGAACGGGGTCACCACGGGGCTGTGGTCGAGTGTGGGGCCGTGGAAGATCTCCAACTTTGCCCCGGCTGGATCAGTGAAGGTGAACGCCGCTTCGACGTGCCGCGCCTGCGCCTCGTCGTTGGTTAGGTCGGTGACCTCGATGCCGGCCGCCGTTACTGATTCGCGGACTCGAGTCAGGGCCGCGCCGTCGCGGACCTCCCAGCCGATGGTGGTGATCTCGTCGGTCTCGCCCGGAACCACGGCGATCCGGAAGGCCCGCTCATCCATCCGCAAATAGATGGCATCCTGGTCGGGCCCCTTGCCCTTGGCAAAGCCGAGGACGTCGAACGCGAAGGTACGCCAACGGTCCAGGTCGTTGGTTTGGATCGTGACGTAACCCAAACCCTTGATTTCAGTCATCGTGTTTCGCTCTCGCTGTCTTGTTTCGCCGGATCAGATCATTGCGCGCAGGTTCGCCGGCACATCGAAGCCCATGGAACTCAGGGCCGACGCGTGGCGCACGGTGCTGGGCACGTGGATAGCGTGGTTGAGGCCTGCGTGGGCATCGCGCCAGAAGCGCTGCATCGGCTGATCCATCCGCAGGGCATTGCCACCCGAGCGCGCAAAGATCTGATCGACGGCCATGACAGCCCGCCAGGCGGAACTGATCTGCGTGCGACGGCCCAGCGCACGACGCTCGAAGTCGATCTCCTTGCCCGCATCAACGAGGCTGTAGACCTCGTCGACGTTGGCAAGCAGTTCCTGGCGAGCGGCGTTGATGTCGGCTGCAGCCTCGCTGATCGCGAACAGGACGTAGGGATCGTCCTTGACGGCGACACCCGATGCACCGATGCGGTTGCGCTGGTAGTCGAGGTGACAAGCGAGGGCACCTTCGGCGAGACCGATGACGGCCGAAGTGATGCCCAGCGGGAACATCGTCGACCACGGCATCTTGAAAAGCGTCTCGGTCATGCCAGCCTCGATCTGCGCGCTGCCGTCAATCACGGCACTGCCGTCCATGACTCGGTACGACGGCACGAAGGCGTCCTTGACGATGATGTCCTTGGAGCCGGTTCCCTTGAGGCCCACCACATTCCACGAGTCTTCGACGATCGTGTAGTCGGAGCGCGGCAAAATCATGTGCAGCATGGTCGGGGGCATCGTCGGACCGTTCTCGTCGCCGACCATGGCGCCGAGGAAAATCCAATCGCAGTGATCTGTGCCCGAACTGAACTGCCAGCGACCGTTGAAAATGTAGCCGCCATCAACCGGCTTCGCGATGCCGGTCGGAGCGTAGGGCGACGCAATCCACGTGTTGTCGTCCTGGCCCCAGATCTCTTCCTGAACCTTAGGATCGGCAAACGCCATCTGCCACGGGTGCACACCCACGATGCCGCACACCCAGCCGGCGGCACCGTCGAAGCTGGCCGCCTTCATGACGGTCTCGGCGAACTCGCGCGGATGCGCTTCCAACCCGCCGTAGTTTGCCGGTGCCAGCAACTTCATGACGCCGGTGGCCTTGAGTTTCTTGGCAGTCTCGTCGGGGAGTTTGCCAAGTTCCTCGGCTTCGAGGGCCTGGTCGCGAATCTGGTCGGCGAGTTCCTCGATGGCTTCGATGGGTCGAACGGTCATGATGCCTCCGGTCTAAAGGGTTCAGGGGAAGGAGAGGGGGAGTTGCGGAGCTAGCGTGCAGCCCGGTGGACGCGGCCGGCCGCGATGTTCTCGTCGACCTCGGCCTGCCAGCTTTCGACGGCTCGAGTGGTGTCGATTTCGAACTCGAAACGCTTCGTCATGTCTTCGGTGACGTCGGCGATATCGGTGTAGAACTGCTGGTACCAGCGGCGGAGCTGATACACCGGGCCGTCTTCTTCGGACAGCAGCGGGTTGTCGATCGGGGCCTTGTCGAGCCAGATCGCCACGTCCTGCTCAAAGCCGACCTTGACTCCGTCGGTGAACTTCTGGGCCATCGCGTTGGCACGTTCGTCGGAGATGCCTGCTGGCTTCTTCACACGTGCGCCGTACATGAGCACAAACGAGTTGTTGTCGATCGGGTAGTGGCAGTTGATCAGGTCGGTTTCGACCAGGCGGTCGCCGACGTAGTTGCGCAGCACGTCCACCATGTACGACGGTCCGTAATAGTGAGCCTCCGACTCCAGCCGGGAATCGGGGTTGTCGTAGCTGGAGCCGATGCCGATGTCATCGCGCGGAGTCGAGTTCATGAACTGGCCGGCGACGTGCCCCTCGAACACGTTCTTGAAGTAGCGGGGGAACGCGAAGTGGATGTAGAAGAAGTGCGCCATATCGACGATGTTGTCGACGATCTCGCGGCAGTGAGAGCCTTCGATGACGATGGAACTCCAGTTCCAGTCGGTCCACTCGTCAGTGCCGTAGCCGGGGAGTTCGGGGATCGTGACCTCGTCGGTGGGCTTGCTGTTCTCCGGGTCGTGCCAGACGAACAATTGTCCGTTGCGTTCCAATACTGGCCACGACTTCGTTTTGGCGACCGGCGGGACGCGGCGCGCGTAAGGGATGCCGGTGCAGCGACCGTTGCCGCCCCAGCGCCAGTCGTGGAATGGGCAGGCGATGGAATCGCCCTTGACCTGGCCCTTGGCGAGGTTGCCGCCCATGTGTCGGCAGTAGGCGTCGAGGATGTGGAGCTGGCCGTCGTTCTCGCCCTGGAAAACCACCAGCTCGGTGCCGAACGCCTTGATCTGGTGGGGCTTACCATCGCGGAAGTCCTTCAGCAGACCAAGGCAGTGCCAGCCTCGAGCAAAACGAGTCGGGGCTCCGGCCGACTCAATCTCCCGGAATTCCTGGTCGTCAGTGGTGGTCATTGAGCGTCGCTCCTCCTTGTGGCCGACGCACTCTCAGTCGGCTCGGATTTGAGGCCAGGTGTGTAGACCCGGTCATATCCGATAGTGGGCTCAGTTCAAGACCGCGGCGGTTGCCGTTCCCGCTCAGTGGAATGCGGTATGCCCTGAGCAGGGAGCATGCGGCAAATTAGGGAACAACGGACCTAATGGTCGAGGTACTTGGCGACCAGCGGCGGAACCCGCCGAACAGCGAAGAACACCGGCGTGGAGGGAGAAAGTCAGTTGCGTTCGAGGAGCAGCTTGACCGTGAGTTCCATGCGGTTGGTGACATCGGTTGCCGACGCACGACGGGTCAGCCACTGCACGAGGTTCGACATCCACACGTCTGAGATAACGCGGGCGATTGCGAGGTCTTGTGCGGTCGGCACCGCATCGGGGTCTTGCGAAATCATCGCCCCAGCCAGCAGGCGGTCGATGATTCCGGCGACCCGATTCACTTCGCTGGTTGCCGAGGCATCGGCGAACATGAATGCTCGCGTCATGGCTTCGGTGAGCAACGGGTCCTTCTGCATGGCAAGCGTAATCATCGACAGCACGAAGCTGAGTCGTTCGACGGGAGTGTCGCCTTGGAGCACACTGCGGTCGGCGCGCGACTCGACCTTCTCCAGTTCGCGGGCAAGGGCGGTGACGAGCAAATGCACTTTGGACGGGAAGTAGCGGTAGAGGGTGCCGACGGCGACGTCAGCCTTGTCTGCGACGGCGCGCATCTGCACGGCGTCGTAGCCGCCCTTGGATGCCAAGGCGAGCGTCGCGTCGAGAATCCGCCTGCGCCGTTCGCGCTGTGCGGCCGAACCAACTTCCGCGCCGGACAACTGGGCGGGCGCAGGGGGAGGCGACGGTACGTCGGTCTTAGTGTTCGTCGTTCCCGCGCCAGCCATAGATATCGATCCCCTCAAGTTGAGCCACTTCTACGGCTCGTCAGTTGGCAGCCGCCCGCCGATGGTGTACACCCATTGAATATTAGAACAGGTTCTAATTGGAGTTATCAACAAATTCGCGGAGGAGTTCTTCGGTGACAATCGCCACGTCAGCGGACCAAAGGGTCGCTAGTGACAGTATCGCCGCCTGGGCAGGGGCTCGGGACGTCCGTTCCCTCGTGCGCAACGACCTCGATGATTCGGGTGATTCGTGGCGTTCGCTATGGACGCAGATCGCGGACCTTGGCCTGTTTGCGGCGGGAATCCCCGAGGTCGCAGGGGGTGCGGACGGCAGTCAGGAAGACGTCGCCGTGATGTTTGCGGCGGCCGGAGCTGAGCTAGTTCCAGGACCGCTCGCGCCGACGATGGCCGTTGCCTACGTGCTCGCCGCACAGGGTGTCGAACTAGCGGAATCGGTCATGGCGGGGGAACGTCCGGCCGTGATTCCCGCGACGGCCGTGACTTCGCCCAAGGCTGGGGGTGATGCCGGTTTCGCGGTGGTTGACGGCAACGTCGACTTGGGGTTGATTCCCGGATTCGTCGCCGATGCGGTAATTGCCGCACCGTTGCGTTTCGGCTCGGAAGCTGAAGGCTGGTTTGTCCTCGACACCGCATCGGTCCAGGTCGAGAAGGAATCGGTGGACGGACCGCTCGATGGCACCGCGATTCCGGTGCGCGTGCGTCTGGCGTCAGTCACTCGCGACAAGGCGATCGCGGTGACCGATGGCGACCTGCTGGTTGCGCTGTTGCACGCGGGTCTGGTCGCCTATCAGGCTGGCGTTGCCGCGCGGACGCTGTCCATTGCCGTGGATTATGCAAAGGTCCGCACACAGTTCGGGGCGGCCATCGGTTCGTTCCAGGCTGTGAAGCAGATCTGTGCCGACATGCTGACCCGCAGTGAGCAGCTCGGTGCCGCCGCGTGGGACCTCGCGCGGGCCCTCGATGAGATGCTCGTCGACAACACTGAGGCGGCTCGGGCTCAGGTGGAACTCAGTCGTCTCGCGGCCGGCGCGTTGACCGCCAAGTTGTCGCCGGAGAACGCCAAGGATGCCATCCAGGTGCTCGGTGGTATCGGCTTCACATTTGAGCACGACGCACACCTGTACCTGCGTTCCGCGCTGGCCGCACGCATGCTGCTTGCCGCCGGCGAACCGCAGCGTTTGGCACTGGCAGAACTTGGCCGAGCCGGAGGCCGTCGCGAGTTCTCTATCGATCTGGTTGAGGCCGAAGCGCAGCGGCCGGAGATTGCCGCCATCGCCGAAGGCATTGCCGCCGCAGCACCGGAGGATCGTCGTGCCGAGTTGGCGCGCACCGGGTTCTTGGCTCCGCACTGGCCGAAGCCCTACGGACTCTCGGCCGATCCCGCGGTTCAGTTGGTCATCGACTCGGAACTCGACCGGGTCGGCGTCGCTCGCCCCGACTTGGTGATCGCCGGCTGGGCACTGCCGACCATTCTCGAGCACGGCACCGATGCGCAACGCGAGAAGTTTGTCGCGCCGACCTTGGCTGGCGACATCCGCTGGTGCCAGCTGTTCAGCGAGCCTGAGGCGGGTAGCGACCTGGCGTCGCTCCGGACCCGGGCCGTGCGGACCGAGGGTGGCTGGCTGCTGAGCGGCCAGAAGATCTGGACCTCCGAGGCGCACATGTCCCAATGGGCCGTGTGCTTGGCGCGGACCAACCCCGACGTGCCAAAACACAAGGGCATCTCGTACTTCCTGGTCGATATGTCGGCGCCGGGAATCGATATTCGCCCGCTGCGCGAACTCACGGGTCGGGCCATGTTCAACGAGGTCTTTCTCGACAACGTCTTCGTGCCCGACGACATGCTGGTCGGCGAAATCGACAACGGTTGGCGCCTGGCGCGGACCACCCTTGCCAACGAACGAGTCGCCATGGGCGGCTCGGGCCTGGGCAAGGAAGTCGACTCGCTGCTTCGCCAACTCGACGACGGCGAGGTGACGCTCACCGAGGCGCAATCACTGGAGTTGGGTCGCATCATTGCCGACGCGCACATCGGCCGAGTGCTCGATGCTCGGTCGGTGGCACAGCGACTCAGCGGCACGGACCCGGGTGCCACGTCGAGTGTCCGCAAGCTGATCGGCGTGGTTCATCGCCAGGATGTACCAGACTTCGCGACCGACCTGCTCGGATGCGATGGATTGGGGGCCAGTGCGGCCACCGGATTCTTGTTGCTGAACCGGTGCCTGTCGATTGCCGGCGGCACCACGCAGATTCTGAAGAACGCCGCTGCAGAACGGATTCTCGGTTTGCCCCGCGGATGACGGGAGAGGGTCCGCCGAGATTGTGAAAATGCGCAGGTTGCCACCGTCGTTGTGATGGCGGTCTCCGTGCGTCTGATAAACTAGAACAAGTTCTAATACTGCTGAGGAGGAGCCGGGTGGATTTCACCCTGGAGCCCACTGCTGCCGCAGTCCAAGATGTTGCCGATGAGGTAATGCGACGACTGCAGCCAGACTGGGAAAGCAAATTTGCCAACGATGCGGGCGGTTTCGACCACGCCGCATGGGATGCGCTGGTTGGTGCCGGAGTCACGGTGCTGCCGCTGTCGGAATCGTTAGGCGGCGACGACCTGCCCATCGACGCCCTGGTGCCGCTCCTGACGCGCGCCGGAAACGACGCGACCGTCGCACCGCTGATCGGCACCCTGGTGTCCGGTCTGGTGCTGGCACGGGCCAACGAGACTGCCGATGTGAGTGCCTACGGCCGTGCCATCGCTGAGGGCGGCTGGCATGCCGTCGCCATCGGCGAACCGGGCCGTGCACTCGGTCAGGCCGCCACCGCGACTCTCACCGACACTGCAGACGGGGTCCGTCTCGACGGCAGCAAAACCGGGGTCTTGGCTGCCGAGGGTGCTTCGGCGATCCTCGTCGTCGCCGACCGCGGAGTGGTGGTCGTGCCAGCTGACGCCGCTGGAGTCACCGTTGCTCGGACCACCTCGTCGTCCGGCTGGGGTGAATACTCGGTCACATTCGACGGCGTGGCCGTCCCGAAGGCCGACATTGTCACCGACGACCCGCAGTTCGCGATTGACGCCTACCGCGCCTTGCTCGCCGCATACGCCGATGGACTGGTCGCCGGCGCCATCAAGCGCACCGCCGAGCACGTCTCCACCCGCAACCAGTTCGGCAAGCCGATCGCGGCCTTCCAGGCCGTCGGGCAGCAGTTGGCCGACGTGTACGTTGTCTCGCGCACCATGAACCTGGTTGCTACGGCAGCCGCGTGGGGCATCGCCAACGACGTGGACGCGGAAGAAGACCTCGCGACCGCGATGTACTGGGTGTCCGCCGAACTGCCCGCCACGTTGCGCATGATGACCCACCTGCACGGTGGTGTCGGTGTGGACGTGACCTACCCGCTGCATCGGTACTTCTCGCTGGTCAAGGACATTGCCCGCCTCGCGGGTGGGGCGCAGGCAACCCTCGACGTCCTTGCCGATGAGACCGTTCCCGCCGGACAGGAGACCCGCTGATGTTTGTCGCATTTACCGACGAGCAGATTGCGCTGCGCGACGAACTGCGCGCGTACTTCTCCAAGCTCGTCACCGCCGAAGAAGAGCGCATCATGCGCACCGAGCGGCATGGTCCCACCTACCGCAACATCATCTCCCGCATGGGTGACGACGGGTGGCTGGGCGTTGGCTGGCCGAAGGAATTCGGCGGCAAGGGCTTCGGTGAGATCGAACAGCAGATCTTCACCAACGAAGCCGTCCGCGCCGATATCCCGCTGCCGTCCGTCACCCTGCAGACCGTTGGGCCGACGCTGCAGCGCTACGGCACGCAGGAGCAGAAGGACTTCTTCCTGCCGAAGATTCTCGCTGGCTCCGTGCACTTCGCGATCGGCTACACCGAGCCCGACGCAGGCACCGACCTCGCGTCGTTGACCACGCGCGCCGTGCTCGATGAGTCGACCGGCGAGTACGTCATCAACGGCCAGAAGATCTTCACCACCGGCGGCCACGACGCCGACTACATCTGGCTGGCCTGCCGCACAGACGCCGATGCGCCCAAGCACAAGGGCATCTCGATCCTCATCGTCGACACCAAGGATCCCGGTTTCACGTGGACCCCGATCATCACCGCCGACGGTGCCCATCACGTTAACGCCACCTACTACAACGATGTCCGTGTGCCGGTCGGCATGCGCGTCGGTGAAGAGGGCGACGGCTGGAAGCTCATCACCACCCAGCTCAATCACGAGCGCGTCATGCTTGGTCCGGCTGGCCGCATCGGCGGTCTTGCCGACCGTGTCCGTGAATGGGCAACGCAGGCGCAGTTCGACGGTGCCCCGGTGATCGAGCAGCAGCCGGTTCGCCGCCTGATCGCCGAAATCGGTGCCTACGAGCGTCTCAACGAGCTGTTGAACTGGCAGGTTGCTTCGTCCGGTGAAATCTCGATGGCCGATGCGGCCGCAACCAAGGTGTTTTCCACCGAACGGCTGCAGGGCATCTACCGGTCCATCGACAATGCTGTCGGCCACTACGGCGATTTCCGAGACGAACTGACCAGTGAGTTCGCCATTTGGCTCGACCTTCAGGCCAAGCGCAATGTCGTCATCACCTTTGGTGGCGGCGTCAACGAAGTGATGCGCGACATGATCGGCACGGCTGGCCTCGGCTTGCCCCGGATGAAGCGATAGGGGACACCGATGACTGTGACGCCGGAATCCACCCCGGAACAGATCCTGGCCGCCGCCGACGCCATCAAGGCTGGCGGTGCCAGCGCACCCCGCAAGGGTCGCGACCCCATCAATCAGCCGATGGTCAACAACTGGCTGGAAGCCATGGGCGACGAGAACCCAATCTACGTCGACGAGGCGGCCGCACGCTCGGCCGGTCACGACGGCATCGTCGCACCGCCCGCCATGGCGCAGGTATGGACCATGCGCGGTCTCAACGGTGTGCGGACCGACGATGATCCGTTGGGCTTGGCGACGCAGTTGTTCGACGACGCTGGCTTCACCTCGGTTGTCGCCACCAACTGCGACACCGTGTACCACCGCTACACCCAGCCCGGCGAAGAGGTCATCATCTCCTCGGAGCTCACCGACGTGGTGGGCCCCAAGCAGACCGGGCTCGGCGAAGGCTGGTTCTTCACCACTCGCAACACCTGGAGTGTGCGACCGGCAGGTGCCACCGACGCGTCGACCGATGAGGTTGTCGCCGAGATGGACTTCCGGATCCTGAAGTTCCGTCCCGCAGCCAAGCAGGCAGCGGCCCCGGTCGCTGACTATGAGGGCCTGGACGGCGATAAGCTGATCCGCCCGAAGCGGTCGCGCGACACCGCCTTCTTCTGGGAGGGCGTCGACGCTCACGAACTGCGCATTCAGCAGGTCGAAGATGGCTCGCTGCGCCACCCGCCGATCCCGGCGACGTGGAAGGGCAAGGACGCCGAAGGCGTCTACGAGTCCACCGATTACACGGTGGCTGCAGGTACCGGCACGGTGTTCAGCTACGTGGTGCACCACGCACCGCGTGTCCCCGGCCGTGAACTGCCGTTCGTGGTGGCATTGGTGGAACTCGACGAGGGCGTGCGCATGCTCGGGCAGGTCCGCGGAGTCGATCCGGCCACCGTCACCATCGGCATGCCCGTCGAGGTGGAGTTCTTGGACTTCCCCGCAAACGACGATGGCGACGAAGCCTGGACGTTGTACGCCTGGCGCGCGAAGGAGGCCCAGTAGTGAGCGCGGAATCTACGACCATCGCGGTGGGTCAGGCACTGACCCCGCTGGTGATCGACGCACCCCCCACGTTTGTGGTCGCGACTGCCCTGGCGACGCGCGACTTCCAGGACGTGCACCACGACCGTGACTTGGCGCAGCAAAAGGGCTCCAAGGACATATTTGTCAACATCCTGACCGACACCGGCCTGGTGGAGCGCTTCGTCACCGACTGGGCTGGCCCGAATGCACGGATCACGTCCATCAAGCTCAAGCTCGGTGTGCCGTGGTACGCCTACGACACGATCACCTTCACCGGTGAAGTGACCGCCGTCGAAGACGGGGTCGTCACCGTGTCGGTTACCGGCACCAACTCCCTTGGCAAGCACGTGATCTCGACGGTCACCTTCACAGAAGGGGCGCAGTGATGAGTGACCGCACCCTGTCCGGGAAGGCCGCAATCGCCGGTATCGGCGCCACCGACTTCTCTAAGAACTCCGGACGTAGCGAGCTGCGTCTGGCTGCCGAGTGCATCAACGCCGCCCTCGACGACGCTGGCCTGAGCGCCACCGACGTCGACGGTCTGGTGACGTTCACGATGGACACCAACATGGAGATTGCCGTCGCTCGCGCGGTGGGGATCCCCGAGCTTAAGTACTTCTCGCGCATTCACTACGGCGGTGGCGCTGCGGCGTCGACCGTGCAGCAGGCCGCCATGGCTGTGGCGACCGGTGTGTGCGAGGTGGCCGTGGCTTACCGCGCGTTCAACGAGCGTTCGGGTCACCGGTTTGGTCAGGTCGATAAGGCGGTGGCCAGCCAGGAGAACTCTTCGGGCACCGACAATGCGTTCTCGTACCCGCACGGCCTGTCGACGCCCGCGGCGTTCGTCGCGATGGTCGCCAAGCGCTACATGCACGAGTACGGTGCCACCAGCGAAGACTTCGGCCAGATCGCCGTCGTTGACCGCAAGCATGCCGCGACCAACCCGAAGGCGTTCTTCTACGGCAAGCCGATCACACTCGCCGATCACCAGGCTTCGCGGTACATCGCCGAACCCCTGCACCTGCTTGACTGCTGCCAGGAGTCCGATGGTGGCCAGGCCATCGTCGTGGTGTCGGCCGAGCGTGCCAAGGACCTGAAGCAAAAGCCAGTCACGATCGCCGGTGCAGCATCGGGCAGCGGGAACGACCAGTTCATTATGACCAGCTACTACCGTGATGAACTCGCCGCGCTCGAGGAAATGGGCCTGGTGGGACGCCAACTGTTCGCGCAGTCCGGCCTCACACCCGCCGATATCGACATGGCGGTCCTGTACGACCACTTCACGCCCTACACCCTGATGCAGCTCGAAGAGCTTGGCTTCTGCGGCCGCGGTGAGGCGAAGGATTTCGTCTCGCAGCCCGGCGCACTCGAAGTGGGCGGCGTCTTGCCGTTGAATACGCACGGCGGACAGCTGGGCGAAGCCTACATCCACGGGATGAACGGCATCGCCGAAGGTGTTCGACAGGTGCGTGGCACCTCCGTTAACCAAGTCGATGGAGCCGAGCGCGTGCTCGTCACCGCCGGCACCGGAGTTCCGACCTCCGGTCTGATTCTCACCGCCTGACCAACCCGCCGCCCTGTCGGTACCTCCCAAGGAGATCTAGAAAGATGAAGTTCAACCTCGCCACCGTCTTCGAGTCTGTTGTCGACGCGGTACCCGAGCGCGCAGCCCTCACCTGGGAAGGTGAGGACATCACCTACGCCGATCTGGACAAGCTGTCGAACCAGGTCGCGCACCTGTTCACCACCAACGGCCTCGGCAAGGACGACAACGTCGCCCTGTTCCTCAAGAACAGTGTCGAGCACGTCACTTCGCTGGTCGGCCTCATCAAGGTCCGTGCCGTCCCGGTGAACGTGAACTACCGCTACACCGACGCCGAGCTTGAGTACATCTTCTCGAACTCCGATTCGGCCGCCATCGTCGTTGAATTGCCCGAGCACCAGATCAGCGTCGCGAACCTGCTGCCGAAGCTGCCCAAGGTCCGCACCGTCTTCGTCATGGGCGACATCGTCCCCGAACTGACCGAGGCTGCCGCTGCCCTCGAAGGCCGCACCGTTGGCGTCGTGAGCTTCGACGACTACAAGAACCTCTCCGACGAGCGTGACTTTGAAGAGCGCAACGGCGAAGAGCTGTACCTGATCTACACGGGCGGCACCACCGGCTACCCCAAGGGCGTCATGTGGCAGCACGACGACTTCTTCCGCAAGCCGATCTCGGGCGGCAACCCCTACGGACCGCCGCGTGAGGACTACGAGGACCTGAAAAAGGAAGTGAAGAACTTCCCGTCGCTGGCCTTCCTCGTCGCGGCTCCGCTGATGCACGGCGCAGCGTCGTACTCGCTGTTCACGTTCATCGCCCTCGGTGGTCGCCTCATCCTGGAGCGCGACTTCGACGCCGAGAAGATCGTCCGCAACCTGGGTCGCGACCGCACCCAGATGGTCCTCATCGTCGGCGACGCCATGGGCATGCCGCTGGCCGAGCAGATGGAAAAGCAGAAGGACACCGCCGACTTTTCGACGCTGTTCTCGATCGCTTCCGGTGGCGCCCTGTGGAGCCACAGCGTCCGCGACCGCATGCTCGCGGTGAAGCCGGACCTGATGCTGCGCGACAACTTCGGTGCCTCGGAGTCGGGCAACGACGGCGAGATCATGCTCGACGAGAACGGCAACCTGTACGTGCCGGCCAACCCGCGCATGATGGTCGTCAACGAGCAGTTCGAGCAGATCACGACCCCGAACGAGGTCGGTCACATCGCTCGTATCGGCAACATCCCGCTCGGCTACTACGGTGACCCGGAGAAGACCGCGCGCACCTTCCCGACCATGGCTGACGGTCGTCGTATCTCGGTCCTCGGCGACATGGGCTACGTCCGCGAAGACGATGCCATCGTCTTCCTCGGTCGCGGCAGCCAGTGCATCAACACCGGTGGCGAAAAGGTTTACGCCGAAGAGGTCGAGGGCGCACTGCACGCGCACCCGGCAATCTCCGACGCCCTCGTCGTTCCGGCACCGGACCCCAAGTTCGGCCAGCGCGTCGCAGCTGTCGCTTCCCTGAACGAGGGCTTCGAGGAGCCGTCGCTTGAGGACATCCAGGACCACTGCCGCAAGACCCTCGCCGGCTACAAGGTCCCCAGGACCGTCGTCTTCGTCGAAGAGGTCAAGCGCACCCCGGCAGGCAAGGCCGACTACAAGTGGGCCAAGTCGACCGCAGCTGAAGGCGTCAGCGTCTAGCAGCTAGCTGATCAACAACGTCCGCCGCGTTGCTCCCGTTAGGGGTGCGACGCGGCGGACGTTTTTGATCGCATCGAGACCTGCAGGTGCCAATCCGATTTGCGTTGCGACATGCCGCTCCACGCGGCATGTCGCAACGCAAATCAAAACCGTCGACGTCTAAACGGGTAGTTCCGCGTGCTGGCGGAGTTGGCCATCGGACGTCAGCTCTACAACAGTGTCCAAGCCCAGCTTGTCCAAGAAGGCGAAGTCGTGGCTCACGACAATCAGTGCTCCACGGTAGGTGTTCAGGGCCTCGGCGAGTTGGTCGACGCTGGCAATGTCGAGGTTGTTGGTCGGCTCGTCGAGGATCAAGACCTGCGATGGGGGTTCGGCGAAGAGGAGCTTCGCCAAGCAGACGCGGAACCGTTCGCCGCCCGACAACGTTGATACCGGGCGGTCGGCGGCCGCACCGCGCAACAGCAGACGCGCCAGGTGATTCCGGATCGTCCCGGAATCGGCATTCGGTGCCACTGCCTGCACGTTAGCGACGGCACTCGTGTCCTCGTCCAGGCCGTCGAGCCGCTGCGACAGATAGCCGGCGGGCTCGGCGAGAAGCGTTCCGCGGGGACGTCCCGGAGTGGGCTCCGCGCCGGTGAGCATCTGCTCGACGAGGGTCGTTTTGCCGGACCCGTTTGGTCCGACGATCGCGACCCGTTCGGGCCCTTGCACGACGATGGTGCGGGTGCCGTCGGTGAACTCGGCGATCCGCCGACTGCGCGGCACAGCGGGGTCTGGGAGGTCGAGGTTGATGTGGTCGTCGTCGCGGACCCGGGCGTCGGCCGCGTCGAGTGCCGACTGCGCGGCGTCGACCTTTTGGTCGAGCCCGGTGCGCAGGGAGCCTGCCGAGTTTTGGGCCGCGTTGGCTCGCATCCCCTGAATGATCTTGGGGAGTCCGCCTTCTCGCGCGGTCTTCTTCGCAGTGCGCTCCCGTCGGGCGAGTTTAGTTTCGGCCTCGATACGCTGGCGCTTCTCCGTTTTGAGAGTCTGCTGGGCGGTCCGCGCGGCCTGGATGGCGGCGGCCTGCTCCCGCTCGAGATAGGCCATCCACTCGCTGTACGGTCCGCCGAAGGTCTCCACGCGGCCGCCGTGCAGTTCGGCAGTATTGTCCATCCGCTCCAGCAACTCGACGTCGTGGCTCACCACGATCAGGGTGCCGGGCCAGTCGTCGACCATGGTGGCCAGGCGGGCACGCGTTGGGCGGTCGAGGTTGTTGGTTGGTTCGTCGAGCAGGGTCACTGCGGTACGGCGCAGCCGTAGTCCGGAAACGGCCACCAACATTGCCTCGCCGCCGGAGAGCTCGGCGACGCTGCGGTCGAGGTCGGCGGCGGAGAACCCGATGTGGCTGAGGCTTTCGTCGGCCCGGGATTCGATGTCCCAGTCGTCGCCGATGGTGTCGAAGTATTTCGGGTCGGCGTCGCCAGCTTCGATGGCTCGCAGCGCTGAAATGACATCGCTGATCCCCAGAAGATCGGCGACAGTCGTGCTGGCGGTGAGGGTCAGATCCTGGGGGAGATAGCCGACGTCGCCCGATACCTCGATCCGGCCGGACGACGGGGTCAGCACTCCCGCAATCAACTTCAAGAGGGTGGATTTACCGGAGCCGTTCCGGCCGACCAGGCCTGTGCGGCCCGGGTTGAATGCGCCGTCGACCCCGATGAGGGCGGTGCTGCCGTCGGGCCAGGAGAACGAAACATCGTGCAGCACAACAGATGCCGTGGAATGTGGTGCGGACATGGAGAGATCCTTTGAAACAAGCGAGAGGGAATTGGACAGACGGGTGCCGTGGGCACAGCGTCAGATTCTGTCGACCTCAATCTCCATAGCGGCCACCCTACGGGAGTGACCGCGGCGCGTCACGCGAGTTTTCGGCCCGCCACCGCCCCTTTTCTGTCACGTCGACGGGGATCGAAACCGCACAACCGTCACCGATCGGGCTGTTTCGTGATGGTTGGGTCGTTTTGTGACAGAAAAGGGGAAGGGGGTTAGGGGTTTTCGGAGGCGACGGCGGCGGTGTTGACCTTGGTGAGGACGGCGTGGAGTTCTTCGAGGAGGGGGAGGTCGCCGCCCAGGGCGTCGACAACCTGCTCGGGAATCTTCAGTGCCTGCTTACGAAGGTCGTGGCCCTTGGTCGTCAGGTGGATTTCGACGCTGCGCTCGTCGTTGTCGCTGCGTCGACGTTCAATGACTCCGTCGGCTTCCAATCGCTTGAGCATCGGCGAGAGGGTGGCTGAGTCGAGTTGCAGCAGGTTGCCGATCTCCTTGACCGGAAGCGGTGCGTGTTCCCAAAGCGCGAGCATCACCAGGTACTGCGGGTGAGTCAGCCCCATAGGTTCTAGTAGTCGTCGGTAGACGCGAAGCACCGAGCGATTGGCCAAGGCGAGAGCAAAGCACACCTGGCGTTCCAGCAGGAGGGGGTTCCCAGTGATCGCGGTCATGCGACCAAGTCTACGCGGAACTAAGTAGCGCACGATCGAATCGTGTACTAGATTGGACGATATTGAATAGTGCACGATCTAAATTCAGAGTTGCCAAACTGGGAGTGGGAACCAATGAGCGTTCGACCGAATCCGATCGAGTGGATCAAGTATGTCTACGGGGCGGCGCTTCCCGAATCTAAACGCGAATGGGTCCGCAACGACCTGACCGGACCCATGGCTGTGCCGCGTCACCTCATCCGCACGCAGATCGCGTTTTTGCCGCTTTACCTGGCGATGTACTTCGCCTTCGACGGGGCGGTGTGGATCCGACTGC
Source organism: Gordonia sp. 34D (assembly GCF_056682775.1). Lineage (NCBI taxonomy): Bacteria > Bacillati > Actinomycetota > Actinomycetes > Mycobacteriales > Gordoniaceae > Gordonia > Gordonia sp. 34D. Next base: position 2,498,035 of record NZ_CM155293.1, on the reverse strand, counting down.
TGATGGTGCTGCTCGCCGTGCTGCTGGCAGGAATCTTCTCCGCCTCGTACATGCAGCAAAACCGGGTGGTCCGGCTCCGGAAGAACGGACTCGGCGACTCTCCGCTTACCGCGCGTCAGCGAGTCCTCGCCGATGCCGCCAAGATCCGGTACGAAGAGGTCTACGCGGCGCGACGCACGTAGGCTGGCGCTCCTCGATGGGCTCCGCTTACTCGGAGATCGGGGGAGTGGAAATGTCTTGGGGATCGGTCAAGGACTGTTCGTAGTCGGCGCGCTCCGATGAACCGGCCACTGCCGCAACCTGATTGGGGACAGCAAAGCGGAGGACGCGGTCGCGGAGGGATTGCGGCAGAATGCCCGAGACTGCGACCAGTGGTCCGACATTGCCCGGTACCCACACCTGGAAGCGGCGAGATCCGATCGCGGATACGACAGCCGAGGCGACCTCGCTCGGGGAGAGAAGTTTCACCGAGCCGGAAGCGGTCCCCGCGGCGAGCTCAGTATCGACCACCGTCGGCATGATGACGGACAAGTCGACGCCCGAACCGCGCAGTTCTTCGCGCACGCCAGTCAGGTAGCCGAGGACGCCGTGCTTGGTGGCGGCGTACGTCGATTCGCCGGGAGGTGCCAACCGCGAGGCCGCCGACGCGACCGTCACTATCTGCCCGCGCCTTCGCCGGCGCATGGTTGGTGCGGCCAGTCGTACGCCGCGGATCACGCCGAGCAGATTCACCGCGACCATCCGCTCGGCAGCAACGGAAGGTTCGGCGTCGAACGGGCCAACCCACATCACGCCAGCATTGTTGACCAGCACATCAATGGGGCCCAAGTCTTGGGCGACCTGGTCGAGGAACGTGCTGAAAGAGGCATCGTCGGTCACGTCCAGGGCGTAGCCGCGAGTGCCCGAACCGAGTTCGGTTGCCGAACGCTGGGCGGCCTCGGCGTCGATATCGCCGATCGCGACGTGGGCCCCACGGGCCACCAGGTCGGTCGCGATGGCGAAACCGATACCGCGGGCCGCGCCCGTAATGGCGATGGTGGAACCGGCGACGTCGACCTGCGGCGGTTGCTTCAGGAAGGGGATGCGCATGGTGGTTAGTCTTGTCCTTTCGGTCGGGAATGCGAAAGCTGCGGGGCTAAACATCCTCCGGTGCAATAACCTCGCGGGGCGCGAACCAGCCGAGGAGGATGGCACCGGCGAGTAGCACCGAACCGAGCACCAGGCAGGCCGTCTGCAGCGGCGGCATGAAGGCTGCGGTGGCTCCAGCGGTGATCTGGTCAGCGAGGGCAGCACCCTGCGGCGGCAGTTGGCTCGCCACTTCGACCGCCCCGGCAAGCGAACTTCGCACACCATCGGCGGCCTGGTCGGCGGCGGCGGGGTCGACGGCCGACAACTGCGAGTGCACCAGGTCGGCGGTGCCTTCGATGCGCTTGGAGTAACCAGCGGCAAGCAGGCTTCCAGCGAGGGCGATACCGATGGCCGCGCCGAGTTCGCGGGCAGTGTCGTTGACTGCCGACCCAACCCCCTGATTCTCCAGCGGCGTATTCGACATGATGGCCGTGGTGGACGGCGCGGTCGCCAGGCCAATGCCGACGGCGCAAATGCCGAGCATGGTGCCGAGCTTCCAGTAAACGTCGGCGTCGATGATGCCGATAGCGAGCACGCCCAGCGCGGCAATCGCGATACCGGTGGCGAGCACAAACCGCAGCGAATCGAACCGCACGGCCACCCAGTTACCGATCATCGCGAAAACGCCAACACCAATCACCATCGGGAACAGTGCGACCGCCGACTTCAGCGCCGAGTAGCCAAACACCAACTGCAGTTGCAGAAGCAGCAGATAGAACACGCCGAACGAGGCAAAGAACTGCAAGCCGACCGACAGTGATCCGGCCGCAAAAGCGCGGTTGCGGAACAGGTCGACGTCGAGCAGTGGGGATTCGCGGCGCTGCTCAATCAGGATGAACGCGCCAATCAAGATGACGCCACCGATGAGGCACAGCAGGATCAACGGATCAGTCCAGCCGCGGTGCGGGGCTTCCAAGAGCCCAAAGACGACCGCCGCGATCGCCGTCATAGAAGTCAGCGATCCGACAATGTCGAACGCCCCCGGGTGCTCGTCCTTCGAATTGCCGATCGTGAAAGTCAGCAGCAGGATCAGCAGGGACGATGCGGCGAAGGTAATGAATACCGAATGCCAGTGGAAGTACTCGAGGAGCACCCCGGTGACGAAGAATCCCAGAATGGCACCCGCGCCGGCCACGCCCGCCCAAATGCTAATGGCGATGGCCCGCTTCTCGCGCGGCACGCCCGCGGTGATCAACGACAGGGTTGCGGGCATAATCATCGCCGCACCGACACCGGCGATGAGCCGAGTAATGATGAGTTCGGTCGGGGAGTCGACCCAGATGGCGGCGAGGGAGCCCAGGCCGAAGATGATGACGCCAACCATCAGAATGGGACGCCGCCCGAAGCGGTCGCCGATGGCGCCCGCTGGCAGGAGGAGTGCGGCCAGCACCAACGTGTAGCCGTCGATAATCCACGTCATTTGCCCGGTCGTGGCACCGGTGGCGCGGGCAATGTCGGGGAGAGCCGTGTTGAGGGCCGCCATCGCGGCGACCACGAGGCTCACGGCGACGCACGCGACCAGAATCAGCCAGGCGGTCCGGAAGGTCGTGCTCGATTCGCCGGTGCTTTCGGGCTCTGCCGCGGCCTTTTCGTCACTGGGAGTTCTTCCGACACGCATCGTTAGTTCATCGCCTTCTCTTGTAACTTATGACACATTAGTCACACGGACAACAAATCACGTTCGAGTGAAAGTTGATCAAACATGACTGCCAACCAGCTCTCATCGCGTTCCCAACAGGGCCGAATCCACATCTGGCGGTTGCTCGCCATGGTCGCGGTCCTCATCGGAATCATGACCGTTCTCCTGCTGATAGCAGCAAGCGCGGTCTGACCACTCCGATCAGACCGCGCTCGCGAACTCACAGTGAACTATCCGGCGTACTTCTCGACCACAGCGCCCACCGGGACGAGTGCGTCGACAACGTAATTCTTGGCCTTGCCGCGAATGCTCTTGTACGCCTTCGCCAGCACTGACGGCGCACTCTCGGCCTGGCCATCGGTAACAGCCAGCAGGCCCTCGGCGACAGCATCGCCATTGGCTGCCAGGTGATCACCGAAGGCCACACCGGCCGGCTTGGAATCCCAGAACGGCGACAGGGCCGTCAGGAAGTCCGGCAGCATCTTGCTCGTCGCAGTCTGAACCACACCCGGCTTGAACTTCGATGCGGCACCGTAGGCGGCCTTGATGGCGGTGCCCGACAGCCCGGACTGCTTCTTCACCTCCGCGTCAATGACGTCGGCGAAATCGGACGCCATGGCTTCGCGGTTGGCGTCGAGTGAGGGCAGGAGGGAGGCGGTCATTACGGCCTTTCGTCAGGATTTGATGAAGACGACATTGCCCAGGGCCGGTGCATCGTCACGATCGACGATGGTGGTGGCCACAAGCAGTCGATCGCCATCTTCCCAGGCTCGGACCCGCAATGTCTCACCGGGGAACACAACTCCGGCAAAGCTCACTCCGTAATCTGCGACCGCAGCCACGTCACCGGCGAAAATGTCGTCGACGACGGCCCGGCACACGCTTCCGTAGGTGCACAGACCATGCAGAATTGGGCGCGGGAAGCCAGCATTCGACGCAAATTCAGGGTCGCTATGCAACGGGTTGCGGTCGCCACACAGGCGGTACAGCAGGGCCTGATTGGGGTGCGTGGGAACGAGGATCTCGTGATCGGCGCCGCGATCAGGCAGATTCACCTTGGTAGACGAACCGCGGTCGCCGCCGAAGCCGCCCTCACCCTTGGCGAAGATCGACGAGCGTGCGGTCCACAGCGGGTCACCCGCAGCGTCGACGGTCACCGACTCTTGGATGATGACGGCGGCCGAACCCTTGTCCTGCACCTCAGCGATCTTGGTGCGGGTGGTCGCCGTGCCAGATGCGGGCAGCGGACGATGCACGCGCACCTGCTGGGCACCGTGCACCACCTTCGACAGGTCGATGTCGACACCGGGGAACACCACCTTCGGTGCCTCGGTGGCGTTGAAGGTCGCGGCGACCGTTGCGAACGACGGCAGCACCTTGGGGTTCACGTCGTCGACATACTGCAGGCCGACGGTGTCCATCGGGTCGTGCGCACCGCCCACGGCGAGGTTGTAGAGCGCCACCTCGCGCGGGGTCCACGAGAACGTGGTTTCGCCGAGGTCAGCGCCTACGGCAATCGAGGGATCGATAGGCATGTCAGGCTCCCGTCTTGGCGGCTGAGGCGTTCTTAGCCTTGTCGGCGGCGTCCAGGGCGGCGAGGTAACCGAAGACCATGGCGGGTCCAATGGTGGCGCCGGGGCCAGCGTAGGTGTGGCCCATCACCGGTGCGCTGGTGTTGCCCGAGGCATACAGACCGTTGATGATGCTGCCGTCGGCGCGCAATGCACGACCGGCGACGTCGGTGTTGATGCCGCCCTTGGTGCCGAGGTCGCCGGGGACCATGCGGCACGCGTAGAACGGGCCTTCATCGACGACGCCGAGGCTCGGGTTCGGCTTGTTGTTGATGTCGCCGTAGTAGTGGTCGTACGAGCTTTCGCCGCGGTGGAAGTCCTCGTCGACGCCGGTACGAGCAAAGTTGTTGAAGCGGTCCGTGGTGGCCTTCAACTTGTCGGCGGGCAGACCGGTCTTCTCGGCGAGCTCGTCAAGCGAGGCGGCCTTGATGACGGCACCGGACTTGAGCCAGCTCTTCGGGAGCGGCTGGCGTGCGGTGAGGCCAGCGAACAAGTAGCGGTTGCGGCAGCGCTGATCGAAGATCAACCAGCCGGGCACATTCTCGCCCGGGCCTTCGCCCTGACCGAACTTGCCGCCGTACATCTGGTGAACGGCCTCAACATAAGGCAGCGACTCGTTCATGAAGCGCTCGGCGCGCTCGTTAACGATGAAGGTGCCCGGAACCGAACGCTCCGACAAGGCAAACCAGGGGCCCTTGGGCAGCGGGATCGTCGGACCCCACCACGAGTCGTCCATCAGCGAGACAGCTGCGCCGACCTCCATGGCCGCGTTGATGCCGTCGCCGGTGTTCGACGGTGCGCCCGTGGTCCACTCGGTGCCAATCGGGGCGCGCTGATACTTCGCGCGCATCTCGGCGTTGTGCTCAAAGCCGCCGCTGCCGAGGATCACGCCGTAGCGGGCGTTGATCGTCGAAGCCGGAGCGTCTTCAGTGCCGCCGATCTTGACGCCAACGACGTCACCCTTGTCGTCGGTCACCAGACCGGTCAGCGGGGTGTTGAGGCGAATGTCGACGCCAGCCTGACGGCAGCCCAGCAGGAGTTCAGCGGCGAGAGCGGCACCCATGGCGATCATCTTCTTGCCGCGCAGGCGAGCCCAGAAGAAACGCATGCCGACCTTGGCCATGCGGACCGGTCCGCGCCAGTTGCGCATGCCGGTGTTGAGCCAGCGGTAGTCGGACTGCAAGACCACCATGTTCAGCGGGGCCTTGGTGTACTGCGGGTGCAGCGTGTCCAGGTCGGCACCGAGAGCGCGGGCGTCGAACGGCTTCGGCTCCACCGAGCGACCCATGGCGCGACCGCCGGGTGCCTCCGGGTAGTAGTCGGAGTAGCCCTTGACCCATTCGAGCTCGAGCGGCGAGTGCGCGATCAGGTAGTCGAGGGCCTCGGGGCCGCGATCGATGTAGGTATCGATGCGGTCGGCGGGCGCGGCGTCGCCGATGATGGCGTGCGCGTACTTGCGGGCCTCTTCGGGGGTGTCCTGGACGCCGTCGCGCTTCAGCACCGAGTTGTTCGGAATCCAGACGCCACCGCCCGAACGGGAGGTGGAGCCGCCCCAGTAGGGGGACTTCTCGATCAGGACGGTCTTGAGTCCCTTGTTGGCGGCAGTCAGTGCGGCGGCAAGGCCTGCGCCTCCGGCACCGACGACGACGACGTCGAACGTTTCTGCGTTCGAGTCAGCGGTCGCTGACTCTTGTGCACCCGGTTCTGCGGCGGCGGTCATATTGTTCCCTTCGGTCTGCGCTCTGCGTGATCTCCACGCAAAAGTAGAACGTGTTTCACTTCAGCCTAAACTAGGACACGTTCTTACTGAAAGTGCATGGTCGCGCATCTGGCGACCACTCATCTGCAACGATCCCGCTCCGTGGGAGATTCTGTCAACTTGGCGGGTACACGCATCGACGGTAAGTGGCGGTTATGCCCGCGCGGTTACCAACCAGCAGTAATTGGGGTGCGCGACAACGCCGTCGACCATGCTCGTCGCAATGTCGGCGCGCATCCGTGCCAGCGTCTCGTCGTCGACATCGGTATTTCCGGTCGCGCCGATCACCGACAGTCGTTCTTCGATGCCGTCGGTGGTGGTGCCATGGCCCTCCGGAGTGCCATAAGTACTGACGAACTCGAACCGATCAATGACAATGTCGTGCCAACCGGCGTCGGACAGATAGCCCCGCAGTAGATCGGCGTCGGCAAAGGCCATCGGCCCCGGAACTCCCGAAGGTGGCGGGTTCGGGGCCAGGATCCGAGTGCCCAACGTGAACATCAGATTGGGTTGATCGTCGCGCCAGCAGACAAAGGTCATGGTGGCGCTGGGGGCGGCGAAGCGCCGCAGGTTGGCAAAGGCGGCGGTCGGATCGGCAAAGAACATGACGCCGAAGCGGGAAACAAGTCGATCGAAACCCGCACCGACGTACTGCGATAGGTCGGTAGTTTGCCCATCGCCGAGAACAGTGATCGCCTGCGGAACACGTCGCTCGGCCACCCGGAGCATTTCCGGTGAGATGTCGACCCCGACGGCCTTTGCGCCCGCGTCGACAGTCGCCTCCAGTAGGGCACCGGTACCGCAGCCGACATCGAGCACGGTGCCCGCGAGATCCGCGGTTGCGACGATGGCTACGGCGGCCGGTGCCAGAATCTGGTCGAAGAGTTCTCCCTGTTCAGCCCAAGTGGTCACGGCTTCATTAGAGCAGGGAACTCACATGCCCGCCGGTGGGCTGGCGATACAGATGGCAGCACCCATCGGATCCTTGAACGACGCGAGCACGCCGTAGGGAGTGTCGTCCGGTGGCATCAGGAGTGACCCGCCGAGTTCGCTGACCTGGGAGAGGGTTGCGGCAACGTCGGCGACGGTGACGTACACCTGCCAGAACGACGGGTGGTCGTCGCCCATCATGCCCGCAGCGTCCATGAGTCCGGCCGTGCCTTCGCGGTCATCGCCGCTGCCGACCATGATTTGGGCGTACCGTCCCGGACCGGCGTCGCCGCCGCCGATCTCTTCCAGTTCCCACTCGAAAACCTTGGGGTAGAAGTCTTTTGATGCGTCGTAGTTCATAGACATTTCGTCGAACCAGTAGGGCGTCCCGACGTCGCCCCGTTCGACGAATCCGGGGTGCGTCCCGGCCTGCCAAATGCCAAAGACGCCGCCGACCGGATCGGCATAAACGGCCATCGTGCCCATGTCTCCGACTGCCATCGGTGGCACTAGAACGCCACCACCAGCGGCGGTGACGGCTTCGGTGGTGGCTGCGGCGTCATCGCTGCGGAAATACACCGACCACACATTGGTGGGGGAGGTGTCGCTGCCTTCCATCGGCATCAGGCCGGCAACTCGATTGCCGTTGGCCTGGAAGTTTCGGTAGCCGCCGAACTCGGCGGCGGGTTCTTCGGTGGTCCAGCCAAAGAGGGTGCCGTAGAAGTCGGTGGCGCGGTCCACGTCACTGGTCATGAGGTCGAACCAGACGGGGGCGCCGGGAACTGCGGAGTAGGCGGGCATGACGATCTTTCTTTCGATTGCGTGGCATTCGCGGAAATGGATGTCGGGTCCAATCCTTGTCGATCACGGCGGACGTGTCGACGGCAAATGCGTAGTTTCGCCCCGCCCCGTCGTTCTCGCATGATGCGTCGATTCCCGCACTATGTCAGACGTAGTGCGGGAATCGACGCATCATGCGAGAACGCAAAACTGGGCCGCCACGGGAAGTCCGTGGCGGCCCAGCTTTGTTGTTTCGACCTAAGTCACCAGTAGCCGTCGGGGTCTTCGGCGGGGGATTCGTTGGGAATGATGCCTTCGGCAACACCGTGATCGATGCTTGCCGAGAGCCGGGGGCAAGTCGGCAGCAACGCGGCACGACCACCGTCGGCGAGAATCGCGGAGATCTCGACGCACTGCTCCAGAGCGGGCTCATTCCACTGCACGCTGGTGTGGTGAGCGCCGGTCTTTTTGACCATCACCTGGGCGTGGCAGGTACGACATTCGAGCTCGGTCATCCCGCCGGACAGGTAATGCCGACGGTCGCGGGCCGTGGCCGCAGCGACTTCCGCGGCGCGGTCCGGGTCATTGGCCCACGCGGGAGCCTTGGCCCAGCCCGCACCTGCGGCGTCGCGTTCGTCGGCGCGAGTCATCAGACTGACGCACCCTCGGAGTCGGCGGCCTTCTCGGCAGCTTCCTTCTCAGCCTTGACGCGGAGGTTTTCCGCAACCTCCACGCCCCAGCTTTCGAGCGCCTTCTCGGTGTCGATTTCGTACTCGTAGCGGCCGGTCATCTCTTCGGTGACGTCGGCGGCGTCGACGTAGAACTGCTCGTACCAGCGGCGAAGCTGGTAGACGGGGCCGTCCTCTTCGACGAGCAGCGGGTTGTCGATGCGAGTCTTGCGCTTCCAGATCGCGACGTCCTGCAGGAAGCCAACCTCGACGCCCTTGGTGATCTTCTCGACCATTACCTGAGCCTGATCGGCGTTGAGGCCCTCGGGCACCTTCGCCATCACGCCGAACATCAGCGCGAACGAGTTCTCGCTGATCGGGTAGTGGCAGTTGGTCAGGATCGTTTCGATCGAGTAGTCGCCGTAGTACTGGACCATCGGGTTCAACATGTACGACGGGCCGTAATACGCGGCGATCGATTCCAGGCGGGTGTCACCGTAAGCGGTCGAGATGCCCACGTCGGGACGGCCGTGGCTGTTCATGTACTGCGCGGCGATTTCGCCCTCAAAGACGTTCTTGAAGTAGTCCGGGAGTGCGTAGTGCACGTAGAAGAAGTGCGCCATATCGACTACGTTGTCGATGATCTCGCGGCAGTTGGAGCCCTCGATCACGATCTTGTTCCAGGTCCAGCCCGTCCACTGGTCCTGACCGAACTCTTCGAGTTCGGGGATCACGATGTCGTCCGACGGAGCGTTCTCCTCGGGATCGTTGTAGACGAAGACCTGGCCATTACGGACCATGGTCGGCCAGGTGCGGGTCTTGGCCAGCTTGGGGTGACGCTTCGCGTAGGGCACGTTGGCGGCGCGACCCTTGCCGTTCCACTCCCAGCCGTGAAAAGCGCAGGCGACGTTATCGCCCTTGACGGTGCCCATCGACAGGTCGGCACCCATGTGCCGGCAGTAGGCGTCCAGCGTGTGGATCTGGCCTTCGCGGTCGGCCCACACGACGAGTTTGGTGCCGAAGATCTCAAGCGAGTGGGTTTCGCCGTCGTTGTATTCGTCAACCAGTCCAATGCAGTGCCATCCGCGGGCGAACCGCGCGGGGGGCGTGCCCGTGTCGATCTCCCGGATTCCGGTGTCAGTCATTTCTCTTGACTCCCTCGTCGGTGTCTTTGGTCGGGCATTCGCCCGTCTTGTATCGATACTAGAGCACAATTACGTCAAAATGAGAACGTGTTCTAGTTTTGAATGAGAACGTGTTCTAATATTAGTAGAAATTCGACGCCAAGACGAACAGGAGCAACCCTCATGGCAGCACAGCGAAGCGAAGCCGCACAACAGGTTCTGGACAAGATCGACGCATTGCTGCCGGAGTTGGCCGCACGCGCGCAGTCCACCGAAGATGCACGACGCATCCCCGACGAGGTCGCCACTCTCGTTGAAGAGACGGGCTTCTTCAAGCTCCTGCAACCCGAGCAGTGGGGCGGCTACCAGACCGACCCGGTCACCTTCTATGAGGCCGTCCGTCGTCTCGCCACCGCATGTGGCTCCACCGGTTGGGTCGCAGGAATCGTCGGCGTCCACAACTGGCACCTCGCACTCTTCAGCCAGCAGGCACAGGAAGACGTCTGGGGCGAAGACACCAGCGTCCGCATCTCCTCCTCGTACGCGCCGATGGGTATGGGCGAGGTCGTCGAGGGTGGCTACAAGGTCAACGGATCCTGGGCTTGGTCGTCCGGTTGCGACATCGCCGACTGGGTGGTCGTCGGTGGCCCGGTGATCAAGGACGGCAAGCCGGTCGACTTCGTCAGCTTCCTGATCCCGCGCAGCGACTACAACATCAAGGACGTCTGGAACGTCGTCGGCCTCCGCGGCACCGGTTCCAACACCATCGAGGTTAAGGACGTCTTCGTCCCGACCCACCGCATGCTGAGCTTCCGCGCCATGAGCATGGGTGAAGCGCCCGGCCTGGAGAAGAACACCGCCCCCGTCTACAAGATGCCTTGGGGCACCATCCACCCGTCGACCATCTCGACACCCATCGTCGGAATGGCCTACGGCACCTACACCGCTCACGTCGAGCACCAGGGCAAGCGCGTCCGCGCCGCCTACGCTGGCGAGAAGGCCAAGGACGATCCGTTCTCGAAGGTCCGCCTCGCAGCAGCCGCTAGCGACATCGACGCCGCATGGCGCCAGCTGTCGGGCAACCTGCAGGATGAGTACGACCTCATCGTCGCCGGCGAAGAGGTGCCGATGGAACTGCGTCTGGCTGCTCGCCGCGACCAGGTCCGCGCCACCGGTCGCGCCATCGACTCGATCGACCTGCTGTTTGAAAACTCGGGTGCGCACGCCCTTGAGAACGGCACCCCGATTCAGCGTTTCTGGCGCGACGCCCACGCGGGCCGCGTCCACGCCGCCAACGACGCCGAGCGCGCCTACGTCGCATTCGGTAACGGGGAGTTCGGTCTCCCCATCGGCGACACGATGGTCTAATCGGCTCGAGAAAACACCTACTAGATAAGAGGAAGACAGTAGATGTCTGACGACCAGAGCCCCATCCGGTCACTCGGTTACATGCGCATTGATGCCACCGACATGGATGCGTGGCGCGAATACGGTCTGAAGGTCCTCGGCATGGTGGAAGGTTCCGGGTCTATCCCCGGTGCCCTCTACCTGCGGATGGACGATTTCCCGGCGCGCCTGGTTATCGTCCCCTCCGATCGCGATCACCTGGCCTGCTCGGGCTGGGAGTGCGCGACCGCCGCCGGACTGCAGCAAGTGCGTGACAACCTCGCCGCCGCGGGCGTCGAGTTCCGTGAAGGCACCGACGAAGAGCGCGCGGACCGCCGCGTCGACGAGCTCATCGTTTTCGCCGACCCCGACGGCAATGTGCTCGAAGCGTTCCACGGTGTCGCCTTGCAGCACCGTCGTGTGGTGAGCCCGTACGGTCACACCTTCGTCACCGCCGAGCAGGGTCTGGGCCACGTGGTCCTGACCACGACCGACGACGCCAAGGCTCTCGCGTTCTACCGCGACGTCCTCGGCTTCCGACTCCGCGACTCGATGCGACTGCCTCCGCAGGTGGTCGGGCGGGCCGAAGGTGAAGAACCGGCATGGCTGCGGTTCTTCGGCTGCAACCCGCGTCACCACTCGCTGGCATTCCTGCCGATCCCGAACAGCACGGGCATCGTGCACCTCATGGTTGAGGTCGAAAACTCCGACGATGTCGGTCTCGCCCACGACCGCGCCTTGCGCAAAAAGGTGCCAATGTCAGCAACTTTGGGTCGCCACGTGAACGACCTGATGCTGTCGTTCTACATGAAGACTCCGGGCGGGTTCGACATCGAATTCGGTTGCGAGGGTCGCACTGTAGATGACAATGAATGGATCGCGCGCGAGTCCACGGCAGTTAGCCTGTGGGGTCACGATTTCACTATCGGAATGAAGTAGAGGGCACTCGATGGCACCGACATCCCCGTACGGGACCGACGATTTCAACTCCAGGCAGTTCCGCACTGCCATGGGTCAGTTCTGTACGGGGGTGACGGTGATTACGACCCTCGATCCTGACGGGAAGCCTGCGGGCTTTGCCTGCCAGTCGTTTGCGGCGCTCTCGCTGGATCCGCCGCTCATCGTTTTTTGCCCGATGAAGACCTCGGGCACCTGGCCGCTCATCGAAGCCAACGGCAAATTCGTCGTCAATATTCTGTCGAACCGGCAGGAGGACGTCAGTGCGACGTTTGGTGCACCGGGTTCGGATAAGTTCAGAAGCATCGCTTGGGATCCGTCGCCCGCCGGGCTGCCGGTCCTGCGCAACAACCTCACCTGGGTTGAGTGCTCCGTCGACTCCGTCAGCGACGGCGGCGACCACTGGGTCGTCATCGGCCGCGCGCTGACGCTCGGCGAAGTAGTCCAAGACAAGCCGCTGCTGTTCTACCGCGGTGGTTACCTGTCGACCGAGCACCCCCGCGTCACACCTGCCAAGGCAGAACTCGAAAACTTCCTCACCTGGAACGACGGGGACACCTGGCTGTGACGGTCGAAACGAGTGCCCCGAGTGCAATCACGGCACCTTTCACCGCCGCGATTGCTGAAGCCGAGGCCATGGTTTTGGGTGCCGAGTTTGCCGAGACCGACGCGGATCGCGCCGAGGGGCTTGAGTATCTCTCGGGCAGCATCGCGTCGATCCTCGATTTGGCTCGCGCCCACGACAAAGCGCACCCGTACTTCGTCACGTCTACCGGTCCATACGCCAAGATGGGCCTCGACAATCCCGACACGATCTACTACCACGCGACCGTGGTGCCCGAAGCTACCTATGTGGTACGCGGCGTTCGGGGAAACACCGCTGACCTCAGTTTTCAGGTGCTGCGCGGTGATTACACGGCCACCAAGGTGCCCGGTGGTGACGGGGCATTCGACGATCGTCGCATCACCATCGCCGACGACGGCAGCTTTGAACTCACCTTTGGTCCGGCGATCGACAATCCGCCCGCCGACTACTTTGTGCTCGGCGAGGGCGCGTCCATGCTGGCGGTCCGCGAGGTTTACGGCGACTGGGCGACGCAGACGCGCGGTTCGGTCACCATCGAACGTGTCGACACCGTCGGGACGGTCCCCGCAGAGCTAACGACGGCACGGATGGCCCGACGCTACGCGATCGCCGCCAAGATGCTCACCACCCGCATCAATACCTGGTTCAACTTCCCGAAGTGGTTCTACCTGGACGAGCCGGTCAACACCTTTACCGCGCCGCGCAGCACGCCGGGCGGACTGTCGACGCAGTTCTCGTCCGTCGGCCACTACGACCTCCCCGCCGGTAAGGCGATGGTCGTGACGGTGCCGAAATCGCAGGCCCCGTACCAGGGTTTTCAGCTCGGAAGCATGTGGTACATCTCCCTCGACTACGTAAACCACCAGACGTCGTTGAACTCGGCCCAGGCCCAGGTGGACCCGGACGGCATGATCCGCATGGTGATTTCCGAGAATAATCCGGGCATCGCCAACTGGATCGAAACCACCGGTCGCCGCCGCGGCATTTTGCAGTTCCGGTGGCAGCGAATCGACAATCCCGTGACACCCGAACTCGGTCCCAGTGCCGTGGTGGTCGATGATGCCGATGTGGCTGCGCATTTGCCGTACTTTGCTGATAATCAGATCGACGATCCCGGCTGGTCCGAGCGAATTGCCGTCCGGCAGCGAGCTTTTGCCCGCCGGATGCTCGGCTAGTCTCCGCTACCGCATTCGCTTTGGTGCCTGTCTGACTTTGGTGCCTGTTCTAGGAGGGCTTTTTCGATGACTGGACTACTCGACGGCAAAGTGGTCGTCGTATCGGGTGTGGGGCCGGCACTGGGGCGCTCGGTGTGCCTGAAGTCGGCCGCGGCCGGAGCGAAGGTCGTGCTGGCTGCCCGCACCGAGTCACGGTTGGCGGAGATCGCCGACGAGATTCGGGCTGCTGGCGGCCAGGCGCTGACCGTGCCGACGGATATCACCGACGAGGCCGCCGTGCAGAACCTCGTTGAGCGCACCGTCGCCGAGTTCGGTCGGGTTGATGCCCTGGTTAACAATGCCTTCGCCATTCCGTCGATGAAGCCGTTGGGGCGCACGGACTTTGACCAGATCACCGATAGCTTGAACCTGACGGTCCTCGGCACACTGCGAGTCATCAAGGCGTTCACGCTGGCGCTCGCCGAGAACGACGGTGCCATCGTCAACGTGAACTCGATGGTGGTTAGGCATTCCGAGCCGCGCTACGGCAGCTACAAGATCGCGAAGTCGGCGCTGCTGGCGATGTCGCAGACACTGGCGAGTGAGCTCGGCAGCGACGGTATTCGCATCAACAGCGTGGTGCCCGGCTACATCTGGGACGACCAGCTGAAGTGGTACTTCGGCGAGGTCGCCAAAAAGTACGGAATCACCCCGGAACAGGTCTACGAGCAGACGGCGTCGCGCAGCGATTTGAAGCGGCTTCCGGAACCGGATGAGATCGCCGATGCGGTCGTGTTCTTCGCGTCGAGCATGTCGCGGTCCATTACCGGTCAGACCCTGGACGTGAACTGCGGTGAATACCATGTCTGAGGCGCGAACCCTGGTTGGGGAAGTCGACGAACTGCATGAATCAGCCACTCGCACAGTCGGTTTAGATGATTTTGGCGATCGGTCGGAGTACCTCGAAGGTTTGCAGGTGCTTCTCGACTCGTACCGCGACGAAGCAGAACTAACCCCCACCGGCAGCAAGATGTTCCGCTACTTCCTCAAGGGTGCGCTGATTGCGCGGCTGCTCAGCGAGGCCGGTTGGAAGAACAATCCGGGCTACGCCGACGTTGAGATCAAGCGCCCGGTGTTCGTGACCGGACTTCCGCGCACCGGCACTACCGCGCTGCATCGCCTGCTGGCCGCCGACCCCGCCAACCAGGGGCTCGAAATGTGGCTCACGGAGTTCCCGCAGCCGCGCCCGCCGCGCGAGTTGTGGGACGCCAATCCCGTCTACCAGCAGATCAACGCTGGGCTGTCTCAGCATCACGTCGAGAACCCGGAGTTTATGGGCCTGCACTATATGAGTGCGGGCGAGGTTGAGGAGTGCTGGCAGTTGCTGCGGCAGTCCTTGACGTCAATCTCGTACGAGTCTCTGGCGCACATCCCGTCGTACTCGGCGTGGCTGGCCAAGCAGGATTGGACCCCCGCATTTGAGCGGCACCGTCGCAACTTGCAGCTGATCGGGCTCAACGATCAGGACCGTCGTTGGGTGCTCAAGAACCCGAGCCATCTGTTCTCGCTCGACGCCCTGATGAAGGTGTATCCGGATGCGATCGTCGTGCAGACGCACCGCGCGCCGGAGACGATCATTGCGTCAATGTGCAGCCTGGCCGAGCATGCGACCGAGGGCTATTCGACGGCGTTTACCGGCAGCAGTATCGGCGAGACCCAGTTGGACTTGTGGTCGCGGGGACTCAAGTCGTTCTCGCAGGCACGCCAAAAGTACGATCCCGCCCAGTTTGTGGACGTCGACTTCGCTGACTTGCGGTCGGATCCGTTCGGCACCGTCCAACGCGTGTACGACGCGGTCGGCACCGAGTTCACGCCGGCGGCCCGCGAAGCTATGGAGGATCTCGACAAGGACTCCCAGTCCGGCGACCGTCGTCCCCAACACAAGTACTCCTTAGCGGACTACGGCCTCACTACCGAGCAGGTCCAGGCCGCCTTCGCGTAGCCGGGTTTTCTCCGCCCCCGCCCCGCCGGTTTCCCCGCGTTTCTCCGCTCCGCTCCGCCCCTTTTCTGTCACGATTCGACCGTTCCGTCACGACACGCCACGGTCGGTGACGGAACGACTGACGATTTCGTGTCGGATGTGACAGAAAAGGGGGAATTCGGGGGCGGATAAACCGCGTTTTTTGGGGGCTGTCTGATGGGCCTACAGGCCGTTACGGTCGAGGAAGGCCTCGATGGCGGCGGCGAAGACTTCGTTGTCGTCGCCCGCGACCATGTGACCGGCACCGGAGACGTCGGCGATCTCGGCGTGGGGGACGAGACGCTTCATCGATGCGATGCCGGCATCGCTCACCACATCCGACTTTCCGCCACGTACGACGAGCGTCGGGACCGAAACCTGGCGGGCAGCGGCAGCCAGGCGGACCGGATCGGTGTGTCGACGCGGCTCGTCGCCTTCACCGGAGTGAATGAACTCGGGATCCCAATGCCAGTACCAACGACCGTCCTCCCGTTGGCGGACGTTCTTCTTGAGGCCCTCTAGGTTCTTGGTTCGCTGGCGCGCCGGGTTGTAAGCGGCAATCGCGTCGGCAACATCGTCGAGAGTGTCAAAACCGTCGACGTGGTCGGTCATAAAGGCTTTGATGCGGTCGATGCCCTTCTGCTCCACATCGACGACGACGTCGACCATCACCAGCGCAGCTACCGCATCCTCGTCCTCGCCGGCGGTGCACAGGGCTGTGATGCCACCCAGTGAGGCGCCAATGACGACCGGCTTCGCGGGCGACGTCGACAGGATGTTGCGCAGATCGTCGACAAACCCTTCGAGTCCGTAGTTTCCATCGGCGGCCCAACTGCTGTCGCCGTGGCCGCGCGCGTCGAGCGTGTACACCTCACGACCGCGGGAGGCGAGAGCTGCGGCGGTGCGGTCCCACGAATGCCGTGTTTGGCCGCCGCCGTGGAGGAGGAGCGCGGGGGTGGTGCCGGAGCCGGACCCGGTGGCTGGCCAGTGATCGCCACGGAGTTCGAGTTCGCCTGACCTGACTACGAACGGCTGGGGTGTTGCGTCGACCATGTGACGTCCCTTCACAAAAGAGAATCTCTCTCCTTGTGGTTACTACATATCGGCGTTGGCGGAGTCTTTGGGGTGCGGTTCGCCCACGACGACGTCGTCATGACGCACCTCATACCTAATTTCGGTTGGCCGAAACTAAAGCTACCGGCTACCCTCAAATAATGCTGCAACCGGGACGTCGACGAAGCCTCGCGCGTGCTGCCGGACTCATGGGTCCGGCATTTGTCGCCGCGATTGCCTACGTCGATCCCGGTAACGTCGCGGCCAACATCACTGCGGGCGCCAAGTACGGCTACCTGCTGGTTTGGGTGCTTCTGGTGGCCAATGTGATGGCGGTGATGGTGCAGTACCAGTCGGCGAAGCTGGGCGTGGTCACCGGGAAGTCCCTGCCTCAGACCCTCGGCCTACGACTGCCCCAGCGGTCCCGCCTACTGTTTTGGGGGCAGGCGGAATTGGTTGCTGGCGCCACCGATATCGCCGAGGTGATCGGCGGCGCCATTGCCTTGAATCTGCTGTTTGGTTTGCCGCTGCCGGTGGGCGGTGTGATTGTTGGCGTGGTGTCGATGGCTTTGCTGACGATGGCGAATCGGCGCAGGCAGCGACGGTTTGAGTTCGTGATCATCGGTTTGCTGGCGATCATCGTGATTGGTTTTGTGTCGGGCCTGCTGGTGAACCCACCGGACGTCGGCGGCCTCGTGAACGGCATGGTCCCACGGTTGGCTGGCGCGGAAACGGTGCTGCTGGCGGCGTCGATGCTGGGCGCGACGGTGATGCCGCACGCGATCTATTTGCATTCGACGCTCGTCATCGACCGGCACGGGTTGCCTGACAATGAGCGACGGACCCGCAAACTGCTGTCGATCACTCGGGTTGATGTGGTGATCGCGTTGGTGATTGCTGGCACCGTCAATATTGCGCTGCTGGTGCTCGCCGCGACGAGTCTGTACGGCCGCGAAGGGACCGACAGTATCGAAGGTGCGCATGCTGCGGTTGGCGATGCGCTCGGCCCCGTCGTCGCTGCGGTCTTTGCGGTCGGCTTGCTGGCCTCCGGGATTGCCTCGACTTCAGTGGGTGCCTACGCTGGCGGCTCCATCATGGAAGGTTTGTTGAAGAAGCAGATCCCGATGCTGGTGCGACGCTCGGTCACGCTCATTCCCGCGGTCATCATCCTGGCAGCCGGCATCGATCCGACGACGGCGCTGGTGATCTCGCAGGTGGTCTTGAGTTTCGGTATCCCGTTCGCGATCATCCCGTTGCGTCGCTACACGTCTAACAAGGCCATGATGGGCCAGTTTATTGATGGACCTTGGCTTCGCTGGGGTTCAGCGGCAGCAGCTTTCGCGATCGTGGTGCTGAATGTGGTGCTGATT
Organism: Gordonia sp. 34D; assembly: GCF_056682775.1. Lineage (NCBI taxonomy): Bacteria > Bacillati > Actinomycetota > Actinomycetes > Mycobacteriales > Gordoniaceae > Gordonia > Gordonia sp. 34D. Next base: position 2,479,910 of record NZ_CM155293.1, on the reverse strand, counting down.
GTGTTGACCGTGACCGGGGGCTAATTTGTCGCCCTAAGGGGCAGAGGTGAATTGAGTTCGACCCACATACATTCATATTTGGCTGAATAGTCAGTCTAGAACTTTACCAACGCCGCTTGTGAGCGGGTGTGTCAACAAGGTTGATCGCTATTGAAACCCGGTCAGGGCTGCCCCGGGTCGGGTGATAGGTTGGGCCGCAGCGCATTACGGAAAATCGCTAATCGCAGACACGTCGGGGACGGGTCCAAGCGGACAGTGGAGTGGATGGGGAGCAAACTTTATGACGCCGAAATTGAGAAGGCCTGTCGAACAACCGACGCCAGCGCCGCCGCAGGTGGCACAACCCGCGCGGTCGACTCCGGTTGCACCTAACACTCAGAAACTCTCAAATTCCCCAGGGAGTTCCGGTGTCTCAAACTAACCCGGCGGCACCGCAAGTGGCGGGCGCGGGTGAATCGGTTGAGGGTGCGATCACGCGTTTGCGAAGCGTTGCCGAGGCGCAGGGCATCGTCTTTGAGGTGGTCTCTGACACCGAATTTAGGGTTAAGACCCCCGATGAGACTTTGACAGTGCGCCTCGATCCGGCCTCGCATTCCTACACCTTTGATCAGGTGCAAGTCTGGGAACAGCAAGGAGTAGGCGACCATTTTGCAGGTCCTCGAACATCGCCAGCCGATGGGGTATCTCGACCATTCGTGCTGGCCAGCGGTCAAGGGAAGTCCACAACGGTCTCTGTTGTCAAAGAGCCTGCCACGGGTAAATGGGAAGCCAGTGCGAATACGCCAGCAGAGCGGTTTCTCTACTCGAACCTGGTCCAATATGGTTGGCATAACCAATTGAGCGACGATCCAATGCGCATGTTTAAGTGGACGCTGATTGCTGTCGCAGCAATCTTTGCCGTTGGATTTCTCATGGCGGGAACTTTGGCGGCTGTGGCTTGGTATGCAGGCGCTTTTTAGATTTTGGTAAACGCTCACCCAATGAGCGATGCAGAGAGGCGAAGTTAGTGAGAGTACGGATCGCACGAACGGGACTCATCGTAGGGTCGATTGCCGCATGTGCAGGGCTGATGGTCGGGTGCTCGAGTTCTGATCAGGGATCCACGAAGAGTGAAGTGACGTCGGCAACGACGACTTCGACGGCAGCGTCGGAGGCGTCGGGTCTCGATGCTCGAACGCTGGAAACGTCGGTCAGCAAAGAACTGACGAAGATGGCTGGACAGTCTCCCGACGAAGTCCGCTGCGAAGGAAAGTTGATCGCCGAGGTGGGTGCGACGCAGAACTGTGCCCTTCGGAGCGGATCAACGTGGTTGCCCGTCACCGTGACGTCGACCGGACTGGTAGGCACCACGCTCGAGTTCAAGATCAAGGTTGGCGAGACCGCGATTCCTGCGCCCTCCTATTAGGCCTGGCCCGTAATTGACGAAGGCCGCTCCGCTGAACATTCAGCGGAGCGGCCTTTGTTGGTCTGCCTAGTTACAGGCTGATGAGCGAGAGTGCCTCGTGTGGCTGCCCGAACAACTGGGCGTCGGCCTGGGCGCGCTTAAAGAACAGCCCGATGTCGTGCTCCCAGGTGATGCCGATTCCGCCGTGCAGTTGCACGGCCTCGCCGGTCACCGACATGTAGTGCTCGGAGCAGTAGACATGCGCAGCGGCAGCGAGTTCGGCAGCCTCGGGGCGCTGATGCACGACGGCGTCGATGGCCGCGCCCGAGATAGACCGCATGGTCTCTACGGAGGTGTACATGTTGGCCATCGCGTGCTTGAGTGCCTGGAAAGACGCCAGCGTGCGACCAAACTGCTTGCGGGCCGACGTGTGCTCCACGGATAGTTCGACGGCGCGTGCGGCACCGCCGACCTGCTCAGCTGAAAGCATGGCCCAGGCGAGCGTGCGGACGCGGTCGGCGAGGTCGGACGGCGACGCGATGGTGGTCGAGGGGACCTCGTCGAAGTGCACCCGCGACAGGGCGCGCGTGGGATCGAGCAGGGGGAGCGGAGTCACGGTGACACCTTCGGCGTCGGCCGGAACCTCGTGCAACGTCAACGGCGCGTCAACGTCGCCCGCCCGACCAGCGATCACCAGGAACACGTCGGCGGTCTCACCGTCGATCACGTATTCGGCTGTGCCGGAGAGCAATCCGGCCTCTGCCGTAACGCCGGGAACCGACCATCCGGAAGCACTAGCCCAGCAGAGCGCACCGATCTTCTCGCCCGACGCGAAGTCCGGGAGCAGGCGCGCGGCCGCTTCAGTATCGCCCGATGCCATGACGGTGCCCGCAGCCAACACCGCCGACGAGAACACGGGGACCGGTGCCAGCACGGCGCCGACCTCTTCGACGGCTAGCGCGGTCTCGGCGAGGCTGGCTCCAGCGCCGTCGTAGTCTTCGGGAACCGCGAGGGCGGCTACGCCGATCTCACCGCACAATGTCTCCCACAGCGTGCGATCGATACGACCATCGTTGGTGATGGCGGCACGCACCGCGGCCGAATCGGAACGACGACGCAGCACGTCGCGGATCGACTCGGCGAGGGCCGCTCGGTCCTCGGCGCTAATGGCCTCCGGCGTCGTCACAGTGTCTCCAGAATGCGGGCGCGGTGCTGGGCCGGGGTACCCCAGGCCGACACGAGTGCGCGGGTTTTGGTGAGGTACAGCGACAGATCGTGCTCGGCGGTGTAGCCGATGGCTCCGAGCACCTGCAGGCTGCGACGCGATGCCAGGTAGGCGGCGTCGGCGGCGGCGACCTTGGCTGCCGAGATGTCACGCGAGACGGCGACCGCCGACGAATCGGGGGCATTTCCGTCGAGTCCCACGGCTGCACCCCACACCAGCGGGCGAGCCATTTCGACGGCCACGGCGACGTCGGCCAAGTGGTGCTTCACGGCCTGGTACGCGCCGATGGCACGCCCAAACTGCTTGCGGCTCTTGGCGTATTCGGAGGCGAGATCGAGCATCGCGGATCCGAGGCCGATGAGTTCGGCAGCGGTCGCGAGGGCTGCCAGGTCGGCGACGGCGGCGGCGTCAGCCGAGCCGAGTTCAGCCTGTGCCGCCAGATCGGCCAGCGTGCGAGTCGGGTCGACCGACTCGTGTTCGGCGAGGATGCTCGCGGACGACAGGGTGCCGTCGCGCAGCAGGTAGACGTCGGCGTCGGTGGGGCTGGCGGCGCGGAAACCGGTGGCCTCGGTGCCGATGGTCGCGGGACGACCGCCGAGCAGCGACTCGAGCGCATCGGTGGCGCCGGCTGCGGCGAGTGCGGTCGGCACGGCCGCGAGGGTTTCGGCGACCGGACCGGGCAGCGCGATGCGACCGATCTGTTCGGCGGCGACCACCATTTCGGTGGCGCCGGCGCCGGAACCGCCGAGCTCATCGTCGACGATGAGTCCGGTGATGCCGGCTTCGGCGAGCTGACGGTACACGTTCAGGCCGGGAGCACGATCGCCCTCGGACCAGGCGCGTGCGACGGACGAACCGCCGGCCTTCTCACCAATGGCGGCGACGGTCGACGCGAGGTCGGTGTGGATGTCGTTAAGCAGAAAGTCCATGATCTATCGGTCTCCGCGGGGCAGGCCGAGAAGTCGCTCGGCGATCACATTGCGCTGAATCTCGTTGGTGCCGGCGTAAATCGGGCCGGACAGCGAGAAGAGGTAGCCGTCCATCCAGGGGTCGGCCAGTTCGGCGTCGATGCCCTGCAGGTCGAGGGCGGTCTCGTGGGCGGCAATGTCCCACTGCGACCAGAACACCTTGTTGATCGACGACTCCATGCCGAGCTGTCCGCCAGCGGCCAGACGGCTCACGGTTTGGTACGTCGACAGCTCGTAGGCGCGCGAACCGATCCACGCGTCGGCGACGCCCTTGTCGGTGGCGGCGGTCGACGGCGCGTCGGCGCCGTTGGCCTTCCAGAGGTTGACCAGACGGTCGGTGGCGGCGAGGAACCGGCCGGGGGAGCGCAACGACAGTCCACGCTCGTTGGCTGCGGTGCTCATCGCGACCTTCCAGCCGTTGTCGACCTGCCCGATGACGCCGGAGTTTGCCGGGTCGGCCGGATCGTCGGGGACAAAGACGTCCTCGAGGAAGAGCTCGGCAAAGCCGGCTTCGCCGTCGAGCTGAGCGATCGGCCGGACGGTGACGCCAGCTGCCTTCAGATCGAACATGAAGTATGTGATGCCCTTGTGGCGCGACTCATCCGGGTTGGTGCGGAACAGGCCGAAACCCCAGTCCGCGAAGCTCGACCGCGAGCTCCAGGTCTTCTGGCCGTTGAGCAGCCAGCCGCCCTCGGTGCGGGTCGCCGTCGAACGCAGCGACGCCAGGTCGGAGCCGGCTTCCGGCTCACTCCAGGCCTGACCCCAAATGTCTTCCGAACGGGCCATGCGCGGCATGATGCGCGCCAACTGCTCGGGGCTCGCGTGCTCGAAGAGCGTGGGGGCCAGCAGGAAGATGCCGTTCTGGCTGACGCGTCCGGGCGCACCCGAGCGGTAGTACTCCTCTTCGAAAATCAGCCAGTGCAGCAGCGGCTCGTCGCGGCCACCGAACTCCTCCGGCCAGCTCACCACCGACATGCGGTCGGCAGCCATTTCGGCTTCCCACTTGCGGTGGGCCTCAAAGCCTTCGGCGGTGTCCATCGACGGAAGTGGCTCGGCGGGCACGTGCTCGGCCAGCCAGGCGCGCACCTCGGCGCGGAACGCCTGCGCGGCGTCGTCGAACAACAGGTCCATCAGGCTTTACCCTTCTCAGCAGCGTTCTTCATACTCTTGGCGTCCATGCCACCCAGCGAGTCGCCGGAGTCGGCGTCGTTGGCGGCGTGGGCAAAGTGGTGCCAGCCGAAGACCGAGTCCATGGCATTGCGCATGCCCATTTGGTCTTCGCAGATATTGACGGCCTTCTTGCTCAAGAACAGGCCCTGCATCGGCATCTCGGTCATCTGCGCGCACAGCTCGTCGACCTTGGCGGCGAGCTCATCGCGCGGGACCACGTGGTTCACCATGCCCCAGTCGAGGGCCTGCGCCGCGGTGAAGCGCTGGCCGGTAAAGAGGATCTCCTTGGCGCGACGAGTACCGAGCACGTAGGCGTGCGCGAAGTATTCGACGCCCGGAATGCCCATGCGGGCGACGGGATCGGAGAAGAAGGCGTCGTCGGAGGCGACGATGAAATCGGCCGACCACGCGAGCATCAGGCCGCCGGCGATGCAGGCACCGTGGACCTGCGCGATGACGGGCTTGGGAATGTCGCGCCAGCGGCGGCACATGCCCATGTAGACCTCGATCTCGCGGGCGAGGCGCTGGTTGCTGTCGAGGGCTTCGCCGTCGGCGCGGGTGTGGTCCCAGTGCAGGGTCGCGGTATTCGGGTAGAACGTGTTGAAGTCGCGTTCGGGGGTGCCGATGTCGTGGCCTGCGGAGAAATGCTTGCCGTTGGCGCGCAGCACGATGACCTTGACGTTGTTGTCGTCGACGGCCTTGCGGTAGGCGGCGTCGAGCGAATAGGTCATCACCGAGTTCTGCGCATTGCGGAAGTCCGGGCGATTCAGCGTCACGTAGGCGACGGCACCGGACGTCTCGTACGCGATGGGTGACGTGTCGGGACCGAGTTCGTCGGGCCCCAGGGCTGGCGGGATGACGGCATTGCTCATACCTCCGACTCTAACCTAGCAAGTGCTTGGTTGGTAGCCGGGAGGTGTGCATTTCCCGAACGGGCCGCGGTTACCGTACGGACAGCGCCATTCCAATGGGGGCGCTGACCGCCAAAACCAGCAAGATTGCGACATAGACGTATGCCCAGGCGTGCCGTGTGCGTACAAGGTTGAGGCCAACCCAGGCGGTCAACAGCAGGATTGCCAGGAGCAAGATCGACCCGATCGCCGTCAGTGCCGCGATGTCGACAAGGGCACCCACCGCGACGAGGCCGTTGGCGAGGAGCCATCCGCCGAGTTGAACCAGACGCGTTCGGCGCGGCACCGGTTCTGTGCTGTGCTGCTGAGCAATCCCGATCGCAATCAGGGCAACGCCGCACACCAGCACCATGAAAGCGGACAGCCAACTGCCCTTCGACCAGTTCAGCGGTCCGGTCGCCGCCGCGACCAGTCCGCCCGCGATTACGAACACCATGCCGGCAACGGTGAATTCGTCGACCTTCACGCTCGGTTGGCTCACGCAGTTTCTCCTGTCAGGGTGGCCATGCAGTGGTCGCCGTCGACGAAAGCGTCGAGTCTTTCTAGTCGCAGCGGGGTGTCGTGTGAGGCCAGCACGCCCTGCATGATTCCCCGGTGAACCGCGCAGGTGACGGTGGGATGAGACTTCGCCAGTTCCAAGAATGGACAACTATTAAGGCGGATGCCGTCGCCGGCCGGTTCGGGAGCAAAGCCGAAATTATCAAGGGTGGCAACCAAATCGGCTACTGGGTGGGAACCGGTCGCAGCCTGCCGCTCGCCCCAGGCGCGTCCGGCTTCCAGTGCATGTTCGACGGCGTTTGGTGCCGCAGCGAGGGCTTCCACCATCACCTCGGCGAGCAGCACAAAATTTCGCGCGCCCGACGGATCCATGACCGCATGTGAGCGGTACAGCATGCGTGGCCGGCCGCGGCCCGATCGCGGTTCGGGGTCGGCCGCCACGACCCCGTCGTCGATCAGGGAGTGCAAATGGAAACGGACGGTCGTGGCGGGGATGCCGGTGATCGCCGCCAGGTCGGCGACGGTCATCGGCCCCTCGGCGTTTCGCAGCGCGTTAAGGATGGTGGCGCGCATGACTATTCGTCGGCGCTCTGCGGCGGCACCTGTGCGACCACCGGGGCGTCGGCCGGGATGGGCCCCAGCTTCATGGCACCACCGGGAGAGCCGAGAGGCTCGTCCTGGCCGGGCAGCGTCAGCACAAAGAAGTCGGCGTTATCGGTGATGTACGGGGTCCACTCGTCGGGGACGTCGTCCTCGTAGAAGATTGCCTCCACCGGGCAGACGGGCTCGCAGGCGCCGCAGTCCACGCATTCGTCGGGGTGGATGTACAGCGCGCGGCCGCCCTCGTAGATGCAGTCAACCGGGCACTCTTCGACGCAGGCTCGGTCCATGACGTCGACGCACGGTTCGGCGATGACATAGGTCATGACGTTGCCGCCGGGCGAAGGCTGAGCGGCTCAATGGTGAGCGACGGCTCGCGATGGGTGTGCACGGTCAGGTAGCTGAAGCCATCGGGGCCCGCGGTGAATGACCGCTCGGAGCCGTTGGGGAGCCACAGCAGATCGCCAACGACGGCGTCGACGTCGCCGGCTTCGGTGCCGAGCGTGCCCGACCCGGCGATCACGTGAATCAACACGTCCACTTCGCCGCCCTTGTGCTTACCGATTGATCCGCCGGGTGCCAGGCGGATCAGATTGGAGTCGAGGCCCCGGTCGTCGAAGTCGAGCTTCCAGGCGACGTCCGCAGCGTCGACCTCGTTTGCGGTCAAGTCGGCGGTATTGCCGAGCTTGCGGGGCGGGGCAGCTGCTGTGGTCTTGCTAATGCGAATCCGGTAGTTCCGCTTTTCGCGGATCTCGTAGTCCCAGCCGTAACCACCGGGGAGTTTTGCCTCGAACTCATCGTGGAGGTGTCGGGGGTCGTGGTCGTTGGTGAGGATGACGGCCTCGCCGACATCGAGCGAATCGAAGATCCCGAAGATCTTGGGATGTCGCGCAGGTTTTGGGATCTCGCGAACATCCAATTCAACGTCGGCCATGGCGCATCCTCTCAATAAAAACAATCGGTACTTGTAAATATATACGCCGAATTGTTTGGAGGCTCAGATTGAGGTGGTCACTTTGGCTGCGGCCGCTTGGGTTTGCTGGCCGAGGGTGGCCAAGTCGGCCACCGGCATTACCGCGTTGGGGCATGAGACAAACGATGCGATGACGGTGCCGTCGGCGTCGAAGATGGGAGCGCCGACACTGACCGCGCCCACCTCGCCGGTGAGTTCGGATGGCAGGTAGTCGATGGCTGACAACTCGGATACGAGTTCGGACATTCGCTCGCGTAAGTGCGCTGGCATCTCGTCCAGGTCGCCGAGGGTGTCGATGATGGCACGATGGTTGCCGGTGATCCGCTCGATGGAATAGCCGCGATCGGCGATGGCGGTGAGGACCGCGTCCAGGCGTGGGCGTTGATCTACGGGAGCCTGGCTCAGCCAGTGTGTGCGTTCAGTCGGCCGGGCCCACGCGACGAACTCGCGACACAGTGGCGGTCGCAGCGACATCCGTCGCAGGGGCGACGTCCACTGGTCCGGATTGTTTTCGGGCATCATCTGATCGGCGACGGAGATGACGTCACCCGAGCGTCGCGCAAGAAAGGTCGGAATGCCGGTGAGTTCGACCAGCGACTTCAGTGCCGGGGATGCGGCGGCGGCAACCATGTCAAGGCGCGCCGCGCGTCGGCTCGCGGTCAAGAACTCTGGGCCCAGGCGGAATTCGTTGGCGTCGTCGCGGATGAGCCAGCCGAGGTCGCATAATTGGGCGGCGATGGCGTGCGCGGTGCCGCGCGGAATGCTGGTGGCGCGCACGATCTCGGCAAGGGTCAAAGACTCACCGGCCTGATCGATCAGCAGCGACATCACGTCAACGACGCGACGAGTCGGCGGGGACGATTGACGCTCGTGCGCCCGATCACCTACCGTGTCTGTCATATAGTCAACATTAGGTGTCGAATATTCGACACGTCAAGGGAAGCGCTGGAAGATGATCACCTCGCCTGACGGAACGCATCCGCCCGTCGCCAACGGTGCCCACTCGGGTTCGCGTCCGCGATACGAGCTCACGACTCTCGAAGAGCTCGAAGCCGAAGCCATCTACATCTTCCGCGAGGTCGCCGCGACGTTCGAACGTCCGGCCATGCTGTTCTCCGGCGGCAAAGACTCCGTCGTCATGTTCCACGTTGCACAGAAGGCGTTCTGGCCCGCGCCGGTTCCGTTCCCTCTAATGCACATCGACACCGGTCACAACTTCGACGAAGTGATCGAGTTCCGCGACCGCGTGGTTGCCGAAACCGGCGTCAAACTCATCGTGAGCAGCGTCCAAGATGACATCGATGCCGGTCGTGTGGTCGACCAGACCGGCCCCGGCACCTCCCGCAATCGACTGCAGACGGCAGCCCTATTGCGTGGCATCAGCGACAACAAGTTCGATGCCGTTTTCGGCGGTGCCCGCCGCGACGAAGAGAAGGCCCGAGCCAAGGAACGCATCTTCAGTTTCCGTGACTCGTTTGGTGCCTGGGATCCCCGAAACCAGCGGCCAGAACTGTGGAACCTCTACAACGGTCACTGCAAGCGCGGTGAGAATATCCGGGTGTTCCCGCTCAGTAACTGGACCGAACTCGATATCTGGAACTACATCGAAGCGGAGAACATCGACCTCCCGTCGATCTACTACGCACACGAACGCGAAGTGGTCCCGCGCGACGGCATGCTGCTGGCCCAAACAAGGTTCCTTGAGACCTACCCCGGCGAAACCGCGCACGTCGAACGTGTCCGGTTCCGGACGGTCGGCGACGCCACCTGCACCGGCTGCGTCGAGAGCGACGCCGACACAATCGAGAAGGTGATCGCCGAAATCGCCTCCACGCGGATCACCGAACGCGGCGCCACTCGCGCCGACGATCGTATCTCCGAAGCCGGTATGGAAGATCGCAAGAAGGAAGGCTACTTCTGATGAGCTCTGACCTGCAGACGCCCAACGTGGGGGCAGAGTTTGAGACGGAGACGGTCGCACCGGCCGAACTGTTGCGTATCGCGACAGCGGGCAGCGTCGACGACGGTAAGTCGACCCTCATCGGTCGACTGTTGTACGACTCGAAGTCGATCCTCACCGACCAACTCGAAGCCATCGAACGCACCTCCGCCCAGCGTGGTGACGAATATGCCGACCTCGCACTTCTCACTGACGGCCTGCGAGCCGAACGCGAACAGGGCATCACCATCGACGTGGCGTACCGCTACTTCGCCACTGCGGCGCGGAAGTTCATCATCGCCGACTCTCCGGGGCACGTGCAGTACACGCGCAACATGGTGACCGGAGCGTCGACCGCCGACCTCGCGATCATTCTCATCGACGCCCGCAAAGGTGTTTTGGAGCAGACCCGACGGCACGCCTTCTTGTCGTCGCTGCTCGGGATCCCGCGACTGGCGGTCTGCGTCAACAAGATGGACCTCGTCGACTATTCGCAAGAACGGTTCGACGAGATCCACGACGACATGGTGTCGTTTGCGGCCAAGCTCAATATCAGCGACCTGACCTTTATCCCGATCTCTGCGTTGCGCGGCGACAACGTGGTTGACCGCTCCGAGAACATGCCTTGGTACAGCGGTCGCCCGCTGCTGAGTCACCTCGAGAACGTCTACATCGCATCCGACCGCAACCTCCGCGATGCCCGATTCCCCGTCCAGTACGTGATCCGACCCCAGCGCAGCGACGGCTTCGACCACCGCGCGTTCGCCGGAACCGTCGCTGGCGGCACCTTTGCCGTCGGCGACAAAGTGGTGGCATTGCCGGGCGGTTTCGGCACCACGGTCGCCAAGATTTGGGGGCCGGGCGGCGTCGAACTCGACGAAGCCTTCGCTTCCATGGCGGTGTCGATTGCCCTCGAAGATGAGATCGACATTGTGCGCGGCGACATGCTGGTGCGACCCAACAACCGCCCGCACGTGGGCCGCGAACTCGACGCCATGGTGTGTTGGTTCTCCGAAAGCAGCCAACTGTCGGCGGGCAGCACCTACCTGATGCTGTGTGGAACCCGCGAGACTCGAGTCCGGGTCGACGGCCTCAACTACCGCCTCGACGTCAACTCGCTGCACCGGGACGAAGAAGCAAAGTCGTTGGCGCTGAACGAGATCGGGCGCCTGTCATTGCATGCGCAGCAGCCGGTGATGTTCGACGAATATCGCCGTAACCGGGCGACCGGTAGTTTCATCCTGATCGACGAAGCCACCAATGCAACCGTCGCCGCAGGCATGATCAGTGCACCGCTGGCCCACGACACCCAGGTGGTGTGGCAGTCGACCAAGGTATCGCGCGAGGCGCGTGCCAACCGCGGTGCCACGTTGTGGCTCACGGGCCTGTCCGGCTCGGGCAAGTCGACCATCGCCATGGAATTGGAACGCCGACTCGTTGCTGAAGGTCGTGCGGCCTACCTGCTCGACGGGGACAACCTGCGGCATGGTCTCAACAGTGATCTCGGTTTCAGTGACGACGACCGTCGAGAGAACATTCGTCGCACGTCGGAGGTGGCATCACTGTTTGCCGACTCGGGTGCCGTCGCGCTGGTGTCGCTGATCAGCCCCTTCGCCGCCGAACGGCAGCGGGCCCGCGAGATTCACGAGGCCGCCGACTTGCCGTTCTACGAAATCTTTGTCGACACGCCGCTCGCCGACTGCGAGGCTCGCGACCCGAAGGGCCTGTACGCCAAGGCTCGCGCTGGCGAGATTACTCAGTTCACCGGGATTGACTCGCCGTACGAGCGGCCGGAGAACGCCGATCTGGTGGTGGTGCCGGGCGACGGCTCCCCGGCTGAGATAGCCGACCGAATTTTCCGAGAGTTGGGGCTGTAGGGCCGGAACTGTCCGGTACTACCGAATGCCTGCTTCGACCGTCGCGAGGTCGGCCAACACCTTCTTGCGACGCTGAAAGCACAGGATCGACGCGATGATGGGGATGCCGATCATGACAAACATCGCCACCAGTCGTCCGGCGAGGTAAGCGATTCCTCCGGACGCGACGGGTACGGGGTTAGCGAGGGTGCCCATCACGGAGAGGAAGCCGACGAACCCGGTAAGGATTCCGGCAACCAGGTACAGTCGCGACTTTCGGCGCAGGCTCGTGACGTGGACTTGCGGATCAATCATCGGCCGATCGTAGCGAGGGGCCAGCGCTTTGCCGCCGAACGCTGGCTATCGGCGCGTCAACGCGGCGTGGACGTCGGCACCGGTGAGCGTCATGAGATCGACGTCCGTCAGCGCCGCCAAATCGGCGCTGGCCGCCAATCTCAGTTCGCGCTCTTCCTCGGCCGCTTCGATGATGTTGCGAACAAACCGGCCGTTGCCCGCGATGTCGGAGGCCCGGCGACCTCCTGATGTGTCGTCATAAAGCGCCGCGAACTCTGATTCCAGCACTGCGGCCGCATCTGCAGATAGACGGGTATCGCGTTGCGCGGCCAGAGTTTCGGCAATGCGAATGAGCTCACCCGGGGTGTAGGAGGCGAACCGGATCCGGCGGGCAAAGCGCGAAGCGAGCCCCTCGTTCGCCGCGAGGAGTCGGTCGATCTCCTCGTCGTAGCCAGCAATGATGACGACAAGGCGGTCGCGGTTGTTCTCCATGCGGGCAAGTAAGGTGTCGATCGCTTCGCGGCCGAAGGCGTCACCGCCGGAGAGCCCCTCCTGAATTAGGGCGTATGCCTCGTCGATGAACAGCACACCGTCGAGAGCCGAGTCGACCACGGCCGAAGTTTTGGGGGCAGTGGCACCGAGATGCTGGCCAACCAGGTCTTTGCGACTGACCTCCACCACGGTATCGGTCGCGAGAAGCCCCAGCGCGCAATACAGTCGGGCCACCAGGCGGGCGACAGTGGTCTTGCCGGTTCCGGGAGGGCCGGTGAACGCCAAGTGCAGGCTCCGCGATTGAGTTCGCAGTCCCTTGTCTGCGCGCACAGCGGCCAGAGTCACCGCCGCGCGGAGTCGTTCCACCTGTGCCTTCACTTCAGTGAGCCCTACCTGTGCGTCGAGTTCGTCAGTCACGGCGCGGACCGCTACCTCACGACCAACGCTTTGTGGCGATGCGGACTTCGATGCTGTCCGCGAGGAGTCTTCGGTGCCGATAGCGAGTCGGTAAGCCGGTTCGGCGAGGGCACGTGCCGCCTCGGACAGTCCCGGGTCCAGCGCGCAGGCCTCCTCGAAACAGGGGTGAGCCAGCGCTTCATCGCCACGAGTCCGGTGCGCCATCCCAATCATGAACACTGCCTGCGGGTGGGCGTTCGTCAGTGCTGAGCTTCGCACGGATTCGAGTCGGCGAAGGCCTTCGTCGAACAGTCCTAGTTGCACGCAGGCGGTACCGCCCAGGAAGTCGGCAGCGGCGCACAGATATTCGTCGACCCAAGAGGTGGCGGCGAGCGTATCGAGCACTGCCCGCCACCTCTTGCGACGCAGATCCAGGAGTGCGCGGCAGAAGACGACGGACGGGTCGCTGCCGGTCAGTTCGGCAAGCACGTCGGCGGCACCGTCAAGGTCTCCGCCGACCAGCAACGACGCGGCATACGCCGCGGCAACCTGGTCGGTATTGGTGATCGGTAGATCGATAAACAGCCCGGTCGGTAGATGCCCGGAAAGTGTCCCGGGTCGAAGTCCCATCCGCCGCTGATCGGCACCCACCGAAGCGCGTGCCCGATACAACCCCAGCAGTGTGGGCCCGGACCGATCGCCAGCCGCCACCCGACCAAGCCACGCGTCGCCGCTGTTGGGGTTCAATGCGGTGGCCCTACCGAAGGCTCGGAGTGCGCGCTCGCGGTCGGGAGGAGTATCGCCGACGAGTAGTCCAAGAGCCGTCAGTCCGGCGATGAAGTAGTCCCTAGCTGCAGGTTTAGTGGCTACTCCGCGTGGTGTCCGGCTTCCGACGTTCATTTCTGATCCCCCCGAATCAAGAAGCGTGTGGAGGCGACTTTAAAGCAGCGCGGCCCAGCCGCAGGGCCGTTTCGGTGCATTCGCCAATGGCTTGATTACTCGACGTGATCAACCGCATCTACACCTCGCGCGGGACTCGCATAGACTGTGGGGCGTGAGTGCCCAGGTCGATACCGTTTCCCACGCCACCGATACCCCCGATTTGCCGCAGCCCTTTGCTGAGCTCGGCCTCAAGGACGACGAATACGCCCGGATCCGCGAGATCCTCGGTCGTCGCCCCACCGACGCCGAATTGGCGATGTATTCGGTGATGTGGTCGGAGCATTGCAGCTACAAGTCGTCGAAGGTGCATCTGCGCTACTTCGGTGAAACCACCACCGAAGAGATGAAGGCGGGCATGCTCGCCGGCATTGGTGAGAACGCAGGCGTTGTCGACGTCGGCGACGGTTGGGCAGTGACCTTCAAGGTGGAGTCGCACAACCACCCGAGCTACGTCGAGCCCTATCAGGGTGCGGCAACCGGCGTGGGCGGCATCGTTCGCGACATCATGGCTATGGGTGCCCGCCCGATTGCCGTGATGGACCAATTGCGTTTCGGCGCGGCTGACGCCCCCGACACCCGACGCGTGGTCGACGGCGTGGTCCGCGGAGTTGGTGGCTACGGTAACTCCCTCGGCCTGCCGAACATCGGTGGCGAGACCGTCTTCGACGCCAGCTACCAGGGCAACCCGCTCGTCAACGCCCTCTGCGCCGGCGTCCTCCGCACCGAAGACCTGCACCTGGCATTCGCATCGGGCACTGGCAACAAGATCATCCTGTTCGGTGCGCGCACCGGCCTCGACGGCATCGGCGGCGTATCGGTGCTCGCATCGGAAACCTTCGACGACAGCGATGAGTCCGGCCCCAACCGCAAGAAGCTCCCGAGCGTCCAGGTTGGCGACCCCTTCACCGAGAAGGTGCTGATCGAGTGCTGCCTCGACCTATACAAGGCCGAGTTGGTTGTGGGTATTCAGGACTTGGGCGGTGCCGGCCTGTCGTGCGCCACCAGCGAGTTGGCTGCTGCCGGTGACGGTGGCATGCACATCGACCTGGATCTGGTTCCGACCCGCGCGGTCGGTATGACTGCCGCGGAGGTTCTGTCGTCGGAGTCGCAGGAGCGCATGTGCGCCGTTGTGACGCCCGAGAACGTCGAAAAGTTCATGGAAGTGTGCCGCAAGTGGGATGTCCTCGCGACCGTCATCGGTGAGGTCACCGACGGCGAAAACCTGGTCGTCAACTGGCACGGCGAGACCGTCGTCGACGTGCCGCCGCGCACTGTCGCCCACGACGGCCCGGTGTACGAACGCCCCGTCGCTCGCCCGGATTGGCAAGACACCGTCATCGCTTCGACTACCGCAAACTTGGCGCGTCCGAGCACCGATGAGGAACTGCGTGCCACGTTCTTGAAGTTGCTCGCCAGCCCCGCGCTGTGCAGCCGTAAGTTCATCACCGAGCAATACGACCGCTACGTCCGCGGCAACACTGTTCTCGCAGAGCACGCCGACTCCGGTGTTATCCGCATCGACGAGGAGACCGGTCGCGGCATCGCGATCTCGACCGACGCCTCGGGCCGCTACACCTACCTCGATCCGTACACCGGCGCGCAGCTGGCGCTGGCCGAGGCTTACCGCAACGTGGTGGTGACCGGTGCCAAGCCGCGCGCCGTCACCAACTGCCTGAACTTCGGTTCGCCCGAGGATCCGGCTGTCATGTGGCAGTTCAGCCAGGCCGTCCGCGGTCTTGCCGATGGTTGCGCCACGCTCGGCATCCCGGTGACCGGCGGCAACGTGAGCTTCTACAACCAGACCGGTTCCACCCCGATCCTGCCGACGCCCGTCGTCGGTGTGCTCGGCGTGATCGACGACGTTCGTCGTCGTACCCCCACCGACATTGGTACCGAGCCGGGCGAGACGCTGATCTTGCTCGGTGAGACCCTCGACGAGTTCGACGGTTCCATCTGGGCCCAGGTGGAGCACGATCATCTCGGTGGCGTGCCGCCGAAGGTTGACCTCGAGCGTGAGCGTCTGCTGGGGGAGATCCTGATCGCCGCCTCGCGCGACGGTTTGGTTTCGGCTGCACACGATCTTTCCGAAGGCGGCCTCATCCAGGCTGTTGCCGAAGCCGCACTGGCTGGCGAAACTGGTTGTCGGATCTTGCTTCCCGCGGGTGCCGACCCGTTCGTCACCCTGTTCTCGGAGTCGGCTGGCCGCGTACTGGTTGCCGTTCCGCGCACCGAGGAGTCACGGTTCACGTCGATCCTCGACGCTCGCGGCATGCCGTGGACGCGCATCGGCGTCGTCGACCAGGGCAGCGACGCACTCGAGGTCCAGGATCACTTTGAGGTGAAGCTCGACGAACTGCGCGCTGTCCACGAGGGAACGTTGCCCGCACTCTTCGGGTAGTTACTTGACCCGGTCTACACCGACGACAACGGCGGCGCGGCGGAGAAATCCGCGCGCCGTCGTTCGTCATCGATCAATGTGGGCGGGATCGGCCATTACGCGGGTAATACGGGTGTTTCGCATCGATCTCCCGGGGTTGGCGCTCGGCACGCTCTTCTACGTCCTGTCACTGACACCGTCATTGCTTCCGCGCGATTGGGCGTTTCAGGGGCTGATCGGGGGAGTCACCGCGGCCACCGGCTACGGGGTCGGGGTGTTGCTGTCGTGGGCAGCTCGACGACTGCTGTTGCCCAACCTGTCATGGTGGCCGTTGCCGGTGCGGGTCCGAAGGCTGGTCCGGATCGGACTGCCGCTGGTTTGCCTCGCGGCGGCCTTGATCGCCTTGTTTTACGGTGTGCGCTGGCAGGACGAGTTGGCGATCCTGATGGGGTCGGAGCGGCCGACCTTCTTCGGCTATCTGCGCGCGATGCTGTTGAGTGTTGTGATCGCGATGGGAATCGTCGCGGTGGCCAGGGTTTTGCGTGACATTTTCCGGTGGCTGGCGCGAAAACTGAATCGGGTGCTGAAGATTCCGCGCCGCGTGGCGGGGATCGCGTCGATGACGGTGATGCTGGTGGTGATCTACGGGCTGATTGACGGTGTTGCGGTCCGCGGTACCTACGCGGCGATGAATTCGGTGTTCAGCGTCCAAAACGACAGCACTCGCGACGGTGCCGAACGGCCGACGCTCCCCGAGAAATCAGGCAGCCCAGAGTCGCTGGCTGCATGGGACTCCTTGGGATTTGAGGGCCGCAACTTTGTGTCCGGGGGGATAAGTGCCGCCGAACTCGCCAAGTTCAATGGTGCTCCGGCCAAGGAGCCGATCCGCGTCTATGCGGGACTAGAGTCGGCCGACGGGCTTGACGCACAAATGAAGCTGATCGTCGACGAGTTGGAACGGACCGGGGCGTTCGACCGCAAGACGCTCGTCATCATCCCCACGACGGGCACCGGCTGGGTAAATCCAACGGCGGCACAAACTTTCGAACTGGTTGCAAACGGCGATAGCGCGTTGGTTGCCGCCCAGTACTCGTACCTGCCGAGTTGGATCTCGTTCCTCGCCGACCGGGAGAAGGCCGCCGAAGCTGGCCGGAAGCTGGTGACTGCCGTCCACGACCGGTGGCTGACGAAGCCACCCGATCATCGTCCCAAACTGTTTGTGTACGGGGAAAGCCTCGGTACCCAGGCGGGCGAGGGGGCGTTCGACGATCTCAACGACATCCGCTCCATGGTCGATGGCGTGCTGTGGGTGGGGCCCCCGAACTCCAATCCGCTGTGGAGTGCTTTGGAGAAGCGCCGAGACCCAGGGACACCGGAGGCGGAACCGACCTATGCCAACGGTCTCGTCGTCCGGTTCGCGAATGATGCGGCCGGTATTGAGCGAAACCCCACCGAGTGGCTTGCACCGCGGGTTCTCTACATCCAGCACCGCTCCGATCCGGTGGTGTGGTGGTCGCCGGACCTGATGTTCACCAAGCCCGATTGGTTGAAAGAGCCTGCGGGCGGGGATCGAACCGCCACCATGCGCTGGTATCCGATCGTCACGTTCTGGCAGGTCAGTGCGGACCTTGGAAATGCCGCCGGGGTACCGGATGGGCACGGACACAACTACGGCACCGTCATTCTTGATGGCTGGGTGGCAGTGACGCAGCCGGCGGGCTGGACGAGCGCCGACACGGCGCGCATCCGGGCCGCGCTCGAAGCGTTGCGCGGGCACGACGGTCCGGAGAAGTAAGCGCAAACAGAGCGACCTCAGCGGTCTCGCGTTCCGCACATTGTCGTGTTTCCTACGTTAGGGTTCGATGACTGAAGTACATCGAGAGGAACTGGATAAGCTAATGACGAACCCGAATGACTACCCCGGGCAGAACCCGGACGAGCAGCCAATCGGCGGCCAGAACAATCCCGATCCTCAGTTCGGCGGCTACGGAAGTACGCCGAATCCAGGCGGCGACCCGAATCTCGGAGGTAATCCGAATCTTGGTGGAGATCCCAACTATGGCGGCGTCCCCAATTACGGAGCCCCACAGTATGGGCAGCCGCAGTATGGGCAGCCGCAGGTGGGGATGCCGGCTGGGCCCCCGCCGCCCAACAGTATGGCATCGTCGATCGTGGTTACCGTTTTGAGCTTCCTGTTCATGTGTGCGAGCTGCATTAGCCTAGTTGGCGGTGTTTTCGGCATCATGGCGATTGTGAAGGCCAACTCGGTCAACAGTCTGTGGTCAATGGGTGATGCTGCCGGTTCGCATGCGGCAGCAGCCGAGGCTAAGAAGTGGTCGAACATCGCTTGGATCATCTTTGGCGTGTCGATTGTGTTGTGGATCGTCTTGCTCATCGTGCTGGCTGTCACCGGTTCGGGTGTTGGGTACTACGACTTCAGCACCACGAACTAACAAATTCGTAGTAGTTGACTGACCACACGCTGACCAGTGACCGGGGCGTCGCCGCCGCAAAGAAGGTGGCGACGCATCCGGTCATTGGTCCGGCGTTGGTCCTGGCTGGAGCGATAGCGGTCGGTGTTGGCGTGTGGATTGCTGACCCGACGACGCCGGGCGGGGTGATACCGCCCTGCCCGACCAACGCCTTACTGCACATCAACTGCCCGGGATGCGGGTTGTCTCGGGCCATCTACAGCTTGATCCATGGCGACATCGGCGCGGCATTGCACTTCAACGCGCTCGCCATCGCGGGACTGTTTCTGATTGCCGCGGTCTACATCCGCTACGTGGTCCGGACATGGCTGGGCAGGCCGCCGCGTAGTTTGTTTACCCACCGTCTTGTTCCCACGGGAATCGTGACAGTTCTCGTGGTGTGGTTTATCGTCCGCAATCTTCCGTTCGCGCCATTCGCTGCACTCAAAGTTTGAACCTCCATTTGGATGCGGCGGCGAGCCAATTAGCGCCGCCGGGTGGGGACTCGTCCACTGGCTGATTGACGCGCAACCATCCAATGATGCAGGTGATGCGGACTTCCGGTTAGAGTTTCGAGGACTCGTTCTTTGAAAGGAACCCGCCCAGCCATGACGAATCCGAATGATCCCAACTTCAATCCCGGTGATCCGCAGTTCGGTGGAACTCCCAGCGATCCGCAGGGAGGCTCTCCTTACGATCGGACTCAATTCGGCGTTCCGCAGCCACAGTACGGTGCCCCACAATCTTCGTATGGCGCTCCGCAGTACGGCGGCGCTCCGCAGTACGGCTACCAGGGAGCAGCGCCGGGAATGGAACCCGACAACAACCTGGTTTGGGCCATCCTGTGCACCGTCCTGTGCTGCCTCCCCCTGGGTATCGTCTCGATCGTGAAGTCAACGTCGGTCAGCAAACTGTGGGCTATGGGCGATTTTGCTGGTGCGCAGCAGGCCGCTGACGACGCGAAGAAGTGGGCAATGTGGGGTGCCATAATCGGGTTTACCGTGACCGTTCTCTCGGTGATCGCGTACGTTATTTTCATTGCGGTCCTCGTCAACAATGTTGATACAACGACGACTTACACAACCCCGTACTAATCGACATGAGTGGACCTAAGGTGGATCGGCCCTTGGCTGGCGCTGCTTCCCGGGGCAGTGTTCTTGCCGCAGCGGAGGCTGTGGCGAAGCACAAGGTTGCCGGTCCAACTCTCGTGGTCATCGGCGCGATCATGGCGGGAACCTTCATTTGGTTCGCTGATCCGACAACACCTGGCGGCATCATCCCGCCTTGCCCAACGAACGCGTTTCTGCACATCAACTGTCCGGGATGCGGTTCGACGCGCGCCATCTATTCGCTGTTGCATGGCGATATCGGGGCGGCACTGCATTTCAACGCTTTCGGCGTAGTCGCACTGGCATTGCTGGCATTCGCGTTCGTGGCGTGGGTTCGCGGCTTGTGGACCGGAGTTAGGGTCCGAAGTTGGCAGCATCTGCGTTGGGCGCCAATGGTGGTTCTCGTGGTCACCGTAGGGTGGTTTGTGATCCGCAATATCCCGATCGAGCCGTTTTCTAGTTTGAAAGTGTGAGAAAGCCGGAGCATGGTTGATTCAGATAAGCCCGACGAATTTCGCGACCCGAAAACGGTGAACTTGGAGAAGTCCAGCACCGGCGACGCCGCACCAGTTTCGTCGCCAGATGAGGTGAGCGCCGCGCCGACTGAAGCTGTCGGAACGCCCTACTTCGAGACCGAATGGACGCCCGCGTACGCGGAAACTGAAATTCGGGGGATTGGCGACCAGCCACCTTTCGGTACACCTGCGCCGCCGGTGCCTCCACCGTCGACGCCGCAGTCCGATCCGGCCGCCTTCCCGCCCAACCCGGCATACCAGGGCTTTACTGCGGACCCATACGGCCAGCAGCAGGGAGGCTATGCGCCCCAGCAGCCGATGCCGTACTACCCAGCTCCGGTTCCGGCATATCCGGGTCTCGGCTATGGCGGTGTGAACCGCGGGCCAGCACCGGCGACCAGTCAGGTTTCATCGATTTTGGCGATCGTGATCGGCGGATTGTTGACGTTCAGCTGCTATGGCTTCCTTTTGGGAATCGCGCCGCTGATCCTTGGCATTGTGGGGGTTGTGAAGGCAAATTCCGTTTCGAGGCTGTGGTTCATGGGCCAGGAACAGGAAGCCTATGCCGCTGCAGAATCGTCAAAGAAGATGGCGATGTGGGCATGGATAGGGATGGCCATTGGCTTGGTCGTCACGATCATCATCGTCATTGTCTTCGTCGTGCTCTACAACAACTCGCTCAACTGAGCCCGATGCCCGACTCTCGGGTGACTATGCGAACGTCGAGCCCAAAGAACGCGCATAGTTCACTCGGTTGTGAACATCGGCCACCATCATGTCCGACTGCACGGGCACCGATGTCACGTGGACAAAGTTCCCGTTCTGAACCATAACCTGCACCACGCCCGTGGTGCGACGTTCCTTTACCAGCAGGAAAAACAGGCTAAACAGGCAGATCAAGAAGGCTCCGACAATCGCGCAGATAATGGCCCACTGCGGGATCTCTTCGCGGGTCTGCGTCATGTTGGTAACGGTCCAGTGGGCGCCGGCAGTAGGGCACGACCCGGACGGCGTAATTACCTGGGTTTGCGTGCACTGAATGTCGCCGATCATGACGAGCGGGCCGCTCGGCATGGAGAAATTAGGCCCGGAGGCACCTAGGTTTGGGGGCAGAGGACCTGACATGCATGGAATCGTACGGGGAGTATTGCGCGCAGGCGGTGATTGGGAGACCGCGAGTCACTCCATGCGCTTTTCGGCGCGGGCGAAAGCCGCTTCCGCCTCTGCCCGTGCCACGCCGTAGCCAGCAGCGAGGGTAACGAGACCGCTGCGCGCAACGAGATCGTGTGCGCCGCCGAGATGGCCAGCGATCGAGAGCATCGCCAATCCGTGGACCGTGCTCCACACCACGCCAGCGTGAATGAGGAGGGCCGTTTCGTCGGTATCGGCAGGCGAGGCCCGTCGCACGGTTTCGGCCATTGCCGTGAAAGCGGCACGCCCCGACACCGAGTCGGTGGGACTGCCCTCTTGCAGCAACGACTTTCGGTGTGAGGTCGCCCATTCCTTGGACGTGTATTGGAACATCAGCGTGTAGAGCAGAGGGTTGGCCGTCGCGAAGCGCAGGTACGCCAGGCCCTGGCACATGAGGTCGGCTAATGGGTCGTCAGTTGTGCCCGCGACCGTGAGGGCGGCTCCGAAGTCGACGAAGGCGCGTTCAGATACTTCGCTCGCGACCGCGCTGATGCTTCCAAACCGGGAGTAGACGGCCATCGTCGACGTCCCGGCTTCTTGCGCGAGGCGTCGGACGGTGAGCGCCTCGATTCCCTCCTCGGTGATCAGGCGGTACGCCGCGTCAGTCAACGTCGCACGCACTGGATCTGACTTTGCCTCTTTACCTTCGCTCATAACAGCGTTATCGTCTCCCTATAACAGTGTTATAAGCAACTGGAGGCGAGCATGAGTACCAACCGATTTCTCGCCGGCGAATACGCGCCGGTGCGCACCGAACTCACCGAACGCGACCTTGCGGTCACCGGGACCCTGCCTGACTGGCTCGATGGCCGCTACCTCCGCAACGGGCCCAACCCCATCGCAGACGTGGACCCTGACACCTACAACTGGTTCACCGGCGACGGGATGGTCCACGGCATCGCCCTCGGCGACGGTCGTGCACGCTGGTACCGCAACCGCTGGGTCGACTCCACCCGCACAGAGCGACGACTCGGTCGGCCAGCGCCCGACGAGGCCGGACGGTCGTTCCTGCACGGGGCCGGCGCCAACACCAACGTCATCGAATTTGGCGGTCGTACCTTAGCCCTTGTCGAAGCCGGTCTCGCGTGTGCGGAACTGTCCGACGATCTCGATACCCTCGGCATCTGCGATTTCGACGGAACCGTGACCGGCGGCTTCACCGCCCACCCCCTAGAAGACCCCATCACCGGCGAACTGCACGCCGTCAGCTATCACTTCGGTCGCGGAAACAAGGTGCGGTACTCGGTGATTGGGACCGATGGGCGCGAACGCCGCCACGTCGACATCACCGTCGGCGGCAGCCCGATGATGCATGCGTTCTCGCTAACCGAGTCGACTGTCGTCGTGTACGACCTTCCCGTCACCTTCGACGTGCGAGATGCCGTCGGCGGGTCGGTGCCTGCCGCCGTTCAACCCCTGGCCAGGCTGGCCTTGGGGGCGATGGTCGGGCGAGTCCCGATGCCGCACGCGCTGTCCGATCGACTGCCCTCGAGCGGCGCCGGGTCGCTGCCGTACCGGTGGAACCGGAAGTACCCGGCGCGCGTCGGCCTCATGCCGCGCGAAGGAGGGGACGCCGACGTGGTGTGGATCGACGTCGACCCATGCTTCGTCTATCACCCGATGAATGCATGGGACGTTGACGGCGCGGTGGTCGTGGATCTGGTGGTGCACGAGAAGAGCTTCGACCGTGACCATCAGGGCCCGACCGAAGGGGCGCCGCGACTGGAACGCTGGATTCTCGATCCCGCGCGCCGGACGTGCAAGCGTGAACCGCTGTTGGACCAAGCTGTGGAGTTTCCGCGGATCGACGACCGGTACATCGGCCGCGAGCATGCGTCCGGTTGGGTGGTTGGTGGCGAAGGTTCCGACCTGTTTGGTGGGCTGCTCGCCCGCACGAAGGCCAATGGCAGCGAGCCGGTGACCCGCCGATTCGGTAGGGGAATCCGGTTGGGGGAGTTCACCTTTGTGCCTCGATCGGCGGAAGCCGACCTCGACGACGGCGCGGTCCTCGGGTTCGTCACCGACCTGGCCGCCGATTCCACGCGGCTCGCCATCCTCGATGCCCGCACCCTCGAAGACATCACCTCCGTCGCGTTGCCACAGCGAGTCCCGGCGGGATTCCACGGCAACTGGCTGCCGTCGAAGTAGTCCGCGAACATGCTCCGCCGCACAACTCGTGCGACGCATTAGCCGAACGACTCACCTGGAACCGGGGTGCTCGCTAGCGTGACGCGCATGACACTTTCAGTTGTGGAATGGTCCACCGGAACCGTCGGCAGGCACGCGATCGCGGGCATCGATGCGCACCCGGAACTTGAGTTGGTCGGCGTTTGGGTGTCGGACCCCGCAAAGGTCGGCAAGGACGCGGGACAACTCGCCGGGCTCAACCGCGACCTCGGCATCCTCGCCACCAATGACCGTGACGCCCTAATCGCCCTGAAACCCGACGCCATCGTCCACACCGCCATGACCGACGATCGCGTCGCCGAATCCATCGCCGACCTGACCGCCTTCGTCGCCGCCGGGATCAACGTCGTCTCGTCAGGCCCGGTAATCCTGCAGTACCCGTACGGCGTGTTGCCCGACGCCATGATTGGGCCCATCCAGGACGCAGCCATTGCGGGCGGGGCGAGCCTGCACGTCAACGGTATCGACCCCGGCTTCGCCAACGATGTCCTGCCCCTCGCGATGACCAGCCTGTCGCAGGAAATCGACGAGATTCGCTGCCTGGAAATCGCCGACTACTCCACCTACTACCAGCCGGTCGTCATGGGGGAACTCTTCGGCTTTGGCAAGCCGATGGACTTCTCGCCGATGATCTTCGCTCCCGGTGTGCTGTCGTTGGCGTGGGGGAGTGTGGTCCGGCAGATTGCGGCCGGGCTGGGCGTTACCCTCGACGAACCGCTCGTCGAACGGCACCAGCGGGTAGCGGCCGACCGCGACTACGAAACCGTGTCCGTGCCCATCCCGGAAGGCACGATGGCCGCCGTCCACTTCGAGATCGCCGGGCAGGTAGACGGCGTGGACCGCGTCGTGTTGGAGCACTACACCCGCACCCACCCCGATCAGTGCCCCGAGTGGCCGCGACCCAACGAGGGCGACGGCTGCTACCGGATTATCGTCACCGGTGAACCCGCGATGACCGTCGAAATGAGTCATCACGGTCGCGACGGCGACCACAACGTGTCGGGCATGATCGTCACCGCGATGAGGCTCGTGAACTCCGTACCCGCGGTGGTCGCAGCCGATCCGGGGATCGTGACGGCCCTCGACATGCCGCTGGTGACCGGGCGCGGGCTAGTTACCGGGTCCGCGCGGTAGCTGCGATCGAGGATGTCGGAGGTCCGTGCCATCATGCAGCTATGAATTACGACGGCCATCCGACACCACCCGCGCAGAACGCTAGCGCGGGCGGTCCCGACTTCTATCCGTCGCCGCCACAGTTCGGTGGACCGTCGCCAACCAACTACCAGGCGCCGCCCTCGTACCCCGTCGTGCCTACTTATCCCGCGCAGGCGAGTTACCCGGTGCCCACGCCGTACGTGCCGATGGTCGTCCCGTACGGAGTCATGGGTCAACTGCCCGCGCCCTACGGTCAAGATCCGGCGACGGGACTGCCGTATTCATCCCGAACGAAGGCTGTCGCCGGGCTTCTGCAGTTCTTCCTGGGGTCCTTCGGCGCGGGCCGCTGGTACATCGGAAGCTACGGCGTCGCGACCGCGCAGCTGCTGCTCTTCTTCTTCGGTCTAGTTACCAGCGTGGTTCTCATCGGTATCTTCGTTTTAATGGGCCTCGGAATCTGGGCTTTCATCGACGCCATCATGATGTTCACCGGCGCAGTCCGCGACGGTGACGGGCGCGTGCTGCGCTAATCTGCGATCAGGACTGTCGTACCCGCGGCTTACAGTGAGGTCATGGCGAACACGATGACTGCGGACCTCCACACGCACAGCAACTTCTCGGACGGGACCGATACGCCCGAAAAGCTGATTGACGCTGCGGTGGCCGCAGGTTTGACCACAATCGCCCTCACCGACCACGACACCGCAAACGGGTGGGACGAGATCGCCAAACACATCCCCGCCGGGATGCGTGTGCTGCCAGGTGCTGAGTTCTCGACCAAACATCCCGACGAGAATGGCGAGCTCGTCAGCGTGCATCTGCTCGGCTACCTGTTCGACCGCGACAATCCAGCCATCGTCGCCGAGTGGAAAAGGATGCACGATGAGCGCGCCCAGCGTGGCGCGCGGATCGTCGGGAAGCTGATCGACGGGGGCTTCCCCATCACGCTTGAGCGAGTCGAGGAGATTGCCGGTTCGGCCAACATTGGCCGCCCGCATATCGGTAAGGCACTCGTCGAGGTCAAAGCTGTGAAAGACGTCGGGGAAGCGTTTGTCGATCTACTCCACGACGGCAGTCCCTACTACGTGCCGCTGCAGTCAACCAGCCTTGCCGGAGGCATCAAGTTGATCAACGACGCCGGCGGCGTGGCCGTCATCGCGCACCCGCGCGCCCGTGAAGCTGCCGCCGTGCTGACCGAGGATGTCCTTGCGTCGCTGGTTCCGCTCGGCCTCGCCGGTCTCGAAGTGAACCACTACGGCCACGACGCAGACGCGCGCGCCGAACTCTCCGACATCGCCACCCGCCTCGGACTTCTGCAGACCGGCTCCAGCGATTACCACGGCACTAACAAGAAGGACGTGCACATCGGGATGAACTGCACCCCCGACGACGTCGTCGAAGAGATCATCGCGCGGGGCGCTATCGCACCGTTCGGTCCCGCGCAGTAGCAGTGGGACCTCGTGACGCGGCAGATCCCGCGCAGACCCGGGCTGCAGTCCTCGCCGTTGCCGACTGGCTGCGCGACGAAAACCTGCCCAAACCCAGCCGGCCAGCACTCGCTGCTGCAGTCCGCCTCACCGCCCGGACCGTCGGGCAACTCGCGCCCGGCAACGCTGTCGAACTCCGCGTGCCGCCGTTTGTCGCCGTCCAATGCATCGAAGGTGTTCGTCACACCCGCGGGACCCCGCCCAACGTTCTCGAGATGCCGCCGCGCGAATGGCTCCTCCTCGCGACCGGACTCCTTGCCTTCGACGATGCCGTGGCCTCCCATCGCGTTAGCGTGTCCGGGCATCGTGCGGGCGACGTCGCGAACATGCTCCCGGTGGTTCCGCTCGCGTAGACTCGTCCTGCAATTTCGAGTTGTCCGCGTCCACGCCGTAGACTGTGGTAACGGTAACGCCCGCCGAACCCCTGAATACGGAGCGTCTTTACGTGACCGAGAAGTCGATTCACTCTCCGAACCTGCTCGATCAGACTGGATGTGGCACGCCGTCACATCCTCTTGATGCCATGGAGCCCGAGAACGAACCCCGTGAAGAATGCGGTGTTTTCGGTGTCTGGGCACCGGGGGAAGCAGTCGCGAAGCTGACCTATTACGGCCTGTACGCACTTCAGCACCGCGGTCAGGAAGCGGCGGGAATCGCGGTCGGCGACGGCTCACAGGTCCTCGTTTTCAAGGATCTCGGACTCGTGAGCCAGGTCTTTGACGAGCAGACTCTGGCCTCCATGGTTGGGCATGTCGCCGTCGGCCACTGCCGTTATTCGACCACCGGATCGACGACGTGGGAGAACTCACAGCCCATCTTCCGGAACACTCCGGCGGGCAACGGCGTGGCACTCGGGCACAACGGCAATCTCGTCAATACGTCCGAGCTTGCCGATCGCGCTCGCGCCCTCGGCATCTACGGGACCGCGGCCAACAGTGCTGCGACGTCTGACTCCGACATCCTGGGTGCCCTCCTGGCCCACGGTGCCGCAGATAAGACTCTTGAACAGTCAGCGATGGAACTGCTGCCGACGGTCAAGGGCGCATTCTGCCTCACCTTCCAAGACGAAAACACGCTTTATGCGGCCCGCGATCCGTACGGTATTCGCCCGCTCTGCCTCGGCCGGCTCGATCGGGGCTGGGTTGTGGCCTCCGAGACGGCCGCGCTCGACATTGTTGGTGCTTCTTTTGTGCGCGACATTGAGCCGGGCGAACTCTTGGCCATCGACGCCGACGGCGTCCGTAGCCAACGGTTTGCCGATGCCACCCCGAAGGGTTGTGTCTTCGAGTACGTCTACCTGGCTCGCCCAGACAGTGTCATCAACGGGCGTTCGGTCCATTCGACGCGCGTTGAGATCGGTCGTCGGCTGGCCCGAGAACAGCCCGCTGACGGCGATCTGGTGATTCCTGTCCCCGAATCCGGCACGCCCGCCGCCGTCGGGTACGCGCAGGAATCGGGAATTCCCTACGGACAGGGCCTGATGAAGAACGCCTACGTGGGCCGTACTTTCATTCAGCCGTCGCAGACGATTCGCCAGCTCGGCATCCGATTGAAGCTCAACCCGCTGCGCGAAGTGATTCGCGGTAAGCGTCTGGTTGTGGTCGACGACTCGATCGTCCGCGGCAACACCCAACGCGCCCTGATTCGCATGCTCCGTGAAGCCGGTGCCGCCGAAGTTCATGTGCGCATCGCGTCGTCGCCGGTTCGGTGGCCTTGTTTTTATGGCATCGATTTCGCGTCGCCAGCGGAGCTCATCGCCAATGGATCCGATGGTTCTGACTCGTACGGGGCCATGGTCGAAAGTGTTCGCCAGGCGATCGACGCTGACTCCCTCGGGTACATCACGATCGACGAGATGATCAACGCGACCGAGCAGCCACGTGAAAACCTTTGCGCCGCTTGCTTTGACGGTAGTTACCCGATTGAGCTCCCCAGGGAGACAACCATGGGTAAGGCTGTCCTCGAAGGGATGCGTACCGCGAGTTCTGAGGCGGCCGACCCGCTCACTGCCGATAATGACAACGTCAGTGCCCTGATGCGTCCATAACGAGGATTGGCCCTCACCGGGACCATCCACGCAGCGCACTCAGGTACCGTAAGTGCGTCCAACCACCGAATAGCCGAACTTTTAGCTGTCAAATTTCAGGAGAATCACCACTATGACCGACGGGTCTGCCGACAATTCGATCGCCGGAGCTTCCTACGCGGCAGCGGGTGTTGATATTGACGCCGGTGAACGCGCCGTCGAACTCTTCGCACCGCATGCGAAGCGTGCGACTCGCCCCGAGGTGCTCGGTGGTCTCGGCGGTTTCGCCGGACTGTTCTCCCTGAAGGGCGACTACAAGGAGCCCGTCCTCGCGGCCTCGAGTGATGGTGTCGGCACCAAGCTCGTTATCGCGCAGGCGATGGGCAAGCACGACACCGTTGGCCGCGACCTCGTCGCCATGGTGGTCGACGACCTCGTGGTCTGTGGTGCCGAGCCGTTGTTCCTGCAGGATTACATTGCCGTCGGCAAGGTGATTCCCGAGATGGTGGCCGACATTGTCAAGGGCATCGCTGACGGCTGCGTTGAGGCGGGTTGCGCTCTCCTCGGTGGCGAGACCGCCGAGCACCCCGGTGTTATGGAAGACGGGCACTACGACATCTCCGCCACCGGCGTCGGTGTTGTGGAGGCTGATTCGATTCTCGGACCCGACCGTGTCCGTGCGGGCGATGTTGTTATCGCGATGGGTTCGTCGGGCTTGCACTCGAACGGCTACTCGCTGGCCCGCAAGGTCCTCTTGGACTGGGGTCACATGGACTTGAACGGGCACGTTGAGGAGTTCGGTCGCACGCTGGGCGAGGAGCTTCTTGAGCCGACTCGGATCTACGCTAAGGATTGCCTGGCGTTGGCCGCAGAGAGTGATGTTCGCACGTTTGCGCATGTGACCGGTGGTGGCCTGGCTGACAATCTTGGTCGCGTGCTGCCTGCTGGTTTGACGGCTGAGTTGGAGCGCAATACGTGGACGCCAGCCCCGATTTTCTCGTTGATCGCCCAGCGCGGTCGTGTGGAGCGCTCGGAGATGGAGCGCACGTTCAACATGGGTGTCGGCATGGTTGCGATTGTGGCTCCGGAAGACACGGATCGCGCGCAGGCCATCTTGACTGCCCGCCACGTCGACAACTGGGTTTTGGGCACGGTGAAGCGTGGCGAGGCCGGCGCTGCCGGTTCCGCTGTGCTGGTCGGAGACCACCCGCGCTTCTAGCTTTCTAGACTTAAGGCCCGGGTCGCAGGCAGCGACCTGGGCCTTCGCATTCCCGAACCGACCCCTGTAGGACAATCGTTCAACAATCGAGAACAGGCTTGGGTGGGGCGACTTCTGAAGAGCCCTCCGCAGTGACGGAGCGCTAGCTGTAATTCCTCGGGACGTTGTGAACACCTGATGTAGGCGAAGACCTCCGGGCAGGATGTTGGGTTACCACACTCACCATCAACACCCGGAGGTCTTCGTGACACACGCTAACGCATTTCTCACCGCTGAGGGCCGCCGCCGGCTTGCTTCCCTGATCGTCGATCAAGGATGGTCACTTCGACGTGCCGCAGAACGTTTTCAATGCTCCCCAACAACAGCCAAAACATGGGCCGACCGTTACTGGGCTGGCGAAGAAATCACTGACCGAAGCTCACGGCCGCATTCCTCACCGAGACAAACAGACAAGCGAACCGAACGGCGAATTATCGCCCTGCGGTTCTCCCGTCAATGGGGTCCGCACCGCATCGGCTACCACCTAGGCATAGCCCGATCGACGGTCGAACACATCCTCAAGCGCTACCGCATGCCGCTGCTATCGGCGCTCGACCAAGCCACCGGACTGCCAGTGCGCCGGCCAAAGACAGTCCGTTACCAGATGAAGGCCCCCGGCGACCTCGTACACATCGACATCAAAAAGCAGGGCAAGATCCCTGATGGAGGCGGGTGGCGTACCCACGGGCGAGGCTCGCCAGAAGATCGTCGATCTGCTGTCGCCCGAGAAAAAGCCGGACGCAAAGGAGCATCATCGGCTCGCGGCTACCGCTACCTTCACCACGCCGTCGACGACTTCTCTCGTGTGGCGTACTCAGAGATCCTCGACGACGAACGTAAAGAGACCGCGGCCGCCTTCTGGAAACGTGTCAACGCCTACTTTGCCTCACTAGGCATCACCGTTCGGGCCGTCATGACCGATAACGGCGCTTGCTACCGATCAAAGTCCTTCGCTGAGGCACTCGGACCGAAGGTGAAACACCGACGTACCAGGCCCTACCGACCCCAAACCAACGGCAAAGTAGAACGGTTCAACCGGACTCTTGCTACCGAATGGGCCTACGCCGCCCGCTATCAAAACGAACACGAACGCGAGCTCGCGTACACAGCATGGCTACATCACTACAATCATCACCGACCCCACACCGGCATCGGTGGCCTCACACCGGCACAACGCTTTCACAACGTCACGAAGAAGTACAGCTAGCGTAGGAGCGAGGACTGCCGAAGCAGAAGTCGCCCACCCAAGTCGGCAACGGCTTCTAAGGCGACCAGCTTCAGCGGCGAACAAAAAGAATAAAAACCCCGCGTCTAACCGACGCGGGGTCTTTTATTTGCTGTGTACGGCAATCGATGAGATTGCCGGTATGAGCGGGTTGGTGAGGTACGACGCTAGGCGCGTCGCCACTCGTCCTCTGTGTTCCAGCTCTGCTCGTCCGTCCACGCATCGTGGGACTTGTCGCTGCCGCCAGAGAGTTCTCGCTGGAGACTATCGAAGTCAGTATTCGGAGCGGAGTACTTCAGCTGACGAGCAACCTTCGTCTGCTTTGCCTTAGCCCGGCCGCGGCCCATATGGGACCCCCTCGCACAGTGACGGGGCGGCCATCGGTGTGGCGGCCCCGTTCTATTCGTTAATAGTTTTCGTACTGACAGTCTAGCGCGCCCTCGCAATTAAGTCTCATCGCTGGACGTGTTAATAAAAAAATGGCTGTGAGCAGGGGTTTTTGGTGTGGCGTGGGTCGCTAACTTAGCGCTTGCCGCGTAGACGGTCGACGGCCGCGCGCCCGGGGGGCACTTGGTCGTCGTGGTTGTACAGGTCGGGGTCGATGCTGGCGCTCAGCGATTCGTCGGGGGATTCGGCGTTGCCGACGGTGAGTTCGGCGTCGACGGGGGTGTTTCGTTTGACGAGGGCGAGGGCGATGGGGCCGTTTTCGAAGTGGTCGACGACGGTTCCGATACGGCCGATGGCACGACCGCCAGCGTTGACTGGGTCACCGGTGGTGGGCCGGTACGACGAACTGCCGTCGAGGTGCAGTAGTACGAGGCGGCGGGGTGGGCGGCCGAGGTTAGCTACCCGGGCAACTGTTTCTTGACCGCGGTAGCAGCCTTTGTCGAGGTGGACGGCTCCGCCTTCGTCGGGGCCGCCGATCCAGTCGACTTCGTGGGGGATGGTGCGCTCGTCGGTGTCGAGGTGGAGTCGTGGGCGGGCCGCGCTGACGCGGAGGGCCTCGTAGGCCCACATGCCGGCGGGGGTGGCACCGGACTCGGTGAGGAGTCTCCACCACTCGCGGAGATCGGTTTCGGGAACGACGAGGTCGATGACGGGTGTTGCGCCGCCTTCGCCGATGGATGGCATTAGCCGCCAGAATCCGGCGGGCTCGTCGTCGTGCCGCAATTCGGGGAGGTCGCCGGCCTGGTAGGTGGTGGCGCCTTCGGTGAGCCCGATGGCTTTGGCGATGGGTCCGCTCAGGACGTCGGGGCCCAGCAGGGTCAGGACGACCATGTCGGGGCGGGCTACAGGTGCGGCCTTGGACCAAAACACCATCTTTTTCAGGAAGTCCGCGAGGATGTCACTGCGCTTGGCTTCGGTGTCGATCCACGTCGTTCCTTCGATATCGGTGAGAACGAAATGATCTTCCACTCGGCCGTTGCCGTCGAGGGAGAGGTTTTCCGCGCTCCGCCGATCGCCGAGGTGGGTGAGGTGCTGGGTCGAGATGGTGTGAAGCCAGCTGAGTCGTTCGTCGCCCGAAATCTCGATGACGCCGCGATCGGATCGGTCAACGATCGCCGCTTTTCGCGTCGCTACCCGTTGCTCGCCGAGCGGGTCGCCGTAATGCCAGGCCACGCCGGGGCTCAAATCATCGTCAGGAGTGGGGATGGCACCGGGTTGCGAACTCAAAATCGGGGAGACCATGCCTCTGAGTGTAGGCGCGCCCGGAATTGTGTTGAGTTTGCGACATTAGAGGTAGCAAACTCAACACGATTCGAGCCTTACTCGATGACGACAGACGAGAAGGTCGGCGGATCGCCCAGGAACGGGCGGTGCGACGGCGGCTGGTTGCCTTCGATGTCTTTTACGCCGAGTTCGATGGCGACTTCGGCACCGACCCACACCTTGCCGGACCGTTCGAGCAGGTTAGGTTCGCGCGACAATGCGTCGATGACGCGGCCGGGGAATTCGGCTGATTCGGCTGTCGCGGCCAGGCCTTCGTACATTTCCGGGCGTGCCGCGAACGCGGCCAGGGTCCGCTCGGTTTTGAGAAGACCCATCCAAAGGGAGATCACGGTGACGTTGAAAGGTTTGAAGTCGACTGCCATGTCGTGCGCCATCTTGTCGACGGCGGCCTTCCCTGAACCGTAGGCGGGCCCGTGCATGTAGCAGGTCCCACCGAACGACGACGTATTCACCACGAGACCGGCGGGTGCTTCGACCAACAGCGGTGCTGCGTAATAGGTCGCAACATAGGCCGAACGCATGCCGACGTCGTGCAGGTCGAGCAGGGAGAGCGGTTTCGTCCAGAACGGCCCCTTTTTCGTCAGTTCGGGAGGCAGATTTATGGCGTTGTTGACAAGGATGTCGAGGTGCCCGTGTTCGGCTCGGATGGTCTCGAATAGGGCGGCGACCTGCGCATCGTCGGAATGGTCGACGGCGACGGCGATTCCGACGCCACCGCGCCGGGTGATCTCGGCGGCAGTCTCGCCGATGGTTCCGGGGAGGTCGGCGTGGCCGGGGTTCACGGTGCGGCCGGTCACGTACACGGTGGTTCCGGGCTGCGCCAGCGCGAGGGCGATGCCCTTGCCTGCGCCGCGACTGGCTCCGGTGACGACGACGATGCGTTGATTGCTCATACCTTCATCCTTTACCTGTTGCGGCCCGGTCGACGAAGGGGTTCGGCAATACCGTGCACTCGTTTGATGAGGGCTCGGGTCGGCGGTTCGTGAGATTGTTGACCCATGCCGACCGTTCTGGTTTCCGCCGAGGGCCACCTGCTCGATCCCGCCGTGCCGATCGTGCATGCCGACGACCTGGGCTTGATCCACGGGGATGGGCTGTTTGAGACGCTGTTGATCCGCGGCGGCCGAGTGTGCGGGGTCGACCGTCACTTGGCGCGCATGGTCGCCAGTGCCGCCGTCGCGGGACTGCCTCCGATCGACGTCGCCTCGTTGGGACGCATGGTGGATGTGGCTGCGCGAGGGTGGCTGTCGGTGGCGGGGGACATGGAGCGCGAGGGCATGCTGCGCGTGATCGTGACTCAGGGCCGCGAGCACGATGTCCATGCCGGGCCGACGATGTTTGCCACCGTCGATCCGGTGCCCGATCGCGTGGCGGTTGCCCGGCGCGACGGCGTCCGCGCGGTAACCCTGCCGACCGCCTATGAGCCTGGTCTGGCACAGCGGGCGCCGTGGCTGCTGAGGGGTGTGAAATCGCTTAGTTATGCCGCGAACATGGCGGCTCTGCGGCAGGCGCGATCGCTTGGCGTCGACGACGCGATCTTCGTGTCCGCTGCGGGGACGGTGTTGGAAGGTCCGCGCAGTTCGGTGGTTGCCGTTTTAGGCGGCACGCTGGTGACACCGCGGCGCGACGACGGTGTGTTGCCCGGGACTACCCAAGACGCGCTGTTTGAGTTGGCGGCGTCGGAGGGGATTACCGTTGCTGAGCGGGAACTGACTGCCGAAGAGCTGGTGCGCGCCGACGAGGTGTGGCTCGTCTCGTCAGTCACCCTGGCGGCACGAGTTATTGAGCTGGATGGACGCCCATTCCCCGGCGGTAGCGTGATCGACGTCTCCGCCCTGGTCCGCAGGTCCGCTGGGGCATAGGACCTTCGACCGTCGGCTGCGTCACGACACCTTTACAAGCACCAATCCTCTACTACCGTAGGTAGTAACACGCGACAACAACGGCGTGCGGAATAGAGGGCGTAGTGGACGTTGTAGACATCTCACGGTGGCAATTCGGCATCACCACCGTTTATCACTTCATCTTGGTTCCATTGACCATCGGCCTGGCACCGTTGATTGCGGTGATGCAGACCATCTGGCACCGAACTGGCAACGAACAGTGGCTGAGAGCCACCAAGTTCTTCGGGAAAATCTTCCTCATCAACTTTGCCCTCGGCGTTGCTACCGGCATCGTCCAAGAGTTCCAATTCGGCATGAACTGGAGCGAATACAGTCGCTACGTCGCTGACGTCTTCGGAGCTCCCCTGGCACTCGAAGGCCTAATGGCCTTCTTCCTGGAGTCGACGTTTATCGGACTCTGGATCTTCGGCTGGGGTCGCTTGCCCCGCCGTATCCACCTCGCGTCCATTTGGATGGTGGCGATCGGCGTCAACCTGTCGGCGTACTTCATCATCGCCGCCAACTCCTGGATGCAGCACCCCGTCGGTGCCGAGTGGGATACCGAGCGCGGGCGCCCGCGGATGAACAACATCGTTGCCGTCCTGACGAACAACACCACGCTGGTCGCGTTCCCGCACGTCATCATGGGTGCGCTCCTGACCGCGTCGACCGTGGTTGCGGTGATCGGCCTTTGGTGGATGGCGCGCAATACCTTCCGCGCCAACAAACTCGAGGAAGCAGCCAAGCTCGGCGACGATTCGATCGTTCCGCACACCGACTCGCCCAGCCAGATCGGTGCCTCCCCGGCCGACCTGCGTCGCGACAACGCCACCCTGTGGCGACCGGTCAGCCTGCTCGCCCTATGGGTGGTGATCGGTTCGGGACTCGGACTGTTCATCACCGGCGACATGCAAGCCCAACTGATGTTCAAACAGCAGCCGATGAAAATGGCGGCCGCCGAATCGCTGTGCGAAACCGAAACCGGTGCGCCATTCTCGGTGCTCAGTATCGGACGGCAGAACAATTGCGACGGCATCGAGCACGTCATTGCGATCCCCAACATGTTGTCGTTCCTCGCTGACCACCGCTTCGACACCGAAGTGAAGGGCGTCAACGAACTTCAGAAGCAGTACCAGGAAGCCCTCAACATGCCGGGGCAGAACTTCGCGCCCAACCTGTTCGTGACCTACTGGAGCTTCCGCGCCATGATCACTTGGGCATTGGGATCGGTGGTGGTCGCGGTCGGTGGCCTCTGGTTCTTGCGGCGCAAACGGACCGACGTGCCGACCTGGTTCGGCAAACTGGCCCTGTGGATGCTGCCGACACCTTTCCTAGCGAATGCCTCCGGGTGGATTTTCACCGAAATGGGCAGGCAGCCGTGGGTCGTCGTTCCCAACTGGGCCGACCCCGACGGCAATCCGCTCCAAATCCACATGCTGGTGCAAGACGGCGTCTCTAACCACACCTCGCCAGCGGTCTGGACCACGTTGATCGGCTTCACGCTCCTGTACGGCGCGCTCGGCGTCGTCTGGTTCTACCTAGAACGGCGCTACGTGATCCAAGGGCCGGGAGACAAGGACGGCGTCGCCCCCGACCCTGGCAGCGACGACGACGATGCCAACGAACTCTCGTTCGCGTACTAGGAGAAGATTGCAATGACTCTCGAGACTCTCTGGTTCGTGCTGATCGCGGGCGCGTTCACCATGTACTTCGTCCTCGAAGGCTTCGACTTCGGCGTCGGGATGCTGCTGCCATTTCTCGGCAAGCACCCGAAACCGGGGACACACGAATCCGTCGAGGACGGCGACAAGCGTCGCCGACTACTGCTGACCACCATTGGACCGCTGTGGGATGGCAACGAAGTGTGGCTCATCACCGGCGGCGCGGCTCTGTTCGCGGCGTTCGGTGGCTGGTACGCCACCATGTTCTCGGCCTTCTACCTACCGCTGTTCTTGATCCTGATCGGGTTGATCGTGCGCGTAGTCGCCATCGAATGGCGCGGCAAAATCAACGACGTGAAGTGGCGCCGCTGGTGCGACGTCGGCATTGGCCTCGGGTCGTGGATTCCGTCGATCCTGTGGGGCGTCGCATTCGCGAACGTGGTGCGCGGTGTCCCGATCGACGCCGACCAGCAGTACACGGGCGGCTTCTTTAACCTGCTGAACCCGTACGCGCTGCTCGGCGGTGCGACCACGCTGCTGGCCTTCCTGACGCACGGTGCGGTATTCATCGCGCTCAAGACGTCGGGCACCATGCGCGACGACGCGCAGACTGCCGCAATGCGACTGTCGATCCCGACCGCGGTGGTGGCGGCGGCCTTCCTGCTCTGGACGCAACTGGCATACGGCCACGGCTGGACGTGGATTGTGTTCGCGCTGGCCGCGATTGGTGCCGTGGTAATGGTGGTCGGCACCATCACCCGACGTGAGGGATGGGCCTTCGCAGCCACCAGCCTGGCCATCGCCGGGACCGTCGTCATGCTGTTCGGGTCACTGTTCCCGAACGTGATGCCGTCGTCGACCGACGAAGCGTTCAACCTGACGGTGCAGAACACGTCGTCGAGCCACTACACCCTGGTCATCATGACGTGGGCGGCAGCGATCATGACCCCGGTCGTCATCGCCTACCAGGGCTACACGTACTGGGTATTCCGTAAGCGACTGTCGGTGGAGCAGATTCCGGCGTCGATCGGGCTGCCGCTGCAGCGCACAGGCAAGTGAGCGAGCGCCGGGCCCCGCTGGATCCGCGACTCCTTCGGGCGTCGCGGTCCGCGCGGCGGTACGTGATCGCCAGTGCGGCATTTGCCGTCGGCGACGTGATCGCGGCCGTCGCCGGGGCCATCGCCCTGGCGGGGCTGCTGTCGGAACTGATCACGGACCCGGCCCGGCGCAGCTTTACCGACCAAGCCGTGCACCTCACGGTGGTCGCGGTGGCGTTGGCAGCCCGCGGCGCCATGACCTACTTCCAAGACGTTGTCGGTCGTCGTGCCGCGCATGCCAGCATCGACGAACTCCGCGTCGCCGCGCTCGACACCCTCACCGACCCAGCCCGCACCGGGCCGCGGCAGCTACTGACGGCCCGCGAACACGCGCTCACGGTGACCCTGCGCGGACTGGACCGACTGTCGGACTACCTCTCCGGCTACCTGCCCGCGCTACTCGGCACCGCCATCATTACGCCGCTGATTGTCGCGGTAGAACTGTGGACCGACTGGCTCAGCGGCGTCATCATCATCGTGACCCTGCCGCTCATCCCAATTTTCATGGTCCTGATCGGGCTGGTGACCCGGGAACGTACGCGCCGCAAACTCGACGCCATGAGCAAGCAAAACGCCCAGCTCGTCGACCTCATGACCGGTCTGCCGACGCTGCGCGCCCTCGGCCGGGCGCAAGGCCCAGCGGAGCAGGTGGCCACCCTGGGTGAACGCCTCCGCAAGTCGACGATGGGTTCGCTGCGGATCGCTTTCCTGTCGGGTGCGGTCCTCGAACTTCTCGCGACCCTCAGCGTTGCACTGGTCGCCGTCAGTATCGGTCTGCGCCTCGTGTTTGGTGAGATGTCGTTGTACGCGGGCATTCTGGCGTTGATCCTGGCACCTGAGGCCTACTTGCCGCTGCGTCGAATTGGTGCTCAGTTCCACAACGCCGAAGACGGTGTTGCCGCAGCCGACGACGTGCTCGACATCCTCGATGCCGCCGATGCTGATTCACGTGGAACATTGCAGGTCACGGTAGCTGGTGCGAGCATCGAACTCGATGGGGTCGGTGTCTGCGGACGCGACGGATGGGCACCTCGCGGGCTCTCCGCCACAATTCGGCCGGGGGAACTGACGGTCGTGACGGGACCTAACGGCACCGGCAAGTCGACCATCTTTGCGGCAATCCTGGGGCTGCAAACCCTCGACGAAGGCAACGTGCACGTCCGCGACATCGCCGTCCGCGACCTCGATCCCGACAGCTACTTCGCCCAGATCGACTGGCTGCCACAGCTTCCGGCGATCGTGCCGGGTACCGTCCACGAGAACCTCGAACTGTTCGGCGCGCTCCCCGCCGACGCAACAGCCGAAGCCATGCGGGCCGCGGCCTTCGACGAGGTGCTAGCCGACTTGCCCTATGGCCTCGACACCCGACTGGGAAGCGGTGGCGTTGGCCTATCGGCCGGGCAGCGGCAGCGTCTCGCCTTGACTCGCACGCTGGCCGGGACCGCGCCGTTGCTTCTCCTCGACGAACCCACAGCCCATCTCGACGACGACACCGCCGACCGCGTTATCGCGGCCTTGCTCGCGAGAGCCCGCGCAGGCGCGACAGTCATCGTGATCTCGCACCGACCGGCGGTCGTCGCCGAAGCCGACCACGTCGTCGAACTACCGGCCCAACTCGTGCAGGAGGCCAGCCGTGTTTGACCGATCAACCGATCCGATGATTGCCGCGCTCAAGTTCACCGGGATGCGTGGGCGGGCACTGGTGGCACCCATCCTTCTCGGTGCCGCAGGGGCACTGTCGGCGCTGGGCCTGGCCGCAGTCTCGGCGTGGTTGATCACCCGAGCCTGGCAGATGCCGCCCGTCCTATGGCTGTCGGTGGCGGTGACAGCCGTGCGGGCCCTGGGTATTTCGCGTGGGGTGTTCCGCTACCTGGAACGCCTCGCCACCCACGACGCAGCCCTCCGCGCCATGGCCGATGCCCGCACCCGCGTATACCGCGCGCTGTCGCGGGGATCCGCCGGCTACACCGTGGCGCTGCGGCAGTCGGAGCTGATGTCGCGCACCGCCGACGACGTCGACGAAATCGGCAACGCCGTGATCCGCGGCCTGATCCCGATGACAGTCGGAGCCGTCACCTCAATCGCAGCGGTCATCATCATGGCCTTCGTATCGATCCCGGCTGCGGTGGTCCTGGCAGTCGCGCTCCTCATCAGTGGCGTTCTCGCCCCGTGGATCGCCGCCCGCGGGGCCTCGCGGAAGGTCGCCGACGCGGCCCGTGCCAGGGAAGACGCGGCGGAAGCCGCGTCGTCGTTGCTGTGGCACGGACCGGAACTGGCGGTCGCGCGGGCGCGGCAGCGAGTCCTCAACGCAGTCCATGATGCTGATCGTCGGACCGAACGTGCCGAAGACACCGGCATGCGATGGCAGGCGGCAGCTCAGGCCATGACGCCCCTGTCGTTGGCGGCCAGCGTGGTCGCCGCAGCCATCATCGCGGTGCAACTCGCATCCGGCCTGCCCGGCTCGCTCGCCGACGTTTCGTCCGGTGCGGGCATCACGCCCATGGTGTTCGGCATCCTGGTGCTGCTGCCGCTGTCGTCGTTCGAGTCCACGGCACCACTCACCGAGGCGAGCATCGCGTGGGAGAGCGGACGGCAAGCTGCCCGGCGGGTTTTGGCGCTCGTCGACGGTGCGAAATCTGATGTGTCCCAGGATGATCCGATCGTCGATCCGACGCCGGTGAAACTGGTCGCGAACCAACTGGCGTGGGGCTGGAGCGAACCGCTCGGAACTCCGCTCAACCTCGACCTGGCACCGGGCAGCAGGCTGGTGGTCGTGGGACCCAGCGGGATCGGCAAATCCACGCTGCTGATGACCCTCGCGGGCTTGATACCGCCGCTGTCGGGGACGGTCGAAGTTTCCGGCGGATCGTTGCGGGAAAGCGTGTGCTTCTTTGCCGACGACGCGCATATCTTCTCAACCACCGTCCGCGAGAATCTGCGCGTGGTGCGCGGTGACGCGTCCGACGAGGAGATGCTCGTTGCGCTGGAGAAGGTGGGACTGTCGGAGTGGCTCGGCAAGCTACCCGCGGGCCTGGACGAGAAGCTCACCGGTGGCGAGTCCGCCCTTTCCGGTGGTCAGCGGCGCCGACTGCTCTTGGCCCGCGCGCTACTACACCGTGCTCCGGTGGTGCTCCTCGACGAACCGACCGAGCACCTCGATGCCGCCGACGCCCAGCGACTGATGGCGCTGATCTGCGGGGACCTCTTCGGTGATCGCACAGTGGTCGCGGTGACACATCAGGACGTCTCGGGCGTAAAGGTGCCGGCATTGGGGCTCCACAGCCCAGGTGCGGCACACGCTCTACCTGTCTAAAGCGATTTGCGTGGTGACACGCCGCGCAGTGCGGCGTGTCACCACGCAAATCGTTTCTGGAGTCTCAGCCGATAACGCGGGTGAGCTTTGCCGACAGTCGTGGCGTTAGGTCGCCTTCGGCGTCGACGCGCTCTTCCACATAGGCGAGGTCACCGTCGGGGACCAGGCCGAGAAGGCGCTTGGCACCACCGGTGTGGGAGCCGGTCTCGCTGCGAATGGTGACGTCGGTGGTGAGGTTCCACGACGTCTGATTAAGTGGTCGGCCGTAGTAGAGCTCGATGGAGCCCTCGGCGTGCGTCAACAACAGTTCGATGGTGTCGTCTTCGCTGATCCGCCAAAAACCCGATTCGCGCAGGTCGGGGCGCACAAACGTGCCTTCGTCGTCGACCACCCATGAGCGCGACTGCCACACAAGGTAGTTGCCACCGTCGTGCGAGACGATGATCTGCTGCCCGAACTGGTAGTCGGTGCCTGCCACTGGATCGTGGCCTTCGCCGGTGCCTTCCCAAACGCCAACCAACGGCAACAGTGCGAGGAGACCCGCGTGCAGGTCTGCACCTTCGCGCAAGTTAGCCGTGTCGGCTGGAACGGGGAGGTCTCCGACGGGGGTGAGGTTCTTGGTGCCAGTTTCCTGGGCCCGCACCTCGGCGTCGGAGATCGCTTCGTTTCCGGAGCGGGTCACGACTCGTCGTTCACCAAGCGGTAGACGGTGTACAGCGCGAACCAGATGATCAGCAGCGAGGCCAGACCGAGGAGGATTTCGAAAAAGAGGACCATGCCTCGATGCTACCGCGCGAGGTGTCGGCACCGAAACGAGCGGCCCAACTGCACGCTAGATCACATCCCCGCCCGTCGTCGCTCCGCTCCTTTGCGTTCTCGCATGATGCGTCGATTCCCGCTACATGTCAGACGCCGGGCGGGAATCAACGCATCATGCGGGAACGGAAGCGCGGAGCGCTGGACCGGACGGGAGGGGTATCAATTGGGCGCAAATGAGTAATTGTCAGTCTCAATCGGGGCGCTTAGCGTGGAATCAAACTACGAAAGGGGTCCACGCACATGAGCGCCGCCATGTTTTGCGCCGATGTCGACCAAGCTGTTGAAGGGATCGCCGACGGATCCACCGTCCTCATCGGCGGATTCGGCCTCGCCGGAATGCCCTTCGACCTCATCGACGCCCTCATTCGTCAAGGAGCCGGCGACCTCACCGTCGTCAGCAACAACGCGGGCAACGGTGACCTCGGGCTCGCCGCACTCCTCGCCGCCGGTCGCGTCCGGAAAATCCTGTGCTCATTCCCGCGGCAGTCGGACTCATGGGTCTTCGACGGCCTGTACCGCGAAGGCAAGATCGAACTCGAAGTCGTCCCCCAGGGCAACCTCGCCGAACGCATGCGGGCCGCCGGTGCAGGGATCGGTGCCTTCTACTGCCCGACCGCCGTCGGCACCCCAATCGCCGAAGGCAAGGAAACCCGCGTCATTGACGGTCGTACCTACTTGCTCGAGTACCCCATCAAAGGAGATGTCGCGCTGATCGGCGCGCACCGTGCCGACCGTGCGGGGAACCTCGTCTATCGCAAGACCGCCCGCAACTTCGGTCCGGTCATGGCTGCGGCCGCAAATACGACCATCGTTCAGGTCGACGAAGTGGTTCCCGTCGGTGACATCGATCCAGAAGTAGTGGTCACACCCGGTATTTATGTTGATCGGATAGTTGCGACGCCCACGCGTCGTTTCGCTGTGGAGGGAGCACGATGAGCAATAAGTTGCGGTTGTCGCCGGATGCGGCGCGCACGTCGGACGAGGTGTTGACGGGCGATCAGCTTGCGGCGCGCATCGCGTCGGACATCCCAGCCGGCTCGTTCGTGAACTTGGGGATTGGGCAGCCGACGCAGATCGCGGACCATTTGGACCCGTCGAGTGCCATCACTTTGCATACCGAGAACGGCATGCTGGGTATGGGTCGGCAGGCGGTCGGCGACGAGATTGACCTCGACCTCACAAACGCGGGCAAGGTGCCGGTTACGGAAGCGCCGGGGGCGTCGTACTTTCATCACGCCGATTCGTTCGCGATGATGCGTGGCGGCCACCTCGATGTGTGCGTGATGGGTGCATTTCAGGTGTCGTTCGACGGCGATCTGGCGAATTGGAGCACCGGCGCGCCCGATGCGATTCCGGCGGTCGGCGGCGCCATGGATTTGGCGATCGGCGCAAAACAGGTCTTCGTCATGATGTCCCTGTTTGCCCGAAACGGTGACGCGAAACTGGTTCCCGCATGTACCTATCCGTTGACGGGACTGACTTGCGTTGACCGGGTCTACACCTCGCAGGGCATTATCGCGATCGACGACGCTGGCGCGAAGATCGTCGAAACCTTCGGTATTGAGCCGGCCGAGTTGCTGGCGTCGCTCCGCAGCTAGACCCTCCCGTCGTCGCTCCGCTCCTTCCGTTCTCGCATGATGCGTCGATTCCCGCACTACGTCAGACGTAGTGCGGGAATCGACGCATCATGCGAGAACGGGCAGGGGGCGCGGGGGGCGGGGGCTAGAGTCGAGGCCAATTGCGAAGGCGATGGCGCGACTTGGATGAGGTGGACTCGTGGAACTTCGGCACCTGCGGTACTTTGTCGCCGTCGCTGAGGAGTTGCATTTCGGGCGGGCTGCGCTGCGTCTCCACATTGCGCAACCGCCGCTGTCTCAACAGATCAAGCAACTCGAGGGCGAGCTCGGCGTCACTCTGCTCAACCGGTCGACGCGCAAAGTGGAACTGACCGACGCCGGGCAGCGCTACCTGGAACGGGCGAGGGAAATCCTGTCGTCGGTCGACGCCGCAGCCGACGAAGCCGGTCGTGTCGCCACCGGCGAAGTGGGCCGCGTATCGATCGGGTTTACCGGCTCGGCGACCTATCACCTCCTGCCGGCAATCGCGCGGCACCTGCGAGCCGAACTGCCCGACATCGTCCTTGACCTCCACGGTGAGATGCTGACCCCGCAACAGGCCGCAGCCCTGCACGATGGCACCATCGACCTCGGCTTCCTGCGGCCTCCCATCCACGACCGCCTCCTACGTTACGAACTGGTGAGCACCGAACCAATGCTTGCCGTCCTCCCGAAAGCGCACCCGTTGGCGCAGCGGCAGTTCATCGAAGTGGCCGACCTGGCGGATGAAATCTTCATCACCTACTCGGCGTTCGGTCGGTCGGTGGTTTTCGAAGTGGTGATCGACGCCTGCCAGCGGGCGGGATTCACGCCCAACATTCAGCACGAGGTCGGGGAGACGGCGACGCTCATCGCCTTTGTCGCCGCAGGCATGGGTGTGGCGCTTGTGCCGCAATCCGTGCGGCACATGCAGATCACCGGTGCTCAGTACGTCCCGCTTGGCGGCGAAGTGCCGACCGTCGAATTGGCTTTGGCTCGTCGTGCCGAGCCTCCGTCGCCACACCTGAAGCGCGTGCTCGAGTCGTTGCGTACGGCATTGCCGACAATCGCATCCGACAATCCAGACTAAGATCTGAGCCCTCTTAATCAGGCCCTTTCTGATACTTCACACCTTCTCGAACCTATGTGATGCTCGTCTCGACGCATAAACAGATATGCGCTAAGTCACAACAGGTCCGACTCAGTTGAACTCGGAAACGGAGAAGGCATGACCCCCTTCATGCAACAGGTGCAAGAACTCCTCGACGGCGGCGAACAAGTTGAGCCCCGCACAGTGCCCAGCGAAGAGGTCACCG
Source organism: Gordonia sp. 34D (assembly GCF_056682775.1). Classification (NCBI taxonomy): domain Bacteria; kingdom Bacillati; phylum Actinomycetota; class Actinomycetes; order Mycobacteriales; family Gordoniaceae; genus Gordonia; species Gordonia sp. 34D. Next base: position 2,435,846 of record NZ_CM155293.1, on the reverse strand, counting down.
TCGCCGAAGCCGCCGACACCCAGGTGATCATTCGTTCGCTCGCCGAACAACTGGTCAGCGAAGCCAACGCAATCCTGGTCGATGATCCGGCGACCGGCATCATCTCGCTAGTCGACGAGACCGGACCGGGCGCATTGGCCTTCACCCTCGGATACGGCGGCCGCAGCGCCCGCGTCGAAACCGTCGTCTCCGGGCACACCGCGACAGCCCAACTCATTGTCGGCGGCGTACCCCAATCTCGACGCCTCGCAGGCGAAGACGAGATGGCCGCGCTGGTCCTCGACCTCATTGCCGGCTGACGAACCCGTTCCCCCCCGATATCTCGAGCAGGAGAGATTCGATGCAATTCGAACTTCGCTACCAAACGATCGAACCCAAGCGCCAGACCTACCAAAACATCATCGAACGATTCGGCGATGAACCCGCGACCCGCTACCAGGAAGCGACTCTCGATATTGAGCCGCGGGAAAACTTCCACTACCGGCCAACCTGGACGCCGGACCACGAACTGTACGACGCCAACTACAGCGTCCTGAAGCTCACCGACCCGTACACGTACGCCGACCCACGGGGCTACTACTACACGCCCTACGTCACCAACCGGGCTGCGCTGCACGATGAATTCGGTAAGACGCTCGGCTACCTCGAGAACCGTGACCTGCTGGCCAAGCTGCCCGAAGGATGGGAAGCGGTCCTTGCCGAGGTGGTGGTGCCGTTGCGTCACTACGAGGCTGGCGCACAGTTGGTGAGCGTCGCCGGAGCTCGGTTTGCCTACGGCTCATCGCTGTCGCAGTGCGCGAGTTTCGCCGCCTTCGACCGCATCGGCAACGCGCAGATGATCTCCCGGGCCGGTATCGGCGCGGGCAGTGGCACGGCCGACGTTCTCACCGCGGCCAAAGAAACCTGGATGACGGCCGACCACATGCAGCCACTCCGCCGCCTTGTTGAAGAAATCATGGTCGAGGGCGATTGGGCCGAAGGGATCCTCGCGATCGATCAGATCGACAAGCTGCTTTACCCGGCAATCTACAGCGGGCTCGACGAGCGTGCCCTCCTCGGTGGCGCCGGTGCCTACAGCCTGTTCGCCCAGTACCTGACCAAGTGGTTTGCCGACCAGCGCAAGTGGCTCGACGCCCTCGTCGAAGCGTGGCGAAACGACCCCGAACACGGTGAAGCCAACACCGCCATCTTGGAAGGCTTCGAAGCCAAGTGGGGCACCCGTGCCGCCGAAGCAGTCAATGCACTCGTCGCCGTCATCGACACCAACATTGGAATGGAGGTTTCGGCATGACCGCCGCAGCCCGCCCCGTACGACAGGTCGGCATCGACCTACAGGAATCCGAAGAGAACCGGGCACTCGTTGCCGCCATCCGGGCCGACAATCCCGAGGTCAGCGTCCGGCAGTTGCCCGGGTTGGTGAAGCTATCAGCCCCCGGCCAAATCGTCATCAACCGCGAAACCGTTGAAGCCCAGCTCGGACGCGAATGGGAAACCGGCGAGTTTCAGCTCGCCATCGTCACCTACACGGGCAACTTCGCCGAATGGGACGACGACCAAATCGTCGTCGCCTGGGAACACTGACCCGCCCATCCCGCTTGCCGAGCCACCAAGGAGATCATCCACAATGACTACCGCCAAAGCCCCAAACCGTCCCAAGAAGCTCCCGCTCAAGAAGCGCTATTCGCTGTTGACCCGCGACCTCGACTGGGAACCGTCGTACGTCAAGCACGAAGACCTTTACCCGTACACGCGTTACGAAGGCATCAAGGTCCATGACTGGGATGGCTGGGAAGATCCCTTCCGCCTGACCGTCGACGCGTACTACAAGTACCAGGCGGAGAAAGACAAGCGCCTGTACGCCGTCCTCGATGGCTTCGCCCAGAGCCAAGGGCACCTGACGGTCTCGGACGCGTCGTATCTGAACGCGATCAAACTGTTCATTCAGGGAGTCACCCCACTCGAATACCAGGCGCACCGGCACTTCGCGTACCTCGCGCGCTACCTGGAAGGGCCAGCCCCGCGGTTCGCCGCCCTGTGTCAGAGCGTCGACGAACTGCGTCACTGCCAGACCCAGATCCACACCATCAGCAACTACAACAAGTACTACTCGGGCTTCCACTCGTGGTCGCAGATGCACGACCGCGTCTGGTACCTGTCGGTGCCGAAATCGCTGTTCGACGACGCCATGACCGCCGGTCCGTTCGAGTTCCTCATCTCGATCTCGTTCAGCTTCGAATACTTGCTGACCAATCTGCTGTTTGTGCCGTTCATGTCGGGTGCGAGTTTCAATGGCGACATGCCGACCATGTCGTTCGGGTTCTCGGCGCAGTCGGACGAGAGCCGGCACATGACCCTCGGCCTCGAAGCGATCAAGTTCCTGCTGGAGCAGGACGAAGACAATGTGCCGATCATCCAGGAATGGATCGACAAGTGGTTCTGGCGTGCGTACCGCATGTCGGCGCTGGTCGCCGGAATGATGGACTACATGCTTCCCAAGCCGGTTATGAGCTGGAAGGAAGCCTTCGAGCTGTACTTCGAGGAGCAAATGCTGGGCGGACTGTTCCCAGACTTGGAGTTCTACGGCATCAAGCCGCCGCGCCACGTCAAGGACGCCATCGCCGAGAAGGACAAGCTCTCGCACGAGGTCTACAAGATCCTGCACAACTTCTCGTTCGCGGCGTCGTTCACCACGCAGGTCCCGACGCCCGACCACATGAAGTGGCTGTCGGAGCAGTACGGCGAAACCTTCGACAAGCACTACGGCCCCAACTGGGAAAAGCACCGCAAGATCGAGGAAGCTGGCGGTCGGGTGTTCTTCCAGGGCCTGCCGCAACTGTGCCAGGTGTGCCAGGTGCCGATGGCGTTCACCGAGGCGGACGATCCGACGAAGATCTCGTTCCGCCGCAGCGAATACGAAGGCGAGACCTACCACACCTGCAGCGATGGCTGTCAGTGGATCTTTGAGCGCGAACCCGAGAAATACGTCCAAGCGTGGCTGCCTGTGCACCAGATCTACCAGGGCAGTTGCGGCGGTCCGACAGTCCCCGAGGTGCTCGACTGGTACGGGATCCAAGAGGGCGACAACGGCGAGTACAAGGGTTCGCCCGACCACGTTTCGTGGCAGGAGTGGCACCCGGACACCAACCAGACGCAGAACCAGGAGGCTTAAGCCATGGCTGTCAAGGCTCTCTACGACTACAAGTATCCCGCGGCCGACCGTGCCGAAATCTTCGGTGAGGATCAACTCCTCTACGTGCACTGGCTCGGGAATCCGCTGTTCTGTTCTGCTGGCTGCTTCCGGGCACCGCAGGCGATGAGTTTCAACGACTTCGTCTCCGAAATGGTGGTGCCCTTTGCCTCGACCGACCCGGAATTTGATCCGGCGTCGATCGCGAGTTGGCAGCTGTTCGACGACGCCTTCGACCCCGGGGACGGGACGTCGTCGTTGAAGGATCTCGGCGTCGGCCACAAGGCGCTGTTGAAGTTCACTACTGCCTGATCGGAGCGTTCGATGACCACAACCCACACGATCACGGTGGAGCCGCTCGGCACCGAGCTCACTTGCCGTGAGGACCAGTCGATCCTGGACGCCTGCCTCCGCAACGGCGTCTGGTTGCCACACGCCTGTACTCACGGGACGTGCGGAACCTGCAAGGCGGAGGTGCTCGACGGCACCATCGACTACGGCGATGCGTCGCCGTACGCACTCTTGGAGAGTGAACGGGACGACGGGGCCGCGCTGATGTGCGTGGCGACGCCGCGGTCGGACGTGGTCATCGAAGGCGACGTGGAGATCGAGGAGGGGATCACCATGTATCCCGTCCGCGACTTCACGGGCACCGTGGAGATCCTCGACGAGGTGGCACCCGACGTGCGTCGTCTGGTGATTGAACTCGATGAGCCGTTGAACTTCAATCCAGGCCAGTATGTGCAGCTCAACCTGCCCGACGGCGACAACCGCCCGTATTCGATTGCGAGCTCGCCGCACGATCCGCAGCGCATCGAACTGCACATCAAGCGGACCGAGAACGGTGTCGCGACCGACGGCTGGGTTTTCGACACCTTGGCAGTTTCCGACGCCGTCTCGCTGTCCGGACCGTATGGAAAGTTTTACTTTCGGCCCGACCGCGACAAGCCCCTGCTGCTACTCGGCAGCGGCACCGGTCTCGCACCGCTGGTGTCGATCCTCAAGACCGTCATGGCGATCGAAGATGAGGAAGGGGAGTGGGAACACGAGGTGGTGCTCTACCACGGTGTCGCGATGGGCGACGGCCTCTACGACCGCGACTGGTTCCAAGAACTGGCCGACGAGCGTGACTGGTTCTCGTACCGTCCCGCCGTCTCCCGGGAGGAGTTCGACGGTCGGCAGGGTCGCGTCCCCGCCCTGCTCACTGAGGACTTTCCCCGCGCTGGCGGCAACGTCGCCTACATTTGCGGTAACCCCGCCATGGTCGAAGACACCATGCGTGCCCTGATGAAGGCCCGACTCTTCCCGCGCGACATCTACCGCGAAGACTTCTTCGACGCCGCCGACCGCGCCAGCGGCGCCCACGTGGTCCGAAGTCCGCTGATAAAGCGGTAACCCGGCGGGTAGTCGTGCGGGTAGCGGGTAGCGGGTAGTCGTAGGGCGTTCGCGTAGTTCGTTGGTTCTCGCTCCCGCACAGACGGAGCGAGAACCAGCGAACTACGCGAACTCCGTCGTCGGGTGCTGCTCGCTCGCGGAGTGCCGGAGCCTGCGGATAGCGATGGAACCGGATTGGGCTCGGCTGCGTCTAAGTATGTATGCGGGGAATGGATGAGCACGGGCTGATCTGGCGGACGTTGGCACTCGACTCGGGAGTGAGCGAGGCCAAAATGAATCGGGCGATTCGACAACAGTGGATCCTGCCTGTTGGACGAGGCGTCTATGTGCGTGCCAAGGACCTGCCCGAGGATCCTGGAGAACGTAAGCGTGAACTGTTCCGGCGCCGATCGCTGGCCGCAGCGATCGGTCTTGAAAGAAATGCGCCCGACGGTGGACGGACACTCAGCCATCAGTCGGCAGCGTCGTTGCTTGGCTTGCAGTTGCTCCTGCCGGATCTCGGAACAATCCATATCACCAACGGCCGATCTGCTGGTGGGAAGCTCATCGAGGGCCGCATGGTCCATGCAGGTCTGCTCGACGAAGACGACGTCACCGTAGTCGGTGGAGTCCGCGTCACTAGCCTCGCCAGGACTGCCGTCGACGTCGCGCTCTCCCTCTCCGACTTTGCGCAGATTCTCACGGTCTTCGACAGTGCTCTGCGCGCCGGCGTCGCCAGGGAAGAACTCGAGCGTCGTCTGATGGGGCCTCGCCATGGTGTAGCCGCTGCGCGACACGCTTTGGCTTACGCAAACGGACTGTCGGACAATCCTGGCGAGTCGTGGAGTCGCGCGCAGATCATCGAATGTGGTCTGCCCGTACCGATCCTGCAATCGAAGTACGAGCTGCGAGACGGCGCGATCGTCTTCTGTGATTACGACTGGGAAGGAAAAGCCGTTGGGGAGTTCGACGGTTTCAAAAAGTACCGACGCACACTGCTCAAGCCCGGCACCGATCCTGAAGACGCGGTGACCGCGGAGAAGATCCGCGAAGACAAACTCCGCGACCTCGGCCTCGGGGTGATCCGCTGGTGGTGGGAGCACCTTGTGACGCGGACGTTGGAAGCTCACTTGCGCCAGAATCTGCCGCGCTGGGGCGTCGTCCTTTAGGTCTTCGCGTACTTCGTTGACTCTTGCTCCCGCACAGACGGAGCGAGAACCAGCGAAGTACGCGAACGCGACCTACCCGGCGGCGCGGGCGGGTTCCCAGCCTTCGGGGGTGGTGCCGTCGGTGAGGAAGTCGCGGAGGAAGGCTTGGGAATCGTCGTCCATGTCGGAGTCGAGGTGCGGGTAGATCACCGGCTCTTCTTTGGAATTGTGATTGTCGAGAAGTTCAAGCATCGCGCTGCATTCCGCGACGACGGTGCTTCGCGTGGGCTCTTGGTCGACGTCGTCGGCCGACAATTGTTCGTCGAGGGCGGCCATGCGGCGCCACATTTCGCCGTGCTCGTTGAGCATCACCATGATCGGCATCATCAGCGGGCCGTTGCGGAGCTGCGGAAATACCAGCTCCTCTTCCAAATAGATGTGCCTGCGCAAAGCATTCATCGCCTCGGTGAGGGGCGCCGCCCACTCGCGGACGTTTCCCGAAGGCGACGCCGCCACGAACTTCTCGATGCCCGCATCAATCGCGTGATGTTCGACGGTGAGGACCTCGGCGAGGGTGGCGGACATGGCTGGCTCCTTCTAGGACGTGGCGATTTGTGCGTGATGTCCACGTTACGCCCGTTGGCCAAACCCTCAGCCCGAGAAAAGCACAGCAAAACGCACAGTGCCCCAACCCGCGAACGCGGACAGGGGCACTGCGACTTGGAACCGTCTGCGACTCGAAGGCACAGGCGGAAGATAGAGCTACTTGGAGACGGTGACGTCCTGGTTGTGAACGCCGGGGCCCTCGGGGGCGATGGTGACATCGCCATTGCCCTGCGAGCTCAGCGCACGCAGAGTCCAGGTGCCGGGAGCGGCGAAGAAACGGAAATCGCCGGTGGCCGAAGCGACAACCTCGGCGGTGAACTCGCCGGTGCCGTCGAGCAGACGCACAAAGGCGCCAGCGACGGGGTTGCCCGAACCGTCGACGACCTGACCGGTCAGAACGGTTTCCTTCTCGGTATCAACGCCAGCCGGAAGGGTCTGACCCTGCTTAGGTGCTGCGCACATGTCGTAAGTCCTCTCAGAGACTTTCAGTTAAGGGGGACTGAAGTATTGGTAGAAGCGCTTAGCGCTCGATGGGGGCGCCGACCAAAGAGCCGTACTCGACCCAGCTGCCGTCGTAGTTCTTGACGTTGGTCTTGCCGAGGAGTTCCTGCAGCACAAACCAGGTGTGGCTCGAACGCTCGCCAATGCGGCAGTACGCGATCGTTTCCTTCGAATCGTCGAAACCCTTGTCTGCGTAGAGGGCAGTCAGGGCGTCGTCGGACTTGAAGGTGCCGTCTTCGTTGGCGGTCGACGACCACGGGATGTTGATAGCGCTCGGGACGTGGCCGCGCTGCTGTGCCTGTTCCTGCGGCAAGTGAGCCGGTGCGGCAATCTTGCCGGAGAACTCGTCAGGGCTGCGAACGTCAACCAGATTCTTGGAGCCGATCGAGTTGATGACCTCGTCGCGGAAGGCGCGGATTGAGGTGTCTGCGGCCTGGGCAACGTAGTTGGTGGCTGCGCGGGTGACATCGTCGCTGCTCAGCGTGCGACCGTCGAGTTCCCACTTTTTGCGGCCACCGTCGAGCAGACGGACGTCCTTGTGGCCGTAAATCTTGAAGTACCAGTAGGCGTAAGCGGCGAACCAGTTGTTGTTTCCGCCGTAGAGAACCACGGTGTCGTCGTTGGCGACGCCGCGCTCGCTCAGCAGGGCACCGAACTGGTCGGCGTCCAGGAAATCGCGACGCAGACCGTCCTGCAGGTCCTTGCGCCAGTCGAGGCGGATGGCGCCCGGGATGTGGTTCGTGTCGTAGATCGAGGTGTCTTCGTCGACCTCAACAAATACGACGTTGTCGGTGTTCAGATTCTCTTCAGCCCAATCAGCGCTGACGAGCACATCGGAGCGTGCCATGGTGGTTCCTTTCGATGGGTCACTGCACGACAAAACTGCAGATGACGGCATGGGAAAATCGCGGGTTTGTGGCACAAGGAGACGTTGTTTTACCGACCCCGGTGCTGCATGTGAACGACCCTACAACAGGAATTTAGGGGCCAGCGGGGAGCGGATTTGCGTAGTCAATTCCGCGTACGGCAACCGCTGGGGTCTCCCCGATGGCGACCAAGTCGCTTCCCCTGCTCAGGGCGTGTTTTGCGGTCGCTCCCCATGCCATTTGGAGGGCTGGGAGGGTGGTTGAAAACCTTTTTAATACCGCTGAGCGAAACTCCTGTGGAACGTCCGCGGAGTAGTGCTCCTCTGGTCCGTTGTAGAAGTCCGTCGCCTCAATCCGGATACGACCGTCAACTACCGAGACCTTCGCCGAGACGCTGACCTTTACTTTCGGCGCGGTATAGGCGGCAGCTGACGGCGGAAAGCCATTCTGCGTCTCCGGTGAGCCCGGCAGGGGTACGGTGCCGCTGATCATGATGCCCTCGGTGCGCTCGAGAAGACCGTCGCCGGGACCGCCGCCGCCAGCCTTATCTTCGGGGGCTGGCGTATTGACGTAGAGATCGATGATGCCCATGAGGCGACCAAGGGTGGGGGAGTCGATGCGCGTCTCAGCCGTCATCGACGTCGCGTGCAGCACAGTCTCCGGCCCGATGTTGGAAGTGTTGCCCAGCGTCGCCGAGTGCAGTCGTGCATCGACGGTCGATGTGCAACGCGGTGTGTCCGCGCATCCGCCGATCGGTACGCCAGCGGCACTGATAAGGACCGAGCTGAACTCGCCGGAACTCTTGTGCGCCAAGAAAGGGAAGCCGCCCAAGATCACGTCGGGCTCAAAGGGAACTCCCGGTGATGCCTGGATGGCGCGCGCCAACCGATGCTCGGCGCGGGACGCGGAGAAGTCGTTGACCACCAGCGCCACCAGGGCGCCAACGACGACGACAACGAGGGCCCACGCGGCCGCTTGCAGGAAGCGACGGGGCGCGCGCTTTGGGGTGAGGGAGGATGTTTCGGGCATCGGCGCTATTCTGTCACTAGTGTTTCTCGTTTTACGAGGCACTCACTACCGGGAGCTGCGACCAGCGTCGATCGACAGCCCAACAACTGAGCCACGACTTGATTGGAGTCATACGTGGACCTGTTGCTGTTGACCGACGAGCAAACTGCCGAAGCTGTCCTGGGATCACTCTCCTTGCTTCCGCACCGCGTAGCTCTGCTTCCCGCAGAGACATCAGCGCTGGTGCAATTGGGTGAGCCGCAAGCAATTTTGGTGGACGCTCGCACAGATTTAAGTGCTGCCCGCACCATGTGTCGGCTCGTTTCCGACACCGGGACGGCCCCCGTGGTGGCCGTCGTCGCCGAGGGTGCACTCGTCGCAGTGAATGCCGACTGGGGCATCGACGACTTCCTGCTGCCCAGTACCGGGCCCGCCGAATTGGACGCCCGACTGCGCCTGGTCACCACACGCGCCAACGGCACCATCGACGAGCCACAAGACAAGGTGACGCTCGGTGAGCTGGTGATTGACGAGTCGACGTACACCGCACGACTACGCGGTCGGCCCATCGATCTGACATACAAGGAATTTGAGCTCCTGAAGTTCCTCGCCATGAACGCAGGCCGGGTGTTCACTCGTGCTCAACTGCTCCACGAAGTGTGGGGTTACGACTATTTTGGTGGCACCCGCACCGTCGACGTCCACGTGCGACGACTGCGCGCCAAGCTCGGCAGCGACCACGAGTCGCTGATCGGTACGGTCCGCAATGTTGGTTACAAGGCGGTGAAGCCGTCGCGCCGCAGTGAACGCGACGGGTCCGGGCAGGCGAGTCCCGGCCCACGGTCGGATTCGGCCGATACATTGGACGGTGATGAGTGAGCACCGTGAGCCCCGAATTGTTGCCGACGCACTAAGCGCGGCGGACGTCGCCTTTGCCCGCGACCTGTGTGAGCGCGCCGAACGCGTCGACGGCATTGCGCCGCTCGCCGAGCAGGCGCGGTTCGCGATCTCGTCCGGCGCCGACCTGCACCTGTTGTCCGAGCACGGTTACGCCAACGTGATTGCCGCCCGCGATGGGGGCGCAGCGATGGTGGAAGCCGTCGTCGACCCGGAGTTCCGTGGACGCGGCGAAGGTCGTGCCCTGGTTGATGCGGCGCTGTCCGCAGCCGAGGGCGTGCCGGGGTCGGAGAAACCGCAGGTGTGGGCCCATGGCGACTTGCCTGCCGCAACCTTTGTCGCCGCCGCTTTGGGCTTGGAGCGGGCGCGTGAACTGTTGCAGTTGCGTCGGCCAGTGTCGGTGGAGGCCGGTGCCCAGCCCTTGCCGGAGATTCCCGAGCGCGACGACATCGTCGTACGGACCTACGCTGGGCCCGCCGACGACGCGGAAATTTTGCGCGTCAACAACGACGCCTTCTCCTGGCATCCGGAGCAAGGCGGCTGGACCCAGGCGGAGATCGACGAGCGCACCGGCGCGGACTGGTTCGATCCCGCCGGGGTGTTCCTGGCCTTCGACTCCACCGACCCTGCGAAGTTGTTGGGCTTTCACTGGACCAAGATCCATCCCGCGGTCGGCGACGAACCGGCACTCGGCGAGGTGTACATCGTGGGTGTGGACTCCGCAGCCCAGGGTCGCGGACTCGGTTCGCTACTCACCTTGGCTGGCTTGCACTACATGGCCGCGCTGACCGACGACGACGGTCCGCTGCTCAAGGAAGTGGAACTGTACGTCGAAGGCGACAACGCCGCCGCCCTGCACACTTACGAACGCCTCGGCTTCACCCGCTACACCGCCGACATCGCCTACCGTCGCGCTTAGCCTTCGCCGGCCTTCTCCTCCGCTCCTCCCTCGCGGCGTTCTCGCATGATGCGTCGATTCCCGCACTATGTCCGACGTAGTGCGGGAATCAACGCATCATGCGAGAACGGCGGGCGGAGCCCGCGGAACGGGGGCTGGGAGCGGGGGTGACCGACGTCAGACCGGGTGACACCGGGCAAACACCAACCGTTCATGTTGCGGTCCGCACTGTTCCCCGATGCGTAACTCGCACGTTCCTCTGTCCTAACCGGGCGTCGATACTTTCGCCTCGTACCTGAACAGATGAAAGGCGACACCACCGACATGAGCGCGTCCCCCAAGCTCGCCCGCAATGCGGGCATCGCTGTAGCAGGCCTTGCTGCAGCCTCCATCGTCCTCACCGCTTGCGGTGGAGGCGACTCGTCAACCGGCACGATCACCGGTGAGGGTTCGACCGCGCAGCAGAAGGCGATGGAACACTTTTCCAGCGTGCTGACCGACAACGACGGCGCGATCCTCGACTACACCGGATCCGGTTCGGGCGACGGCGTCAAGAAATTCCTTGCCAGCGACGTCAACTTCGCGGGCTCCGACTCGCCGCTCAAGGACGCTGAAGTGGCATCTGCCAAGACGCGTTGCGGGGGCAACGACGCGTGGCACCTGCCTTTGGTTGCCGGTCCGGTCGCCATCGCCTTCAACGTTCCCGGCGTCGACAAGCTCAACCTCAACGCTCCGGTCCTGGCGAAGATCTTCGACTCCAAGATCACGAAGTGGGACGACGCCGCCATCAAGGCCCTGAACCCGGGCGCCACGCTGCCGTCGTCGACCATCATCCCCGTGCACCGCAGCGACAGCTCGGGCACCACGGACAACTTCACCCGCTACCTCAACACCGCCGCTCCCACGGAGTGGCCGTACGAGCACAGCAAGGAGTGGACGGGTCACGGTGGTTCGGGCGCAGCCAAGTCGACCGGCGTCGGTGACACGGTCAAGAAGACTGAAGGCTCCATCACGTACGTCGAGTGGGGCTTCGCGACTGAGAACAACCTGTCCGTCGCCGCGATTGACTTCGGTGCTGGTGCCACGGAACTGACCAAAGAGACCGCAGGTAAAGCGCTCGACGCCGCCAAGTTCGTTAAGCCCGACAGCAAGGACCTCGTCGTTGACACCAGCGCGCTCTACACGCTGAAAGAAGCCGGTGCGTACCCGCTGGTCCTGACGACCTACGAGATCGTCTGCTCCACCGGCTACGCCGATGCCGAGGTCTCGAAGAACCTCAAGGCATCGTTCACGACCATCCTCGACAAGGGTCAGGAAGGCCTCGACAAGCTCGGCTACGTGCCGCTGCCTGAAGCCTTCAAGACCAAGCTTCGCGGAACGATCGACGCGCTGTGACCAGGTCGGACACTCCCGTGACCATGCGTCCCGACGGTGACGCGGGCCCGGCCGTGTCCGACGCGGTCGCCGGCCCCCAGCATCAACTTCCCGATGTTGGGGGCCCCGGCCAGCGGAAGACCGCCGAGCCGAGCGCCCTCACCGGTTCGACGATCTCGCGCATCGGCGACAAAATCATGTCCCGACTCGCCACGGGCTCTGGTCTCCTGGTGTCGATTGTCATCGGCCTGATCGCCCTGTTCCTGCTGATTCAGGCGATCCCGTCGCTGGTGAAGAACTCGGCGAACTTCTTCGCGTACACCGGTACGTGGGAAGTGTCGGGCGAAACCATCAAGTTCGGTATCCCGCAGCAGTTCTATGCGACGGTCCTCGTGGCCGTGATCGCCCTGATCATCGCCATGCCGATCGCCCTCGGTGTGGCACTGTTCGTCACCGAATACGCGCCGAAGAGGATTGCCGGTCCGGTTGCCTACATCGTCGACCTGTTGGCCGCGATCCCATCCATCGTCTACGGGCTTTGGGGCATCCTCGTGTTGGGGCCAGCCATGGTGGGGCCCAACCAGTGGCTCGTCGACAACCTGGGCTTTCTCCCGTTCTTCAAACAGCCAGAGAACGCGGCAAACATGTCGACCGGCGGCACCCTGCTGACCGGTGGCATCGTGCTGGCGATCATGATCCTGCCGGTCATCACCGGCGTGACCCGGGAAGTTTTTGCCCAGACGCCGCGCGGTCACCGCGAGGCCGCGCAGGCCCTCGGTGCCACGCAGTGGGAAGTGGTTCGCTACGCGGTTTTGCCCTTCGGCTTCTCCGGCTACATCAGTGGTGCCATGCTCGGCCTCGGTCGTGCGCTCGGTGAGACGATGGCGCTGCTCCTGATTATTTCGGCCGCCGGTCCAATCAACTTCAATCTGCTCGAAAGCGGCCAGACGCTAGCCACGGTGATCGCGAACAACGCCGCCGAGTTCGATTCACCCGTCAAGACGGGTGCCTACATTTCCGCAGGCCTCGTCCTGTTTGCCCTCACGTTCATCGTGAATGCGGCGGCGCGCAGCGTCATCGCCCGTCGGGCCTGAGTCAAGGAGAGACAGTGGAACTGACTCAACAATTATCTGGCCGACGACGCGGTACCGACGGCCTCGTCCGCGGTGCCGTGATGGCGTCGGTGGTCGTGGCGATCCTGCCGCTCGGGTGGCTCGTCTACACCCTGATTTCCCGCGGTATCGGGCCGGTTTTGGACATCGGCTGGTGGACGCAATCTGAACGGTACGGCGGAGCCGTCAATGCCATCCTCGGCACCCTGATCCAGACGGGAATCGCTGCTGTCGTTGGTATCCCGCTCGGTGTTCTGGTGGCGATCTATCTCGTCGAATACGCCGACACCAGCAAACGGCTGGTTCGAATCACCACCTTTATGGTCGACGTCCTCTCCGGCGTGCCGTCGATCGTCGCCGCACTGTTCATCTACGCCGTATGGCGCACCACCTTCGATATGCCGCGCTCCGGTTTTGCCGTCGCGCTGTCGTTGGTGCTGCTCATGGTGCCGCTGGTGATCCGGGGGACCGAAGAAATGTTGAAGATCGTCCCGCAAGACCTCCGTGAGGCCGCGTACGCGTTGGGTGTGCCGAAGTGGAAGACGATCCTGCGGGTGGTCCTCCCGACCGCGATGTCGGGCATCATCACCGGCGTCATGCTGGCGATCGCTCGCGTGATGGGGGAATCAGCACCGGTCTTGATCCTGGTCGGTGCCACCCAGGCGACAAACCTGAATCCGTTTGTCGGCAACCAGCAGTCGTTGCCGCTGATGATGCTGCAGGACTACAACAAGGGTCCAAGCGGCTACGAGACAGTCTGGGGTGCGGCCTTAACCCTGGTCATCGCGGTTGCAATCGTTTATGTCCTCGCTCGGGTGCTGGCCCGGTTTACTGGACCCCGAATGGAGAAGAGCTAATGGCTAAGAGCCTGACTTTAGAAGATCTCAACGTCTACTACGGCGACTTTCACGCGGTGAAGGACGTGTCGGTGAGGATCGCGCCGAAATCGGTGACCGCTTTCATCGGCCCGTCGGGCTGCGGTAAATCGACGGTGCTGCGCACGCTGAATCGCATGCACGAGGTGACGCCCGGCGCCTACGCGACCGGCACCGTGAAGTTGGACGATGTGGACCTGTACGGCAAAAACGTCGACCCGGTGGCAGTTCGCACCAGTATCGGCATGGTTTTTCAGCGGGCCAATCCGTTCCCCACCATGTCGATTCGGGACAACGCCGTCGCCGGCCTGAAACTGGCCGGGGTGCGCGATAAGGCCAAGCTTGACGAGGTTGCCGAGGCCAGCCTGCGGGGTGCCAACCTGTGGAATGAGGTGAAAGACCGCCTCGACAAGCCGGGCGGTGGACTGTCGGGTGGGCAGCAGCAGCGACTGTGCATTGCGCGCGCGATCGCAGTCTCGCCCGAGGTGCTTTTAATGGACGAGCCCTGCTCGGCACTTGACCCAATTTCGACGTTGGCTATCGAAGATCTGATTGCCGAATTGAAGAGCAATTACACGATCGTCATCGTTACGCACAACATGCAGCAAGCTGCCCGCGTTAGCGATAAGACGGCTTTCTTCAACCTTTCCGGTGCAGGTCAGCCGGGGCAGTTGGTGGAAGTTGGGGCCACTCGCGAGGTGTTCTCCAACCCGGTCCGCAAGGAGACTGAGGACTACATTTCGGGTCGATTCGGCTAGTCCGAACGCACGCTCCGTAACGACAAAACCCCGGTCGCGCCCCCTGCGCGGCCGGGGTTTTGCCATTCCCATCCCCAGTGACTACCGTCACGAGAAGACATCGTATCGATCAAACGATCAACTTGAAGGCGACATGGCTAGGCTCACAGTTCAGCAGCGACGCGAGGCCGCGATCAGCGCGACCATGCGCGTTATTGCGCGCGACGGAGTGGAAGCAGCCACTACCCGCCGGATCGCCGAGGAGGCCAATGTCGGCCAATCGAGCCTCTTCTACGCCTTCGACTCGCGCGCCGAACTCCTGGCCGCCGTCGTCGAATACGGCATCGGACAAGAACTCGCAGCGATGGACACCTGGCTGAGCGAAGCCTCCCAGGTGCTCTCCACCGCCAAAATGAGCATCACCGATGTACTCGAAGGTGCCTTCGATGTTTTCCTACACGACCTCATCGAGAACCGAGATCGCGAACATGCACTCGTCGAACTGGCGCTCTACGCTCAGCGAACCGACGACCTGGCACACCTAGCGGACAAGCTCTATCGGGGCTACTACGAACTTGTTGGCGGACTCTTAACCGTGGCCGCGGAAACCACCGGCACAGTATGGACCCTGCCTGCAGAAGAACTGTCGACGATCGTCGTCGCAATGACAGACGGCATGACCCTCAGCTATTTGAGTACCGGCGACCGCAAGGTGGCCCAGCGAATCGCCGACGGCGGCGTGCAACTGATGCTCGGATACATCAAGCGATAGCAGTGCAAGGCCCCGACATTGGCGGGGCATCGAACAAGATCGGGGATGAAAGTGTTCAAAGGCCAATTCGGCCTGCGCTCAACGGTGGCCACGGCAGCCGTTCTCGCAGTAACAGTCGCGAGCGTGAACGCGGCGCCAGACGCCGCTGCCGCGCAGCGCGTTCATGTTGGCGGAGGTGTCAGTCAGGCGTACCTGACCGATGCTCGGCCAGGTACCTCGTTGACGCTCGTCGACTCGGCTGGAAACCAGGCTGGTTCGGGTGTCGCCGACAAACTCGGTTCGCTGATCGTGCGCGACTTGCAACCCGGCCAGTACCGCTTCGTTGGCAAGGGCATCAGCGCGGCACCGGTTGCGGTGACCAGCAAGGACTCCCCGCCGCCGAACCCGTCACTGTACGGCCAGAAGCTGCACGAAGGGCTCAACTATGTCACCATGCGTGATGGCATCTCGATCGCCGCAACCGTTCGTCTCCCGATCGGCAAGAAGCTGTCCGACGGTCCATTCCCGACCGTAATCGAGTACTCGGGCTACCAGAATGCCGCTCCCGGCGACCTGATTGTCGGTGCCGCTGGCGAAAAGCTCGGCGTGAAGGATCCGCTGGCGCCGGCGTCGTCGGTCATCGTTGGCGCAACCCTCGCCCCGCAAATGTTGGGCTTCGCTTCGGTTAGCGTGCAGATGCGTGGATCAGGTTGCAGCGGTGGCGATTTCGGACTCTTCGACGACGCGGCGGCGTTCGATGCCTACGACATCATCGAGACGCTTGGCCGCCAGAACTGGGTCAAGGGCGGCAAGGTCGGCATGGTCGGCATCTCGTTCTCGGCAATCTCACAGATGTACGCCGCGGGCACCCGCCCACCGCACCTGGCAGCCATCGCCCCCATGAGCACCACCGATGACCTGTACTCCACCGGTCTGCCCGGCGGTATCTACAACAAGGGCTTCGCCAACACCTGGCTCAAGGAACGGGTCCAGAACGCGCAGCCTGCACCCAAGGGTGGCCAGCCGTGGGCCATCGCCCGCGTCAACGGCGGCGACAAGGTTTGCAAGAACAACCAGAAGCTCCGTCTGCAGACTCTTAACGCCTTCAAGCT
Source organism: Gordonia sp. 34D (assembly GCF_056682775.1). NCBI lineage: Bacteria > Bacillati > Actinomycetota > Actinomycetes > Mycobacteriales > Gordoniaceae > Gordonia > Gordonia sp. 34D. The sequence continues at coordinate 2,419,400 of NZ_CM155293.1, read as the reverse complement.
GATCCGCGACAACCCGACGCGTGCAGCCCAGATTTACCGCGACCGGTCGATCGCTGACTGGGCCGAGAAGATTGACGTCCCCGTGTTCCTCGTTGGCGCAGGCCAAGATGAGCAGACCGGCGCCAACTGGGTTAACGTCATTCCGCACCTCGACCACAACCCCAACGTGTGGGTCAACATCATCAACGGCCACCACTTTGATTCGCTCGGACCGCAGATCATGTCGCGCTGGGCCGAGTTCCTGCAGATTTTCGTTGCCGATCAGGTGCCGCACACGCCGCCGCAGATGCAGCCGCTCGGAACCGCAGTCTTCCCTGCGGCCACCGGTGCACCGGGTCAGACGATTCCGAACATGCGGTTTAGCAACTCCACCTCGGTCGCTGACGCCAAGGCACGCTTCAAGGCGAACACCCCGCGATTGTGGGCCCTGTTCGACAACGGTGGCGGTTCGGCCGGATTCGGTGGACTGTCGTCGCCGTGGCAGAAGTCGCTGAACGGTTGGCCGTCGAGCACCGAGAAGATGCACCTCAACGCCAAGGGCAAGCTGGGTACTTCGGCGACGGGCGGCGAAGTGTCGTTCAACCCGAATCCCGCTAACCGGCCGATGAACACGCTCAAGGACGCATCGACCGACACCGCCGCAGCGTGGGGTATCAATCCCGACTACAACTGGCAGCAGGCGCCCGGCCGCAGTGGCCTGGGATTCATCAGTGCACCATTGCCGAGCGACAAGATCATGCTGGGCAACGGCTCGGTGACGCTACGTGTCAAGAGTTCCGCACCCGTCACCGACCTTCAGGTCACGGTCACCGAGGTCGACAAGGCAGGCAACGAGACGTCGGTGTCGACCGGTGTGCTGCGGTCGACGTTCCGCGGTGACGGCACCGCGCCGGACTACTACCGCCAGGTCCCGATGGCTGACGGATTCAACCTGATGACCGTTGCGCTGAACCCGATCATGCACGGCTTCCGTAAGGGGAACCGGATCCGCATCCTGGTGTCCGCGCCCGGCGGCGATCTGCCAGCATGGCAGTTCGAGACCCTCCGCACCGGTGGCAAGGTTGTCGACACGATCGACCTGAGCGGTTCGTTCGCGACACTCCCGGTGATCTCGGGTTCCGTCCCGGGTAACGCACCGCCCTGCGGCTTCCTCCGCGGTGCCGCCTGCCGGCCTTACAAGCCCGCCTTCAACGGCGGATAGTCGTAACGGCAACGCAACACGGCCGTCGGACCTTCGGGTCCGGCGGCCGTCGTCGTTCGTCCCCGGCCGCCCCGCGCCGCGTCGTTCTGCGCCCGATCGGCCTCGCGCCGCGCCCGATCTGCACTTTTCTGTCACGATTCGACCCAATCATCACCAAAGGGCCAGATCGGTGACGGTTGGGCCGACGCAGGACCGTCGTATGCGACAGAAAGGTGCAGATTCAGACGTTCGACGACGCGTCGAACCTACGGCGCTTACCTAACGTTGCGCCGAACTTGGGTTGGGCCCGGAGACCGGTTTTGGAACTTTTCTGTCACCGCTAGCTGAAAATCTGCTGCACAACCGTCGCCAAATGCATGGATCGGTGACGGGTAGGCCGAAACGCGACAGAAAAGCGGAACTTGCGCGGAGCGCGGAACGCGAACGCCGCGCGGAACGACGGCGGGACTAGCTGGCTTCGAGAAGTTGCTCGGGAGTTTTTCCGGTGGCCTGGAAGACGACGCGGCGGGCGATGAGGACGGCGTGGTCGGCGAAGCGCTCGTAGTAGCGACCCAACAGGGTCACGTCGACGGCGGCGGCAACACCGTGGCCCCACTCGCGGTCCATCATTACCGTAAACAGGTGACGATGCAGGTCATCCATGGCGTCATCGTCGTCCATCAAGCTCAACGCGTCGTGGTAATCCTGGTTCTCCAAAACCCGTCGCGCGTTCTGCGCCACTTCGACCGCCAAGCGGCCCATCTCTTCAAAATAGCCCTGCACCTCGTCAGGAAGGACTTTCGCCGGATGCCGGCGGCGTGCGACCTTCGCGACATGTAAAGCGAGCGCACCCATTCGGTCGATCTCCGACACCAGCTGGAAACCACTGACCACCGACCGCAAGTCGCCGGCCACCGGTGCCTGCAAGGCGAGTAACCCGAAAGCCTGATCCTCGGCCTTGGCAGACATCTCGGCGACTGCATCGTGGTCGGAAATCACCTTCTCGGCCAACTCCAAATCCCCCTCGAGGAGGGCCTGGGTAGCTTGGGCCATGGCAATGCCAACCTTGTCGACCATGTCGCCGAGAACCGTGTTCAGTGCAGTCATCTGCTCCTGATAAGCGTCACGCATAATGCCAACTTTACGGAAGCTGTTTAGCTTCTCAACGAGGGCAGGGTGAAGTCGTCGTTAACTCTTGGCGGACGACGAGTACCGGCAACAACAGGCCGTTACGTGCAGGTGGTATCGCCAGCGTTGGTGACCGACAAGTCGTTCGGAAGGTCGCTGTTGCCGACGTGGGCAGGCAGTTCACTGACAGTCAAGGTGGATCCGACCGCAGGTGCGGACGCTATCGATTCAATTCCGGCGAAGTCCGCTCCAAGGATCACTTCGACGCCCGCCTTCACGGAACTGTCGGCCTGGATCTTTGCGCCCGGGAACATCTTTGCGATAGTCGCGGCCGAATCCTTCGCTCCCGTGCCATACCGCACGACAGTCGACGTCTGCTTCTCCGACGAATCGGCGACACCACCCACATTGACGCCCTGGCGAAGGAGTTCTTCCATCACATTGGTCGCGAGGCCCGACTGGTCGGTGCCGTTGAGGACGCGGACGCTGACATTGGACGTGTCTTGTGCGGTCAGTTCCTTCTTGACCGGTGCCTGCGGCGAGGGTGCCTTCGTGGTGCTCTCCGGCTTGGACTTCTTCTCGCCGGGCAGGGGCTTGTCGTCGATGATGGCGTTGAAGATCGCGTCGATATCTTCCATGCGCGGAATCTCGTTGTTCTCACCGTCGGTCGTGGTGCCAGCCGTCGGAACGGTGAGGAACGTGACGCGTCCGGCTTCCATGCCCTGCATCGATTCGGCGAGCTGAATGAGCGAGTCGGTATCAACATTGTCGACGTAGCTGTTCTTGATGAACGTCTGGACGATCTTGTTCAGCTTCGACGGATTCGACAGCACGTCGCTCGACAGCGACGACCGCAGCAGCGACGACATGAACAACTGTTGGCGTTTGATACGACCGTAGTCGCCGTTGCCTTCGGCCGAGATATGGCGTGCACGAACGTACTTGAGAGCCTGTCCCGCGGTCAGCTTCTTGGTGCCTGCCTTGCGGAGGATGGTGCCGAGTTCGTAGTCGTAAAGGGGAACGGTGGAGCAGACAGTGACACCGCCGAGGGTGCGGACCACTTGCTCAAAGCCGGAGAAGTCCATGGCGATGAAGTGGTTGATGTTGAGGCCACTGATCTGTGTCAGCGTCTTCACCAGGCAGTTGGGGCCACCGTCGGCGTACACGCCGTTCAGCTTCACTCCGCTCGCAGCCTCGAGTGTGCCGGAGTACGACGCTGTGGTGTTGTCCCAGCTTTGGCATTCGGGCCGGTCGACGGCCAGGTCACGCGGCCAAGAAACGGCAACGACGCGACTGCGGTCGGCCGGGATATTCACCAGGAGGACGGTGTCGGAGCGGGCGCCCTCCACGGACGACGCGTCACCGGCACCAACCTTGGAGTTCTTGCCTGCACGGGAATCGGTGCCGACGATGAGGTACGTCTCGTCGCCGTTCTGATCCTGCGGTTTACGGATATTGGAACTGTTGGGGTCGAGGGCGTTGACGACGTTCCAGCCGCCATTCCACCCGCGCTTCAAGTTCCAGACGTAGCCGGTACCGACGAGCGACAGCAGGCACGCCAAGCCCAACAAAATACGACCACCGTTTGTGGCCGCCTTCCGGGTGCGCTGCTTGGCGGTCAGGCTGCGTCGACCGCCGCCGATCTTCTCGAACGCGGCGGTGAGGTCGGGCGTGGGTTCCAGGGGACGCCGACGTTTGCGTGGTTCGTCGACGGCCTCGGGTTCGGCGTCCTCGTCCATCGCCGCGGGACTGCGCGTCACCCGTGTTTCCGGTGCCGGGGCCTGACGTTGTCCGCGCGATTCCTCAGACAGTCGGGCTGCGGTCGCCGTGTCGGACAGGTCGACTGCGGGATCGTCGGTCACTGCCGGAATCATCTGCGTTACTTCGGCAGACGCTGGCGGCTGCACTGGCGGCACGGGCGGCGGTGTGGGTCGACGCCGCGGCGGTTGCGGGCGGGACCCGGCGCGCTGGCTCGGTGCCGCGTAGCGGTCCGCCGATTCGGGGGTGGCGGTGTCGTCGACGCCCATCTGCTCCATGAGCTGACGGACCGTCAGCCGTCCGCGGGGGCGCACATAGCCTTCGCGGGCGGCTGGTTCACGCAAGCCTTCGGCACGCTGGCCTGGTCCGCCGGGAGCGGGGACATTGCGGCGAGGGTCGGTCGGTCCGGCGCTCCGGGGCGCGGGCGGGGTGCTGCCGGGAGTGCCGAAGCGGGTGCGGAAGTCGTACGTCCCGGACTCCCGTGCACGACGAGGTCGCCGGGGCTGGGCCGGCTGGTCGTCGGGCGACTCGGGAGAGTCGGGGCGGTCAGAACTCACAGCACTACTTTCTCTTCTGGCATCGGGGAGCGCCGGTCGCCGCAGCGACCATTAGCAACAGTGTCCTGGGAACAACGGCGTTTGGCACATATTAATCGGCGTGCCTGAGAACTTCCTACGCCTCGGGACACGATGGCGCGGTTAGCCGCCCGCTGCCAAGGTCTCGGAGTCTTCGGGTACCACGTCCTCTTCGGGGTCGTCCAACCATCCCTCGGGCAGTGCCACCGCCGCTGGCGAGCCCTGCCGTCCGCGGGGACCGTGCCCATCGGCGGGGAACGGCGTGTCCTTCGGTAGGGCGTCGACAAGTTCGTGCAGGTCGTCGAGCGTTTTGACCAGCGCGAGCGACGATCGCAAGTCCGACCCCGCAGGGAACCCGCGCAGATACCACGCGACGTGCTTGCGGATTTCGCGCATGCCCTTCATTTCGCCGTGGTGGGCGGCGAGGAGTTCGCCGTGACGAATCATGATCTGGGCAACTTCACCGAGGTTCGGGGGTGTGGGGCATTCCACTCCGCGCAGGCGGGCCGACAGCTCGGCGAACAGCCACGGGCGCCCGAGGCAGCCGCGGCCGATGACGACCCCGTCGCACCCGGTCTGCTCCATCATGCGGACGGCGTCGTCGGCTTCAAAAATGTCACCGTTGCCGAGGACCGGGACGGACGTGACGTGTTCTTTGAGCCGGGCGATCTCGTCCCATACGGCAGTTCCGGAGTACCGCTGCGACGCGGTTCGCGCATGCAGGGCCACCGCCTGGGCGCCCTCTTCGGCGGCAATACGACCGGCGTCAAGGTGCGTGTGGTGGTCGTCGTCGATCCCGATGCGGAACTTCACGGTCACCGGAATATCGGTGCCCTCGGTGGCGCGCACGGCGGCGGCGACGATGTTGCGGAACAGGCGACGCTTATAGGGGATCGCCGAGCCGCCGCCCTTTTTCGTGACCTTGGGGACTGGGCAACCGAAGTTGATGTCGATGTGGTCGGCGAGGTTCTCGTCGACGATCATCTTGGCTGCTTGATAGGTGTATTCGGGGTCGACGGTGTAGAGCTGCATGGACCGCGGCGTCTCTGTCGGATCGAACGTTGTCATGTGCATCGTCACCGGATGCCGTTCGACGAGGGCCCGCGCCGTCACCATTTCGCACACGTACAGGCCGGAGACGGTGCCGGTGCGCGCCAGTTCGAGTTCGCGGCACAGCACGCGGAAAGCGACGTTGGTGACGCCAGCCATCGGTGCCAATACGACGGGGCTACCGAGTTCGATCTTGCCGATCCGCAGTGGTTTGCGATCAGCGAGTTCAGACACGACTCCGGCGCCTTCGGTGGTGATTGAAGGCGCCGGGGCGGTTGGTGTTGAGGTGGTCAGGACGCTTGCTTCTCTCGCTTAGCTGCCTCGCGGGCGAGCGCACGATCGCGCATTTCCTCGAAGCGCGTCGCGTCCTTGTCGAGCTGCTCGAGGAACGCAGCCAGCTCGTCGCGAGTGCGTTCACCGTCCGAACCAAAGTCGTTGCGTTCGAAGACGTTCCACTTACGCAGGACGGGCGCGATGACCTCGTCGAGGTGCTGGCGGAGGTCGTAGATGCCGTGCTTGGCCATCAGCACACCGTGGCGACGGAAGTTCGGCATGCCCGCGCCCGGCATCTGGAAGTTCGTCACGATGTCAGTCACTGCGCGCAGCGTCTGGTCGGGCGAAATGTCCATGCCCGCACCGCAGATGTTGCGGTAGAAGATCATGTGAAGGTTCTCGTCGGCGGCGATGCGCTGCAGCATGCGGTCGGCGACCGGGTCGTTGCACGCCTTGCCGGTGTTGCGGTGGCTCACGCGCGTCGCGAGTTCCTGGAAGGTCACGTACGCGACCGAATGCAGGAGACCGATCTCTTCGCCGCTGGCGCGCATCTCGTCGGCGCGGTCGGCGGCGGCGAGGATGGGGTCGTAGCCGTTGGTCATGTGGATCATGCGGGCTTCTTCAAGCGCCACGGGATCGACGCCGCGGGTGACGACCAGGTAGTCGCGCATGGCGATACCGTGACGGTCTTCCTCAGCGGTCCAACGACCAACCCAGTGGCCCCAAGCGGAGTCCATCGAGAAGTTCTCGGCGATCACCCGGTGGTACGAGGGCAGGTTGTCCTCGGTCAGCAGGTTGGTGATCATCGCGGCCTTGGCGACCTCGTCAAGGGGCGACTGCTCGGGGTCGTAGTCGGTGCCACCGAGTGCTGCGTAGTTTTTGCCTTCGTCCCACGGAACGTAGTCGTGGGGGTTCCAATCGCGGGCCGTCTTGAGGTGACGATTGACGTTGGCCTCAGCGGTCGGCTCCAACTCTGTGAGGAGTTCGAGTTGTGTGAGTTGACGTGCCATCGGGGTTCCTCTGGTCGGGGGTGATTCGTTTCGGGCGGCGGTCGTGCCTTCTCGGCGACACACCCGACATGCGTACTTAGGTTCCAGGCTACGTCACGTAGGCAATGGTCCCAAGTTAGTTGTCCCACGTTTCATCGCCCAGAAACGACGTTTCGTTACCCGCTGCACGTCCGATATTACGGTCCCGTAGGTTTCCGTCACGTATTTCACGGGCGCCGTCGTCGTTCATGAAAGTCGTGCCGCCCCACCCCGTACGCCCCCTGTGCGGGCCCTGCCCTTCGTTCTCGCATGATGCGTCGATTCCCGCACTATGTCAGACATAGTGCGGGAATCGACGCATCATGCGAGAACGGCCAGGGGGCGGGGGTTAGACCAGTCGGCGGGCGGCGCGGCCGGCTTGGCGGCCGCTGAAGAGGCAGCCGCCGAGGAAGGTGCCCTCCAGGGCACGGTAGCCGTGGACGCCGCCGCCGCCGAAGCCCGAGGCCTCGCCGACCGCCATCAGTCCGTTAATCGGCTTGCCGTTCTCGTCCAAGACGCGGCCCGACAGGTCGGTCTGCAAACCGCCCAGCGATTTACGGGTCAGGATGTTCATCTTGATCGCGACCAGCGGTCCCGCCGCGGGATCCAAGATGCGGTGCATCGGCTGGGTCCGGACCAGATTGTCGCCGATGTAGGCCAACGACCGACGGATCGCCTTGATGCCGTCGTCCGTCGAGCGGGGGTTCATCGACTCAGCATCGCGATGCTTGATCTGACGCTTCAGTGCAGCCGCATCGAGATGATTGGTGCCGACGAGCTTGTTCATTTTGGCCGTCAACTCTTCGACGCTGTTCGCCGTCACAAAGTCGGGGCCGCGGTCGAGGAATGCCTGCACCGGCTTCGGCACGTCGTCGATCACGCGGTTGGCCAGATATGCCGCCAAGTTCTTGCTCGTCAGCTCCGGATTTTGCTCGGAGCCCGACAGAATGAATTCCTTCTCGATGATTCGCTTGTTCAGCACAAACCACGAGTACTCAAACCCCGACTTCTGAATCAGCTCCAACGTGCCGAGGGTGTCCATGCTGGGAATGCCAGGGGTGGGGAAGCGACGACCGGCGCCGTCGAACCACATCGACGACGGTGCCGCCAACACGCGGATGCCGTGACCGGGCCAGATCGGCGAGTGGTTGCGGAGGCCTTCGGTGTAATGCCACATGCGGTCGCGGTTCACATGGCGGGCACCTGCGGCTTCGGCGATCCCCAGCATCCGACCGTCGACGTGCGCGGGCACACCGGTCACCATGTGCTCCGGCGGATTGCCGAGACGGGCGGGCCAGTTGCGTCGAACAAGTTCGTGGTTGCCGCCGATGCCGCCCGATGCCACGATCACCAGCGGTGCGTGGAACTCGAAGTCGCCGACCACGGTGCGCGACGACGCCTTACCGCGCGGCTGCGAGGTCGCGGCGAGAACGCTGCCGCGGATCCCGACCACGTCGTCGCCGGAGGTGAGGAGTTCGTCTACGCGGTGCCGGAACTCAAAGCGCACCAGGCCTGCGCGCTGGGCGGCCTTAATACGTCGGACAAATGGCTCGACGACACCGGGGCCGGTGCCGAGGGTGGTGTGGAAACGGGGCACGGAGTTGCCCACACCGCCGGGGGTGCCGTCGCCACGCTCGGCCCAGCCGACCACCGGAACCCACAGCATGCCCATTCCTGCGAGCCATGAGCGCTTTTCCCGGTGTGCAAAATCGAGGTAGTGCTCGGCCCACTGTCGGGCCCAATAGTCTTCGCCACCAACGCTATTGGGATTACGGTCGAATCCCGCGGTGGCGAACCAGTCGCGGCGAGCGCGTTCGGGACTGTCGTGGATGCCAGCCAGCCGTTGCTCGGGGCTGTCGATAAAGAACAGCCCGCCGAGACTCCAATGCGCCTGCCCACCGAGGTTGGCACCGGACTCCTGATCAACGATCAGGACTTTCTTCTTCCGGTCGGTCAACTCGCATGCCGCAACCAAGCCGGAAAGGCCGTGCCCAACGATGATGACGTCGGCATCTTGTTTGGGCCCTGCTGACGCGATTCCGCTTCCGGGCGCGACGAGGGTGGTCGCCAGCGCTGCACCGCCTGCGGCCATCACCTGTCGGCGCGTGAGGGACGGATTCAGCGAGGGATGCACGGGTGGCCTTCCGGATTGGCGTCAAACACTTCGGGATCGCGCGATGACCCTATGCGAGAGGGTCGAGTCTCAACGGGATTTGGCCAATCACGGCACGATTACGGGCTTGCACACCCTCATTCCGGCGCAGCGCGTTGAATTTGCTACCTATAGGGTCGCAAAATCAACGCGCTGCGACTGCTCCTACGACTTCCGCGCGAACATGGCGCCGAAAGTGTCCATCCACTTCTTGGCGGGTTCGTCGAGGGTGCCGTGTTCGGCGGCGCGTTCGCACCAGCGACGGGTCATCAGGCCGAACTCCATCGGGTTGTAGACGTCTTCCTCGCAACTCCAGAGGCCGTCGCCCGCGTAGGTGAGGATGGTGATGTTGGTGGCGGTAAAGACGGAGCCATCACCGGGGTCGCGCATGGGGTTGTCGACTTCGCAGATCACGCGGCCGGTCTCGGGGTCGACGACGTGCCACAGCGACGGGTACTCCACCATGTGGCTGCCGGGGAACGCGTTCATCGTCTTGTTGATCCAGGCGCGAATCTCCTCCCGCCCGCTGAACTGTCCGTAGGCGTGCTCAATGTAGGTGGCGTCAACGGTGAATTGGTCGGCCCAGCGATCCCAATCCTTACTGATGGCGATTTCGGCAACCGTCTTCTGGAACTGGGCAAATGCGTCATTGAGTTCGGCGGCGGAGAACTTTGGGGTCATGGATGCCGATGGTAAGGGGGATTCGGACAAGTCGGAGGCAATCGGGCCGCGACGGCACGCCTTGGTCGACGACGTGGTGTCATTCGAAAAGGCTAGTGCGGTGCGTCCCAACTCGGCTACTCCTGGGTAGCATTCGACTCCGAACTAAGCAGCTATCTGGGTGAATGGTGAGGGCATGTTCCAAATCGGGGACGACATCGCGGGTTACCGCGTCGAGCGAGTGCTCGGGGCTGGCGGCATGGGCGAGGTCTATCAGGCCGCCCATCCGCGCTTGCCGCGCAGCGACGCCATCAAGGTGCTGCGCTCGGCGCATGCCGAGGACCCGGTTGTTCGGCAGCGTTTTGAACGCGAAGCCGACCTCCTTGCGCCGATTGTCCACCCCAACCTGGTCCGCATCTACGACCGCGGAGCGTTCGACGACATCCTGTGGATCGCGATGGAACTGGTCGCCGGTACTGACGCGGCCAAGATGTCGCAGTCGTCGGCCGGTGGTATGGATCCGCGCCTCGTCGTGAACATCGTCAACGGTGTTGCCGCCGGCCTCGACGTGGCCCACCGGCACGGCGTCCTGCACCGCGATGTGAAGCCCGCGAACATTTTGGTGACGCCCGGATCGGATCCGATCGTTCCGGATGCGATCAAGGTGACCGATTTCGGGATCGCGCGGACCCTCGGCGAGGCGGGAGCCGACCTCACCAGCACCGGGACCGCCGTTGGGACGCTGCGCTATTCGGCACCCGAGCAGATTGAAGGACGCGAGGTGGACGGTCGAACCGACATCTATGCGTTGGCGGCCACCACTTTTGAGCTCCTCACGGGTACCGCGCCCTACGAGTCGGACACCTTGCAAGGGCTGATGAGCGCGCACCTCTTCTCCGAACCGCCGCGTGCTTCCGAGCGCGAGCGGCGTCTGCCACCGGCCGTCGACGCGGTATTGGCTGCGGGGCTGTCGAAAGATCCTGCGGCGCGACCCCAGACGGCGACGGCGTTCGCCTATTCCCTGTATTCGGCGTTCACCAGCGGTGCGCCGATGCTGCCTGCCGCGCAAACCTTTGCGAATACCCCCGGCGCTCCCGTGTCTCATCCAGTACACCCTGCGCCGGTACCGGCACACCGCTGGTATCAGAAACTGCCCGCGCTCGTGTCAATCGCCACGGTTGCCGGGCTCGCGCTCGGCGTAGGTGGCGGTTACCTGTGGTCGTCGTCGATGGGGCTCGATGCCCCGTCCGGCGTCCAGGCCACCGCGACGCCGCAGGGTGTTGACCTGACTTGGGACGCGGTGCCCGGTGCCACGAACTACGTCCTTAAGCAAGACGATGAGGTGGTCCAAACGGTCGACGACACGTCGCTGACTTTGACAGAGATCTTCCCCGGGGAGCACACGTTCTCGGTCGCCGCGCAAAACCTGGCAGATAGGCAGTCCGATTTCAGCGACGCGGTGTCGGTGACCGCCGTGCAGAACTGGGGTTTGATGCGGGACGTCGCGAAGGCTTTTCCCGATTTGCTGCCCTCCACACCGGTTAGCACCGACGGGTTCGACGGCTTGACGTGCACCGCCCAGGGGCCAGTCCCGGACGCCGGTTACCCTGCGGCGATCATCAACTGCAAGAAGAAGACCAGCGCAGATTCATCGGAATACGAGGTCCGCATTTTGCGGTATGCGAGTCCGGCCGCTGCGAGTAGCGACACCTACCACCGGGTCAATAACCGCACCTCGAAAAAGGACGACAAGGTGAGGTCGGCCCAAGGTAGCGAGGGGGCGATAACGACCGGTGTCGCTGACAACGGGACAGCGCGGTCGCTGTGGGAGTTCAAGTTCACCGATCCGCGTGCCGCCATCCTGGTCGAGGTGGTGTACCCGGATTCGCGGGACACCAAGAAGGCCCGCGACCTAATCGGAAAGTTGCCATTCTGATGACCTATACGCAACAAGCGACGACATCCGGCACGCCCAGGCAGCGTCGCACTTACTTCATCGCGGGTGCGGTTGCCCTCGCCGTCCTATTGGCATCGATGCTGATCATCAGGTTTGGTGTGGAAGGTACCCGCCCCGTCGACCGCCCGTCGGGGCTCACGTCCACGGTCGAGGGCACGAAGGTCCAGTTGTCATGGAACGGGGTCAGCGGTGCCGATTGGTATCAGGTGATCCGAGATAAGGGCACCGTCGTCTACGTTGGTTCCGCCACTACCGCCACCGATTCGACTGCACCGCAAGGCAAGCGCAGCTACGTAATTCGAGCCGAACGCAACGGAGTGTGGTCGGAACCGAGCGCGGCAACTGAGGTGACAGTTGATGCCAGTTGGGGCGTGTACCAGCCCTTTGTCGATACGGTTCCGAAGTTGCTGCCGAAGTCCCCAGACGGCCAGGGCTGGGAAGGCGCGTACTGTGAGTGGGCAATCGCGCCCACTACGGCTGAGGTCGGACCGGAACCGATGGGCAGTGGAAAGGTGCGGACCCGCGCACGTATCAACTGCAACGGAAGCTCGGCAGTTTATGTCGTCAGTTGGCTCGTATCTGCGGATGCGACGGACGAATTCTTCAAAACAAAGGCGTCCGATTCTGGAGGCGATGAGATCACCTGGAAGCACGGCACCGGTATTTTTGATCCGAAACAGAACGCGGCCTTCCTCCGTACCGATCTGGTGAAGAACTCGTGGATCGCGGTCAGCGTTCCCGGCGGTACCAAAGAACAGATGATCGAGGCGGCGAACAAGATCCCGCTCGAATAGTCCGAACCGTCTCGGCGTCGTCATTCGAACGACGTGGTGCGATGCCCTCGATACAGGACTGTGCCGGTAGCATTCGGCGCGATCAGCAGTAATTCGGTGAACGGCGGAGAGATGTTCCAAATCGGCGACCAGATCGCGGGCTACCGTGTCGAGCAGGTCCTCGGAGCTGGCGGCATGGGCGAGGTCTACAAGGCTACTCATCCGCGTCTACCGCGAAGCGATGCCATCAAGGTGCTGCGTTCGGCGCACGCCGAAGACCCAGTGGTGAGGCAGCGTTTCGAACGCGAAGCCGATCTTCTGGCGCCGATTGCCCACCCCAACCTGGTCCGGGTCTACGACCGCGGTGTGTTCGGTGACGTGCTGTGGATTGCCATGGAATTGGTGCCCGGCGCGGACGCGTCGAAGATGTCGAAGGCTTCTCCGGCCGGCATGGATCCGCGGCTAGTGGTCAACATCGTTAACGGCGTAGCAGCGGGACTAGATGTGGCGCACCGGCACGGAGTGCTGCATCGCGACATTAAGCCGGCCAACATTCTGGTGACCCCCGGTGCGGACCCGGTGATGCCTGACGCAGTTAAAGTCACCGACTTTGGTATCGCGCAGGCGCTCGGCGAGGCCGGTGCCGGAGCAGGCTTGACCCACACCGGGACAACGGTTGGCACCATGCGGTATTGCTCGCCGGAACAGATTGACGGGCGTCGGGTTGACGGTCGTGCCGACATCTATTCGCTGGCCGCGACAGCCTTCGAGCTCCTGACCGGTAGCGCCCCCTTCGATTCGGGCAGCCTGCAGGGTTTGATGACGGCTCACCTGTTCGCCGAACCGCCGCGCGCATCGGAGCGGACCAGGTCATTACCGCCGTCCGTCGACGATGTGCTGCGAGCAGGCTTGGCGAAGGATCCGGCGGGGCGGCCACCGACGGCATCGGCTTTTGCGCAGGCGCTCCAGGCGGCGTTCACCGGCGGCAGAGTGAATCTCCCGACGAGCGGCCACATGTTTGCGAATACCACAGGTGCGCCGGTGCCTGGCCCACAGCACGCGAATCTGCAGGCCCGGCCTGCACCAGCCTCGCCGCAGACACCGACTAAACCAGCGGTGAAGCGCCGCGGGCAGGCCGCCGTCGCGGTGCTCGTCGTCATGGCGCTGGGCGCCCTAGTCGGAGTGTTCATGCGCGGTGGAGGCACTCTTCAAACGCCAGATCGTCCGGAGGCCCGGGCCACGGCGACGGGAATCGACTTAACCTGGCGCGCTGTGCCGGGTGCAAAGAGCTACGTGGTCAAACAGAATGACCAAGTCGTTCATGTGGGTAGTGGAACTTCAGTGCAGCTAAATCCTTGGCCGGGCACCTATCGGTACAGCGTTTCTGCTCGGAGTCAGTCCGGGACGAACTCGGATTTTTCTAACGCCACCGAGGATGTTGTTTTTGGTCAGAAGTGGCGCGGGCTGGAAGACATCATTGAGCTGTACCCAGATTTGCTCCCTAGTACGCCGGTAAGCACTGACGGATATCAGAAGATCGTTTGCCAGGGATTGGGTCCGCTGGCGACCGCCGAAAACCGTCGATCAATCTTCTGCAACAAGCCGAACGGTGACGACTGGGTGAAGGACTACGACTACCAGATTGCCATCTATAGCTACGCTGATGAGAAATCGGCACTCGTCGGTGCGGGTAGAGAGCGATTTGCTGGCGTGGCCAACCACGAATTAATCTCGACCGCTCAAGGCGATCGCGTCGGCGTCGACTTTGGGCTTGCTGCCACTGGCGGGGCCCAAGCTGTGATGAGCTACTTCAAGGATGGCGAACGGAGAGGTTCAACCTACTTGGTGGTTGCTGTGCCTAACGGAAAGAGCGGCGACGACGCACTCGACATTCTCCGAAAGTTGCCGATCTGATGGCGCCGGAGGGTTCTGCAGTGTTGAAGTCCTGGTGGGTCCGCAGCATCGTCGGGCTCAGTATTCTTGGGGTTGTCGCCGCCGGCCTGGGCTACTGGTTGGCTGGCAGTTTCCACACGGTTAGTGCACCCGAGGGCCTGCAGGCCAAGGCCTCGGTAGGTGTCGTGGAGATCAGTTGGAATTCGGTTGAGGGTGCCGATCAGTACATGCTGGTACGTGACGACGGCGAGGTAATCTACGCTGGCGACGAGACACGGTATTCCGACTTCTCCGCAAAGTTTGGCGAGCGCCGGTATGTCGTCATATCTACCGTTGATGGCCGGGAATCGCCTGCCAGCGCCGAGACCGTGGTCAAGGTTGATTCAGGCTGGGGAGATTGGGGAATTTATGCGGCCGAATTCCCAAAACTCCTGCCGCGAACGCCGAAGCAAGTCGGCTGGCAACAGAGCACATGTCAGTGGATGATCCGACCCGACAGGGCTGAATTGGGATCGGGTCCACAGGGATCCGGACACCCGGTTGGGCGTGCTCGGATCGCATGTATGTCGCCTGATTCGGTGGCACTTCAAGTGGTGTGGGTGGCATCAGCAGAGGAAGTGGACGAGTTTTTCGGGCGAGCGTCTGCTTTCGACGGTGCAGAGGCGATCAGCTGGCGATATGGCACCGGTTACGTTCGTATCCAAGCTGGGGAGATTTATATCCGCGCAGATGATCGCAACGATGTCTTTTTCGCGATCGGGAAGTCGGGAGCAACGAAGTCGGAGCTCATCAGGCTCGCCAACTCGATGGACCTGGACTAAGTCCGTATCGGTGCCGCGAACACGGGCGTGTTGCTTATGGTTGCGGTCCGGCCATTCCACTGAATGGGTTTGGGGCGTCGAACCGGGGAGGTCGGACAGCGAACGGTTCGACAACGGTGGCGGCGAGTTCAAGGAATGCCGATCGAGTCGCTGGTTGCATGTTGTCTAGATCGACGTATCCGCCGATGGCGAGGTGATTGTCGTAGGGGATGACCTGCACGGCACGGGTGCGGCCCAGGAAATAGTTGCGAAGCATCTCAACATCGACGGGCGCGTTCTTGCTCTGTGATGCTGCGATCACCACGATCGCTTCGCGGGCGAGTTGTTCGTATCCGTGGGCACCGAGCCAAGCGAGCGTGTCGACTGCACTTTGGGCACCGTCCAATGCCGGTGAAGTCACCAAGACGAGCGCCGTCGCGGACTTGAGGACTCCGGACATCGCCGAGTGAACCAGTCCGGTTCCGCAGTCGGTCAGGATCATGTTGTAGTGGTACTCGAGGATCTCGAGTGCCTTCAGGTACTCATCCTCGTTGAACGCTTCGGAGATCGCCGGGTCGCGTTCGGAGGCAAGGACTTCGAGTCGACTCGTGGCTTGACTCGTGTGTTTGCGTACATCGACGTATCGCCGGGTATTTGGTTCGTTCAGCAAGTCTCGGACCGTCGAAATCGTCTGGGACGGGATGCGCCCGGCCAGCGTGCCCAAGTCGGGGTTGGCATCGACGGCGATGACGCGATCGCCGCGCAACGACGCCAGCACGGACCCCAAACCAATCGTGACCGTCGTTTTGCCGACCCCGCCTTTGAGCGAGAGGACGGCGAGACGGAAGTCGGGGCCGATGGGCTGCCTTACCCGTTCGGCGAGGGCGGCGATGTCTTGTTGGTTCCTTGTGCCACCGAAAGTGATGAAGCCACCGGCGATGCTGCGCATTGACGATCGCCAGGTGCGATGCCCGGAGCGGGGACCCGCGGCCGGAGCCTGCGGCAGTTGCGGCTCGGGCCTCCGCTGTGGGGAACTTCCCGGTGTCGCGTTTTGATTTGGTGGCAACGGTGCGGACGGAGGTTGCTCGGATCCGATGCTGTCGGCACCGGTGCCAGCGCTGTCGGAAGAGGCAGGCCACATCCACGATGGCGGTTGGTTGCTTGACGAAGGATTCAACGATCCGTACCTCTCAGATTCTCACCCGGCGTGCCCGAGTACCTCGTCTTCCGATGGTCGGCGTGGATGGACCGGCACGCAAAGCCGTCGTCGGTTCGGTAGTCGACGCGCGACAGGCGAGGTGACTGCCCGCGCACCGTACCCCAGTCGATGTCGGCCAGATAGTCGACGTATGCCGTTCAAAGTGATTATGTGCACTTTGCCCTATCCGGTTTCGATGCTTAAAAGAACTTAAGCTACCCTCCGGTACGTGATCAACAGTAATGTTCGGGGGCGGTCGTGGTTGCGGCTGGTTGGGGTGGTCGTACTGGCGCTTGTGTTGGCGTCGTGTTCGGATCGCCTGGAGAAGGACGGAAGCGATTCGGCAGAGTCGGTTCCGTCTGCGCAGTTGCAGGCATGGTCTGAGCTACATAGTGATCCCTACGGCATTGGTCAGCGCGCCCTGCAGTCGTATGCGTATGCGGCGGCGGCCATGGCGAAGGCACAGCCGGAATGCGGTCTCGGATGGGCCACGCTCGCGGGAATCGGCTCGGTTTCGAGCGATCATGGCGAGGCAAGCGGATCCACCGTCGGTGTCGACGGCATGGTGACTCCGGAGATGCGGAACTTGCGTCAGTCGCGAGAGACGGGCGCGAAGGTCGTCTCGGATACTGACGCCGGCCACTACGACGGTTCGTCCGTGATTGATGCCCGGATGGGGCCGATGCAGATCTTGCCGTCGCAGTGGGAGCAGTTTGCGACCGACGCTGACAACGACGGCAAGCCGAACCCGGACAGCTTTGACGACTCGACGTTGACTGCTGCCCGACTGCTGTGCGGGGTCGGCGATCTGCGCAAGTCAGAGAATTGGTCTGCTGCGGTTGGGCAGTTCAATTCGATGCCCGGCTTTGTTGAGAAGGTCCACGCGGCTGCGCTTCGATACGGTCGCTAGTCGAATATTCGCCCGTTCGGTTGAGGGATTCTCCCGTCTTGTTTGACTTCTATCTGGTCAGGAACTGAGTGCTATGTCTGGTGTTTCTTTTCGTCCGTTGGCGATGACTGCTGTCGCGGTCGTTGCGGTGTTGGGGTTGGCGGGTTGTTCGTCGGCGGGATCGAATGCGTCCGAGCAGAATGTTGATCTGAATGCTCAGGCTGAGTTGACTGTTCCGAATGTGGAGTCGGCGAGCATGATCGTGCCGCCGGCACCTCCGGTGCCGGCTCTGCCAGTCAAGAATGCCGCCAACGAGCAGAATGCCGGTGATGGGCCGGGTGAGGGTGCGCCGCAAGCGCCGGGTGGGCCCGACTTGTACCCGGAGCCTGCTCTGGGTTCGGTGGGCGAGCCTGAGCAGCGGGGCAACGGCCAGCCGATCACCAAGGGCGGCGTGACGAATGCGTTTGTCGCGAAGCTGACCGGTTCGCAGTCGGTAGATCACACCGATACGAAGTGGGGTGTCGCCGGTACCGGTAATGCTGTGAGCTGGGCGAATGGCATTGGTCAGGTCATCACCGCGTTCGGTGACACTTTTGGTCGTCCGCGCCCGAAGGGGGAGTCGTCGGATCAGCCGCCGTTGGTTTCGGGCGCTGGGTTGAATTTGCCGGTGTTCCCGAAGGGCGTGCCGTTCCCGGCTCTGCCGTACGTGAACCTGGTTC
Organism: Gordonia sp. 34D; assembly: GCF_056682775.1. Taxonomy (NCBI): domain Bacteria; kingdom Bacillati; phylum Actinomycetota; class Actinomycetes; order Mycobacteriales; family Gordoniaceae; genus Gordonia; species Gordonia sp. 34D. The sequence continues at coordinate 2,401,367 of NZ_CM155293.1, read as the reverse complement.
AGGGTGGTCAGCAGGGTTCGGGCTTCGCCGGTGACACCGGTACGCAGGCCCCGACCGGCTTCGACTGGCGAAACAACACCTTGGCCTACAGCAGTGGCAAGGATTTGCGGAACTTCTCGTTCGACAGCTTCTTGACGGGTTCCAACAGCAAGGAAGCCCGCGAGATCTTGGGCTCCAAGCGTGTCAACGGTGTTGAGATCACGACCCTCCCAACCTCGGGCGTGTCGATTGGTGGACGCCAGTACATGACGTACGCGTCGATTCAGCGCTACGGTCCTGCTCCGGGCTCGTGGACGTCGAACTACGCTGGCATTGCTGTTTCTGAAGACAACGGTGCGACGTGGCGTAAGTCGAAGAACGCGTACTGGTCGAACAGTGGTGCTGGTCGCAACTTCCAGATGCCGGCGTTGGCTAAGTACGGCGACACCATCTACATGTACGGCACTGCTCAGGGCCGTGTTGGTGGCGTCTATGTCGCGAAGGTGAAGGCGTCCAAGATTTTGGATCGGTCGTCGTACTCGTACTGGACCAACAGTGGTTGGGTCCGCGGCTTGAAGGCGGCTCCCGCACCGATCGTTTCCGGTGGTGTTGGTGAGGTGTCGGTGCAGTACAACTCGTCGCTGCGTCAGTGGCTGATGATTTCGACCGACGTGTTCCATAACGGCATTGTGCTGCGTCAGGCAAACAACCCGATGGGCCCGTGGACCGATGCACGCGTGATCGCTTCGGGCAAGAACTACCCGTCGATTTACGGTGCGAACATTCACCCGTCGAGCACCGGTAATGATTTGTTCTTCACGATGTCGCAGTGGTCGAGTTACAACGTGTACTTGATGCATACGACGGTGACGCGTCAGGGCGTTCCGGGTCCTCGCCCGGGTAGCCCCGCCATCCCGTTGCCTGGGGGTCAGGGCTTGCCCGCAGGACCTGCACCGGACCTGCCGGCACCGACGTTCGATCTCCGCCTGCCGGACTCGATGGGCGGCGGCACACCGAACCCGAAGGCACCGAACAAGCCGAGCTAGGGCTGGTGCGGTGTCAGGACGTGTGGTTGCGTTCTTGTCCGAATTTTGAGAAGTGGGGAGCGTCTAATGACAAGTCCGGATACGACACCGAAGAAGGTCGTGCCTCCTCCGACTGTGGTGGCACCGGGGGCAGATGCGACGCCTACGCCTGCCGATCAACTCCCACAGTCCACGCAGCCTGATCCGAAAACAACCGTCGATTCAAACCCAACGACGACTCAGGAGCCCGAGAAGGCCCCGACCGGTCATTTCGGGAGCGGCGATATCCCGCTCATCGTTAAAAAGAAGGAACCGGCGTCGGAAACGATTCCGGAGGACGACCTCAAAACAGGCAACATACCCGCCAATGTCGATACACAAGCGATTGTCACAGAGGATCTTAATGTCTTAAATGGCCAGTCACCTGACGGCAAAGGGGTTGCGACGCCTGAGCAGATTGACGCGGTAAACCGGCGTGTCAACAGGTACGCGGACCTGCCCGACAAGACGCCAAATCTCGCTGATGCGGGACTCGATGCCAATGTTGACCGAACTCAGTACGATTACGCGACGCTTCTTCTCCAAGGTTTGGCGGGCAAGAGCGGGAATGGCGTCGACAATACGCGGAAGATCTTGGATAAGAATCCGAATCTGAAATTACCGGTATCCAAAATGATGCAGTGGACAACTGATGAAAACATCGTCAGTACGGTCACTCCCAATGTGGGTAAAGAAGCCCAACGTCGTGGCGGCGCACAATCTCCCCCCGGATTTTCAGGCGTCTCTTGATAACCTTACTATCGACGTCGAACCTCAGGGTGGGAAGCCAGAAACGGCGCTTCGAAAAGATAACTATGATCGCAACGTCTGGATTGCCGATCTCGCAGCGATGTCAACAAGGGGGTCTCTCGAGAACCCCCGCCGTTATATGACGGGAACTCGTCTCAATGACCTCGTTCTTGACGCAGGTCGGCGATATCTCGATCTCCAGCGTGATGCGCAAGCGGGCTCGTGGAGAAGTCCTGGATTTGCGGTTGAGATCGACAAGTCTTCGGACTTCCGCAAACAACCACCATTCATGCCTGAACAGAGGGTCGCAGCGCCCAATGGGAAGATGATGAATATTTTCTATCCCGACCACATGAAGACGACTCTCGCGGAGCCGTTTATCGATGCGGTGGCGTTGGATAAATCGGCCGTCCGAAAAGCATTTGAAAATAAGGAAACGGGCGTCGACTTCGTTAAGGATCTAAATACGCATAATTGGAATGATGACGGTTTAGCGATCGGCAAGCTGTATTCATTCGACGACGCCGATTTCGATGTCGATAATAGCAAGAACCCGTTGGATGTTGCGCGTGCTGACCGTGCGGCAAGAATTATGAGTATCACCGCCAATATCGCAACTTCCGATCAGGGATTCCCGCTGTTTACTAATTTGGTTGGCGTTAACGGTCCGCCAACTTTGGGGAAGGCTAATCCGTATCTGGCAAGAGCGCTGTCGAAGTCTTTTGCCCCGTATATCGACGATATGATGGATGCGCCACCGCCTCGAGGGAATCGTCATCGGGGCTGGACTGCATTTGTGAACGATGACAAGCGGACGGTGCGACTCTTCGATATCCTGAATACGGATAAAGAGGCGGGCGAGCGGATGCAATCTGCTGTCATGCAGAAGCAGCAAGAGTGGAACCAATATTACGGCAATGATATGGCGGCTGGTAAACCTGGATCCCTGTGGCTACAAAAGTCGGGACACTTGGCTGGATTATTTGACAATGGAATGAACGCGGCGATTGACCGCGAATTTAATGATGCTACTAAGGCTGCCGCTGAAGTTGCTCAGCGTAAGACCAACGCGGCCACGAATTTCGTAGAGGCCTTGAGTTTTGGGGTCGATTTCATACCGGGTTCAAAGTTGGTCACAAAGATTGGCACGACTGCATTTAATACCCTGAAGACGACCGGCAGCATGAAGATGGCGGGCGAGGACAAATCCATACTCGAGAAGATGCTCATAAGTGGCCCCGTCGAGGCGAATCGCCGAACTGCGGATAAGGCCAAGATGGCCTCGGATGTAATGCAGTACCAGATTTTGAGCGCGAGCGGCGACCTGCGAAAGAAGCTTAAGGGGCAAGATCTGGCGACGTATGCCCCCTATCTGGACAAGCAGACCGGTAAAATACTCCCGTACGATCGGCTGGTCGCGAAAGTTGCGCAGCAGGAGAAAGTCTCGGCGAAAAATGCAGGAGACCTCACGAGTTCGGTCATAGTCAATATGACCGGAAAATCGGGTATCGAGTTCCATGATATACATTTGTACTCTGAGAGGTATGATGATGCCCTCGCGATCGGCGAATAGTAGGAGCCTAGATAGTTGATGCCCGTTGAAAGCGTTGAATCGCGCCGAAATTTATTCGGTCTCCGTCGTAATGCTCGAAATCTAGTTTTGATGCTTACACTACTCGTTGGCGTGTCGGCATGTTCGTCCGGTCCAGAGCAAAGCCATGCTCCGACGTCGGCCGTTGTGAAACCGCCTGCGATTTTCAGTCCTTTTGTATGGTCGGCGGGCCAGGGAGTGGACTTGATGGCCCGACATGGTGAGTTGACGCGAGCGACCATTGAAGCTGCAATGTTGTATATGGCGCGGCCGAGAGACGATCTGTTTCCCGGGTATTTTGCGGCGCGTGATCGATCTACGGTGCCGGTGCCGAAGGATGTGGAGCCTTTCCTTTGGTGGGGTGGGGGCCGTCCTTACGACCCATATTTGTCAGCGCACGAAACGCGTTTTGCGCACATCGTTTCAACAGGAATGCGGGGAAAGTTCCTTACCTCTCGGGTATGTAGCTTCGCTGTGAATACACCTGACTATGACGACTCGGTTGAACCCGAATTGGCGAGTGGTTCATCGATTAGGGATCCGGCAAATGTTATTGAGATTCTTTTCGAGCGTCTTGGGGAGAATGAAGGGCTCCCGGGAATTCCAGACAAAGGTCAGAAAGTTGCTGCGGGAACGGATATTCGCGTGCCGTCTTGGGATGTGTTCAGTGGCTGGAGCATAGGCGTGATTTACCCGATGAAAATTGTGCTTCCTGGGCCGGGTGTTTTGCAATTTATCGATGAGTGTCGTTCTTGGCAATTGCGGATGCAGAAGCAGTTGAATCTTCCGGACGATTATTTTACTGCTCGATTGCCTCGAGGTGATCAGTTCCCTCGGTGGATTGGTCCGCCTGGGCTCAGGAACTAGTATCTTTTCCAGATTTCGATTCGTGGGGAGCGAATAATGGCGGATCCGCCAACAACAAAAGTAACCGTGCCACCTGTGGCGGACAAGCCGGCGCCGACCGCTGCGCCAGCCCCGACAACGCCGGTGTCGACGACAACTCTCACAGATCCTGAGCCCAACCCGAAACCTGCTGCTGGGGACCCTCAAAACCCACCCCCGGAGACTGCACCGGATGGGACTCCGGGAGCCTGGCATATCCCGATGAAGATTGTCGCAAAGCCGAACACCGAGATCTCGGCTTTTGTCGACAAGGACGGGGACGGGGTCGACGATAAAACAGGGAAGCCCGTAGATAACGATTCCGAGCCTGGTATCACTGAAGTCGCCAAATTAACGCCTGAGGATCAGGCCAAGATCGACAAAGATGCGACAGTCAATGGTCCTCCAAATGCACCCCAGCTCCCAGAAAAACCTGCAGATTCCGATACAAACAAGCAGTATCAAGAAGATTTGGCTAAGTATGGCAATAAGAAACTCGAATACGATAACGCAAAGCGTAGCTATGATGCGGCATCGGCGCGGATTCAAGCAGCAATGCAGCTTGCTGAAGAACAAAAGCAAGCGCTAGACCGTGGCGAGATTGTTACCTTAGATTCCAAAAAGGCAAGGTATATCACAGCCTTCTTGAAGGAGGCTGCGGGCAATGGGGACAATTCCGATCAACTGATCGACTTCACAGAGAAGAATCCCGAATTAAAGGCGAGCATCAGTGCGGGCCTTTACTTGGTGACCAGCGAGCAGGTTAGGCAGGGTAAGAAAGGCCCGGTCGGTAGCATTGATAATCCCCCGAAGGGGGTCCGGAATACCCTCACGAAGCCGGTCAGCATCGAGGACTGGGAGCGGACGAATCCGAATCAGGTCGGCGGGATTGGGCCGTTCCCCGGCAAGTCCTGGGGTTCAGACATCCCTGATATTCGCCGCTATAAGGATCTGGCAAACTTACTAGGGGCGAGTGATCGGCGATACAGAACCAGTTCTGCGATTGACGAGCAACTTACATATCGAGCAGGTGAGATCGCAAGTGCGATGAACGATGTTCGAGAGGCTGGAGCTATCTTGGGCTCAAGGCATCTCGACGATGATCGAACTGAGGGCCTCTTCAGTGATACCTTAAATGAGATGCTCGCGGTCTCGGGTGACGACGAGCAGGCGACTGTGAAAGCCCTGTCGCAACCCAATTCGAGAAAAAACATAATTGACCCTTTGCTCACGCATGACTGGGCTGGGAAAGACCTCATTAATGGCCAGGTGAACACTCAATTTGGTGTAAACAAGGTCTTTTCGTCAATCGAGAAGAATCCGCGCGACCCAACCGTTCAAGCGGCGGCTAACAATGTTGCACATGCGCTATCCAACAACTCATTGCTCAACCATCGATTTGGCCGCGACTCCAAAACAAAGCAACTCGGTGATGCTTCACCGGGATTGGTTCGGACGTTGGCTCAGTCGCTGAGTCCGTACTATGCAGATCTTGCAGGTTACGAAATTGCTGATTCTGCTGGCAAAGAAATCTATCCTGGTGTAGAGGGTCTTACTGGAAAGAATCAATTTACGGACTTGCTTTCAGTGCTTGCGACAGACGTGGAGGCCGGATCGACGGTGACCCAGCACGTGCGAAGTCAAGCTGACTACATTGTGGAACAGTTTGGTCGGGGAGCCGTCGGCGCTGATGCGATCAGGATCGCGGGTGCGATGGATAATTCCTTGATGAATGCCGTGGATAAAGTTATCTCAAGTGATATCGATAAACAGCGGTATCGAGCGAGCATCAAAGCCGCAAAGGAATCCGCTAATTTTGATGGTGGGCGGTCATTTGTGCTTGGGGCGGTTGGTGAGATTCCGGCAGTGGGGAGTCCTGCTGCGTCGATCCTGGGCGTAGGGTCCGAGTACTTTAAGTTGGGTTCGCTGGGCGTCCTAGACCTTTCGCAAGTTGAGTCGAGTAAAGCAGTACTAACCCAGATGATGCCGACGAAAGATAAGAGTACGTACATAACCGACAAGACGACTGATGCATTCTTTGCAGAAAATCCTGAACTGGAACGCCAGTTTTATAGGCATAACCCACGATATGCAAAGGGTGCTCCAGGGTGGGAGAAGAATAGGCAGACTGGGAATTTCGATGGAGCGCGAAAGAAGTTCTTGGAAAAGCACGGAATTCCAGCCAAGGAGGCGATAACGCTTTACGACGGCCGGTACGGTCTCGACTATGAGGAAGATACCGAAATCACCCGGTATAGTGAGGAGTCTTGGAGGGAGGGTCAAGAGGAGCGGCGTCGGAAAGGAAAGCGGAACGGTGATAACTGACTTCGGTGTTGTCGGGTTGCGGACTTTGAAGTTGGCGTTGGTGTCGATGGTCCTTCTGCTCTTGGCAACTGGATGTGCAGCACAGCCTCATGCTGCCGATGAGGGGGCAACCACGCAAGCTTCAAGTGACTGGCCTGTGCCGTACTTTAACTGGGATCAACGGGGATCTGTCGTGGATCTGTCGTCCCAGGTTGGAGCGGTGGTGCGGGCGTCTATGGAGTCGTACTATCTCTTGGGTTCTGCGGAGAATAAGGCGACAGCTTTGGCTTCTGTTTATCCCGGATTTGAGGCGGCGGTAAGAGATGGTGAGACTGATATTGATTGGTTTCCCACTGCGCGATACCGATTTGAAGGAGTTATCGCACTCTCGGTGCAGAGGGTCGAACAATCGAGTAATGGTCTCTCGAGCTATCTTGTGTGCAGCGATACACGGTATGTGAGTTTCAACTCGGAACCGCTTCCGGCTCCTAGTCCTAGTGTGATGGAGTTTGCGGTCAAGGTGTGGCCGGGGCAGTTTGAGGCGCGTTCAACAACAGGGCCACGCAGGCGGCCTTCGACGAACATCTTTGGTGATTGGACCGTCGAGTCCATCGCAATGCCCTCGGGGCGGGATGATCTGAGGAATCGCTGCGAGGCTTGGGCCTCTGCTGTTGATCTGACCGGAATTGAGAACAGCAAACGCGTTATTCCGGGATGGCCGCTTGCAGATTCATTCCGTTAGTTTGGGCTTGATAGTAGGACTTGGTCCCTCTTTTCGCCAGCGTCTGCCTCATGAGCCATGACAAGTCCTGACGTTTACGTTATCTCCGCCACTCTGGATGTTGATGCGCAACTTGCGTCACCAAGGGCGTTGTGACGAATTCGTTTGTTTGTCGTAAAGCTGACCGGTTCGCAGTGGGTGGACCACACCGACACCAAGCAATTACGTACGGTTGCATCGAAGTACCGAGCGATAAATCTCAGGCGGCTGTAATTCCTACGCTGCTGCGGCTGAGATGTCCATGCGACCGGCCACCGGTAAGGTGCACTGATGATCGCAATCATTCCAAGACTCATGGAGAGGCTCGGGCTTATGAGTAGGGGTTCGATATGACGCGAGCAGTAAGGCTGCGAGGGTGCGTTGGACTGGGCGCTTTGTGTGTTGCGGTATGTCTGGTCGGTTGCGGTTCGTCCGGCAGCGGAGAATCGCCAGTGGAGTCGACTCCTTCGCATGCGATAACGGAGGATCAGGTCCCATGGGTTAGTAACTGGTCTGCGGAGAATGGGATAGAACTGCAGGATCGATCTGGTGAGTTGATTCGGGCTGTTACTGAAGCCAGCACTCTCGCGCTGCGAGTCGGACTGCAGAGTGCTAGTCAGGTCTTCCTCGGTGCCGATCAACTCGTTGCTTCGGGTGAATCCAATGAGGCGGTCAACCAGCTTGATCCTCAGGTCTATCTTGAGGAACTTCCGCGCGCAGGGACGGCGGCTTGGTTGGGGGAAATTTCCTTTTACAATCACATTGCGTATCGTCATCGCGACGATGGGGCCTTAGTTGCTGGAGTTTGTCAGTATTCAAGCTCGACTAAGCGAGACATGAATTCGATGGTCGATCCCGTTGCCGTCAGCGAGCTGAGCATCGAGTTGTGGCGTGGCGGAGCGGCTGATACCACTCCTACTGGAGAGGCGGACCGGGGACAGAAGTTCGCTGGGCGGGGACTTTTTCCTGCTTGGCCAGTTTTCGGATCGTGGGCTGCAAAGCGGGTGTCGAAGATACGGAATTATGCCGATCTTTCGCCTACGTGTGTCCGGTGGTTTAAAGAGCGATATCCGAATGCGGAAGTAAGTGGTGTACCCGGGAGGTTGTCTGCACCTGAAATTCGCCCGGTCAAGCAGGCTTCTCAATTCCCTAGATGGATTGACCCCATTGTTAATCGGTCCTGACGATGTTCGGCGCGGAAAGTATTGCATTGGTAAGTCGCCAATTGCGGCTGAGTTGACTGTTCCGAATGTGGAGTCGGCGAGCATGATCGTGCCGCCGGCACCTCCGGTGCCGGCTCTGCCAGTCAAGAATGCCGCCAACGAGCAGAATGCCGGTGATGGGCCGGGTGAGGGTGCGCCGCAAGCGCCGGGTGGGCCCGACTTGTACCCGGAGCCTGCTCTGGGTTCGGTGGGCGAGCCTGAGCAGCGGGGCAACGGCCAGCCGATCACCAAGGGCGGCGTGACGAATGCGTTTGTCGCGAAGCTGACCGGTTCGCAGTCGGTGGACCATACCGATACGAAGTGGGGTGTCGCCGGTACCGGTAATGCTGTGAGCTGGGCGAATGGCATTGGTCAGGTCATCACCGCGTTCGGTGACACGTTTGGTCGTCCGCGCCCGAAGGGGGAGTCGTCGGATCAGCCGCCGTTGGTTTCGGGCGCTGGGTTGAATTTGCCGGTGTTCCCGAAGGGCGTTCCGTTCCCGGCTCTGCCGTACGTGAACCTGGTTCAGGGTGGTCAGCAGGGTTCGGGCTTCGCCGGTGACACCGGTACGCAGGCCCCGACCGGCTTCGACTGGCGAAACAACACCTTGGCCTACAGCAGTGGCAAGGATTTGCCGAACTTCTCGTTCGACAGCTTCTTGACGGGTTCCAACAGCAAGGAAGCCCGCGAGATCTTGGGCTCCAAGCGTGTCAACGGTGTTGAGATCACGACCCTCCCGACGTCGGGTGTGTCGATTGGTGGACGTCAGTACATGACGTATGCGTCGATTCAGCGCTACGGTCCTGCTCCGGGTTCGTGGACGTCGAATTACGCCGGTATCGCTGTTTCTGATGACAATGGTGCGACGTGGCGTAAGTCGAAGAACGCGTACTGGTCGAACAGTGGTGCTGGTCGTAACTTCCAGATGCCGGCGTTGGCTAAGTACGGCGACACCATCTACATGTACGGCACTGCTCAGGGCCGTGTTGGTGGCGTCTATGTCGCGAAGGTGAAGGCGTCCAAGATTTTGGATCGGTCGTCGTACTCGTACTGGACCAACAGTGGTTGGGTCCGTGGCTTGAAGGCGGCTCCCGCACCGATCGTTTCCGGTGGTGTTGGTGAGGTGTCGGTGCAGTACAACTCGTCGCTGCGTCAGTGGCTGATGATTTCGACCGACGTGTTCCATAACGGCATTGTGCTGCGTCAGGCAAACAACCCGATGGGTCCGTGGACCGATGCACGCGTGATCGCTTCGGGTAAGAACTACCCGTCGATTTACGGTGCGAACATTCACCCGTCGAGCACCGGTAATGATTTGTTCTTCACGATGTCGCAGTGGTCGAGTTACAACGTGTACTTGATGCATACGACGGTGACGCGTCAGGGCGTTCCGGGTCCTCGCCCGGGTAGCCCCGCCATCCCGTTGCCGGGTGGTCAGGGCTTGCCTGGCGGACCTGCACCGGACCTGCCGGCTCCGACGTTCGATCTCCGCCTGCCGGACTCGATGGGCGGCGGCACACCGAACCCGAAGGCACCGAACAAGCCGAGCTAGGATCGGGGCCGCCTGCTCGTTTGCCTCGAGGGAGCAGTTCCCTCGATGGATTGGTTCTAGTCGGCCAGAGTAGATGAAACGGAGTCGTGGTCGATTGTTATCGAATGGTGCCTTGTGTCGTCGTACCCGCCTTTCGGTGTTTAGGAAGCGAACATTGATTACTGACTTCAGTGGTGTCGGGTTTCGGGCTCTGAAGGCGGCGTTGGTTTCGACGGTTCTTCTGCTCTTGGCGACTGGATGTGCACCACAGCCTCATGCTGCCGATGAAGGGGCTACCTCGCAAGCTTCAAATGACTGGCCTGTGCCGTACTTTAACTGGGATCAACGGGGATCGGTCGTGGACCTGTCTTCCCAGGCTGGGGCTGTGGTGCGGGCGTCTATGGAGTCGTACTATCTTTTGGGTTCTGCGGAGAATGAGTCGAGAGCTTTAGCTTCCGTTTATCCCGGATTTGAGGCGGCGGTAAGAGATGGTGAGACTGACATTGATTGGTTTCCCATTGCGGCATATCGCTATGAAGGAGTTATTGCACTCTCGGTGCAGGGGGTTGAACAATTGAGTGAGGGTGTCTCGAGCTATCTTGTGTGCATCGATACAAGGTATGTGAGTTTCAACTCCGGACCTCTTACGGCTCCTAGGCCTAATGCGCGGGCATTTACAGTCAAGCTGTTGCCGGGGCAGTTTGAGGGCTCTTCGAATCTAAGAGTGCGTAGGGGCGCTTTGTGACGTGGCGGGCTGACCACAAGATGTAGGCGGGCCCTGTGGTGTGAAATGGAAGTTCCTCAACAGCCACACACACCAATCAGGACCCAATGAGCGAGCATACTTGCGATGTTGCCGACACGATCTGCCGAACCGTCGAACTCGGCCTCACGATCACCGACGCCGCCGTCGACCGCCACAACGACACCCACATCTTTGCTCGAGTTCTCGACCCCGATCCGCACTGTCCCGATTGCAACATTGCAGGTCAACTACGCGATCACGCCGACCGAGTCCTCACCGACATTCCCACCGCCGGGTACCCAGTGCGACTGCACATCGCCGTGCCGCGCTACCTGTGCAGCACCAGCGAGTGCCGGCGAACAATCTTTCGGGCCAACATCGAGCACATCGCCGCCCCGCGGGCAGTGGTCACCGCCAGGACCACACGGTGGATCCTGCAACGCATCGCGACCGACAAGATGAGCGTTGCCGCGGTCGCCAAGAATCTCTCCCTCGCCTGGAAAGTGGTCAACAGGATTGCCCTGCAAGCCTGCCGAGACCTGGCCTACGGCAGCACCCACCTCGCCAACGTCCGATACCTCGGGATCGACGAGCACAAGTGGAAACACGTTCGCGGACAAGGGGACCCAAGCTTCGTGACGGTGTTGATAGATCTGACACCGGTGATCGACGGAACAGGCCCGGCACGCCTGCTGGACATGATCGCTGGCCGGGAGAAGAAGTCGGTCAAGGCCTGGATCGCCGCCCGTGATCAGGCCTTCCAGGACCGCATCCAGATTGTTGCGATGGATGGGTTCACCGGCTACAAAACCGCCACGTCCGAACAGCTCCCGAAGGCTCGGGTGGTGATGGATCCGTTTCATGTGGTGCACCTAGCCGGAGCGAAACTGGACTTGTGCCGGCAACGGATCCAGCAACTGACCTGCGGTCACCGCGGACGCAAAAGCGATCCGCTCTATCGGATCCGGCGGATCCTGCACACCCGAACCACCCTGCTCACTGACAAGCAGAAGATTCGCCTCTTTGAGTCGTTGACCAGCCATGATGACCACGTAGCGGTCGAGGTGACCCATCAGGTCTATCAACAATTGATAGCGGCCTACGAGCATCGCGAGCGTCGTGAGGGAAAGAAGCTTATGTACAAAACGCTCAAACGAATCCACCAGGGCGTGCCCTCCGCGTTGGCTGAACTGGCGCAGTTGGGTCGTAGTCTCTGGGCCCGCCGAGCCGAAATCCTGGCCTACTTCGACACCGGCGTCTCCAACGGACCCGTCGAAGCCGTCAATGGCCGCCTTGAACACCTCCGCGGCATCGCCCAAGGATTCCGCAACCTCGAGCACTACATCTTGCGGTCACTTCTACATTCAGGTCAGTTCGAAGAACGGATCAACGCACTCTGAAATCCGAAGAGCCAGTTTGAGGCGCGTTCAACAACAGGGTCTGGGAGGCGACCTTCGACGAACATCTTTGGCGATTGGACTGTCGAGTCCATCGCAACGCTCTCTGGGCGGAACGATCTGAGGAATCGTTGCAAGGCTTGGGCCTCGGATGTTGATCTGACCGGAATCGAGAACAGTAAACGCGTGATTCCTGGATGGCCGCTGGCAGATGCATTCCAATAGGCTGGCCATAGTTAGATGACAGGACTTGGTCGATCCGGCGCGTCCGATCTGAGCCGAGTGCCAACGCGTCTGGCGGTCTGGCTCCTGAGAGCCGTTCCCGTGCAGTAGATTCCACATCGGATTCGTCCGCCGGACGTCGCCTCGTCATTCAGTTCACTATTACTCCGGGGAGTAACCATTGGCTGGTCCGGAGCAGCAGAAGACTCTGCCGCCAACAACGCAGGCGTCGCCGACCACCACGGCACCTGCTCCGACGTCCATTTCGCCGACGACGGATCGCGAGCCACCAAGTGCAAACCCCGCGAAGCCTGGCGACCCGCGGAACCAGCCAACCGCACCTCCCGAGCGTGCACCGAACGGGACGCCAGGTTTTGGGGATATCCCGATGTGCGCGATCCCGGAGCAGAAGCCGACACTCGTTGGAAACCCGAAGCCGGAGAAGCCGACAGTCGACGTCACCGCGTCGGAACCGCCGGCCGAGCTGTCGGGAGAACCTGACGCGGTCGCGAATTGGTGGAAGCAACTGCCCAGCGAAGAGCGGGACAAGATCGTGAAGGAGCGGCCCGAGTGGGTCGGCAACGTCGACGGCGTCGCAGCCACGGACCGTGATCGTGCCAACCGGGCACAGATTCCCATCGAACGAGCCAGGCTGGAAAACGAACGCGACCAGCTTCAACAGAATCTCGACGACAACTTATTCGGCGGAACATTCACCAACGACGATGCGAAGAAGTGGTACGTCGAGGAGAAGTTGAACGACCTCGACACCATCGAGAGCGTCTTCGCCAAGGGCACTCCGGACGCACCCCGCTTGCTGTTGCTATTGGATATGAAGTCGGGCGAACGCGGCCACGCGGCCGTCGCCGTCGGTAACCCCGACACCGCAGACCACGTCTCGGTGACTACCCCAGGCTTGGGCACGACCATCAACAATGCACTTGACGGCGGCCGCCGGTATGACGGGATGGCTGGCGAAGCTGAGATGCTGCGGACGGAGACCGGTCGGCAACTCGATTTGGCCGACCGCGGGTATGAAACAGTGGCGACAATCGCGTGGCTTGGGTATGACGCACCGAACGCGACTGGGCCGGGGAATCTCGATGCCGTGAGGGGCGGCGTCGATGTGGGAAGCGCCAGCAAGGCCAATGCGACGGCACCAATTCTGGCGAGATTCTTCAACGGGCTCGATGCGGCTTCCGTCAAAGAGGATCCACACATCGTCGCCTATGGGCATTCGTACGGGTCGCTGGTCACTGCCGAGGCACTGCGGAAGACCGGTGGTTCGGTGGACGAGGCAGTCTTCTACGGGTCGCCGGGACTCGGCGGTGACCCGGTTAACCTGCACCCCTACCAACCGAGTGACTTCAATCTGACGCGCGGACAAATGTATCTGCTGGAGAACGGCGGAGACCCAGTCGCCGACTTTGGCCGCTTCGGCGCCGACCCATCCATGTTTGGTGACTTCACCCGAATGTCCACCCATGCGGGGACCGACAAAACCAACGTTCCACGTATCGGCGGTACCGGGCACTCTGACTACCTGCGACCTGGCTATGGTTCAGATGGTCAGACACCCGAACTCCGGATGGCCGCATACAACATGGCGGCCGTCCTCGGGGCCCTGTCCAGCAACGTTATCGAGGGAGACTAGTTTTGCGCCGAGTTGCAACGATCGTCACAGTCGGCTTCCTGGCTTGGGTCATGGCAGCCTGCTCGATGTTCACACCGAGTTCAACCGAAGGATCGGACATGACAAGCAACGACTCCTGGCGTCAGCTCGATCATCCCGAGACGGCCGAAGCGCTGCTGGTCCGACTCAAGGGAACGGTGGAAGAGATCGGCCGGATCGTTGCCAGCCATGCGCCCGCGATGGCTCCGTTTCGCTGGTCGACCACGGCGGGTCGGCAAGGCGGCTTGGCTGGCTGTGGGGACTTGTCGAAGGACAAAGAATTCAATGGGGCTTTCCCGTCTACGGGTGCGTACCTGTCCGACAGTCCGATTCCGGACAGCGCTTGGCCTGCAGCACTGACCGAGGTCACTGAGCTACTGGCACGTGATTACGGTGCGGTCTCGGATTTGGTGCCGCAGAATTCACCGGGCAAACACGATGTGAGGTTCGCCAGTCCCGATGGTTTCGCGTTCGCTTTTGGATCCCAGGTGGCAACGTCGATCGACGGTTCGGGACCATGCCGTCGCAAAGCCGAGGTTTAGTCCCGCGGCGCGTAGGCGGCGCGGCCAGCAACAATCGCTGCTCGGGTAACGGATAGATCCCCGGAGTCGAAGTCGATGCCAACAGCATTGATCGGGAGATTCCACGTCCCGTCCGGATTAACCCTGATGCCAAGACCCATGGTGGGAGTGTGGATTCCATAGTTCACAGCAACGCCCTCGCCGACGTCGCTAAACGGGTGAGCGACGGTGAGAGTCCCCGCCCTCAGGTAGGGCGTTAACGGATTGGCGACCGAAAAGAGCCACGGGGGAGGGGTAGGTGAGGAGGTGACCGCAACAACCAACGACGCTGCAGACAGCGCCGGAGCCATGAGCGTGTCAGCGATGGGCGGCGCGACATCCATCACGAGCCCGCGGTGGCGCCGCTTAAGTGCATTGAGTGCGGGCGAGAACTCAGCGGGCGCAATGTGTCCGGCATAAGCCTGCAAGGACACCAATGGCGTGCCGGTCGCGGTTGCAGTGTCGACATAACCATCAACGGCACGACGCTCGCGAAGAGAATCGGCATCGGCGGCGAGGCGCGCGAGATGCCCGCCGGTGCTGCCACCGAGTAGTTGAGTGAGCGTCCGCAGCGGAGAGGGGTCAACGGCGACCACCGGTTCGGTGAGCAAACGGGTGCCAGCGAGCGCAATCAGCGCGGCGACGACCGAAGTTGGGGCATTCTCGTCGAGTGGAACCACCGCGACGTGACGGGGTCGCCACGTGGACCGGTCCGTTTCACGTTCCAATTGGACAGCGGCGCGAACGGTGGGGGAGAGTACCGAAAGCGGGCCCGCATGGGATGACGAACTCATGCAGACGATCTTAGGGGAGACATGGCGGGAGACCAGCAACGCCGCATCGTGATCCAGACTCACGTGCTCCGAGCGGCGGCAGCCGAGCGGGCAGCACGACACGGCAGCGGCGAAGCACGTTCGGCAGCACCGTTCGTGAAGCTACTGCTGATCGCGGTAGCGATTGCGTTCGTCATCCTTACCGGCGTAATCGTCGCCAATATGATCGTGGATCTTCTGTCATCTGGTCGACGGTAGTCAGGATTCTCGCCTAAACCGGCCATAGTAGAGTTTCGTCCGGATACTGGCATCGCTGATCAGGGGAAGGTGGGGCATGGCCGACGTTCGAGTAAACGAACTCGACCTGGAAACGCTGTCGCATTCGTTAGACGAGGCGATGCAGTTCGCCGTCGACGTGATCGGGTGCCTGTCCCAAAGTGGCGATCACGGAAGCCGACAAGGCCTCGCAATTATCGAAGCGATCGGACAGTTGGATATGGCACTCCTGCCCGCTTTGGTGAACGTCATTCAGAGCATCAACAGCCACAGTGCCAGTGCCCTCGAACTGGCAAAGATTGTGTCGACGACGGAGTCCGGTGTGGTCAGCAACGTGCGCGCGGCGCACGGACGCGCCGAGTCGGAGCTCGGAGCGGCAGACCAGGTGACGGGAGTTCGGCTCTAATGCCAGTCCCACCACCCGAGCCCTTCGTGCCCTTCCGCTATTCGATCGACGGGCAACCCGCATCAATCGGGGCGTCGCACGCAGAATGGACCCGTGCGGCCCAGCACCTGCACCAATTGGCCGCTGACATGATGACCAGTGTCAACAGCGTCCGGTTCGAAGGACCGGAGGCACAGCTGTGGCGCGAGAGAGTCCAGTTGAAGGCCGAAGCGCTCACCGAAGCTGCGACGGGAATCCAAACCGCAGGCGAAGGCCTCGGAGACTGGGGTCGAGCGCTCGCTGCGGCTCAGCAGCGGATGCTTCCAGTCGAAGCCGCAGCGCAATTGGCCCACACCAATGTAGTTAGAGCGTTCACTCGCGTGAACACCGCCGAATCAGTTTTTGCCGCAGCAGAAGTAGGGTTGGCGGCGGCGGAGGCGGAACTTTCCGCAGCCACAGCCGCGGCGGCGGCTTCGCTTGGCACAGGTACCGCCGCAGTGGCCGCTGCGTCGGCGCACGTCGCGCAAGCCACAGCCGAGTTCACTCGGGCAGCCACCGAAGTCGGTGCCGCCCTCGCCGACCACGCTGGATGGTTCGGAAAATGGAATGCCGCGAACACCGAAGCCGATGCGATCCAAGGAGAATTGGGAGCCGACGCAGCCACGGCGTCGAGCACGGTGCAACGTGGTAACGCGCGCGAGGCCAACGTCCAAGGACTGCTGACCCAATCAAATCCCGGCCAACACCAAGCACAGAGTGCATTTAGCCAAGCGCAGTCGACCGCAGGACAAGTCCAAAGTGCGGTCAGCGAGGTTCAGAATGCGGTGAGTTCGGCGACGCAATCGACCGGCGGGCCGGACTCGGGCAGCAACCAGAATGACTCGGCAGGAGATGACGAGTCCGCAGGGGCTGACGACCAACCGTCGAGCCAGCAGTCGCAACCCGATGCAACGACAGACACGTCGAGTGATCAAAACCAAGGTGGCGTGGGCGCGGGAGCGGCCGGTGCCGCTGGCGGGGCCGCCGCTGGGGCCAAGGCTGGCAAGGACAAGCAGAAGTCCTCGAAGGTGGGAGAGCCAGAACCCGCGGACGAAGACGATGAAGACCAGCCCGAGATGCAAGACGACCAGGAAGATGATGATTCGATCCTGGACAACCTTTCGATCGGGGAACTTGGAGAGCTCCTGGCGGAACAACTCGTCGGATCGGTTCTGAAATGATGAGCCAGTTAGGCCTCCGGAATGTCTACCTCAGGCATCACAAGCTAGGGAACAAGTCGTTTGAGTAAGAGCTTCGTCCGGGTCACCGTCGCTAGCGAGAAACTACAGGTCGACGCCAGCTTGCCGATGGACGCGCCGGTCATCGACCAGCTTCCCGTGCTGATGAACATGGTTGAAGCGCTGCCCCAGGACCTCGACGAATTGGGTGGGTGGTCGCTGTCAACGCTGGCGCGTGGCCCGATTGATCTCGAATTGGATCCCGCTGCTCTCGGCATCCGGGACGGGGAAGTCCTTCATCTGGCCAGGACAGCAGAGGCGGCGGAGCAGCCGTTCATCGACGACGTGCTCCATCGGATTGGCATCGCGAGCGAGAACGACTTCGCGCTCTGGCGTGGACCGGTCAGGGACCGAGCCGTGAGCCTGATCAGCGGCGTCGGGCTGGCGATCTCGGCCGTCGCGCTGGCGGTAATCGCCTCCGGGATCGGCACCGCTGCCGTGGTAGCGGCCATCGGTATCGGTGCGGTTGCGGCAGGTTGGGCCCTTCGTGACCGATCAGGCGCGGAGATCAGCTGGGCAGTCGTCCCAGCGCTTGCGAGTGCCGGAGCACTGCTTGCGCGCAACGCTGCGCCGGATAACACAGTGTTGTGGGCGCTGATTGGTGCGGCGCTCGGCGTCGGGATCGTCGGCCTGCTGTCACTGTCCCTGCCGAAAGTCGCTGGCGTCATTGGGTTGACTGTTGCCGTCGTCCTCGCCGTCGTCGCCGGTGCGATAGCCCTGGGGGCGAGCGGCGTCGCGATCGCAGCGTGGGGGCTCATCCCGCTGTTGCTGATTCTCGGTTTCGGGCCCAAACTCGCCATGATGTCTAGCGGCATCGTCGCGCTCGTGCGGAAGTCGGAAGAGGGAAACCAGGTACCGCGCAGCGAGATGAGCGATGCCCTCGCAGCGCTTCAGAGTCGGACCGACGTCGTTGTATCGACCGCCGCGATCCTCATCACGTGTGTGTGCGCGTACCTTGCAGTCGCTGGCGTATGGGTCCAGGGGATGTTGACGCTAGTCGTGGCTGTCGTGCTTGTTCTGCACAGCCGGTCGTATTCGCATGCCCGGCATGTGGTGCCGCTGCTGGGTGCCGCAATGGTGGCCGGTGTCGCGGGGATGGTCGCGCTCCCAGGATGGTTTGGCATCGGTGGTGTGGCCGGCGCGGCAATGTCGGCTGTGTTCGTCACCGCGGTGCTGGTCGGGATTGCGTTAGCCAATGTGGCGACTTTGGACGCCGTCGCCGCGGCCCGACTAACGCGTGGCCTGAACGCGATTGAGTACCCCGTTGTGCTGGCGATCATTCCGCTCGTATTCCTGGCTCAGGGTGTCTACCAACTGTTTTGGCCGTCGTAGCTCATCGAAATGACCCTGATACGACATCGTACATTGGTCTCATGTATCGTCCCGATAACCGACAAATGCCATGCGCTTGTGTGGCTCGGGAAGCCACGAGGGGATAGCAGAAGCATGTCAAATACTCGGTTTAACGAGGCCGCGTTCCAGAAGCACGCGCAGGAGCTTGTCGAATCAGGCGGCAACCTCACGCAGATCAGCGGCCAGTTTGTTCAGACGATCGAGCAGGTCGCCAACGCGTGGCAGGGTGCAGGTGCCAATGTTTGGACGCAGTTCGCGGGCCGCGCATCGGAAGCCCAGGAGCAGATGAAGACGTCGTTGACGACCTTCGTTTCGAAGGTCGAAGGCGTCGCGACCGCAACCACGGCAGGACAGGTCGAGCAGACTGATGCCGTGGCGCGCCACCAAGCAACGTCCGGTGTCGACGAAGTTCACTTCTAAACCTTCAGCTTCACTGTGTCCTGCGTGGGCACGCAACAAACACTTAGGGGAAAACCATGTCGGGTGAATATCAGTTCAACGAGGGCCAGATCGAGTCGATGCTGCAGGACCTCAAAGGTCAGGTCGCGCGGTTCGATTCTGAGCTTGAGACCTTCCAGGGCTCGCGCAACACCTTGAAGAGCATGTGGGAAGGTGACGAGGCGGAGCAGTACGAAGCACTGTTTAGCCGCTTCCAGGCCGGCGCGACGGTCGTGCGTAACATCCTCGCCGAGGTCCACAATGCGCTCGGTTCGGCTGGCGAGGCCAACAGTGCCATGCGTACTCAGATGCGTAGCGCAATCGACGTTTAAGACGCCGCACTCTGATCTAGGCCCAGGACTTGCCCAGGTATTGGGTGTCCTGGGCTTAGGTCATTCTGGCGCGGACTTCACTCGTTTCGCCTCGAGGGCTGTCCGCGCTCATGCAGTAACAGGAGACAAGATTGGCTGCGAAGGTATTTCATCGTCCAGCGCGCATCCGGGTGGACCCACTGCCCAAAGAGGCGCTAGTAATCCCGGCTCCGCCTGTACTTGAGTCTTCTTCCGGCGCCCAAGAAGGCGCTGCGATGCGTCTGATCATGCCGCTGGTGTCGGGCGGCGGGATGATGCTGATGATGATGTCGTCGGGCAACGTCATTCGAATGATCGCCGGGGCCGGATTCGTCGTCGTCGGACTGATGATGGGCATTAGCATGTTCATTCGTTCGAAGACGGGTCCGCGCAAACGCATGGAGGAGGCCCGCAAGTCGTTCCTCACCTTCTTAGAACGCGTCGGGTTGGAAATCGATGAAGAAGCGCAACTGCAGGAACGTACGCAGCGGCACTTTCATCCGCAGCCATCCGACCTTCCCATCATCATCGACAACCCGGCTCGCCTGTACGAACGTCGGCCAGCTGATCCCGATTTTGCGGTGGTCCGGATCGGCAGCGGAGCGGGACCATTGGCTCGCGTGGCTCGCTTTGACAAGCCCAGCGATCCGGCGGCGCAAATCGACGAGGTCGCTGGTGCGTACGTCGGGCGGCTAAAGACTCGTGTTGAACGGATTCCGGGCTTACCGGTGACGATTCCGTTGCGTGGGACCGTATCTGTGGTCGCTGGGAAAGCGGCAGGACGGGCGCTTGTCCGAGCGGCTCTCACGCAGTACATCACCTGGCATGCCCCCGAAGATGCGGTCATTCATATCTGCGCTGGAACAGACCGGGACGCTCATCAGTGGCTCCTGCATGCCCCGCATATTCAGGATTCAACAGGATTCGACGGCCCGGTGTACCGGAGGCGCTTTACATCCGACCAAGCGCGTCTATCGGCCATGCTCAACGCACAAATCGCTGCACGATCGGCAGAGGTGATGAAGCGCGGCCGCGCGCCATCGGCGACGCCGCATATTGTGATCGTCGTTGACCTCGACGATTGCGGTGGACAGCAGCCGCTGGCGTTGATGCCGCCGGGGATCTCACCGGCGCAGATTGGCGTGTGCGTACTGACGCTGACGACGAATCGGTTGAACGAACCCAGTGAGATCACCACCAGGGTCACCGTCACCGATGACCTCCTGGTTGATGTCGTCGATCCGCATGCTGATGACGCCAGTCCGCACGGCGTGCTGCAGAACGCGGCGGCACGGCAAAAGCTATTCATCAATGGGGCCTCGAGGGGTGTCCTCGATGGTGTCTCGGAGAATTTCGCGCGGACCATTGCGCGGCAGCTGTCACCAATTCGGCTCGCGCCGGAAACGATGGCTGAGGCGCCGCTGGAGTCGACGGTCACGATCGAAGACCTGTTGGGCATCGAGGATATCGGCACGTTTGACCCTCATCAACTTTGGGCCAAACGATCGATTGATGACTTCCTGCGGGTTCCGTTCGGCATCGACACGGCCGGAGCCCGAGTCCATCTGGACCTGAAAGAATCCGCGCTCGGCGGGCATGGGCCGCACGGTCTGTGCATCGGTGCGACGGGTTCGGGCAAGTCGGAGGTCCTTCGGACCATGGTTCTGGCTTTGGCGCTGTTCCATCCGCCGGAGCGCCTCGCGTTTGTGCTCGTCGACTACAAGGGTGGTGCTGCGTTCGCCGGCCTCGACATCCTTCCGCATACGGCGGCGATGGTCGACAACCTCGGCGACCAGGAAGGCCTCGTCGACCGCTTGCATGATGCTGTCTCCGGTGAGATGCAGCGGCGCCAGCGGGTGTTGCAAGATGCCGGTGCCAAGAACATTTACGACTACAACGATCGACGCGACGCCGGTGCCGACCTCGAACCGCTGCCCAACCTAGCGGTGATCATTGACGAATTCGGTGAGATCCTCGAGCAGAAGCGCGAGTTCCTCGATCTCTTTGTGCAGATCGGCCGTATTGGACGATCGATCGGTGTGCATTTGCTGTTGGCGTCGCAGCGATTGGAAGAGGGCCGCCTGCGCGGACTTGAGTCGCACCTGTCGTATCGGTTGGGTCTACGAACCTTTTCCGCGCTGGAATCCAAGGTCGTTATTGGTACAGCAGATGCGCATGAACTGCCTGCGTTGCCGGGTTCGGGCTACCTGAAGGTGGATCCGGACGTCTATTCGCGCTTTAAAGCGGCATACGTTTCGGGTCGCTATGAACCAAGTACCGAACGGGTGAGCGTCGACTTGCCGCCGATCCCGATGCCGTACTGGATTCAGAACTACACGGAAGATTGGCTCGACCGACAGAAGAGCAACTACGCCGAGTTCGCGAAGGCCCAGGCAGCAGCATCGAGGGCGGAGACGCCCTTCGACAAGATCGCTCTCGAAGTAGCGGCTGAGCGGATGTCGGACGCGGGCACCAAGGTTGTCCAGTTGTGGCTACCGCCGTTGAGTAGCCGTCTCAAGGTCGACGAGGAGGATCTCGGATCGATGCACGACGTCGAGCATCGGGGCATCCAGCTTGCCGACGAATCACTGTATGGGGCTTTGCGTTTCCCAATTGGCATTGTGGACGACCCCGCACGACAGTGGCAGGGTTTGATGTACCTTGAGGCAGCCTCGGCGAACGCCATGATCATCGGTGCGCCGCAGACTGGCAAGACCACCACGGCGCGGGCGATCGTGCTCGGCTCTGCGCTGACTCACACGCCGAAGGAAGTCAGTTGGCATGTGGTCGACGCGGCGAGCACCACCCTGGGAGATCTGGAAGAACTCCCGCATGTTGGTGGCGTCGCAACGCGTTTTGACCCGAACAAGATTGCCCGCGCGGTGGCTGAGACGGTTCAGGAACTGTCGCGCCGCGAGGAGATCTTTGGCCGGTACCGGATTGGTTCGATGAATCAGTTGCGGCAGATGGTGCGGGACGGAGCGATTCCGGAGATCGCGGCCGCTGACCACTTCCT
Organism: Gordonia sp. 34D; assembly: GCF_056682775.1. Taxonomy (NCBI): domain Bacteria; kingdom Bacillati; phylum Actinomycetota; class Actinomycetes; order Mycobacteriales; family Gordoniaceae; genus Gordonia; species Gordonia sp. 34D. The sequence continues at coordinate 2,378,837 of NZ_CM155293.1, read as the reverse complement.
GTTGATTGACGGGTGGGCATCGTTCGCTGCTGACTTCGACGCGCTGGTTCCTGCTGTCACGGATATCGCCGTTCGTGGACTTGGCTATGGCCTGCATGTGATTGTGACTGCGAACCGATTGGCCGATATGCGCATGGCGTTGCAATCGAACTTGGCGACAACGATTGAGCATCGGCTGAACAATCCAGTGGATTCGAATCTGGATCGGCAGCTGCAGCAACGTATTTCGCAGAAGATGCAAGGCCGGGTGGTGACGCCGGACAAGAAGCTTGCGCAGATCTACGATGCGACGGGGGCTCAGTTCTCCGAGCTCGCAGGGTCGATCCGATCGCACTGGGCTGGGCCCAAGGCTCCGCCGATCCGGATGTTGCCAGATTACATCAGTCACAAGGACCTTGTGGCGATGGACTCCGGGACCGCCCCAGTGTTGTTGGGGCTTGATGAGGCGACACTGTCGCCACTGGGCATCGACATCTTCGGCGAGGATCCGCACCTAATTATCTTTGGCGACACGGAAGCGGGAAAGACGAACCTGCTCAAGGCTGCCCTTGGTGAGATTGTGCGGCGACGTGATGTGCTGAGCAACGATCTTGTGGTGGTCGATCCGCGGCGGTCGTTGCTGGACTTTGTCCCGGCGCCACCGCAGCGTCGATATGTTACGACCCAGGAGCATGCCTCGGAAGTATTCGTGGCGCTCGACAAGCATTTGCGTGCCCGACTTCCCGGTCCTGACGTGACTCCCGCGCAGCTCCGGGAGCGTAGTTGGTGGAAGGGGCCGGAGATGGTGGTCGTGATCGATGACTACGACGTCATCGTCCCCTCGGGAACGGCACTGAATCCGTTTGCGCCGTTGGTTCCCCTCTTGCCGCATGCCAGGGATATTGGCTTGCACATAATCGTGGCGCGCAAGTCGAGTGGTGCTGCGCGCGCGATCTTCGACTCGTTCATCTCGGGTTTGCGGGATAACGGTGCGGCTGCGGTGCTGTTGTCGGGTGATCGTGCTGAAGGTCAAATCTACACAAAGGTCTACTTCCAGGACGAGCCTGCCGGCCGCGGTCGGGTTATCCGACGAGGGACAAATCCTGTTCGGGTGCAGTTTGCTGCGTGGCCAGCCGACGAGTCATCTCGGCCGGTGGAGTGATGATGACGAATCCTCATGTGAAATCGAACGGTAAGCCGACCGAACTTTCGGAGATGCCTCCAGCCTTCCGGCACATTGCAAAACCCATCCCGGCGACATATGGAGTCTCGTCGACGGGACATCAGACGATTGACGTGCCAGATATGGATGAGTACGCGCGTCTTGCGAGGATGTTGGATTCGGCGGATGATCGCTACAAAAATGGATCCTATGCTAACAGGCTTCTTTTTGAGCGCGGTCTGGAGATAAAGTCGGTCTATAACAAGTTTAATCACGGCAAGAACAACATTCTTACCGTTAGGAGTCCGACTGACTACGATGATGCACAGAAGTTGCTCATCAATGCCGGAGCTAAGGATCGCGAGTCCTCGCTCGCTTTAATTCGTGATGATCCGACTGGCAAAAAGGTAATCGAAAAACTACTCGACGGCACAGATGCTTCAAACGCCGGTTCGACCGTAAATGAGCGGATCAAGGAACTTCAGGGACAGATTTCCGCAGCTAAACCGGGGGACGCTGAGGGAAGGAAGCGCCTAGAAAATCTGCGGAACGAGCTGAATAACCTGTCCGGTTTGGTTGCTGGGGATCCGACGCTCGGGGAGTCGCGAATCCCAGGGAGCGATCCGCAAGGCGTCTATAGGATAATGGGTTATCTCGACGATAAACCAGAAGACACGACGACCAAGCTGGCGGCCAAGAATGTCGCGAAATACTTAGCAACCCTCTCTCCTAAGAATCAAACAGGGGATAAGGTGCATTCATCCGTGTTTGAAGATTCAGTGCTCCTTCAGACGTTGGCCGCCTCGATGAAGCCTCACTATGCCGCCTGGCGGGAGATGACGAAACGCTAAATCTTGAGAATCAGGGAACGCTTTCGGCGTTCATCACTACTCTGTATCGCGATCCGATGGCTGCGGCTACGGCGACATGGGCAATCAAGGATGAGCAAGACAGACTAACGAAGCGATATGGTAAAGAGATTGCCCGTGGTGAAATAGGCAGGGATCCCGATACGATCGGCGTGCTGCAAACTGCTATGGTTAAAGGGTTCGAAACCGCAAAGAATGATGGGGAGTGGGTTAAGGACTACACTGCATCTATCGAACTCAATCGGCAGATGGCAAAGTTTGATGCCGCTAGCGGCGCAGTAAACGGTGCGGTGGGTGCCATTCCTGTGGTCGGGCCTGTCATCGCAATTGGACCCCTGAGGATCACGCCACTAGCGAAGGCGTCTGTTTTTGATGAAAATCAATCGCTCGACCTCAATTCGGACGACGAAAATCAGATCCTGGCCTTGATTGAAACGGGCGACAACGATGTATATCGTCTGCCCAAATTAATTGATGGAATGGTTCAGCAGAAACCTAGTATTAAAGATACTGACTTGTATAAGGCTTGGGAATCTGAAACTCGTGAGGATGAAAAAGAAGACTTAGCGCGGAAACTTGTTGCGGCGTACGAGCGAAATCAAACGCCATTTTCTGTGAGAGTTGACCAAGGTAAAGTTGCAGGCGATCTTGGTAAGAAAAAGAAAAAGTCATGATGTCACGTCCAGACGGACCGGTGAGGTACAAGCTTTGGCAAGGAGCATGCACATGGTTTTGAATAGATATCTAAGGCTGCTGTCTGCGCTTCCTGGCGCAGTCGTTTTGGTGTCTGGATGTGCGAGTGCTCCGAACCAATCAGTTCCGGTTTCGGCATCGACATCGGCGTCGCGTTGGTTGTCGCCAGCGGCTGATGGTGTGGCGTTCGAGTGGGTTCCCACGGATGCTCTTGATTTGAAGTCGCCGATGGGGACGTATGTGCGGGCTGCAATAGAATCCCGGATGATCATTGCGATGACCACTGATCGGAACGATGCGACTCCGGGCTTTGTGGAATCGGTAAAAGGGAACGCCCTCGACTGGATGCGAGATCGGGAAGGTGGGACCAAGACGGAGTCGTGGATTGGCACGGAAGCGCTGCGCATTCTGGATGTTCGGCGTACGGGCGACACCCTCGCAATTGATTATTGCGACAATGTGAGCGGCATGTATAAGCCAGATTCCCTGTCGAAGCCGACGAAGTGGGTTCGGGTAACGTCGTCACCGAACCCATATTCGTATCAGATTACAGTCAACATGTTCGGTAAAGATCTGCCGCCGGCAAACCAGCATGGCCCCGCAGATCGTGCGCAGCAAAATGTTTTCGGATCGTGGACAACTCTCGATCTCGATTCCCGTGATCTGACGGCTCCTTCATGCAAGGAGGGCTGGGATGGGAAGTTCAGTCGACTTCCTGCGACTTTGCCGTTGACGACTGCCCCAACCCGCACTACGTATCCCGGATGGCCTGCTGGCAATCAATAGCAGTTGTGTTCTGGGTGGATCCGTTCGTCAGATACCTTAGGAGTGCGTCGGATTGTGGCCATCTATGATGGATGGTATTTCTGAATATGATGTCGCAAGGTGTCGTACTGCGGAATCCGGATGGGCCTAGTGATGGTGAGTCAATGAATAGAAGCCTTGTAGCTTTAATTTCCTTTGCTGGCGCAGTTGCTTTGTTGGCTGGATGTGCGAGTTCTCCAGATCAATCGGTTCCGGTTGCTCCGTCGACGACGCCATCGGCGTCGCGTTGGTTGTCGCCGGCGGCCGATGGTATGGCGTTCGAGTGGGTTCCCACGGATGCTCTTGATTTGAAGTCGCCGATGGGGACGTATGTGCGGGCTGCAATAGAATCCAGCATGATCATTGCGATGACCACTGATCGGAGTGATACGACTCCGGGTTTTGTGGACTCTGTAAGAGGGAAAGCCTTCGATTGGATCCGAGATCTGGAAGGCAGGACTAAGACGGAGTCGTGGATTGGCACGGAAGCGCTGCGCATTCTAGTGCCGCGTGTCGTTAATTAGTTTATGGTTGTCGGGCTGGGATAATTGGTTATGGCGAATTCTCCTGCCCCGGCACTGAAGCTGCGTGATGGTGATGCCGATGAGCTTGATCGGTTGTTGAGGTCGACTTCGACGCCGGCAGGGCTGGTGCGTCGGGCGCGGATTGTGATTCTGGCTGCCGAGGGGTTGGCTAACGCGCGGATCAGTGAGGTCGTCGGGACGTCGGTGCCGACGGTGCTCAAGTGGCGGTCCCGTTATCTTCATGACGGAATTGATGGCTTGCTGGACGCCGAAAGGCCCGGTCGGCCTCGGCATCTTGATCATGCGGAAGTTGTGTCGGCGACCTTGATGCCACCGCCGAAGAAGTACGGGGTCACCCACTGGTCGTCGCGACTGCTGGCTGGGCACCTCGGAATCGGGAACGCCACGGTCGCGCGCGCCTGGCGTGAGTACGGCGTGCAGCCGTGGCGGTCGGGGACGTTCAAGTTCTCCACCGACCCGGAACTGGTCGCCAAGGTCGCCGATGTCGTCGGCTTGTACCTGGAGCCGCCGGAGAATGCGATCGTGTTGTGCGTGGACGAGAAGTCGCAGATCCAGGCCTTGGACCGCACCGCACCGCTGCTCCCGATGCAGCCTGGGCAGATCGAACGCCGTACCCACGACGACAAACGTCACGGCACCACCACCTTGTTCGCAGCCTTGGAGATCGCGACCGGGCAGGTGACCGTGGAAGTTAAACCACGCCACCGCCATCAGGAGTTCTTGTCGTTCCTGCGGCAGATCGACCGCACCTACCCAGGGCGGGAGTTGCACCTGGTGATGGACAACTACGCCACCCACAAGAAGGTCGAAGTCCGCACCTGGCTCGACGAGCACCCGAATATCCACGTCCACTTCACCCCAACCTCCGGATCGTGGCTCAACCTCGTCGAAGTGTGGTTCGGCATCATTGACCGCCAAGCAATCCGGCGCGGCGTCTTCACTTCAGTCAAGGACCTCAATGCGAAGATCTGAGCATTCATCAATGGCTGGAATGAGCGCAAGCATCCCTTCGTGTGGACAAAGACCGCCGAAGATAAATACCTGCGCGCCCGCTTGCCGGGACCGGACGTGACCCCGGCACAGCTGCGTGAGCGGAGCTGGTGGAAGGGCCTGGAGATGGTTGTAGTTATCGACGACTACGACGTTTTGGTGCCGTCCGGAACGGCGCTGAATCCATTTTCGCCGTTGGTCCCACTTTTGCCACACGCACGCGACATTGGTTTGCACATCATCGTCGCCCGTAAGTCGAGCGGTGCTGCACGAGCCATCTTCGAATCGTTTATCTCCGGTTTGCGGGATAACGGTGCTGCGGCAGTGTTGTTGTCGGGTGATCGTGCTGAAGGTCAGATCTACACAAAGGTCTATTTCCAGGAAGAGCCTGCGGGTCGCGGTCGGGTTATCCGACGAGGGACGAATCCTGTTCGAGTGCAGTTTGCTTCGTGGCCGGCCGATGAGTCAGCACGGCCGGGGGAGGAGTAGTGGTCGGAGTGGTGCATGCATAGAAACTCGGAGAGCACGGATCTTTATCTTGACGAGAGTGTGGAATTTTACCGTACTGACGTTCTGGTAGATTTAATAACGATCTTTTGTTTGGGAGGAAATTGTGGTTGATACGGCACCGAAGCAGCCGGATGTAATTGTTCAGGGGCCGGGTGCACCTCAACCGTTTCAGTCGACAACGATCGAACCGGCAGTTACGACCACCAAAGACAATCCTGCGGCGGGAGAGAATCCAACAACTGGGGACAACCCGCCCCCATCAGGTGACCAGCCTCCCAAAACAGGTCCTTATTCAAGCGTTATTCCTGCAATCGCAGGTCCGAAGATTCTAGCGGTCAAGAATTCTGGTGACGGCAAGACGCCTGGCGAAGATACGCCTGACCCGGACCCTACAAAGGGTGGGCTCGTCGCCACGGACGCTACAGATGGCACTAGTGCCGCAGATGCAGATGTCGAGATTCTAAATTCGGTGCCACCTGAAGCTCCCACCAAGCCGCCGGTGCGCGACGGTGAAGGTGCAGCTCCGGGAGCGTACAATCCGGTTCAGGCTGAGAAGGAAGCTCGAGGAAAGAGTCCTGAAGACTGGGCTAAGTATGACGCGGACATGGAGAAGTTTCGCCAGCGCGAAGAAGCGAAGACGCGATTCAAGGCGAATTTTAGCCTAACCGAACAGCAAAAAACTGATCTCAGCGAGGGGAAAGACGTTGACATTCCGGAGGGGCAGAAGCGCTACATTCTAGATGCTTGGAAGAAGCTGGCGGGAACAACTGGAGACTCGTCAAAACTTGCGGGATTCATTGAAGAGAATCCAGATCTCGAAGCCTATTTGGGTGCATCAGGGCACATGGCGACAAACCCTCATGTGAAATCGAACGGTAAGCCGATCGATCTCTCCGAGATGCCGCCAGCATTCCGTCATATTGCTAAGCCAATTAGTCCAAAATACGACTTCATGACTGGGCAACCCCTTCGAACGATCGACGTCCCTGACATGGACGAGTATACGCGTCTTGCAAAGATGTTGGATTCAGCGGACGATCGCTACAAGAACGGGTCGTACGCTAATCGCCTTCTCCTTGAGCGTGGACTCGAAATCAAGTCGGTCTATGCGGAATTTGATCACGGCAAGAACGGGCTTCTAATGGTGCGGAGTCCATCGGACTATGATGACGCACAAAAGCTCCTCATCAATGCGGGCGCTAAGGATCGGGAGTCCTCGCTCGCGCTACTTCGCGATAATCCAGCCGCGGTTGGACAGTTGATGGACGGCACGGATGGTTCGAATGCGGGTTTGACAGTAAATGAGCGAATTAAGGAGCTTCAGGCTCAGATATCTGCCGCGAAACCGAAGGATCCGACTGCTAAGAAGCAGATTGAGAACCTGCAGACGGAGTTGAATAATCTATCGGACATGGTTGCGGGGGATCCGTCACTTGGAGACTCGCGAATCCCAGGTAACAATCCACAGGGGGTCTACCGGATACTCGCCTATCTGGATGATAAGCCGAACGATAAAACTACAAAGCTTGCGGCCAAGAATGTTGCAAAATATCTAGCTACGCTATCTCCTAAGAATCAAGAGGGAGAGAATAAGGTCCATTCGTCAGTATTTGAGGATTCAGTGCTTCTTCAAACTCTAGCTGTTTCGATGAAGCCGCACTACGCAGGCCTTGCGGGGGATGATGAAACGCTAACCCTGCAGAACATGGGAACTTTATCGTCGTTTATGACGACTCTGTATCGTGATCCGATGGCTGGGGCCACAGCAACCTGGGCGATTAAAGATGTGCAAGACGGCCTCGCGAAACGCTACGGCAAGCAGATTGCGCGCGGAGAAGTTGCAACAGACCCTGATACGATCGGCGCCCTTCAAGCGGCCATGGTTAAGGGGTTTGAGACAGCAAAGGACGAGGGGGAATGGGTCGAAGGCTACTCGAAGTCGATCGAACTTAATCGACAAATGGCAAATTTTGACGCTGCCAGCGGGGCTGTTAACGGGCTGTTTGGTGCGATTCCGGGTTGGGGTCCGGTATTCGCAATTGGGACACTAGGAATTACGCCGCTCGCCAAGGCGTCAGTCTTCAAAGAAAATAGTTCGATCGACCTGACTTCAGTCGATGAGAACCAGGTTCTTAGCTTTATTGAAACGGGGGACAATGATGTTTTTCGTCTTCCAAAGGTGATCGAAGGGATGGTTAAGCAAAATCCGAAGATCGCAGATACTGACGACTACAAACTCTGGAAGATCACTAAGGCGAAGTCTGAAAAAGCTAACCTTGCCCGCAAATTGGTCGCGAAGTACGATCGTAACGAAACGTCCTTCTCTGACAGGGTTGACCAGGGTAAGGGTAACGGTGATTTTGCGCCACCTGAGTGACCGGTTAGCGATCATCTAGAATCGGTGTCAACCTATCGTATAGGAATTGAGTGATGTTTAGTAAGAATTTAAAGGCTGTCTCCCTTCTTTCTTGTATACTAGCTTTGGCCTCTGGGTGTGGAACTGCCGCAGGCCCTCCTATTCCTGCGTCAGAAACGTCGACGTCTGCATCGTATTCTTTGCCGCCTGCCGCTGATGGTGTTGCATTTGAGTGGGTCCCGACTGAGGCTCTTGATTTAATGTCGTCTACGGGGACTTTTGCTAGGGCTGCGATCGAGTCCATCATGATCGTTACGATAACTTCGGATAGAACTGATGCGACTCCAGGTTTTGTGGACGCATCACGCGGGACCTTTGACGACTGGATAAAGAGTACGCAGGGTGGTCCTACGACGGATTCGTGGATCGGGACGTTGGGTTTGCAGATTTTGGATGTTAAGCGTGTGCATAACACTCTCGAAATCGACTATTGTCGCAATTTTGCCGGGCTGTACGAGCCGGATGCTCTGCCGAAGCCGACCCGGTGGGAACGAGTTGCGTCATCACCGGACACGCCCGCTAATCGGATTATCGTCGAGTTGTCAGGGGACAACGAGCCGCCAGCCAACCAGCGAGGTTCTTCGGAGCGTGCGCAGCAGGATATGTTCGGATCGTGGAAGATTGTGGATTATCTTTTGTTTAATACTCTCGATGTGTGCGGTGATGTTTGGGGTGGCAAGTTCGATGGGCTTCCGGCGACGTTGCCTTTGACTTCTGTTCCGCTGCGCACCACATTTCCGGGGTGGCCAGCGGATAATCGGTGAGCCTGGTGATCCTATTTGAAGGGCGACTAGGTGTTGTGAGGTCCGAAGGCTTGCTCAATTGATACGGCGCTGCGGTATGGAGGCGATATGCAGAGCTTAAGGCAGCGTTCTTGGTCGCAGGGGTCGGTGGCGATCCTTACGGTGGTACTTTCGGCGACGGCGTGCACTCCGGGTGTCGATGGTCCGGTGGATTCGGCAACGGAAAGTTCGCGAGCCCAGTCGAGTGACGAAGGCTTGGACATTCCTGAGGTCGGATTCGTATGGGGGGAGTCGCCCCAGATCTCCTTACGATCGCCCGAAGGTACGTTCCTTAGCCTCGGGCTTTCATCGCTGAATTCGCCTGACCTGCCGTTTTCATGAAGAAAGGTGCTCTGAGCTGCAATAATTGTTGTTGCGAAACGACAATCACAAGCAGGGCAAGGAGCACCTTTCTGGTGAAGAACTCTACCGTGTTTTACCCGCAGATTCAGGCCACCGCCGACGGCGGCGGCATCATCACCCACGGCGGCACCGTCCTGGCCACCCGTACCGCCGAACTCTCCGGCCTCACCGACGCGCTACGGACCGCGCTCGCGCCGTGGCGCAAACCCCTCGCGACCCACGATCCAGCGAAGATCCTCCTCGATTTGGCCACGAGCCTGATCGTCGGCGGTGACTGCCTGGCCGACATCAGCATGGTCCGCGGTCGTCCCGACGTGTTCGGTCTGGTGGCCTCCGATCCGACGGTCTCACGCCTGATCGCCACCCTGGCCGCCGATCCCGAGCGGGCTGTGAACGCGATCCGGGCCGCTCGCGCCGCCGCCCGCCAGCGGGTGTGGTCCCTGGCCGCCGATCAGGCTCCCGATCATGGTCGGTCGGCGAAGAAGCCGCTGATCATTGACATCGATGCGACGTTGGTGACCGCCCACTCGGAGAAGGAGCAGGCGAAGCCAACCTATAAGCGGGGCTTCGGTTTTCATCCGTTGATGGCGTTCATCGACCACGGGCCAGACGGGACCGGGGAGGCCGCTGCGGCGATCCTGCGGCCCGGCAACGCCGGTTCCAACACCGCCGCCGACCACATCACGTTGACGCAGAAGATCCTTCAGCAGGTTCCCGGCATCGGGTCTCGGCTCGGTAAGTCGATCCTGATACGCACCGACTCGGCCGGCGGCACCCACGACTTCATCGATTTCCTCGCCCGCCGACGCCTGTCGTATTCGGTCGGGTTTCCGTTGAACGAGACGATCGGTGACCTCATCGACCGGTTGCCGAAGAAGGCGTGGACCCCGGCCTACGACCCGGACGGTGAACCCCGCAAGAATGCTGACGTTGCCGAACTGACCGGAGTCCTGGACCTCTCGGGGTGGCCGGCCGGGATGCGGGTCATCGTCCGCCGTGAGAAGCCGCATCCGGGCGCCCAGCTGCGGATCACCGACCGCAATGGGTGGCGCCTGATCGCGTTCGCCACCAACACCACCGGCGGCCAGCTCGCCGATCTCGAGGTCCGGCATCGGCGGAGGGCCCGCTGCGAAGACCGTATCAGGATCGCGAAAGACACTGGCCTGACGAACTTTCCACTCAAAGGGTTCGCGCAGAATCAGATCTGGCTCGCCGTGGTCGAGGTGGCGTGCGATCTGCTCGCCTGGACCCAGATGCTGGCTTTGGCCGGTACCGCAGCGCGCCTGTGGGAACCCAAGAAGCTGCGCATGCGACTGTTTGCGACCGCGGCCCGCCTGACTCGTCACGCCCGCCGACTCCGGCTTCGGTACGACCGGCATCATCCGTGGAGTGGTCTGCTCGCTGCCGGCCTCGAGCGGCTGGCCGCCTACCCGGCACCCGGCTGACTCGGTAGCCGAGCCCTGACCTTACGAGATGAAAGAACCTGCTCTTCCGGTGATGTGGAACCCGGACGTATCCGACGATCGGCGGCCTTGTCGTACCCGACAGGCACAATCAGCTCACAACCATCAATCCGAAACCGCACAGGCCAGGACGTCACCCCGATGAAATTTCGAGGTTAGGGCCATGACGGAATCGCTTACTCTGTTGAGTAAGACTGAAGACCCTGGTGTTGTTTACCCTGGGATGGCAGGCGCCATTGATACGGGCGCTGGTTCGGATAATTCGCGAGTTAGTAGTTTGTTGTCTCGCGAGAATGGGAATGGTGTGAAACTAAAAGGCGCCGTATTCCTAGTTTACCTTTGCCTCGATACGAGGGGCTTGGCGGTGGCTGACGAAGAGACTCCACCAGGGAAATTTCGCCCTGCCGGAAGTGACCGGATCGGCTACGAACTGAAGTTTACCGCCGGGGGTGAAGCGCCGCCGGCTTTTCAATCAGGTCCAAATTTTCGGCCGAGCAAATCTGTGTTTGGGGAATGGAAGTTGACGATGTGGAGTGCAATTAGCCGCGCCGAGCCCAGGGCTATTGCCGCCTTGAATGCGTGTTACGAGTGGCCGCTGCCGGAGAGCGATAATCAACTCCCCGAAGGCGTGTTGGTTGATCCGCAGAAGGTGACGGTTCGGTCTAATCCTGGTTGGAGCTAGTCCCGGTTGGCCGGAGAAGGAGTGGTAAGGGTTGAAGAGACGGCTGTGTTCGATCGTTGCGCTTGCTGCTGTCGGTGCTTTGACATCGGGATGTGCGAGTACTTCGGATCAACCGGTTCCGGCGTCGGCAACATCGACATCTGCGTCGTATTCGTTGCCGCCAGCAGCTGATGGTGTTGCGTTCGAGTGGGTCCAGACTGAGGCCCTTGATTTAATGTCGCCGACGGGTACGTATGTCAGGGCTGCAATCGAGTCCATCAATATCGTTTCGATGACGACGGATAAGGCCGATGCGACTCCAGGTTTTGTGGATGCAGCGCGAGGCAACTTTGCCGACTGGATAAAGAGCACGCAAGGTGGTCCCACAGCCGATTCGTGGATCGGCACGTTGGGTCTGCGGGTCTTGGACGTTAAGCGCGTGAATAACATTCTTGAGATCGATTACTGTCGAAACTACGCTGGGCTATACGAACCGGACGCTGCGGCGAGCCCGACGCAGTGGGAACAAGTGGCATCCTTGCCGGACGCGAACGCTAATCGGGTTACCGTCGAGTTGTCTGGGAACGATGAACCGCCAGCCAACCAGGATGGTCTCGCAGAGCATGCGCAACAGGATGTGTTCGGATCGTGGAAAATCGTCGATCTTGTTATATCGAATACTTCGGATGTGTGCGGTGATGTTTGGGGTGGCAAGTTCGATGGGCTTCCGGCAACTTTGCCCTTGACTTCCGTTCCGCTGCGGACCACATATCCGGGGTGGCCGGCGGATAATCGATGAGGCTGGGAACTCGTAGACTCTAGGGGAGTCCGAAAGGCAGGACGCCGCATGCGTGACTTGGGTTAGTTCGACAGCCCGCTGACCCGTCCGCCGGTAATTGTTGCCAGTAGATTCGCGATTTGCTTGGCGTGATCAGGACCGTAGGCGTTGATGTCGAAACTCAACTGCACAGTCCAAGGATCCAAGGCCTCGGTGTCGCGGGAGAGCCAACCAGGTTCAATACCGTCGACGAGACTGCCCGTACGGGCCGCAGCCATCCAGGCTTCGCGGCACGACGGGTCGGCCGGGGACCTCGGTTGCGGTGCCGCATTCTCGACAACCAACTCCTGGACCACCTGATCCTCGACGACAGGATCCTCGATCTCCGAAACCTCGTCTGACGAAACCTCGACGGCCTGATCCTCGACGGCGAGGACATCGACCATCGAGTCTTCGACCACCGAACCTTCGACGGCAGGCTCGATGATTTGCAACGGCTCCTCGTGCATCTGCGTGCATGAGTCATGCTCGGCACCGAAGTCAGCCGGCCTGGAGCCCGTATGCCCGCAACGGGTGCATGTCAGAGTCACCGCCGCCGGTCCCTCATGGGCGGCCACGTGCTGCGGGAGCCGCGGATCCTGCCGATTAACGAGCCCTAGGATGTCCTCGCCGCCGGAAAGTGCCGCGTCAACCTCCCACGGAGTCAGGTACCAGCTGGCAGGAGGAAGCCCCCGGTCGCGAACAATCGCCTGTGAGGCGGTGACGCGTCCGGGGGTGTAGGTCAGCTTCCACTGGGGCTCGGCAGCCCAATCTGAGTCGAGTTCGGGGTTCATAGAGTTAGAGATGTTTATGCCGACTGCTTGCGGTGCGATCCGACATACGCCGGAGCCGGTGCTTCCTGCGCGGCCTGCTGCTGGGCCTCCTGCGGCCAGCCAACCTGCAGTCCCTTAATGGCGTCAGCCGCGCGATCCGTCGCGTCGACGACACCGTCGTTGATCGCTGCCGGAGCGTTGGGGCCGAGCAATGCGAGCGGTCCCTGAGCCTGCTCGGCCGTCCAACCCAGCTTGGTGGTACCGACCGTCATCTTGACGTCGCCACGCTCGGTGACAACGTATTCCACCGACGGCAACCCAGCGCGGGCCGCGTCGTCTTTGGCGAGGCGAAGCTCGAACTGGTTGATCCCCGAATCCTGCTCGGTTCCGTCCTGCGGAGCGTTCTTCGGGAGACCGTCCGGACGCTTAATGTTGTTGCCCTTATCGCCAGTACCGAGTGCCCAGCCGGCCGCGCCACCGATCAAGCCCGCGACGATCGCGGTACCGACACCGGCGACGACACCGGCACTAACAGCGATGCCAGCACCGATCGCCGCGCCACCAGCAATGGAAACCACGTTGAGCGGGAAGGGGCCCGCCCACGGAACAACGCCGCCAGCAACGGCGCCGAGCGGCACCGTGACCATCCCGACGGCGAGAGTTGTCGCGGTAAATGCAACGGCACCGCCGATGGCACCCGCGCCAGCGGCACCCATCACGATCGCTGCAGCCTGACGCGAGGCCTCGTCTTCCTCAGCCATACCCATCGCGACCAGGCCATTGGCAATCTGCTGCTCGCTGTAGGCGGCCCAACCATTGGCCCAGTCGATGTAGCCTTCCTTGTTCGGGAAGTTCGGCACATCCTTGTTAGCCATCTCGAAGTTGCCGATACGCAACGTCTGCGGCTTCGGCGCAACACGCTTCACCGTCGGCGCATTCGGGTTGGGTGCGTGAATACCAAGTGGATTGGGGTTGTATGCGCCCTCGTACGACGGCGCGGGATACGTCCATTCACTCTGCGGAGCAGACGGTGCCGCAGGGAGGCCGAGGGGACCCGGAGTCGATGGCACGGGCTCGGGAGCCGGGGCCGGAGGCTGCGGAGCAGGCGTGAGACCACCCTGCTGCGGACTGCCTTGGTCGCCAAACCCGGGCTGCTGAGGTGCCGGATTCTCGTCGCCGCCGCCAATGCCGCCCTGCTGGGGAGCGGCAAATACCTCGCCGCTGCCCGCGACCGCGCCAAACGCCATGGAAGTTGCCACGAGTGCGGCAACACCAGCGTGAGTCAGCGCCCGGCTCTGAGGCCGGGTGGTGGAGGTCGAGTTCATATCTAGGGGTTCCTCTGTGCTTTGTGAATGATGATGGTTATATCGGCCCACTAATGCGGGCAAAGTTGTTAGCCGACGGCCGTGTTCGACACGATCAGCCACCTGCCGTTCTCACTGGTGGTCTGGATCATTTGGTGGAAGACGGTTCGTTGCCCGCCAGGCCCCGGAGCGATCTGCGCGAGGTCTACCTTGTGCAAACCATTCCCCAGATCGGTGATGGTCAGACAATGCGTCGTCCCCTTGGGCAGGTCGTCGATCGCCATCTGCAAATTCGCAATCGACGGAATAACGGCTCGTCGCGCGGCCGGCACCACGAACTCGCTGACCGCTTGTGCATCCCGTTTGACGTAGTAGGCGTAGTTGAAGGCCTTGATGACGTCGATTCCGCTGCCCGATCCGCCAGCATCGCTGCCAGTGGTTACATTGCCAACGGTCCGCGCCGGACACGCGGCGTCCGTGGAACCGCGATCCGCCGGTGCGGGCGCAGGTGCGGACGCGGTGGGAGACGCGGAGCTATCATCGCCGCCACCAGCGAAGGCGGTGTACGCGCCAATGGCAATGACTCCCAGGATCACGATGCAGGCGGCCGCGATGATGGCGAACCGCCGACTCTTACGCGTGGTGGTGGGTGCGAACGCGTCCGAGGGGAGGAGTTCGTACGTCGAGGTCGATTCGGGACGGGTACTGGTCCCGTCCGCGTCGTACGTGTTGTCGTAGCCATAGTCGACCGTGCTGTAGTCAACACCGCCCGTGACCACGGGAATCTGCTGCGTATCGTCGTCATCACGAGAGAAGCCGTCGTCTGTCCCCGGCTCATGTGGGTCGTTGATGATCGATTTCCTCCTCCCGCGCTTCGGCACGATCCATCAGTTCGCGTGTCCGTATTGCCAACATTGACAGGGTCTGCGTATTTTTTGCTGGCAGACCCGAATCTTATCGAGGTGCCACGTCGCTACATCTGTGGCCCCTGCGGTGGCATCATTCCGCCGAATGGCCCGGCAAACGCGGTGGGCGGCAACTGGATCACAAATGGCTCGATCAGAGTGGCGGCAAGCTCAAGGAACGCGGAACGGGTCGCCGGTTGCATCTGGTCGAGGTCGATGAAGCTGCCTACCGCAAGGTGCTCGTCGTACGGAATGATCTGCACGGCACGTGTGCGGCCCAGGAAGTAGTCCCGCAGCATATTGACGTCAACGGGAGCGTTCTTGCCCTTCGACGCAGCGATGACGACGACGGTCTCGCGAGCAATCTGCTCGTATCCGTGGGCGACTAGCCAATCGAGCGTCGCGACCGCACTCTGCGCGCCGTCCAACGCAGGAGATGTGACCAAGACAAGCGAAGTCGCCGACTTCATGACTCCTGCCATCGCGGAGTGCACGAGACCGGTACCGCAGTCGGTGATGATCATGTTGTAGTGGTTCTCGAGGATCTCGATAACCCGCAGGTATTCGTCCTCGCTGAACGCTTCGGAGATCGCCGGATCCCGCTCGGAGGCGAGGACTTCGAGGCGCGACGGGGCTTGGCTGGTGTGCTTCCGCACGTCCATGTACCGCTCAAGGTGCGGGTCCTGGAGGAGGTCGCGGACAGTCGACGCCGTCTGTGCCGGAATACGACGCGACAAGGTGCCGAGGTCAGGGTTGGCGTCAACGGCAATGACGCGGTCGCCTCGCAGCGATGCGAGAACCGACCCGAGTCCGACGGTGACGGTCGTCTTACCGACACCGCCCTTCAGCGACAGCACGGCGACACGGAAGTCGTTGCGGATTGGCTGACGAACGCGGTTCGCGAGTTGAGCGACCTCTTCCTTCTTCCGCGTACCGCCAAAGTTGACGAACCGACTGCGGATCGACTGGCGCCAACCAGGTCGAGGCCCACCTACGCCCGGGGCGGCAGGGTTCGGCCCGTAGCCGGGCTGCGGGGCACCCTGTGGCGGGACGCCCGGCTGCTGGTGCTGCTGCGAGGGCATCGGGACCGGGCCGTATCCGTGCGCTGGTGTTCCCACGGGTGGCGTGAAACCCTGCTGCGATTCAGGAAAGTACCCGTACATCGCGTCTGGCAAGGGCTGCGGGGGGTGGGGTTGCCCGTACTGGGGCTGAGGCTGTTCTTGCGGTGGGTATGGCTGTCCGTACTGATCGTGCTGGAACTGCGGTTGTCCATACGGGCCTGCCTGTGCCTGCGGCTGGGGTTCAGGGTGAAATGCTGACACCTCGGGGGCCAGCATCTCGCCTGAGGCATGCGTACCGCCGGACTGTGCGTCCATGCTCTGAGTTGGCGATGCAACCTGGTTGTCGACGTTGTCGTGCTGGTCCCCGCCCGGCGAATCAGCGGCGGCGAAGTCGGCGATAGGAGAATCAGGCACGGGGTCCGCCTGTTCGGTTGCCATCCATGACGGTGGGTTACCGGAGTTCTCATTCATCGTTCGGGCCTTTCGTGGGGATCAGTACCGAGTCATCGACTATCGGTGGCAGGACTACGGAACTTAATCGGAGTGGACAGTCTGGGAGAAGCCGCCGGCGATAGTCGCGGCAAGTTCCATGAACGCTGTCCGGGTCTTCTTGTGCATGAGGTCTAACTCGACCTCCGCGCCCTCGGCGAGATGAGCGTCGAACGGGATTACGTGAACCGCCCGAGTTCGATTGCGGAAGTGCTGGGCCAACTGATCGACATCAACAGACGCGGACCCGCTCCTTGATGAACAGACCACGACCACTGCGGACTTCGCGAGTTCGTCATAGCCATGCGACGACAGCCATTCGAGCGTCGCCGTTGCGCTACGGGCACCGTCGATAGCGGGCGACGTCACCAAGACGAGCTGGTTGGAGTAACCGAGAACGCCGTTCATCGCCGAATGGCTAACGCCTGTGCCGCAGTCGGTGATGATGATGTTGTAGTGGCGGCGAAGGATTTCCATCACCCGCCGGTAGTCGGACTCACTGAACGCTTCAGCTCGTGCCGGATCGCGTTCGGATGAAAGGACTTCTAAGCGATTCTGCGCCTGGGAGGTATGTGCGCGGACGTCAGAGTAGCGAGTCACGGAGCGGTCGGCAATGAGATCGCGGACCGTCGACTGAGTCTGTTGCGGTACGCGCTGTGCGAGCGTACCCAGGTCGGGATTCGCGTCGATCGCAATCACGCGGTCACCACGGCTCGACGCGAGAGTGGCACCGATGCCGATGGACGTCGTCGTCTTACCGACGCCGCCCTTGAGGGAGAGCACCGCAATGCGGTAGTCGCCGCGGATGGGTTGTTGTACCGCTCGGACGAGTTCGGCGTACTTGATGTCAGCGGGAGAGTCCCCCAGATTCACCGAACCTCCGGAGGCGCGGTACACGGCACGTCGCCACCCTTTGGCCGGTGGGTGCTTGGCACGTCGAAGGAGCGCGATCTCATCGACTTGCCCGGGAGTGTTCTGAGCAGACGTGGCCACGTGCGTTGACCGCGCTTGCGGCGGCTGTTGAACGTTGATGGGAGCAAACACGGTCGGAGCCTCGGGCTCGTCGTCACCCATATCGAGCCACGACGGATTCTGCTGTGGTTGATTCATCCCCGATTATTCCTGCCTGTCACCGTGATTCGCGGTTGCACACGGGGCAGCTACGAACTCGGTGAAATCTCCCGTCAATCAGATCGGGAGACCCCGCGATGGCACTGCCCCGGCGTGCATCTGCGTATTCGGGCGAAATTTACCACGGCCCGAACGGGTCGGCCTAAATGCGTCAATTCGGTGACCGACGACGGCGCGACCACTATGCCGTTGGCGAATAGGCACCCAAGAGACTCATGCCGATGTTGTCGGTTCGCAAGGGGGAACTCGAGACTGGATCGCCCGCTTCGATTAGTGGGCTTTCGCCCAAGGCTATCGCGACATATCCGTCCCAGACCACCAGGTCGCTGGCTATCGGCTGCGATTCGGAGACCTGCGCACCGCCTGTCTGCGCCTGGGCCAGGCGCGGCAGGTCCTCACCAGCAGGTCCATGTGCGTACTGAGTCAGGCTGCTGCTAACGAGACCCTTGCCGGGCGTGGTGCCGCTTGCCGCCGTGCCGAGGCGAGTTCATTTCCCGCAGTCGAGGCTCCGAAATGGTCCAGATCGCCCACCTGGCCCCACTGTTCGCTGACGAAGACTAACGATTCTCGATTTGCGTGGCGACATGCCGCGGGCAGCGGCATGTCGCCACGCAAATCAAAGCGCAGACCTGTGGCGGACGGATGACGGCAAATCGGTCCAACCGTAGGCGCATTCACTAGCGTTACCTTCGGCGTTGGCCGGAGGCCAGAGACGATTGCAACAGTGTCGAGCAGGGGAGTTCGCCACGTGAGTTATCAGCACGGTGGGCAAGGATTACGGCCAGCCAAGTTACGGCCAGCCAAGTTATGGCCAGCAGGGGTGGTGATCCTGCCAAGATCCTTGCACTCGCTGTGGCCGGGTTGAGTCTGTTGACCGTGATCCTTGGGCTTTTCCATAACGGTTTTTTCTTGCTCTGGGGTGTCGCCATCGTGATGCTCGCACTGATCAGCGTGATGACTGACAAAGTTGACACGAAGACTATCGCCGCGATTGTCTCGGCCCTCGCCGTTGGTACGGCGGTGGGGAAGGTTTACAACGTCATCTATTCAGCGGTGAAATCTGACGAACTTCTTCCTGGCCAGAACTCCACCTGGGATTACGTCTACCTGGCATTGAACGTGGTCCTCGCTGTTGTTGCGGCGCTGTGGCTTCTCGCAGAGTTCCGTCGCCCGGAGGTGGCATCGGAGTCGGTGCCGACCAGCTTTGGTGTGGATTCGGCCGCGGTGAACGTTGCTCCGACGGCCATGCCGGCAACGCCGGTGGTTGCCCCGGCGACCGATTCGATGTCGCAGAGCTACGGTCAGGCTCACGGAACCGGGCAGTGCCACGGCCAAAGCTACGGGCAGTCGGCTGCCCGAGTCGGGTGCGGCACCCACCGTCGTCACACCCCGCACGACCGCCACGCCCAGCACGACCGCCACGCCCAGCACGACCGCCACGCCCACGTCGGCCGCCGGTAACCCCGGTGGCGCGACGACGTCGTCGAACTAGCGGCTACTCGCAGGAGTCGGGGGTTGCACGCACGGCGATGACGCCCGCAGGTCGACGCGGAGTTCGGCGTCGGCTGGCGGTGTGGTGACGGTGAGGCTGACTTGGAAGCCGCGGTTGTCGCGCATCACGATGTCGCGGGGGTCGTCGTTGGGGCGGGTTGTTGGGGCGGGCTGTTCGGTGAACCCTTTGGCGGACAGACCGAGTGCGGCTGTCCGCCATTGGTCGATTTGAGTGTCGGTGGGATCGTCGTACCAGCGCATCACTCGGTAGCGCCAGGGTGGCCCTTCAGGTAGCGCCGATGGAAACGAACTCTTACAGCCGTACTGTGTCAACGTGGGCCGATCGCTCGCGTTGACCGGAACCCTGCCGTCCACCGCGTCGAGGTTGGCATTGAGGATCTGTTCCACGTCGGCTTCGGACATCGAGATCGCGTCGGGTTTGTTGTCGGTGCTGCAGCCGCTGAGTCCGATGGTCAGGACAACGGTCAGCACCGCGAACAGGTATTTGGGTGTCGGCATGGTTACCTCGATCCAGTGAGGGGAAGCGGGCCGGGTGCGAGAATAACTGGTCCCGGAGATGTGTTCTCGATCCGCGAATCGGCTGCGCGCCAAACATATTCGGTCGGGTCACCGCCGGTGATTACCTTGACCATGTTCTGGAAGGCATCCGATTGGGGATCGTTCCAGTAGCCTCCGTGACCGTCGCTGCCCCACACAAGTTCGCCGGGGTGCCCCTCGTTATTGCGCCCGTAGTAGCCGGTATCGAGTCGCGTTACGCCGGGAGTGGTGTCGGGGTCGCCGCCGTGTTGCGTCGATAGGCCTTGGAAGTATTGGATCGGGTCGCCGGGGGCCGTCATCGAATAGCGTTCGACGCCGGGGTTGGGGTTGTTCCACGGCTGGTTGTCGAGGGTGCCGGTGCCTGCCGATGAGGCGTAGATGACGCGGTCGGCATTGAGGCTCTGTTCGGCGGTGCCGACGGTGGACCCGCCATACGAATGGCCGATGAAGGTGGTTTTGGCGTCTGGCGAGGTGGTGGCCAGCGTGCGGTCGAGTTCGTGGCCGAACGAAACGAGGTCCGGTGCCATCCGTTTGGCGAGGGTGGTGTCCATGGCGTCGTTGTCGGAGAGGGGGTCGACGAACGCGGTGAGGGCATTGCCGTGGGGGAATTCGCCGTCCATGTAGACGATTACGGGGCCGCGCGACTGGTTGGCGAGGTTCCACGCCGAGCGGTGGTTCGATTCGCTGCCATCGAGACTGCTGTTGGTTCCGGGGACGTACACGGCCACGTTTTTGGTGCCGGGCCCGATCGCGCCGATCACCTCAATCATGTTGCCGTGCTTGGTGTTTTCGAACGCCAGGAACGTTCGCTCCATGACGCCGTCATCACCGCCACGTCCTGGTGACAGTGGATCTTTGATTGGGGTGAGCGTTTTCTGCAGTTGGCCGATGCGATTGTTGTTGGGCGGTTCCTTGCGGAGTTCCGACGCCAGCGCTGCCCGGATGTTGACTTCGTTGGCGTCGATCCGGGCCTGGAACGGGACGCCATCCATGTTGCCGATGGCGTCGGGGTCGGCTTGCGCCACCCGGCGGAGTTGCTCCGGGGTCAGGGTGCCGAGCAGCGTCGCCCGTTGGTCGGGCGTCATTGTCGTGAGGCGTTGGACGAGCGCGTCGGGGTCAATCATCCCGATGCCGACCACGTTGATGTCGGCTTGGCCTTGCACCATGGACGCGAGGTCGGACACTAGTCCGGCGAGGCGTGACCCGTAAGTTTCGTCGAGGTCGTTGACGGTCTTCAAGCCTTCATCGATGACGGCCGCGATCTGCTGGACCGCGTCCTGCTTATCCTCGTCGGGATGCGTCACGGATCCGTCGTCGTTGACGGTGAAACCGTCGGCGAGGGCACCGTCCACTTCGCCGAGCACGTGGTCTTTCGCGAAGCCGAGATCGCGTGCGGCATCATCGGGTTCGTCGACGATCTGCAACAGCACGTTGCGGACTTCACGCGCGTGGTCTTGTTCTTGGGTGATCCGCTGGTCGGCGGCGTCGTGGGTTTTGCCGAACCACGAGGTGGCGCTGTCGATGGCGCGCATCGCGGAGTCGATGGCTTCGTCGAGCGAGTCGGCGTTGGTGCTGTTGGCCTTGGATGCGGCCGCTAGCGATGCGGTGTCCCAGGTACGCAGTTGGCTGATGGTGGGCCGCATCAGCGTTCCGGGATGGCACGGAAGCCGTCGGCCGCGGTGTCGTCAGTTTCGACGGCGCGCGAGTTGAAGGCGCGCAGTCCGTCGGCGAGCGTGGTGAGGCGTTTGGCGATGGAGTCGGTCGCGGCGGTGGCGGGATCTGCGACGGTGCGCATCGCCGCAAAGGTGGCGCTGCCCTCGCCCTTCGCTGCGGTGTTGGCCGAGAAGTCTAGTGCGCCAACGGTATTGCCTTGGGTTCGCCAGTTGTCGGCGATCTTGCTGACGTTGGCGGGCAGGATGCCAAACTGGGCCGAGGGTTGCAACGGTTGCCCCGGCGGCGCCGGAACTACTCCGGGTTCGGCCGCCATGGGACTGCGTGGCTTCGACGTCGGCTCCGGGGGCCTGCCGTGGGCGTGGGCGTCGGACGGGGTGGCGGTGGCATCGCGACATCTCCAGAGATCGTGCCCGCTAGGTAAGTGCGGCCGTGTGAATACGATCATCATGTCTGATTCAAGGGTGCCGAGTGGGGCGTTGGTGTTGGCGAGTACTGCTTTCTCGATTCTGGTGGAGTTGCCACCGAGGCATATGCCACCGAGTTTGAGAATATTGCTGGTCAGCGGTTTACCCCACCGGATAAGAGAAAATGAGAAGGATGGTTCACAGATGACGAATCATTGGTCCGAGATTGTTACCGACCTGGCTTATGAGTTAAGGGATTTGGCTCAGTTGGAGTGTGGCGACGATTGGGATTCGGTTGTGGAATACTATCATCGAGGATTGGGTGTCATAAACCAAACTGATCGTGTTTTCACGTCCGAAACTGTGACTGGGCTTCTGAAGAATCTGACTCAAGCGCGGGGGATACAAAGGCGGCTTTCGAAACATATTAAGGCTGAGGCGATTAATGAGTCGTGGCACACGGTGATTATTACAGTTTGGCGTGACCCTGTTGATGTTGATGTTCGGTTCATTAATGACGCTGACGAGGCTCGGCGCCTTGACGATCTTATCTATGATCTTGACCGCTCAAAGATCAACGAAGCATTGCGGCCACCTGCCAGGGATATCGACGGTGGTTCGTTTCAGTAGCGGTTTTCTGAGTTTGGGAGGGGTTTAATTTTGTCTTTTGATGGTGAAGTTTTGGTTTTGGCTGAGCGTATTTGGTCGGGGTTGGTTGAGCGTGGTTGGGCTGCTGTGCGTGAGGTTTCGGAGGTGGGTGTTTATGAGGGTTTGACTGGTGTGGCGCCCGAGGCGGGTATGGGGGCGTTGTGGTCGGTGCTGGGTGGGGTTGATGTGGGTGGTTTGCCGATTGATTCGGAGGCGACTGCTGGTGCTCGGTGTGCGTCGATGGCCGAGCAGGCCGAGGCGTTGGGTGTGGGTGAGCCTTTTGATGAGTTGGATGGGTCCGCCGAGGGGGATGTTCGGTTGGTGTGGTGGGACCGGGGGTGGGTTCCGTTGTTTATGAGTGCCGATGATGCTTTTGCTGTCGATGGTCATCCCGGTGCGGGTGGGCGTGCAGGTCAGGTGATTTATTGCGACCTTGATTACGGGTGCGGGCGGGAGGCGTTGTGGCCCTCGCTTGTTGATTTTTTGAACGACATGCTTGCGGTGGTTTCCTCTGATGGTTTTGTGGTTGAGGGTGATTCGGGGATCGGTTGGTTGGCTGATGATGCGGGGCAGGATCAGTGGATGTTGCGAATTTTGCTTGATGTCGGTTTTGCTCGGCGTGATGGTCGGCCGGTGCCGTATCCGGCGTTGCGGTGATTGCGATGTCCGGTTCTCAGGTGGAGTTGGTTGAGGTGATGGCGTGACGAGCGTTGACGGGTTCGATATTTCTGCGCGGTCTTGGTGGGTCACTGATGACTACATGCTGTGGAACGGGGAGTGGTACCGGTTCAATCAGCGTGGTGATGATTTGTGGGTGTACTCGTCGAATCTGTTGCCGTTGCCGGAGGGATTCGCGGAGATGACGACGCGGCCGTTGCAGACGAATGGTTTTGTGAAGACCTCGGCGGCGCAGGTGGGGCCGGTGGTGCGGGTTCAGACGTTGGTGTTGTGGAAGAACGTGCTGTGGGATGTGCTGGGTGTTCGTGGTGATGGGGAGGCGGTGTTGTTGTCTCGGTTGACGGGGTTGCCCGATGACTATGTTGATGGCCGGCCGTATCCTCCTGAGCTGCTGTTTCGTGGGTGGCCGGGGGTGGTGTTTGAAGATCGAGATCTGATTTCGGTGTGGGTGCGGCCCGCTGAGTTGGCGGGGGTGCGGGTGGATGTGACGCCGGTGGAGTTGCCGCGGGTGCTGCGTGATGAGCGCCTGTCGTGGTGGCGTGAGTCGTTGGTGCGTTCGCCTTTTGTGTCGGGGGAGGATGCGGTGGTGTTGGTGCGGGAGTTTGTGGCTCGGACCGAGATTGTGGTGGGGGAGTATCCGATGGAGGATTTGGTGGCGTCGCGATTGCGTGATGGTTGGCGGGTGTGGGCGCAGCCTCCGCAAGTGCGCGACGTTGCTGATCTGAGGTTGGGTTGGGCGGTGTTCTATGTCGCTGATGATGGGGTGGTTGTTCGGTCGTCGACGTCGGTGTCGTTTGAGGAGTCGGAGCGGGGTTTGTCGAATGAGCTTTTGGCTCGGTTGATGGCTGCACCGCGGATCGCCTCGTCGGGGCCGGTGAGCGTTGGTGTTGGGCCGGAGCTGATAGGGTAAGGCTTTTGGCTTGCCCGGTGCGATTGGGCGGAACAGTTCGGGAAAGGTTGGCGCAGCTTATGAGTGATGCGACTTCTTTCCTGTGCCTGCAGGCGCGACCGGGCATCGATGGTTCTGGTCCGGAACAGGCGGGTGCCTCGATCGTTGTGGGCTCCGGGGGCCGCAATTGGTTTAGCTGACCGCTGACCCGTAGATGAATTTCAATCACAATGGTGGCCCCGGCGCCCTGCGGTTCGGCTGGGCGGTGTTTTACGTCGCCGACGACGGTGTCGTCATCCGATCTTCGACTCAGGAATCGGTGACCGATGCGGGACGGAAACTGTCGAACGGATTACTTCAGCGGCTACTGGTGGGACGGCAGATCGCGTCGACCGGACCCGGCAGTCGTGGCTTTGCGCCGACCGTCCTGAGCCCGCAGACCCAAGGCTAAGTGGCGGACTAGCCGACTACGAGCGAAGCGTGCTGACACCGAGTACCGCGACTGAGCCAACCAGCACCAGTCCGGCGATGGTGAACCCGATGCCAGAACGGCGATTGATGTCGCGCTGCTCGGCGTAAGTGCGCACACGAGTCTCTCGCCCAGCACGTCCGGATCGCACCGACGTGACGCAGTTGTTGCTTTGGGACATGGCGTTCCCGTTACAGAGGGCCTGCGAACTGGTCAGGTTGTTGACGCCTGCGCCCAGCATGAAAAGCCCGGCGATTAGGGCGATGCCCAGCATGACGAACGTGAGAAACGATTTTTTCATTAGTGGGCCATCGTATACATCGCACGATCACGGCCCGTTGCCGCCGTCAGTGACGATCGGGGCCTACTTGAACGCTGCAGAAGCGGTCGGGTTGCACTTGGTGGATCCAGGCCGTCCAGATGATCCGGTGCATGCCGACGCTTCACCAGCAGTGGGTCGCGTTCGCGCCGCCAAATCGGCGACAGCCAGGGGTTTTGTTACTTTCCGGGACCGTCGGACGGCTCCTCATCCGCTTCGTCTTCCTCGACGCGTTCGGTGACTTCGAGCTGGAAGTCGTCCCACTCGTCTTGCTGAGCGCCCAGGATGACGGCCGATTCGAGCATTTCGCCACCCTTCACCTCGCGGAGAATCATCGGGTCGCTCCGCAGATCCTTCACGAGTGCGACACACATCAGCACCAGGGCGACGGCAAAGGGGAGCGCCGAAATAAACGTGAGGTTCTGAATGCCGGATAAGGCATCCTCGCCGCCAATCACCAGCAGAACAGCGGCGACCGCGCCCGTGGCGGCACCCCAGAAGACCACTACCCAGCGGCGCGGGAACAGGCTGCCGCGCTGCGACAACGTGCCCATCACGATCGACGCCGCATCCGCCCCTGACACGAAGAAGATCGCGACGAGGATCATCACCAGGACCGACGTAATTCCAGTCCAGGGCAGTTCCTTGAGGACGTTGAACGTGATCTCTTCGGTGGTGCCCTTACCTAACGGGGAGTGGCCCTTCTTTTGATCGGCGATCGCGGTACCGCCGAACGTAGTGAACCAGAACAAACTGACCACGCTCGGTACCAGGATGACACCGGCGACGAACTGTCGAATCGTGCGGCCGCGGCTGATCCGAGCCAGGAACATGCCGACGAACGGCGTCCACGAGATCCACCATGCCCAGTAGAAGATGGTCTGCGTCGACAGGTACTCCTGCATGGCGTCGCCGCCCGTGGCACCGGACTGCGAGATCATGCCGGGAAGGTCGTTGAGGTAACTACCGATTGTCGTCGGCAACAGATCAAGGATGAACACCGTCGGCCCGGCGACAAACAGGAACACGGCCAGCAGCAGCGCCAACACCATGTTGATGTTCGACAGCCACTGAATGCCCTTCGCCAGTCCCGACACTGCGGACAAGATGAAGCAGCAGGTCAGAATGGCGATGATCACCACTAGAACACTGGTGCCCACGTTTTCGATCCAGCCGCCCGATTCCAAACCCTTCCGGATTTGCAATGCACCCAAACCGAGCGACGCCGCGGACCCGAACAGGGTCGCGAAGAGGGCTAGCCCGTCAATCACCTTGCCAGCAGGGCCTTGAGTGCCGCGTTCGCCGAACAGTGGGACAAATACCGAGCTAATCAACTGCGGCCGACCGCGTCGGAACACGCTGTACCCAAGCGCGAGGCCCAGCACCGCGTAGATGGACCACGGATGCAATCCCCAATGGAACATGGACGTCGCCATCGCGGTGCGGATGGCGTCATCGGACCTGGCTAGCGCGGTCCCGGGTGGCGGATCCATGAAGAGCATCAAAGGCTCGGCCATGCCGAAAAAGATTAAGCCGATGCCCATGCCGGCGCTGAACATCATCGCGATCCACGAAATTGTCTTAAACTCGGGCTTCTCGCCGTCGGCGCCGAGCGGAATTTTCCCGTACTTGCTGAACGCCAGCCACAGGGCAAACACCACGAGTGCCGTGGACGTCATGATGAATACCCACCCGAAGTTGACCAGAAGCCAATCGAGGATTGTTTGCGCGGTGGAGGCCAGCGTGTCCGACGAGGCAAAGCCCCAGATCACGAAGCCGACACATATGGCGGCGACAACGCCGAAAAAAATCCAATCGGTTCTCGGCGGTCCCTCCTCCGGGGTGGCACCGCCCTTCGACGTGAGGTGCAGAACCTCGTGATTCTGCCCATTTGAGTTATCTACAGTCACAGTCGTGCTCTCCCCTTATCGACGTGACGGAGTCGATCACGGAGGGGCCTCATAATGACGGCCGGTCGACTCCGATCAAGCGGCCTCAACGTATCAAAACGTCCGACCGCAAGCCCGCCGCCCAAATTGGGCTTGGTTGCATAGGCCTCCTTAGTGTCCTACCGTGCGTTGAGTCACACATCCAACTGCAGGAAGACCGCGACCCGTGCCTGATTTGTCTCAAGTGCAACTGCTCACCGAACTCGAACCCGCTGCAGAAAAGGAACTGAACCGGCATTTGTCGTTGGCGCGGGACTGGCATCCGCACGACTACGTGCCGTGGGATCAGGGCCGCAACTTTGCTGCCATGGGCGGCGAGGATTGGGATCCCGAGCAGTCGCAGCTGAGCCCGGTCGCCAAGGCCGCGATGACGTTGAACCTGCTGACGGAGGACAACCTGCCGTCGTACCACCGCGAAATCACTCAGTACTTTTCCCCTGACGGCGCGTGGGGCACCTGGGTGGGCCGCTGGACCGCCGAAGAGAATCGGCACGCCATCGTCATGCGCGACTACCTGACGGTGACCCGCGGCGTTGACCCCGTCGCCCTCGAGAATGACCGCATGGTCAATATGACGAAGGGCGCGCACTCCGACGACCTCAACGGACTGATGCGCGGTGTTGCCTACGTTGCTGTTCAGGAGCTCGGCACCCGCGTGAGCCACCGCAATACCGGTAAGGCGTGCAATGATCCGATCGCTGACCGGATGTTGCAGCGCATCGCGGCCGACGAAAATCTGCACATGGTGTTCTACCGAAACATCTGCGCCGCCGCGCTCGACCTCGCCCCCGACCAGGCAATGGAGGCCATTGCCAGCGTCGTCATGACTTTCGAGATGCCCGGAATCGGCATGCCGAACTTCCGCAAGATGAGCCTGATGATGGCCAAGCACGGGATTTACGACATCCGTCAGCACCTCGACGACGTCGTCTGGCCGATCATGCGGAAGTGGAACATCTTCGAGCGCAACGACTTCGGCGGTCGCGGCGAGAAGGCCCGCGAAGAGTTGGCCGCGTGGTTGGAGAAGACCGAGGTCGATGCCAAACGCTTTGAAGAGCAGCGCGACCGGTTCCTCGCTCGCGAAGCTGCCAAGAAAGAAAAAGTCGGGGTCTAAGCGAACGTTCGTATTTGAATCCCCGATTTGGGGGTTAACTGACCGCAAAACGCGATTTTGGCCAAATCGGGGATTCAAATACGAAGAGTCAGTACGCGGTGAATGCCATCGCGCCGCCGCTCTTCGGGGGAGCAGTCGCGGTTCCGGGGCCCAGGAAGTCGCGACCGATCCACACCGTCGGCGTCAACTGCCGGTACTCGTGGGTGCTGACGGAGATACCAGCGAAGTCGCGGACGAAGTCGGCAGTCCAGACCGGTTCCCGATCGGCAAACGAGCGCGGTGCGTAATGCACGGGAGCCCCGGCATCCAACCCTGTGATGTATTCCTTGTGCACCCACGGCTGGCCTTGCGGTCCCGTCGTAAAGTGCAGGGCATCACCGAGTTTGCTTTGCATGGTGACGAAGTTCTTCGCCGAGGCGTAGTCCTTGAGTCCGGTCGCAGACTGCTGGACGGGTAGCAAGTACAGGCGATACTTTCCGGCTGGTGGCCGTTGGCCTGCATCGGCGGCCTTGAACAGTTCGACGATCTGTGAACTGCTGCATTCGTCCATCAGGCTGTGGATGGTGGTTTGTGCGCTGCGCTCGTCGACCGCACAGTTTCCGCCGGGGGTAGCGGGTTGCGCGTCGGCCGATCCGGCAAGGGCAGTGCCTGCAAGAAGGGCCGTTGCTGCTGTGGCGGCGGCCGTCGTACGAATCCTGGTGGAGTTCTTCAACGGGAGAATTCCTTTGATCGATCGATGCGCCAGCAGGCCCGACTCGGCCGATCGTGGCTGCAACGAGGGGTTTGTCGTCCGAACGTACGGCACGATAACGGTAGGTGGCGGCTGGCACCTAGCCGCTGGTCCGGGCGCGCTCAGATTTGACGGCACTCAGTGATGTCGCCAACGACGATCCCGCTACTGTGAAAGCGCACGCACGACCGTCCCGGCGAGCGAGCAGACACGTCCGTCGCAGTAGGAAGGTCCGAATATGGAGAGATTGAGCGGACTCGACGCGTCGTTTCTGTACCTGGAGACGCCGTCACAGGTGATGAGCGTGGCGGCCATCGTTGTCATCGACCCGTCGACGATTCCCGGTGGCTACACCTTCGAGGGTCTGCGCCGCGAGATGGGACGACGCGTGAGTGGGCTCCCGGTATTGCGTCGCAAACTTGCGGACTCGATGACCAACGTCGACCATCCGGTGTGGGTGGAAGACGAAGGGTTCGACATTGAACGTCACGTCCACCGCATCGCAATCCCCGAGCCCGGCACCATTGACGAGATGGCCCAAACCTGCGGCCACCTCGTCGGGCAAGTCCTTGACCGGAAGAAGCCGTTGTGGGACCTGTGGGTTCTGGAAGGCATGGCCGACGGCAACTTGGTGCTGGTTCTGCGGATTCATCACGCGTGCGTCGACGGCGCGACCGTAGCCGAAATCCTCGACGAACTCGCCACGGCATCGCCGGAGGCACCCACCCTTGACGCCATGCGGGTGGCTGAAACTGCCGGTGGCGCTTCGCGTTCGGACATTGCGGTGGCTGGCGCGTTCAACTACTTCCTGCAACGGCCGATCGCCGCTCTGAAGCTGATCCCCAAAACTCTTCCGGTGCCGTTCGACTGGATCAAACGCGCCCGCGGCGGCGACGGTATGCCCGCCCCATTCGTTGCCCCCCGCACGCCGTTCAATGCTCCGTTGACGACCCGTCGCAGTCTCGCGTTCGCGAACATGCCGCTCGACGACCTTAAACGCATCAAGAATCACTTCGACGTGAAGCTCAACGATGTTGTCCTCGCCATGGCTGGCGGCGCCCTGCGTGCCTACCTGGAAGAGCGCGGCGAGCTTCCCGACGCCCCGCTTGTCGGCATGATTCCGGTATCGGTGCGCAGCGCGGAAGAGAACGACCTCATCGAGGCTGGCACCAACAAGGTGTCGGGCATGTTCACGCGCCTGGCCACCACCAGCGCTGACCCCGTCGAACGCATCCGGTTGGCTGGCGAATACGCCAACCAGTCGAAGGATCATCACCAGGGGATCGACGCGAACATTTTGCGCGCCTACGCCGAGTTCGCGCCCGGCCAGGCCCTCGGGTCGTTAATGCGGATGTACACCGACCGCCAGATGTCGGGGATGCACCCGCCAGTGTTTAACGCGATCATTTCCAACGTCGCTGGCCCCAACCGCCCGATGTACGTGCTTGGGGGACGCGTCACCGCCGTGTACCCGATGGGGCCGATTTTCCACGGACTAGGACTCAACATCACAGTCATATCCGTCGATGGAATGCTCAACGTCGGACTGCTCTCGTGCCCCGACCTCGTCAGCGACCTGTGGGACTTGGTCAACGGGTTCCAAACCCAACTCGATGAGTTGCTGGCAGTCGTCGCCGCCGACCTCGAAAAGCAGGACGACGAGGTAACCGGCGAGTAGTCGGCGATTCTCGCGCCCCTGAGCGGTCTGTGCGGGTAGCTTCCAAATCAGGACTGCCGGGGGCGAACGCGTACCGCTGCGGAAGCCACACCGGCCCACCGAACACGGAGGCCCACATGGAATTCGACGACGTCATCCGGACCACGTTCGCGGCCCGCGAGTTCACCGGCGACCCGGTTCCTGACGAGATGCTGTGGCAGATCCTCGATACCGCGAGATTTGCACCCAGTGGTGGCAATCGCCAGGGCGCGCACGTAATTGTGGTGCGCGACCCGAAAGTGAAAGACCAGATCGCCGAATTGAGCAAGCCCGCAGCCCGCCGTTACCTGGCGCAGAAACGGGCTGGGGAGGTGCCCTGGAACACGGTAAGTAAGACCTCCGTGACCGAAGCAGATCTTGCCTCGACGCCCGGCGTTGACGCGTTCGTCGCCCCGTTGCGCGCAGCACCGCTGCTGCTGGTGGTGGCTGTCGACCTGTCGCTGGTCGCGGCCATGGATTCCGAACTTGACCGCGTCGGCATCGTCGGAGGTGCCTCAGTGTATCCGCTGGTCTGGAACATTTTGACGTCGGCGCGGGCAGCAGGTTTGGGCGGCACCATCACGACCGTCGCCGCCGCCCAAGAACCTGCGATGCAAAAACTCCTCGGCATGCCCGCAACCTTCGCCGTCGCCGCAGTCCTGCCCATCGGACGGCCCGTCAAACAACTCACGAAACTACGCCGCGAAGGCGTCCATGAATTCGTCACCCTCGAACGCTTCGACGGCGAACCGCTGGGTGGGGTGCTTGAAGGTGAATCGGGGGAGTAGGTCAGCGCCGTATCGCTACTCCGAATTCAGCTCCCGCAGCCACGCCGAGGCGGAGGCGTCGGACGGGGAACGCCAGTCGCCGCGGGGCGAGAGGGAACCGCCGGAACCGATCTTCGGGCCGTTTGGCATCGCCGTCCGCTTGAACTGGTTCGCCATGAACCGCTTCAAGAAAGTCGTCAGCCACTTGTTGATGGTGGCGTCGTCGTACTCGTTGCGTTCGGACTCGGGCATCATCTCCGACCACTCGCCGTGCTCACGGCTGCCCCACGCCTGCTGCGCCAAGTACTCAATCTTGCTGGGGCGATAGCCGAAACGAGTGAGGTAGTAGAGGAAGAAGTCGTGGAGCTCGTACGGGCCTACGGCATCTTCGGTGCTCTGCACCTGGCCGTCTTCACCAGCGGGAACCAACTCCGGCGAGATCACGTCGTCCAGGATCTCCTGCAGCGTCTCGATGGTTTCCGGCAGGTAGTGCGCCGAGTGAATCTTCCAGCGGATCAGGTGTTGGATCAGGGTCTTGGGGACGCTGCCGTTGACGTTGTAGTGCGACATCTGGTCGCCGACGCCGTACGTGCACCAACCCAACGCCAGCTCGGACAAGTCTCCGGTCCCCAAGACAATGCCGCCGAGATGGTTCGCCAAGCGGAACAAATGTGACGTCCGCTGGCCGGCCTGAACATTCTCGAAGGTGACGTCGTAGACGGGCTCGCCAGCGGCAAATGGGTGCCCCAAATCGGTGAGCATCTGCATGCACGCTGGCCGAATATCGAGCTCGTTGCCCGACACCCCCAACGAATCCATCAGCACGTGACTGCGGGCCAACGTGGCCCCGCCAGTCGCGAATCCCGGCATCGTGTAGGCGTGGATGTTAGTGCGCGGCAAGCCCATCGCGTCGAGCGCTTGAACCGCGACGAGCAACGCGAGGGTGGAATCGAGGCCGCCGGAAACACCGATCACAATCTTGTTGATGCCCGTCGAACGCAAACGCTGGACCAGCCCCTGTGCCTGAATGGCGAGGACCTCGCGGCACCGCTCATCACGGTCGGCGGCACCGGTCGGGACGAAGGGGAAACGCGGGACGGCACGCCGCAGCGTCGTGTCCGATTCCGGAACCCCGAGCGTGAATGTGACTCGGCGTAGCGCGCGGGCCTGGTCGGCGAAGTCACCAACCTGGTCGCGCAAGCTGATCATGCGGGCGCGCTCCTGGCGGATACGGTCGAGGTCGACGTCGCTCACGATCAATTGCGGTTCCATCAAGAACGGCTCCGACCGCGCCAGGAGGCTGCCGTTCTCGGCGATGAGGGCGTCGCCGTCCCAAGCGAGGTCGGTCGTCGACTCGCCAAAGCCCGCCGACACGTAGACCTGCGCGGCAATGCAGCGAGCCGAATGGCCCGTCACCAACGACCGCCGGTACTGCTGTTTCCCGACGGTGACAGGGCTGCCGGACAGGTTCAGCAGGACCGTCGCGCCAGCGAGCGACGCCCAGGTACTCGGCGGAATTGCCACCCAACCGTCCTCGCACACCTCCGCGTGAATCCGCAGGCCAGGAAGATCCTCGGCCTCGAAGATTAAGTCGTTGCCGAACGGAACACGCTGCCCGGCAACGGTAATGGTGTCGCGAACCGTGTCGCGGGCGGCCGCAAAGTAGCGCTGCTCGTAAAACTCGCGGTAGTTCGGCAAGTACGACTTCGGTGCCACGCCCAACACCTGACCGCCGTGAATCAGAATCGCGCAGTTAAACAGCGAGTCGTCGACCCGCAACGGCGCACCCACCACAACCACGGGCGCCAAATTCTCCGTCGCCGCAATCACCGCAGCCAACCCCGCATCGACCTCGTCGAGCAGCGCATCCTGCTGCACCAAATCGTCGACGCTGTAGCCGCACAACCCCAACTCGGGGAACGCGACCAACGCCACCGACTCCTCGTGAGCGCGATGAATTAACTCGATGGTGCGCGAAGCATTCTGGCGCGGGTCGGCAAGAGCGACCTGAGGGACGGCGGCAGCGAGGCGGACGAATCCGTGTGAATAGGGCGACACGCATTCAGGCTAATCGCTAACGGCATGCCACGATGGAAGGTGTGGCGGCCCCGTCGCCCGTAGTCCGTGGATTCTTCACACGTTTGGATTCTGGAAAAGGTCAGGTGTTCTACGCATGTCCAGGTTGTTCGCGCGCTCGTCGTTCGTCATGGCGCTGGTCGCTACCGTCGCATTGCTCGCGGGGGCCTTCGCCGGCACCGCGGCCGCACACTCCGCACTGATCGGGTCCAACCCCGACAACGGCGCCAAGGTCGCCGTCGCACCCGCCGAGGTCGTGCTGACATTCAACGAAGACCTCAAGACCGAATACGCAGTCCTCAAGGTCGTCGGACCCGACAACCACTTCTGGCAGCAGGGTGAACCCACCGTTCAGGGCGCCCAAATGTCTGTCGCGCTCAACGGTCTCGGGCCGGTCGGCGAATACAAAATCAACTACCGCGTGACGTCTGCCGATGGTCATCCCATCGAAGGCCAGCGGACCTTTGAACTCACCGCAGCGGGCAATGGCACGCCCGGTGCGCAGGCCGACGACTGGCAGCCGGAAACCGATCACGGCGTCCAAGCCTGGCCGTTCATCATCGGTGGCGTCGTCGCAATCCTGCTGATTGCAGGCGTTCTCGCGATGCTGCTGTCGAAGCGTCGCCGCTGAGCAAAGGCATGACCGGGAGCGATGTGACGTCGTTGCGAGGTGGGATCATCGCGGCCGGTCTGGCACTGGCTGTCGTAGGGGTTGGTTTCTGCCAGATCCTCGCCCGGCCCGAAGCGTCGTCGTGGGCCGGAGCCGTCGCATTGACGGCGCTATGTCTGCTGGTCGGACTGGGGACGCTGCCGCAGCTAGGCGGCACCCCGACCGTTCCGGCGATCGTCACAGCCGCCGGCGTGTGGGGCGTCGCCAGCGTGATCGGCGGTTGGCTCCAAGTGGCCGATCGCGCCGGGATTTCCCCGTTCGACGTCGGGCTGTCCGACATTTCGACCAGCGTCGAAATGGGACTGCCCGTGCTGGTCGGGGCACTCGGTTCCCTTACTGTGCTCGCCTGGTGCGCTTTCGCATTGCGGGGTGATCCGCCGATTGGGATCGTCGCGATGGTCGCAGCACTCGGCATCCTCGTGGTGTCGGTGACCGGGCACGGCGGCCACTCAGCTTGGGTGCCCGTGGTTCTCGGCGTCCATGCGCTGAGTGCCGCCTGGTGGGCGGGAACCCTCGCCGCGTTGATCGTGACCGTACGCGGCAAAGGCGGTTGGGCGCGGATCCTCCCCGAATTCTCTTCTCGCGCATTGCCAGTGGTCGCCGCGTTGACCGCGACCGGCGTGATCGCGGCGGTCGTGCAACTCGGAATCGGCTCCCAACTGTGGGACACCGGGTACGGGCGGACGGTCGTTGCGAAAACACTGCTGCTCGCGGTCACGTTGGGCCTCGCGTGGTGGCACCGGAGGTCGTGGGTGCCGCGCGCACGCCGCCACGGCGTCACCGAACGCGAATCGATCATTCGCGCAGGCAGCGAACTGCTGATTTTGGCGGTCGTGCTCGGGCTTGCGGCCGGGTTAGCGACGACCGGTGTCATCTAGTTTCGATTTGCGTGGCGACATGCCGCACAGAGCGGCATGTCGCCACGCAAAATTGAATGGAACCGATCGCCGTCCCGCTGCGTCTAATTCATATGGGGGATATCGGGGCGGTGGCGGCGTTCTTGGCCGCCCATGATGGGATCATCACGACCAAACAGGCGGCCGACCGCGGGCTCACGCGACATCACATCGACGGCAAAGTTCGTCGAGGTGAGTGGCTTCGGTTAGCACCGGGAGTATTTCGGTCATCCGCGCACGACTACACGGAAACCGCCATGGTCCGCGCGGTGGTCGTAGCTCATCGCGGAACAGCGGACGGGACCACCGCTGCCTGGTGGTTGGGGATGTTGACGCAGTTACCAATGCCCCTGAGCCTCTCGTGCTTGAACAAACCCGCCCCGACTGACTGGCCGGTAGATGTGCGAGTGAGCCGCCGCGGACTTCGCTCAGAAATGGTGACGCAGAGTCGGGACTTAGCTGTGACCATCAAACCCCTGACGGCTTTGATCGCGGCGGTCGAACTGCCGGACGGCAGCGCGTTCCTCGATCGAATGCTGCAGATCCGGCAGGTCAGTCTCGACGAACTCCAGCGTGCGGTAGTCGCTGCCACTGGCATGCACGGCATTGTCCAGGCGCGGAAGCTGCTGAAGGTTGCCAGCTCCGACAGTGAGTCCGAAGCCGAAAGGCTCTTTGTCCGCTTGCTGAAAGGCCGCTGCATTACCGGATGGGTACAGCAGATGTGGTCGGGCCGATTTCGGTTGGACTTCGCATGGCCGGAGCAGCAGGTTGCCGTCGAAATCTCCGGCTGGGCCTTCCACCGCTATCAGGACCGCCACACCAACGACATCAACAAGGCCAACCATCTGGAGGCCATTGGTTGGCGAAAGCTGGAATTCAACTGGCACATGCTCAACGATTCGGGCGAGGACTGCATTGATCAGGTGGTCGCTCTGCTAAATGCGCGAGGTGCTGCCGAGTTCTGACGACCCGATTGCGATTTGCGTGGCGACATGCCGCGTAGCGCGGCATGTCGCCACGCAAATCGCCAAGCCCAGGCGTGTCAAGCCCAGGCGTCTAGAAGTACATCGAGTATTTCGACACTGTGCCCGAGGCCGCTGATGTGGCTCTGGCTGGGCATGTGGTGGAGTTCGGCATGGGGGAGCAGCTCAACCATGTGCTGGCCGTGCGAGAACGGAATGATGTTGTCGGCGTCCCCGTGCCACCAGTGGATGTACGCATCCACATCACTAATGCGGAAACCCCAATCCCGGACAAACAGCTGCAGGTCAGCGAAGGGGGCTTCCATGCGACGGCTGCCGCCGTGGAGCAGGTCGTCGAGGAACATGGCGCGAAATTCCGGGCGCGACAGCAGTTCGCGGTCAGCCTCGGGTGAGAACCTGCCGTAGAGGCTGATAGCGGGATCGGCGATCGGGCGGGCAAAGCCAAGTGCGGTGCTGAGCAGAGACCCGATGGGCCGACCAGCCACATTGAGCAGCGGCACAGCGTGCTGTGCAAGCTGGACGGCGCCGCCTTGGATCGCGTCGGGGCCGTTGATCGGTGCTACTCCGCCCACGATTCCGGTCGACACCACGCGGTCAGCCAAGAAATGGGAAACCGCTAGCGAGTATGGCCCGCCACCCGACAGTCCAATCACCGAGAAACGGTCGATGCCGAGGGTGTTGAGCACGGTTTGGAAGTCGGTGGTGAAGTCTGCGATCGACGAGTACTTGTGGGCGGTCGACGAGCCGACACCGGGACGGTCCAGGCCGATCAGGCGAAAGCCGCGCTCTTCCGCGTATTCGCGCGCTTCGGGCGGGATCTGGCGTCGTGCGCCGGGTGTGCCGTGCAGCCAAACGACCGTCGGGCCTTCGGGTGAGCCGAACTCGGAAAAACCGATGCGTCGGCGGCGGTCGTCGCCGACCGCGATGGAGCCTTCGAGCTTGGGACGATCAATCGGAATCACGTCGCGAGTATGGCAGATCACAGCGTTCCAAGGCGAGACGGATACTGTCATTTGTCTTAAAGGGTACTGTGAGCAGGGACACCTCGCCTCCGGCACCGGTGTAGCTTGGAGTTATGCCAGGACTGAGCAACCCTTTCGTCACCATGCGGCGAGGCATCAGCCACGCTGTTCGCCCGTACCCGGTGGCCAGTCTCCCAACCGGTCGTCGCCTCGAACTCCCTGGTCGTGGCACGACCTTTATCACCGATTCGGGTCAGCCCGACGGACCCGTCATCTTCCTGCTGCACTCCGTCTCGACCACCGGGCTGCTGTGTTGGTACCCGGTGATCCCGGAACTCGAACGTGAATATCGGGTCATCACGATGGACCATCGTCGGCACGGTCGCGGCATCGAATCGGACACCTTCTCGCTCGATGATTGCGCGGACGACGTGATTGCCGTGGCCGATGCTCTGGGGATTGACCAGTTTGTCGCCGCCGGATTCTCGATGG
The DNA here is from genome assembly GCF_056682775.1 of Gordonia sp. 34D. Taxonomy (NCBI): domain Bacteria; kingdom Bacillati; phylum Actinomycetota; class Actinomycetes; order Mycobacteriales; family Gordoniaceae; genus Gordonia; species Gordonia sp. 34D. Next base: position 2,341,655 of record NZ_CM155293.1, on the reverse strand, counting down.
GCGGCGGCATCGCACAGTTGGCCTGGCGACGCCACACGGATCGGGTTTCGGGGCTCGTGCTGTGTTCCACGGGCCCGTACTTTTCGAGCATCGACCCGGGGCGCTTGGCCTTGGAGCATCGCATCGGCAAAGCGCTGACTTTTGTCGACCGGGTGCTGCCCAACCCGTCCGACCGCGCGCTCGACAACGCCACCGGGCACCCCATCAAATGGGCCCTCGCTCAGGTTGTGTCTACACCGTTGGGATTGCAGGGAGTGTTCGGCGAGGCGATGGGCAATTTCGATTCGCGCCCGTGGCTCGGTGAAATCACCGCTCCGACCGCCGTCGTGGTGTCGACGCACGACAAGATCGTCCAACCTGAACGACAGCAGTTGCTGGTCGACGGGATTCCCGGAGCTCGACGGTTCGACGTGGCCGGGGGCCATGCCTGCTGCGTGGTTGGTGCGGAGAAGTTTGTGCCGCAGTTCGACGCCGCGGTTCGCGAAGTGACGCGCGCCGTCGCTCCCGTATAGCTCAACTCCGTCTCGCTCAGGCAGGTTTAGCGGGCCACCACATCCGGTCGCCGAGGACGGCGATTGTCGCCGGTACCAAGATTGATCGGACCACCAGGACGTCGATCAATAGGCCGATACCGATGGTGAAACCAATCTGCACCAGATTGAAGGTGATGCCGGACATGAGGGCAAACATGGTGATCGCAAAGACGATGCCCGCGGTTGTGATGACGCTGCCGGTGCTGCCGAACCCGCGGATCACTCCGGAGATGAGCCCGCGACCTTCGGATTCCTCACGGATGCGGGACGCGAACAGCATGCTGTAGTCGGCGCCGACAGCGATCAGGGCCATTCCGGCGACCGGTGCCACGGACCAGTCGAGCGGGATCCCGATGATGTGCTGCCACACCAAGGTGCTGATGCCCATCACCGCCGCGAACGACAGCAGGACGGTGGCCACCAGGATCAACGGTGCGACGATGCTGCGTAGCAACACCATCAGCACGATGGTCACGGCGATGACGGCGACGAGGCCGAACAGGATGAGATCGCGGTGGAGTTGGTCGGACATGTCGGCCGACAGGGATGCGAGGCCGGTATTGGAGATCTCGGCGTCGGCCAGGCCGGTGCCGGCGAGCGCACTGTGCGCGGCTGGTGCCAGGGTGCGGCTGGCGGCGAGGGCGTCGCCGCTGTACGGGTTAATTTTCCAGGTCACCATCATGCGTGCGGTGCGCCCACTGGGGGAGATGAGCAGCTTGGCACCCTCCACCATGCGCGGGTCGTGGAGGGCCTCGTCGGGCAGGTAAAAGCCTCGTCCGGGACCATCCGACGTCGCCCGGCTCATGGCACCGAGGTAGTCGGTGGCTTGTCGTAGGCCAGCGTGGAGTTGGTCGGTGAGGGCCGTCAGCTGAGCGGTACCGCCCTGTACTTGGTGGAGGCCATCGGCGAGTTGGGTCATGCCGTCGGACAGTTCATTGACGCCCGAGGTGAGGCGATTCAGGTCGGCTCGAATCTGATCGGGCGTGCGGCCGTTGAGTTGGCCGAGCATGCTTTGCAACTGTGTCAGGAGACCGCTGAGGGCTTTGACCGACGATTCGGCGCGCGCTGTTGCTTGCTCGGGAACCGCTGCTGCCGACCGCAACTGAGTGAGGGTGTCGCGGGCACGACCGTCGGTGGCGCGGTTGAGTTGGTCGAATGCGGCGCGGGCCGCCAAACAGGCCGGATCCTGGGCACAGGCGCCGGGCGTGCGGTTGGCGATGAGGGGCCCGAAGGTCCGGTCGAAGCCGTCGATCGCGGGTTTGGCGGCGGCTGCGGCGGCGCGGAGGTCGGAGATGAGCGGTGCGACGGCGTCCAGGCTGCCGCGCAGTGAAGTCGTGGCGCCGGCGAGGTCGGTGCGATGACCGGTCGCGGCGTCAACGAAAGCCTGCGCTGCGTCGAGGGAGTCGAGAACGCCGTTGGCCATCGTGACAACCTGGTCGGTGCCGTCGACGAGTTCGGGCATGCGGCGCGTGGCGTCGTCGGCACCGGCGGAGAGTTGGTCGACGCCGCTCGCGAGACGGAGCAAGTCGGGGCGGGCGTCGGCCATCTGTTTCGCGGCACCGTCGAGTTCCTTACCGACGCGGCCAGGCACATAGCCGGCCGCGGATTCAGCGAGCGGTTTTCCGTCGGGGCGCGTGATGGATCGGACGGTCGCGACCAAGTCGAGGCGTGCGACGGCGTCGGCGGCGAGTTCGAGGGCGGCGAGGTCGGAGGTATTGCGGAGGTCGTGGTTGCTGCGGACGATCAGGTATTCGGTCGCGATCGCGTTGTTTCCGTAGTGCTTGTAGACGGCGTCGTAGCCGCGGGTGGATTCGTTGGCGTGCACAAACATGGACGATTCGTCCCAGTTGGTTTGGTGCCCGAGCAGGAGTGTTGTGCAGCCGAGAAGGAAGGCGAGCGAGGCGGCGGCGTAGATGCCAGCGTGGCGCATGATCCGAGCACCTCGCGCGCGCCATTTTCGTTCGGTGGACGGGCCCGGTTCGGCGAGGCCGCGTCGACCGGCGATCGACAGGAGGGCGGGCGGCAGCGTCAATGCGAGGGCCAACACCACGAGGATGGCGATGGCGGTGGGTGGTCCGGCGGTTTTGAACATGCCGATTTTGGTGAAGATCATCGACGCCGAGGCGGCCGCGATCGTGAGAGCCGATGCCACCAGGACGGGTCCTGTGCGGCCGCTGGCAGCGGCGACGGCGTCGCCCACGTCGAGCTTGCGGCGTCGGCCCTCGTGATAGGCGGCGAGGGTGAAGATGGCGTAGTCGGTGACGGCGCCGAGGACTAACGCGGTCATGATCGCGATCGTGAAGTTCGAGATCGACAGCCAGCCGTGACCGCCGAGGAACGACGCGATCGGCCGCACAATAGCCAGTCCGAGAGCCAGGCTGATCAGCGGAATCGCGGCCGTCGAGAACTTTCGATACACGGCGAAGATGACCAGCGTGATCAGCAGAATTGAGACGCCGGTGATGATCAATAGTGAGAAGTCGATGGCGCTGAAGAGGTCTGCGAGGGTCGCGGTGGGGCCGGTGTAAAAGGTCTGCAGGCCGGCGGGCGGACGGGTGTCGTCGATGATGTTGCGGATGCCATTGGCGGCGTGGTGGGCGCGCGTGGATCCGACGGATCCTTCGCTGGCGATCATCAGGTTGACGGCTTTGCCGTCGGGGCTGACGGCGGCTTCCCGGGTGACGGGGCTGCGGTAGAAATCGACGACGTAGGCGACGTCGTCGCTGGCAGACAGGGCCTTGACGAGGCGTTCGTAGTAGCGCTCGTCGTCCGGGCCGAAGCCCTTCTCGTCAACCAACACAATGCTGCTGACCGCGTTCGAGGTGGGGACGCCGAAGTCGTGCGCCATGTTCTCGAGGTGACCGTTGGAGGGGAGCGATCGGGGCAGGAAGTCGGCGGAAGTTTTGGAGACGGTGACTTCGAGTTGTGGGACCGCGATGTTGAGTCCGGCGGCGAGGACGATCCAGAATCCAACGATCCACCAGGCGTAACGGTGGGCGAATCGTCCAACACGGGTAAACGTGCGGCTCTGACCGTGCGACATATTTTCTCCCGTGACAGTCGGCAATCGATAGCTGTAACCATAAGTAACGCATACCGATTGGTCTACTGTGATTGTCGGCACATGCTCCGCTCCGACTTTCCGCATTTCTGTCACAAAACGACCAGATCGTCACCGATCGCGGGGTTTGGTGACGGTTGCGCAGACGCACGACGACGGTTCGTGACAGAAAAGGGGGATTCGGGCGGGTGGAGAGCCCCGAAATGCCGGAACGGTGAAGGGTCTGGGCGGCGGGGGCGTCGTCGTGGGGCGGAAATGCGAAAAACCCCGCCGATTTCTCGACGGGGTTTCACCGGTGCCCCCAGCAGGGCTCGAACCTGCGACCTGCGGATTAAAAGTCCGTAGCTCTACCAACTGAGCTATAGGGGCATCACGCGTGCTGCGCGACGAGAGGAAGTCTACCGAACCGAGTTCGAGGATCTGCATCCACACCCGCGCGGCGTTCGACGACGCGTGGGTGGGGCTGCGCTCCGTGGCGTGTTGCCTTGGCGAAAGTGGGCCCGCCGTCGCCCGGCATCTGCGCATTTCTGTCACAAACCGTCGTCGTGCGTCTGCGCAACCGTCACCAAACCCCGCGATCGGTGACGATCTGGTCGAATCGTGACAGAAATGCGGAAAGGGGAGACCTGAACGGAGGGCGGGGGACGGGCGCCCAGTGATTTGCGCAGCCGGGATGGGGTTGGACGAGGTGGACTCGGGACGCTATTGTTGAACGTGGCTCGAGGGAAACCGCCTCAAAATGGTTCCTGACCAGCCGATTTGTGTTCCTGGGAGTAGATGCCATAAAGTTTGTCTCGCTCCCAACGGGGAACACCGGCCCCCTTCGTCTAGCGGCCTAGGACGCCGCCCTTTCAAGGCGGTAGCGCGGGTTCGAATCCCGTAGGGGGTACGCAGATCGACTAACATCGAGACGCTGCCAACACCGATTCGGTGAACGGAAGCAGATCGGCTAAGGTCGAAACGCACAAAAGAATATGGCCCTGTGGCGCAGTTGGTTAGCGCGCCGCCCTGTCACGGCGGAGGTCGCGGGTTCGAGTCCCGTCAGGGTCGCTAGGTATCGGTTTCGACTGACGCCTTCTGGCCAGGTAGCTCAGTTGGTACGAGCGTCCGCCTGAAAAGCGGAAGGTCGTCGGTTCGATCCCGACTCTGGCCACAAGATAGTCCCCCTGGTAACTCCAGGGGGATTTTCTTGTATCCGGAGCTGGTGTTGAAAGCGGGAAAGATCGCGGGTCGGCAACAGGGACTCGACTGGCCTTCCGAGGTGCGCCCGAGTCATTCAAACGCCGCGTAACCTGGGTTTTGGCTAGGACAAATCCACCGCACTATGTCAGTGTTTCGGTGGACTGCTGGGTATTGATGAGGAGGGGCGATGGCCAACGAGGAAACGCCGCAGGTGACCGAACAGGCGCTCAGTATTGTCGACAATGTTGTGGACCGCGATTACACAGTTCAACGACTCGTTGAGAATCCCGTCGAGAAGGTCATCGACGTTCCCGTCACCCTCGAGCGCATCGTCGAACGACTCGTAGTCGACACCGTCGACACCATCATCGACAAGCCAGCCACCATCTCGCGTCTCGTCGAAAAGCCCGTCATTACGATCGTCGACGAAGTGACCGACAAGGACGTGACCGTCACCCGCATGGTGGAACGGCCTGTCGTCACCATCGAAGACGAAGTCGCCGACAAGCCGGTGAACGTGCACCGCCGCGTCGAGAAACCCGTCGTCACCGTCGTTGACAACGTCGTCACCCCCGCCGTCGACGTACCGCGCCTCGTGGAACAGCCTGTCGTCACCTTCGTCGACGAGATCACAGACAAACCGGTCGAACTGACGCGCCTCGTCGAAAAGCCCGTCATTACCGTCGTCGACAAGATTGTTGACAAACCCGTCGACATCCCGCGGATGGTCGAAAACTCGGTCGTCACCATTGTCGACAACATTGTTGACAAGCCCGTCGAGATCGCCCGCACGGTGGAAAAGCCCGTCGTCACGATCGCCGACGAGATCGTTGAAAAGCCGGTCGAACTCAGCCGGCAAGTCGAAAAGCCGGCCGTCACCTTCGTTGACGAGATCGTCGAAACGCCCGTCGAAATCTCGCGAAAGATCGAAAAGCCCATCGTGACCGTGGTTGACGACATCGTCGACCACGAAATTGAGATCAGTAGGCTGGTCGAGAAGCCCGTCGTCACCGTCGTTGACGACATTGTCGACAAGCCCGTCGAGATCAGCCGCCTCGTTGAAAAGCTCATCGTCACCGTGGTTGATGACATTGTCGATCGACCCACCGAAGTGCGACGCAAGATCGAGAAACTTCTCGTCGAGATCATTGACGACGTTGTCGACAAGCCGATCAGCGTGGAACGAATGGTGGAAAAGCCGATCGTTACCATCGTCGATAAGGTCGTCGAGATTCCCGTTGAATCGATCGTCGAGAAGGTCATCGAGAAGCCGGTCGAAAAAATCATCGAAGTGGTTCGCGAAGTTCCCGTCGAGCGAATTGTCGAACGGGAAATCGAAGTTCCGGTCGAGAAGATTGTGTACCGCCCGGTTGAGAAGGTCGTCGAGCGAATCGTCGACGGGGATGAGGCCGACGCGGTCGTCACGACCGTCAACAAGGACATTGAGATTCCCGTCGAACGCATCGTGTACAAACCGGTCGAGCGCATCGTCGACAAAGAAGTTGAGCTCCTCGTCGACAAGGTCAACATCAAGGTCGTTGAGGTTCCGCGACAGGTAACCGTCGAACAACTCGTCGACCAGCCCATCGAAAAGTCCGTCGACCATATCGTCGAGCGCATCGTTGAGGTCCCAAATGTGGTCGAGAAAGTCATCGAGCAGCCGGTGGAACGAGTCGTCGAGCGCCTCGTTGAAGTTCCCAACGTTACCGAGAAGCTCATCGAGCAGCCCGTGGATCACGTCCTTGACCGCATTGTCGAAAAGCCCAATGTGGTCGAGAAGATCATTGAGAGCCCCGTCGAGCACACGGTGGAGCGGATTGTCGAGAAACCGGAGCTGATCGAGCAGATCATCGAGAAGCCCGTCGAGCATGTCATCGAACGGACCGTGGAAGTTCCGTCGGTCACCGACAGCGTGGTTGAGAAGCCGGTCGACCACGTGGTGGAACGTGTCGTGGAAATGCCGAACGTGATCATTGCGGACGTCGAGAAGCCGGTAGATCGCAACGTGGAGCGGATCGTTGAAGTTCCCAATGTGATCGAAGAAGTCGTTGAAACCCCGGTTGACCACACCGTCGAGCGTGTTGTTGAGGTTCCCAACGTGATCGAGAATGTGGTGGAAGTTTCCATCGATCACCCGGTGGAACGGATCGTCGAAGTCCCGAATGTGGTCGAAGAGGTGGTTGAGCAATCGGTCGACCGCGTGGTTGAGCGGATTGTGGAAGTTCCGAACATCATCGACAAGGTGGTGGAACGGCCCGTAGACCGGATTGTTGAGCGGGTGATGGAGCGACCCAACGTCATCGAGAAGGTGATCGAGCAACCCGTCGACCGCATCATCGAACGGATTGTGGAGCAGCCGAACATTGTCGAGAAGGTGATCGATAAGCCTGTCGAGCATGTGGTCGACAAGATCGTGGAACGGCCCGAGATCATCGAGAATGTCGTCGAGCAGCATGTCCGACGAGAGTTCGACAAGAACGTCCAGACTCCCGTCCTCGTCGAGAACGTTATCGAGAAGCGCTTTGACCATGTTGTTGAGCGCATCGTGGAGAAGCCCGTCGAGCACATCGTCGAGAAGGTGGTCGAGAAGCCGGTTTACGTCGAGGTCGAGAAGATCGTCGAGAAGGAAATCGAGCAGATCGTCGTCGTCGAGAAGCCGGTCATTGTCCGCAAGATTGTGGAGAAGCCGGTGGAGACGATTGTGGAGGAAGCCCCGGACACGGTTCGGAGCGTCACGCATGAGGAACAGGTCGAGCGGCCCACTGCGGCTCAGCCGCAGTTCCTGACGGCACGGGGCGATGCGGGTAGGCACCGCTGGGTCGACAAGGCGACCGGTGAACATCCGGACGACGGTGTAGCAGGCTCGGCGTCTGATGAAGCGCAGGCTCGTCGGCACGTGGATCCGTCGTACCGTTCACGCGGTGCCCGTCATCGCGGCGAAGATTAGTTCGTTTCTGCTGTTTTCTTCAAGATTGCGCCGGTCGAGTCTTATCTCGACCGGCGTTTTCTGTGAATGCGATCACACACGGAATTATCCGGACCGCGGTCCGGTTATGCTTCGTGTGTGCGGCGATAGTGGCCGCGAACGCCCAACCGCCTTCGACATCACGAACCCAAGGAGAACGACATGACGACTGCAATCTTGACCCCCACCGATCTGGCCGCAGGCACCTGGAACATTGATCCGGTTCACTCGACCATCGGCTTCTCGGTTCGCCACCTCATGGTCTCCAAGGTTCGCGGAAACTTTGACACCTTTACCGGCGCGGTCACCATCGCCGAAGACGGCACCCCGGCCGTAACGGCCGAAATCGACGTGACCTCGATCAATACCCGCAATGAGCAGCGTGACGGCCATATCAAATCGGCAGACTTCTTCGACGCTGAACAGTTCCCGACCGCCACCTTCGTCTCGACTGGCGTCGAAGCCGATGGCGATGACTACAAGCTGACCGGTGACTTCACCCTCAAGGGTGTCACCAAGCCCGTTGTCCTCAAGATGGAGTACAACGGCGTTAACCCCGGCATGGGCCACGGTGCGGTCGCTGGCTTCGAAGCCACCACCGTCATCAACCGCAAGGACTTCGGCATCGACATCGAAATGCCTCTCGAAACCGGCGGCACCGTCGTTGGCGACAAGATCGCCATCACTCTGGAGATCGAAGCCACTCGCGCTGCATAAGGTCGCTACGCCTCATCACCTCCCGGTCTTGGGTAATCTCAGTGAGATTCCATTCGGCCGGGAGGTGATTTGTCTTTGCAGCGTCAGACAAGGGCTGATTTGCATCGCTTCGCCGACTGGATCGATCGCAGGCTAAAGGTCGCCTACTTTGGTGGGCGTTTGGTCGAAGGTGGCAACGAGGCGGTGGCAGCCGAATGGCGTGCCACCGACATGGAAACACGCAAGAAGGTCGGCCGCCGCGCAGTGTTGATCGGTGGATTCATCATGATCGGCGCCAAGGTGCTCATTAGCGTCGAAACTTTCGTCGCCGTGTACCTGTCGTTTGGCGTTGGCGGGTTGACGCTTCACGTCACCGGCGACGACCCCGGGATGCTTGCCGTGGCATTCGCGACCATCGTCGGCATCGTTGTTAGCGCCTTCACGGCAATCGCCTTCCTGCGACCGCAGTTCGAGTGGTTTGTCGGCGGTGCACCTGCCGACGACGAACGCAGCCACGACGTCCAAGTGATCCCCATGCGGTTGGTTTATGCCGATGCAATCGGCTGGGTTGCCGCCTACGTCGCCTACCTGCTGGTGGCGCAAGCCGAACCCATGCTGATGCTGGCCATGGCGGTTGCTTTTGTGTTGGCTGCCATCACATCCGGGTGCGTGTCGTACATGTTTATCGAGAGCGCAGCGCGCCCCCTGGTGATGCTTGCCCTCGGCGGCGAAGCGCTCCGCGATGCGATGCACGGAATCCGCGAACGGATGTTCGTGGTGTGGATCGTGTCGGCAGGTGTGCCGATGGTCGGCATGCTCGCTGTCATCATCGGCCGCTATATCGACGTGGTCCCCGAAGTGCGCGACTCCTTCGATTGGCCCGTTGCCTTCCTGGCCTTTATCGCCCTCGCTTCGAGTGGTCGCGTTGTCGGCCTCGTGGGGCGAGCAATCCGTGACCCCCTTAACGAAATCCGTGATGTGATGATCGCCGCGGGTGAAGGCGACCTCACCCAGCGCACCGCGGTCTACGATGCTTCCGAGATCGGGGTGCTGCAGGCGGGTATCAACGAGATGCTCGACGGTCTCGAAGAACGTGATCGAATGCGAGTGATCTTCTCCCGCCACGTCGGTGCGGGTGTGGCTGATTTGGCCATGGAACAAGGCGGGGAGCTCGTCGGATCCAATACGGACGTTGCCGTAATCTTCGTCGACATCACCGGTTCGACGTCGTTCGCTGCGCGACGTGACCCCCGCGAGACCGCAGCCGTGCTCAATGCGTTCTTCTCGATCGTCGCGGAAGTTGTCGAAGAGTACGGCGGCTTTATCAACAAATTCGAAGGAGATGCCGCGCTCGTCGTCTTTGGCGCTCCAGAGCCCCTGGCGAACCCCGCAGAATCGGCATTGATGGCCGCGCGCAAACTGGGCGTGAAGCTGAGCGAAGGACTCCCGCTCGAGTGGGGCATGGCTGTCTCATATGGGACGGTGTTCGCAGGCAATATCGGAGCGCGGACACGCTACGAATACACGGTCATCGGCGACTCAGTGAATGAGTCAGCCCGGTTGTCCGACCGCGCGAAAGAAGGATACTCGCCGGTGTACGCAACGGGCATTGCCGTCGGGCACGCGGGTGCCGAGGAGGCGTCGCACTGGCGTCGGGTGGACCGGGTAACCCTGCGCGGGCGCCCCGAACCGACGGAAGTGTTTGCGCCCCGAGAACTCCTCACTCGCCCGGAACCACCCTCGCTGGGCGCGGTCCTGTCCGATCTCGTAAAGTTTGCTCTCCCACGTGACCGTGCCAGCCGAACCACCATTAAGGAGCCCTGACAATGAATTGGTCAGCAATAGATATGCCCGCGCAAGAAGGTCGGCACTATGTCGTCACCGGGGCGAATGCTGGCATCGGGGCGGCAATGGCCACACGGCTCGTCGCCGCTGGCGCGCACGTAACGCTCGCCTGCCGCAACTTGGAGAAGGCTGCTGCCGTTGCCGATCCACTCGGAAAGTCGGCAACCGTCGCGCACCTCGACCTGGCTGATCTGTCATCGGTCCGCGAATTTGCTGACGGCATAGGTGAATTCGATGTGCTGATCAACAATGCCGGAGTGATGGCGTTGCCGATGACTCGGACTGTTGATGGCTTCGAAATGCAGATGGGCACCAACCACCTCGGGCACTTTGCGCTTACCGGATTGGTGCTCGGCAAGGTTCGAGAGCGGGTAATCGTGATGTCGTCGTTGGCTCAGAATTTGGGCCAGATCCGTCCCGACGACTTGAACTGGACCACGCGTCGCTACAACCGGTGGTCGGCGTATGGGGATTCCAAGCTCGCGAACATGGTGTTCGGTCGGGAACTGGCGCGCAGGCTCACCGCCGGTGGGTCCCACGTGACCGTCGGAATTGCCCATCCCGGATATGCGATGACCGACTTGATGACCGGTTCGGACACCCCCGTGGACTACCTTATGCGAGCTGGCGAGAAGCTGAAGGTGGGGCAGAGTCCCGATGCCGGTGCGATGCCAGCTCTGTACGCGGCGACGATGGATGTCCCGACCGGTAGCTATTGGGGGCCGAAGTGGGCGCTGCGGGGTGCGCCGTCGCCTGCACGCTACCGCGGGGTGGCCGATGACCAGTCGGCGCGAGATCGCCTGTGGGCCGCATCGGAGGAACTTACCGAGGTCTCGTTTGATCTGTGACGGCTGTCTATCTGACCCCAAGAGGTCGGAACTGGACGCTGATGCGCGGGCCCGCCCCCGCGGCTTTGGGGACGGCGTGATCCCAGGTGCGCTGGCAAGAACCGCCCATCACGAGCAGATCGCCAGAACCGAGGACAAACTTGCGCGACGGGCCGCCGCCGCGCGGTCGTAGTAGCAGACTTCGCGGTGAGCCCAGCGAGACAATCGCGATGAGCGTGTCGTTGGTTCTGCTTTTGCCAATGCGGTCGCCATGCCAGGCGACACTGTCGGAGCCGTCACGGTACAGCGCCAAACCCGCCGTCGCGAACCCTTCAGGCATCACGTCAACGTAATGCTCGTTGAGCGCGGCGCGGGCGCGCGGGAGCATCCGGTGGGGAAGGGCAGCTTGATGGTCGTAGAAGGAGAGCAGTCGCGGGACATCGATGACGCTGTCGTACATTTTTCGACGCTCAGCCCGCCATGGGACGTCGTTGACCAGCGTGTCGAACATGTCGATGGAACCCGAGATCCAGCCCGGCCGGACGTCCACCCACGCGCCCTCGGTGAGTTCGTGACGAAGCATGTGCCCGTGCAGCGGTGCGAGGTCGGTGTCGGTCGGATCGTCGAACAGCGACGCTTGGACTCCCGTGCTCATGCGTTCGAGTGTAGCCCGCAATCGAACGTATGTGCTAGACCTAAAGTCGTGACCGCAACCGATCCGCCGCTTCCGCGATCACCTCATCGCGCTTACAAAACGCAAACCGAACAAGATGTTGCCAGGACGCCGTGTCGTCCACGAACGCACTGACCGGGACAGCAGCGACGCCGACCTGGGCCGGAAGTTCGCGGCAGAACTGCGCACCGTCTGTGTGGCCGAGAGGGCGGATGTCGGCGCACACAAAATAGCCAGCTTCGCTGCGGTGGACGTCGAATCCAGCTGACCGCAAGGCGTCCGACAAGACGGTCCGCTTCCGTTCAAGATCGGCACCGTTGCGTTCGGCCCACGCCATCTCGGTACGCAGGGCGTGCGCGACGGCCGGCTGGAACGGCCCGCTACCCACGTAGCTGAGGAACTGCTTGGCTGCCCGGGCCGCGGCCACCAGATTCGCGGGGCCGGTGAGCCACCCAACCTTCCAGCCCGTGCAACTGAAGGTCTTCGCTGCGCTGGAGATTCGGAGCGTTCGCTCGGCCATCCCCGGGAGCGTCGACAGCGGCGTTTGCCTGCGGCCGTCAAACAGCAGGTGCTCATACACTTCATCGCTGATGGCAACCGCATCGTGCTCGACCGTCAGTCTGGCGATCTCGGCGAGGTCGTCGTTGCTCAGCACAGTGCCGGTCGGATTGTGCGGCGAGTTAACCAGCACAGCAGCGGTATTGGGTCCGAAAGCGGCGGCGAGTGCGTCGCGGTCGAGGACAAAGCCGTCCCCGTCGGGCACGAGGGGGACCGTTTTTCGAACGCCTCCCGCGAGTGCTACGCAGGCCGCGTATGAGTCGTAGTACGGCTCAATCATGACGACCTCACGCCCGGGTTCCACTAATCCGAGGATGGCCCCGGAGATGGCTTCGGTTGCGCCAACAGTCACCAGGACCTGCGTGTCCGCGTCGAGTTCGATCCCGTAGAAGTCGCGCTCGTGCTCGGCGATCGCGTGCCGAAGCGCGGGCACTCCGATGCCGGGCGGGTACTGGTTGTCGCCGCTCTTGATGGCATTGACCGCAGCCGCCAGCATCGACGCCGGACCGTCCGTGTCCGGGAATCCTTGGCCGAGATTGATCGCGTCATGCTCGACGGCCAGCGCCGACATCTCCGCGAAAATCGTGGACGTAAACGGGCGCATGCGATCGACCAGTGGCATGCGTCCAGGTTGGCATATTGGGGTCGCGAGGTGGCCCCGGGGTGGTGAGAACGATTTGCGTGGCGACACGCCGCGCTACGCGGCATGTCGCCACGCAAATCTGGTTACGGCACGACCGTTAGTCGGAAAGCGGGGGATTTACGATGTCGCTCGCATCGACGATGCGATAGGCGTACCCCTGCTCAGCGAGGAAACGCTGGCGGTGGGCGGCGTAGTCGGCGTCCAAACTGTCACGGGAGACCACCGAATAGAAGTGTGCCCGACCGTGGTCGGCCTTGGGACGCAGCAAACGACCCAGCCGTTGTGCTTCCTCCTGGCGCGAACCAAAAGTGCCCGAGACCTGCACGGCCACCGATGCTTCGGGGAGGTCGATGGAGAAGTTCGCCACCTTCGACACCACGAGCGTTTGCAGTTCTCCGCGGCGGAATGCATCGAAGAGCTTCTCGCGCTCCGCGTTTCGCGTCGACCCTTGAATCACCGGGGCGTCGAGTTCGCGGCCCAACTCCTCAAGCTGATCGATGTATGCGCCAATCACCAACGTCTGCGAACCGCGATGCTGCTCCAGAATCGACTTAACCACCCGCAATTTGGAATGCGCGGTGGAGCACAGCTTGTATTTTTCGGCCTGCTCGGCGACCGCGTACTGCAGTCGTTCTTCGTCAGTCATGGTGACGCGAACTTCGATGCACTCGGCGGGCGCAATCCAACCCTGCGCCTCGATGTCTTTCCACGGGGCGTCGTACCGCTTGGGGCCAATCAAGCTGAAGACATCGCCCTCGCGGCCATCCTCGCGAACCAGGGTGGCCGTGAGCCCCAGACGCCGACGAGACTGCAGATCGGCCGTCATCCGGAAGACGGGCGCGGGAAGCAAGTGGACCTCGTCGTAAATGATGAGTCCCCAGTCTCGGGAGTCGAAGAGGTCGAGATTTTTGTACTCGCCCTTCGATTTGCGCGTCATCACCTGGTAGGTCGCGATGGTGACCGGGCGGATCTCCTTGCGTTCGCCGGAATACTCGCCGATCTCATCCTCGGTCAGGGTGGTCCGGGCGATCAGCTCTCGTTTCCACTGTCGTCCGGCGACGGTGTTCGTCACCAGAATCAGCGTCGTGGCGGCGGCTTTCGCCATCGCTGCCGCGCCGACCATCGTCTTACCGGCACCGCATGGCAGAACCACAACGCCTGAGCCGCCAGCCCAGAAGGAGTCGGCGGCGAGTTCTTGGTAGTCGCGCAGCTGCCAGTCGTCTTGGGCCAATGCGATGGGGTGGGCTTCCCCGTCGACGTACCCGGCGAGGTCCTCGGCAGGCCACCCGACTTTCAGCAGGATTTGCTTGAGGCGGCCGCGTTCGGAGGGATGCACGACCACCGTGTCGTCGTCGAGGCGCGCGCCCAGCATGGGGGCGACCTTCTTATTGCGCATGATTTCTTCGAGCACGGCGCGGTCGAGGCTCACCAGAGTGAGTCCGTGCGCCGGGTTCTTAACCAGCTGCAGTCGGCCGAAGCGGCCCATGGTGTCGACAATGTCGACGAGCAGCGGCTGCGGCACGGGGAATCGGGAATGGGTGACGAGGGCGTCGACGACCTGCTCGGCGTCGTGGCCAGCAGCGCGCGCATTCCACAGGGCCAGCGGGGTGACGCGGTAGGTGTGCACGTGCTCGGGGGCGCGTTCGAGCTCGGCGAAGGGCGCAATAGCGGCGCGTGCCGCCGCAGCACCCGGGTGGTCGACCTCCAGCAGGAGGGTCTTGTCCGATTGCACAATCAGGGGTCCGTCAGTCACGGAACCATTGTCCAGGTTTGCCGCCGCCGCTGCCACCTGCCCGGATTCGGCGCGACCTGCAGTTACAGAACCTCGACCAGGGTGAGGCGATGCAGCGGGAAGCGCAGGTCGTCGTCGGTGCCTTCTTCGCTGGCGATCAATTGCCCTGCGGCGAGCGAACGTGCTTGCACCACATGACGGCTCGCGGCACCGTGCGCGTCGACGTAGCCGATCCGCAGGCGCCGCCCCGTGCGCAGCGCCAGTTGGATGAGCATCGTGACGGTTTCGCCCGACGGT
Source organism: Gordonia sp. 34D (assembly GCF_056682775.1). Classification (NCBI taxonomy): domain Bacteria; kingdom Bacillati; phylum Actinomycetota; class Actinomycetes; order Mycobacteriales; family Gordoniaceae; genus Gordonia; species Gordonia sp. 34D. Next base: position 2,326,643 of record NZ_CM155293.1, on the reverse strand, counting down.
GTGCCCGAGGCTGCCGTCGTGACCGGACTGGCCGCCCGGTCGGCCGTACGCATGCGCGAGACGACTGCGGCAGCCTGTCCCGGTCCCAAGGCGGAACGACGAGCCGCGGGTGTCCCGGAGTGGGCGTGGGAGCGGACGCGCGCGCCACGGCTGCGCAGGTCGATAAGAGCACCTGCCGAATCTTCTCCCGCGGGAGCGAAACCAGCTTCGCGGAGGCGGTCGATTACTTCGCGCAACGGTGCCGCAGAAACGGCGACCGTTGGTGCCAGCGCCCGCAAAGCGAGGTCGGTGGCCGCGTCGGTGCGGAGAACTTCGGCGAGGGTGGCGGTGTCGTCGCAGCGGATAAACGACGACGCCAGGCCAACGCGCAACTGTCCGTGTTTACGGGCGACGTCGTCGATCAGGTAGGTGAGGGACTGCGGCATCGGCGTCCGCGAATGATCTTCCAGGAACGACGACAGTTCGGCGCTGCCGAGTCCGGTGTCCAATGCGCGTCGAATGCTGTCTTCGGTGATGCGGAAAACCGACGCGGCACCGCCGGATTCCAGGTCGGCGAGAAGTCGGAGGCGGTCGGCGGTCGAGGGTTCGAGGGGGCCGGGCACCATCACGGTGAGGTCGGCTTGGACGAGGAAGTAGTCGATCAGGTTGGGGAGCGAGCGGTTCATCGCTTCCACGACGGCTGCGGGCGCATCGTCGTCGGTGTCGGTGGCGAGCAGTGCGCGCCCCACGCTCGTGAGCGACCCGTGCGCGGTAAGCCCCAGTTCCCGCGCCTCCCGCACGGTTTCGCTGACGACGTGCAACGTGAAGCGGCGCAGTTGGCGGGGATGTCGCCACACGAGAACGCTCGTCAACGCGTCCAAGGTGACCGGGTGCGCGGGTGCGGCTTCGCTGAGGGGGTCGAGGATTTGGCGGCGCCCGGAGATGGCGGTGGCGTCGAAGAGTTCCGACGACAGTGCGGCGAGCGTATTGCCTTCGCGGTCGGTGTCGCCGATTTGCCAGGGTCGGCGCGGGAGGTCGAGCCAGGCGCGTGCCAGCCCCAACCATCGGCGCGTGCTGTCTTGGTGGGCCCAGGCGTCGACGGCGTCGGTGGGGGCAAAGACGTTGTCGGGCATGAGGTCAAGGCTGTCGGAGTCGGGGGTCCCCGAGCCGAGTAGCCGGTTCTGCGCGAGGAGTTCGACGAGGAGACCGACGCGGGTGACGGATTGTCCGGTGGTTTTGGCGAGCCTGCGGAGTTCACGGATTCCGATACCGCCGGATCGCAGGATCGCGGCGGGGGCCGAACCGAGTGCTTCGATGAGGTCGTCGGCGTGCCGCAGTAGTTCGAGAGCTTCACCAGCGCCGGCCGCGTCGACGGTTTTGGCGTCGAACCGGCCGGGCGAAGTGGTGGCGAGCGAGGGGGCCCGCAGACTCGCGGTCTCGAGCGGTGGCTGGTCGCGTAAGAGCTGAGCCACTTGCGGTGGCAGTTCGACGGTCTGCTCGTCGACTCGGGCCAAAAGCCCGCGCGTGATCAATTGTGGGACGGGCGCTTCGGGGTTGGCATTGGGAGCGGCATCGCGGCTGCGACCGAGTGCCGACCCTTTGGCGAGAGTCGTCAGGAGTTCCCGCTGGCGGTCGTCGGCGGCGTCGATCCGTTCGCGAATGGTTTCGGCCGACAGTTGCGACATCGGGCCCAGCAGGTTGTGTGCCCGCCAGGGAAGGGCGGCAGGTAGGTGTGCGCCGCCGAGCCAATGCGTGTGCTTCCCGCGCTTGAGTGGTCCGGTGCCCCACAGCAGTCCGCGGGCGAGGAGGAAATCTAGGCGCACATCGATCTCTGCGCGCAATGCGCGTTTTCCCAGGCGTTCGACGATGTCGTCGCGGCTGACGGGGCCCAGCAGTTCCTTGCGCTCGCCGATCTCAGCCGCCGCATCTAGGAAGGCTTCCAGGACGGCGTCGCCCAGCAGGTCGATGCTTTCGCCAGCCAGTGCGATCGACGCCGCGGACAGTGCGCGTTGCGCGAGGACACCGGTGCCGCGGGGTGGGGGAGACGCGAGGTCGGGCCGAACAATCAGCAGTTCCACTAGGGCTTCGTCGGAACGTGTTGAGAGATCATCGGCCAACCCGCGCAGCGGCAGGTCCGGGCTCATTGGGACAACGTTACCGCCGAGGGGAGCGGCATGGCACAATGAGGCCGTGGCTAAGAAGACTGGATACGTAGACAACGGTTGGCCGACTGAGATCGGTGACGAGCATGCAGTGACTGAACTGGTTGCGCACCTCGCGGGCGCACTTTCACCCTTTGGTGACACCGAGTTCCCCAAGGCTGCGGAAGATCTCCCGTTCATTCAGTCCAAGACGGTCGTCAACCGCTAACCAATACCTCAAAAAGGCCGACTAGCCAGGAATGGCTAGTCGGCCTTTTGTGCTCTCAAGCGATGACGGGAGCGGACCGCACCTCCCGCCTCCCCGCCGTTCTCGCATGATGCGTCGATTCCCGCACTATGTCCGACATAGTGCGGGAATCGACGCATCATGCGAGAACGAGGAGTGGGGGACGGGGAGGAGGTAGACGAGAGGCCCCCGACCATCGGTCGGGGGCCTCTCGTCTAGAGCAAGAATCAGCGGATGTTGTTCAGCAGACCCTGGTTCTGGTTGAACAGGTTGAGCTGTTCCGGAGTCAGCTTGTAGCCGGAGTTCTTCGCGGCCTTCCAAGCGTTGCGGACCTCGGGGCTCAGGTTCGAGTCGTCGACCTTTTTGTCGACCTTGGCAACAGCCTCGTCCGACGACTTAACGTTGTCGGTCTTCGGGGCGTTGTCGCTCTTCTGCGACGGGGCAAGCGGGTTGACCGGCTTGGCGGGCGTCGTGGGAGCGGTGCGCTGCGTCGGGCCGGACAGCGGGCCACCGCACGACGGCCATGCGCCCTTACCCTGGGTTGCCAGGACGCGCTCGCCCACGGCGATCTGCTGCTCGCGGGTCGCCTGATCTGCGGTCGGGGCGTACTGGCCGCCACCGTGGCTCGACCACGTGCTCGGGCTGAACTGCAGCCCGCCGTGGTAGCCGTTGCCGGTGTTGATGGCCCAGTTGCCGCCGGACTCGCACTGTGCAACCTGGTCCCACTCGGAATCGGATGCTGCCGAGGCGTGGCCGCCGCCCATCAGGGCTGCGCCGCCGCCGAGGATCGCGCCGGTGAGGGCAATCTTGGCGAAAGTCTTGGTGGTGGTGTTCGTCGACTGCTTTGCGTGACGTCCGGTCATAACGTTTTCTTCCTCTCTCCACGCGCCTACGAGGTGAGCTGTCGGGTTCGAGCGAGAGGTGCCCGGTCCGCACCGGCGTCACTGGTTGTGACGCCACTGGGACTTAACCCCAAGGTTGTCCACTTTCGTAGCCAACCGTCCCGGAGGATGTTGGGTCCCCCGTCCTCGCTCCTGAAACTGCAAATTGCGGGTGTTGCATCGGCGGAGCGAGGCTTGGCGCGACCGGTGCAACTGCGTTGGTGTGGTCACCAGGATGGCGACCGACACGAACACTACGGACTTGGCGGCGGCAGTTCACGTTTTCGCGAAGGCGATGTTAACGGCGAGTAGGGGCCGATTTCCGTGACTGTTGGCGTCTCCCCTGTTCAGGGCCTGATGGTCGGCCCGTGTCCGGTTCGTTATCCAACCGTTATGTGACAAACGTCACATCCAAATTGAGACGTCCGACACGGCTGCTTCTCAGGCTTGTGCCCGTCTCGATTCGAGGGCCCGGAAACTGCTCGCATGAAACACCAGGGGTTCAAGATCGGGGTCGCTCCGCAACGACTGGATCCGCAGCAAGATCAACAGATGGTCACCCGCGTCGATCTCGTTGAACACGGTGCAAGCCAGTTGCGCCGTCGCACCCGGAATGAACACCGCACCGGAGTCGTCGGTGGTTGGCCGCACACTGTCAAACCGCTGGGCGGGAGGGCCAGCCAGCTGCCGACAAATGTCGCCCTGGTGCGCGGCGAAGACGCTGACGCCCAGGGTTCCGCTGCGCAGTGCGGGCCAGGTTGTCGATCCTTTTCGGACGCAAACCGACACCAGTGGGGGATCCAACGACACTGTCGTGAACGCGCTCGCGGACATGCCGATCGGCCCATCCGATGCCTCCGTGCGGCGGCACACTGCGACGACGCCCGACGGGTAGGCGCTAAACGCCCGCTTCACCGTGGCAGTGTCGGTTGCGGGACGAAACGGTCGCTCGTAATGATCGACGCGGGCTCCGCTCACCGACTGCGCCGCCCCGACAGCAACGCAAAGATCAGCCCCAACAAGAATCCGAGGGGCGCGCACATGGCCAGCACGTAGACGATCGTGACGATGACCGTGCCGGTGTCGCGAACGGCGGGGAACAGCAGGGCGATGCTGGCGACCATGCCGATTCCGAAAAGAATGACGGCCGTCGCGAGCAAGCGCGAAGACTTCTGGGTCTGCATGGCATCAACGGTATCCCTGGCGGTAGAATCGCGTGCAGTGCGCCTCTGCTCGGACTGCCATCGGGCTCAGGCGCTTTTGTATGTGGCAGACCAGTGTGAGGGTGATCGTTGTGCCGACGGGCCGGGTGAAGTGGTACGACTCCGCAAAGGGGTTTGGGTTCCTGTCGCAGACCGACGGCGAGGACGTGTACGTCCGCGCCGACGCGCTGCCGGAAGGCGTTGGCGAGTTGAAGGTCGGCCAGAAGGTCGAGTTCGACATGGCTGCCGGACGTCGTGGGCCGCAGGCGCTGCGTGTGGCTGTGCTCGAACCTGCGCCCAGCGTCGCACGTAATACGCGTGAGGCGGCTCGAGAAGCAGGTCGTCGCGAACGCGACGCCGAGCGGCGCTCGCCTGATGAACTCCACGGTTTGATCGCCGATCTCATCACCCTGCTCGAAAGCAAAGTGCAGCCTGATCTGCGCAACGGGCGCTACCCCGATCGCAAGACGGCGCAGCGTATCTCCGAAGTGGTTCGCGGCGTCACGCGCGAACTCGACCGGTAACGCGCCGCCCAAACTCGTTCTCGCATGATGCGTCGATTCCCGCACTACGTCAGACGTAGTGCGGGAATCGACGCATCATGCGAGAACCGAGGGAGCGGAGCGAGCGGGGCTCGTTAGCCCTTCACTCCGGGGAGTTCGGTCATGTTGGGGATTTGGAAGCCGACGGGGAGGGTTCGGACGGCGAAGACTCCGCGGATAGCGAGGTCGCCGTCGGTGGACTCGGGTTGGCCCGGCACCTGCTCCATGACCGCTGAAATTGCCGAAACCTCGATGCCCAACAGGACACGATCGGGCTCGCTACGCAGGACCTGCGTGAACATCTCGTTCGGCATATGCAGGTACTGCACGCGCTGGATGCCCTGCTTGGTGGCGTACTCGGCGATGAGTGCCCACGGGCCGTCGGCGACTTCCTTCGGCACGCTGATGACGGCTTGATCGCCGATCGCGACGGCATGATCGGCGACGATCGGGCTCACGTCACCGTTGGCCCGCGCGAACTTGCAGTCCGTCATGGTGGCCGAACACCAGAGCGGGGTCGATGCTTGCGTGAGATCATCGCCAGCCTGGAAGGCGACGGTCGGGAGCGGCTTCTCGTGTCCGCGAACCAGCAGCGTGGTGGCGCCCGCAATGATGACCAGTGCGGCGACAATCACCGCACCCAGAATCGCGAGGGCTTTCTTGTCTCCCGGTTGCAACACGTGAAGGTCCTTTTCTGTCGGGGATGGCGGCTGGTGTCTTAGTCAGTTGCGGTGCAGATGGTCCGGCACCGAAATCGGCATCGTGGGGGCAGCGTGATCGGGGCGACGTCCACCGAACCCGGGGACGAGGGTGCTGCCGCGACTGGTGAGCACCGTCTGAACCAGCCCAATGCCGACGAACGCGGTAACGACGCTGAAACCGATCCACAGTTCGGTCGGCAGCAGCACGCCCAGCGTGGCACCAAACACCCAGCACAACTGCAACACGGTCTCCGAGCGACCGAACGCCGACGCCCGGGACTCCTCGGGGAGATCGTCCTGGATGCTTGAGTCCATGCACACCTTGGCGATGGCACTCGTGCCGGAACCAATGAACGCCGCGACCACCACCAGGGCAAAACTGTTGAATACCGCGGCCAACAGGCAGCCGACGAACGTTGCTGCGGTCGACATCACCACGATGTTGGTGGGATTCCGGAGCTCAAACTTAGTGCCGACGCCGTTACCGATGGCGTTGCCCACGCCTGCCGCGGCACCGACGGCACCCAACAGGAGAAGCTGCTGCCAGCCAGAACCGACATGTTCCTGGGCTTTCGCGTAGAACGCGGTGTAGAGGGTCATGAAGCCCGTCAGGATGCGGATGCTGCCGTTGCCCCACAGCCCCGTCACGACTGACCTGCCGAGCGGTTGTCGCATCTTTTCGGTGAGACGACGCGACAGGCTCGGCTTTTGGTGAGGCTCGGTCGGTGCTTCGGCATCCGGATTGCCGCGGTAGGTGATGGTGGTGGGAACTTCGCCCTCGGTGACTTCGACCCACGACGGGATCCTCATGCAGTAGTAGCCGCCCATCACGGCGATGACCACCAGGAAAACCATGGCACCCGGGATGTGGAACGGGAGCGCCTTGCCCAGCACGACTTCGAATGCGCCGGCAATGCCGCCACCGACAATGGTGCCCGCGATGAGGCCGAACGTGGTGAGCCGCGAGTTCACCCGCGGGAGGTCGATGGTTGGGGGCAGCACTCGCGGCGCGATCGCCGATTTGAGGACACCGAACGATTTGGACAGCACCATGAGCCCGAGGGCGCACGGGTACAGGACCCACGGCTTGTATTGCAGTTGCCCGGTGTCGGCGTCCCACGACGAGTTCACGATAATCAGCAGGCCCAGTACGGCGCGAAGCGCAAACGTACTCGCCATCGCGATACGACGACCATTCTGGAGACGGTCGAGCAGCGGTCCGATCAACGGTGCGATGAGCGCGAACGGCGCGATCGTCAACGCCAGGTAGAGGCCAACGTTCACTTTCGACTCGGCGGTCGCTGCCGCGAAAAACAGGGTGTTGGCGAGGGCTACGGCCATTGCAGCGTCGACCGCACTGTTAGCGATGACCGGCATGGTGAGCGCAGTGAGGCCCGAACGGTCGGCACCGTCGGCGGTGGCCGCACGCTGCACCATGTCGACGCCGCGTTTGGTGAAGTATCGCGAGCGTCGAGCCATCACGCGGACAACGGTGACCTTTTCCGGCGGCACGTACTCGGCACCACGCCGACCCGCGGGGTCCGCGGTGTTGTTGTCGCCGGGGCCGGTCGGGATGTACTCGGTGGGGTCTTCGAGCGGCGGCAGATGCGGGTTGCGGGTCCGCGGCGGCAGATAGCCGTCACTCGCGGGGCGACTGCGCGGGTCGGGTCGGGGACCCTGCTCAAACGGGCGGGTCGGGACGCGCGGACGCGGATCGGCGGGGTAATTGGCCTGGCCGGGATGCGGTGCAGGTCTCCGCTGACGTGGCGGAGGTTGCTGCGGACCACCGCCACTGGGGCGGTCGTCACCGGATCGACGGGAGTTCACAAACTCAATTGTTCCCTATGCTGCCGACACGGGGCTGAACAGGCGTCGCGTCGCCGTCGTTTGGATGACATGTCACAGCCAAGATCGTGGGCGTCTGGGGCCCATCGCGTTGGAGATCGGCAGCAACGCAGGGGGTCGCAGTGGGTCCTTAATGGGGCAAACGCCGTGGTCGATCGGCCCTGACGTGCATTCCCCCCGGTCGCTATTGCACACTGGATACGTGAGTGTTGCATTCGAGAACGGCGCCTTGGTCGACGCCGTCGCCTTTGCCCGAGAAGCGTTGGTTGCCGAGGGCGAGATTCCCGGTGAGCATCTGGGTGCCCGGGCCGAGGGCGAATACGCCGCCACCCATTACTTTTCCGCACAGGTCCCGGGCTATCGGGGCTGGCAGTGGTGCGTTGTCGTCGCGGGTGCCCCAGCGTCGGACGAGATCACGGTCAGCGAACTAGTCTTGCTTCCCGGCGACGGCGCCCTGCTGGCACCCGAATGGGTCCCATGGGTCGATCGTGTCGCAGCGGGTGACTTGAGTCCCGGTGACATGTTGGCGGCACCCGCCGACGATCCCCGCCTGGTCTCCGGCCAGATCGACACGCTCGACATCGACCCCGTCGACCGCGACCAAGTCGGTCAGGTCGACGCCGAAATCGGCTTGGGCCGCAAACGGCTGCTGTCTTTCGACGGTCGTGCCGAGGCGGCGCAGCGCTGGTACGACGGCGAGTACGGTCCTACCTCGGCGATGGCGCGCAACTCCCGCCACTCGTGCGGAACGTGCGGCTTCTACCTGCCGATCGCGGGTGCGCTGCACGGCGGATTCGGTGTCTGCGCCAACGAATTGTCGGCCGACGGCCGCGTCGTGTCTGTTGAGTACGGTTGCGGTGCGCACTCGGACGTGAAGGCACCAACTGGCGAGGGTAGCCCCGCCTACGACGCCTACGACGACGGTGCCATCGAGATTGTCACGTTGCCGACCCCGGCCAGCAACGAAGAGTCGGCCCCGGAGAATGGGCAGTCGCCAGCCTGATTCCGCGGACCCGTTTGGCACCGCGGAACTCAATGACGCCACCCTGACTGGCTGGCGAACTTCGTCCACCAGGCTGGCCGAAGATGCGGCCGCTGAAGCCGAACTCCTCGAGATCGGCTATCGCGATCGACTGTTCACCGAGTTAGCAGCTAATGCCGCTGACGCCGCGGGCACTGCGGGCATTGTGGGGCGGGTTTGTATCTGGGCTGACGGAGCGGACGTGCACGTAGCCAACACCGGCGCGCCGCTCACGGTTGCGGGTGTGCAGTCGCTGACGGCGTTGCGCGTCTCTCCGAAGCACCCCGATGCCGAAGCCACGACAGTCGGCCGGTTTGGCATGGGGTTCCGCGCCACATCGCTTGCCTCGCGAGTGGTGATCGCCTCGCGCAGCGGATCCATCGTGTTCGACCGCCAGCGCACCGCTGCCGCAGTCGCTGACTTTGCCCCCGACGTCGATGTGGAACGACTGCCAGCGCAACGACTGGCGTGGCCGTCGGACGTGGAGGTGTCGGCGGGTTTCGACACCGAGATCATTCTGACGGTCGCCGACCCCGAAGCGGCTGCCGCGCTGGTGGCCGAATCGGTCGATCAGGCCCCTGACCTGCTCCTAGAGCTGGAGTCGATTGACGAGATCGACGCTGGCGGCACGGTGTTCCGGCGCCTTGACGAGGGGGAGAGCGTCCGCATCACCCGTGACGGCCACGACCACCGCGCGTGGCTGGTGGCCCGTTCGTCCGGGACGCGATGGCTGGTTCCGCTGCACGGTGGCCGCGTCGTCGGACTTGAGCGTGACGTGCTGCGCAGCCCGACGGCCACCGACATCGAGTTGACGCTGCCTGCGCGCGTCATCACCAATCTGCCGTTGACGCCCGACCGCCGCGACTTGCATCCGGGTACCGACGTGGCTCCTGCGGCGGCGGGCTATCCGGAGTTGGTGGCGCTGGTTCCCGACGATCAGAAGCAGGCGGTGATTCCGCCGCCAGCTCTGGCAGCGGGACGTGTCGACGGCGCACTGCGACACGCGGTTCGTGCGGAGTTGACGCGTGCCCGGTGGGTGCCGTCGACGACGGGGGAGGCTTTGGCACCGGAGCGCACCTGGGTGTTTCCGGGGCTTACCGCCGATCTCGCGGACCTGCTCGGGGAGGTGCTTGAACCGCTCGCGCACCCTGACGTCAGTGACCGGGTGACGGCGTCACTGCTGGTGGGTTTGGGTGCCCGGCAGCTGGGGTTGGCCGATCTCGCCGAGTTGCTGTCCGGCGTTGGGGGTGAGGATCCGACCTGGTGGGCAAGGCTGTACGCGGCTTTGTCGGGATCGGTTGTTGACTCGCGGGACACCGAAGAGCTTGGCGCACTTCCCGTTCCACGTGCAGACGGACGGATGCATGTCGGCTGCCGCGGGCTATTTCTCGTCGACGGACTCGACGCGATCGACGATCCGCCGGTCCTCACCTGGGTTCCGACGGTGGCACCGGCCGCCTACGATCCGCTGCTGGAGCGTCTCGGCCTCACCCGCATCACTCCCGCGCAAGCCCTGGACGATCCGAGCCTGGCCGCTGAACTCGACGGTGACAACCCGCACGGCAACCTCGCCGATGTGGTCCTTCGTCTCCTGTCGCTCCCGGATGCCGGGCCTGCGCCCGCGGCGCTCGGCAGCCTCGAACTGCTCGGCGACGACGGGGAACTCTGGCCCGCCGACGAACTCCTCCTACCCGACAGCCCGCTCGTCGAAGTCCTCGTCGAGGACTCGCCGTTTGGGACAGTCGCCGCGAGCGTCGTCGAAAAGTACGACCGTCGCGCCTTGCTGCGGTTGGGCGTCGGATGGGGCTTCTCCGTCGTTCACGATCCTGGCCCGGTGGCCCCCGACCACGACCTTCCGGACGAAGGTCAATGGTGGGACAGCCACGAGGTGCCTCCAGAGGAGGTGCATGCGGTCCGCGACCTCGACCTTGTTGACCCGGATCGCTGGTCGCGCGCATTGTCGCTGTTGGCCACCGACGAGGCCACCGCGCCACTGCTGCTGGGCGGCTATACCCGCTGGTGGTTGCGTCGCTACGCGGAAATTGACGGCACCCCGCTGCGGCATCTCAGGTCCGTCGACAACAGCGCGATGCGCGGACTCTTCGACGCGATCGACGTGCCCGACGCAGCCGCCGGACTTCTTGTCGGCGACCTGCCGGACGATGCTGACGATGCGAGCGATTGGCTCAGTGCCCTCGCGGACCCGGACCGGGCCGTTGAACCCGGAGTGGCTATCCGCGCCCACACCGCACTCGTTGCCGGACTGACCGACGGCCGATACCGCGTCGCCGACGTAGAGCCGCCGACGGGTGCTCGCACCCTGGCGGGCACGGTGGCGGGCGACGCGGTGGTGGTGCCGGAACCGTGGTGGGTGGCCGTGGTACCGCACACTCGTGCCGTGTTGCCGGGACTGCCACCGCTGCCGGAGGCGGCCGCCCACCTGGCAGAATTACTCGATGTGCCGATCGCGTCTGAGGCCTATCAAGCGTTGCCCGACCTCGCTGGCGAGGCCGTCGATCCCGATTCGGCCGAGGCGGTCGTACTCCTGGCTGCGTCCGGCATGGTCGGGCCGCGTCAGGTGGTGCTCCATGACGACCTGCTCGTCCGAATTACCGACGGTGACAGCGACATGGAAGACGCGGATGATGGCTCGGCAGACCAGGACCGGGTGAGCAGTCATCGCGTGCCGATCTGGGTCGACGACACCGGCACAGTCCACCTCGCACGATCGCGACCCTGAGAACAGGGTGCGGCGATCGGAATTGAGCCGCTTGAGCCAGTACGGTTAGTACCGGATACGAATCGTCGGAGAGCAGGCCGAGGGCGCAGTGCAGCAATTTTCGTTTGATAATCGCATCACCGACTGGGTGGCGGAGTCCCGTCACGAGCCGCTGACGTCGATCGTGCACCTGGTGACGGTATTCGGCGACACGCTGACGTTGACACTCGTCGTGATTGGCGTGCTGGTCTTGACGTGGCTCAGCAATCGGATCGACCTGTCGGCCCTCATCGTGCTTGGTGCAATTAGCGCCTACGTCATGATGTTGATCCTGAAAGTAACTTTCGCCCGCCCCAGACCACCTGTCGAGGATCGTCTTATCGATGTCGGGGGTGCATCATTTCCGTCCGGTCACGCGATGCTCAGCACCGTCGTTTACGGGCTCACCGCGGTCATTGTGTTCCGGCTGTTTCCGCGGGTGAGGGCTCGGTCGGCGGTTCTGCTGTGGGCGCCAGGTCTCGTCGTGCTCATTGGATTAAGTCGGGTCTACCTGGGCGTTCACTGGATGTCGGATGTGCTGTTCGGCTGGATCTTTGGCATTCTCTGGCTCGTGCTGTGCTTGTTTGCCCACGACCAACTGATCCGTCGGCCGGCACTGTTGCGTGTCGGCACCAAACGCTCGGTGAATGTTTCCGCGCGCAGCGCACCGGAACCAGGCAGGCGAGTTGCCGGGAGGTTCGCGAAGCCGACATCCCCTCAGCGAGAAGCAGCGCCGCAGCCTGAAGCAACGCCGCTGGCGGAACCGAAGTCAGGTACCGATCAGGGGACGTCGAGCCCTTCCTGAGCTCCGCGCGAGCCACGTCGAACCGCGGCCTTCTGTACCAGCACCAACGTGGTTCCCATGAGGCCGACCACCAGGCCCACCAAACACACGGTGAGGGCGCGGTCGGGGCCGATATTGCCGAGCCACACCACCAGCGTCGCGACCGCCCAGATCACCATGCCGACCACGATGACTGGTTCGGGGGCCCGCAGTTTTTCCGGCAGCGGGGGGATCTGCGACTCGTCCGACATGACTCGATCGTAGCTTTCTGTACGGGCGACGACGTGGGGGCGGTGGCGATAGGTAAGAATTGGTCGAACTCGTGACGATTCGACAGTGAGGACGCGCCGATGAGCGATCCAGCCGAGAAGGAACCGCAAGACGCCGATCCCGGGACCAAAACCAATGTCCTGGACCGCTATTTCAAGATCAGCGAACGCGGTTCGACGATCTCGCGCGAAATGCGCGGCGGCCTCGTCACGTTCTTCACGATGGCGTACATCGTCGTGCTGAACCCGATCATCATCGGCGGTATTCCGGGCGAACCGATGAATGCGGACGCACTCGGTAATGTGCTGCCGGTTTTGCAGGTGACGGCGGTGACCGCCCTGGTTGCCGGTGTTATGTCGATTATTTTCGGCATGGTCGCGAACTATCCATTCGCCATCGCCGCCGGCCTCGGTATTAACAGCCTCCTTGCGGTGACGATCGCGCCGCAGATGAGTTGGCCCGCAGCGATGGGCCTGGTGGTTATCGACGGCATCATCATCGTGCTGCTTGGTCTTACCGGCGTCCGTACGGCCGTGCTGAACTCGGTGCCCGACGAATTGAAGTCGGCGATCGCCGCGGGTATTGGTGCGTTCATTGCGTTTGTCGGCCTCATTAACGCGGGCTTTGTGACGCGACCGGCCGACTCGCACGCTCCGCCCGTCCAACTTGGCGCTGACGGTTCCATCGCGACCGTCCCCACGCTGATTTTCGTCGTCGGCGTGCTGCTGATGGCAATCCTGGTGGTCCGCAAGGTGCCCGGTGGTCTGCTGTTGGGAATCGTCATCATGACGGTCGTGTCGATCATCGTCGAATCGATTATGGGCTTGGGTCGCGCGGCGGACGGCAATGGTGGTTGGGCCATGAATATTCCGAAGATGCCCGACGGTGTCGGCGGCATGCCCGACCTCAGCCTCGTGGGTCAAGTGGACTTGTTCGGAGCCTTCTCGGGCGCGTTTGAGCACGTCACCGTCCTGATTGCGTGCGTCTTCGTGTTCAGCCTCGTGCTGTCGAACTTCTTCGACGCCATGGGCACCATGACCGGCCTCGGTAAAGAAGCCGGACTCACCGACGAGCACGGCAACGTCCCCGGTATCGGTAAGGCGCTGGTCGTGGAAGGTACGGGCGCGATCGTCGGTGGCGCGGCGTCGTCGTCGTCGAACACGGTGTTTGTGGAATCGTCGGCCGGCATTGCCGAAGGTGCGCGCACGGGCCTGGCGAACATCGTGACGGGCGTGTTGTTCTTGGCGGCGATGTTCTTTACCCCGCTGTACAAGGTGATCCCGATGGAGGCGGTTGCTCCCGCGCTGGTGATTGTCGGCGCATTGATGATGGGTCAGATCCGCGACATCGACTTCACGAAGTTCGAGTACGCGCTCCCGGCCTTCTTGACGATCGTCGGTATGCCGTTCACGTACTCGATCGCCAACGGCATCGGCATCGGTTTCATCAGCTGGGTCGCGATCGGCGTCGGCCAGGGCAAGTGGAAGCAAATCCACCCGCTCCTCTACATCGTCGCCGCCCTCTTCATCGTCTACTTCGCCCGCGGCCCCATCTCCGACCTCATCAGTTAGCGGGGCGGTTCGGGCGTTTTTCGGCTCCGCCTCATTTCCCTTTTCTGTCACGATTCGATCAGACCGTCACCGATCACTGCGATCGGTGACGGTCTGGTCGTCGCTTGGTCGCGTTTCGCGACAGAAAAGGGGGAAAATGAGGGGGCCGCGAACGCCAAAATCGGATCCTGGAGCGGGGAGCACAGGCGATCTACGACGACGCCCCGCGACTTCTAGAAGTACGTTCCGGCGAACGGGGCTTCGGTAACAGTGAACATGGTGGCCAACAGTGCGGTGGCTTCCGCATCGGCGTCGATCCGGTCGGCTTGCGCCAGCTCCCGCACCCCAATTCCGCCGAGGTAGACGCTCGACAGTGCCGAAATATCCAAGCGCACGTCGGGATCGGCGTCGGTTGGGGCGACGGTGCCCGCGCCACCCACGACAGTCAGTGCGTACCGGCCCGCGCGGTCGCCGAAACTGTCGGTGACGTCAATGACGAGCGCGCCGTCGGCACCGTAGGTCCGCATTTCTAACGCGGCCTTCACGTCGAGGATCGACACCCACAATTCGTCGGCGCGGCCCTGCACTTGGACGGCGCGCGCATTAGTCAGCTTGTGCGGCAGCGGATCGTCGACGGGAATGGTCGCGGTGACCGACGAAATCAGGTCCAGGCTCGTCAGGACACGCCACAGGTCGGTGTGGGCTTGATCGGTCGCGGTGACGATGTCGTCGACGATGGCGGTCTTGTCACGCGCGTCGATGCGGTAGGCGGCGTACCCGTCGGCGTGCAGCAGGTAGTGCAGGTCGGAGGTTTGCGAGTTCCGACGGAAGCTGCGGTCGGCGAGGATCGACGGCCACCACGTGTCGGGGCGGGTAATCGCGCCGTTACGGCTGGCAGCCCAGCGGGCGTGCACCGCCGGAACATGCTTCGCGACTTGGCTTGCGGAACCGTAACGGACCCGCGAATCTGCGGGGGCCGGCGTCCGGAAGTTGGCGGCCGACGGCGCGATCCGCACCTGGTGGGTAAAGACGGCGGGCCCAAACCCGAACCGCTCGTAGATCCCGCCCTCCGACGCGGTCAGGGTGGCGAGCGGGAAGTCGCGTTCGCGCCACACGCGGTAATGCTCGGTCAGCATGCGCCGAAGCAACCCGCGTCGACGGTGGGTGGCCGAGACCGACACCCACGACAGTCCCGCCGTGGCAGCGACAGCACCGCCAGGCACCGTGAGGGGGACCGGAAAGTACAGCGAAACAGCCACGATGGGCTGACCGTCGGTCGCGGTATCGCGCACGACCACCGTGTCGCCTTCGCTGGCCCGGTCGCGGAATTCGATCATCTCATCGTTGGGCAGCGGCTGCGGGAGCGCGAAAGCACGTGCGTCGATGGCGAGAATTTCGGGCCAGTCGTCATCCCGCGGCCGTTCCAGCGACAGCGGTTCGGTGGGGTGCGGAGTTGGCGTATTCACTCGTTCATTGTCTCAAAGCCGTCGCTGACCGATGCGGCGACCGGCGCTCGGCACGGGTATGAAACCGTTGACGGGTGAATTTGAACGATGCTGTCCCGACCGACGAGCTTGCCGTTGACGTCATCGACATTAATGACCCGGCGGATCCGCGCGTCGACGACTTCCGCGATCTGAACTCGGTGGATCGTCGCCCCGATGTGCCTGCACTGCCGGGTGGCCGGGTGGGGAAGGGCCTCGTTATCGCCGAGGGCGTCTTGGTGGTGCAGCGCATGATCGCCTCGCGTTTCGCGCCGCATGCGTTCTTCGGCAATAGTCGACGGCTGGGCGAGCTCGTGGACGACCTGAAGAACCCCGCGCTGGCGGGTGTGCCCTTCTATCGGGCGAGCGCCGAGGTGATGAAGGATGTGATCGGGTTTCACCTCAACCGCGGTGTGCTGGCAGCGGCACGACGGCCCACTGAACTGGCGGTGCCGGACATCATCGACGGTGCCGAGACGGTCGCTGTGCTTGAGGGCGTCAACGATCACGAGAACATTGGCAGCATCTTCCGTAACGCTGCGGGCCTGGGCGTGGACGCGGTGATCTTTGGTGCGGGCAGTGCCGACCCGCTGTACCGACGGTGCGTGCGGGTGTCGATGGGCCACGCGTTGCTGGTGCCGTTTGCGCGGTCGGAGGCATGGCCCGGTGATCTGGACCTGTTGCGCGACAACGGTTTCACGACCGTCGCCCTGACGCCGGGGGTGGGGAGTGTGCCCCTCGCGGATGCGGTGACCGGCGGCAGGGTGGCGTTTTTGGTCGGCGCGGAAGGTCCGGGCTTGGCTGAGCACACGATGCGACGCTGCGACGTCCGAGCCCGCATCCCGATGGCCCGCGGGACGGACTCGTTGAACGTCGCGACGGCCGCTGCGATCGCGTTTTACGAACGCGCCCGGCGCTAGCTGGCGGCGTCGTAGATCGGGGAATGGCTGCGCGCGTTGTCGCACATTTCTGTCACAAAACGCGGCCGTCGACCTGCACAACCGTCACCGATCGCCCGGTTCGGCGTTGGTTTGGTTGTTTTGTGACAGAAATGCGGGACAACGGGGGCGCTAGAAAAGCGGGAAGTGGGCCGGTTAAAGCCGCCCGCGGAAACCGAAGTAGCGAGAGATGGGGCCGGCCTTCGGGGCGGGGGAATCGCTGACCGGTTCGATGGGGGCGGTTTGCTCCGCTTCCGACTCGCCGGTGCCTGGGACCACCGCCGAGACTAGTTCCGGGACAACGCTCGGGCCGGGTTCGGTCTCGGCTTCTTGTTCCGAGGTACCCGGTGTCGACGATTCAGCCGAGGCGGTGGTGCGACGAAGCGACACCGACGTTTCGATGATGTTGTCGAAGCCGTCGTCGGGGCCGATGCGGTAGACGGTGACGGGAATCTGGGTTGGGTCCACGCTGCCCTCGTCGGTATCGCCGAAGCCAAAACCAAACCAGGTGCGCTGGGCGGCGTCGGCGAGCCATCCGGGATGGAACGGCAACGCCAGCGGATCGTGGGTCTCGTGGGACTGCGGACGCTCGCCAGCCCAGAACGGACGTTCAAACGGATAGGGCAGGCCAGTGTCTTCGCCAATGCGAGTCGAGGTGCCAGCGAAGGCGCGCTGCAGGTCGCCGCGGCTCCAACGGGCAAAGCAGCCGGTGTCCGACGTGGGATCCAGGGAAATCAGCACCCACGACTCTCCGAAGCCGAGATCGGTGAGGTACGACGACAGTTCCGTCGGATCTGCGGTATGCAGACTGGTCCCGGCGATCACCGCGAGTCGGCCAAAATGGGCCGCAAAAACTCGGTTCTCGGCGCTGTCGGCGGCGGACGCTAAGTCGGCGGTGCCGATCGGCGTCACCTCGTTGTCCGCGAAGGCGCGTTCCATGAGGTCCATCGTCCGGGCGGGGTCGATGTAGACACCCGACCGCAACTCGGCTGCCGGATCGGCGCAGTCAACAAACCAGAGTGCAGAAATATTCGGCAGCACCGAGTCTCCCAGTCGCATCAGTCGTTCGGATGGCTGCGTACACCGAGCAGCACATCTTCCCACGCGGGGACCGTTGGCGTCGCGCGCTTGCCACGGTGTCGCGGGGTGGTTGATTCATTTTCTTCTCGCGGGGTCGGGGCTTCAACCCGTGTCTCGTCGTCGTACCTGAGATCGAGGACTTCGTCGAACTGTGGGCCGCGTCGTCGCTGCTGTTGTTGTTCGGTGAGATCGTCGGCGTCGACGGTCACGAACTCGTGGCCTTCAGCATCGATCTCGCGCGAAGGCGGCGACGGTCGGGGTGCTGGCTCGGGCTCGGGGTCTCGTTCGACGGGCACCGGCGCGACAACCGGTCGCCGCACAGTGCGCGCGAGCTCGGGTTCGGTCAGTTCGACGGCCAGATCGTCCATCGGTTCGGTGATGCCACCGTGTGAGCCGGGGGTAAACCGCCAGCGTGCGGTGGCCTCATCGGCGGGGTCTGGCCGCACCTGCACCATCCATTGACCGGATTCGCTGCGCCACGCATCCCACTCGGACTTCTGTGCCGGGATACCGCGCAGGGCAAGGCATTCGGCGACAATCTCGCCGAGTGTCCCGGCAACGGGGCCGTCGACGCTGCGCGGATGGGAGGCGCGCGCCAACTCGGCCGCGCGTGCGCGCTCAAGCAGAACGGGGTGGGCGAAGCGGGTGATCTTGTCGACGCTGACACCGGTGGCCACCGCTAACTCTTCGGCCGACGATCCGGCACGAATACGACCTTGGATCTCCCGTGGCGTCAAACTCGGGGCCGCGGCGGCGCGCTGCTCTGGTTCGGTGACGCCGGTGGCGGGACTGTTGGCATCGGGCATCGGCGGTTCCGGTGCCGTGGGTGTACCCGGTTCTGCTGGATTAACCAGGGAACGGAGGGTTTTGTCGATAGGAATGATGAACTCCTCACCCGACTCAAGATCCATGACGACGATGTGTGAACCGTCGGAGTCTAAGCGGTCGGCGTGCAATTCGCGCATCGACTCCTCCTCCGGTCACGACGTACGCGGACGTAGCCCACCCTAGTTAACTTTTGTGACAAACGATGGGTGGACACGCGGTTAATAGCCTACTGGCGTGCTGAAAGCAATGCTGCCCGCCGAAAAGTTTCGACGGGCAGCATAGCGGTCTGGCGAGAGAAACTAGAGGCGCTCGACGATGTAGTCGATGCACTGCGTCAGCTTGCTGATGTCCTCGGGCTCGATGGCCGGGAACATGCCAATGCGCAGCTGGTTGCGGCCCAGCTTGCGGTAGGGCTCGGTGTCGACGACGCCGTTGGCGCGGAGCGTTTTGGCGATCGCGGCTGCGTCGATGTTGTCGGCGAAATCGATGGTGCCGACGACGGCGCTACGGTGCGGGCCGTCAGCAAACGGGCTGGCAAATTCGCTGGCGTCGGCCCAGTTGTACAGGCGCGCACTGGAATCGGCGGTGCGGCCGGTGCAGAAGTCGAGGCCACCGTTGGTGTTCATCCACTCGATTTGGTTCTTGAACAGCAGCAGCGATGCCAGCGCCGGGGTGTTGTAGGTCTGGTTCTTGGCGCTGTTGTCGACGGCGGTCGGCAGCGACAGGAACTCGGGGCACCAGCGGCCCGACTCCTTGATCTCGGCAACGCGTGCCAGGGCGGCCGGGCTCATGATGGCGACCCACAGGCCACCGTCGGAGGCGAAGCTCTTCTGCGGCGCGAAGTAATAGACGTCGGTCTGCGCGATGTCGACGGGCAGGCCGCCAGCGGCGGACGTGGCGTCGATCGCGACGAGTGCGTCGCCTGCGACAGCCGGGCGCAGCACGGGCACGGCCACGCCGGTGGAGGTCTCGTTCTGTGCCCAGCCGATGAGGTCAACGCCTTCGACATCGGCGGCGGTCAGTGCGGCCGGATCCGGCGCGGTGCCCGGGTCGGTGGAGATGACCTTCGGGTCGGCTAGGAAGGGTGCCTTCTTCGAGACGGTGGCGAACTTCGACGAGAACTCGCCGTATGTCAGGTTGAGGGCGCGCTCGCGGATCAGGCCGAAGGCTGCGGCATCCCAGAAGGCGGTGGTGCCGCCGTTGGAGAGGACAACCTCGTAGCCGTCGGGCAGCGAGAACAGGTCGGACAGGCCGGAGCGAATATCGCCAACAACGTTCTTCACGGGTGCCTGGCGGTGGCTGGTGCCGAATACCGAGGCTCCGGTGTCGACGAGGGACTGCAGCTGGGCGGGGCGGACCTTCGACGGCCCGCAGCCGAAGCGGCCATCGGAGGGAAGGAGTTCGGCTGGCAGCGTGATTGCAGTATCGGTCATGGTCACGATTCTAAAACAGACCGCCGGTATCCTGCGCGTCAGCGGCCTACGATCGTGGGGTGACTCACGCGGACACCGCAGGCTCAACCGTCATCGACGTGCAGGGACTGCGAAAAACCTTCGGCAAATTCACTGCGCTCGACGGTCTCGACTTGCGCGTCGAAGCTGGTGATGTCGCTGGCTTCCTCGGCCCCAACGGGTCGGGCAAATCTACGACGATCCGCATCCTGCTCGGCATGCTCGGTCATGATGGCGGAACCGCCACGGTCTTCGGTATGGATCCGCACCGCGACGCCGTCGCCATTCACCGCCGGATTGCGTACGTTCCCGGTGACGTCACCTTGTGGCCGCAACTCACCGGCGGGGAATGCATCGACCTGCTCTTGCAGTTGCGCGGTATCGACCCGGCCGCACTCCCGGCACGCGCAGAACTGATTGATCGCTACGAACTCGACCCCACAAAGAAGTCACGGTCGTACTCGAAAGGCAACCGGCAGAAGGTCGCGCTGATTGCCGCGCTCGCCGCCGATACCGACCTGCTGGTGCTCGACGAGCCGACGTCGGGCCTCGATCCGCTGATGGTTCGGGAGTTTGCCCGCAATGTCACTGAGCGAGCTCAACGGGGTGCTGCGGTGTTGATGTCATCGCACCTGTTGGCCGAGGTCGACGAACTGTGCAATACCGTCACGATCATCCGGGGCGGTCGGACCGTGCAGGCCGGACGGCTCGACGACCTTCGTCACCTGCGACGATCCCGAGTGACGGCAGCGGTTGCCGCTGGCGGGGGACTAACCAACCTGCCCGGTATCTACGATCTCGAACCGCTCGGGGACGGCGAGGTGACGTTCACTGTCGACGACGCCGCGCTCCCGGCGGTGACGGCCGCGCTGTCGGGCGCGGGGGTCACGCGCCTGGCGATTGAGCCGCCGAGCCTGGAGGAGTTGTTTCTGCAGAACTACAGCGGAGCCGAGCGGGAATGACGGCGTCGGCGTTCGCTGCTGCCGTGACCCGTTGGCCACTGCTCGCACGGATGGATGTGCGGCGGGAACGGATCATCACGCCCGTCACCGTCGTACTTTTCGTCGCGATCGGTCTGTCGACGGGGGCCACGATTGCGGCGATGGAAGGCGATCCCGCGCAGGCGATATCCCTGCGGGTGGCCGCTGGCACCAACGCGGCCTTCAAGTTTCTCCTCGGGAATGTCCCACAGTCGGAGTCACTGGCGGCGCTGACGTCGTGGCGGGCGGGACTGTTCATGATCGCGGCGCTGGGGGTGTGCGCCGCGATGACGGTTGTGCGGTTAACCCGTAAGGAGGAAGAAGCGGGGCGGACCGAGCTGGTGCTCGCCGGTGCTGTCGGGTCGGTAGCACCGGTCGTCGCTGCGGTCAGTGTCGCGATTGGGTTTGTCCTGGTGACGTCGGCGGCAATGGCAGCGACCCTTTTGATTGCGCCGGGCGGTGACTTCGTGTCGCTGCTGGCAGTGTTCGCGCAGTATGCCAGTACCGGCGTGGCGGCAGTCGGACTCGCGCTGGTGGCGGCGGAAGTGTTCCCAAACAGCAGCATCGCCAATCGTGCGGCGTCCGGGGTGGTGATGGCTGGCTACGTTTTGCGCGGTGTGGCCGACACTGTCGACGGCCTCGGATGGCTGCGCTGGACGTCGCCGATCGGGTGGGCAGAAGAGATCGCCCCGTTCGACAAGAACAACTTTTGGCCGGCGCTGGCATCGGTGGGGATGCTGGCGGTGGGGCTGGCTGTGGCCGCTGCGGTACGACGACGCCGCGACCTGGGCGGCGGCCTCGTCGCCGACCGTGCCGGGCGTGCGACTGCTCCTGGACTGCGGTCGACGTTCGCGCTGGCCTGGCGTCTGGATCGTTCGACGATCGCGTCCTGGGCCATCGGGATCGCGTCGTACGGCGTCATCGTCGGGATCGTCACCAATCAGGTTGAAGCGCTTGCAGGTACCAACCAGACGGTGACCGACTTCCTGAAGTCGGCGGGTACCAACGGGACGCTCACACAGATCTTCCTCTCGACCATGACCGCGTTCCTCGTGGTGGCGTCCGTGGGTGCGGGGGTGTCGTTGCTGACGCGCTGGCGGTCGGAGGAGACGAGCGGGCGGATGGAGATGCTGCTGGCGAATCCGGTGTCACGCAGTCGGTATTTTGCGGCGCAAACCACGATGATTGGCGTCGCCGTGTTGGTGGCGCTGATCGCTGCGCCTGCGGCGATCGTGCTGGGTGCTGGCCTTTCGGGTGTTGGGTGGGCGACGAGCGCGCAGACTGCGTTCGGGGTGGCGGCCGCGTCGATCCCCGCTGTCGCGGCGACCATGATGCTGGCCGTCGCATGTTTTGCCTATCGCGGTCGGCTGGCGGTGGTGGGGTGGCCGCTGCTGTTGGCTTCGTGGCTGCTTGGCCCCTTCGGGACCATGCTGGGGCTGCCGCAGTGGGTGCGCGATATCTCGCCGTTCACGCACGTCCCGATGATTCCGCTGCAGCCGGTCACGGTGTTGCCGCTGCTGGTGCCCGCTGTCGTAGCGGCCGTGTTCGGCCTGCTCGCATGGCGGTGGTGGAACCGGCGGGACCTGGGCTAGTCGGTCGCGGGGACGGTCTCCACTTCGACGGCCGTGTGGCCTTCGACGGCTGCCGTTACCCCCATCACCTTGGCAAACCATTGGATTAGCGGGCCGACGCCGACCGCGTACAGTAGCGTGCCGATACCGAGGGTTCCGCCAAGGAAGAAGCCGATCGCGACCACCGCGACTTCCATGACCGTACGGACCGCGCGCACCGACCATCCGGTGCGCGCGACGATGCCGGTCATCAGCCCGTCGCGCGGACCAGGGCCCAGTCGCGCCCCGATGTAGAGGGCGGTCGCGAAGGCGTTGAGGACAATGCCGCCAAGCATCATCGGGATGGCGATCACCACGGCCGGACTGTCGGGCAGGTACGGGCTGACGGCGTCGAACGCGAGGCCGATCACGATGACGTTCGCGACGGTCCCGAACCCGGGCCGCTGCCGCAACGGCAACCACGTCAGCAAGACGATGGCGCCGACGATGATCGTGACAACCCCAACCTTCATGTCCAACTGGTTGGCAATGCCCTGGTGGAGGACGTCCCACGGGATGTTGCCGAGGCCAGCGTGCAGGATCATCGCCATCGAGACCCCGTAGATCACCAGCCCCACCATCAACGAGAGAAGTCGTTTCGTCATGCGTCCACTGTCGCGGAGACGTGCGGTGGAAGCCAAGTTGATTTAGTGGTGGCGTATCCGCGTAGTTCGTTGGTCTTCGCTCCGTCCCAGACGGAGCGAAGACCGACGAACTACGCGAACGTCACCGGTCGATGATTTGCTTTGTTTGGATGTCGATGTTGCGTGCGGCCGTGATTAGCCGGTCGATTTTTCCGGTGGCTCGGACTACTCGGGCGAGTGCGTCGGTCTCGTATGCGACCTGGCCGCGGATACGGCAAGGGGGCCTGGTGTTGGCTATTGGTAAGTGGTGATGAAGGTTCCGTCGTCGGCTTCGAGCCATAGTGTCATCGAGTCCCACGGTCGACCGTTGGCGGTCATGGTGTGGTGGAGCGTGACGATCGGTGATTCTGCGGTGATGGGTATCTGGTACTCGGCGAGCATGGTGAGCCCAGAGTCGCATTGGGCGACGGCCGATGGTGTTTCGGAGTTGAATCCAGTAACGGTGAGTTGGGTTTTGTCCCATCCTTGAGTTTGTAGTGCGGTGTTGTAGAGCATCATCGCGACTTCGTATTCCAGGGGTGTTGGGTCAAAGGTTGAGGCGAGGTCTCGGCCGAATGCTGGATGCCAGGCAGGGATTTGGTCGCTCGGGCGCGGAAACTTTTCCAGGTCATCGAGGTATGTCTCGGGTGATGGGTCGATATTCCAGTCTGGTTTGTTGTCGTAGTTGAACTCGAACTCGTAGGAACCGTCGGCCCTCATGTTGAGGTTCATAGAGAACCATGCGCCTGATTCCCTCGCCATCGCGTCTCGGAGAGGATGAATTAGTCGACTAACGTCGTCAGGAGTGAAGTCTCGATGTACTAACTCGCCGTTTTTAGAGAACTTGAGTTCGAATTCCGAGCGGGCGTAGAGGCATCGCGCGGTTAGAGTTGCGGTATCCCACGGCTGGTTGCATTTGATTGAGTGAAATAAGTTCGTCGCGAGCTCTGTTTGTAATTCGAGTTCTTTGTTGATCATCGAGTTGCCTCCTTAGTTTCGAAAGTATTGCTCGTTTGGATTTCCGGTAATGGGGTCGACCCATTTCACCTTAATTAAGCCAGGTCGGCTAGATATGCCGGGATAGTCGATCGAAATCTCTACGTCTCCAATTTGGTTGGATTGTTTGAGGAGGTCTTTCCATCCGTTCTCCATATTCCAGTACTCGCGCCTGGCTAGGCGGTTCAGGGTTCTTCGCATTGCGATGATGTTGATGGCTTCGCCGGGGCCGCCGAACATGGTGGCGAATAGGTGGCCGCCGTCGTCGGTGGGGAGTCGGAACTTTCCGCCGGCAATTCTTTGTTGGTACGTGTTGCGTGCGGCCGTGATTAGCTGGTCGATTTTTCCGGTGGCTCGGACTACTCGGGCGAGCGCGTCGGTCTCGTAGATGAACCGGCCGCGGTTCACGATGTAGCGGGTATTTGGCTGGGGTTTGTTTAGTTCCTTTTTCCAGGCTCCCTTTGTCCCGGAGTCTAGATGGACTTCTTGGAGTTGGGTCCGCGGTTTGGTTCCGGGCGCGGGTGCGTTCGGAGCCTTGCTCGGTCCAGTGGGGGGTGCTGGGCGAGTTGGGTTGGGGGCCTTCCGGGGGAAGGCTTGGTGGGTGTGGGGTCTCGGGGAGTGGTTTGGGTTTAGGAGTTGGCGGTGTTGGGGCCGTTGGTGCGAGGTCGGGGGCGGGGTTGGTGGGGTTTGCCTTGGGGGTGGTCTTTGGGGGTGGGAGGTCGGGTGCCGGGTGTGGCGTGATGGGTCGTTCGGGGATTGTTGGCCGCGGTGCTTGTCTGGGGACTGCCGGCGTGCTCAGGGTCGTTCCGGGTTGGTGAGTTTTAGGCATCGTCGTTGACGGGATCGGTGCTTTAGGGCTCGGGGCACCGGTACTGATCTTCCGGGGGCGTCCTTTGAGTGCAGACAATCCCTTGACCGGTATGACGGCGAGGCCGACGCCAAGGATGAGTTTTCCGCTCGTTCCCCATGGGTCTTCCCCAGCGAAGTCTCGGAAGTCAACTCCGACGAGGGCTTCGGTGACCCACGCGTAGTGGTCTCCGATTGTGTCGGTGCGGACGAAGTCGGGGTCGGTGGCTTGCTTGTACTCGTTGTAATAGAAGATGGCACCACTGGTCATAATCCCAGTTTTTAGAAGGCCTTCGCCGAGACCCTTCCAAGTGTCGAATGTACCGTCTGGCCCTACGCCGACCATTGACTTTAGGCCGTTCACCGTGCCTTTTCCTGAGTCCCACGCACCGTCCCACAATTTCCGGATCCCTAAGCGGGTGTCTGGCGGATTCAGCGCGGCGTTGAGATCCTCACCCGGCTTGGCAGTTGCGGTCCGCCCGTCGGAGGTTTTCGCAGTCCGGTTACCGTCGGGCGAAGTGCTGATCTCGATCCAAGTCCCGTCGGAACCGCCAATTCGTTGAGTGACTGTGCCGTTATTCCATTTTGTGAGGACGCCGTCTTCATTCAGGCGACCGGAGGTGATTTTGCCATCTTTGCCATAGTTGATTCGCCCGATGACCTTGCCGGATTTATCAGTGATCTGACTTTGTTGTAGCCCAGTCTTGGCGTCGATGTAAGTGAAGGTGCGAGACCCTGTTTCCGGGTTGGTTGACATATAGACAGGTGAGCCAGCCGGATCCTTGTAGGTCGTCACCTTCTGGCCCGCGTCATTAATGAGCCATCCGGACCCGCGAGCGTCGATCTTTCCCGTCACCGAGGAAGCGCCCGAGGAATCTGTTTTGACCAGGGTCACACTTCCGTCGGGTGCCGTGCTCGAATGCTCCCAGTTCGATCCGATCTTCTGCGACACCGTGACTGTTTCACCGGTCGGACCATAGCTGCTGGTCACTGTCTCGCGGCCGTCCACCGCTGAACAAAAGCCGAAGCCGCCCCGTCATTGGCCGGGTCAGCGCCGGGCGACCAGTTGGCCCCGTCACCACCGCACCAGGCTCAAGTTGGGACTGGTAGCCCGACTGTCCGTTGGAATCGCTACTCCAGCGTTGGAATCCGCCCTCCCCGTTGGAGACCACCCGCTGACGGGACACGACATTGCCCGCCGCGTCATAAAAGACCTGATCAACGGTCTGGTCGCCATTGCCTTCGGGGATGACATTGACGACCTTGCCGCCATTGAATGTCGTCTCCCAAGTGTGACCGGGCTCCTGCCCGGCAGCTTCCGTCAGGACCGCGCCGCCAACGCCTACCTGCTCTGCAACGGGAACCTCCGGACTATCGGCCAGTGCGACCCCCGGGGAACCGTCTCCGTCGGGGTCATCGACGGTGCACTCTCCGA
Organism: Gordonia sp. 34D; assembly: GCF_056682775.1. Classification (NCBI taxonomy): domain Bacteria; kingdom Bacillati; phylum Actinomycetota; class Actinomycetes; order Mycobacteriales; family Gordoniaceae; genus Gordonia; species Gordonia sp. 34D. Next base: position 2,300,451 of record NZ_CM155293.1, on the reverse strand, counting down.
CGCCGTCGCGCTCCACCTCGAGCTTCTGGATATAGCCGGTTGGCAGAGTCGACGCCGGGGCTGCCACATCGCCAGTCTGAACATTCGTTCCGCCGAGCGTTTCGATCGGCGTCGAGCTGTAGTCCGGAACGGTGGTATTGCCCGATGGCGCAGGGACCCCAGCCGGTGCTGTGATTGACGGAACACTCATGGTGCTAGGTCCTCAGCTCTCAAGATGGTCGGTGAACAAGGTCTGCGCCAACCGGAGCATCGCGATCGAACCGGCCGGACCCAGCAATCTGTAATCAGGTGGCGGCGACCAAGACCAGGCATCCCTTGTGAGGTTCATATCGGCAAGCGCAGGCGTGAGGTCGACGACATTCGGAAATTGCACGGTATCTCTCTCATCGTGTGCGCCAAGCGTGACTACGGTCAGCCGACCAGCGTCGCGGAAACGTGAGAGTGGGTGCTGGCCTGTCCACAACCAGCCCGGCGGCACGGTATCCGGAGATACCCCAACGACGTGAGTGACCTTCCGAAGCGCTGGCTGCATGAGGTCATCGGCGACCGTCGGATCTATCACGGTGATCGTCGAGCGGAACCGTCGCGCCAGAACGTCGCACGTCAATTGGACTTCGAACTGTGCCAGGGATGGGTCGCCTATGCCTAGGGCTAGTAGCGCGATGGGGCCATCGGCAGGAAAACTCAAGTAGTCGTCGATCTCCTTGCGCGGCACCGTCGCAGAGTCGACGTCCATCAAATCTAAGAGCCGTCCGACATCGGAGCCCGCTCGCAGTGACCTCGCGCTTTGGCCTGTTGCAGAAGGATCAAACACTGCGACTTCTTGTCGCTTCACAGTCGTCCAAACGCGCGCGATCACCGCGGCAATAAGTGCCACCGGTGCGTCGCTACTCAGGGGCACGACCGCAATTTTGCGAGGACGCCAGTCAGTCACGGCAGTCCGCCGCTCAAACGCAACTGCTGCGCGCAGGCGGCGGTGGTCGCTGAACACCTCAACAAGGTACATCGCGGACTCCGCGGCTCAGTCAATCGAGGTACGGGGCACTAGTATCGACAGCGTGAGAAAGCTAGTGGATCTGCCTGGGATGCGCGTCGGATATCAGGCAGGCGATGACGCCGCGGGGGCCGACGGGGTCGCGGCGAATCTGGATCCGACGTGGCTGACCGGGGAACCGCCATGGCGCGAACTGTTCGACGCCTGGCTGGCAGAGGCGGTGGCCACGCGGATTCCCGAACCGAACGCGATGGTGATCGGGACGGTCGACGCAGACGGACACCCAGCAACGCGGACCGTGCTGTGCAAAGGCGTCAGTGACGCGGGGATCGTCTTCTTTACCGGCTACGAATCCCAAAAGGGGCTGGCGTTGGCCGCCAACCCGTATGCGTCCGTGACCTTCCCCTGGATCGCGATGGAACGCCAGGTCCACTTCCGTGGGCCCGTCGTCAAAGTGGATCCCGAAGAGACCCAACGCTATTGGGATTCGCGACCGCGCGGATCCCAACTGTCCGGGTACGCGTCGGCACAGTCGCAGCCCATCGGGTCGCGAGCTGAACTCGAGGAAGCGGCCCGCGCTGCCGCCGAGCGATTCGGCGACGACGAACTCATCCCGGTTCCCGAAGCCTGGGGCGGCTATCGGCTCGAACCAGAAATCGTCGAATTCTGGCAGGGCCGTGCCAACCGCCTGCACAATCGGGCGCGGGCCGTCCGGACCGCTGACGGATGGCGCCTCGAGCGGCTCCAGCCCTAATGGCCAAGCGGATATTCGCCGACACGCGACCGCTGCAAAATATCTACTTCCGGCGGCTCTGGACCGCCAACATCATTACGGTCATCGGCGCGCAGCTGACGGTGGTAGCCGTGCCCGCGCAGCTGTACGCCATCACCGGCAGCTCCGCCTACGTCGGCCTGGCGGGCATCTTCGGGCTCGTGCCGCTCGTCGTTTTTGGCCTGTGGGGCGGGGCCCTCGCCGACACCTACGACCGTCGCCGCATCCTCATCGTCACCACGATCGGTCTCATCGTCACGTCGGCGGCCTTCTGGGCGCAAGCGGCGGCCGACCTCAATAATGTGTGGCTGCTGCTGATGATCTTTGCTGTTCAGCAAGGCTTCTTTGCGGTCAACCAGCCGACGCGGACCGCCGTGCTGCCGCGCATCATTTCGATGGAACAGCTCCCCGCCGCGAACTCCCTCAACATGACGGTGATGCAGGCCGGAGCCATCGCCGGGCCGCTGGTGGGCGGGGCGCTGATCCCGTTCATCGGGTTCTCGATGCTGTACGCGGCCGACGCCGTGTTCCTGTTCGCGACGCTGTGGGCCGTCGTCACGCTGCCACCGCTGCCTCCCGAACACACGCCCGGTATGGACAAACCGACGGCCGGCTTCAAATCAGTGATCGACGGCCTTGTCTACCTCAAGGGCCACAAAGTGCTCCTGATGTCGTTCGTCGTCGACCTCATCGCCATGATCTTCGGCATGCCGCGCGCCCTGTTCCCGCAGATCGCGCATGAAAGTTTCGGCGGCCCCACCGACGGCGGCCTCGCCTTCGCGCTCCTCTTTATTGCGATCCCGCTCGGCGCGGTGGTCGGAGGCGTGCTGTCGGGATGGGTGTCGCATGTGCGACGGCAGGGTATGGCCGTCATCATCTGCATCATCATTTGGGGACTGTCGATCGTCGTCGCTGGCGGTGTCCTGATCTTTGCCCACGGCACCATGCTGCCGATCTTGCCGATTGTGATCGTCGCTTTGATGATCGGTGGTGCCGCCGACATGGCGTCGGCTGCGTTCCGTCAGACGATGCTGCAGTCGGCCGCCAACGACGACGTCCGCGGCCGCCTACAGGGTGTCTTCATCGTGGTCGTGGCTGGCGGACCGCGCATCGCCGACGTGACCCACGGTGCGTCGGCCGCGATGGTCGGCACCGCCGTGACCTTCGCTGGCGGCGGCATCCTGGTAGTAGTGCTCACGGTGGTCGCGGCCTTCGCAGTCCCGGTGTTCTGGCGCTACCGGACGTCGTTGAAAGAAACCGACGCCACTTAAAGGTCGTTCAGAAACTCGATCATGGCGTCGTTGACCTGCTCGGCAGCTTCCATCTGCACAAAATGACCGGCACCGGGAACGATCAACGACCGCCGCAGTCCGGGCGTCATCTGCGCCGTGAGATCCAGAGCTTTGCTGCCCATCATGGTCAGCACCGGGTCTTCTGCGCCAGCGATGAACAGGGTCGGGACGGTGACGGGTTGGTCGTGGAGTTCGGCCATCTGCTCCCAGACGAGGTCTTCGGCGCGGTACCAGTTGAGGCCGCCGGTGAAGCCGGTGCGGGTGAATTCGTCGACGTAATGGTCGAACGATTCCTGCGTCAGCCACGGCCAGGGGAGTGCGGGCGGATCGGGGAGAACGTCGAGGTAGCCGTTGCCTTCGGTCGGGAACTTCCAGCAATCGAGGTAGTTCCCGTCGCCCGACAGCGCGTGAAAAATCTTGCCGAGAAACTCGCGGGGCGCAGCGTCCAACTCGCGGTCGGCGACGCCGTACTCCTGGAAGTAGTGGAAGTGCACGAAGTGCTTGGACGCCATGTAGGCGAAACCGTCGGTCGGTCGGATCTTTTGCCGCGGCATGCGGGGCACGCTCAATTGGATGAGGGCCCGCACGCGGTCGGGTGCGAGCGCAGGGAGATCCCAGGTCAGGTGGGCCCCAAAGTCATGGCCGCCGAACACGGCATCGTCGATCCCGAGGGCATCGAGCAGCCCGGTGAGATCGGCGACAGTGTGCGTGCGGTCGTAGGCGGCAACGTCAGTTGGGGCGTCGGTGCCGCCGTAGCCGCGCATGTCGGGTGCGATGACCCGAAAACCGGCGTCCGACAACGCCGTCAACTGGTGCCGCCAACTGTAGGCAAGGCCAGGGAAGCCGTGGCACAACACAATCGGCGTACCTTCGCCCTGCTCGGTGACGCGCATGGTGATGTCGCCAACCTCGACGGAACGGTGAACCAGCGGCGCAGGCATAGGAAGGCTCCTTGTTTCGGGGCAGGTGGACGGTAGTCAGTTGGACGGCCCAGACTCCGCTTGACCTTACGTACGCGCCGTCGCTCCGCTCCGTCTTTCCCCTTTTCTGTCACGATTCGACCAGACCGTCACCAAACGATGCGTTCGGTGACGGTCTGGCGGACGCCGGACCCGTGGATGTGACAGAAAAGGGGAAAATCCCGGGGCACAAAGCCCCTGCTACGTGCCCTTAACGTTCAGGATCTGGCGAAGGGTGTGTTCGACGTCGACGAGGTCGCGGGCGTCTTCCATCACCTGGTCGATGTCCTTGTAGGCGTCGGGGATCTCGTCGACCCATGCTTCGCCGTGCCGGTATTCGATGCCGACCATGCGGGCGGCGAGGTCGTCGGCGGTGAAGCGGCGCCTGGCTTCGGTCCGCGAGAACCGGCGTCCGGCACCGTGCGGCGCCGAATCCAATCCGGCCTTGCTTCCTTTACCTCGCACCACATACGACCGTGTGCCCATGGAACCCGGGATGACGCCCCGGACACCGTCGCCGGCATGGATCGCACCCTTTCGGGTGAGCCACACCGTCTTGCCGTGGTGCTTTTCCTGCACCGTGTAGTTGTGGTGGCAGTTCACGCGGTCGGTCTCGATGCTGTCGCGGTCGGGCCCGTCCAATGTTCGACGGCGCGCACAAAGCGGTCCATCATTTCGCCACGGTTCTCGAGCGCAAACTTCTGCGCCCACTTCAGGTCGGCGAGGTAGGCGCTGAACTCGGGCGTGCCCTGCGGCAGGTATGCAAGCTCGGGCGTCGGCAGCTCAATCCACCACTGCTTGCAGAGGCGTTCGGCGATCTTGATGTGCTTCTTCGCGATCTTGTTGCCAACCCCGCGAGACCCAGAGTGCAGAAACAGCCACACGTGGTCGCGTTCGTCGAGGCACAACTCAATAAAGTGGTTGCCGCCGCCCAGGGACCCCAGCTGCCGCTGCCACGTCGGCGAGTGACTCAGGTCGACGCCGGTGCGCTCGGCCAGTTCCGTCAGCTCGTCGAGGCGGGCCTGAGTGAAGTCGTAGCGGCCGGTCCCCGAGTTGTAGACGCCGGGCGACAGTGGGATCGCCGATTCCACCGAATCACGCAGCGCCGCCAGATCGAGGCCAGCGATGTCGGACGCGGTCAGGTGCGTTTCGACGGCGATCATGCCGCAGCCGATGTCGACGCCAACGGCTGCGGGGATCACCGCGTTCAACGTTGGGATCACGGTGCCGACCGCCGACCCCAACCCATGGTGGGCGTCGGGCATCAATGCGATATGCGAGTGCACGAAAGGCATTGATGCGGTCTGACGTGCCTGGGCCAGCGTCTTTTCTTCAAGGCTGGAGGCGTAGTTCAGGACCTTGGGTGCAATCATTTCGGGCATGGCGGTCATTTCTACCGGCGATCGCGTTGCCGGTCCACCCTTTTACTTTTAGTCGTTGACCTCGTTGGTGTTCCACGGCAGATTCGCGCGACGTTTGGCATGCACGGGGCAGTAATGGATCGGGTTGTCGCGCTCGGCACCCGACGGCAGGTTGCGGGCAGGTGTTTCCAGGAGTGGGGCGTCGGGGGCGACGCGGCCGGTCAAGCGATCATCGGCATCGCGGGCTCGGGGGTGGCGACGGTACCTCTTGGGCACCAGGCTCATCGTCGTGTGGACGAAGCGGCCAAACAATCGGAACCGGCGCTGATCGGCATCGGACCACTTCAGGCCCATCATTTCGCGGATCGGCTCATCGTAGAGGCCGGTCGTAACCCACATGTAGAAGCGTTGAATCTGCTGAATCTGGATGCGCCACAGCCAGTTCGGGACAATCCCCGGCATCCACGGCGGCTTTGGCAAGGTGGTGATGTCGAGGACGGTGCGGACGGCCTGATGGTCGCGCAGCACGTACCGGCACATGTGGTCCCAATACTCAAGGAAGTCCTCGTACGTGTCCGGACAGGGCCGCATGCTGACGCCGTACTGTGCGTACCAACCGCGCGACTCGTCGAAGAGGCGACGCTTGTCGGCCTCGGAGATCGGCGGTCCGAAGGCCTCGGCGCAGCGGATATTGCCGTACCAAAACGTGGCGTGCGCCCAATAGAAGACGTCCGGGTCGAGCGCGTGATAGCGCTCGCCGTTGTCCATCGTCCCCTTGATGGTGCGGTGATAGTCGCGGACCGTGCGACCGGTTTCGGGCGTGCGGTCGAACACGACGCCGCTGATTGGGTACAGCGATCGGTTGAGTCGTTCCCATCGTTCGCCGAAGAAGTCGGAGTGGTCCCACACGCCTGCGGCCAGTTTGGGATGCATGTTTTGCATGGACCCCGACCACAGGCCCATCAGGATGCCGCGCCAGTCGCCGAAGTAGCGCCACGTCACCGAGTCGGGGCCCGGCGGGGCAAGGGATTCGGTCGACGGGGAACCAGCCTCAACCTGCGTCATGAGACGAACCTATCGATGCGTCTCAGTCCTGTCAATCGCCGCGCTATCGAAGGATTAGTCGGACTTCATCGCCCGCCACCAATTGCGCAGCCAGCCACAGGGATTCGGTCGTCAGCACGGCGACCACCGGGTATCCGCCGGTCACCGGATGGTCGGCCAGGAAGATCACCGGCTGCCCACTAGGCGGAATCTGAATGCCGCCGAGCGGCACGCCCTCCGACAGCATGCCCGGGAGGTCCCGATGCTCCGGAAGTGGGGCATCCCCGACGCGATCGAGGCGCACCCCCACCCGATTGCTCGCGGGCGTCACCTGCCAGTGGCCTTCACTCAGCACGTCGACGTCGATCAGTCGCGCATCGCGCGGTCCCACTTCGGCAACTAGTTCGACGACCCGTGGGCTGCTGCCAACGGGGGCGAGTTGCGTTGTTGGCCAATCGAGTTCGTCGGAACGCAGCCGAATCTCGTCGCCTGCGCGGAGCGGTCGGGGGCCAAGGTGCGAGAGCAAGTCGGTCGACGCAGAACCAAGTTCCTGCGGTGCCAGAATTCCCCCGCGGATAGCCACATAGTTGCGTGCACCGCGCGACGGAGTGCCCACCCGCACCACCGCCTCGGCGGGAACCTCGATGGTTGCGTGGCTACCGACCGGGACGTCGTCGACGAAGACGTCTACCGCCGGACCGGTCACTGCCAGTACGACCGCCCGCTGTGTCCGCGCCGACCATCCGCCGAGGGTGATTTCGATTCCTGCGGCATCCTCTGGATTGCCGACCAATCGGTTCGCCAACGCGAGGGCCGGAAGGTCGGCTGCCCCCGACCGTGCGACCCCCATATCGGCGAGCCCGGGGCGCCCAAAGTCTTGAATTGTGGCCAACAATCCGGGGCTTAAAACGGACAAAGACGCCGGTGTGACCGAGATCGCTCGGTGGTCTGCGTCGGTCATTTTTGGGTCGCCAGAATCGACGTGATTTTGCATGGCCGACGGTCCGTGTGTCGCTGCCGAATCGACGGCGACAAACCGCACCAGCATCCCCGCGGCGAGCATCGCCGGCTCTCGTCGGCTGGGTTCCCAAAGCGGCGCATCGGTGTGACCCAACAGGTACCAACCGCCGGGCCCTTCGCGCGGATAGATGGCGCCGTATCCGGCCGCGACGGCCACCGAACCGGCGGGCACGGATGGTCGAGATTGAGGACGTCGAGCGATCTGCGCGAGGAGTTTGACGTCGCGGAGGGGGCTCGCCGGGTGGGGAACCAAATATGCGAAACCCGGTGCAAAGCCCAGGAATTGGGCCCTCCAGATGATCCGGGCATGTGCTTGGGCGAGGTGATTGGGACTCACTCCGACGAGCTCGGCGGCCTCGGCGAGATCGGCCCCGTCGTACACCGTTGGGATGACGGCATCGGCCCCCACATCGGTGGCGGTCTCCGGTTCGCGATGGCTTGCGGCGAAGGCTCGCCGCGCCCGGCGAACGACCCGTCGTACGCCGAGCTCGTCGAGTCCAGAACCCGGCCGCGCCTCGATCAGGATCGCCTGTGCGGACGACACCACATCGCACGGTGCGAGCCGCCCGCGAAGCACTGCCGAACGAAGTTCATGTGCCACCGAGGTGGTCTCGGATTCGCTGAACGCGACGCCATGAAAGTCCAAGACGATCGCATCGCCGCCCGCACGGAGCTCTCGCATTCCAACACGGTACCCACTTATGAGTAAGCTGAGCACGCGACAAATGTCGCGGCGCTGAACATGGGACCCACGTGCGGCGTCCGAGTCGAACCACGACTAGGTTGTTACCCAGCAACTGCTCACCCGCGAGTTATAAGGGGTTTGTGTGTCCGTTGATAAGGACGTGACCAACCAGGCGACAGGTAAGTTCACCTATCCCGGTGGCGAAATTGACCTGCCCATCCTTAAGGCCACCGAGGGTAGTGACTCGGTTGAGCTGGGGAAGTTCCTGGCTGATACAGGTATGACGACGTTCGACGGAGGCTTCGTCAACACGGCAGCCACCAAGTCGTCGATCACGTACATCGACGGCGACGCAGGCATCTTGCGTTACCGCGGCTACCCGATCGAGCAGCTCGCCGAGGGCTCGACCTTCATCGAGGTCAGCTACCTGCTGATTTACGGTGAGCTCCCAACTCCGACGCAGCTGGATGAATTCACCAACCGCATCCAGCGTCACACCCTCCTGCACGAGGACCTGAAGCGTTTCTTCGACGGCTTCCCGCGCAACGCGCACCCGATGCCCGTCGTTTCGAGCGCCGTCAACGCGCTCAGCGCCTACTACCAGGACTCGCTCGATCCCAAGGATCCCGAGCAGGTCGAACTGGCAACCATCCGACTCCTCGCGAAGCTGCCGACCATCGCGGCCTACGCCTACAAGAAGTCGCAGGGCCAGCCGTTCCTGTACCCGGACAACTCGTTGAGCCTGGTCGAGAACTTCCTCCGCATGACATTCGGCTTCCCGGCCGAGCCTTACGAGGTGAACCCCGAGGTCGCCAAGGCCCTCGACATGCTGTTCATCCTGCACGCCGACCACGAGCAGAACTGCTCCACGTCGACCGTCCGCCTCGTCGGATCGTCGCAGGCCAACCTCTTCACGTCCATCTCGGGCGGCATCAACGCACTGTGGGGCCCGCTGCACGGCGGCGCCAACCAGGCCGTGCTCGAAATGCTCGACGACATCCGCGCTTCCGGCGGCGACACCAAGGCCTTCATGACCAAGGTGAAGAACAAGGAAGACGGCGTCAAGCTCATGGGCTTCGGGCACCGCGTCTACAAGAACTACGACCCGCGTGCTGCGATCGTCAAGAAGACCGCCGACCAGATCCTGGAATCCCTGGGTGTCAGCGACGAACTCCTCGACATCGCCAAGGGCCTCGAAGAGGTTGCCCTCAACGACGACTACTTCGTCGAGCGTCGCCTGTACCCGAACGTCGACTTCTACACCGGCGTCATCTACCGGGCCATGGGCTTCCCGACCCGCATGTTCACAGTGCTGTTCGCTCTCGGACGCCTGCCCGGTTGGATTGCGCACTGGCGTGAAATGCACAACGACCCGACCACCAAGATTGGCCGCCCGCGTCAGCTGTACACCGGCTACACCGAGCGCGATTTCATCCAGATGGGGGACCGTTAAATCATGAGCAAGCCTGAAGTTGATTTTCCCGAAGGCCCGGCACCGAGCAGCTTGGAGATCACCGACCTGGTGGTTGGCGAGGGCCCCGAGGCGCAGCGCGGCGGCACCGTTGACGTGCACTACGTTGGCGTTGAGTTTGAGTCCGGCGAAGAGTTCGACTCGTCGTGGGACCGCGGCCAGTCGGCCCGCTTCCCGCTGGAAGCGCTCATCCCCGGATGGCAAGAGGGCATCCCCGGCATGAAGGTCGGCGGTCGTCGTCGGCTGGTCGTGCCGCCGGAGCTGGCCTACGGTCCGGCCGGTGCTGGCCACCGACTGTCGGGCAAGACCTTGATCTTCGTGATCGACCTGCTTGGCGTCTAAATGATTGTTCTTGAAGAGCCGCGTCGCATCTGCGACGCGGCTCTTTGGTTTGGGTGAGCTTCGTAGTTGAATCCCCAATTTGGCCAAAAATGGCCGAATTTGCCCAGATGATCTCGGGTAGGGGATTCAAATACGAGCGAGGAGATTGCCAATGACATTCACCGCGATGGTTGCCCGCGAAAACGACGGGGTTATCACCCTGGCGCGGGAAGACGTCGACGAGTCGTTCCTTCCCGAAGGGGACGTCACGGTACGCGTGGAATATTCGTCGATCAACTACAAGGATGCGCTTGCGGTGACGCCGCGCGGCGGTGTGGTTCGCACCTATCCGATCATTCCGGGGATCGACGTCGCTGGCGTGGTTACCGAGTCGTCGTCGAACCTGTTTTCCCCGGGTGATCGGGTGGTCGCTCATGGGCATGCGATCGGCACCGCCCAGCATGGCGGGTATGCCGAGTACGCACGGGTTTCCAGTGATTGGACGATGAAACTGGATGCATTGAGCACCCGCGAAGCTGCCGCGATCGGTACCGCAGGCTTCACTGCGGCGATGAGCGTTCAGGCTCTCCTGAATCGGGGAGTGCAGCCGTCCGATGGGCCGGTGCTGGTGACCGGTGCCAGCGGTGGCGTCGGCACGGTGAGCGTTGACCTGCTGGCGAAGCGCGGCTTTGAAGTGATTGCGTCGTCGGGCAAAGCCGACGCCGTCGAACTTCTGACGAGCCTCGGGGCATCGTCGGTGATCGGCCGTCTCCCCGAGGATCCGGATGCGAAAATCCGTCCGCTCGACAAGCAACGTTGGGCGGCGGCCATTGATTGCGTCGGTGGTCGTACCTTGGCGTATGTTTTGGCCACGACGCAGTACGGCGGGACGGTCGCTGCGAGCGGGCTTACCGGTGGTGCTGGGCTGGAAACGACAGTGATGCCGTTTATCTTGCGCGGCGTGACGCTGGAAGGCATTGATTCGGTGATGGCGAGCACCGATGTGCGTCGCGGCTTGTGGCGGCGTCTCGAATCCGACCTTCGGCCCGCCCACCTAGACAAGCTCATCTACGAGACGAGCCTCGACGACTTGCCTGCGGCCTTGAGCAGCATTCTTGCAGGTGAAGCGACCGGCCGGGGGATTGTGAAGGCGATCTAGCTGAGGCGGTGCGACCCCGGTCGGGTGAATGTCCGAATGGGTCGATAGCATTTGCGCATGATTGTGAGCAATGCCATCGGACAGGTTGTAACGATCGAGCTGGCCCGCGAAGAGAAGCGAAATGCCCTTGACGAAGCGATGGTCGCTGACCTGTCGTCGGCTTTTACCGAGGCGGTTGAGGGCGGTGCCCGAGCGATTGTGCTGACCGGTCGCGGTGCAGTGTTCAGCGCTGGCGCGGACCTTTCCGGACCCGTCTACGACCAAGCGTTCATTACCAAGTTGGTTGCTCTCGTCGCGCAGATTGAGGCGACGCCCGTCCCGGTGATTGCCGCGATTAACGGTCCGGCGCTGGGTGCCGGTCTGCAGTTGGCGATGGCCGCCGACCTCCGGGTGATGGTGCCCGGTTCGGTTGTCGGGATTCCGGCGGCGAAGATTGGGGTGGCGGTTGACGAGTGGACGATTCGTCGGCTCGTTTCGCTGGCTGGTGACGGTCATGCCCGAGGCATGTTCTTGGGTTGTGAGCCGCTGTCGGCCGATAAGGCGCTGAGTGTTGGTTTCGCGAATCGTCTCGGTGACCTTACTGACGCCCAGCATTGGGCTTCGGAGATCGCCACCTACGCTCCGCTCACTCTCCGCCACTACAAGATGGTTTTGACCGGTGACGGTGCCCGCGACGAAGCCCCAGAAGACCGCACGGCCGCCCAAGTCGCGGCCTGGATGAGCGATGACCTCCAAGAGGGCCGTGTTGCCCGCACCGAAAAGCGCGCCCCCGTCTTCACCGGCCGCTAGCCGCCCGACCGGTATTTTTCGCTCCGCTCAACCGCCCCTTTTCTGTCACGATTCGACCAGACCGTCACCGATCACTGCGATCGGTGACGGTCTGGTCGCTTCGCGACGACGTTTTGCGTCAGAAAAGTGCAGATTTGTGGGGCGCAAATTAGACGTGCAGCGGCACCTCGGTAACCTTTGTAAGTCTTTGCCTGTACCGAGAGGAACGTCGTGCGTAGAAGAGCCTGGGTAGGAGTTGCCCTCGCATCCGTGACACTGCTTTCGGGCTGCGGGTCCGACGACGCTTCCGCAGGTCCACAGGTGAAGACGCTCGGTGAGGCGTGCGATGTCCTCGGGCCATCAATCGCTGAGTTCACCCGACAGGCCGTGCGCTGGCAGCTACCTTCGGCACCGTCCGCGGATGGGCCGATCATCCCATTCGACACTTACGTGAAGATGGTCGACGACGCCGATCCCGACCAGCGTCGTGCGAAAGACCTTGCAGTGCAGATCAACCGCCTAACGCCAGAGATGAAGGCGGCGATCGACAACGGTAACGATGCGGCCGCACGGAAGGTCGTCGACTCTGCACGAAAGCTGGAGGACGAGTTCATTGCGGTCTGTTCCACCGACGCGACATGGACGGGGAAGAACGCCCTTGTCAGCATCCGCAAACAGCTGGACGAGCAGCCGTTGACTGGGACCCCGGTCCTCGCTCCGCCGTCGTAGGGTTCGCACGCTGTCACGTCGTAGATTTCCCGCGAGATAACGTCTCGGGCCCTCTCAGGCGGTTCTGCGGGCCCCGAATCTGAACCTTTCTGTCACAAAACCGTGGCCCCATTCGACCAGACCGTCACCGATCGCGGTGATCGGTGACGGCCTGGTCGAATCGTGACAGAAAAGCGGAATTGAGCGGAGCGAAATAGGCCGTCAGGGATGGCGGGCGTGGGGCTATTTGCCGAGGGTTTGGGTTAGGTAGGGGTTGGCGAAGGTGCGGTTGGGGTCGAACTTGTCGCGGATGGCGAGGAAGTCGTTGAACTTCGGGTAGACGGACTCGAAGTAGGCGGCGTCGCGGTTGTGCATCTTGCCCCAGTGGGGACGACCGCCATGCGCCATCATGATGTCTTCGACGTCACGGAAGTACGCGTGGGAATCCGCCACGTCGTCGCGGTGGTAGCGGTGCACGGCGATATAACCGCTGGCACGACCGTGTGCTGTCGACAGCATGAGGTCATCGGCAGCGGCGGCGCGCACCTCAATCGGGAAGCTGACCTTGTACTTGCGGCGATTGATCATCGACCGCACCTCGCGCAAAGCGTCCGGGACCGCCTCCAGCGGCACCGCGTACTCCATTTCGCGGAAACGGACGTCGCGGTCGGAGATAAAGATCTTGTCCGACCGGTCGACGTAGCGGCGGGCCGACAGTCCGCGCCCGGTGAGCTGGCTGATCGCCGGAACCAGTGCCGGAGCCTTGGAGCCGATGGTGCACAGGACTCGCAGCAAGTCGTTCGACAGGAGTTCATCATCGATGTAGCGGCGGACCTTGCCCGGCCCGCTCGCTGGCGTGCTCGCAGGTAGACGTGTGTTGGTCTTGGTAAGCGTGCAGGTGGTGTGCGGGAACCAGTAGAACTCGTAGTGGTCGACGTTGGCGACATTCTCAAGGAAATTGTCAATCGTCTCATCGGCGTCGCCGGGGGCTTCGATCGCTTCGATGGCGTACGCGTCGGTCACCTGCAAGGTGATTTCGGTGAGGATGCCGAGAGCACCGAGACCGAGGGCGGCGGCCTTAAGCTCGGGATCGTTCTCGCCAATGGTGCGGACCTTGCCTGTGCCGTCGACGAGGGTGACCCCGCGGATCTGCGTCGAGATGCCGCCAAACTGGCCGCCGGTGCCGTGGGTGCCGGTCGACGTCGCGCCCGAAACGGTCTGCCGGTCAACGTCACCGAGGTTGATCATCGCGAGGCCCAGCGGGTCCAGGATGCCGGGGATTTGGTGCAGGTTGGTTCCGGCACCCAGCGTGATCCGCTTGGTTTCGGGGTCAAAACTGCGTACACCCTTGAACCCGGCCATCGAGACCTGGATGCCGGGAGCGATGGCGATCTCCGAGAAACTGTGGCCTGCGCCGACGGGTTTGACGACATCGCCGCGCTCAGCAGCTGCGGCGACATCTGCGGCCAACTCATCAACGTTCTGCGGGACGATCAACCGGTTGGGGGTGCAGCTAGCGGTATTGCCCCAGTTGCTCCACGTTCCTGACGCTGCATTGCTCACAAGAAACACTTCCCTTCTCCACGGTAGGTCGGGACCACGTCGACGACCTTTGCCTCGCCGTCAGCACTGCGCTCAATGAGCGCGACTGACGCGGAACGCTCGCATACTTCACCCGATTTGGTGTGCCGGAACCAAACTCTATCGCCCACAGACAGCGACGCTGCAGCCTTACCCTGCAACGGCGTTTGCACTTCGCCTGCGGCCTCGGTGCCGACAAATTGCAGGTCGGCGGGCCACACGGGCTTGGGGAGACGGTCGGGGCCGGGAGGCCCGGAAGCGATCCAGCCGCCGCCAGCGCACGTCACGATTTCGTGGTCGGGTCGACGCAGCACGTCCAGCCCGAACGACAGTGCGGGCGCGGGCTGGAAATGTTTGTAAGTATCGAACAGGTGGCCGCCGAAGAAGCCGCTGCCCGCAGCGATGTCGGTGATGGCGGCGTCTTTCGCCGTCTCTTCGAGCGAACCGGTGCCGCCGCCGTTGACGAACTCAAGATCGGCGACCTCGCGCATGGCGGCAATCGCCTTCGCGCGCCGGTGGCGGAGTTCGCGCATCGACACGGCCTGCATCGCTTGCACGGCGGTATTCATCAGGGCCTTGCCAGCGACTTCGTTGCCGACGCCGGCGACCTGCGCCTCGTACGACATCGCACCGACGAGGCGGAAACCCTTGCGTGAGTCGATAGCTCGCGCAAGCCTTCGTGCCTGCTCGACGCTGTGAATGGGGGAGCGACGCACGCCAACGTGAATGTGGCCAGCGACGGCGCGCAGAGAGGCGTCGAGGTCGATGGCGATCCGAACGGTCGGACGCTTTTCCGGCGGCAGCACGGAGTCGACGATGTCGAGTTGTGCCACGTCGTCAACGAGCAGGGTGACTCGTTCGCAGGCGGTTTCGTCGGCGAACAACTCGGCGAGCGCGCCACGCTTCACCGACGGATAGCCGAGGAGCACATCGGTGATGCCCGACTCGACGGCCAGCCAGTGAGCTTCGGCGACGTCGTAGGCGAGGACGCCAGCGAAACCGTCACGGCCCAAGATGTCGTCGATGACCGAGCGCACGCGCAGCGATTTGCTGGCTACGCGGATCGGGACGCCACCGGCACGGCGGCGAAGGTCGGCGATGTTGTGTTCTAAGGCGCCAAGATCGAGGGCGATAACCGGGGAGTCGAGCCCGGCGCGCGCGACCGCGTCGTTGATTCCGCCCCAGTACGCTTCCGGGTCCGTGACGTAGGGCAAGCCGGTAGTCATTGCGCAGCACTCCTTTTAAATGCGAGCGTTTCGGAAGACCCGAATTACCCGTTACCGATTACGCTAGACAAGCGTGAGGTCTCTGGGAAACGCGGCTGCGGCGAGTGCATTGGCATTACAGGTGAAATTGGCAAAGAAGGCAGGGATCTTGCCTCCGATGCGGGCTCTCGGTGCAAATCGTGAGCAAATCGCGCCGATGACCGCATCGTCGGACTTCGCCCGCGACGGTGTCTTCGCGAACCTGGATCCGGCCCCCGACATCGAGGGGCCCGACATGGGAATCGCGATGGACATGCTGCGACACCCAGGCAAACCGAACGCCCCAATTCCGGTACTGCGCCCGACGTTTCCGGCAACTCCGGACGGCATGTCTGTCACGTGGCTGGGGCATGCGAGTGCCGTCGTCGACCTCGACGGCGTCCGGATGGTCACGGACCCGGTACTGTCCCAGCGGTGTTCGCCGTCGCAATTCATCGGACCGAAACGCCTGCACCGTGCACCGTTGACCGCCGCTGAACTGCCACACCTCGACGTCGTCCTCATCAGCCACGACCACTACGACCATCTCGACACTCCGACAGTGATCGCGATTGCTCGAGCACAACCGGAAGCGATCTTCGTTGTCCCGATCGGGGTGGGTGCGCACTTGCAGGCGTGGGGGGTTGCGCCCGACCGCATTCGGCAGGCCGATTGGTACGAGCAGGTCGATCTCACGGTCCGCGGGACAACCATTCGCTTTCATGCCGCACCGGCACGGCACTTTTCCGGGCGCAGCGTCGCCCGGAATCTGACCCAGTGGGTCAGCTGGTCGGTGATCGGTCCACACCACCGGTTCTTTTTCTCCGGAGATACGGGGATGACGCAGTCGTATGTGCAGACCGGCCGGGATTTTGGGCCCTTCGATGTCACCCTGATTGCTATCGGTGCCTACGACCCGAGCTGGCCCGATATCCATTTGACTCCGGAAGAGGCCGTGGCAATCCACCAAATGCTCAACGGCGCGCCCGGACCAGGCATTCTGCTGCCAATCCACTGGGGTACTTTCAACTTGGCGCGCCACTCGTGGGCTGATCCGATGGTTCGGCTGACAACCGAAGCCCAGCGGCTCGGCTTCGACGTATGTGCGCCACGGCCCGGAGCCACGTTGGTCGCGGAAAACCGCACCGGCACAGCCTTTTTCGACGCGACATGGTGGGAGCGATGCGCATGACCACGCCGACGACAACCGAGCGAGACCCCGGACTGACGGCAGCTCAAGTCGCCGAGCAGGTCGCGGCGGGCCGCACCAACGTCGCCGATAGCAAGTCGGGGCGCACTGTCCTCGACATCGTGAAAGCCAATGTCTTCACCCGGATCAACGCGATTCTGGGCGTGCTCTTCGTCATCGTCGCATCGACCGGTTCGTTTATTAATGGGCTCTTCGGGCTGCTGATCATCGCGAACAGCGGCATCGGCATCATTCAGGAAGTCCGCGCCAAGCGGACCCTCGACCGACTGGCGATTGTCGGACAGGCCAAGCCGATGGTCCGGCGCGACGGCGTTGTCACCGCGATGGCTGCCGAAGAGGTGGTCCTGGGCGACATCATCGAATTGGGCCCCGGCGATCAAGTTGTTGTCGACGGCGAGGCAATCGAGTCCGAGGCCCTCGACATCGACGAGTCGCTCCTGACCGGTGAAGCCGATGCCGTCGATAAGGCCTGCGGTGACGAGATCATGTCGGGCAGTTTTGTCGTCTCGGGCTCAGGCGCCTATCGCGCCACCAAGGTGGGACCGGACTCGTACGCGAACAAGTTGGCCGCAGAGGCCTCCACCTTCACCCTGGTGTCGTCGGAACTGCGGTCGGGTATCGACCAGATCCTGAAGGTCATTACGTGGCTGCTGATTCCCGCAGGCATCTTGACGATCGTCAACCAACTCTTCATTAGCCAGAATGGGCTGCGCTCGGCGCTGCTCGGCATGGTCGCGGCGCTGGTGCCGATGGTCCCCGAGGGCCTCGTGCTGATGACGTCGATCGCCTTTGCTGTCGGCGTGGTCCGGCTCGGCAGACGCCAATGCCTGGTGAATGAGTTGCCCGCGATTGAAGGTTTGGCTCGCGTCGATATCGTCTGCACCGACAAGACCGGCACGCTCACCGAGAACGGCATGCGCTGCGCCGAGGTGCGCCTGGTGTGTGACGACGTCGAGCAGGCTGCGGTCGAAGCAGCCCTCTCGGCAATCGCCGCCAACGACCCGCACCCCAACGCCAGCATCGAAGCGGTTCAAGAAGCGTTTCCTGACGCCCCCGCCTGGACGACGTCGTCGATCCTGCCGTTTAGCTCGGCCAACAAGTTCTCGGGCATGTCGTTTATCGACGCGCAGCAGGCCTCTCAGGGTAACTGGCTGATCGGTGCGCCCGACGTGCTGTTGGACCCGGAATCGGAGACCGCGAAACTGGCCTCCGACCTGGGATCCACAGGGCTACGCATACTGCTGGTCGCAACAACTGACGTCCCGGTCGACACGGTGCCCAGCGGTGCGTCAAAGATCCCGGGCACCCTCGTGCCCACCGCGCTGATCGTGCTCGAACAGCGTGTTCGCTCCGACGCCCGCGACACCATCGAGTACTTCGAATCGCAGCATGTGGCCGTCAAGATTATTTCGGGCGACAACGCTCGTTCGGTTGGTGCTGTTGGCGCATCGTTGGGGCTCGGTTCCGCAGATACGGCCGTCGACGCCCGCGAACTGCCCACGGACGGCGACTCGCTGGCGGCGGTGATCGCTGACGCGGACGCATTCGGTCGCGTGCTGCCCGATCAGAAGCGATCCATGGTGAAGGCGTTGCAGGCCAAGGAACACACTGTCGCGATGACCGGCGACGGTGTCAACGATGTCCTGGCGCTCAAAGATGCCGACATTGGCGTCGCCATGGGTTCGGGTTCGTCGGCGGCGCGTTCGGTGGCGCAGATTGTGCTGCTCGATAACAAATTCGCCACCCTCCCGTACGTCGTCGGTGAGGGTCGTCGCGTCATCGGGAACATTGAGCGGGTCTCGAACCTGTTCCTCACCAAGACCGTGTACGCGGTCCTGCTGGCGCTGCTCATCGGCGGTGCCGGGCTCCTGGCCAAGCTGATGGGTTGGGCTGCCATTAGCTACCCGTTCCAGCCGATTCACGTCACCATTTCGGCATGGTTCACGATCGGTGTGCCAGCATTCGTCTTGTCGCTGGCCCCGAACAACGAGCGTGCCAAGCGGGGTTTTGTTCGCCGAGTGCTGACCCAAGCGGTCCCGAACGGCATCATCGTGGGGCTGGCAACGTTTGTGTGCTTCTTGCTGGTGAACCGGGACTATTCGGGGATGCTGGGGAGTTACGTGGGGCATTTAGCGACGAACCCGGGCGACGGTGTCGCGACGGTCGCTAACGCCAGCCAAACTTTGGGGGCAGTTCAAACACAGGCCGCAACAGCAGCTCTCGTCACGATGATTTCCATCGCCCTGTACGTGCTGGCGGTGGTGGCGCGACCGTACAACTGGTGGAAGATTGTGCTTCTCGCGGTGTCGGTCGGCATGTACGTGCTCATCTTTACGGTCCCGTTTAGTCAGCGGTTGTTCCACCTGGATTCGTCTAACGGACACATGATGACGATCGCCGCAGTTTGTGCCATTGTCGGCTGTATTGCAATTGAGGTTTCTACGCGAGTTTTGAGCCGAATCTTGGCGCGGACATCGTAGTATTACCTGCATGGACATGGATGGAATTGTTAACAAGGCAAAAGACGCGCTGAAGTCGAACCCGGATCTCATCGAGAAGGGTGGCGACATGATCGATAAGGTCACCGGCGGAAAGTTCGCAGACAAGGTCGACCAGGCGCAGGACGCGGCCCGCAAGGCTGTTGGCGCTGATGGTGAAGCGCCAGCCGCCGAATAGTAGCGAGCAACCTGATCTCAATGCGTTAAGTCAGTTTTGCTTTGGCATGCCGTCGGTATGCCGAAACGGACTGCGCGTCAGCTATCCAAAATCGCCACGGCCAATCTGCGGCGAGGCGGATACCGACGCGCGGTCCGTTTTTGATTTCAATGGGCTCGTTCGGGCGTTGCGGTGATAGATGAACGCCGTTCTCGGTTAAGAGGTCGGTCGCGAGATCGGCTTTCGTAATTCCCAAGGCGCGTGTCAGATTGCCCGGTCCTCGGGCCAACAGATCGTCGGCGACGTTGCCCCGTCGTTCTCTGGCGAGTTCAATACCGTCGACGATCCGTCCCGCACGCAACAGCACGGCAGATCCCTGGCCTTCCTCGCTGGTGACGATATTTGCGCAGAAATGCGTGTGGATCTGATACACGTAGAGCCGGAACGGCGGCCCGTACATGATCTCCGACCGCGGGGTCCGCTTATAGGCGTGTGAGGCGGGGTCGTCGGGTCCGTTATACGCTTCAACTTCCGTGACCTGCACGGACACCCCGTGGCCCACCAGGGTTCTGCCGAGGATTCCGCGCGCGGCAGCCAGGACTGGCGGCTCGTCGAGCCGAGAATTTCCATCCAAATCTACCTGTGACGGTGAGTTGCGGTTAGGGTATTCAGTCATGGCGAAGACCAGCGAATCCATTCATGTTGCGCTCTCCCCGGACGATACCTTTGCGTGCGTCGCGGACCTCTCGCGGTACTCCGAGTGGTTGGTGCTGCACGACGGATGGCGCAGTCCACTCCCACCGGCCGACGATCTGAAGAAGGGCACCAAGATTTCCTCGGTGATCGTCGCCAAGGGTATTCGAGTGCGTTTTGCGTGGGAGATTGAGAAGTTTGACCGGCCCAAGCAGGTGATGCTCAAGGGCAACGGCAAAGGTGGCGTGAAGGCCAAACTTGACCTCGTGATTACGCCCATCGGCGACGACTCCAAAATCACGTTCAACGTCGACCTTGGCGGTCTGCCACTGATCGGCCCGGCGGGCAAGGCGGCGATCGCCGCAGTCAAGGGCGACATCGCGAAGTCGTTGGTGAAGTTCAACGAGATCTACGGCCAGTAGTCGGCCCAAGTCTTGATGTTCGGCCAAACCATCGGCGTCGAGCATCACAAAAGGGGCCACCCGATCGCGTGTAGATGTCGACAATTAGCGGCATCGAAGGCGAAGGGGTGACCCCAATCGTGGATCGTTAGTCTTCGATGGGGCGGAATCCACCGGAGATAGCAGTCGGAACAGTCGCGAACCACAGGTCAGGTTTCACGACGTCGTACAGGACCTCGCCGGGCACGTAGAAGAGCCCGGTTTCGTTGACGGCCTTGATGGGGTAGCCCTCAGGTGCGCGCATCGGGTCGGCCGCGAGCGGACGCGTTGCGCCGATTGGCAGTGGCACGGCGCCACCTTCGGCCGGGACTCGGGCACCCGGACGAACGGGGGTTGCCGCAGCGGTCGCGGCAGCTGCGGACTTGGCGATCGAACCGGCTGCACTCGATTCGGTTCCATCGGCCAAGCCAGCGAGCCGCTTGGTGCGCTCAGGCGTGACTTCCGGGAAACCTGGGCCGGTTGCGGGTTTGACGGCCTTGTAGTCGTACGACTTCCGGCGACGCGTCCATGCGAGCAGGAACAGTAGCGGCAGCAGGAGGAGCAGCAGCCACCACCAAGGCGAGATGCCGCCGTTGTCAGCGTTCACATTCGGGGTGTCGACGTTGACCGTCGGAGCATCGATGCTGACGCTGGGGGCGGTCACGTCGACCGACGGAAGGCTCACCTTGGGCAGTTCAACGCCGGGCAGGCCGAAGTCAGCACCCCAGTTCGGGAGCTTCAGTCCGCTGAGCGATGCGGCGAGTGATGCGGGCATCGAGCTCCACTTGCCGGTCTTCAGGTCGAAGGTCAGGTCGCCGTTGGCGAAGCTCTGGGTCAGGTTGGTTCCGTCGACCTTCATCTCGGCGGTCGGAACTCCGAGGGTCTTGCCGAGTTCGGTGCTTGCCGCACTCATCGGTCCGCGAACCAACCATGCGCCGTCAGTCGGGGTCCAGAAGATCTTGGGGTCGCCCGTACCGGCAAATTCGGCGACGCGGCTGGGGTCGCCCACGGTGCTGTCGGCTTCGTTGGTGTCGGGGAAGCCGATGTCGGCCGGGCCATTATTTTGCTGCGTGTAACGCTCGTCGATGGCGCCGTAAAGGACCTTTGCGCCAGTCTTTTCGGACCAGAAAATGGTGCCGCCCGCAAAAACCTGCTTGAAGCCGTCGCCGCTTTCGGTGACCGATCCCTTTTTAGCCCCGAGTCCGGCGTCGTTAAAGCCGCGATCGACAGCACCTGATTCGATCTGCGACGACAGCTGGTTAATCGCTGTCGTGGCGTCGTCAACAGGTGCGGCAAGTGCGGTGGCGGGAACCAGCAGTGCGGAGCCGACCGCTACTGCGAGTCCTAAGGTGAGGGCGCTTAAACGCGTCTTCATCGCTAGATCCTCCTAGTCCGAAATGCGAAGCATTTGCTTCGGTTTTGACTGTAAGCCACAAAACGGCACGGTTCGGGGTTTTGCCTGGCTGACATGCCATTTTTACCATAAGTCATGGTCGGGCATATGTTGCCTTATGTTTAAGGCAAAAAGGGATGAGCGAAATTGGACTGTAGGGCTGAGTGTCGTAGGTATTAGTTATTGATCTCGCGGTGGAATCCACTTAATTGGTGCGCCGGATGCGCGTTTACTGACGGTTGCGTCGGGCGTGTCGAGAAAGTGATTACCGCCGACTGCGGCGATATGAGTGCTCCCGGCAGGATTCGAACCTGCGACACCCGCTTTAGGAGAGCGGTGCTCTATCCCCTGAGCTACGAGAGCGGAGACCGGTGGTGATGCGGGCAGAATGAACTTCTCGCCGCATCGGCCAGTCACGGTCGGCGGGCACGGTGGGGATTGTGTTGCCGACGGAAAGAGTCTACGTGAAGCCCCGCCTACACCTTGCTCAGGTCAACCTCTCGCGTCTCCTGACCCCGGCCGAGCGGCCATCTCCGAGCTCGCCGACTACCTTATTGTCATGACCAAATCGACTACCGGACAGCTGACTGTGCTGGTCACCGGAGCAAGCACGGGAATTGGCGAGGCCGTCGCACGGCAGTTCATCGCCCTCGGACACAAGGTATACGGGACCAGTCGGAACCCTGAGACGGTAAAGAACCCAATCCCCGGTGTCACCTACGTGCGCCTCGACAACGCCGATTACGCCACGGCTACCGCGTGCGCCGAAACCGTCGGCGACATCGACATCCTGATTAACAATGCAGGTGAAAGCGCTGCTGGCGCATTTGAAGACACCCCGATGGAGGCCGTCGAGCACCTCTTTCGAGTGAATGTTTTCGGGCCGATTGCGTTGACGAAGGCCGTGCTTCCCGGCATGCGCCGCCGCCGCACCGGCACCGTCGTGATGGTCGGGTCGATGCTCTCGAGTTTTCCCGTCGCCTTCCGAACCAACTACTCGGCGACCAAGTCGGCCCTCAAGGGGTACGCGATGGCGCTGCGCCGCGAGGTCGCGCCGTACGGAATCCGCGTCACCACCGTAGAACCCGGCACGATCGCCACCGGAATCGGCGATCACCGCACCATTCACATCGGCGATGATTCGGTGTATCGCGACGAGTACGAAACGGTCGCCGCGGCCACCAGACGCAACGAAAGTAAGGGCATCGCGTCGGAGAAGATGGCCGAGAAAATTTTGGAAGCGGCCCTCGCGTCGAATCCCAAACCGCTCTACGCGCGTGGCAACAGTGCACCGCTGGTGTTCAGCCTCGCTCGAATCGCCCCGCGTCAGTTGGTTCTGGACCTCACTGCACGCAAGCACGGACTGAAGAGGGTTCGCCGCTAGCCCAGGTTTCGATTTGCGTTGGGACATGCCGCGCGCTGCGGCGTGTCCCAACGCAAATCGCCTAGCGATCGAGAGTCACCATGGGTGGGCGACGGCATCTAAGACCGCGTCGGCGATTTCCTGTCGGCAGATGACGAAGTCGGGCATGTACGGTTGCGGATTGTTGTAAACGATCGGGCGACCATTGAGCCGACTGCAATGCAGGCCCGCGGCCAAAGCGACGCCGACCGGCGCGCAATTGTCCCACTCGTACTGGCCGCCGGAATGGACGTAGGCGTCCACATCGCCGCGCACGACCGCCATGGCTTTGGCGCCGGCCGAACCGATACGAACCGGGTTCAGTCCCACACGTTCGCAGACCGCCGCCGAATGGTACGAGTGCCCGTAGCGTGACACCGCGATTCGGCCCGACAGGGGACCATCGACCGCTGGGACTTCGTCACTGCGGAACACCTGCCCTTTGGCGGGGAGGGACACCGCGGACGCGACGGGTGCGCCGTTGATGGTGAGCGCAACGTGGACCGCCCAATCGGACGTGCCCATTGAATATTCGCTTGTCCCATCGAGGGGATCGATGATCCACACCCGTTCTGCGGTGGAGCGATCGCCGACGTCCTCGGCCTCCTCCGACAGGACCGCGTCGCGTCGACGGTGCCTCCGCAGCACTTGGGAAATCCAGGCCTGCGCCATCGCATCGCCCACGTCGCCGAGTTGCTCGCCAGCGAGTAGCCCCTCATGTCGGACGCCGTTCAAGATCTCGCCAGCCCCCTCGGCAATCGCCGCGGCGAGTTGAGTGTCGGACATCGCAGGCGGAGAGTGACGCATCCTCTAACTAGAACACACCGGCCGCGCCGACCGTCCACAGATTGCCGGGGCGTGGCGCACACTGGGTTCATGCCGGAACTTCCCGAAGTGACCGCCATTGCGACGTTCCTCGATTCACGTATCGCTGGACTGCCGATTCGGCGCGTCGATATTGCCTCGCTGTCCGTACTGAAGACCGCAGATCCGCCGTACTCGGCGCTGGCTGGTCGAACCGTGTCGAGCGTCGACCGGATCGCCAAATACCTCGTTATCCGAACAGTGCCGGGCCCCGATGGCTCGCCGGATGAGGAGATCGATTTGGTGGTGCACCTTTCGCGCGCGGGCTGGGTGCGATGGAGTGAAGCGCTGTCCCAGGCGCCGCCCAAACCCGGTGGAAAGGGGCCGATCGCGCTTCGTGTGCACTGCGGCCTCCCGGGTGAGGGGTTCGATGTGACCGAGGCGGGAACACAGAAGCGACTGGCCGCGTGGGTCGTGCGCGATACCGCCGATGTGGAACGTATTGCCACCCTCGGGCCAGATGTGCTGGCACTGTCGAAGGAACAGTTCGCGCAGATCCTGGCTGGCCGCAACGCAAGGATCAAGAATCTGCTCACCGACCAGCGCGTCATCGCCGGCGTCGGCAACGCCTACTCCGACGAAATCCTGCACACCGCACAACTCTCGCCCTTCGCGACCGCCAGCAAGCTCGACGCCGCGCAGGTGGAAGCGCTTTATACGGCGACACGAACGGTGCTTCTCGACGCCGTCGAACGTTTGGAAGGTCAGGGCGTCGGGAACCTGAAGTCGGAGAAGCGCACCGGCCTGCGCGTGCACGCGCGGACCGGCATGCCGTGTCCGGTGTGCGGTGACACGGTCCGTGAGGTGTCATTCGCGGACCGCTCGTTCCAGTACTGTCCCACCTGTCAAACCGGTGGGAAGATCCTGGCCGACCGTCGGATGTCGCGCCTGCTGAAGTAGCTACTTGCGCACCTTGGTGCGGACCAGCAGGACGTTGTAGTCGTCCCAGCGGCTCGCGTTGAAATACAGTTCCGGGCCGCTACCGCGCAGTGCTGGCGAGTTGGGCAGCATCATCGGTGCATACAGTTCCAAGCTCGACGGCGCGATGCGCCGCGCGGGACTCCACGGGCCCTGCGGGTGCGCCGCAGTGCGTAGGAGAACTCCGCGCGGGCTGTCGAGCATCACGTACCGGTTTAGGTAAGGGCTCCACGCGACCGACAGTTCGGTGACGGGTCCGCGCACAATGGGGCGGGCCGAGTCGGGGGACGGAGTCCAACCGCGACCGTTCCAGTATTGGTAAGCACCAAGATTCAGGATGTCGTTGGGCCGGAAGCGGGCAATGTGTGCCGCGCCGAAGCGGCCGTTGGGAGTGCCGTACTGGTAGACCCAGCCAGCGTCCGGGCCGACCCCCTTGACGTAGGCGCCCTGCTGGAACTTGGCGTCGCCGTTGATGCCGAGGTTGGGGCGAATCGTGCCCTGGGGGGTGCGCCAGCTACGACCGTTGTCATTGGAAACCGCGGTCGCCGAGTAGTTGGTGAACCACGTGCTGGCCGGGCCCCACGAACGTACCGACATGAAGTTCACGTACTGCTTGCCGCCGATGGAGATGCCTGCGGTCGGGATGGTGGTTTTCTCGATGCCGTCGAAGCCGACAGCTCCAAACATCTCGCCGACGAAACCGCGGCCGTCCAGGCGCACACCGTCGGACAGGTTGCCGTCGCTGGACCTCAGCAGGGCATTGTGTCGCCACTGCTGGTCACTGGTCAGGCAGTTGCCGAACGTGTCGCCGAAGGCCATCAGAGTTTGGCCGCGGCCGTTGTCCC
This sequence comes from Gordonia sp. 34D, assembly GCF_056682775.1. NCBI lineage: Bacteria > Bacillati > Actinomycetota > Actinomycetes > Mycobacteriales > Gordoniaceae > Gordonia > Gordonia sp. 34D. Next base: position 2,274,652 of record NZ_CM155293.1, on the reverse strand, counting down.
ATGCGACGCCGACGTCGGTACCGGAAATGCCAAAGCGCTTGTACGTCTTGTTGGGACTGAGCGGGCCGGTGACCCACGACACTGTTTGCGTGCGGCCGTTGTTGAAGGCGGGCATCGCCTTTTGCGGTCCGGTCGCGGAGCCACCGCGCGGAAGGAACTTATTAATGACCGGGATGTTGACGCCCGTACCGCTGTTGCTGCAAGACCGAGCGTCGGCGGCACCGACGCCGGAAACGGCGGTCAGGGTCGAAGCGACGACGACGCAGGCGGCAAGGGCAGGTAGAACTCGGCGCATAGATCTCAATCTTCTCTACTGGTAGTGCATTGTCTTCCTTGCTATCAGTCGGGCTGGCAGGACACAGCCACTTGCATCACGATCCGGACTCGATGCCTCATCTGCGGAGTTTCGTTTCCACGAGTACGACGTTGTACTCGGACCAGCGGCTGCCGTTGAAGTACAACTCGGGTCCGGTGCCCTTCAACGCCGGAGACTGCGGCAGCATCATCGGGCCGTAAAGACCGTGGGTGCTCGGCACCAGGATCCGCGGCAGACTCCACGGGCCTTGGGGATGCTCGGCCGTGCGGAAGTGCACGCCGAGAGTTCCGGTGTCGAGCATGACGTACTTGTTCAGGTACGGACTCCATGCGACGGAGAGTTCGCTGACGGGCGCGCCGACTACGCGCGCTTTGCTGGAGGTGATGCCGTCGATGGTCGGGGACCAACCCGAGCCAGTCCAGTACTCGAACTTGGTGAGGTCGAGGATGTCGGCCGGGCGAACTCGCGACAGGTAGAGCGCCCCGTAGCGGCCGTTGGGGGTGCCGTATTGATAGATCCATCCGGCCTCGTCGCGCTGGCCTTCCACATAGGCCGCTTGCTGGAACTTGGCGTCGTTGGCCTGCGCCGACGGCCACCCGACTGGCAACGGCACGGTGACGCCAGCGTTCACGCGGATCGTATCGAGCTGGGTGGTCCAAGTTTGGCCGTTGTCACTGGATACGGCGGTTGCCGAAAAGTTGGTCGCCCAGACGCCGGAGTCGCCCCACGATCGCACCGACATGTAGTTGAGGTATTGCTTGCCTGCGATGGAGATGGCCGAGGTCGGGATGGTCGTGACTTCGATTCCACTCCACCCGATGGCACCGATCATCTGGGTGGCGTAGCGCGGTGCGGCGGCAGTCACCGACGCGCCGGAGTTGATGTCGCCCGGGATGCCGTAGGGGACGGACAGGCCGTCGTGGAGGTCGTTGTCGTTGGTGCGCAGCAGCACATTGTGGCGCCACTGCTTACCGGCGACGCTGCAATCGCCAAAGGTGTCGCCGAAGGCGAGGAGTGTCTGGCCCGAACCGTTGTCCCACGCCACGCCGAGGTCGGTGCCGGAGATGCCGAATCGGTCGAAGGTGTCGTTCTTGCTTTTGGGGCCGGTTACCCAATCGATGATTCGAGTGACGCCGTTATTGAAATAGGGGGCCGGGCCCTGCGTCCCGGTGACGCCGCTAATAGATCCGCCGATGGAACCGCCGATGGATCCGGTGTCGAGGAAGGGCAGGCTCGAGCCGTTGGCGTTGCTGCCGCACGGGGCGGCGTCGGCGGTACCTGCGGTTCCGGCGAGAGGGACAACGGTGAGGCCTACTGCAGCGAGTGTGACCGCGGCTAGCGCGAGTGTGAGCGAGCGTGCGGGAAAGCGCATGCAACTCTCCTGGTATCAAAGTGACTCAAGTTACTAATGTGGCTAGAGTGGTAATGGTTTCATCAGGCCTGCGGCTCCGCAAGGCCTGGCCGGATCCGAGATGCTCTTGAAACCCGACCCGTTGACCGGGATGGCCCACGCGGCAATGTCACAGCAACCCGGTACATTCGGGCCATGTTGCGCGAGAAGATCATCATCACCGGAGCAAGTTCGGGTCTCGGCGAAGGCATGGCGCGCGAATTTGCCGCGCGCGGCCGCAGTCTGGGACTGGCTGCCCGCCGACTCGATCGTCTCGACGAACTTGCGGGCGAATTACGTTCGCAGGCAAAGCAAGTCGCGATATCCAAGCTCGACGTCACCAACGTTGAGTCAGTGCCCGTCGTATTCGACGCGCTCGCCGACGAACTCGGCGGACTCGATCGTGTCATCGTCAACGCGGGACTCGGCAAGGGTGCGCCCATCGGAACCGGTCACGCCGCCGCCAATATCGAAACGATCGAAACCAACCTCGTCGGTGCCCTCGCTCAGATCGAGGCAGCCATGAGCATCTTCCGCAAACAGAACGCCGGGCACCTGGTGCTTGTCAGTTCGATGAGCGCGGTCCGCGGGATGCCGAAAGCGCAAGCGGCCTACTCGGCGTCGAAAGCCGGGCTGTCCGCGCTCGGGCAGGGACTGCAGGCCGAAATGGCTCGCACCCCAATCAAGGTGACCGTGCTTCTGCCGGGCTACATCGAGACCGATATCAACCGCGGCGTCAAAACATCAATGATGACTGACACCGATACCGGAGTGAAGGCGATGGTCGCGGCCATTGAAGCCGAACGCACACGTGCCGCCGTCCCGTCCTGGCCTTGGACTCCTATTTCGTGGGGTCTGAAATTCCTGCCGGACGCCCTGTCTTCCAAGTTGATCTAGCCACCTGTCGGCAAGGCCTAAACGAAACGCATAATGTGGAACCAATGATGACCAATCTCCGAGGACGACTCGACGGGGGCGATGACACCGACATCACCTCTACCGTCTCCTGGCACGCGTTGGCCGCCCACCAGCAGCACGTGTACTCCCTGCACCTGCGCGAGCTGTTTGTCATGGAGCCCGACCGAGGCCGCGAAATGGTGGTCGACGCCGGCGACGTCCACCTGGACTTTTCGAAGAACCTGATCACCCACGAGACGGTCGAACTCCTTTCGGCGTTGGCGCGCGAAGCCGGCGTCGAAGAAAAGCGCGACGAAATGTTCGCCGGAGCCCACCTCAACACGTCCGAGGACCGGGCGGCGCTGCACATCGCCCTGCGACTGCCCCGCGGCGCAGAGTTGCTCGTCGATGGGCACAATGTGGTCGACGACGTCCACGCCGTTCTCGACGCCATGGGGGATTTCACCGACCGCGTCCGCAACGGTGAATGGACCGGGCACACCGGCAAGCGCATCACCGACGTCGTCAACATCGGGATCGGTGGCAGCGACCTCGGCCCCGAAATGGCGTACGACGCCCTCCGCTTCTATCGCCATCCGGAAATTACCGGACACTTCGTGTCCAACAGCGATCCGTCCGACGTGATGTCGGTCCTCAACGGCCTCAACGCGGAAACCACGCTGTTCGTCGTGTCGTCAAAAACCTTCACCACCCTGGAAACCATCACCAATGCCACCGCCGCCAAGCGGTGGCTGTTGCGTGAACTCGGCGCGACCGGCGATTCCGACATCGTCGCCAAACACTTCGTCGCAGTGAGCACGAATACTGAAGAGGTCGAGAAGTTCGGCATCGACACCGACAATATGTTCGGCTTCTGGAACTGGGTTGGCGGTCGCTACTCGATCGACTCGGCAATCGGACTGTCGTTGATGATTGCGATCGGTCGCGATCACTTCGCCGACTTCCTCGCTGGCTTCCACGCCATCGACGAACATTTCCGCACCGCGCCGCTGGAAAAGAACGCACCGGCACTGATGGGCATGATTGGCCTTTGGTACTCCAACTTTTGGGATGCGCAGTCGCAGGCCGTGATGCCTTACTCGAACGACCTCGCGCGATTCCCCGCCTACCTGCAGCAGTTGACGATGGAGTCGAACGGGAAGTCCGTCACCACATCAGGCCATCATGTGACGACGCCGACCGGATCGATCTATTGGGGTGAGCCCGGCACCAATGGTCAGCACGCCTTCTTTCAACTGCTGCACCAGGGCACCTGGCTGATTCCCGCCGATTTCATCGGGTTCGCGAAGCCGCTCGAAGACCTGCCTGCCGCTGATGGTCGCAGCATGCACGACATTCTCATGAGCAACTTCTTCGCCCAAACCGACGTCCTCGCGTTCGGCAAGACGGCCGACGACATCGCCGCCGAGGGGGTGCCGCCAAAGTTGGTGCCGCACAAGGTGATGCCGGGCAACCGCCCGTCGACGTCGATCCTCGCACCGCAACTCACACCGTCGGTCCTCGGGCAACTGATCGCGCTGTACGAGCACGAGACGTTCGTGAAGGCGATGGTCTGGGGAATTAACCCCTTCGATCAGTGGGGCGTCGAATTGGGTAAGAAACAGGCCAACGAACTCGTCGGAGCCATCAGCGACCCCGAACCGCCCGCCACCATGCCCGACTCATCAACCGACGCCCTCGTGCGCTGGTACCGCGAGCAGCGCGGCCGACGGTCGTAGGGGCACAGGAACCGAACCGTTCTGCGGAAAATTCTGCGGGAAAGGCGGGGCTAGCGGCCGAGGGGGCCGCGGCCTAGGCGCAGCAGCAGCATGGCCAGGGTGTGGCCTTCGGTGCCGAGGGCAGAGAAGCGGTCCAGAACCTTCATTTCGCGGCTGTGCACCAGACGCGGGCCGCCCGTTGCCATGCGATGCGCGCCGATCTTCTTCGACACGGCGCTGCGACGCTCAATGGCGGCCAAGATGATCGCGTCCATCCGATCGATTTCGGGACGCAATTCGTCAATGTCGTCGGGGAGCAGGCTCACATCGGACGACAGATTTAGGGCGTCGAGGTCGAGGGCAAACAGTTCCGCGTCGGACGTCGTGTTATCTGCCGGGTTGGTCTCGCGCTGCTGCTCATCGTTGCCACTCACAGAGCCAATTTTGCCACGCGGGGTTCGCGGGGTGGACGGCGAGTGGTGAACAATGCGGGGATGACGACCGACACAATCACTGCCAGACGGGTCGGAGCCATTGCGCTCGGACTGATCGCCGCACAACTGGTAGTGCGCGCTGTCCTGGTGATTTGGGGCAACTTCTACTGGGACGACCTCATTCTGATCGGTCGCGCAACATCAAATCCGATCCTGTCCTGGGACTTCCTGGGGTACAGCCACGACGGTCATTTCATGCCGGGTGCATTCCTGTTGGCTGGCCTGACGACGGTCCTCGCACCGGTCCAATGGTGGCTACCCGCCGTGACGCTGGTGGTATTGCAGGCGATCGCGTCGCTGGCGGTGTGGCGGATGATCTCGATCATCGCCCCGCGCGCCCGCGGTTGGAGCCTGGTGGCGCTGACGTTCTATCTCTTCGCGCCAATGACGGTGAGCGCGTACGTGTGGTGGGCGGCGGGCCTGAATACGCTGCCGATGCAGGCGGCGATGGCTGTCGTGGTTGCCAACGTGGTGGTTTTGGTGCGCGATCGACCGGATGCCGAGCGGAGTCGACGTCTCACGATTGGTGCTGCCGTGGCGTTCGCCGTCGGGTTGCTGTTCTTTGAGAAGTCTCTGTTCATCCTGCCGGTCGCGGTCGTGGTGGCAGTGCTGGTGATGCGATCGACGCGAGATCCGCGCGCCGATGACGACGACTACCGAAACTCGCCGCTCACCCAGGCCTTCTTGCGGGCCCGGACCCTGTGGCTGGTTCTTGCCACCATGTTCATTGCGTGGATCGTGTTGTTCTTTGCCACTTCCACGGCCACCGCCGGCGAACACTCGCTGGCGCAGACGGCGAAACTGGTATGGCGCAGCATCAATGAAGCGATCATTCCGTCGCTGGTCGGTGGACCGTGGGTGTGGGACCGATGGACGCCGTCGCCGCCCATGGGTTTCCCCAGCATTTGGATGATTGTCGCGGGCTGGGCGGTGCTGGTCGCGGTGGTCGTCCTGACCTCCAGGAATCGGCGGGGCGCGCCAGCGATCTGGGTGTTTGCACTCGGCTACGCGGTTCTCGCGCAGGTCCCGGTGATGTGGAATCGGTCGAGCGATAACACGGCCCTCGAACTCGCGCAGACCATGCGCTACCTGCCCGACACTGCGCTGGTGCTGGCAATTGCTTTGGCGCTGATCGCTGCGGCCCCGCGCAAGGGTGGCGCACATGTCGCGGCCCCGGCGGCTGTTGATCGTCGTCCCGCGGGGATTGCGACGGCCGCATGCGTGCTGTTTGCGGTGTCGGCGATGGTCTCAACCATGTCGTTTGGGCAGTCGTGGCGTGACGACCCCACCGGTGACTACATCGCGACGGCCCGCGAATCCCTCGCCCAGATGGATGGCAAGACGATGTTCGACCAACCGCTGCCGATCGAAGTGTTGCTGCCGGTCGCGTTCCCAAACAACATGATTAGTCACGTCTTCGGTCGGCTCGACCAGCGTCCGGAGTTCGGGACTGTCACCGACGAACTGAAAGTGCTCAACCCGCGCGGGCAGTTGGTGGCAGGTGCGGTGACGCCGCAGCGAACCTTCGACGCCAGCCGGGGTAGCTGCGCCAAACCCAGCATTGATGGACCTACGGCGTTGTCGCTGAGTGGACCGCTGATTGTCTGGCGTTGGACCGTCGGATTCAGTTACTGCGCCAACCAGGACGGGATCGTCGAATTGGCTTTGGGCGGTGGCAAGGCGGTGCGGGTCCCGGTGAAGCAGGGCCTGCATCCGGTGTATGTCCAAATCGATGGCAGTGGACTCAAGTTGCGCGTCCGGCCGGTCACTCCCGGGCTGCGACTGCACACCGGAGAGGGGCGAGTCGGCGAAGCGGTGATGGCGGAGTACGCACCGTAACCGGAGACCGGATCTGTCGGAGGTCGCAGGTAATCTGAATAGGCCATGAACTCTTCACTTGCCGCCCTCGACGAATCCACTCTGAGCGTCCGAGGACGTGAACTTCTCGACGGACTCAATCCGCAGCAGCGGGCTGCGGTCTTGCACACGGGTGCGCCGTTGCTGATCGTCGCAGGTGCAGGGTCAGGTAAGACGGCTGTCCTGACCCGCCGGATTGCGTTCCTGCTCGCTGAACGCGGTGTCACCCCAGGTCAGATCCTTGCGATTACCTTCACGAACAAGGCCGCCGCCGAGATGCGGGAGCGCGTCATCGACCTCGTCGGGCCGCGCGCGGCATACATGTGGGTCTCGACGTTCCACTCCACCTGCGTGCGGATCTTGCGCGCGCAGTCAGCCCTGCTTGGCAATCGGAACTCCAACTTCTCCATCTACGACGCCGACGACTCCCGTCGGCTGCTCGGCATGGTGGTGCGCGATCTCGATCTCGACCCAAAGAAGTTCAGCCCGCGCGGCGTCGGCACCCAGATCTCCAACTTCAAAAACGAACTCAAAGGCCCCGACGACGCCGCGGCCGAAGCATCGGCCGAAGGTGAGGGGGCGGCAGCGGGCATCATCGCCCAGATCTACGCCGAATACCAGCGCCGCCTCGCGTCGGCCAATGCCTTCGACTTTGACGACTTGATCGGAGAGACCGTCTCCCTGCTGCAACGGCATCCGGCAGTTGCCGAATACTATCGGCGCCGCTTCCGCCATGTGCTGATCGACGAATACCAGGACACCAACCACGCCCAATATGTGCTGGTCCGGGAACTGGTCGGTGCCGACGTCAACACCGAATCTGACGTCGAACCGTCGGAACTGTGCGTGGTTGGCGATGCCGACCAGTCGATCTACGCCTTCCGTGGTGCCACCATCCGCAACATCGAGCAGTTCGAGGTCGACTATCCGAACGCCGAAACCATCCTGCTGGAGCAGAACTACCGATCGACGCAAACCATCCTGTCGGCGGCCAACGCGGTGATTTCCCGCAACGGCAACAGGCGCGAGAAGAAACTGTGGACCGACTCGGGCACCGGCGACCCAATCGTCGGCTACGTCGCCGACTCCGATCGCGACGAAGCCGCGTTCATTGCTAAAGAGATTGAAGAACTCGTCGACTACTCGATCGGCGGCTCATCGACGCATACCTACGCCGACATTGCCGTCTTCTATCGCACCAATACCGGGTCACGCCCGCTTGAGGAAGTCTTTGTTCGGCACGGCATCCCCTACAAGGTGGTCGGCGGAACCAAGTTTTACGAGCGCAAGGAGGTCCGCGACATCGTCGCCTACCTGCGCGTAGTCGCCAACCCCGACGACGCCGTTAGCTTGCGACGCATCCTGAACACGCCGCGCCGAGGTATCGGCGATCGCGCGGAAGCCGTCGTGGCCGTGCACGCCGAGAACCTCGGAATCACTTTCTATCAAGCGCTCATCGACGCCACCGAGAACCGCGTCGCCCTCTTGAATACGCGGGCCGTTAAACAGATCACCGGATTTGTGAACATGATCGAGGGCCTGCGCAGCGATTTCCTGATGGCATTCGGTGCCGTCGGCGGGGATGCGGACGAGGCCATTGCCGACGCCACGACCGAAGGCGCCGATGTCGGTGACCTCGTGGACGCGATCGTCGACCGCAGCGGCTACCGCGAGGAGTTGGAAGCCTCCAACGACCCGCAAGATGCCGCGCGCATGGACAACCTCAACGAACTGATCGCCGTCGCCCGTGACTTCAGCGTCGAGGCGGCTCAGAGCGCCGAAGAAGAAACCGATCTCGACGATCAGGTGGAGCCCGGCGACGTGGTCGGCGACGGTGAACCTGAGCCGGGGTCCCTCGCTGCATTCTTGGAAAAGGTCGCGTTGGTTGCCGATGCCGATCAAGTACCCGACGAAGGTGAAGGCGTCGTCACAATGATGACCCTGCACACGGCGAAGGGCCTGGAGTTCCCGGTGGTCTTTGTGACCGGCTGGGAAGACGGACACTTCCCGCACATGCGTGCCCTCGGCGACCCGGCCGAACTAAGCGAGGAGCGTCGTCTGGCTTACGTCGGCATCACCCGTGCCCGGCTAAAGCTGTATTTGACGCGAGCCCTGTCGCGCGCCTCGTGGGGGCAGCCGGTGTCGAATCCCGTATCCCGATTCCTGGAGGAAATCCCGGCGCACCTTCTCGACTGGCGTCGGGTCGAACCGAAGCGCGGTATGCGTGAGTTCGGCTCCCGCGGCGGCAGTTTCGGCTTCGGTTCGACGACGGGCGGCAGCAGTACCGAGTCCGGTTTGGGTTCGGGCTTCCGCGGGCGGTCGTCGTACTCGTCCGATCCGACGCGGGGTCGCAACAAGATGGTCAACTACGAAGTTGGTGACCGGATGAACCACCCGCAGTACGGGATGGGGAAGGCAGTCGCGAAAGAAGGCAGCGGAGTCACCGAACGGATCACGTTCGACTTCGGCGGCAAGGTTGGTCGAGTCACTTTGATGACAACCGGCGGACTACCTGGCGAAAAGCTGTAGTTTGGCGGAAGCCGTGGACCTAGAGCGAAAAGGTGCTCTGGCGAAAAGGCGGTAGAGCGAAGGGACCTATCCGGTGAGGGCGGAGAGGCGAATGCCCATCTTCGCAAGCCACACGGCAGGATCGACCTTGACCATGGATCCGCCCTTGGGAATCCAGCGCTCGAAGTGCAGGTGCGGGCCGGTGGAGAAGCCTTCGGAGCCGACCATGCCGATGGTGTCGCCCGCTGTGACCGTCTGTCCCTTGTGAACGAGTACGCCCGAGGATGCCATGTGGCCGTACATGGTGATGGTGCCGTCGGCAGCCTTGATCTGAATCCAGTTCCCGTAGCCGGAGGCTGGGCCCGCGTCGACAACGACACCGTCGGTGGCGGCGTGAATGGGGGTACCCAGCGGTGCCGCCATGTCGATTCCGCCGTGGAACGAACCCCAGCGGGGAGCGAAGGCGGACGTGAGCTGGTAGCTGCCGAGGGGCAGTGGACTCGAGATCAGCGGCTTCTGCTTGGCGGCGATTGCGGCAGCCTGAGCCTTGGCAAGGGCAGCGCCCTGCTTGAGCTGAGTCTTGTAGGTGTTCATGTCCGACTCAGCCGAGGCGGCAACCACGCCGACGGGACCGTCGTCGTTGGTGACGTTGCTGGCGTTCGCGATGCCGAGCGCGTCGGCGGGAGCGGGGTCGGCCGGTGCTTCGGCGATGGGGCTGGCCTGATCGCTCGAACCGGAACCGGTCACGGCAATGGCGGTAGCGCCAGCGGCAATCGCAAACAATGCGGTGCGGGCGCGGAGGGCAGACGATGGTGCCGCCAGGCGGTGCTTCGGCTTATTGCGCTCAGGCGCAGGTGCGCCGACCGGGCGGGGTGCCACGTCGACTGCAGTCTCGCGAGGAAGCAGAATTTCGGTGGTGCTGACGTTGTCGTTGCCGAGGGGGCCGGCAGTGCTGCCGAGTCCGATGCGCAGATTCTTCGACAGCTGCGGGAAATCGCGCGTCGAAGGAGTGTCGGTAGAGGTGGACAAATCGGACGGAGAGGGAGTGTGGTCCTGGCGGGCTGCTGTGCCGTCACGGTCGAGAAGGCTCCGTGTTGCCAAGTTGTTCACCTCAAAAATCTAGTCCTGCATTCATCGGCGGGCGGGTCGCTCGTCGTGACCTAGTCGTTACCAACCTCAATGACGGTAGCCAAAGGTTGGCTTGAAGTCCACCGGTTGGTTTTGTGACGTCCCGGATCTCGTGACGATTTGGCCTTATTTAACGTGCACAATTTAACGTGCACACGGGGTTACTCGCCAGTAGCGGGTGAGATGTCGCACAAGGAGGGGGCCGCGTGTGAATACGACACGGTGGGGGCACTAGGGTTGCCTATGGTCCGCGCTACACCGAAGCGGGCAATTAAATTACTTCAGATGGTGAGCTGAATGGATCTCTTCGAATACCAGGCGAAGGAACTGTTCGCCAAGCATGGGGTACCCACCACACCGGGTCGGGTCACTGACACTGCCGCCGATGCGCGGGCTATTGCCGAGGAAATCGGCAAGCCTGTGATGATCAAGGCGCAGGTCAAGGTCGGCGGCCGCGGCAAGGCGGGTGGCGTCAAGTACGCCGCAACCCCTGATGACGCACAGACGCACGCTGAAAACATCCTCGGGCTCGATATCAAGGGCCACGTCGTTAAGCGACTCCTTGTCGCCGAAGCCAGCGACATCGCCGAGGAGTACTACATCTCGTTCCTGCTCGATCGCGCCAACCGCACCTACCTGGCCATGTGCTCGGTCGAAGGTGGCATGGAGATCGAAGAGGTCGCGGCAACCAAGCCTGACCGCTTGGCCCGCATCGCCGTTGACGCCGTCAAGGGCGTCGACCTGGCATTCGCCCGCGAAATCGCCGAGCAGGGTCACCTGCCCGCTGAGGTCCTCGACGCGGCAGCCGTGACGATCCAGAAGCTGTGGGAAGTCTTCGTCGCCGAAGATGCCCTGCTGGTTGAGGTCAACCCGCTCGTCCGCACCCCGGACGATCAGATCCTCGCACTCGACGGCAAGGTCACCCTCGACGAGAACGCAGAGTTCCGTCAGGCCGACCACGCTGAGTTCGCCGACATCGATGCGACTGATCCGCTTGAGCTCAAGGCCAAGGAGAACGACCTCAACTACGTCAAGCTCGACGGCGAAGTTGGTGTTATCGGCAACGGTGCAGGTCTGGTCATGTCGACCCTCGACGTTGTCGCCTACGCAGGCGAAAACCACGGTGGCGTGAAGCCGGCGAACTTCCTGGACATTGGCGGCGGCGCATCGGCCGACGTCATGGCCGCTGGCCTCGACGTCATCTTGGGTGACGCACAGGTCAAGAGCGTCTTCGTGAACGTCTTCGGTGGCATCACCGCCTGTGACGCTGTTGCCAACGGCATCATCGGCGCGCTCGCCAAGCTGGGCGACACCGCAAGCAAGCCGCTGGTGGTTCGCCTCGACGGCAACAAGGTCGAGGAGGGTCGCAAGATCCTAGCTGAGGCCAACCATCCGCTGGTGACCGTGGCTGAAACCATGGATGCCGGTGCCGACAAGGCCGCCGAGCTGGCGAACAAGTAGGAGACCACAAGACTCATGTCGATCTACCTGAACAAGAACAACAAAGTCATCGTCCAGGGCATCACCGGCGGCGAAGGCACCAAGCACACCGCGCTGATGCTGAAGGCCGGCACCAATGTCGTCGGTGGCGTCAACGCCCGCAAGGCCGGAACCACGGTCTCGCACGTCGACGCTGACGGCAATGCGGTTGAGCTGCCCGTCTTTGCTTCGGTTGCCGAGGCAATGGAGAAGACCGGGGCTGACACCTCGATCGCCTTCGTTCCGCCAGCCTTCTCGAAGGATGCCATCATTGAGGCCATCGACGCGGAGATCCCGCTGCTCGTGGTCATCACCGAGGGCATCCCGGTGCAGGACTCGGCTTACGCCTGGGCCTACAACGTGGAGAAGGGCGCCAAGACCCGCATCATCGGGCCGAACTGCCCCGGCATCATCACCCCCGGTGAGGCACTGGTCGGCATCACGCCGAACAACATCACCGACAAGGGACCGATCGGCCTCGTGTCGAAGTCGGGCACCCTGACCTACCAGATGATGTACGAACTGCGTGACCTCGGTTTCTCGACTGCCATCGGCATCGGCGGCGACCCGGTCATCGGTACCACTCACATCGACGCCATCGAGGCCTTCGAGAACGACCCGGAGACCAAGCTGATCGTCATGATCGGTGAGATCGGTGGCGACGCTGAAGAGCGCGCGGCCGACTACATCAAGGCCAACGTCACCAAGCCGGTCGTCGGCTACGTGGCTGGCTTCACCGCTCCGGAAGGCAAGACCATGGGCCACGCTGGCGCCATCGTGTCGGGCAGTTCCGGTACGGCGCAGGCCAAGAAGGAAGCCCTCGAGGCAGCCGGTGTCAAGGTCGGCAAGACGCCGTCCGAGACCGCAGCGTTGGCTCGCGAGCTCTTCGCGGCACTGTAGATCGAATCTGCTGGCACTCGCGGCCAGACACAAGCTAAACCCCGGGGCGGCATTGCCACCCCGGGGTTTTTGCTGTGAGGCATAATTGATCGGTGATAACAGGATTGGTTTCGGGTGCGGTAACTCGCGTGCTCGGCATACCGCGGGCGGTGATTCGCGGCGTGCTGTCTGAGGCGATTGAGTTCCTCACCGTGGAGATCGACCTGACCGAAGTGCTTGTGTCTGCTGTCGACCTCAATCGAGTGTTGAAGGAAGTGGATCTGCAGGCGGTCGTCGAGCGACTCGACCTGAATGCGCTGCTGGCAACCCTCGACTTGCAGAAGATCCTCGAGGGCATCGACCTCAACCCGTTGCTGGAATCCCTCGATCTGAACCCCGTGGTGCAGAAACTAGATCTGAACGGCCTTATCGCGGGGGTGGATCTGAACAAGGTGGTCGGAACCATCGACATTGACGGCGTTCTCGAACGCGTCGATCTGGTGGTCGTGGGTAATCGGGTCATTGAGGGCGTCGACCTGTCGTCAATCGTCCGCGACGCCAGCTCAACAGTCACGACAGAAATGATCTCCGACGTCCGGAGCGGTAGCGAGCGAGCCGACGATGCCGTGGATGGCTTCGTCGATCGAGTGTTGAGGCGGAAGCCAAACCATGAAGGGTGATCGGCGGGTCGCCGGAATTGTCACCAGGGGCATCGCCGCCGTCATCGACTGCTTCGTGATTATCGCGGCCCTCGGCATCGGGTACCTGATTACCGCATTCATTCTGTTCTCCATCAAGGGCACCAGGTTCAGCTTTCCGGAGGTGAGCTGGTGGTTCACCACAACGACGTTTTTCGCCAGCTCGTTTGTTTACCTCGTGGTCTGCTGGTCCATAACGGGACGCACCATCGGGAACGTGCTGATGGGGCTTCGCGTAGTGCGGATCAGCGGTCGACGACTGCATTTTGTTCAGATCCTGTTGCGCGCGGCCGCATACTTGATGTTTCCATTCGGCTTGTTCTGGGTGGCGCTGTCGCCGCGACGTCTGTCACTCCAGGACGCGCTGCTGCGGACCAAGGTGGTTTACACCAGCGACGACTAACGAACCCGGCCGGGATCGGGCATCATCGGGCGTATGCGTACCGATAGGCCTGATGCTTCGACGTTGATCGACGCCGTCGTCGACCCTGGTTCGTTTCAGTTGTGGACGCCGCCCGACGAACCGGAGTCGGTCGTCACCGGACGCGCCACTGTCGCTGGGCATGCAGTGGTGCTCGTGGTCAGCGAATTTGCAATCGCGGGTGGTTCCATCGGCGCAGTGGCCGGGGCCCGCATTGTCGAGGCTATCGGCCGAGCGACGGCGCAATCGCTGCCGCTGGTTGCGCTGCCAGCTTCCGGCGGCACGCGCATGCAAGAGGGGACACCCGCATTCCTGCAGATGGCGGCAATCACCGCCGCCGTGAACGACCACCGCGACGCGGGCCTGCCGTACATCGTTTACCTGCGCCATCCGACCACCGGCGGGGTATTCGCATCGTGGGGCTCCCTCGGGGACATCACTTGGGCGCAGCCCGGGGCGCTCACCGGTTTTCTCGGACCCAAGGTGTACGAGGGGATCTACGGGGAGCGGTTCCCCGTGGGTGTCCAGACCGCCGAGAACCTGCTCAGCCACCGACTGCTCGACGATGTCTTCGCCGCGGAGGAACTCGGGTATCGGCTCGCGCGGGTGCTCGGCGCACTCGACCCGGCGCCCGATAGTGTTCCGGCCGAACGGTCGCACAGCCTCCTGGCCAGGCCGGTCGACGACGCGTGGTCGGCGGTGGTGGCGACTCGTCGTGATGGCCGACCCGGCCTCGTCGAACTTGAAGAACACCTCGGCGCCGTGCCCATCGCCGGTCCCGGTCCGGTGCGAGTATCGATTGTCCGGTTTGGCGGTAGGCCGACCATCCTGGTTGGACAGGACCGAGCGATTCAGGCTGCGGGCGAGCCCATCGGGGCCGACGACCTGCGGATCGCGCGCCGAGCCATCGGCTTGGCTGCCCGGTGGCGATTGCCGCTGGTGACTGTCGTCGATACCAGCGGTGGTGAGCTTTCGCAGGCTGCGGAAGAATCGGGTCTCGCGCGGCAGATCGCGGCGTCGACCTCGGAGCTGCTGTCGGCACCGGTTCCGACGGTGTCGATTCTGCTCGGGCAGGGGACCGGTGGTGCTGCGCTGGCGATGTTCCCGGCCGACCGCGTGATTGGGGCGGCCGATGCCTGGCTTTCTCCGTTACCGCCGGAGGGTGCCAGCATCATCATGCACGGCGATACCGACCATGCCCCTGAGATGGCACGCGCCCAACACATTTGGGTGCCGGAACTGTCCGAGCTGGGCATCGTCGACCAGGTTGTCAATACCCTTGACGAGGTCGTGACGGCAGTCGATGAGTGGGTGGCGTCCGGTCCGCGGCCGGATCGGGCGGGTCGTGTTCGCGTCGGGCGATAAACTGGCGACGACATGACTTCCGAAACCGCCCCGTCGCCGCGTCCAGCCACCAGACGTGAGCAGGCGAAGGCAGCTCGCCGCGTAGAGATTTTGGCGGCTGCCGCGCAGCAGATGGCGCAGCGGGGCTACGCGGGCATGCGGTTGGAAGATATCGGTGCCGCCGTTGGGATTAGCGGCCCAGCCATGTACCGGCATTTTGAATCGAAGTCCGAATTGCTCGACACCATCCTGGTCGACGTCAGCCAACGACTCCGCGACGGCGGTCAGCTCGCCGTCGAAGAGGGTGGCACCCCGACCGAGGTGCTTCAGCGATTGATCGGCTTCCATATTGATGTGCTCGTGACCCGCCCCGACCTCATTAGCATTCAAGATCGGGACCTGTGGTCGCTGTCGGACGATGCCCGCCACCAGGTGCGTCGACTGCAGCGCAGCTACGTTGAACTGTGGGTAGATGTGTTGGTGCAGCGGGCGGCCGACCGCGGCGTCGAACTTGAGGCTGTTGAAGCACGAGTGCGGACGCATGCCATGTTCGGTCTGCTGAACTCGTCGCCGCGCCTTCCGGCCTTCCCTCTCGATCGCCTCCGTACCCTCCTGTCCGCCATGGCCATGGGTGCCTTGGACGGCTAGTCGCTCCGCTCCTGCCGTTCTCGCATGATGCGTCGATTCCCGCACTATGTCAGACATAGTGCGGGAATCGACGCATCATGCGAGAACGGGCAGGGACGCGTTTAGTGGAGCGTGAACTCGTGGCGTTTGCGGTCGAAGGCGATGGGGTCGACGCCGTCGCGGATGCGGCTGGCTAGGTCGGGGTTCGCCAGGTGCAGGCGGCCGACGGCGATCAGGTCGAACTCGCCGTCGGCAATGCGGTCGGCGGCGCCGTCGAGCGAATGGTCCGGGGCCGTGACGGGTTCGGACTGCTTGCTACCGGCCAACGGCGTCGGCAAGGTGCCTGCCGGCATGCCCGCGCTGCCAACCGCCATCGCCGCTTTGCCCGTCAGCTTCTTGGCCCACCCGGCGAGTCCGAGGTTGCTGCCCTCAAACGCCGGGGTGGTGAAGTAGCGGATGCTCGCGTCGAAAACGTCGACGCCCGCGTCGGCCAAAGCGCCAAGCAGCACGCCCAACTCCTCGGGTGTGTCGGCGATCCGGGCCGTGTAGTCCTGCTGCTTGTGCTGGGAGAAGCGGTAAAAGATGGGGAGGTCGTCGCCGATCTCAGCGCGGACCGCGCTCACCACGGCGGCCGGGAAGGCGGCACGACGCTCCAGGTCGCCACCCCACCGGTCATCGCGGCTGTTGGTATCGGCCCACATGAAGGCATCGAGTAGGTAGCCGTGGCCACCGTGGATGGCAATCCCGTCGAAGCCCAGATCCACCGCGTTGCGAGCACTTGTGACGTATCCGGCGATCACCTCCGCAATGTCCTCATCGGTCATCGGGCGCGTCTCGGGACGGCAGAAGTCGATGTACTTTTCCGAATAGCCGGTGCGTCCGGGCGTACCCCAACGGCCCGACGGTCGCATCGGGGTGATCGCCGGGTCCACGCGGGCCATCGCACCCCACAGGGGTCCGACGTGCCAGAGCTGCGGAATGATCAGCCCACCTTCGGCATGCACGCCGTCGACCACCGACTGCCAGCCGGCCAGGGCTTCGTCACCGTGCAGACGCGGAACATCGGGGCTGTCGACGGCCGACGGGTGGTCGATCGCGACCCCTTCGGTCACGATCAGGCCCGTGCCACCAGCGGCACGCTTGCGGTAGTACTCGGCAACATCGGGTCCGGGGATCCCGTTGGGGGATTGCTGGCGCGTCATCGGCGACATCACCAGTCGGTTCGGGACGGTGAGGTTGCGGATGGTGAGCGGGGACAGCAGTGAGGTCACAGTTTTCCAATCAGGTTAAAGAAGTCTGGCGTCTTGTCTTCGCGCAGGCGGACGAGGGTGCGGTAGCTGATCAGCCACTTGTCGCCGACCAGCCGGTACTCCTCGTGGTAGTGGCCGTAGCCATGGAGGTGTTCTTCGTGGTCGCCGTTGGTCCACCACAGATGGTCTTCCATCGCCCAGATTCCGCGGGCGGTGGTGTTGGACGTCAGCTCAATTTGCGGAGTGTGGCCGTGGTGCACCGAAGTGATCGGGATGTGCCCGTCAAGCAGTCTCTTGATGGCTGCGGTCAGCGGGCCGGGACCGACAACGCGGTTGGACACGCCGTCGGAGACTGGCTGCTTGTTAGCGGGGAGACCGCCCCAGGTTTCGGAGACAACATCGTCGGTGTGCAGGGTTGGATAGATCTCCCATTCCTTGCAGTCCATGCAACGGAGTCGCTCGGCAAAGGTGTTCTTGATGCATTCGATTGCCCACAGCTTCTCGGCTGGGGTCAGCGTGATTTCTGTAGTCATAACTGGACTCTACTTTCGTCGCGCGGGCGTCGAGATCGAATGTCCACTGACCGGGACCTCTTGTTCGAAGCTTTTTTGTGGATGACTAGCGATTGTGCCCGCGCTCACGTATTCTCTAACTCAGTTAATGGCTACTAACTGAAAGGGTGGGCATGGCTGCCTCGACTTCATTCGACGCGCACCGCGCCAATGTGGCGGAGTTGCGGGCAAATTTGCTCGCCGCTTCGCAGGGTGGCAGCGAGAAGGCGCGCGAGCGGCACCTCTCGCGCGGGAAGATCCTGGTCCGCGATCGCATCGATGCGCTGATCGACCCAGGCTCACCGTTTTTGGAGGTTGCGCCGCTGGCCGCGCACGAGATGTACGACGGCAAGGCACCGTCCGCTGGCGTGGTCGCGGGTATCGGCCGCATCCACGGCCGCGAGTGCATGATCGTCGCCAACGACGCCACCGTCTCTGGCGGTACGTACTACCCAGTCACGGTGAAGAAGCACTTGCGCGCGCAGGAGATCGCCGCGCAGAACCGACTCCCGTGCATCTACCTGGTCGACTCCGGCGGCGCGATGCTCCTGAACCAGGACGACGTCTTCCCCGACCGCGACCACTTTGGGCGCATCTTCTTTAACCAGGCCAACATGAGTGCCGCGGGCATCCCGCAGATCTCGGCGGTCTTGGGTTCTTCGACGGCCGGTGGCGCGTACGTGCCCGCGATGAGTGATGAGAACGTGATCGTCCGTAACCAGGGCACGATCTTCTTGGCCGGGCCGCCGCTGGTGAAGGCCGCGACCGGTGAGGACGTCACCGCCGAAGAACTCGGCGGCGGCACCATGCATTCGACGGTTTCCGGCGTCACCGATCACCTGGTCGACAACGACGAGCAAGCCCTCGCCAAGGTCCGCGAAATCGTCGCAACGTTTGGCCCGCGCGACGCCGCGCAGTGGGACACCGTCCCCACTCGTTCACCGCAGCGCCCCCAAACCGATCTGTACGACGTGGTCCCCACTGATCCACGCATCCCGTACGACGTGCGCGAGGTCATCGAGATCCTGTCCGACGGCGGCGAGTACACCGAGTTCAAGGCGGGTTACGGCACGTCGTTGGTCACCGCGTTCACCAAGATTCACGGCCATCCGGTGGGCATTGTCGCCAACAACGGGGTGCTGTTTTCGGAGTCGGCGCTCAAGGGGGCGCACTTTGTGGAACTGTGCGACCAACGTCGGATCCCGCTGCTGTTTTTGCAGAACATCACCGGCTTCATGGTGGGACGCCAGTACGAAGAGGGCGGCATCGCCAAGAACGGCGCCAAGATGGTCAACGCCGTCGCCTGCGCCCGCGTACCCAAGCTGACGGTGATGATCGGCGGTTCGTTCGGTGCGGGCAATTACTCGATGTGTGGTCGCGCGTACTCGCCGCGGTTCCTGTGGATGTGGCCCAACGCGCGCATCTCGGTGATGGGTGGCCCGCAGGCCGCCGACACTCTTGCCACCGTGCGCCGCGGCGGCATCGAGCGGTCGGGTGGGTCTTGGTCGGCCGAGGACGAAGAGTCTTTTAAGGCCCCCATCCGCGACCAGTTTGAGACGCAATCCACCGCGTACTACTCCACCGCACGCCTGTGGGACGACGGCATCATCGACCCTGCCGACACCCGCACCGTCCTCGGCCTGGCCTTGGAAGCGTGCCGGTATGCACCGCTGACCGACCCCGCCTACGGCGTCTTCCGGATGTGAGAGGCAACCACATGAACGCTCCTGCAAACACCCGCACTCCCGTCACCCGCACGCGCAGCATCCGCAAGGTGCTCGTCGCCAACCGCGGTGAAATCGCCTGCCGCGTTATCGATACGCTGCGCCAGATGGGCATCAAGTCGGTCGCTGTCTACTCCGATCCGGATGCAGATGCGCCCCACGTGAAGGCAGCCGACGAAGCGGTTCGCCTCGGCCCAGCCGCTGCGGTTGACAGCTACCTGCGCATCGACGCCGTGATCGAAGCGGCCAAGATCACCGGGGCCGACGCCGTCCATCCCGGTTACGGCTTCCTGTCCGAGAATCAACAGTTCGCGAAGGCCCTGGCCGACGCGGACATCATCTTCATCGGCCCGCCCGCGTCGGCGATCGCGACGATGGGCGACAAGATCACCGCCCGCGCCGCCGTCACCGCCCGTGATGTTCCCGTGGTTCCCGGCATCTCCCGTCCGGGTCTCACCGATGAGGAATTGATTGACGGGGCCGACGGCGTCGGGTTCCCCGTCCTGATTAAGCCCAGCGCGGGTGGCGGCGGCAAGGGTATGCACCGCGTCGAAGACCTTGCTGGCCTGCCCGAAGCGTTGGCGACGGCACGACGCGAGGCGGCCTCTGCGTTCGGTGACGACACTTTGTTCCTAGAGCATTTCGTGCTGACGCCCCGCCACATCGAAGTGCAGATCCTGGCCGACAACCACGGCAACGTGATTCACCTCGGCGAACGCGAGTGTTCGCTGCAGCGTCGCCACCAGAAGGTGATTGAGGAAGCGCCGTCGGCCCTGCTCGACGAGGCCACTCGGGCTCGGATTGGCGAGGCGGCCTGCGACGCCGCACGCAGTGTCGGGTACACCGGCGCGGGCACGGTGGAGTTCATCGTGTCGGCCACCGCGCCCGACAAGTTTTTCTTCATGGAGATGAACACCCGCCTGCAGGTGGAGCACCCCGTTACCGAAATGGTGACCGGCGTCGACCTCGTGGAACAGCAGGTCCGGATCGCGCGCGGTGAAACCCTCTCGCTGACGCAAGACGACATCGTGCTGACCGGGCATGCCATCGAGGCCCGCGTGTACGCCGAAGATCCCGCGCAGGGTTTCCTGCCGACCGGTGGCTCCGTGTCGCGGCTGACGTGGCCTACCCATGCGTCGATGGGGGGTCGCGAAGGGAGCATTCGCATCGATAGCGGCATTGTCGCCGGATCGGTGATCGGTAGCGACTACGACCCGATGTTGGCCAAGGTGATCGCCTATGGTGCCGACCGTGCCGAGGCCATCGACCGACTCGACGAAGCTCTCGCCGACACGCGTCTGCTGGGCGTGGTTAGCAACATTGATTTCTGTCGACACGTCCTCGCCATGCCCGAAGTTCGCGACGGCGTTCTCGACACCGAACTCCTGGACCGCATCGCCGTCGACTACACCGCACCCGAAGCCGACCCGCGCGCCCTCGTTGCGGCGACGCTCGGTGCACTCGACCTCGGTACCCCGGACGATGTGTGGTCGTCGGCGCTCGGCTTCCGGATCGGCGCGCCGTCGCCCGTCGTGGCACGACTGTCGGGGGCACAACTGTCTGGGGCTGGCCGCCGGTACACGGTGTCCGCGCAGATCACGGATACCAGCCCCGGTCTCCTCGACGCCGACGTGACGATTGAAACCAATGTCGACGAAGACGAAGCGCAGCCGGAGAGCTGGAACGCACCCGTCCGACTCCGCCAAGTGACGCCCGGTGTCTTCGACCTGGTTTTTGACGGTCGTTCGCGACGCTGGGAAGTGCTACTCGACGCGGCCGGCGGTCGTCGTTGGGTCTCGGGGCAACCGGGAACGTGGATTTTCCAGACAGTCCACATGCTTTCCGACCACGATGAGGGGGAGGCTGCGGGCAGCGTCGTCAGCCCGATGCCGGGGACCGTGGTTGCGGTGCCGGGCGTCGACGGCGACCCCGTTACCGCGGGCGATCCGCTAGTGGTTGTGGAGGCCATGAAGATGGAACACACGCTCCGCGCACCGGTCGATGGAACAGCGTCGATCAGTGTGCGCGTCGGCCAGAAGGTCGATGCGCAGCAGTTGCTCGCGCATGTTTCGGCATAGCACCAACAGAACTTTCGAATACGGCACGTACGAACAAGAAGGATTGTCGATCAGATGGAACTGACTCAGGAATACACCGACCTGGTGAACACGGTGCGCGACTTTGCCCAGTCCGTGGTGGCGCCGGTCTCGGCCAAGCACGACGAGGAGAAGTCGTTCCCGTACGAGGTCGTCGCGCAGATGGGCGAGATGGGCCTGTTCGGTTTGCCGTTCAGCGAAGAGTTCGGCGGCATGGGCGGCGACTACTTCGCGCTCGCTTTGGCGCTGGAGGAACTTGGCAAGGTCGACCAGTCGGTGGCGATCACCGTCGAAGCTGGCGTCGGGCTCGGTGCCATGCCGATCTACCGCTTCGGCACGCAGGAGCAAAAGGAAACCTGGCTCCCGGATCTCCTAGCGGGTAAGCATCTAGCCGGATTCGGGCTTACTGAACCCGGTGCCGGATCCGATGCCGGGGCCACCGTCACGACCGCCCGCGAGGACGGCGACGAGTGGGTCATCAACGGCAACAAGCAGTTCATCACTAACTCGGGCACCGACATCACGTCGCTGGTCACGGTCACTGCGGTGACGGGGGAGCGCAGCAACGGCAAGAAGGAAATCTCGACGATCATCGTGCCTGCCGGTACCCCGGGCTTCACCGCCGAACCGGCCTACAACAAGGTCGGCTGGAATGCCTCGGACACGCATCCACTGAGCTTCGACGACGCCCGCGTGCCGCGCGGCAACCTGCTCGGCGAGCGGGGCCGCGGTTACGCGAACTTCCTGTCGATCTTGGACGAGGGGCGCATCGCGATCGCCGGACTGGCGACGGGTGTGGCGCAGGGGTGCGTCGACGAGTCGATCAAGTATGCGCGCGAGCGCAAGTCGTTCGGGAAGCCGATCGCCGAGTACCAGTCGGTGTCGTTCGCGATTGCCCGGATGGAGGCCCGCGCGCACGTTTCGCGGATGGCGTACTACGACGCTGCGGCAAAGATGTTGGCTGGCAAGCCTTTCAAGAAGGAAGCGGCGATCGCGAAGATGGTCTCGTCGGAGGCGGCGATGGACAATGCGCGCATGGCGACGCAGATCCACGGCGGCTACGGCTTCATGAACGAGTACCCGGTGGCGCGCCATTACCGCGACTCCAAGATCCTTGAGATCGGTGAGGGCACCACCGAGGTTCAGCTCATGCTGATCGCCCGATCGTTGGGATTGAACGCATGACTGAGGGCAAGCGCGTCACACAGCGCGGACTCTGGTTTGAGGAGTTCGAAGTCGGAACCATCTACGAGCACCGGCCCGGACGTACCGTCACCGAAGCGGACAACACATTCTTCACCGCTCTCACCATGAACACCCAGGCTCTGCATCTGGACGCCGCATGGTCGGCGACGCAGCCGGGATTTGGTGGACAACGCCTGGTGAACTCGATGTTCACGTTGTCGACGATTGTGGGACTGTCGGTGGCGCAGCTGACCCAGGGCACCCTGGTAGCCAATCTGGGTTTCCACGAAATTGCTTTCCCGGCACCGATGTTCGCCGGTGACACCCTGTACGCCGAAACCGAATGCACCGGCAAGCGACTGAGTAAGTCGCGGCCCGGTGAGGGCATCGTCGACCTGACGCACATTGGGCGCAACCAAGACGGGGTGCTGGTGGCGCGGGCTTCGCGGTCCACGCTGGTGCGCGTGCGCCCGGAAGGGGAATGACGATGGCCGCGAAAGAAGCGTGGACGCCCGCGGGCCCGGCACTTCTGTTCTGTCCCGCCGACCGCCCCGAACGGTATGCGAAAGCACTCGATCGCTCGGACGTGGTGATCCTCGATCTTGAGGATGCTGTCGCGCAGGCCAACAAGGCGCAGGCGCGGTCAGCGCTTATCGGCAACCCGATTGCCGCCGACCGCGTCATCGTCCGCATCAACCCGGCGGACAGTGTCGAGCATCAACTGGATCTCGATGCGGTGCAGGCGACGTCGTACCGCGTGGTGATGCAGGCCAAGGTGGAGTCGGTCGCGCAGCTCACCGCGCACGGGCTACCCACTCTCGCGCTAATCGAAACCCCGCTCGGGGCTGTGCGCGTAGAAGAAATCGCGTCCGCACCGAACTGCGTCGGACTCATGTGGGGTGCCGAGGATCTGGCTGCGGGTATGGGTGGTACGTCCAGCCGGTTCGGCGACGACGAAGCCAATACGGGTAGCTACCGCGACATTGCCCGGCATGTGCGGGCCCGCGTGCGACTGGCCGCCGCCGCCTTCGGTGTTGCTGCGATCGACTCCGTTCACATCGATATTGACGACGTTGACGGCCTCGTTGGTGAAGTTCGCGATGCCGTCGCTCAGGGATACACGGCCACCGCATGCATTCACCCGAGTCAGGTTCAGCACATCCGGGCCGGGTACGCGCCAGCACCCGAACGCGTTGAGTGGGCGCACAAGGTGATGGCTGGTGCCGTAGAGAACGATGGCGGCGTCTTTGCCGTCGACGGACAGATGATTGACGGACCGGTGATTGCGCAGGCACGCGCGGTCTTGGCCCGTGTGACGACCGACCCCCGCTGATCCGAATAGGAGCGCACCTTCCATGACTGCCTTCGACACTTCACTCTCGTATGCGGCGGGCGAATCGCAGCCGCCACTGCTGACTCAGACGATCGGGACGACGCTTGCCGCCACGACCGCCAAGTTCCCGGACTCCGACGCGCTGATCGATGCGGCGGTGGACCGCACCTGGACCTACGCCGAACTGCGTCGCGACGTGATTTCTTTGGCCGCGGGCCTGGTGCGGCACGGGGTCACGACCGGGGACCGCGTTGCCCTGTGGGCACCCAACCGTTTTGAATGGGTGCTGACGCAGTTTGCGGCAGCGGAAATCGGCGCGATCCTGGTGGTCCTGAACCCGGCGTATCGGCGAAGCGAAGTGGCGTATGCGCTGAAACAGTCGGGCGCAACGCTGGTGCTGACGGCCGAGAAGTTCCGGGACGCCGAGTACGCCGTCATGATCGACGACGTCCGCGACCAGGTTCCCGACCTGCGCGAAGTGGTGGTCTTCGAGTCGGACACGTTCGCCGAAATGTTGACGGAGCCGTCGTCGGACGAGGTCACCAAGGTTGCGGAGTTGGCCGCAGGTCTCACCGACGACGATCCGATCAACATTCAGTACACGTCGGGCACCACCGGCGCGCCGAAGGGCGTCACCCTGACGCACCGCAACATCGGCAACAACGGCTACATGGTCGGTGCGCTGCTCGACTACACCGAAGCCGACCGCATCTGCCTGCCTGTGCCCTTCTACCACTGCTTCGGCATGGTGATGGGCAACCTTGCGGCGATCGCCTTCGGCGCAACGATGGTGATCCCGGGCCCTGGCTTCGACCCGCGGGACACCCTGGGGGCCGTCGAAAAGTACCGCTGCACCAGCCTGTATGGCGTGCCGACCATGTTCATTGCGGAGTTGGCTGCGCTTGATGCTGGCGCCGGGAGCGGAGCGAGCGGGCCAAAAGTAGCTGGCGCCGGGAGCGGAGCGAGCGGGCCAAGTGTAGCTGGCGCCGGGAGCGGAGCGAGCGGGCCAAATGTAGCTGGCGCGGAATTCGACTTGTCGTCGTTGCGGACGGGGATCATGGCGGGATCTCCATGCCCGGAGCAGGTGATGCGGCGGGTGCTCGATGAGATGAACATGTCGCAGGTGTCGATTTGTTACGGGATGACCGAGACCAGTCCGGTGTCGACCCAAACGCGTATGGACGACGACGTGGACCTGCGCGTGGCCACCGTGGGGCGCGTGGGCCCGCACTTGGAAATCAAGATCATTGATCCGGTGACCGGCGAGACGCTGCCCCGGGGCGAGACCGGTGAGTTCTGCACGCGCGGGTACTCGGTGATGAAGGGGTACTGGAAAGACCCAGCAAAGACTGCCGAAGTGCTCAGCGAGGAAGGCTGGATGCGGACCGGCGATCTCGGGGTAATGGGTGACGACGGCTATGTCCGCATCACCGGACGCATCAAGGACCTAGTGATTCGCGGCGGCGAGAACATTTATCCGCGCGAGGTGGAAGAGTTCCTGTACACCCATCCGGACATTATTGATGCCCAGGTCATCGGTGTCCCCGACGAGAAGTACGGCGAAGAACTCATGGCGTGGATTCAGCTCCGCGAGGGCGCATCGCCGCTGACCGTCGACGACGTCCGCGCGTTCGCGACCGGTCACATCGCCCGGCATAAGATTCCGCGGTATGTACACGTCGTTGACGAGTTCCCGATGACGGTCACGGGCAAGGTACGGAAGGTGGAAATGCGCGCGCAGTCGATCGAGTTTTTGGGGTTGAGTAAGTGACCGTAGTTGCACGGTTCGCGGAGCAGATGAGCGCCCGCACCGGTCAAGATCTCTCCACCTACGGTGCTTTGTGGCAGCAGTCGGTCACTGATCTGCCGGGCTTTTGGCGGGGCGTGTGGGACTTTTTCAATCTCGACGCGATCGCTGAAACCCCTTTGGCTGCAGGCGATTCCGCTGTTCTCGCCGACGACTCCATGCCCGGTGCCGTGTGGTTCCCGGAGGTGAAGCTCAACTACGTGGATGCGATTCTGCGGCACGCGGGTCTACCGGGCGAGGCCATCGTCGGCCTTGATGAGGACGGTAACCGCTGCGCGATCACGTGGGCCGAGTTGCCGACCCGCGTCGGCGCGGTGGCGCATGCCCTGCGTGAAGCTGGTGTTGGTGTTGGAGACGTGGTCGCGGCCTACCTACCGGATCTTCCGGAGACGGTGATCGCCTTCCTCGCGACCGCGTCCCTGGGTGCCATCTGGTCCGGGTGCGGCCAGGACTATGCACCCGAGGGTGCGGCGGGACGCCTGGCGCAACTCGACCCGAAGGTCTTGATCTCGGCAGCCGGTTACCGCTACAACGGCCGCGATATCGACAAGCGTGCCGAGTCGGTGGAACTAGCGAGCCTGCTCGGCGAGAACCTCACCCACATCATGGTCGGCGACCCGGGCGCTCACTCGGTGACGCGGTGGTCGGACATCGTGGCCGACACCGACCACCTTCCCGAGCCGCTGAAGGTCCCCTTCGACCACCCGCTGTGGGTCCTATTTTCGTCGGGCACCACGGGCAAGCCCAAGGGCATCGTGCACGGCCACGGCGGCGTCGTCCTGGAACACCTCAAGGCGGCAGCCATCCAGTCCGACCTCACCGAGCAGTCGGTGTTCTTCTGGCAGACCGCGCTGAGCTGGATGATGTGGAATTACCAGGTGGCGGGGCTGCTTGTTGGGGCGCGCATCATTACCTACAGTGGTTCGGCCCTCTATCCGGATGCCGATCGACTGTGGCAGATCGTCGAAGGTGAGCGTGTCACATTCTTTGGCACCAGTCCCGGACAACTGCAGGCCAGTCGCAAGGGCAACCTGCACCCCGGCACCGACCACGACCTGTCGTCGTTGACCCTGCTCGGCAGTACAGGCTCCACACTGGCCGCCGACCTGTTCGACTGGGTCGACGACAACGTGAAAGCCGGGCTCCCGATCTCCTCGATTAGCGGCGGCACGGATGTCGTGAGCGCCTTCGCTGGCGGAAGCACCGGCGTGCCAGTGGTGGCCGGAGAACTGTCGACGCGGTATCTGGGCGTCGCGTTGGAGAGCTGGTCGCCGTCGGGCGAGCCGCTCGTGGACGAGGTCGGCGAGATGGTTATCACCGCACCGATGCCGTCGATGCCCGTCATGTTCTGGAACGACCACACCGGCGAGCGCTACCGCAATGCCTACTTCACGCACACGTGGGAGGGGGAGGGGCCCGCGAAACCCGTTTGGCGACATGGCGATTGGGTCACAGTTACAGACCGCGGATCGTTGGTTATTCACGGCCGCAGCGATGCCACGCTCAATCGGCACGGCATCCGCATGGGGTCGGCAGACATTTACGAGATCGTCGAAGGCATTCCTGAGATCGCCGAAGCCTTTGTCCTGGGAGTCGACGGCCCGCCCGGCAAGTACTGGATGCCGCTGTTTGTGACCCTGGTGCCCGGTGCTGAGTTCACCGACGAACTTACCTCGCGGGTCGCCAGTGAAGTGAAGCAGAAACTGTCGCCGCGGCATGTGCCTGACGAAATCGTCGTGGCACCCGGTATCCCGCATACGCGGACTGGGAAAAAGCTCGAAGTCCCGGTCACCGCGATCCTCGCTGGCCGCAGTGAAGTGAATATCGACCCCAAGTCCGTTGATGATTATGCGCTGATCGATTGGTATGCCGACCAGGGGCGCAAGCATCGTTGGTGAGCCGAACAGCGGATGGTCACCCGCGGGATGTCGGGGTTGTGTATTAGCGTTGACGGAGTTCGACGGTCATCAACACCGGTGGCCCACATCTCACTAGGAGTATTTGGATGACTTATCCGCAGTCAGGTTCTGGCTACGGCCAGGGCGACGCCGGAGCCCAGTCGGCATACGGTCAGCAGCAGTACGGCCAGCAGCAGCAGGCCGGCTACGGACAGCAGCAGTACGGACAGCCGCAGGCCGCTTATGGTCAGCAGCAGTACGGTCAGCAGCAGTATGGCCAGCAGGGCTACGGTTACCAGGCGCCTAAGCCAGCCGGCCAGGGATTGCCCGCTAACACGACGACCATCCTCGCGGGCGTTATCGGCGGCCTCGGCGTCATCATGCTGTTCCTCGGCTTTTTGGCCGGAGCGAAGGCTGAGGGCTACCGCACCACGGTGACGGCCAAGGTTTTCGAAACCAACTTTGTCGGCCCTTACGTCCTCCTCGCCGTCGCTGGAGTCCTCGCGCTGGTCACGTTCTTGCTGGGCCGCGAGAAGTGGGTTGCGGGCGGCGTGTTCGCACTGACCACGGTGTCGGCGCTGGTGACGATCTTCCAGTTCTCAACTGTCGAGTACGACAAGGGTGTCGGCGCGATCCTGCTCCTCATCTTCTCGATCCTTGCCTTCCTTGCCTCTGTCGTTTGGCTCCTGATCGAGGGTGGGCAGATCAAGACCGCTCCGGCTGTCGCCGCTACCCCGGGTGCCGCTGACGCTTCGGCTCAGCAGTACAGCTACGGCCAGCAGGCACAGCAGCCTGCCGCATACGGCCAGTCCGATCCGGCCGCACAGTCGCCGTACGGCCAGCCTGCCCAGTCGGGTTACGGCCAGCCGTCGTCGCCTTCTAACCCGGCTCCGGGTGCGAGCGATTCCACCACGGTGTTCCAGCAGCCGGACAACGGCCAGCAGCAGTAGTTTTCAGCTCCGCCGGAAGCGGTGCGAGAGGGTTCTCTGACGAACCTTCTCGCACCGCTTTCTTGTTTTTGGACATAGTTTCCTGAGCGCGCGGCGCGTCGAGAGGCACCGCTCGGCGGGGCATGACACTCTCGAACGTGATGTCTGCGCCTTCCACCGAGAACTTGGCGACCCGTCTGCGACAGGTCCGCCTGGCTAAGCGTGTGGACACGGCCCCGAAACCGCCCGTCACCTGGCATGTCATCAAGGTGGCACTGACGGTTCCGACCATCGCGTGGCTAGCCATTGCCGTCGTCGTGCTGATTGTGAAGTTGGCTGCTGGCGATGGCTTCTCCGGTATCGGCGCAGTCACTGCTGCCGGCTGGCTCGCCGTCAACCAGACGGCGCTGATGATCGGCGGCGTCACGATCGGCGTCTTGCCGTTGGTGCCGACCCTGCTCGTTGGCTACGGCACCTACCGGGTGGTGAAGCGGGCGACCGCCGAGTCAGGTTCCTTCAACGAACTTCTCAGCATCGCCGGTACCGCTGTGGCGGGCCCGTTGTTGGCGACGGCGTTGGCGCTTGCGGTGGTGGCCGACGGTGCGTCGGCCAGTGCGATCGGCAATCCCAATGCGTTGGCCGCTTTCGGCACCACCATCCTGGTGCACGGTGTGGCCGCCATGTGCGGCCTGCTGCCCCGGGTGGTGCAGCCGTTCTTGGAAGAGTTCGCGATCCCCGCATCCGACCGCGTTGGTGCGCGCGGCGGCGCGGCCGCATTTGCGGTGCTCATAGTCGGTGGGGCGCTGGCCGTGTTCTTCGGTTACCTCACCCACTTCGGTGCGATCGGTGACCTGATCGCCGACGGCAACACCTTCGACGGTTACCTCGGCCTCACCGGGCTCTCGATCCTGTATTTGCCAAACATGGTGATCGGCGCTGCGGCGATGACCGTCGGTGCCAGCGCGACGTTCGGCGGTACCGTTCTCGATTCCTTCAGTACTTACGTTGGTGCGGTGCCTCCGCTGCCGGTAGCGGGCGTGGTCCCGACCAACGACCTCGGTGCCGCCGGGGCTCTCATGTTCGCGGCGCCAATTGCCGCCGGGATTCTCCTCGGTTGGTACACGCGCAGTGACAACGTGAAGGCCCACTTTCGAGCGATCGGCGTCGGCGCTGCCCTCGCCTCGGGCCTCATGGTCGTCGTAACCGCAGTTTCGGGTGGCACGCTCGGCGAGATAGGCAAGGTCGGCGTCAGCATTCCCGTCGCCGGCGTCTTCACGTTCACGTCGGTCGGCGTCACCGCGGCGCTGGTTGCGGGTGTGCTTTGGTTGGTCGGCCGCCGCGGTACCCCCGTTCAGGTGGAGGTCGACGGCTCCGACGAAGCAGAACTGGACGAGCCGTTCTTCGACGAGGACGACGACTTCGAGCAGATCGCCGAGTCGGATGTCGAGGTTGATGAGCTCGATGTGGAAGACGAGTTCGCAGAGGAAGATGCGGAAGAAGCTGAGGGAGCGTCCCCCTCAGCCCCTGCCGACGACAAATAGTCCGCGGTGACCCTTCACGGGGACGCCCCCGTATTCAACTCTCCGAGTGCGACCGAGTTCAGCCACCCCCGCTCTCCGAGTGCGACCGAGCGCAGCCATCCCCGCTCTTCGAGTAACGACCGAGCGCAGCGAGGGAGTGTATCGAGGAGGCGCTCCTCGATACGCCGACTCCGCTGCGCTCCGTCGGCTACTCGGAGACCGGAAGGTACGACTGTGCGTGCGTCCCTCGCTCTCCGAGTAGCGACTGAGCGGAGCGAGGGAGTGTATCGAGGAGCAGCTTGGACCTCCCGCAACGCTGGGAAACGGCAGGAACTAAGCTGTACGGCGTGACATCAGCCCAGGACGCACGTGTGCCCGTAGTCGTCATGGCATCCGGAACCGGATCGTTGATGGCCGCCATTCTCGACCTCGCCGCTACTGCCGACGCACCGTTCCAGGTGGTTGGGGTTGTCGTCGATCGGGATTGCGCCGCCGCCGACCGGGCAGTCGACGCCGGGCTTCCCGTCGTCCTGTGTGAACTCCGCGACTATCCCGACCGCGCTGCATGGGATGCCGCTCTCACCGCGGCCGTGGCCGAACTTGCACCCGAGTGGGTCGTGACCGCGGGTTTCATGAAGATCCTGGGTGTCGACTTCCTGGCGCGTTTCGGCGGTCGGATCCTCAACTCTCATCCCGCGCTGCTGCCAGCCTTCCCGGGCGCGCACGGGGTTTCCGACGCCCTCGCATACGGCGTCAAAGTCACCGGTAGCACGGTTCATCTGGTCGACGGCGGCGTCGACACCGGACCGATCCTCGCGCAGCGCATCGTGGAGGTGCTGCCCGACGATTCTGAAGAGACCCTTCACGAACGAATTAAAGAAGTCGAACGCGTCTTGCTGCCAGAAGTAGTGAACGCGGTCGTGACCCGTGGCGTTGTCACAGACGGACGAAAGGCCCACATCAAGTGAATGCACCCGCCGAATCCGGAGCCCGCGCAGTTAAGCGCGCCCTGATCAGTGTTTACGACAAGAGTGGGCTCGCCGAGCTCGCGACCGGCCTGCATGCTGCGGGCGTCGAGATCGTCTCGACCGGTTCCACCGCGAAGACCATCGCCGCCGCTGGCGTCCCGGTCGTCGAGGTCAGTGAACTGACCGGCTTCCCCGAATGCCTCGAGGGGCGCGTCAAGACGCTGCACCCCCGCGTGCACGCTGGCATCCTCGCCGACACCCGCAAGGAAGACCACCTGGCGCAGCTCGTCGAACTCGGCGTGACCCCGTTTGAGCTGGTCATCGTAAACCTGTACCCGTTCACCGAGACCGTCGCCTCGGGTGCCACGCCCGACGAGTGCATCGAGCAGATCGACATCGGCGGCCCCTCGATGGTCCGCGCTGCCGCGAAGAACCATCCGTCGGTGGCCGTTGTGGTTGATCCGACCGACTACGACAAGGTTGCTGCCGCAGTTGCCGCGGGCGGTTTCTCGCTCGCCGCTCGCCAGCAGTTGGCCGCCAAGGCCTTCCGCCACACCGCCGACTACGACGTCGCTGTCGCGTCGTGGATGAGCTCGGTTGTCGCCCCCGACGCTGAGAGCGATTTCCCGGTGTGGGCCGGTGCCACGTGGACTCGTTCGGCCACCCTGCGTTACGGCGAGAACCCGCATCAAGCGGCCGCGCTGTACGTCGACACTCACGCCGCACCGGGCTTGGCTGAGGCCGAGCAGTTGCACGGCAAGGAGATGTCGTTCAACAACTACACCGATGGTGACGCCGCTTGGCGTGCTGCTTACGACCACGATGCACCGGCAGTCGCGATCATCAAGCACGCTAACCCGTGTGGGATCGCGGTTGGCGCTGATATCGCCGAGGCTCACCGCAAGGCGCACGCGTCCGACCCCGTCAGCGCCTACGGCGGCGTCATCGCCACCAACCGCGAGGTGTCGATCGAGATGGCCGAGCAGGTCGCCGAGATCTTCACCGAGGTCATCATTGCTCCCAGCTACGCCGATGGCGTCGTCGACGTGCTGTCGCGCAAGAAGAACATTCGCATCCTGATTGCCCAGGCACCCACCGAGACCGGGTTGGAAATGCGACCCGTCTCCGGCGGCCTCCTGGTGCAGCAGCGCGATGTGATCGACGCCGAGGGCGACGATCCCGCCAACTGGACCCTCGCGACCGGCGAAGCCGCCGACGAGGAGACCCTGCGCGACCTCGTCTTCGCGTGGCGTGCTTGCCGTGCGGTGAAGTCGAACGCCATTTTGCTGGCCCACGACGGTGCGTCCGTCGGCGTCGGCATGGGCCAGGTCAACCGCGTTGACTCGGCGCACCTGGCCGTCAATCGTGCGGGCGACCGCGCGAAGGGCTCGGTCGGCGCATCGGATGCCTTCTTCCCGTTCTCGGACGGTCTGCAGGTCCTGATCGACGGCGGCGTTCGCGCCGTGGTCCAGCCCGGCGGATCGGTGCGTGACAACGAAGTGATTGAGGCGGCCAAGGCTGCTGGCGTCACGATGTACCTGACCGGCGCACGCCACTTCGCTCACTGAGCATCGCCGAACTCCTCGGCCTCGTCCTCGCCGGTTTCGGTGCGGGCGTCGTCGGGTATGTGACCGGGCTGGCGTCGCTCGTCAGCTATCCGGCACTCCTAGCGGTAGGACTTAACCCGTTGGCCGCCAACGTCACCAATACGGTGGCGTTGGTGGCCGTCGGCGTTGGGAGCATGGCGAAGTCGGGCAGGGAACTGGTCGGCGGGGAGCGCGGGCGGTCGTTGGTGCGGTGGTCGTTGTTCGCGATTGCCGGCGGCATCGTCGGTGCCGGACTGCTGCTGTTGGCCCCGCCGGAAGCATTTGGCTACACCGTCCCCTATCTGGTTGGGCTCGCGTCTATTGCGCTGCTCTTGCAGCCTTACCTGCGGCAATGGGTACAAAAAGGCGGTGACCGCCCCAACCTGTGGTCGGCGGCGGTCTTCGTCGTCTCGATCTACGGCGGCTACTTCGGTGCCGGTGCAGGCGTCATCTTTCTGGCCTTCGCGATGCTGTTGACGTCGCTGCCGCTGTGGCATTCAGTACTGCTGAAGTCGGCGCTCCTGGGTGTCGCCAACGCCGTCGCCGCCATTGCCTTCATCATCTTCGGTCCGGTCCACTGGCCCGCCGCGATCGCGATGGGTATCGGTTGCCTGCTGGGCGGCTGGATCGGTCCGCCCCTCGTCGCACGACTGCCCGCCCAGCCCCTGCGGATCGTGATTGGGCTGAGCGGGATCGGGTTGGCCGTGTGGTTGGGCGTGTCGGGCTAGCGGCTTGCTCGGTTAGGGGATTGCCCGGCGGATCGCGGCGAACGAGATGCCCGACAGCACCGCAGTCACCGCCAGGCCGTAGCCGCCAACCTTGAGCGGCGTCAGATCCATGAACCATCGTCCGACCGCCGGCCATCCGCCACCGAGGCTGGTGCCAAGGACAGAGAGCGCGATGACCAGGGCCAGGGCGACGCCGATCAGGACGAGCGCCGTGATGCCGTACCGCTTGTAGATGGTGGCGGCGAAGAAGCCGATCGTGAAGGTCAGCATCGGTGCCATGAAGTACAGCAGCGTCGCGACCGCCGCGCCTTGGCCCCAAATCCATGGGACGGCGAAGAAGTAGCCGTCGATGCCCCACCCGTTGGTGGCCTTCTCGATGAGACCGCCCACCAGGTACAGCAGGGCGAAGCCGAGTGACGCCAGCACGGCAGTCATGGTGGTTCCGACGTAGAACTCGCGTCGAGAGACACTCATGGCCTGCGAGAACGGGAACGTCATGGACATCGCCTGAATCCCGATGACCGCGAAGTACCAGAGCGGTGCCTGCGACCCGCCGCCGTACATGGGTTCGGTGATGTCGTCGACGGATGCGTAGATCGCGCCGTAGATGATCATCGACACCGCGAACGCTCCGGCAAGAATGATCAACGGCAACCAGATGAAGATCTTCCGGTTGATTAATTGCATGCGAACCACATTCGCGGTCCGCGTGGTCAGGACGGTGGTCATGACTGGGCTCCCATTGAATTGATGGCGGACTCGCGTCGGTCGGTGCGAGTGGTGAGACGAACGATCAACTCCTGCAACGACACCGGCGACATCGACAGGCCTAGCGACGACAGTCGTGCCTCGTCGGACGACGTCAACTGGCCCATGGCGGTAACTGACGCTGTGCCGCCGAGACGTTCCCGATGGAGTTCTTCGCGGTCGCCGACGAAGGTGTCGACGGCATCGGCCGGGCCAACGACGGTGAACGCCATGCCGCGCAGATCGTCGGCCGAGCGATCCAAAACCAGGCGACCGTCGTCGACCACCAGGACGTGCTCGAGGAGGTTCGCGACCTCGTCGATCAAGTGGCTCGACAGCAAGATGGTGCGCGGGGACTCGCTGTAGTCGGCGATGAGGCGGTCGTAGAAGATTTGCCTGGCCACGGCGTCGAGGCCGAGGTATGGCTCGTCGAAGAAGGTCACGTCGGCGCGCGATGCGAGGCCGATGATGACCCCGACGGCCGACCGCTGGCCCCGCGACATTTTCTTGATCCGGCGGCATATCGGGAGGTCGAAGTCCGCGATCAGTTGATCGGCGAGGTCTTGGTTCCAGTTCGGGAAGAACAGTCGTGCCATCGCGAACACCTGGTCCGGCTGTGAGTCCTCCGGGTAGCGCTGCGATTCGCGGACGAAGCAGAGTCGGGGGAGCACCGAGGAGTTCTCGTAGGCGTGCTCCCCGTAGATTAGGGCCTCGCCGGCGGTCGCGAAGTTCTGCGCGGTCAGGATCGACATGAGCGTCGTCTTGCCTGCGCCGTTGCGGCCGAAGAGGCCGCAGATGATGTGCTCGGGGATGTTGAACGTGACGTCGTCGAGGGCAGTGGTGGAGCCGTAGGTTTTCGTGAGGCCGCGGGCACTGATGGCGGGCGAGCCGGTGGTGATGGTCATGGCCGGTCTCCTTCGGGTGCGGTGGATGAGCGTTCGTGGATGAGGGTGATGACGTCGTCGGGGGTGAGTCCGAGCCTGTGTGCTTCGGTCAGCAGCGGCGTCAAATAGCTGTCGGCGAAGGCTTCGCGTCGTCGTCTCCGAAGGGCGGCGCGGGCACCGTCGGCGACGAACATGCCGACACCGCGTTTCTTGTAGAGGACGCCCTGCTCAACGAGGAGGTTGATGCCCTTCGCCGCGGTTGCCGGATTGATTCGGTAGAAGGCCGCGAGCTCGTTGGTGGAGGGTGCGCGGGTTTCTTCACCGAGGCTGCCGTCGACGATCGAATCGGCGACGCTGTCGGCAATCTGTTGAAAAATTGCCCGGCCATCGTCAATCATGTGGCACCTCCTCGCTCTGCTTCATTGGTTAGTTACTCGACTAACTAACCATGTAACTAACTGGCGGGAATGTCAAGGGTAGATTTGGCAATTGTGAAGAACGGTCGCTGCCCGTGCGGTTCGGGCGAAATCCTGTCGGACTGCTGTGGGCGATACCTGGCCGGCCTGGGTGAAGGGAAGCTCGCGCCGACGGCAGAAGCATTGATGCGCAGCAGGTTTACCGCATTCGCGCTCGGCGACGAAGCGCACCTTCTCGCCACTTGGCATCCGACGACGCGCCCCGCCGACCTCGATCTTGACAGCGACACCCGCTGGCTGCATCTAGAGATTCTCGAAACCGTCGACGGTTCGCCCTTCCACCAGACCGGCATCGTCGCCTTCACCGCCACCTATCGCGACGCCGCCGGTCGTGGGGAGTTGCGCGAACGCAGCAGCTTTGAACGCGTCGACGGCGCGTGGCTGTACGTCGATGGGGTGGTGGGGTAGCTCCGTAGTCGAAGCGTTCGCGAACGTGGGCTGGCTGGGGAGTCCGTCCGGGGTCGCTCGTATTTGAATCCCCGATTTGGCCAATTTTCCCAATTATTCGCTGGATGTCTCGCTATAGGGGATTCAAATACGAAGCGGGTTAAAGCCGCCGCGGGTTTTTGGGTGGGCGGGCAGCTGGTGGGGCCGTAGATGTTGGAGGGTGACCACCACAGCAGAGCTTCGCCACACCGCGGTCGAACCCATTCGCCAAACCATCGATATCAATCGACTCGGCCCGCACATCGGTGCCGAGGTTTCCGGCATCGAGATCGCCTCAGCCTCCGACAATCAGATCGCCGACATCCGCGCGGCCCTCGTCGAACACAAAGTCTTGGTGTTGCACGACCAGCACATCGACGACGCCGAGCACATTGCGTTTGCGCGCAGGCTGGGCGAGGTGACGACCGGGCATCCGGTGTGGGACAGCGGCGACGTGCCCGACGAGGTGTACTCCCTCGACAGCACGCTGGACGGCTTCGCCGACACCTGGCACACCGACGTCACGTTCATGGCACGACCGCCGGCCGCGTCGATCTTGCGCCCGCTGATTTTGCCGAGCCTCGGCGGTGACACCAACTGGGCCGACGGGGAGGCCGCGTACGCATCGCTGTCGTCGCCGCTGCAACGACTGGCGGATGAGCTGTTTGCCCTGCACGACGGCACCCGCGAATTCGGCTACTACCTGCGGCATCGCCGCGGCGGGCAAGGCAACGAGTGGGACGGTGGTCGAGTTACCGACCTGGAGCCGGTACGACATCCGGTGGTGCGCGTCCATCCGGAATCGGGCCGCAAAACGCTGTTCGTCAATCCTGGTTTCACGTCGCACATCGAGGGCGTGTCGGACGCGGAAAGCCGCGGCCTGCTCGACGCTTTCTACGCGCACATCACCAAACCCGAGCACATCGTCCGACACCGGTGGCAGCTTGGCGATGTGGTGTTGTGGGACAACCGTTCCACGCTGCATTACGCGAACCGCGACTACACCGAGCGCCGTCGCATGCATCGGGTGACGCTCCGTGGCGACATCCCGGTGGGGGTTTAAGGCTGGACTACTGTTTCGGGCATTCGCTCTTGGCCGGTATGCCGCGCAACCGCGCGTCGAGCCATTCCATGGTTTCCGGGTAGCCAATCACCGCTGCCGAGAGGTGTTCACCCAGCACCTCGCGGTAGGTGGCGTTCGCACCCAGCTTGCACTGCTGGGCGTACAGATTGCGGGCACCCTGAACTGGAAGCCAGATCTCCTGCGCACCGTGATAGATGTACAGCGGCATATCGGACTTCGCATCCGCCATCTCAGTCAGCTCGTAAATCCGGTTGGCGAGCGGGGAGTTGAACGGGTCGGGGTCACTGGAGAGGATCTGCGCCGGCAGAAGCAGCGGGGCCGCAAGACCGTAGTTTGAGCCGCACGAGTTCTTCAACTCCGAGGTCGCGACCCACTGGCCGAGGTTGTTCGTCAGCTTCAGCAGTTCGGGCCGCTCGCGGGCGATGCCGAGGGTCGCGGCCAGCATCACGCCGGTGGCGACGTTCGCGTTCATCGCCTGTGCCAGTAGCCGGAAATCAGCGGGGACACCACCGAGTGCGGCACCGACCATCCGATGAGTCAGATCGGGCGCATACGTTCCGAGGACCTTCGCTGCCCCGTTGGTCGCAATCGCACCGCCGGAGTAGCCGGTGATAGCGACCCGGCTTTTGGCGTACTTCGACGGCTTCCACTTGGCCGCCGCCCGGATCGAGTCGAGGACGATGTGCCCGGCGAGTTCGGGTTCGGCGTAGGCCATCCGCGGCCCCTCGTGGTCGGGCACGATCACCGTGTACCCGCGCGAGAGTGCCAGTTGGGTGGTCGGCGGAAACAGGTCCGTCTGGTTGGTCTTGTCCGAGAACCCGTTGGTGAGGGTGTACCCGGCGGTGCACTCGGTGCCCAGGCCATTAATGGGCAGGTTGTTCAAACGCTTAGGAGTACACCCAGTTTCATGACCAGGAGTTTAGTGCTTGGGGTCTTCGCGTAGTTCGTTGGTCTTCGCTCCCGCACAGACGGAGCGAAGACCAACGAAGTACGCGAACGTGGGACGGGGCTTACGGTGACCAGCAACTTCTCGAAGGCATGCGACTGGAAGACGCTCTTCGTGGGTCGGGCCAGTAGGGGCCAGCCTTCCCGTGCCATACGGCGCCGATGCCGTCGTACACCTAGCGGCGTTTATTGGGCGCGACCAGAACTTTGTGGACGAGCACGCCGCGGATTGATCGGGCCGAGAGGCGAGGATCGCGCGAGACCCGCACGATTGCACGAACCTATGCAGACAACGGCGGCGAACCCCAGGGCGGTCAAGGGGACCCTGTTGTTTATGGGCACCTTCAAGAAGTTATGAAACGGGCTGCCGAAGGTGCGTACACGAATTCCGAGGAGCAGCGGCGCTATCTCGCGGCGGTTGATGCGGCAAAACAGACGGCTAATTACGATGCCGTGTCGTCTGTGGTGACGACGGCGTTCGGCGCTGTTCCGTTTGCTGGGACTGCTGTCGCGACCAGCATTTCGGCGACTGACCCCTACCTGAAATTGAGCATCCTTGGTGTTTTGAATCCATATAACATCGAGGGCGATCGTCGTTATAAAACGATTCAGGACCTCGTCAATTCTGAGGATGACGAATCCACGGCCGCGCTAATCATGATTGATCAGCTTGCCAAGACCGGCAAGATATCGACGAAGACCAAGGACTACAAGTACGCGACAGATACAGATCGGACATTGAAGGATCGGCGGGACGCAGCGAACGAGATTTGGAAGCGGAAGATGGGCTCGGAAAATCTGTTTTGGATTAAGGTTGCCGCGGCTAAGGGTTTGGAGACGATCACTAATGGCTGACTACCAGTTGCGCCGCGCGCTGCTTTGTGCGTTTTTTACCGCAGTCACAGCATTGAGTGTGGTGGCGTGTGGTTCGTCAGCAACTCCGGATTCTGTGTCGAGTGCGCCGTCGTCGGTGGCGGTGCGTCCGATCGTTGATGATTGGACGGTGGTGTGGACTCGGACTGGGGCGGTGGATTTGATGTCTTCGGAGGGGACGTATTTGCGGGCTGTTGCTGAGTCGGTTGAGCGTGCTGGCGCTTCTGGGGATATTGGGCGGGCTTTTCCTGGTTTTGTGGATGTGCCGTCTGGTCATTTTCGTAGCGAGTACGGCGAGTGGTTTGAGGTTCGGGCGGCTCGGCAGTCGACGGGGACTCGTCGTTTTTGGGTAGAGAGCTTGGTTCGGCCCTCGCCGAGGACGATGTCGGCCATCATTTGTCAGGACTTTTCAGGGACGTCCGGTCTCGATAATGGTCGTTGGACCAGTAGAGGATCGGTACCTGGTAGGCGTATTGAGGTTCGTAAGGATGGTGTGGATGTCCCGCCTGTTCGGCAGGCGGGTTCGTCGTCGACGCCGGAGGTCGATGTGTTCGGGAGTTGGCTCACGACGAGGGTGACGAACCTCGGTGGTGATGAGAGTCCCTGCGGTCCCGACGGGCGAGAGACTTCGAGGGATACTCCGCCGCCGAAGTTGCCTGCGTGGCCGGGTTGGCCTTCTCGGGACGGTGTTTAGTGCGGCGTCAGTTGGGTCGTGCATCGTTTGGTGTCGCTGCAGCGGTGATTGCCGGAGCAGTTCTGGTGGGGTGTGGTTCGTCAGCAACTCCGGATTCTGCGTCGAGTGCGCCGTCGTCGGTGCCGGTGCGTCCGGTTATTGATGATTGGACGGTGGTGTGGACTCCGACGGAGGCGTTGGATTTAATGTCGTCGGAGGGGACCTATCTGCGGGCTGTTGCTGAGTCGGTTGAGCGCGCTGGGGTTTCTGGTGATATTTCGCGGGCTTTTCCCGGTTTTGTGGATGTGCCGTCCGGTCATTTTCGCGGTGAGTACGACGAGTGGTTTGAGGTTCGGGCGGCGCGCGCGACAACAGGCACTCGCCGTTTTTGGGTTCAAGATGTGGTCCGCCGAACACCTATGACGGTTTCAGCTGTGATTTGTCAGGACACTTCGGGCACTGCAGGTTTCGGGAATGGAACCTGGACGACAGGGCGGATCCCCTCTGGGAGGCGTATCGAGGTCAGTAAGGACGAGAACAATCTTCCACCTGCCCGACAGTCTGGTCCTGCTGCTACTCCGGAGGTCGATGTGTTCGGGAGTTGGCGTACGACGAGGGTGACGAACCTTGTTGGTGAGAGTCCCTGTGGTCCTGTCCTGGACGAGACTACGAGGACTACTCCGCCGCCCAAGTTGCCTGCGTCGCCGGGTTGGCCCTCGCGCGACGGTGTTTAGTGCGGGGTAGTTCCGTATTTGAATCCCCGATTGGGCCAACGTGGAGACATCCGGTGGGGGTGTGCGACCGCGCTGGTGACCTGTAGCTCGCTGGCTATTCTGGGACGGCAGCTGGACCGGACGTAGCAAATGGGACTGTTGCGAAATCTACTGTTTCGGGCATTCGCTCTTGGCCGGTATGCCGCGCAACCGCGCGTCGAGCCATTCCATGGTTTCCGGGTAGCCAATCACCGCTGCCGAGAGGTGTTCACCCAGCACCTCGCGGTAGGTGGCATTCGCGCCCAGCTTGCACTGTTGGGCGTACAGATTGCGGGCACCCTGAACTGGAATCCAGATCTCCTGCGCACCGTGATAGATGTACAGCGGCATATCGGACTTCACATCCGCCATCTCAGTCAGCTCGTAAATCCGGTTGGCGAGCGGGGAGTTGAACGGGTCGGGGTCACTGGAAAGAATCTGCGCCGGCAACAGCAGCGGAGCGGCAAGGCCGTAGTTCGAGCCGCACGAGTTCTTCAACTCCGAGGTCGCGACCCACTGGCCGAGGTTGTTCGTCAGCTTCAGCAGTTCGGGCCGCTCGCGGGCGATGCCGAGGGTCGCGGCCAGCATGACGCCGGTGGCGACGTTCGCGTTCATCGCCTGTGCCAGTAGCCGGAAGTCGGCGGGGACGCCACCGAGCGCGGCACCGACCATGCGCGGGGTCAGGTCGGGGGCATAGGTTCCGAGAACCTTCGCGGCACCGTTGGTCGCGATCGCACCGCCGGAGTAGCCGGTGATAGCGACCCGGCTCTTGGCGTACTTCGACGGCTTCCACTTGGCCGCCGCCCGGATCGAGTCCAGGACGATGTGCCCGGCGAGTTCGGGTTCGGCATAGGCCATCCGCGGCCCCTCGTGGTCGGGCACGATCACCGTGTACCCGCGGGACAGTGCCAACTGCGTGGTCGGCGGAAAGAGGTCCGTCTGATTGGTCTTGTCCGAGAAACCGTTGGTGAGGGTGTACCCGGCGGTGCACTCGGTGCCCAGCCCGTTAATCGGCAGGTTGTTCACCAAGATTGGGCGAGGACCGGAGCCCTTCCACGCCGCCCGCGGTTCGATGACCGTGGCCGTTGCCGGGATCGGTTGTCCGTGCACATCGGTCGAACGGAACTTCAACATCCGTGCGCTGCGGATCGGGACGGTCACCAGGAACCCGGCGACGCTGGTGACGTCGCGGGTCGCGATCACGGCACCCGGCGCCCGTTTGGCCAGGCTCGTCGGCCAGCGGTCGAGCATCGCGTCGCCGATGGGGTCGGGCAGGATCGCATTCCGTAATTCCAGCGTGGCGTGGTCGTAGCCGGGGGAGTAGGCGCGCTGCGGGATGGTCTTCAGTCGCGGAATGGGTGCTGGCGGGACCACCTCGTCGACGCCCTCGACCACCCAACCGGGCAGTGGCGCAAGATTCGGCGCGGTGAGACGGGGCGGCTCGGCGTGCACAGGCGCGGCAGTGATCAGCGTGGCCACGGCAAGCGTTGAAACGCTCAGAAGTACACCCAGTTTCATGACCAGGAGTTTAGTGCTTCGGGTCTTCGCGTAGTTCGTTGGTCTTCGCTCCCGCACAGACAGAGCGAAGACCAACGAAGTACGCGAACGCGAGTTACGGCGTCCAAGCCGGGTCGCGTCCGGCGAACCCAATGACCTGCGCGGTGTCGTCGCTGCCCGCGGGAACGTCGACTGCCGGCCCGAAAACTCCCGGCCTTCGGGTCACCTCTTCGGGAACTTCGGCGAAGATGCCGCGGATGTATTCGACGGCTTCGGCGGGGAAGGTGACTTGCTGGCCGGAGGAGGCGGCGAGGTCCCATCCGTGAAGGAACAGGTCGACCGCCGGGAACGACAGTCCGTCGCGCACACTCCGACGACCGGCGGGACTGTCGACTTCGCGGTCGAGGTCGGTCACGTTGGCCAGTGCATCGCGGGCCTCGGCGACGGTGGCCGCCCACCATTGCGCCGCGTTGCCGTCAATGGCCGACGATGGTGGGTTGTGCGGATTGAAGTCGCGTTCGCCGCCACGCAAAATGCGCGTGCCGATGTTGGTGGCGTCGCCTACGTGCCCGAGCACATCGAGCGCCGACCATCCCTCGCATGGCGAGGCCACCGCCCACCCGTCGTCGGGTACCGCCGCAACAATGTCGCTAAAGAAGGTGAGGCCGTTGTTGTACATATCAAGGGCGTTCCAGGGCATGGCTTGCTCCGATCGGAAAGGGATGGGAAAAAGCGTAGCCCGGACCTGCGACTATCGCCTGGCTTCCGCAGTGAGCATCGGTTTACAGGTAGCGTGGAACGCGTGGCTGTCTCCGATTTCGACACTCCTGCACCGGCTCTCACGACTCTC
Organism: Gordonia sp. 34D; assembly: GCF_056682775.1. Classification (NCBI taxonomy): domain Bacteria; kingdom Bacillati; phylum Actinomycetota; class Actinomycetes; order Mycobacteriales; family Gordoniaceae; genus Gordonia; species Gordonia sp. 34D. Next base: position 2,232,114 of record NZ_CM155293.1, on the reverse strand, counting down.
GGCGAACTCCGTGCCTCCGGGCACACCGAACGCAGCATTCGCGATGAACTCCGGAACAACTTGCTGACCGCACTGCGCGCGGGCGAAAGCCCGTGGGATGGGATCGTCGGCTTCGACGACACCGTCCTTCCTCAGCTCGAACGCGCCCTCATCGCCGGTCACGACGTGGTGATGCTTGGCGAACGTGGCCAGGGCAAGACGCGCCTGCTGCGGACCCTCGTCGCGCTGCTCGACGAGTGGACGCCCGTCATCGACGGCTCCGACCTCGACGAGCATCCCTTCACCCCGATCTTGCCCGCATCGATTCGACGGGCCGCCGAACTGGGCGACGACCTTCCCATCGCGTGGCGTCACCGCACCGAGCGGTACCGCGAGAAGCTCGCCACCCCGGACACCTCCGTCGCCGACCTGGTGGGCGACGTCGACCCCATGAAGGTGGCCGAAGGTCGCAGCCTCGGCGATCCGGAAACCATCGCTTTCGGTCTGATCCCGCGGTCGCACCGCGGCATCATCGCCATCAACGAGCTACCTGACCTCGCCGAACGCATCCAGGTGTCGATGCTGAACGTGATGGAAGAACGCGACGTGCAGGTCCGCGGCTACAGCCTCCGACTGCCGCTCGACGTGCTCGTCACCGCGAGCGCCAACCCCGAGGACTACACCAACCGCGGCCGCATCATCACCCCGCTCAAGGACCGTTTCGGTGCCGAGATCCGCACGCACTACCCGCTGGATTTGGAAGACGAGATGGACGTCATCGAGCAGGAAGCGGACCTCGTCGCGACCGTGCCCGACTACCTCATCGAGGTCCTCGCGCGTTTCACCCGCTACGCCCGCGAGCACCCGTCGATCGACCAGCGCTCGGGCGTTTCGGCCCGCTTCTCCATCGCGGGCGCGGAGACCGTCGCGGCGGCGGCGCTGCACCGCTCGGCAGTCGCACGGGAAGAGTTTCCCGTCGCCCGTCCAGTCGACCTGCAATCGGTGATTGAGGTCCTGCGCGGCAAGGTGGAGTTCGAGTCCGGCGAAGAAGGCCGCGAACTCGAGATTCTCGACTACCTGCTCCGCAAGTCGGTCGCCGACACCGTCCGCGCGCACCTCGGCGGCGTCGATATGCGACCACTGGTCGCCGCCCTCGAAGCTGGCGAAGAAGTCCTGACTGGCGATCGCGTGCCCGCCACCGACGTGCTGACCGCACTCGGCGACAACGGTGAGGTTGCCGCACTTCTCGACGACATTGCGGCCCGGCTCGACGCCACCGAAGACGCCGAGCGGGCCAGCGCCGCCGAACTCGCTCTCGAAGGCCTGTACTTGGCGCGCCGGATCGGCAAGGACACCGACGAATACGGTCGGACCACCTACCTGGTGGAATCTCCAGACGAAGAGTGACAAACCCATGACGCGACGTCGATTTCATCGTTCCGCCTACCGGCGCTATACCGGCGGGCCCGACCCGCTGGCACCACCGGTCGACCTCCGCGAAGCGCTGGAGGCCATCGGCGACGACGTGATGTCGGGAGCGTCGCCCGACCGTGCGCTCCGCGAGTATTTGCGTCGCGGTAGTGAAAACATGCGCGGGCTGGACAAGCTCGCGGAGATGGCGAATCGGCGTCGTCGCGAACTGCTTCGCAACCGCAATCTGGATGGGACATTCGACGAGATCCGCGAACTCCTCGATTCGGCCGTGCTGAATGAACGCAAGCAGCTCGCGCGCGACCTAGACGACGACGCACGGTTCGCCGAAATGCAGATTGAGAACCTCCCGGCGTCCACGGCGCAGGCCGTCAAAGAACTGTCGGACTACAACTGGCGCAGCCCGGAGGCGAAGGCCGATTACGACAAGATCTCCGACCTTCTCGGTCGCGAGGCGCTCGACCAACGTTTCGCCGGCATGAAGGAGGCGCTCGAAGGTGCCACCGATGAGGATCGGCAGCGGATTTCGGAGATGCTCGACGACCTGAACGAGCTGTTGGCCGCGCACAATCGGGGCGAGGACACCACCGAGCAGTTCGAAGAGTTCATGGACAAGCACGGCGAGTACTTCCCCGAGAACCCAGAGAACACCCAGGAACTCGTCGACTCGCTCGCCGCACGCTCAGCAGCGGCGCAACAGTTCTTCAACTCGCTCACCCCCGAGCAGCAGGCCGAGTTGGCTGAGTTGTCGGCGCAAGCCTTCGGGTCGCCGCAGTTGATGTCGCAGCTCGCGCAGATGGACGCCGCGTTGCAGGAAGCGCGACCTGACCTGAATTGGAATGGCGGGCAACAGTTCTCGGGCGACAACCCGATGGGGATGGGCGAGGGCGCGGCCGCCCTGCGTGACATCGCTGACCTTGAGAACCTCGCCGAGCTGCTCTCGCAGGGATATGCCGGCGCGCAACTCGACGATATTGACCTCGATGCGCTGGCCCGACAGCTCGGTGACGAAGCCGCCGCCGATGCCCGCACGCTCGCAGAGCTCGACAAGGCGATGCGTGAGGAAGGCTACTTCGACCGCACGCCGGACGGGAAGACGCGACTGAGCCCGAAGGCGATGCGCCGGCTGGGCCAGGCGATCTTGCGTGACATCGCGCAGCAGTTGTCGGCGCGCGGCGGTGACCGGGATGCAGATCAGGCTGGCCGACTCGGCGAACCGACAGGTAGCACCCGCGAATGGCAGTTCGGCGATACCCAACCCTGGAACGTGACCCGCACCGTCACCAACGCGGTGCTGCGAACCGTTTCAGAAAATCCATCCGCTGCCGCCGACCTGGCCGCGGGGAGTGGCGTCCGGATCGACGTCGGCGACATCGAGGTCATCGAAACCGAGGCCCGCACACAGGCAGCCGTCGTCCTGCTGGTCGATACGTCGTTCTCCATGGTGATGGAGGGGCGCTGGACGCCGATGAAGCGGACCGCGCTCGCGCTCAATCAGTTGATCTCGACGCGGTTCCGGACCGACGAACTGCACCTCATCGAGTTTGGCCGCATCGCCCGCGACACCACCGTCGAAAAGCTCACCGGCCTCGATCCGCGGATGGAGCAGGGCACCAACCTGCACCACGGACTCATGTTGGCGCAGAGGCACTTTCGTCGCTTCCCGAACGCGCAACCGGTCCTGCTGATCGTCACCGACGGTGAACCGACCGCCCACCTGGAATCAAACGGTGAAGAGTTTTTCTTCTACCCACCGCACCCGCGGACCATCGGGTTGACCGTCGCCGAACTCGACCACCTGTCCCGCATGGGAACGCAGACCACGTTTTTCCGCCTCGGGGACGATCCCGGTCTGGCCCGCTTCATCGACCGCATCGCACGCCGGATCGGCGGCCGCGTTGTCGCACCGGAATTGGACGGTCTTGGCGCGGCAGTGGTGGGAGATTACCTGCGAGCGCGGCGGTCGTAGGCGGCAATCAACGGGGGGACGGCATTAGGCTGGGGGCATTAGGCTGGTGGCCATGACCGATCAGAGCGAGCCAGCCCCCATCATGCGCGTCAGCGATGCCGATCGGGAGCACACCCATTCGTATCTGTCGGCGGCGATGTCGTTGGGAGTGCTGAATCCGGAGGAGTACACCGAGCGGGCCGGTCGTGCCGCGGCCGCGCAGACGCGCGCCGACCTGGATTTGTTGACGGCCGATCTGCCGATCGATCAGTTGCGGGTGGCCGTCCAGTCGCAGACTGGGAATACCCAAGTCAGTAAGGCGACACAGGTCAGTGCGTCGGGCGCTAATCCGGTGACAAAGGTGACCGGGTTTATCGGGAGCAGTGATGTGGGCGGCGGTGCCGTCGTCGGCGACATGCTGCGAGTCAAGGCGACGATGGGCAGTGTGGCGCTCGACCTCCGGGACGCCGAGTTCACCGCCCCCGTCCTGACCGTGAAGTGTCGTGCATTCATGGGCACCATCGACATCACGGTGCCGCCAGATGTGACGCTGGAAGTGCACGGTAACGGCATCGTCGGCGGCGTCGAAAGCTCGGCGGCCGGCCCCGGCGGTGAGGGCGCTCCCCGGGTGGTCGTGCAGGGACGGGCAGTCGCGGGCAGCATCAACATCCAACGTCGGCCACGCGGCGAACACATTGGGCCGCGCCGGGCACGTTAGGCCAACGTCGCCGCGATCAGAGCGATGACCGGGATCGAGACCAACGTTGTCATGAGGGCGGAGTCGCGGGCGAGGACTTCGCCACGCTGGTATCTCGTCGCGTAGACGAGGACGTTCTGTGCGGTCGGAAGTGCGGCGATGACGACCTGTGCGAACAGTGCGTGACCGGTGAGGCCGAACGCCCACTTCGCCAAGGCGAACGCCACCAGCGGCATCGCGACCATCTTCATCACCGACGCGAGGGCGATGTCGCGGCGCGGGCTTTGCCCCTTCTTGAAGACGGCGACACCGGTCAATGTCAGACCGAACGTCAGGAGCGCGAGCGGCACCGATGCCTGCCCCAGCATGTTGAGCGGCTCCATCACCGACTGCGGAGGCGTCCAACCGACGAGCGAAACCGCGAGGCCGATCACGCCACCAATGAGGATCGGATTCCGCAGTGGCACGAGGGCGGTCTTCAACGTCGACGTGCGCTTGCCGCCCGGTCCGGCAACCGGGTCAAGGGCAGTCAAGTCGAGCGCAGTCAACGCGATGGGGGAGTAGAAGACGATCTGGAACAGCAGAAGCGGCGCGATAAACGAGGCGTCGTCGAGCACAAAGATCGCGATCGGCAATCCCAAATTCACGCTGTTGACGTACGACGACGACAGTGCGCCGATCACCAACTCGGGAACCGCGCGACGCAGCCAGAGGCGGGCGATCACCACATAGGCGGCACCCACGATGAGCGCGGAAGCCGAAGCGATCGCCAGGGTCGAGGAGAAGACCACCGACAGGTCGCTGGTGGCGAGAGAATGGATGAGCAGTGCCGGCGTGCAGACGAAGAAGACAAGGCGTGCCAGGACCGACGACGCGTGCTCGCCGAGGCTGCCGGTCCGGCCCAAAAGGTAGCCGAGCGCGACGACAAGAAAGATAACGGTAAACCCGGAGACGACGCCTGACACTCGTCGAACCTATGCCCGCGATAGCACGGTCGCGAAATATTGTGGCCCAGCCAACCCCTGGCGTTTTGCGTCGCAGCCCCTCGTGCGGCTAATCTGGTCTGGTTGTGTGCCGCGGTCGCTATGCCGTGGTGACCAAGCGATCAGTGGGTTTGGCGGATCGGGGCTTCCTCCCGAATCCCACCCGCACCAGGTAAGAGAAGGGCTGGAACCATGGCAGTACCCAAGCGCCGGATGTCGCGGGCCAACACCCGCAGTCGTCGTTCGCAGTGGAAGGCCGACAACGTCACACTGCAAGAAGAGAAGATCAACGGCGTTTCGCAGCGTATCCCGCGTCGCCTGGTCAAGGCCGCGAAGCTCGGCTTGGTCGACCTCGACCGCCGCTAAACGCTAGCGTCAAAGCTTAGAAAGCTGTGCCCGACGAGAAATCGTCGGGCACAGCTTTTTTGGTATTTGCGAGGCTGATACCAGTCACGGTGAGGTCTCGAACTCATGGGGCCAAGCAAACTGAGGATTCGCACCCAGTAGGTTTGAAGTAGTCGATACTTTGGGTCATACGTAACTAATGCGAAGTTTGTCAGGGATGTGGTCGTGGCTTCAACAACTCAATCAATGGATGCTGGGCAAAACGGCGCACGGGACAAAAAGAACGTACAGGTCAACAAGACCGTGTTCTTTGGATCCGGCGCAGGAATCCTCGGGATCATTATCTGGGCGCTCATCGATCAAGAAGGTGCCGATCGGATAATCGGTACCGCTGTCGGATGGGTCGCTCGCGAACTTGGATGGTTCTACATCCTGGTGGTGACCGTCGTTCTCGTGTTCGTCATTTGGGCGGCGGTCTCGAGGGTTGGGCGTGTGAAGTTAGGCCCCGACCACTCCAAGCCGACTTACAGCGTCTTCTCCTGGACTGCCATGCTGTTCGCGGCTGGCATCGGCATCGACCTGATGTTCTTCTCGGTCGCCGAGCCGGTGTTTCAGCGCGCGTTACCACCGGTGGGTGAAGGCGGAACGTTGGAGTCCACGCGGCAAGCGGTCGTCTGGACGCTGTTCCACTACGGCCTCATGGGTTGGGGCTTATACGCACTGATCGGCATGGCGCTCGCATACTTCTCGTACCGCTATAACCAGCCCCTGAGTCTCCGATCGGCGCTGCAGCCGATCTTCGGCGACCGGGTGAAGGGCTTGCTTGGCGACACCGTCGACATTGCGGCCCTCCTCGGTGCCATCTTCGGTCTCGCGACCAGCTTGGGCATCGGCGTCGCACAGCTCAACGTGGGACTCGATGATCTCTTCGGGATACCGGAAAGCACGTGGGCCCAAGCGGGACTGATCGCCGTCGCCGTCGCGGTGGCCACACTTTCCGCGGTGCTCGGCGTCGATAAAGGCGTGAAGCGACTGTCGGAGGCCAATGTCCTCATCGCCGTCGGGTTGATGCTGTTCGTCCTCATCGCCGGGTCGACGACGTTCCTCATGAACAGCCTCGTCCAAAACCTAGGCGACTTCGCCTCGCGGTTCCCCGGCATGGCACTAGACACCATGGCCTACGACTACCCCGAAGAATGGATGGCCAGTTGGACCCTGTTCTTCTGGGCTTGGTGGATCGCATGGGCCCCGTTTGTCGGACTGTTCCTGGCGCGCATCTCGCGCGGGCGCACCATCCGACAGTTCGTGTCGGGCACGCTGATCGTGCCGTTCATGTTCATCGGGGTGTGGATTTCGATCTTCGGCAACAGCGCGTTAGAGATTGTTCGTCGCGGCGGCGCTGAAGGGAAGGCGTTCGAGACGACGGCGATCGACACGCCGGAAAAGGGTTTCTACGCCCTGCTCCACGAGTATCCGGCCGCCCCGCTGCTGGTGGTTGTCGCGACTTTCACCGGCCTGCTGTTTTACATCACAAGTGCCGACTCGGGCGCGTTGGTGATGGCGCACTTCTCGTCACGCATCGAGGACAACGACACTGACGGACCCAAATGGCTGCGCGTATTTTGGGCGTTCGCGACTGGCCTGCTGACCTTGGCGATGCTGATGATCGGCGGCATTACGACGCTGCAGCAGGCGACAGTGATTATGGGTCTGCCGTTTGCGGTGGTGATTCTGCTGATCATGCTGGGTCTTTTCCGCGCATTGCAGGTGGAAGCGGGCTGGATTGATTCGCGTCAAAGTGCGCTGAGTCGGGCACTTTCGCACCGTTCGTCCGGCGGTACAGCCTTGAACTGGCGCCAGCGTGCTGCGCGCGCCGTGCGGTATCCCAACGTGAACGACGTCCGACGGTTCACCGAGAACACCGTCGCCCCGGCGTTGCGCGATGTGGCCGCAGAACTCACCAAGACAGACATGAATGCGTCGGTGGGTTCAACGGAGGTGGAAGCGTACGACATGGTTTCCTATCACTTGGACGTGTCGTTCAACGGTAAGAAGCCATTCCATTACCAGGTGTACCCAACGCAGCATCCGACGCCGGTGTTCGGGATGAGCCCGGAACCGTCCGATGTGTTCTACCGCCTCGAAGTGTTCACCGCGCTCGGCAGCGAAGGGTTCGACGTCTTCGGCTTCACCAAGGAACAGATCAGTTCCAACGTGCTCGACCACTATGAACGGCACATTCAGTACCTGCATTCTGTGGGCGACGCGGAATCTGAGCCCGTGGAATCCGAAGCCACCCTGGATTGGTCTGGCGACTTTGAGCTAACCGATGTTGAAGACCCCTTGGAAGAGGAGACGGTCCGTGAGCCCTAAAACCCTATTCATCGACGGTGCGTGGACCGGTGCTTCCGCTGGCGGAACGCGGGAGATCCGTTGCCCGGCCGACGGCACGCTCGTTGCCACCATCAGTGAGGCCACCGGGGACGACACCGAATTGGCGATCGCGGCAGCGCGTCGGGCATTCGACGACGGTCGTTGGTCGTCGGTCCCGGCACCGGAGCGTTGCGCCCTGCTCCGAAAGGTGGCTGCGGGTATCCGCGAGCGTCGTGAGGAGTTCGCGCGCGCGGAAGCTCTCGACACGGGCAAGCGGATGCTTGAGGCACGCCTCGACATGGACGACATCGCCGCTTGCTTCGACTACTTCGCGGACATCGGCGCCCAGGACGCGGGCCGGTTGGTGGATGCCGGATCGGCCGAGGTCGTCAGTCGCATCCAGTACGAGCCGGTGGGCGTGTGCGGGCTCATCACACCGTGGAACTACCCGCTGTTGCAGGCGGCGTGGAAGATTGCCCCGGCCATCGCTGCAGGCTGCACCTTCGTGTTGAAGCCCGCAGAACTGACCCCGCACACAGCGATCCTGACGATGCAGTTGCTTGACGAGTTGGGCTTGCCCGCGGGTGTTGCCAACCTGGTCACCGGCGCTGGCGTGACTGCGGGTGCGCCGCTGTCGTCGCACCCGGACGTCGACCTGGTGTCGTTCACCGGTGGCCTGGTCACGGGCCGGGTGATTGCGGCGAGCGCTGCGGGCACAGTCAAGAAGGTTGCTCTCGAACTCGGTGGCAAAAACCCCAACGTGATTTTTGCTGACGCCGACTTCGACGCCGCCCTCGACAACGCGCTCAACGGGGCGTTTGTACACTCGGGCCAGGTTTGTTCGGCGGGTGCGCGACTGATTGTGCACGAGTCGATCGCCGAACGGTTCGTTGACGAACTCGTCGCCCGGGCTCGCGGGATTGTGCTCGGCGGACCATTCGACGATGCCGCCGAGACCGGCCCGCTGATCTCTGCCGAGCACCGCGACAAGGTTCACGCCTACGTGCAAGCCGGGGTCGCCGAAGGTGCCCGCGTCCGATGCGGTGGCGAGTTCGCGACCGGTCAGTCCGGTACCTCCGACCTCGACGCTGGCTTCTACTACCTGCCGACCATCATCGACAACGTCAAGCAGGGCATGTCGGTCGTCGTCGACGAAGCGTTCGGCCCCGTCGTCACCGTCGAGACATTCACCGATGAGGACGACGCCGTTCGTATCGCCAACGACACCGTCTACGGTCTCGCCGGTGCGGTCTGGACACAGGACGCTGGCCGCGCACAGCGGGTCGCCAACCGCCTGCGGCACGGAACCATTTGGATCAACGACTTCCACCCCTACCTGCCGCAGGCGGAATGGGGCGGTTTTGGGCAGTCCGGCGTGGGCCGGGAACTGGGGCCGACGGGACTCGACGAGTACCGCGAAGCCAAGCACGTCTATCACAACATTGCACCGGCGGTCACCGGATGGTTCGCCGACCGGACTCACGAGGAAGGCTGATGAGCACAGTGTCTGAGGCAGGGATCAGGGAGTTCGACTACGTCGTCGTCGGCGGCGGATCCGGCGGGTGTGCGGCGGCCGCACGGCTGTCGGAGGACCCGTCGGTCACCGTGGCGCTGATCGAGGCGGGCCCGGATGATCGCGGCATCCCCGAGGTGCTCCAGCTAAACCGGTGGATGGAACTGTTGGAGTCGGGCTACGACTGGGACTACCCGATCGAGCCGCAACCCAATGGCAACTCCTTCATGCGGCATGCCCGCGCCAAGGTGCTCGGCGGCTGTTCGTCGCACAACTCGTGCATCGCGTTCTGGCCGCCCGCCGAGGACCTGAACGAGTGGGAGAGCAAGTTCGGCGCCACCGGCTGGAATGCGGAAGCCATGTGGCCGGTGCTCAAGCGCTTGGAGACCAACGAAGACGCTGGACCCGACGCGCCGCACCACGGCGACAGTGGACCGGTCCACCTGATGAACGTCCCGCCGGTGGACCCGTGCGGCGTCGCGCTGCTGGAGGCCGCGAGCGAGTTCGGCATTCCGACGGTCAAGTTCAACACCGGTACCACCGTGACCTCCGGCGCCAACTTCTTCCAGATCAACTCGCGCACGGACGGCACCCGGTCGTCGTCGTCGGTCTCGTACATCCACCCGATCGTCGACCGTGCGAACTTCACCCTTCTCACCGGGCTGCGTGCCAAGAAGTTGATCTTCGACGGCCTGCGGTGCGTCGGTGTCGAGGTGGTCGACAACCAGTTCGGCAAGACCCAGACCATCCGCGCCGGTCGCGAACTGATTCTGGCGGCAGGCGCGATCGACACCCCGAAACTGCTGATGCTCTCGGGCATCGGCCCGGCCGAGCACCTCGCCGGCCGTGGCGTCGAGGTGCTGCTCGATTCGCCGGGCGTCGGCAGCAATCTGCAGGACCATCCCGAGGGCGTTCTCTCGTGGGAGGCCAAGCAGCCGATGGTCACCGACTCCACCCAGTGGTGGGAGATCGGGATCTTCGACATGGTCGACAGTGGCCTCGACCGGCCGGACCTGATGATGCACTACGGCAGCGTGCCGTTCGACATGCACACGGTGCGCCGCGGCTTCCCGACCGTCGACAACGCCTTCTGCCTGACGCCCAATGTGACGCACGCGCGCTCGCGCGGCACGGTGCGCCTGGCCTCGCGCGACTTCCGCGACAAGCCGCTGGTGGATCCGAAGTACTTCAGCGATCCCGAGGGCTACGACATGCGGATCATGACCGAGGGCATCCGACGCGCGCGGGAGATCGTGAAGCAGCCCGCGATGGCCGACTGGGCGGGTCGGGAACTGTTCCCCGGCCCGGACAACAACAGCGATGCCGAGTTGACGAAGTACATCATGCGCACCCACAACACCGTCTACCACCCGGTTGGTACAGCCGCGATGGGCTCGTCCGACCATGCGCCCGTCGACGCCGAGCTGCGGGTCAAGGGCGTCGACGGTCTGCGGGTCGCCGACGCTTCGATCTTCCCCGAGCACACCTCGGTGAACCCCAACATCACCGTGATGATGGTCGGGGAGAAGTGTGCGGAGATGATTCGGGGATAGGGGCGCCACGTCGTCGAGCGCGGCCGCGTGCCGCGCTCGACCGTCGACGTTTCGCCTCGCAAACAGCCCTGGTGTGTGCCGGATGCTAGGACTACCGTTAGATGCATGAACGATCCGACGGTGACGGATCCGGACCACTACCGGGTCCTCTGGGAAAACGAGCGAGTTCGCGTTCTTGAGTACCGTGACACCCCGGGCGACGCCACGCACCCGCACGACCACCCCGACAGTGTGATGGTGACGCTGTCGTCGTTTGAGCGGGTTATCGCCTCGGGTGGGCGGGAGATGCCGGTCAGCCTTGACGCTGGCGAGGCGCGGTGGTTGCCAGCACAGAGCCACCGCGGCACCAACGTTGGAAACACTGAGACCCACGTGATTTTCGTGGAGTTGAAGGAGCCCGCAGCTGCCGGGGGCACCGGTGATTCCCCGCTGGGACCGTCTGCGAGCTGAGGGTCCACCGCGCGCTACTGCGCCAAGAATTTATTCACGTTCCGGCTGACGACGTTCGGGACAAACTTCGACAGATTACCCAGCACCTGAGTTTGGACGCCGACTGAATAGCTGGTGCGACGCAGGAGGCGGTCGGCCGCCGACGGATGCACGGACTCCCAGACCTTCTCGGCGACGTCTTCGGGGGTCAGGCGAATGCCCAGGACGTGCGCGGAGCGGGTTTCCGGCGCGGCGAGGGCGGTTTTGGCCCACAGTGGCCAGATGCTGACGACACGAATGTCATCCGGGGCCCATTCCAACTCGAGGGCTTCGGTGAGGCCGGCGACGTAAAATTTGGCGGCACTGTAGGTGGCGATGCCGGGCTGACCGTAGATGGCCGACGCCGAAGCAATGTTCACCATGTGCGACGACGGGGTCGCCTTCAAATACGGATACGCGGCTTGGGCGCCGAAGGTAATCCCGAGCGCGTCGATCTCGATTTGTGAGCGGATGGCATCGGCCGAAATCTCCGACAATGGACCAGCGACGAGGATGCCTGCGTTGTTGTCGAGTACGTCGAGTTCGCCGCCGGTGTGCGAGGTGAAGTCAGCGAGCGCGTCGGCCCACTGTTGCGGTTCGCGAACGTCGAGTGTACCGACGATGAAGTCGGGATTCTCGGCCTTGGCGCTGGCGAGGGCTGCTTCGCTGACGTCGTAGATGCCGACGGTCCAGCCTTGCGATGCAAACTTCGTTGCAGTTGCCAGGCCGATACCTGCGGCACCGCCGGAAATGAAGATCGATGGCATGTGTTCTCCCACTCTGGCTTCCGAGGAAAGCCGCGCTGCGGACGTGAATGTCAGGTAAGCCTCGCAGAGCCATATACGGGGCGGCAAGAGAGTGCTACCGTGACAACAATCATTGTTACAACGGGTAGTGGGATGTTGACCGGGAGGTCAGTGATGACTGCAGCAATCGAACGCGACAATCTGGATGCGCAGGTGGCACACCTAGCGGACGTCAGCCAGCAAGATAGGGGAGTCGAACAAGTCTCCGACCGACTGCTGGCCTCTGCGGCACGACTGTCGCGCAATGCAATGACCGAAATCGACTGGACATTGCCCATGGAACCCGACAAGTACGGGTGCAGTCCCGAATGGTCATCGCTCTACGGCACCGACTATTGGAACGAACTCACGACCGCACAGCAGATAACGCTCACGCGCTACGAATTCGCGTCGGTGATGAGCATCGGAATCTGGTTCGAAATGGTGCTGCAGCAATTGATCCTGCGCGACCAATATGCGGGCCAGTACCACTCCGCAGAATTTCAATTCTCCCTCGTCGAAGTGGCCGACGAATGCCGTCACTCACTGATGTTTGCGAAGGCTACGGAGAAAATGGTCGGCGCGTCGTACAAGCCGCACCCGCGAATCGTAACGATGGGTCGCGGGTTCCCGCTCATGGTGAATCGCGAAACCGCTTACGCCGGAATGCTTGTCGCTGAAGAAATCCTGGATGTTTTTCAGCGCGGCTGCATGCGCGACGACCGCGTCCTGCCATTCATTCGGACCGTCAACGAAATTCACGTGCTCGAGGAATCGCGGCACATGAAGTTTGCGCGCGAGCAGATCCGCGACCAAATGAAGGCGGTCGGGCGGACGCGTCGGCAGGTGAGTGCGACGGGCATCGCTGCCGGGGCGTACTTGATCGTCGAATCGCTGGTGCAGCCGCAGGCCTACCGCGATGCGGGCCTGGACGCGCGTCGTGCGGTCGCTGAACGTCGGGCCAACACCCACTACCACTCCATGCTGCGCAGCAGCTGCGTGCACTTGATGGAGTTCCTCGACGAGGCCAACCTGCTCACCAAGCCGGCTTTGCGGTACTACCGCAAAGCCCACATGATCTAGGGATCCGCCGTGACTTTCGTCATCACCTCGTCGTGCTGCAGCGACGCCGGGTGCGTCGCAGTCTGCCCCGTGAACTGCATTCATCCGACGCCCGACGAGCCCGGCTTCGGGACGTCCGACATCCTGCACATCGATCCGGAAGCGTGCATCGACTGTGGTGCGTGTGCGGACGCGTGCCCGGTAAACGCGATCTTCCCGGTGGACCGGCTCGCCCACCGCGACCGGGTCTTCATCGACATCAACGCCAGCTACTACCGCGACAACCCGCAGCCGTCGGGATGGTCGGAGGTGGTGTACCCGGTGATTCCGAAGCTGCCCGCCGATCTGAGGGTGGCAATCGTCGGTACGGGACCGTCGGGCGGGTACGCGCTGCGGACCCTCCTCAACCGGACCGAAGCGACCGTGACCGTCTTCGATAAACTCCCCACCCCCGGTGGCCTGGTCCGCGCGGGTGTCGCCCCCGATCATCCGAGCACCAAAGACGTGATGAAAACGTTCGACCTGCTCTACCGGGATCCGCGCGTCACGATGGCGACCAACGTCGAAATCGGGCCCGAGGTGAATGCCGGGCAGATTACCCCCGGCGAGTTGGCCGAGCATTTCGATGCCGTCTTCTACGCGGTCGGAGCATCGGCGTCGCGGCGGCTCGGCATCGCGGGGGAGGACTTGCCGGGCAGTACCTCGGCCACCGAACTGGTGGCCTGGTACAACGCGGTTCCGGGAGCGCAGGGCCCACGGTTCGTCGGCGGCGGGAGCGGCCGCGCGGTCATCGTCGGGACCGGCAATGTGGCACTCGACGTCGCCCGAATATTGGTGTCACCGCCGGAAGCATTGGCGGCCACCGACATCGCCGACCGAGCATTGGCGCTACTGCGCCAGCAGAACGTCCACGAAGTGGTAGTTCTCGGGCGACGTGGGCAAGCCGATGCCGCCTACACCTCGGCCGAATACCGGGCCCTGGAGACCATCCCCGGTGTGGAGATCGTCGTCTACGACGGCGACGACCTGCCGGACCTGTCCGGACCCGCATCACCGGACCGCCGTCGAATCGTATTCGCCTTCCATACGGTGCCCGAAGCCGCACGCGGTGACGATCACCTACGGTCGGTCCGAGTCCGCGCCGGAGATCAGGCCCGCGAAATAGCCAGTGACCTGCTAGTACGGGCGATTGGCTACCGTTCCACATCCATCGATGGGCTCCCATTCGACGAAGCCAACGGCCGGTTCCCCGTCCGTGACGGTCGTATCGTCGGAGACGGTGGCACCCCGCTTCCCGGTGCCTACGCGGTCGGGTGGGCGGCCCGCGGATCGACCGGCGGCATCGGTGCCAACAAGGTGCACGCCATCGCGACCGTCGAAGCATTCATGAACGACGTCGTCGAAGGGCTACCCCGCACCACCGCCGCACCGGAAGCATTTGGCGAACTGCTCGCCCGCAGACAGCGGAGGTCGTTGGGGTACCGCGGCATCGCAGCCATCGATCGCATGGAACGTGAACGCGGTGCCCAACAGGGCCGACCGCGCGTGAAGTTCACCGAAGTCGGCGACATGCTGGCCGCCGCGGGCCGCCGTCGTCGTTGATGTGTTGCGACTACAGGGGCCGTTGAGGCTTCTGGGGCGCAGCGCCCGACCGAATTCCCCCTTTTCTGTCGCATCGTTTGATCGAGTGCCGACCAGACCGTCACCGATCGGGGCGATCGGTGACGGTCTGGTCGAATCGTGACACAAAAGGGGAAAGGGGCGGAGCCCCTAAACGGCACCAAAGGCTGCCGGAATGGGCGGAACGGCGTGTTCGCTCAGTCGAATCTCAGTTCGCGCGATAAGACTGTAGCCATGCGCATCCTGGTGGTGGACGACGATCGTGCGGTCCGTGAGTCGCTTCGGCGATCGCTCAGCTTCAACGGGTATACCGTCGATACAGCTGGCGACGGACTCGAAGCACTCGAAAAAGTAATAGCCGACCGACCCGACCTGATGATTCTCGACATGATGATGCCGAGGCTCGACGGACTCGAAGTCTGTCGTCGACTGCGGTCCGCCGGCGACGACCTCCCAATCCTCGTGCTCACCGCCCGCGATTCGGTGTCCGAGCGAGTCAGCGGGCTCGACGCCGGTGCCGACGACTACCTGCCGAAGCCGTTCGCACTCGAAGAACTGCTGGCACGCCTGCGGTCGTTGCTGCGCCGAACCACCCGCGAAGACGAAGAATCCGAAGCCGTCTCATACTCCGACCTCACGCTCGACCCGGTCACGCGCGAAGTCACCCGCGGGGAACGCCAAATCAGCCTGACTCGCACCGAATTTGCGCTACTGGAACTGCTGATGAGCAATCCGAAGCGGGTTTTGACGCGCAGCCGCATCCTCGAAGACGTGTGGGGCTACGACTTCCCGACGTCCGGCAACGCCCTTGAGGTGTACATCGGTTACCTACGTCGCAAGACTGAAGCCGACGGCGAGGCGCGCCTCATTCATACGGTGCGTGGCGTGGGCTACGTGCTCCGCGAAGGCACCCCGTAACCCGTGCGGGGACCATTCCGGCTCACGCGGGCCGTCTCCCTTCGCCGTCGTGTCGCCTTGCTCGCCGCGGCGGTCGTGCTGCTGTCGGCCATGCTGATGGCTGGCGCCGCATACATGGTGGTGTCGCGATCCATGTACAACGACGTCGACACCCAGCTCATCGCGCGAGCCGACGGCTTGACGGCACTGGCAAAACTCGGGCGTCTCAGCAATGGGCCGGAAGCACTGGTTGCGGGCACTGTGTTCTCGACGTCGATCACGGTGGCATTGGTGGAAGAAAACGGCCGTGCCGTCATGGTCGGCGATGTGCCGTACGGCGAGCCGGAACTCGAAATCTCGCGGTCGACAAACCCGCCGGGCAAGTTGAACCAAAGCTTGCGGACCACAGCTAATCACCGCGTCTTGGCACGCAAACTCTCCGACGGCAGCACGCTGGTGTTGGCGCAATCGTTGGACCGGACCGATGCGGTGCTTCACCGCTTGGCGTCGGTGCTGTTCATTGTCGGCGGTGCTGGCGTGGCTTTCGCAGCAATCGCGGGCACCGTTGTTGCGCGAACCGGCTTGCGTCCGGTGACCCGACTGACGGCCGCCGCCGAACGGGTGGCGCGCACGCAAGACCTGACACCGATCCCGGTTACCGGCACCGACGAATTGGCGCGGCTGACCGAGAGTTTCAATACGATGCTGCGGGCGCTCGCAGAATCCCGTGACAAGCAGGCACGACTCGTGGCCGATGCGGGGCATGAACTGAAGACGCCGCTGACGTCGTTGCGGACAAACCTGGAACTGCTGATCGCTTCATCGGCACCCGGAGCCCCGCCCGTGCCGGTAGCCGACATGGTCGAGTTGCGGTCAGATGTGGTCGCGCAGATCGAGGAACTCTCCACCCTTGTCGGCGACCTGGTCGATTTGGCGCGTGACGACGCCCTCGAAGCCGTCCACCAGGAGGTGGGGCTTGAGGACGTGATCGACTCGGCTTTGGAACGCGTGAAGCGCCGTCGAGCCGACATTGAATTCGACGTCCAAACCACACCGTGGTTTGTGTTCGGCGAAGAGCACGGACTGTCCCGCGCGATGCTCAATGTGCTCGACAACGCCGCCAAGTGGAGTCCGCCAAACCGGGCCGTAAAGATTCTTCTAGTGCAGACCGGCCCCACGACCGCCGAACTGTCAGTTTCCGACGCCGGTCCCGGTATTGCGCCGGAAGAC
Source organism: Gordonia sp. 34D (assembly GCF_056682775.1). NCBI lineage: Bacteria > Bacillati > Actinomycetota > Actinomycetes > Mycobacteriales > Gordoniaceae > Gordonia > Gordonia sp. 34D. The sequence goes on along the minus strand of NZ_CM155293.1, from coordinate 2,215,230 downwards.
CGGGAGATGGTGTTTGAGCGCTTCTATCGCGCCGACTCAACACGCTCAATGCCCGGCTCCGGACTTGGTTTAGCGATCGTTCGTCAGGTCGTTACGCGCATCGGTGGCTCGGTGAAAGCGGACGTCTCCGACGAGGGTGGTGCACTCATCCGAATGACCTTCCCCGGGCTTCCGCACCACACCGAACCGGATCCGATTGTGGTTCGACGCTGATCAGAGCCGCTCACAGGAAGTTGGCAGGAAGCTGACAGAAGTTATGCACTGGGGACTGAGACGCTTCACAGAATGGTGCAATACGCTAACTACCATGACGAACGGCGAAACCCCCGGCAACAACGATTGGCGGCAGGTGCCCGGCAATTCGAATCCGCAGTCGGGGCAGTTCCCGGCCTACGGGGTCGACCCGCAGCAGCAGCCCCAGAATCCCCAAGGCCAGCAGCCCCAGAATCCGCAGGGACAGCAGACCCCGCAATCGTCGGGGCAGGACCCGCGGAACACTCAGCAATTTCCGCCGTCCCCGCACGCGCCGAGCTACGGCACGCCGTCAACAGGTCAGTTCCCGGCCGCTCCGTATGGAACTTCGGCCTTCGGCACCTCGCAGCAGCCCTTCCAGAACCCGCAGGGCCAGCCCGCGTTGGCACCCTCGGCTCCGCAGGAGAAGAAGGGCAGCGCAGGTAAAAAGATGCTCGTCGGCGCAGCAGCCGTCGCGCTGCTGGCTGGCGGTGCCGGTGGACTCATCGGCGCGGGTGTCGCCGACAACGGGTCGAACAATTCGACATCAACCAACGTGGCCGCGAGCGGCCCCACCGACACCAAGCAGCCAGCGGCAGCACCGGGATCCGTCCAGGCAACCGCGGCAGCCGTGCTTCCGTCTGTCGTGTCGATCATGGTTCAAGTCGGCAATCAGTCCGGTTCCGGTTCTGGCGTCATCCTCAGTGACGATGGCGTGATTCTGACGAACAACCACGTGATCAGCGCGGGCGGTGGACGCCCGGCCGACAAGATTCTCGTCAGCTTTAACGACGGCAGTCGTGCCCCCGCGAAGGTCATCGGAACGGATCCGACGTCGGATATTGCCGTGATTCAAGCGGAGAAGACGGGCCTCAAGCCCGCTACGATCGGATCGTCGGCCAACCTCAGCGTGGGGCAAGAGGTGATCGCGATTGGTTCGCCGCTCGGCCTGGAGGGAACAGTGACCACCGGCATCATTAGTTCGCTGAATCGACCGGTCTCGACATCGGGAACCGACGGTGTGGAGTCGGTAATGGACGCGATTCAAACCGATGCCGCCATCAACCCGGGCAACTCGGGTGGTGCTTTGGTCAATGGCAATGGTGCGCTCATCGGGATCAACAGTGCGATTGCCACCGTGAACGGCAGCTCCGAGCAATCGGGCAGCATCGGCCTCGGTTTCGCGATCCCCGTCGACCAAGCAATGCGCATCGCCAACGAACTCCGCGCCAACGGTAAAGCCTCGCAGGCAACCCTCGGTGCCAACGTCCGTCCCAGCACGGACCTGACGCATCCGGGCGCTCTGGTGGTCAGCCTGGTGAGCGGCGGTGCGGCGGAACAGGCGGGGATCCCGAAGGACGCAGTGATCACTCAAGTTAACGATCGCAAGATCCCCTCCTCAGACGCGCTGGTGGCGGCTATCCGTTCGTTCGCCCCGGGGGATACCGTGAAAATCACCTACGTAATCGGTGGTCAAACTAAGACCGTCGATGCAAAGCTGGGCGCAAGCTAGTCACAACACGCAGACATCACGAACACGCAGACATCACGGGAACACGGAGGGCACCGCCCGGGCGGTGACTCGAGGGAAGGTTGGATCAATGATTGACTCCGCAGACGTCGAAGCCGAAGCAGTCGTACGCGGTATCGCGACTCCGCGTGCACTCGTGGTGGTGATCGACGATCGCATCGGCGACGGTGAGGGTCCGGAACTGCTGGGTCCGCTGGTTGTGGAACTCCTAGAGGAAGCGGGCTTCCACGTCGATGCCACCACCGGCGTCTCTGGCGACGAAGTGGAGATTCGCAACGCCATCAATACAGCCGTGATCGGTGGCGTGGACCTGGTGGTGTCGACCGGCGGAGTCGGGGTGGGCCCGCGCGACGTGGTTCCCGAAGCCACCGAGCCGCTCCTAGACCGTCGTCTCCGCGGAATTGAAGAGGCGATTCGCAGTTCCGGCCTGTCCGCGGGATCTGCAGATGCCGGGCTGTCACGGGGCATGGCTGGCATTTCTGGTCAGACCGTCGTGGTGAACCTCGCCGACTCGCGGGCCGCAGTGCGCGACGGCATGGCGACCCTGATGCCGTTGGCGCATCACGTGATTGCCGCGATCAGTGAGTTCTGAGAACCCGACTCCGGATCTGCCCAGTAGCGACGAGCAAGCCGTCAAAGACGACGCGGCCTGGCGTCGTAAACGTCGCCTCGACGCCGTTTTTGGCGATGACCTGCCGGAAATCGTGACCGATCCGGGCGAAAATCCGCATGCCGGACGCCCCCGCAGTTGGTATGAGGACAACACCCCTCCGCATCACGGCTGACCCGTCCGCAAGTGAACTCATCGGTAGGTGATCCTTTTCACCAAGATCCGGACAAACATGGCCTCGGATGAGCGGACTTCAGCTCACCTGCGCTAATCTGAGCTTCAGCTTAGAAGCCGTATCTTGTCGCACATTTGTGGGCGACAGTAGTGCAGGTCACATGAAGGGTGAGCGTGTGAAAATCAGTGGAATCGGGACGCGCCGGGCGGCAGCAGCTGCCGCAGTTGCGTTGACCGCGGTAACCGGAGTCGTGGCAGTTGGGTCGGGCGATGCAAACGCTGGCCGTCTGCCGAATGGGCATACCAAGGCCGTCGGAATTGACGGTCAGGTTGTCAACATCTCGCGCAGTAACGAAAGCAGCCGCATCATGCCGTCGATGGCTGCGAACGGCGCTGGTCGTGCCGCTGCCGTGTCCGGTGTGTACAAGGCAACCCTGAGCAAGGGTGCGGGCATCATGACCGTGGGCTACCTAATTGGTTGCCAGGTAAATCTCGGCAGCCTCAGCACCAGCCTCGGAGGCACGATCAGCTTGACTGGCGCTACGCTCAGCGGCGGATTGAGCTTGCCGCTGGCACCGGGACAGGTTGTTTTTGCCAAGTCTGACGCGATGAAGATCACCAAGGGCAAGGCCACCATCATGATCGATAGCCTCGCCATCAACGTGGAGAGCTGTGGCGGCCAGGCTTCCGCGCGGTCGCTGGTCCAGGTGACGGCGGCCGAAGGCTACGACGCCAAGGATAAGGTCCTGTCCGGCAACAGCGGATACGTGCAGGCCAACCTGTACGGTCGCCCCTTCAGCCTCGGCTGATCCGAGTTCACAGAATCAGCGAGGCTTAAATTATGAACAAGCGTGTAATCCGCGGACTCACCGCGACCGCAGCAATCGCCGGGGCTGTCGTCCTCGGTGCCAGCACCGTCGGCCCGGCGAGCGCAGGGCCCCTGCCCGGGGCATCTAAGACCAAGTCGTTCCCCGACGGCAGCATCACGATGAAGCTCTATGACGAATCGGCGAAGATTAGCCGTGCGGTCAGCAACATCTCGACCTCGCGGGAAGTAATGGTGTCGGGCAAGGTGCGCGTCACCACCTCCGGCGACGTCAAGGGCGGAAGCATCAACGCCGGATATATTGTCGGCTGCCAGGTCGACTTCAATGGCGGTACCGTCGGCGGATCGGGTGGGCCCGGCTATACGTGGAAAGGCTCGACCACAGGGCGCACTGCTAATGGTGGGACAACCGGCGGTCTGTCCCTCGGCCCCGGCCAGGCAGCGTATGTCCCCGTCGTGAAGGCAGTCGTCGGCGAGGACGTCGTCAACAGCTTCAACTTCAAGGGTTCCACCGGCGGTGTGGTCTACAGCGGCGAGCGCTTCAGCGTCGACGGCTGTGCTGGCTACGCCCAGGCACGCGCCAGGGTGACTGTCCGCGTCGCAACGCCGACCTTCTTGGGCAACGTCACCATGTACGGCAAGCCGTTCAACATCGGCTGACGCTAGCTAGCCAAACAAAAGACCCGCGACCGGATGGTCGCGGGTCTTTTGTTTGGTATTGCCGACTACTTCGCGGAGAGGACTCGGTTCAGTTCCGCAAACAGGTCGTGGTTCAGCACGAACGCAGCCTTCACCTCGTCGACGATGCGAGCACGCTCGTCAGGGGTGAGTCCATCGCCGATGGTGTCGAGCTTGCGGCGGTACTCATCCTTGTACGGCTTGTTCTTCTCGATGAGGTCAAACTTGTAGAGCGCCACGCCCTGGCCGCCAAGCTCAAACGTGCGATCGAGGATGGCACCGATGGCCTGACCGCCGGAGAGGTCGCCGAGGTAGCGGGTGTAGTGGTGAGCCACCAGTAGCCCACCCCACGACTTCGCGTCCGCAATCCGAGCGGCATAGGCCTCTGCGGCCTCCGACGACACCGGCGTCAGGTCGACGCCAGCACGCTCGGCCCAGTGGGCCAAGTCGGCGTCGATGGTTCCGACGCGTTCCAGCGCAATGTCATGAATTTGCCGTACTTGCGGGTCGTCGGCGAGTTCGCGGGATGCTTCCTCAAGTGCGGCATACACGATGCGCAGGCGCTGCAAATACTCTAGGTATCCAGCCGCATCGATGCGGCCACCGAGCAGGTCTTCGACGAACTTCGAGTTCTCGGCCTGCTCGTGCTCAAGCTGGGACCCCTGCTTCATCTGCACCGATAGCTGTGCGTTCGACGCGACATCGGTCGGCGTAGTGGTTGCCATGGAGGGATCCCTTTCGGAAAAGCATAAGTTTAGGCAAGCCTAAAATAACAAACAGGGCCGTCGGGGTGCTACCTGGGTGCGCTCAATTGCCCAGATTGGTGCTTCGTCAAGGTTTCACCTCGCTAGAGCCTCCATAACAAGACCAGACCGCCGCCGATCGTGGTGATCGGCGGCGGCCTGGCTGTTTGGTGCGGCGAAGGGAAGTGGTGGCGCCGTCTCCCTACCGTGAATGACGTGGGGCGTCACCTGAACCCTGGCCGGGAGGCGGATTCTGGCCGGGAGGCGGGTACTGCCCGGGGGCGTACTGGCCCGGAGGCAAGTTGCCGGGAGGTGGGTACTCGCCCGGTGCCGGCTGCGGCGTTGGGAACCCGCCGGTCGGCGGCCCCTGCGGGGGAGTGAAGCCCTGGTAGGGCTGCTGCTGACCGTAGTGCTGGCCGCCCTGCTGCGGTGCTTGCTGCTGTGGCGAAGGCTGCTGCGGTGAAGACTGGTGGGGTGCTTGCTGCTGCGCCTGCGGCGGAATCGTCATGGTGTGGGTGCGGTCGCCGTAGCCCGGGGCTCCCGGATCATCGACAAACTGCTGAACCTGTGGCTGAGCGGCACGCTCGGCCGCTTCCTTAGCGGACTTCTCTTCAGCTTCCTTCTCGGCAGCTTCCGCATCTTCGCGGGCCTTGGCTTCGGGAGCAAGAGCATTGCGGATTTGGGTCAGGAGAACGACCTCGCGATCCGGATCCTCATCCGCATCCTCGCCGATTCCGCGCAATTCCTGAAGCTTGTTGTACGGCACGATAATCAGGAAGTACACAACCGCAGCAACGATGACGAAGTTAATAAAGGCCGAGATCACGGCGCCGAAATCGAGGAAAGTCGAGGCGTCGCCCGACTTTGCTTCGAATCCGAAACCACAGATCTGCGCGGCCTGCGGCGGTGCATCCGCCGCTGCCGGTGCCCCGCCACAGTCACCACTGGGAATGGTCGCGATAAGGGGGTTGATGATTTTGTCGGTGAAGGCGGTGACGATGGCCGTGAATGCCGCGCCGATGATCACGGCGGTGGCCAGTTCGACTACATTGCCCCGCAGTAAGAATTCTTTAAAGCCTTTAAGCACTCGAGTCCCCTCCGATTTGGTTGTGCCTATTGCTAGTTGGTGAGTCTAAACCACTAATCGAGCATCTGCGTGGGTTAACACTGCGGGCGGGTTCGATTAGTGCAGGACGAGTGCTAGCGCGGTCCCCAAACCGGTCGCCGCAACATTTTGTGCTGATTGCCGGTCCATTGCCAACAGGATTGGCGCGGACACCGAAGTTGGCGATCTGCCAGGCTCCGGCAAAGGGGCGACGGCGACCACCGCGGCCCGTGCCAAAACTGTCGATTCGGCATCCACCACATCAACAAGATCGCCCTGTCGAACCAATTGGAGGACTGACTCATCGGCTGGGCGCACCGGGACCAGTCGCGCATCGGGGTTACCAGTCAGTGCCGCCGGAAGATGTGAGGTCAGTAGGCGTGAAGCGGTGAGGATTTCGCCGCTTCGGATAGCTCCGGTAACGCGTTGTCCGACAGCCTGATCCACCGCTGAAAACGCTCCGGGCGGGACGGTATCGACGACGACTGACTTTGTGGTGATGTCGTCGTGGGTGATTACCGACCCCGGCCGCAAATCAACAGCAGCAACCACAAGCGGAACGGACGTCGGATTGTGTTGTGACACCACCGCCGACGCAATTGCGGCGATCACCAAGGCGACCGCAATGAGACGCCGCACACGAACTGATCGGAAGTGTCCGTTTGCGGCAAAAGCGCGAAGTTGCGACAAGAGGGTTGGGTGCAGGGAAGTGGCGTGATCGAAGATTCTCATACCCCACAATCGGTGGGTTCTCGCTGGTGTCGGGGCAGAATCTCACGGTTGTGGACGGATCAACCTTTGTGCACCCGATTTCCACAGGTTGGCGTCTGAGAGAATCGTCTTATGGACGACGACATTGACCAGAGCAAGCCGCCGACCGACTCCGGAGACAGTCCCGACCACGTCCATATCGGTGGCTGGCGCGCATGGGTGAGCGGTGATGTGCACGCGGGGGCAATCCTCCTCGCAGCCGCCGTTCTCGGATTTATCGTCGCGAACTCGCCGTGGCGCGAGGGGTATCAGTCCCTGCTCGACACCGTGATCGGGCCGGAATCCCTGCACCTGAATTTGACCGTCGCCCAGTGGGCATCCGACGGACTGTTGGCCATCTTCTTCTTCGTGGTCGGTATTGAACTCAAGCACGAATTCGTTGCCGGTAGCTTGCGTGATCCGCGGCGAGCCGGGGTACCCATTGCCGCGGCAGTGGGCGGCATGATTGCGCCAGCACTCATCTATGTGTCAATCGTGGCGTCGAACGATCCCGAGGCGCTGCGCGGTTGGGCCACGCCGACCGCCACCGATATTGCCTTCGCATTGGCGGTCTTCGCGGTGGTGGGAACGGGACTTCCGGTCGCGCTGCGCGTCTTTCTTATGACCCTCGCTGTGGTGGATGACTTGCTCGGCATCATCGTGATCGCCACGGTTTACACCGAGTCCATCGATTTTGGAATGCTCGCAGCGGGCCTCGCGTGCGTCGTCGTGTTTGCCTTCGCGGTGCGGGCGAAGCACGTCTACTGGTGGGTGCTGGTTCCGATGGCGCTGCTGGCCTGGGGCTTTGTTCACACGTCCGGTGTCCACGCGACGGTGGCCGGCGTCCTGCTTGGCTTTACCGTGCCCGCTTTCAGTCGGTTCGGGGAGCGGCACGCTCGAACGGTTACGATCGGCGAGGCGATAGCACCGGTGTCTGCGGGAATCGCGCTGCCGCTGTTCGCATTCTCGTCGGCCGGTGTCACGGTGATCGGGATCGGTCATATCGTGCAACCGGTCAGCATCGGGGTCTTCGCAGGTTTGGTGGTGGGCAAGGTGGTTGGCGTGATGGCCACGACCTTCATCGTCACCAAGCTGACCCCGCTGCGACTGGCCGACGGCATCACCTTGCGAAGCCTATTGCCGGTGTCCCTGCTGACCGGCATCGGCTTCACCGTGGCGCTGCTGATCGCGGAACTGTCGTTCTCGTCGAGTTCGGGGCTCCCCTCGGATCATCTACCCGCCGCTAAGGTGGGCATTCTTCTCGGATCGTTGGTTGCCGCCATTCTCGGTGGACTGCTGCTCCGATACGACGCCCGTCGCGCGCCCGAAGCCGACGACGAGATCCACGTGAAGTTGGACTAGCGCTTTCGCCAAGCAGCACTTGCCAGACCGCTCGCGGTTAGACGACCACTTCTTCCTTTTCCTTGGGTTGGTACGTTTCCCAGAACTTCGCTCCCTTGATGTTGAGCTTCACGGGATCGAAGACGGGATCCAAGCCCATCTGTTTCTGGGCCTCGTAGTCGCGCAGGCACTTGAATGCAGGCCCCTGCAAGATGAAGATTCCGACAATGTTGAGCCAGGCCATGGCGCCGACTCCGATATCGCCGAGGGCCCAGGCTTGCCCGGGGGTGGTGACGGCGCCGTACACGACGGCGATCAAGATTGTTGCCTGCAACAGCAACGTCACGTCGGCACCGATGGTGCTTCGAAGCGGGCGAACGTACGTCGTCGCGGCCTTACCCAACAGGAATCGGACGTTGGTCTCAGCCATGTAGTAGTAGGCGACGATGGTGGTAAAGCAGAAGAACGCCAACGATATCGCGACGAACGACGACCCCGCTCCGCTCCAGAGCGTGTCGAATCCGACCTGTACATACGGCGCGCCTGGCGCGGCATGCGGTGCAATGACGCCGTCGAACAGCGGCGATTCGCGGATTACGTCGCCCTCGGGGGATTCATTTGAATACACCCGGTAGGCACCGGTCGACAAGATGAGGAAGCCAGTTGCCGAGCAGACGAACAGCGTATCGATGTAGACGGCGAATGCCTGGACCAGACCCTGCTTCGCCGGATGCGAGACCTCGGCGGCGGCCGCCGCGTGCGGCCCGGTGCCCTGGCCTGCCTCATTGGAGTAGATGCCGCGCTTGACGCCCCACATGATGGCCGAACCGAGAATCGCACCGAAGGCAGCGTCCGCACCAAAGGCGCTGGAGAAGACGAGGCGAATCGTATCCGGAACCTGGTCGTAGTTGATCGCCACGACAACCAGAGCCAAGCCGATGTAAAGGATGGCCATGAACGGCACGACCACCGCGGCGAAAGTCGCAATGCGCTTGACGCCGCCGATGATGACGAAGCCGAGAACCAGCATGGTGGCGACACCGAAAACCCACTTGTCGACGGAAGGCCACGCGGTGTGCATCGATTCAGCCATCGAGTTGGCCTGAATGCCCGGCATCAGAACACCGCAGGCGACGACTGTGACCGCGGCAAAAACCAGTCCGTAGACCTTGAACGCCTTCGATGCCCGGGTGTGCTTGAGCGCTTGGCTCAGGTAATAGGCGGGACCGCCGCGGTACTCGCCGGTGATCTGGTCTTTGGTTTTGTAGATCTGACCGAGTGTGCATTCCACAAACGACGTTGATGCGCCGAGGAAGGCGACCGTCCACATCCAGAACAGTGCACCGGGGCCACCGAAGGCAATGGCGGTTGCGACACCAACGATGTTGCCTGCACCCACGCGCCCGGCCAAGCTCATCGCCAGCGCCTGGAACGACGAGACGCCCGACTCCGATGACTGGCCGGTGAACATGAGCTTGATCATGTGACCAAAGTGTCTGACCTGCAGGAATCTGCTTCGGATTGAAAAGTACACGCCCGCAAAGATGCACAAGAACACCAGCGGGGGACTCCAAATAATGTTGTTCAGATCCCCGATGAAATCGCTCATTCGTTCCTCAACTGTCGAATATTTTGCACAACTGTGCCATGCGAAGGCTCCCGGAAACAGGTATTTTCGCGGTGTCGCGGCCTGTACTTTCGGTCAGTCTGTTGGCACTCGGAATGTTTGAGTGCCAAACACGGTTTACACTGGACGACGAGATCTACACCTTCGGAGGTTCCCGTGCCCACCTATAGCTACGCCTGCACCGTGTGCGACAACAAGTTCGACATCCAGCAGGCGTTCTCTGACGATTCGCTGACGCAGTGCCCGCAGTGCGATGGACGCCTGCGGAAGCTGTTCAATTCCGTCGGGATCGTCTTCAAGGGCAGCGGTTTCTATCGCACCGATTCCCGTTCGGGCGGTGGCTCCGTTGCCGCCGGGTCGAGCGAGGCCGGCTCAAGCTCCAGCGACTCGTCGTCGAGCGGTGGTTCATCGAGCAGCTCGTCAAGCAAGGACTCGTCGAGCAGTTCGGCATCGAAGCCAGCGGCAGCCACTGCCGCTAGCTGATCTTCTCGAATCCGTTCCCGGGCGTCAGAACCCAATCCATGGGAACGTCGGTCGGCTCATGTGGGATGCCATCGTCGAGAAACTCCGCATCGTGCACGACGGCGACTACCGGGGCGTCAACCGCGGCGAGAGTGCGGTCGTAGTAGCCAGCGCCCCGGCCGAGTCGCACGCCCTTCCGGTCCGCGGCGACAGCGGGCACGATGACCAGCTTCGCCTGGTGTAGCGTGTCCGGATCCAGGCGGTACCCCAACGGCTCCAACAGCTTCCACCGACCTTCCGATAGGGACATTTCGCCGTGGTACTCGCCCCACTGCAAGCGAGTGGGGTCCCCCTCGGGAACGATCGGCAGCAGCACCCGTAACCCCTGGTCAACCAGGGCATCGAGCACGGCGGTTCCGCCCGGTTCTGCGCGCGTCGCGACATACGCTGCGACGATGTCACCGGGTTCCAAGTCGATCGGCAACTGATACATCCAGTTCGCCAGTTCGGCATTCGACTGTGCGAGGACAAACGGCGACATCTCGGCTCGGGCCTGCAGAATTCGTCGTCGCATCTGGGACTTTTCAGCTTTCATGACGCCCTTTCGGTGACTCGCATCCGATCCTGCCAGAAACGACCGATACTCTGAGGGCATGTCAGAGACCACCTCCCGCCCGACTGCCAGGCGCGCGTCCGAAGCGGTGCCGCCCATCCCGCACACCGCGGTTGTCCCTGCGGCCGGGCTCGGGACCAGGTTCCTGCCCGCCACCAAAACGGTGCCGAAAGAACTCCTCCCGGTCGTCGACACCCCCGGGATCGAACTCGTTGCCGAAGAGGCCAAATCTGCCGGTGCCGACCGACTCCTCGTGGTTACCTCGCCGGGCAAGGACGGGGTGGTTGCCCATTTCGTTGAGGACCTCGTCCTGGAACACACCCTCGCTGCGCGCGGTAAAGAGGCCATGCTCGCGAAGGTCAGGAATGCGCCGTCTCTCCTGGAGGTGGCTTCCGTCATCCAGGAAAAGCCCCTCGGGTTAGGCCATGCTGTGGGCTGCGTCGAAGCCGAACTGGGTGACGATGAAGACGCCATTGCCGTCTTGTTGCCCGACGACCTGGTAATTCCCGGTGGCACCCTGGGCCGAATGGCCATGGCCCGCGCGAAGCACGGGGGCAGTGTTCTGTGTGCCATCGAGGTGCCGGGCGAAGAAATTAGCGCGTACGGCGTCTTCGAGGTGGAAGACGTGCCCGACGATCCTGGCGTCAAGCGAGTCCGCGGCATGGTCGAGAAGCCTGCCGCCGCCGACGCGCCGTCGAATCTGGCCGCCGCCGGACGCTACATCTTGGACCGCAAGATCTTTGATGCGCTCCGGCAGATCACGCCGGGGCAAGGTGGAGAGCTACAGCTCACCGATGCCATTGCGCTCCTCATCGAATGGGGTGAGCCGGTCCACGTCGTCATCCACGAGGGCACTCGCCACGACCTTGGCAACCCCGGCGGCTACCTGAAAGCGGCGGTCGACTTCGCCCTCGACCGCGACGACTACGGTCCCGCGTTGCGGGCGTGGCTTATTGAGCGGCTCGCGAAAGACTGAGGCTCGACGGCTCAGACGGACCATCCGCCCTCCGCGCGCCTGCGCGGTCGGAAGCTATCGGCCCGATAACCTCGAACCGCACTCTTATGCCTAATTGCGCGGACCCCCGTGCATTCGAGACCACCAGGGGACGGTGAGGAGCTAATGCGCTCGGTCGAAGACCATTTGAGTCTCGTTACGGCCTCGGTGGTTGCGCCGCGGCCGGTGCAGGTCGCCATCTCGGAAGCCCAAGGGCTGCTGTGCGCGGAAGAAGTCGTTACGACCGAACCGCTTCCGGGATTCGATCAAGCAGCCATTGACGGGTACGCCGTGCGCGCTGTTGATGTGGCATTGGCTGGGGCCGATGCGCCCGACGACATGGACACCCTCGAAACGCACGGTGTTGAGGTCGCTGAACTCGATAACTCCGGCCGTCTCGTGGTTCACATGCCGGTGGTCGGAGATGTGACCGCCGGGTCGCGCACCCCCACCCGACTGCAGCCTGGTCAGGCCGTGCGTGTGGAAACGGGCGCGCCGATGCCGACGCTCGCCGACGCCGTGGTTCCCTTGCGCTGGACCGACGGTGGCGAATCGCGCGTGATGGTCGGACACGGTGTCGACAGTGGTGACTACGTTCGTCGGACCGGCGACGATGTGCGCCCCGGCGACGTCGCCGTCCGCGCCGGTTCCGTCATCGGGCCCGCGCAGGTGGGCCTGCTGGCCGCCGTTGGACGCTCGCGTGTCCTGGTTCATCCGCGACCCCGCGTATCTGTGATCGCAGTTGGCAATGAGCTTGTCGATATCGATCGCACGCCGGGTGCCGGCCAGATCTTCGATATCAACAGCTATTCACTCGCTGCCGCTGCCCGCGATGCCGGTGCTGACGTACATCGGGTCGGTATCGCCCAGCGTGACTCAGCCAAACTTCGTGAAGCCGTTGAAGCGCAGCTGATTCGGTCCGAGATTGTGGTGATCTGCGGTGCCATCGGCGGTGCCGCATCCGATGCCATCATCGACGCTGTCGCAGACTTGGGCGATCTCGACATTGGCCGCGTCGGCATGCACCCGGGCTCCGTGCAGGGGTTCGGGCGGCTCGGCAAGGACGAAATCCCGACGTTCCTGCTGCCTGCCAATCCGGTCAGTGCTCTCGTCACCTTTGAGGTGATGGTGCGACCGTTGATCCGCATCGCCCTCGGAAAGCGGCAACCGATGCGACGGACGGTCCAAGCGCGAACGATCGGACCGATCCTGTCTGTCGAAGGCCGGCGCGGCTATCTGCGTGGGCAACTGATGCGCGATGAACGCTCGGGCGATTACCTCGTCCAAGTAATCGGCGAATCCGAAACCGGAACGTCGCACCTGCTGGCCGAACTTGCCGAAGCCAACTGCCTCATCATGGTCGATGAAGACGTTGAAGAACTTCGGACCGGCGACCAGGTCGATGTGATGTTTTTGGCTCAGCGCGGCTGATCCTGGCCTCCGTGATGGGCAGATTGACCGACTATTTACAATCGACTCTGTGCTGAGGTGGTTAGCGGGGACCCCGCGTAGCCCCGGGTGGCCCGCAACTCTGGGGCCCGTTCGGGTCAAATCAGGTGTGGTGACGCTACGGCCCGTTCGCCTGAGGGACGGCCGTGACTGGTCACGCCTGCGAATCCGAAACCAGAACGAACTGATGCCGTGGGAACCGACCGCACAAGGTCCCTGGGCGGCCAGACACCACCCGAGTGCCTGGAACCAGATGTACGCGATTCTCAAATCTGAAGCGAAGCTCGGTGCCGTGCTGCCATTTGTGATCGAAGTCGACGGGCAGTACGCCGGCCAGTTGACGATCGGCAATGTGCAGCGCGGTGCCGTCCGCAGTGCGTGGATCGGATACTGGGTCGATTCGACCGTTACCGGCGGCGGTGTGGCGTCGGCGGCTGTTGCCCTGGGCGTCGATCACGCTTTTGGGCCCGTCGGCCTCCACCGACTGGAGGCAACAGTGCAACCGGAAAACCTAGCGTCACGGGCAGTTTTGGCGAAAGTTGGATTCCGTCAAGAAGGTCTACTGAAGCGGTACATGGACGTCAACTCCCGCTGGCGGGACCATCTCCTGGTCGCGTTCACAGTGGAAGAACTCCCGGGAAGCGCCGTCGAAGGCCTTATCCGCGCCGGGCGCGCTTTCGCGGTGTAGCGATCAAGCTGGTTTTGAAGCATGCCGTTGCGAACCACACAGTCCTGGAATACGCAGTCCTGATTGAACTCTGAGAATCCGCGATGCCGTCGGCGCGCCTGAGCCGTGTCGGGCGCACGGATTCCTAGGCTGTGGAATGGGCCCGTCTATCGCGGAATGAATGCCTGATCGCGGAGGGGACCACCGTATCGCGACTATCGGAAGGAGCTACGTGTTATGCCAACTTCAGTGCTGTGGGTAACCCTGATCGGAGTTTGGCTGTTCGTGCTCGTTCCGATGGTGTTGCGCGGTCGGCCTCAAGCGCGCAAGACAACCGACGCGGTCGCCCAGACCCGAGTGGTGCATCGTGGAGGCTCCGGTCGTACGGCATCGACCCGGACGGTCACGCGAGCGCGCGCCGCGCAACGGGCCGCTGCGAACGCTGACGAGCAGGCCCAAGCCGCCAAGCGCCGTGCCGAGGCGAAGCAGGCCGCCGAAAAAGCCGCTGCCGATCGGGCCGCTGACGAAGAGCTAGACGCCGAGGTTGACGAAACCGGAGTTGACGACGCCGGAGTTGACGAAATGGTGCTCGAAGACGCTGACATCGACGAGGCGGAGATCGAAGACGCTGAGGTCGATGATGCGGAGATCATCGATGTAGAGGTCGAGGTCGAGGAAACCGAGGTCGATGTGGTGTCGGCTGCTGAGCTAACCGACCAGATCCCGACGGTTGCGGCGCGCATCGTCGACCTTGATGCGGCGCAGGCCCAAGTCTCAGGCGACGATGTCGACCTTGAAGACAACGTCGCGGCAGATGGCCCCGCGGAAGGCGACCTCGTCGCCGACGATGACGCCGAGTACGACGACTTGGAAGATTTCGACGGCGAAGACGCCGAATACGAGGACGCCGAATACGAGGACACCGAGTACGAGGACGGGGACGAGTACGGCGAGGTTGACTACGAGGACGAGTACGAAGAATCCGCCGAATCGGCAGACGTCGACGAGGAGGACACCGAGGCGCCCCCCGCCCGGGAATTGCGCGGCCGCGGTGGCTACGGTCCAGAACGTCTCGCCGAACGTGAGCAGCTTCAATACCGCGAACGCCAGCGGATGGTGCTCGGACTAGCGGTCCTAACACTGCTCGCGGTCGTCAGTGCATTCATCATCCAGCCGTGGGGGATCATCGCCGCGGTGGTGATGGTCGCCGCTTCGGCAATGTACCTGTTCTTCTTGCGAAAGACGGTGCAGGCCGAGCATCTTCGTCAAGCCCAACGGGCAGCGAGACGCCGCCGACAGCAAGCGGAGGACAACCGACTACTGTCGCTGCAGTCAGAGCCGACGTATGTGGAACCGCCCGCCCGCTTGCGAAAGCCCGGCGGAGCGATCGTCCTCGAGATCGATGATGAAGATCCGGCATTTGATCACCTGCCGATATTTGATTTCGCCTACGCTGGCCGCAGTGACGCCCATGAGTACGGCGAGTACGTCGACCTCGACGATCGCCGGACCGCAGGCTAAAAAGGAAGTAGGTTGACCAGCATGAGCGACGATGATCAGTGGTATTTCGATACGTCCACCGGAGAGGTGACCCAGGGCAAGGTGGGGAATGTTTTCCACCGGATGGGCCCTTACCCGGATGAGGCAACTGCCCGACGCGCACTCGATATCGCCGCTGCGCGCAATGCGGCCGCTGACGCTGAGGACAGCGACGACTAACCGAACAAACGACAAGGCTACGGAGTGCGTCTGAGAGACGTGCTCCGTAGCCTTCGTTTTGGCGTAGTTAGACCCGCGCGACGGTAATCGCGTCAGGGTGCGCCACGATCCACTCGCGGCACATCTTGGCGGCCCGGCGCAGAGCGATGGTTTCGCCGAGGTATGAGGCGGGCGCGCCGATCAACGGAATCCAGCTGAGCATGCTGAGTATCCTCGGTGATCCGGGGCGTTCGTCGAGTGAGCGAGCGAGGCTCACCAAGGTGCGCCCAACCTGCCACAACTGCACCATGAACGACTTATCTTTCGTCTCGTCGAGCGGTTCGTCGGAGAACACGGACGCGCGGTTCGCGTCGACGGTTCGGCCAAACAGGATCGAGGCGAGCATCTCGACACCACCTTCGCGGGATGTGATGCCGTACTCGCGGCCCACGGCCCGCAGGACGAGGGCCTGGCTGGCGAACCCGAGGTAATCGCTCATCGGGAACTTCTTGGTCCAGGCGCCGAATACGCTGGGGAAGGCGACGCCTCCGGTTGTGACCAGCCCAATGCGCGAGACCCACCATTTGGCGCGGTCGTTCATGGGGAGTTTGTCCCACCCGGCGGTACCCGGCCAATCAAGCACGTTCAGCACCTTGGACGCGGAGTTGGCGGTGCGGTCGAGGCACCGGTTCGATGCGATCGTGGAGAAGGTCCGCGGCTTGAGTCCGAGGGGGTCGGCGACCGCGAGGACGTCGAGCATCGGATCGAGAGTTGCAACTGTTCGGTAGAGAATTCTAACGATGTCGGAGTCCTTGAGGGCCATGGGAAAACCCTACCTAGCTAACAGCCGTTGGGTTAATTGCCGTGGGCCATCTGCGGTTGGGCAATCTGTCGCAGCCCAACAACGCGAGGCCCCGCCGCTGGCTGCGGTCGGGGCCTCGCATCGCAAGAAGCTACTACTTGGTTGATTCCGAGGACGAAACGCTGTAGCTGCAATTTGCGGTAGCAGCGGGGCCCTTGCTTGTCTGCGTGTTCTTGACCTCGCCGTTGACGACGATCTCACAGGTGATGGCTTGGCCAGCGGCGGCGTCGAAGTCGTTGGTTGCGGTAAGCGATGCCAGCTTGCCGAAGCCGGTCAACGTCACATCCTTCTCCCACGGCAGTGCGGCGGCAGTGTCCTGAGCCATGTTGAAGTCTTTGTCGCTGTACGTGACCGATGCGGTCCCCTCACCGGTAACCCGGTAGGTGACGGTGGCAGTGCTGTTGCTTTCCTTATCGATCTCGTTGGCGACACCGCCCACGAGTGCTGCGCAACCGCCGATGATCGCGATGAAGACGACGATGATGGCACCGAGGACCCACGGCCAAATCTTCCGCTTCTTAGGCGGCTGCGGGTACGGCTGGTTGTAGGGATTGGGACCCTGAGGGAAGGGCTGCTGCGGGTTTGGCTGTTGGGGGTTTGGCTGCTGGGGGTTTGGGGGGCGTAGTCAAGGAGGCTCCTGCGGTAGGGAAGATGCCTGAGGCGTTCCGCCGAAACCTTCGCGGGTTCGGCGCTCTCTCAGTCGGGCATCTGAATTATATGGAGCGCCTCCGACAGTTCTTACTCCGCAAAGAGCTAAAAACACGTTCAGGCGACGGAAATCCTATCGCCTGAACGTGTGAATTAGGGACCGGCGAAATGCCAGTGAACTGCGCGTTTAGTAGCTGCGCGCGAACCCGAGAACGTTATTAACGTATTCCATCGAGTTGTTGTAGCGGAGGATGGCTCGCGTTTCGTCGCCCGGGTTCTTGAGGTTGAGCTTCTCATCGCACAGGTAGCGGGCCGTGGTGAGCGCGGCGTCGAAGACATTCTGTGGATCGACCTTGCCATCGCCATTGCCGTCCGCGGCATAGGCCTTCCATGTGGACGGAAGGAACTGCATTGGTCCGACGGCGCGGTCGTAGGTTGAGTCGCCGTCGAGTGTGCCGCCGTCAGTGTCGGTGATGACCTGATTTCCCGAGAGGCTGCCGTCCAGAACGGGGCCGAAGATTGGCGTGCGGAGACGGCCGTTCTTGTCGGCGTCGCCGGAATTGGCATGGTGCGATTCGACCCGGCCAATTCCCGCGATCAATCGCCAGTCAATGCCGCAGCGCGGTTGGGTCTTTGCCATTGTTTCTGCGGCGGACTTATAAGCGGTGAAGTTGATGCGCGGTACGGTGCCGGACTGTACGGATTTGGGCTCTGGGCGAATCGTGGTGTGTGCAACCAGTGCGCTCTGTGTCTGCTTCGACGCGGTCTTGGGTGCGGGGGCCTGCTGCTTCACCTGGACCACGTCGACGACGGTTGGGGCCGGCGCAGACACGTGACTGGTGCTGGGCGATGCGCTCAGCAGAATGCCGGTGAGGGGGACCAAGCCGGCGACCAGGACTGCGGACTTCGCCGTTGTGCGGTTGAGTTGCATGAAGTGGAAACCTTGGGGGAGAGGGTTCAGCCGCGTGGGCCGCTGTACTTCGAACGAAGGTATATGAATCCGTACCTTTGTCGTTATATAAGCGTTATAAAGCGGTCCCGATTGACGGATTCGGAAATCTATTTGCCCTGGTCATGGCCTATTTTGCGATGGTGATGTGAGTCGGGCCACGAATGGGTTGGCTTCCGCGATGGTGGCGCCGAGCGCGCACGTTGCCGCCGGGGTGTGCACGGAATGGTCGTCGGCCCGGAAAGCAAAAGCCAGGTCGGGAAAATTTCCGACCTGGCTTGTTGTACAGCTGCCCTGTTTGTGGAGCTGCCCTGTTTTGTGGAGCTACGGGGAATCGAACCCCGGACCTTCTCATTGCGAACGAGACGCGCTACCAACTGCGCCATAGCCCCGGAACGTCGTACTGACGACCGTTATCGAGTGTAACAGGGGCGAAAACGCCGGCACGCGAACCCTTTGTGGGGCTCGCGTGCCGGCGTGGTGGTGCCGCGAGAATTACGCGCCGAAACCGAAGGTGATGGCGATGTGCAGGAGGTCGCCGCCGAAGACGGTGAAGTCGTTGAAGAACTGAGTGAGTGCCGGGAACATGTCATCTCTTTTCGGTGAAGGAGGCGCATCGTTTGATGCATGAAAATCGTTACACGCGGTTACGGGATTCGCGATCCGACGGGATGACATCACAGAAGGCGTGAAAGGTGTTGGCGGACACAGCGTTTCGGGATTGCGTCCCGAAAATGGTGTTTTGCCTGCGGAAACACCTTAGGTGAGGGATGCCTAAGTGATTGCTGTGAGATTGCTGGAAATGATGCGTTAACCAGGCCCAGGTTGGCGTTAACCTGAACCTACCTTTCGGCCCCTCAAGTTGCGCTTGAGACTTTCTAGCAGCAGGTGGCCAGCGTGGAGCGAATTGCTTCCAAATTGCCGGGTTCGGCGCGATAAAAGATCTTCACGCCACGGCGCTCGGACGTCACAATCCCGGCCTCGCGGAGTTGCCTTAGGTGATGTGAAGCAGTGCCGGCGGAGACGCCGACGGCATCGGCAAGGTTGGTGGCACCCATTTCGCCGCCAACGGCACCCATGAGCAGTGACACCATCTGAATCCGGATTGGGTCGGCAATTGCCTTGAGGCGCAGGGCTAGTTCCGTTGCGTCCTCGGTGGACATCGCTCCGTTGGCAAGGGGTGCGCAGCAGATCGGTGCGCGAACGTCGATGACGGGCAAGGACTTGGGCATGGGACCAACATATCCAATAGTTTGACATTCATCAAAGTATTGAATAGAACGGAGTTATCTCTAATTCGACATCCATCAAACTATTGGAGCTTCCCATGTCGCGCGTCCAACTCGCCCTCAACGTCGACGATCTTGACTCGTCGATCGAGTTCTACAGCAAGCTCTTCAATACGGCGCCAGCCAAGGTGAAGCCGGGCTATGCGAACTTTGCGATCGTGGAGCCGCCACTGAAGCTGGTGTTGCTCGAGAACAAGGGCGAAGGCGGTAGTATCAATCACCTCGGTGTTGAAGTGGAATCGAGTGCGACGGTGCACGGCGAAATCGCGCGCCTCACCGGCGAAGGGTTGTTCACCGAGGAGCAGATCAACACCACTTGCTGTTTCGCCACGCAAGACAAAGTGTGGGTCGGTGCCCCCGACGGCGAGCGCTGGGAGGTCTACACGGTGTTGTCGGATTCGGAGTCGTTTGGCGAGGCGCCTCCGGCACCTGCCTTTAAAGATCTCGGGCTCACCGACGGTGGGGCTGCGGGCGGGTGCTGCTCCACGACTGCGTCGAACTCCAGCTGCTGCTGACTCTCGGTTGCGGTCGATATCGACAGCTGTCAATATCGACATATGTCGAAATCGCTCGACCTGACTGATGCAACGGTCAGGTGTTCTCCGCTGGTTCGCGACCCGCTGACGGCGGCCGAGGCGCTCGACCTTGCCGCCATATTCAAGGCGCTCGCGGACCCTGTGCGGTTGCAGTTGTTTAGTCTGATCGCCAGTCACTCCGACGGCGAAGCCTGTGTGTGCGACATTTCGCCCGCCGTCGACGTGTCGCAGCCAACCATTTCCCACCACCTGAAGGTCCTGCGAACGGCAGGCCTCCTGGAATCCGAACGCCGCGCATCGTGGGTGTACTACCGCGTGGTTCCTGCCGCGTTGGCATCGCTGACCGGCGCATTGTTACCGCTGGGTGCGGAGGTCGGGGCATGACGTCGACCGTGGATGAGGAAGTTGGCGTGGTCGGCAAGCTGTCAACGCTCGATCGTTTCCTGCCGGTATGGATCGGGCTCGCGATGGTTGTCGGACTGCTTCTTGGCCGAGGAATTCCCGGACTGAATACGGCGATCGACAAGATTTCGATCGACGGCATCTCGCTGCCAATCGCCGTCGGTCTGCTCGTCATGATGTATCCGGTGCTCGCGAAGGTCCGCTACGACCGTCTCGACACGGTCACCGGGGATCGCAAGCTGATGGTCGCGTCGCTCGTGTTGAATTGGCTGGTCGGGCCGGCGCTCATGTTCGCCCTCGCCTGGCTGCTGCTTCCTGACCTACCCGAGTATCGAACAGGCCTGATTATCGTCGGGTTGGCCCGCTGTATCGCGATGGTGATCATTTGGAACGACCTCGCCTGCGGTGATCGCGACGCCGCCGCCGTACTGGTCGCCATCAACTCGGTCTTCCAAGTGTTTATGTTCGCGGTCCTCGGATGGTTCTACCTTTCGGTTCTGCCCGGCTGGCTTGGCTTGGATCAGACAACAATCGATGCCTCGCCCTGGCAGATCGCGAAGTCGGTGCTGATTTTTCTTGGTATTCCGCTGTTAGCTGGCTTCCTGACGCGCCACTACGGTGAGCGTGCGAAGGGTCGTGAGTGGTACGAATCCAAGTTTCTGCCGCGGATTGGACCGTGGGCGCTGTACGGATTGCTGTTCACCATCGTGCTGCTGTTTGCGCTGCAAGGCGACCAAATTACTTCCCGACCGGGCGACGTTGCACGGATCGCCCTGCCGTTGCTGGCCTACTTCGCGATCATGTGGGGCGGCGGCTTCCTCCTCGGCGCTGTCCTGCGCATGGGGTATGCGCGAACCACCACGCTTGCTTTTACCGCCGCGGGAAACAACTTCGAGCTCGCCATTGCCGTCGCGATCGGAACCTACGGCGCGACCTCGGGCCAAGCCCTCGCAGGCGTTGTTGGACCGCTCATCGAAGTTCCCGTTCTCGTGGCCCTCGTCTACGTTTCCTTAGCGCTGCGGCGCCGATTCCCGGCGGTGCGGGCATGAGTCGTTCGGTGCTGTTTGTCTGCGTTAAGAATGGCGGGAAGTCGCAGATGGCGGAGGGCCTGATGCGGCAACTCGCTGGCGACGCCGTCGAGGTTCATTCGGCCGGGACCCGGCCCGGGTCGGCTGTGAATGCACTGTCCGCGGAGTCTTTGCTCGAGGTTGGCGTCGACATTCGGGATGAAGTTCCGAAGGCGATAGATCCCGAGCTCCTGCGCAGGGTCGATCTCGTCGTCACGCTTGGCCGGGAGGCTGTCGTAGATGAACCCGGCGTTCGCGTCATCAACTGGGACACCGACGAGCCCTCCGAGCGCGGGATCGACGGGATCGAGCGAATGCGCCTGGTCCGCGACGACATTGCTGGGCGAGTTCGGACGCTCGTCGCCGAGTGGGGCGTTACGTAGCTCAGAAAAACTGTTAAACCAGAGGCCTCCGACGGCAAATTGCCCTCGGAGGCCTCTGGTTTAACAGTTCTTCTGGGCGACGGTGTGTTGTGGAACCAATCGGGTCTGGCGCGCGTCCAAAGAAGCATGAAAGATTCTGGCGTTTACAACCGACGACACCTTTATTCATTCGGATATGACGATTCAACGATTGACCGCATGGTTGCCGCCGGTGATCTGTCGCGGCTCCGCAGTGGCTGGTTAGCCTCGAAAACTCATGATGCGACCGTTGCCTCGGCCGTCGCCGACGGTGGCGTGCTGACCTGCGTGGACGCATTGAGATTCGGCGACAGTTCACCGTGGCGTCCGAACCTGTCGACTCCATTCCGTCAGCACTGCTGTGCGCAACAGGCTGCTTGAGTCGCGAAGAATGGATTGCCGTCTGCGATTCGTACATGAACTCCCGCGGCATCACCGTTGAGG
The DNA here is from genome assembly GCF_056682775.1 of Gordonia sp. 34D. Lineage (NCBI taxonomy): Bacteria > Bacillati > Actinomycetota > Actinomycetes > Mycobacteriales > Gordoniaceae > Gordonia > Gordonia sp. 34D. The sequence goes on along the minus strand of NZ_CM155293.1, from coordinate 2,193,133 downwards.
ATCTTCGAGCAGTGATGGGGAATGTTGGTCCGACAGTCACCGAATGGCTGTACTCAACTGACTCGCGATCGCAGTCCGGAACCGAGAGCATCACGCGCCTTCGGCTGCGATCGCTCGGTTTCAACGTGGTGGCGCAACCACAGATCGACGGGGTCGGTCGAGCCGATCTGCGGATCGGTTTGCTGATCATCGAATGCGACAGCATTCAGTACCACGCGACAAAAGTGGACTACGAGCGTGATCACAAGCGTGACCGCAAGGCCCTCGTCAACGGGTGGCTGACCCTGCGGCTCACCTACGACGACATCCTCTTCGGCTGGGACGAAGTCCTTGCCGACATTCGGAGCATCGCCGGCCGTGATCGGCATCGGGCACGGACCCCTGGGGAACTGGCGCTGATCGAAAAGTCTGTGCGGCAGTCGCGGTTTGTTGAGGACTAAGGGGGGCTACAGGTGAGAAGGTGCGATACGAGTAGCCGCCTCCCACAAATAAGTCCTACTCGCAGGCGATGCCGTCGCCGTCGCGGTCGAGTTTGCGTGAGTAGCCGGGCTCACCAGCGGAAATTGGGGCGGCACCGGCGGCACGAGCTGCAGAGCAGTTCTGGTAGTAAACGTCGCCGCCCGGCGCGGGCCTCTCCACCAGAGGTGCGCGCGCCGGGGGCGGCGTGGTTGTTTCACGTGGTCGCGGCGGCGGGACGTACGCGGTCGTCGGGGGCGGCGTTGTTTCGGTGGTCGTTGGTGTTTCGTCGGTGGTCGACGCTTCCGTGGTCGCCGGGTTTTCGCCACTGCATGAGCTCAAAACCCGTTGCATCGCAGCCTTTTCCGCGGCCGTGACCCACAACCGGTAGGCGGCCTTCACCTCGATCTGACGAGACACATAGGTGCAGCGGTACGACCTGTTAGGCGGTAGCCAGGTCGCGGCGTCGCCGTCACTCTTGCGTTGATTGGTGGGACCGTCGGTGGCTTGAAGGTTCCGCGGATCGTTAGCGAAGTTGAGGCGATCGACCGACGATAGCTGTTGGGCACCCTTCTGCCACGCATCCGACATCGCGACCACATGATCGATCTGAACGGCCGACGACGTACCGGATCCGCGCTGGAATGGAATCGACTTGCCGGTATAGGGATCATTGAGAGTTCCGGTCAACACCACACAGTTGCGGGTTCCGGGCTTATACGTGACGTCAGTCAGGTCGCGGTCCAAAATATCGTTGCGCGTATCGCAGCCATTGTGGCCGCCAGCGACGGAAACGTCGTCGCTCCATTTCTGCCCGAACAAACTGCGGTCGTAGCCGGTCTTGGGGGCTCGGCCCTTCACGGCAAGCGAGTCGAGTTCCAGCAGTGCCGCCGTGGCCCGCTCGGAATTACTGCCAACTGGGGTCGTGGTCGGGGAAGGGCTCGCGGTTGTCTCAACCTCGGTACTGGACCAGGACATGTCCCCGAGTTGCGCGGCGGCACTCGGGGAAGCCGAAGGCGCATCCGAGGAACTGCAGCCAGCGATCAAGACCGCGGCCAATGCGACCGCCGCGCTCGCTCCCCACCGTGACCCCGCGGGAGAAAACCTGCCAACTTGCCGAACCTTCATTCCCCCATGTTCCCACCACCCTCCGACAAAAGAACTTTTCCCGCCCGAACGTACGACAGTCGCGGTGTGGCCCCGCGTACGGTGACGGAGTGACCCAGAACGCATCGCCTTCGCCAGTTGTGACCACTGCTACCGGCCCCGTCCGGGGTAAAAGGGAAGGGGCCGCCACGGAAGGCCAGGTGTCTGCTTTCCTGGGTATTCCGTACGCGGCACCGCCGGTCGGGCCAACCGCTTTCGCCGCACCGACCCCGCACGACTCGTGGTCCGAGGTTCGCGATGCGACCGACTACGGCCCCACCGCGCCGCAGGTCGGCTACCCGGCACCGATCGCCGCGATCCTCGACAATGTGATCGATCCCGGTGCCGACTACCTGAACCTCAACATCTGGACACCCGACGAAGACGCCACCGGACTGCCGGTCATGGTGTGGATTCACGGTGGTGCCTTTGCCCGCGGCTCCAACCAGATCGCGATCTACGACGGCAGTACCTTCGCGCGTGACGGCGTGGTGTGCGTCGGCATCAACTACCGCCTGGGAATTCCCGGCTTTGGTTCAGTCCCCGGCGCGCCCGACAACCGCGGGCTTCTCGATCAGATTGCTGCTCTGGAATGGGTTCGGGACAATATCGCAGCCTTTGGTGGTGACCCCGACAACGTTACGATTTTCGGTGAATCGGCCGGAGCGATGAGTGTTGCCTCGCTGCTGGCGTCCCCGCTCGCCGAGGGGCTATTCCATCGCGCCGCCATGGAAAGCGGCAATGGCTTCACCGCCGCAGCCGTCGACGACGCGCACAAGGTCACTGCTCGAGTCGCCGAAATTCTCGGCGTCGACCACACCGCCGAAGCCTTCGGGAAAGTGTCGATGGACGATCTGCTGCAGGCCCAAACCCAGGTGGCGCTCGAACTGACGGTGAACCCCGACCCCGACGTTTGGGGTGCCACCATCACCTCGATCGGCCTCGGTGTCATGAGCACCTTCCCCGTCCTCGACGGCACCGTGCTGCAGGATGCCCCGCAGAACGCGATCGGCGACGGCGCTGGCCGCGGCATCCCGTTGCTGGCGGGATGGAATGCCGACGAGTTCCGCTTCTTCTTTGCGCCGACCGGCATTGTTGCGGCCGCCACCCCGGAACTGGCGCGAGGCATGATCGCGAAGGCTGGCTTGCCGACCGACCAGTTCGACGAACGGCTGGCTCACGGCGTCAGCCCGGGTGATGCCCTATGCGAAGCGATTACCGACCTTGCCTTTGCTGCGCCAACCAGGGCATTGGCCGACCTGCGGCCCGATTCGCCGACATATCTTTACGAGTTCCGCTATTCGTCGCCGGTCGCCGACATTCGTGCTGGGCATGCGGTCGAACTGCCCTTCGTCTTCGATCGCTTGGACATCGCGCATGCCCTCACCGGACCCGAGCCCGACCAATCCGTTGCTGAAGCGATGCACAGTGCCTGGGTGCAGTTCGCGAAGACCGGCAACCCGGGTTGGACGGTGCACGCTCCGGGAAATGAGCCCCACGTGTTTGGGTAGAAGCCGCTACCGCCCGGGCAACACTAAGTCGAGGAGCCAGTCGCGGGCGAGCGGAGCGTCATGGTTGAGGTCAATATCTGGTCCGCGCGGAACGTAGAGGTTCGGGGTGCGACCGCTGATCACGTCGGCGATATTGCCGAGCGCATCCGATCCCGCATCGTCCAAGTAGCCGGCATGGGCGTCGACGCCCTGGACGAGTTCGCCGTTGCTGTAATAGCCGCTGTCCAGACGCGTGACGCCGGGGGCAGAGTCGGGGTCGCCACCGTGCACGGCCGCGCCGAATTGCTGCGAATAGTGGATGGGATCGCCGGGCGGTGTCAGGGAGAATCGTTTGACGTCGGGATTGGTGTTGCGCCAGGGGCTGTCGTCGACGCCCGTCCCTGACGATGATGCGTACACCACGCGGTCGGCGCGCATACCGTGCTGCTCGGCGGTACCGACCACCGAGCCGCCGTACGAGTGACCAATGATTGTCGTCTTCAGCGGGGTATTCGACGTCGCCAACTGCTGATCGAGCGTTGCCGTGAAGTTCGCCAACCGCTGCGCCATCCGGTGCGCGGGTTTGGGGTCGACAGCATTGTCGACGATTGGCGTCAGATCTTTCTCGATGACGTGCTGGGGGAAGGTGCCGTCGGCCCAGACGATCACCGGCGATCTACTCAAGCTGGCCAGCGATGCGGCGCGGCGCCGGTAGTCGCCAGAAGTTTGCAGCGACGTTCCCGTTCCCGGTACCAGGACACCGACACCGTTGGCCGAGGGCGTTAGCTCGCCGACGAGTTCAATGAACCGGCCACTATTCGCACGGAACCCGATGAACGTGCGGGGCACCATGCGGGTCGGGTCCATCGGGTCGGGGGCCGGTTCCAAGAGCGACCGCAGGAGTTTTGCCTTGTCGCCGGTCCCACGGCCAGCTTCCTCTTCTTCGGCCAGTGCCAATCTGATGGACAGATGGTTAGCGGTGATCCGGTCCGCGAAGTCGATGCCGTCGAGATTGCCGATAAATTCGGGAGCCTCGGACGAGAGGCGAGTTCGTTGCGCGGCATTGAGTGACTCCCAGTAGCGGGTCACTTGGTCGGGCGACAGCGAGAAGAGTCGGCTGAGCGCGTCCTCGAGTCGAACGTATCCGGGGCCCGCAGGGTTGGGGACCTTGCCGTCGGATCCATCGAACTCTCCAGTCAACGACCTGAGACGGTCAGCGAGGGCAGCGTCTGCGGTTTGGGCGGCGACCAGAATCGCGCGAAGCCGTGACGACAGGAACTCGGCATCTGCCCGCCGTTTGGGACTCGGGTGGGAAACAGTGCCGTCGTCACCCACCACAAACTGCGCGCCTGTTATAGAGGCGAGTTGGGCCGACAACCGCTGTTGGGCCGACGCGAGTTGCGCATAGCCGTCTCGGGTGGCCGCGGCGAGGTCTTTGACGGTCTGCTCCATCCGGCGTAGCCGGGTCGCGTCGGCGGTGATGCGTGTGGCTGCCGCATCGCGAGCAAATCCCGTCCAGGTGGGATCAAGCCCGAGGGACCGATTCAAGGCAAACGTCACTCTGGCGATCTGTTCGCCGCGAACATCAAACGCGGTGGCCGCAGCGGCGAGCCCGTCGAGGTGCCACCCGGCGACCGCAGCGATGCCGATCATGATTGCAGCCGCAGTGCGGCCAGTGCGGCCGCTGCGGCCCGATCGGATTCGACGGTGCGAGCATTGAATGCCTGCAGCGCATCGGCCAGTCCGGACAGATTTGTTGACACGGACCGGGCGCACCCGTGTGCGGCATTGCCAGCGTCGCGGAGCGCGGGTGCGCTACGACTGCCTGCTAACGAAAGATCGGCGGCCTGGTACGACAGGCCGCCGATCTCGGTGCCGCATTGTCGCCATTTGGCGACGATCTCGGCGATGTTTTCAGTTGTGATGCCGAAGCCCATGACTGCCTCCCGGATGGCTGCGTCGAGCGACATATTGTCGAACGAATGATTGGTGGCTGTGCATTCGTTAGACGCAGCGCGACGAATTCTGGATCCATCGCTATCCACAGGCTCCGGCGGGAGCGAACGTTATGTCAGTTCAGCAACGCGGTTCGCGAAGATACCTGCCTGCGCATCGGCGAGCAGATGCGCCACGGTTTCCCCGGAATCAGTTTTGTTGGTGCCGATGAAGCCCGACGGACCGCGCTTGATCCAGCCCGTCACATACAGGCCGGGAATGGGTTCACCGTCGTCAACGATTCGACCTTCGGTGTGGGAGACGGTGCCGTGTTCGCTGTCGAATGGCAGGCCGGGAATCGGGCGGCCGCGATAGCCGATCGCGGAGAGGACCAGGTTCGCGTTGAGGGTGACCCGCTGGTCGGTGCCGGTTTTGACGAACTCAACACCGGTGGCCGCATCGTCGCCGAGAACCAACACCGGAGTGAGCCCAAACGACAGTCGAATGAACGGTCCGGGCGGCTTGGGGCGCTGAGAAATCTCGCGCAGCAATTCCACTTTCGCCGCGATTGTGGGATCGGTGATGCCGCTGGAATCGACGTCGTCGAGTTCGGCGGGATCGACCCACACGCGGGCTTTGCCGTCGGCGAGGCCGATCAGTTCCGGAAGGGTGAACGCCGCGTGTTCGGGGCCGCGTCGAGCAACGACGATCACTTCGCGCACATCCGAGGAACGCAACGCCGCCAATGCTGACCGGTCGATGGTGGTTGAGGCCAGGGACTCCGGATCGGCGGTGAAAATGCGAGCGACGTCGAGGGCGACGTTCCCATTGCCAATCACTACGACCTGGTCGGTAGCCAGATTGGGGGCATCGTCGGCGAAGTCGGGATGTCCGTTGTACCAGCCAACCACCGACGTTGCGCTTTGCACGCCGGGCAATCGGGCACCTGGTATCTCGAAGGGGCGATCGATCGGTGCGCCGCCGGCCCACAGCACGGCATGGTGCGTGCGACGTAGATCGTCAAGCGTCAGGTCGCGGCCAATCTCGGTGTTCAACCGGATCTCGATGTTCGGGTGGCGCGCGATGTCGTCGAACAAGTTGCTGACGCTACGCGTCGACAGGTGATCGGGGGCCACACCAAAGCGGGCTAGACCGAAGGGCTGCGGCAACCGCTCAAACATCGTGATCCGCACCTGCGAGTACTTCAGCAGTTGATCTGCGGCGTACATGGCCGACGGACCGGAACCGACGATCGCGACCTTCAGTTCGGCGGGTACAGCGCCGGTCAGCGCGCGGGGTTTGGTGATCGGTGCCAGCGGTAGCCGCCAATCGGTGGGCACCGGGAACCGGGCGTCGCCGAGGCCGCTATCGGGGTAATGATTGGCGTTGACGTCGGCAAACCGGGCCGCAGAATCCTCGAGCCGATGTCCGGGGACGATGGCACCGACGGGGCAAGCGCTGACACATGCACCGCAGTCGACGCAGGTCGCCGGATCGATGTAGAGCATTTCGGCGATGCCGAAATCCGGCTCGTCGGGTGTCGGATGGATGCAATTGACCGGGCATGCGTAGACGCACGAGGCGTCGCCACAGCATGCCTGTGTAATGACGTGGGGCACGGAACCTGCTTAGCTCGCGGTGTAGAGGGGTTCGCTGCGGTAGCGCGAGGCGCGGCCGTCGATGCCGAGCGCGCGCCACACCCGACGGGAAGCCGGGTTCATGAGGCCACACTGCTCTGCGAGCATGCGAACGTCGCCGAATACGCCGGACAGGAAGGCCTTCGACTCGGGCGAGCGCCAGAAGATCTCCCGGAGGACGCTGCGCGGGACGTCGAATTCCTTGCGGAACTCACTTGGCGGCACGGTGATGGCATTGCACAGCACGCGCATCACAATCGGCAGGGTGATCGACAGGGCGAACTTGGTGGCTCGACCCTTGGACGGGATGGTGGTCCGCAGATGATTGTGTGCGAACGAGATGTGGCGGGCCTCTTCGGCGACGTGCAGTTCCATTACGGCGGACATTGCCGGATGGATGTTTTCGCCAGCGCGCAGGAAGTCCTTTTGAATGTGATCGATCGGTTCTTCACCCGCGAGCACACCAAAGTAGAAGACGGTCGGCAGGCCCGTCGCGAACAGCGGAATGATCGGCGAGATGCGACGCAACCACCAGCGCATGCCCTTGGTTTCCATGCCAATGCGGTTCACCAACTCCTGGAACATGAGCGTGTGATTGCACTCTTCCTTGGCCTCGTGGGTGGTGTAGCGGAAGCGCATGTCGCCGTTCGGGAGGCGATCGGAGTACTGGAGGAGTCCGCGAATGAGGATTGACTCGAACTGCAAACCGACCTTCGCGACGTTGGCCTGGCGCCACATCCCGATCTCGATCTGCTTCTCGCGCGGCAATGCCTGGTACCAGGGGTGACGCCCGATGGGGTCGACGGTGTACGACAGGATCCAGCGATCGTCGTTGGGGACAATCGCCATGTGCGGGGCATCCCAGTCAATGTCGAGGTAGGGATCAAAGTTCCGGTGCACCGAGGCATTGGATAGATCCTCAAGGACCTGGTTGTAGTCGGGCTCGGTGGCCTGCTTGGCTGGCGGCGCATACGTGGTGGGACGAGGCTGCGTGCTGGTCATGGTGTGCTCCTGACTCGCGTCGGTGGTCTGACGTCTCGCAGCCGCAGGGTAAGAGGCCGCCGATGTAGAACCCGTTGTTATCAGCGTCGCACCGCCGCCCGATCTTGTCAACGTTCGATGACACAATGGCGATGGGTCTATTCGCAGTGACGTGCATCACCGGGCCTCCCCCTGGAAGAATGCTTCCCGTGGAGATCGTGGTGATCGTCGTCGTCTGCGTGCTTGCCATTGCCGGGGCCAACCAGCTCGCGCCGCGGATACGGATCGCAGCACCGCTATTGCTGGTCGCGGTCGGTGTCGGGGTGAGCTACGTTTCCGGAGTTCCAGACATCTCCGTCGATCCGGAGATCATTCTGGTCGGCGTGCTGCCGCCCCTCCTGTACGCCTCTGCCGTCGCGCTGCCAGGCATGGACTTCAAACGCGACTTTCGCGCCATCAGCGGGCTTTCGGTGATGCTCGTCGTCATCAGTGCGCTGGGGGTGGGCCTGCTCTTCATGTGGATCCTGCCGAACGCCGATTTCGCGACCGGCGTGGCGCTCGGCGCCATCCTCAGTCCCACTGACGCGGTGGCCACCACCACTGTCAAGAGGGTCGGTGCGCCGCAACGACTGGTGACCGTCCTGTCCGGTGAAAGCCTGTTCAACGATGCCAGTGCGCTGGTGGTACTCCGCGCCGCGATCGCCGCCATGGCCGCAAGCGTGTCGCTAATCGGGGTTGCCGTGTCGTTCCTGTGGGCCATCGGTGCGGCCATCGCCGTGGGGGCTGTCATCGGGTGGATTTTCATCGCCGTCCGCTCGCGGATCTCCAACGTGGCGGTCGCGACCGCGGTCTCGTTCACCGCGCCGTATATCGCGTATGTGCCCGCCGAGTTGATGCACGCCTCAGGCCTGGTAGCGGCAGTCGCCGCCGGATTGGTCAGTGGTCGATCCTCGCTCCGACGCCTCACCGCAGCACACCGGCAGTCGGACCAGCAGACCTGGCGCACCGTCGAAATCATGCTCGAAGGCGGCGTCTTTCTCCTGATGGGTCTGGAACTAAAAGCCCTCGTCACCGATGTGCACGAAAGCCACGAAACGGTGTGGCATGCCGTCTGGCCCGCGGCCGTCGCCCTCGTTCTGCTGCTGGTGATCCGCTGGGCCTTCGTGATGTCGCTCGTGTGGTCCATCGCTCGCCGCGTGCGGCGCGTCATCGCTCGTGAACCGCTGCTTGAGCGCATGCAAGACCGGCTCGGTGACCGTGATGAAGCCGCAGACCGGTCAACCAGACGCTTCCAGCGACACATCGATCGCAGGCTCGCCGACATCGAGTACTACCGAACAGAATCGATCGGTGTGCGCGAAGGCTACGTCGTGGTGTGGGCGGGCATGCGCGGCGTCGTGACCTTGGCGGCAGCCCAAACCCTGCCCGCCGACACCGACTACCGGTCGTTGCTGATTCTGACGGCATTCGTCGTCGCGGTGGGCTCGCTGCTGATCCAGGGCACCACCCTCGGTGGCTTCATCAAACGATTGAAACTGCCCGACAATTCTGCGGACGCGGCCGACGAACGCCGCAAACTCCTTCGCGTGATGACGGCCATCGGCGACGAAGTACTCACCGACCCGGGCGTGTGCGGAACGGACGGGATCCTCGCTCGCCGCGTGGAGGTGGTGCGCGAACTCGAAGCGAACACCGTCGACGAGGACGACGACTTCGACGGCGACACCGTAGACCTGCGGTTGGACAATGCCGCGGAGATGCGCCGCGTCCGCCGCGTCATCATCTATCGGCAGCGCGCCGAACTGATCGATCTGCGGGACCGGGGCGCCTACAGTTCCGACACGCTCAGCTTTGTTCTCAAACGCCTCGATGCCGAAGAGCTCAGCCTCGACGCCCAGGCAGGGCGGACCTAGTTGCGCTACTTCCCGACGATCACGATGGGCAGCGCCGCGGTGAACCACAGCAACGACAAACCCAACAGCAGCCAGGTGGCACCCTGCCAAATCTGCCAGCGGCCATCGTGTTTGTAGTTGAGGTACGTGCGAACCATCGCGGCAATCGTTCCAAGAATCACCAACACCGCCGAGGCAATGACGAACACGGTGTCGGCAGTGCCGGTCGTGAAGGTCGCGCCAATCACCGCGAGGATGCCGAGACCAATCGTCACAGCGACGTGGATGCCCGCGTCGCGAAGTTCGCGCGGGGCGGTGGTGGTCGACATTGTCAGCTCCTGTGCCGGAAAAACATTTCGGGTGGTTTGCCCTCCAGTGTACGGATTGACACACCCGGGACTTCGTACCGATGCGCAGGCAACGGTCATGGTGAACAATGGGGTTGAGGCCAAATGCGGAAAGCCGTCAGAAGGCACCCGGTCGGCACTCAAGATTTAAACCGAAAACGAAGGAGAGCAGTCGCAAATGAGCTTGATTCTGGTCGGCGTAGACGGATCACCCGAATCGACCAATGCGGTTCGCTGGGCAGCGAATGCTGCGGCGGTCGAAGACCTCGATCTTAAGATCGTGGCCGCGTATAGCTCCACCACCAGTGACTACGCCCCCGGCCTCGTTATCCCGCAAGACGTGATCGACTCGATCCGCAGCGAAGCCACCAACTTTGTGCAGGAAGCGGCCACCGCAGCCCGCGAAGTCGCTCCCGACGTAAAGCTGAACGGTTCGATCGTCGAAGGCGACGCCGCCCGCGTCCTCCTCGAACTCGGCGAGAACGCCCAGATCACCGTTCTCGGTACCCGCGGCCTCGGCAGCGTGAAGGGCCTGTTCCTCGGGTCAGTCAGCACGAGCGTCGCAGCGCACTCGAAGGGCCGCGTCGTGATTGTGCCCGGCGGTGCGCTCGGTGGCGACGGCCCCATCGTTGTCGGCGTCGACGACTCCAAGATCAGCGACCCCGCCGTCGCCGAGGCCTACCGCCAGGCCGACCTGCGCAACAAGAAGCTCGTCGCGGTCCACACGTGGACCCCGCTCGATGCCGATGCCCTGCACGGTTTCGGTCTCGACGAGAAGGAGATCGACGAGATGAGCCAGCAGGCCGTCGAAGCGGTCGCCGAACGCATGGCCGGTTACAGCCAGGATTACCCGGACGTTGAGGTCGAACGGGTGGTCGTGCCGGAGGAGCCCGCCAAAGCGATTCTGGAAGCCGCTGGCGATTCCGCATCGATGATCGTGATGGGCAGCCGCGGCCGCGGTGGCTTCACCGGACTGCTGCTCGGTTCACGTAGCCAGAAGGTGCTCCATCACGCCCAGGTTCCGGTGATGATCGCGCGCCGCTAGCTTTCCCAAACAGCAATCAGGAGTCGGGCACGGGTGCCCGACTCCTGATTGCTTTCTCGGGCTAACGTGGCAGACGATGAAACATCTCCCACGGGGACTGTGGGTCCTGCTGATCGCGAACGCGGTGATCGCCCTCGGCTACGGATTGGTTGCCCCGGCCCTCCCGCTGTTCGCAACCGCATTTGGGGTGTCGTCGGCCGCTGCGGGACTGGTCGTGTCGGCGTTCGCCGCCATGAGGCTGCTGTTTGCCCCCACAAGCGGGCGGTTAGTCACCAAACTCGGCGAACGCAAGATCTACCTGACCGGGCTGCTCATCGTCGCTCTCAGCACCTTGGCCTGCGCTTTCGCCCAGGAATACTGGCAGTTGCTGGTGTTCCGCGCGGCGGGCGGTATCGGTTCGACGATGTTCTCGATCTCCGCCATGGCTTTGCTAATCCGACTGTCGCCGCAAGAAGTGCGTGGCCGCGCCTCCGGGTACTTCTCCGCAGGGTTCCTTGTCGGCAGCCTCACCGGGCCGCTGATCGGTGCGGCCCTCGTTGAATTTGGACTCCGCTTTCCGTTCGTCGTCTACGCGATCGCCCTGCTCATCGCGGCGGCCGTCGTCGCAGTGATGATGCCCGCGCCGCCGCAAGCGAAGCCAAGCGACAAGGTCGACGACGAAGTGGGCCTCGCCGACGCACCGCGATTTATCGCGTCGCTCAAACTCGCCGAATATCGGGCAATCCTGACGTCGAACTTCGCTCAAGGCTGGGCGTCGATGGGCGTGCGCGTTGCGCTCGTTCCGTTGTTTGTCCAGGACGGACTCGGCTACGGCACGGCATGGGCAGGCATCATCCTGGCCTGCTATGCGGCCGGAAACGTGATCGCGATTTTGGTGTCGGGACGACTGTCGGACAAGTACGGGCGGCGGCCCGTCATGATTCCGGGACTGATCGTCGCGATCGCCGGCACCATCGGACTCGGGTATTCACCAAATATCTGGGTGGCTTTGGGCCTGACGGCCATCGCCGGTGTGGGCTCGGGACTGTTCGCGCCGACGCACCAGGCGGCGCTCGGTGACATGCTCGCGGGCAAGCGTCGCGGCGGTTCGGCACTGGCCGCCTACGGTATGGCGTCGGACTGCGGTGCGGTCGCCGGGCCGCTGATAACCGGCATGATTGCTGACGTGTTCGGCTTTGGGCCCGCCTTTGTGGTGACGGGTGTCGTGGTCCTCATCGCACTGCTCGCCTGGCTGGTATCGCCGGATGCAGCTAGGACCAACTTGGCAACCAAATTTGCTGACCCCACTCCACGTTAGAGATCGGGGCACCGGTGAGAATCGGCCACAACCAAACGAAATTGGCGATCACGAGCGCCACAAAGATCGATACCGCCAGCACGCTGATGAGTCGGCGTTCGGACTGTGCGCCCGGCGGCGGCGCACGTAACAGGTCCCCGCACATGAGCGCCAAACCCATCACCAGGAACGGCGCCATTGCGGTGGCGTAGAAGAAGTACATCTGTCGATCGATCTCCAAGAACCACGGCAAAATCGCGGCCCCGTACGCTGCCAAAACTGCGGCATAACGCCAGTCGCGGCGCGAGATAATTCGCCACAGGCCCCACGCGATCATCGGTAGCGCCAACCACCACAGGGCAGGTGTACCGACCAGCATTTGGGCGCGCACACAGTCGGATCCGCCGCACTGGTCCGGGCCGTACGAGATCGCGTACAGCATCGGCCGCAAGCCCATCGGCCACGTCCACGGTTTCGACTCCCACGGGTGATGGTTCCCCGCCGCGTTCGTCAGTCCCGCGTGGAACTCCAAGATTCCGGACTCGTAGTACCAAAACGAGCGCATCGCGGCCGGCACCCACGAGAAGGGGCCGTCGACGCCGACTTTCTCCCCGACCGCGTACCGGTACACCGACGACTCGGAGGCGAACCACGGGGCGAAACTCGCCACATACATCGCGAACGGCAGCAAACCCAACGACGACGCCGACGGCAGCAAATCGCGCCGCAGCACGCCCACCCACGGTCGCTTCACGTGGTAGGCGCGCCGAGTCGCAACGTCGAAACCGAGAGACAGCACCGTGAAAACGATGACGAAGTAAGCACCGGACCATTTGACGCCGCACGCCAAGCCCAGCATGACGCCCGCAGTGAAGCGGTACCAGCGGAAACCGAAGCGCGGGCCAAACGGCGAATCGTCGATCCGGCCCTGCGTCCATACCCGGTGCATGCGGGCCCGCATCTGATCGCGGTCGGCAATCAACGCGGCAAAAGCCAAGGTCACGAACAAGATTTGGAAAATATCGAGCATGCCCAGGCGGGACTGAACAAACAGCACGCCCTCGCAGATCGCAAAGATGCCCGCGATCGCGCCGATCAGCGTCGACCGGGTCATGCGTCGAACGGTCAGGTAGATCGCCAGGACGATGATGACGCCCGACACCGCAGACATGACCCGCCAACCCATCGGGTTGTAGCCAAACATCCACTGGCCAGCTGCCAACATCCACTTACCGACGGGTGGATGCACCACCAGGCCGTAGGCGGGGTTGTCCTCGATGAAGTTGCCGCCGGTCAGGACCTGCCAGCCCTGCGGGACGTAATGCTTCTCGTCGAAAACCGGCGTGCCCTTGTCCGTCGGATGAGTGAGATCCCAAAAGCGCGTCGCAATGGCGATCAACGTGATGACGGCACCGACGATGGTTCCGCGCATCCGGTCCGTTGCGCCGAACACCGGATCTGGCACCCGTGGCCCGGGCGCCGTGCCGAGGTCTTCGGTGAGCGCGCGGTCCACGACGGTCGCTCGGTCGATGGCGGCGGCAGGGGTCACCTGTGCGATGTTAGCCGGATCAGTAGGCTGAGTCGGTGACCAGTACTGACACAGCGGTAAGCGGCGAGCAGGGTGTCGGACGGCTCGTGCTGGCCGGCACCCCCATGGGACAGCCCGGCGACGCCTCGCCTCGACTGCGCGAGGCCCTCGCATCCGCCGACATCGTCGCTGCCGAAGACACTCGCCGGGCGCGGTCGCTGGCGTCGTCGTTGGACGTGGAAATCACCGGACAACTGCTCAGCTACTACGACCAAGTTGAGGCCGCCCGCACGCCCGGCCTCATCGAAGCGATCCACAGCGGGTCGACGGTCCTGCTCGTGACCGATGCTGGGATGCCGTCGGTCAGCGACCCCGGCTACCGTCTCGTCGTTGCCTGCGCGGAAGCAGACCTTCCGATGACGTGTCTTCCAGGGCCGTCCGCCGTCACCACGGCTCTGGCCCTGTCTGCGATGCCGTCTGAACGGTTCTGCTTCGATGGCTTTGCCCCCCGTAAACCCGGCCAACGCCAAGACTGGCTCGCCGAACTCCGCACCCAGCCGCGGACCGTCGTCTTCTTTGAATCTCCGCACCGGCTGGCGCAAACGTTGGCTGACGCGGCAGTCGTACTGGGGCCGGATCGTCGTGCCGCCGTCTGTCGCGAACTGACGAAAACGTATGAGGAAGTCCGGCGCGGAGGGCTCGCCGAACTTGCCGATTGGGCAGCGAACGGGGTGAGGGGCGAGATCACCGTCGTGATCGCCGGTGCCCCCGCCGTCGACGACACCGTCGAACTCACGGATGTGGTGGCACGAGCCCAGGAACTTGCCGAGAGCGGGGTGCGGCTGAAGGATGCGAGCGCCCAAGCTGCCGCGGGCACGCCCTTCTCGCGGCGGGATGTGTACCAGGCGGTGCTGGAGGCGCGGAGCGACAACCAATGACCGCCACCGTCGATCGCAGCTTCGCCGACCGAACCGATGATGTGGTGCGGACCCTGCATCCCGGATACTTCTCGATGGTGATGGCAACCGGGATCATTTCGATCGCGGGGAGCGTGCAGGGCTGGGATGCTTTGTCCGTCGCACTGCTGTGGATCGCTGCGGTGACCTACGTGATCCTCTGGATCCTGACGCTGGTCCGTTTAGTACGCCATCGCGATGCGTTCGCGTTCGACCTTCGTGTGCCCGGCCGGACGTTCGGCTTTTTCACCGTGGTGGCTGCGACCGGTGTGCTCGGTTCGCGGCTGGTGTTTGACGGTCACGTCACCGCCGCGCTGATTCTCCTGGGAACTGCGTTGGCCTTGTTTCTGGTCCTCGGATATACCTTGCCGCCGTTGGCTTTTTCGGCCCGGACCGGTCAACCTCAGCTAGAACGCGCCGACGGCACCTGGTTTCTGTGGGTGGTGGCCGTGCAGTCGGTGGCCGTGTTGGCTGCGGGCATCCAGCCGCACGTGAGTGTTTACCGTGCCGAACTCGCACTGCTTGCGGTGGCCTGTTGGGCCGTCGGAGTCTTCCTCTATATGGCGGTGGCGCTATTCGTGGCGACGCGGATTTTCATGTATCACCCGCACCCCGATCAGTTGACTGGCGCGTATTGGATCGCGATGGGGGCTACCGCGATTACCGTCGTCGCCGGTGCGACGATCGGGCAGATGGCCGATGCGCCGGTCCTGTTGATCACGCGCGGAACCATTGAGGCGGTGTCGCTGTTCTTCTGGGCCTTCGGCACCTGGCTGATTCCGCCTCTGTTGTTCGCCGGTTGGTGGCGGCATATCCGTCACCGGATCCCGCTGCGCTATGACGTATCCGTGTGGGCCATCGTGTTCCCCCTCGGGATGTACGGTGTCGGTTCCCGCCAGATCGGCATCGTCAACACGATGCCCGTTCTCGATAAGATCGGCAGCGTCGAACTCTGGATCGCCGTCGCCGCCTGGTTCCTCACGTTTGCCGGCTTCCTCCTCCAACCCTGGACGAACGCCCCTCGTCGCAAGCCCCGGCCCGCTGTTCCCGCATGATGCGTCGATTCCCGCATTACGTCAGACGTAGTGCGGGAATCGACGCATCATGCGGGAACGGGCAAGGGGGCGGGGTGCGTCAGGCGGAGAAGTCGACGATTGATGCGGCTTTGTCGAGGCATTCTTGCCACTCGGCGGAGGGGGAGGAGTCGATGGTGATGCCGCCGCCCACTCCCAAAGTGAGGTTGTTGCTGGGCGTGATGGCGACCGTGCGGATCGCGACATTCAAATCGAGGAGCCCGTCGGGCCCTGCCACTCCGATAGCGCCGCAGTAAACTCCGCGGGCGTCGCCTTCCCAATCCGCGAGCAGTTCCATCGCGCGAATCTTCGGCGTCCCGGTCACCGAAGCGGGCGGGAACGTCGCGTCGAGCAGCGCGTCATGTCCGACGTCCGCGTTGAGCTCGGCTGCCACCGTCGATACCAAATGCCACACGCCCGGTGCTCCCACAACGGTGAGCAGGTCCGGAACGGTCACCGACCCAATCCGGGCGACGCGGCCAAGATCGTTGCGGACCAGGTCGACGATCATCACATTCTCCGCGATGTCCTTCGACGACGCGCTCAAGACCGCCGGATCGGTCGCAGCTGGGACCGTGCCTTTGATTGGGGACGACGTGACATGGGTACCTCGTCGGTTCAGGAAGGACTCTGGGCTAAAACTGGCGATCGATCCCCACTCGCCGGACAACCAGGCTGATTTAGCGGGGGCCGTCGTCGCCGCGATATCGGCGAAGAAATCGAGGGCGTTTCCGGTCAGTTGGCCACGGAACTGTGTGCACACACACGCCTGGTACACCTCGCCGGCGCGAATCGCGTCCAAACAATGCTCGACGGCGTCAAGATGGGCGTCGCGGCTCGGCGTAGCCCAATCCGTTTGCCACGGCTCGGAGTGGGCCACAGTTTGCCGGGCCTGCCTTACCCAGTCCGGCTGCGGGGCACCGGTGACACTCCGCCACAACCATTCACCGTCCGACAGCAGCAGAACGCCGTCCACCAGCCCGCCAACGACCTCCGGTAGCGGTGATTCGTCGACCCGCACCGGAAACGAGAGTGCACCGAACCAAAACCGGTCCGGGTTCGCCGGTGGCGCGCACCCGGCGACCAGTTTGATCGACGGCGCGATTACCGCGTCGACATCAGCCCAGTCGCCGATGAGTGCGGCTGGCCCAGGCAGCCCAAGTCGCCGCGTGTGCGCGTTGAGCGCGCGGACAACGTCGAGCGCTGAGGGGGCAAAGGGGCTACTTGATGAGCCCGGGGTAACTCCGCGGGCACTCGCGTCGGTGCTAGGCACAGTCTTCGGTGGGGACTTCTTGGCGCGGGAAGACGGGCGAGGGCTTCGGGAGCACCGCGCCCGACACCAGTCGGTCCGTGACCGCCGTGAACTGGCGGGCAGATGGATCGGCGTCCACCGCCAACAAATCCAACAGGGTCGACGTTGAGCCCGGCATCACCGGCTGCGCCAGCAGCGTCACGATCCGAACCACCTCGGCGCACACGTACAAGACGGTGCCAGTGCGGTCCAGATCGGTCTTCGCCAGCTTCCACGGCTCCTGCGATGACACATACCGGTTCGCCTCTGCCAAGACCGACCACAGTGCCTCGATGCCGAGGTGGATGGCCTGCTTGTCGAACTGCTCCCGCACCTTCGGGAGCAGTGCGTCGGCGGCGTCGAGCAATGCCCGATCCTCGGCGGTGAACTCGCCGGGCGTCGGGACCACCGACTCGAAGTACTTGCCGATCATGCTCAGCGTCCGCTGCGCCATGTTGCCGTACTCGTTGGCGAGGTCGGCATTATTTCGGGAGACGATGGCCTCGGCCGAATACGAACCATCCTGCCCGTACGACACCTCGCGGAGGAAGAAGAAGCGGACCGCGTCGAGACCAAATTGCTCGACCAATTCGTTCGGGTCAACGACGTTGCCGACCGACTTGCTCATCTTTTCGCCGCGGTTGAACAGGAACCCGTGCGCGAAGACCCGCTTCGGGACCTCGATGCCAGCGCTCATCAGGAATGCAGGCCAGTACACGCAGTGGAACCGGATGATGTCTTTGCCAATGATGTGGAGGTCGGCGGGCCAGTACTTGGCGAGCGTCGCTTCGTCGTCGGGGAAACCAACGCCGGTCAGGTAATTGGTCAGGGCATCGACCCACACGTACATGACGTGATCGGGTGCGCCCGGAACCTTGACACCCCAATCGAACGTGGTGCGAGAAATCGACAGGTCGTTGAGGCCACCAGCCACAAAGCTGCGGACCTCATTGCGTCGGACATCGGGACCGATGAACTCGGGATGTTCGTCGAAGAGCGCCAGCAGTCGATCCTGGTAGTTCGACAGTCGGAAGAAGTACGTCTGCTCTTCCGTCCATGTCAGGACGTGCCCATTCTCGGTGGCGATGCGTTCGCCAGCTTCGTTGAGGCTGGTCTCGTCGGCGGCGTAGAAGGCCTCGTCGCGGACGTCGTACCAGCCGGCATACGAATCGAGGTAGATGTCGCCAGCCGCTTCCATCCGCTTCCAAATCTCCTCCGAAGCGCGGTGGTGATCGGTGTCGGTGGTGCGGATGAAGCGGCTCAGATCGGTGCCGAGCGTCTGGTGCAGAGTCTCGAAACGGTCGGAGTTCGTTTTCGCGAGTTCTGCCGTCGACACGCCTTCCTTCTCGGCGGTTTGCTGCATCTTCTGGCCGTGCTCGTCGGTACCAGACTGGAACCGGACGTCGAAACCATCCAACGACTTGAACCGCGCCAGCACGTCAGCCGAGATGAATTCGTAGGCGTGCCCGATGTGCGGGGCGCCGTTCGGGTACGCGATGGCGGTGGTGATGTAAAAGGGCGACGACGCGCCAAAAGACTCGCTCGGCATAATACGGTGATTGTACGGGCGAACCGTCAGCGCGCGGACCGCTGGTACGGCTCGCAGCCCGGAGGTGCCTGCGGAGGCGTCCGCTTTTCGACCTTCGGGATGTCCAAGGTGACCGGCGCATCGCTCAACACGAAGCGCTCACCGTGGTGCGCCAACTCGAGGGTCGGACCCGACAACAGTCGATACGTGGCCTTTTCTTGATCGACAGCGACCACGATCCGCGACTCTCGGACCACCATGCGGAACGACATGTACCCGAGTTGGGTTGGCAGGCGCGGGGCAAAGGTGATCTGCCCGTCGAAGTCGCGCATGCCGCCGAACCCGGCGACACAATCGGTCCAGGCACCGGCCAGCGCCGCGATGTGCAAACCCGACGACACATTGTTGTGAAGGTCGTGCAGGTCAGTGAACACGGACTCGCTGAGCAGGTCGTAGGCGAGATCGAGGTAGCCGACCTCGGCTGCCGTGACCGCCTCACAGCAGGCAGACAGTGACGAGTCGCGAACGGTGATGGGGTAGTAGTAGTCGAAGTTCGCCAACTTCTGCTCGGCCGAGAAGCGGTCGCCGAACAGGTACATCGCGAAGACGAGGTCGGCCTGCTTGACGACCTGCTTGCGGTACAGATCGAAGTACGGATAGTTCAACAGCAGGGGGTACCGGTCGCGGGATCGTTCAAAATCCCATTTGTCGAGGAGGGTGAACGCCTCGCATTGCTGGTGAACGCCGAGGGCGTCGTCGTAGGGAATTGTCATGTCGTCCGCGCACCTTGTCCAGTGGGCGGTCTCCTCGTCGGTGACGCCGAGCGCGGCGGAGACGGCTGGCTGCCGTGAGCATGAGGCGACCGCATCGCGGAAGGCCTGCTGCGCGGCCAGGTTCGTGAACACATTGTTGTTGACGATGGCCGTGTACTCGTCGGGGCCGGTAATGCCGTCAATTCGGAAGCGGCCAGCGGAATCGTGGTGCCCGAAGCCAGCAAAGAAGCGGGCGATCTCGACGAGAAGTTCGACGCCGCACTCCACTTCGAAGGCCTCGTCGCCGCTCGCCCGGATGTAGCGGGCCGTCGCGTTCGCGATGTCGGCGGACACGTGAATGCCCGCGGTGCCAGCGGGCCAGTAGCCTGAGCACTCGTCGCCATTGATCGAGCGCCACGGGAACATGGCACCGTCTTGGGCGAGTTCTGCTGCCCGTGCCTTCGCCTGATGCAGGGTGGCGTGACGCCACCGAAGTTCCTCGCCGGCCGCCGCGGGAACGGTGTAAGTGAGCATGGGCAGCACAAAGCTCTCGGTATCCCAGAAGGTGTGGCCGTCGTACCCGGGTCCGGTGAGCCCCTTGGCCGGGATTGCCCGCGACTGCCCGCGCGCACCGGCCTGCAAGACGTGGAACAGCGAGAAGCGCACGGCTTGCTGCATTTCGGGATCGCCGTCGAGTTCGATGTCGGCGTCGAGCCAGAACTCGTCGAGGTAATCGGCCTGCTCCTGCTTCAGCGCGTCCCAGCCGGTTTCCTTAGCCATGGCGAGCGCTGCGTCGACCTGCGACCGCAAAGCCGGTACCGAACGCCGCGCCGACCAGCCGTAACCCATGTACTTGGTCAGCACCAGTTTGGTGCCCTGCGGGACGGTCGCGGCGATGGTCAATCGGGCGAGGTCCCCGTCGGCGCGAATGGTGCAGTCCGCGGTTGACGGGAGTTCGACCTCGTGGTCCATTCCCGCGGCCACCGACAGCTCCGACCGCCGCGTGTGGTGAACCAGGACCGCGGAAAGGCCTTCGCAGTCGGCAAGGTCGGACACCAGCGGCTGCTCGAGGGCGGCCGCGAGGCGGGGGTCGTCCTTGGCGGAGGCACCGGAGATCGGCTCGTTCGCCAGCAGGTCCGATTGCAGGACCAGCTTCATGTCTTCGCCGATGGGTTCGACTTCGTAGCGGATGGCTGCGACGGCGCGTTTGGTGAAGGATACGAGCCGTTCCGAGCGGATGCGGACGGTGCGGCCGGTCGGTGATGTCCACAGGGTGTTGCGCCGAAGGGTGCCGGTCCGGAAATCAAGGACGCGCTCGTGTTCGACGGTGCGGCCGTACCGCAAGTCCATCGGCTCGTCTTCCACGAGGAGGCGGATGACCTTGCTGTCGGTCACGTTGACGACGGTCTGCCCGGATTCGGGGTAGCCGTAACCACTTTCGGCATACGGCAGGTCGCGTAGTTCGTAAAAACCGCTGAGGTAGGTACCCGGCAGATCGACGGGCTCGCCCTCTTCAAAGCTCCCGCGCAAACCAATATGCCCGTTGGAGAGCGCGAAGAGGGTTTCGGTGCGGCCGATCATGTCGATGTCGAGGCCGCGCCACCGCAACTGCCAGGGGCTCACGTCGAAGCCCTCAGCCGGATGCATGCCGTGGTGGGGCACGTTGACCGGGTCGGTGTGGCTCGACGTGTCGCCGTGCGTGGTGTGGGCCAATTCGCTGGTGGTCGGCTCGATCACAGGCAGTCCTTCGTTGACGGGAGCATGCTCGCGGATAGGACGTCAGTTGTCGGCAACAGCACTGTTGCCGGTCAACTAGTCATCGCCACTTAACGATTCAACGCCACTTAATAATTCATCAAGGTCGCCAACGACGATAGAGGCACCGGCGGCCCGCATGGCCGCAGACTGGCCGCCACCGACGCGATCAATTCCCACGACGTAACCGAAGTCACCGGCGGCACCCGCCTGAACCCCGGAAATCGCGTCTTCGAAGACTGCCGCGGCGGCGGGTGGAACGCCCATCAGTTCCGCGCCGCGAAGGTACGAATCGGGAGCTGGTTTCCCGGCGAGTTGCTCGTCGATAATCGTGTTGCCATCGACGCGCTGCTCGACGAACTCCGACAGCCCGGCCGCAGCCAGGACTTGCTCCCCATTGCGGGAACTGGTCACGACCGCGATGTGCAGACCGGCGTCCCGGGCAGCGTGCAGGTAGCGGACCGAACCGGGATAGGCGGTGACGCCGTCGCGTTCGAGTGCAGCGAGGAAGGCGTCATTCTTTCCGGTGGCGATCGCATTGGCCTGAGCATCGTCAAAGGCTTGGTTGCGCGATTTCAGGAACGACCGCACGCCGTCCATTCGGGGGCGCCCGTCGACGTAATCGAAGTAGTCCTGATCGGTGAACGGTCGCAGTTCATCGGTGCGGTCAGCGATGTCGCCGCCCGCGCGGTCGCGCAGGAAGGCGTCAAAAGCGTTGGCCCATGCGACGCGGTGAACGGAGGCGGTGTCGGTGAGGACGCCGTCAAGATCGAAGAGGGCGACGGTGACGTCGCGTGGAAGTCCCAGCACCCTTTCGACGCTACCGCGCCGGGACGGTCAGCGCCGGATACCAGACATCAGTGAGGACGCGGACGGCAAGTTCGGCTGAACCGTCGATGGTGCCGAATGTGACCCAGCGGGTGAAGAAGCGCTCCAGTTGGGTCGCGAGGAGTTCCACCCGCAGGCGGGCTTCTTCGCGACGGTCGTCGGGCCACCGTGACAAGTATTGGGTCATCGAGTCTGGGAGGGTGGCGATGCCTTCGCGGGCGATTGACCGGAATTCCGGCTCCAAGGTGGTGGCTTCGTCCCACGCTTGAAAAAGTTCGCTGTATTCGCTGAACCAGTCGAGGGAGCGCATTATCCAAGCGGAGAACTCATCGCGCGAACCGGTCGCGAGAACCTGGTCGAGGTCTTGGTAGATGGTGACGGCGCTGGGGCCCACCTGCGAGTTGGCTTGGGCGAGCAGCGCATCGATCTTTGCCGGAAAGTGCAGGTAGAAGGTTGCCCGACTGCACCCGACGTCGCTGACGATGTCGTCAATCGTGACGGCCGCATAGCCGCGGTTCGCGAACTGTGTGCGGGCCGCTTCGAGGAGTTTTGCGCGCGTCGTCCGCTTTTGTTCTTCGCGCAGCGAGACGCGGGTAGACGACTTGGTTTGGCTCGGCGTGCTCACCTGTTCACTGTGGCGCACAGACTCTCACCTGACAAGCCCCAATGGCAGTGAGTGAATTGCATGCCGGTCACTTGACAGACTGTCAGCGAAGTTCAATTATGACTTCAGTCACAGAATGTGTGCGGCGGCGGGTGTCGTCGCACCAAAGTTATGGAGTTGATGGGCGATGACCTACGACGCGATCGTGAAGAACGGCCAATGGTTCGACGGCACCGGCGGGCCGTCGCTGGTGCGCAACCTGGGAATCCGTGATGGCCGGATTGCTGACGTCAGCACCAAAGACCTCGATGAGACCGGCTGCGACACCGTGATCGACGCCGAAGGCAAATGGGTCGTCCCCGGCTTCGTCGATATCCATACCCACTACGACGTCGAAGTCCTGCTGCGGCCGGGGCTGGAGGAGTCTGTTCGCCACGGTGTCACCTCGATCATCGTCGGCTCGTGCTCTCTATCGACCGTGCACGTGAACTCCTCGGACGCTGGCGATCTCTTTGGCCGCGTGGAGGCCATTCCGCGCAAGCATGTGGTCGCGGCTTTGGATGAGAAGAAGACGTGGTCGTCGGCCGAGGGTTATGTGCAGGCGCTTGAGGAGCTGCCGCTGGGCCCGAACGTCGCCGCTTTCATCGGCCATTCGGATATTCGCGCCGCCGAAATGGGCTTGGAGCGTGCTACCCGCAAGGATGTCCGACCGACCCCTGCCGAGTTGAGCGCGATCGAGAAGCACCTCGAGGACGCCCTCGATGCTGGCTTCGTTGGCATGTCGAGCCAACAGTTGCTGTTCGACAAACTCGACGGCGAAGTCTGCCGCTCGCGGACCCTGCCGTCGACGTACGCCAAGCCGAAGGAGCGCAGCCGTCTCAACACGATCCTGCGCAAGCGCGGTCGTGCCCTGCAGGGTGGACCCGATGTGGGGCGCCCGCAGAGCATGGTGGCGATGACCCTGTCCACCATCGGGTTGTTCCGCCCCAACCTGAAGGTCAGTTTGCTTTCGGCGGCCGACGTCAAAGCAATTCCCGGCATTGCCAAGCTTTTCCCACTGATGGCGCGCACCGTCAACGCGATGGGCGGTGACTTCCGCTGGCAGCACCTGCCGGTCCCGTTCGAGGTGTATTCGGACGGCATCGACCTCCCGGTCTTTGAAGAGTTCGGCTCCGGTGCCGCAGCCCTGGACCTCGCCAACCGTCTCGACGAACAGCACGCGCTGCTGACCGACGAGAACTACCGCCGCGCCTTCCGCAAGGATTACGACAAGAAGTATGGGCCGCGCGTGTGGCACCGCGACTTTTTCGACGCGGAGATCGTCGACTGCCCTGATGCGACCGTGGTTGGCAAAACCTTCGGTCAGGTCGGTGTTGATCGCGGCGGCGTCCACCCGGTCGATGCTTTCCTCGACCTGCTGGTGGAGCACGGTAAGAAGCTTCGGTGGCGGACGACGATCTCGAACCACCGCCCCGAGGTGCTGAACAAGTTTGCCTCCGACCCGGGGATTCAGCTCGGCTTTTCCGATGCCGGTGCCCACCTGCGGAACATGTCGTTCTACAACTTCGGTCTGCGCCTGCTGCGTCGCGTGAACGATGCGCAGAAGGCGGGCACGCCATTCATGACCGTCGAGCAGGCTGTCCATCGCCTCAGCGGTGAACTCGCCGACTGGTACGGCATCAACGCCGGCCATCTGCGCGTTGGTGATCGCGCCGACATTGTCGTTATTGATCCGGCCCACCTGGACGACAGCCTTGACGGTTACGCGGAGGCCCCGGTTCCCGAGTACGACGGGCTATCGCGCATGGTGAACCGCAACGACGCGACGGTGAACGCCGTCTTCGTCGGTGGCCGCCAAGTAGTTGATGCCGGTGAGCCGCTGCCGGTGCTCGGTACCGAACGCACCGGCGAGTTCCTCCGCGCTGGCGCATAACTCAAGAAGAAGCGTCCCGTCCGTACTTTGGGCCCAGTATTTGGGCCCAAAGTACGGACGAAACGTTTTTGAGTGGCCGACGAGGTGAGAGCGGGGTGCGATGTGCGCGGATCTGACGAGTCAGGCACCCTAGAGCGGTGACCGAATCGTCTGGGGAACTCTCCGCGAAGGAGATCCGTAAGCGTCAACGGCGGATGCCGCCGCCAGATCCCGAACCACTTCCGGGTCTGGTTGATGCGCATACCCACCTCGCTGCGTGCGGTGGTCGCACGGAGGAAGACGTCCGCGCGATTCTCGATCACGCGGAAGCCGTCGGTGTGCAGCAGGTTGTGACCGTCGCGGACGACATGGTCGATGCGCGCTGGGCGGTGGCCGCCGCACACTGGGACGAGCGGGCGTTCGCGGCCATCGGACTGCACCCCACGCACGCCGGTGACCTCACCGAGGACGCCCGCGCGGAACTCGAAGAAATGGCGGCGGACCCACGGGTTGTCGCCATCGGCGAGACCGGCCTCGACTTCTACTGGACGACGCGGTCGGAAGATTGCGCCGACCCAGCCGTGCAGCGGGACGCGTTTGCCTGGCATATCGATCTCGCCAAGCGGTCGGGCAAAGCCCTGATGATTCACAATCGGGACGCCGATCGCGATCTGCTGGATGTGCTCGCCGCCGAAGGCGCACCCGAGACGGTCGTGATGCACTGCTTCTCCGGCGACCGCGAGATTGCCCGGGAATGCATCAATCTCGGGTACGTGTTGAGCTTTGCCGGAACTGTGACATTTAACAACTCGGCTGAACTGCGTGAGGCAGCGCTCATCGTCCCCGACGGGCAGATTTTGGTGGAGACGGATGCGCCCTTCCTGACCCCGCATCCCTACCGTGGCCAGCCAAATCAGTCGTACTGCGTGCCTTATACGGCACGTGCGTTGGCGACGCTGCGCGGCGTGTCGGATGAACAGATGGCCCTCATCCTGGGGGCAAACGCGCGCCGCGTCTACTCGCTGCCGTTGCGGTAACAGCTACCAAACCGTTACCGTACCGTGATCCGTGCTGCCGTCGCGGATAGCTTTCTCTCAACCCGGCAGGAAAAAGAATTGTCTGTATTTACTCGCATTAACACGTCCACGTCCATGCGCGCCCGCACCGCTCTCGGTGCCGTCCTTGTCACCGTCGCGGCCGGTGCCGCCACCGGTGCCGCCATGCACAAAGAAGTGACTCTCGCGGTCGACGGACAAATCACCACCGTCAGCACCATGGCTTTCTCGGTGGACGGTGTGCTTCGCGATAACGGCATCACTCCTTCCCCCGGCGACAAAGTGAACGTTGCGCTCGATAGCACCCCGCAGGCCAACCAGACCATTGCGATCGACCGTCTGAAGAAGATTCAGCTCGTCGTCGACGGCAAGCCCGTCCACATCACCACCAACGCGTCGACCGTCGAGCAAGTGCTCGCCGAACGCGGTATGACGCAAAGCGCCGTCACACTGCCGCTCAACGACGTCCTCCCGGTCGCAGGCGCCGACCTTGACGTGACCCTGCCCAAGCCCGTCAAGCTCGATGACGGCGGCAAGCGGACCACTCCGACCGTCGCCGCGAAGACCGTCGGTGAACTCGTTGCGAAGGCTGGCGAACCGCTGTCGAAGACCGACGAGGTGTACCCGGCCGCCAACACTCCGGTCAGCAAAGACATGGCGATCCGCGTTGTGCGAATCAAGACCGAAGACAAGACCGTCACCGAGGCGGTGAAACCGCCGGAGAAGAAGACCGACGACCCGACTCTCATCAAGGGCCGCAAGGTTGTCGACAAGCCGGGCACACCCGGTAAGGCCGATGTGACTTACACGGTGAAGACCATCAACGGCAAGGTCGTCAAGAAGACCAAGGTCGGCGAAAAGATTCTCGTTGAGCCGCAGCCGGCCACCGTCCGCGTGGGCACCAAGCCGGGCGCGCCCTTCGTGCCTTACGGCGTTTGGGATCGTCTCGCCCAGTGTGAGTCGACCGGTAACTGGGCCATCAACTCCGGGAACGGCTACTACGGCGGCATCCAGTTCGACCAGAACACCTGGGACCGCTGGGGCGGCCAGGAATACGCACCGCGCGCCGACCTCGCCACCCGCGAAGAGCAGATTGCGATTGCCTCCAAGACTCAGGCCGCTCAAGGTTGGGGCGCATGGCCCTCGTGCACCTCGCAGCTCGGCATTCGCTGACCCGACGTGATTACCCATTCCCAGCGCTTCGGCGCTGGGAATCGGTGTCTGCCGCACCTATCAGTCACAATAGCTAGGTGAATACCGTCCCTGACTCGCCGCAGTCGCCCCGATTGCTCGGCCCGGTGGAGATTCGTGCGCTCGCCGCCGAACTCGACGTGCGTCCCACCAAGACGCTGGGACAAAACTTTGTGCACGACGCAAACACGGTCCGTCGCATCGTCACGGCCTCCGGCATCGGCGCCGACGACGTGGTGCTGGAAGTGGGTCCCGGGCTGGGTTCGCTGACGCTGGCGTTGCTCGCCGAGGCCGGCCGGGTGGTTGCCGTCGAAATTGATCCAAAGCTCGCCGCGCGCCTTCCCCAGACCATCGCCGAGTTCGCGCCCGCGCAGGCCGCCAACTTCGACATCGTCACCGCCGACGCCCTTACCGTGCGACCCGACGACCTTCCGCAGACGCCGACCGCACTGGTCGCGAACCTTCCGTACAACGTCGCGGTCCCGGTGCTGCTGCACTTGATGGCGCAGTTCCCGACCATCCGCGTGGCTTTGGTGATGGTGCAGGCGGAAGTCGCAGATCGCTTGGCCGCGACCCCCGGCGGTCGTATCTATGGTGTTCCCAGCGTTAAGGCACGCTTCTACGGCGACGTCGCCCGCGCAGGCTCCATCGGCAAGCATGTTTTCTGGCCCGAACCCAAGATCGAGTCCGGGCTGGTCCGCATCGACCGGCGCGACCGCTTCGGCACCGACAACGACCTCCGGGTGCGCACCTTCACCGCGATCGATGCCGCATTTGCGCAGCGCCGCAAGACGCTGCGTTCGGCGTTGTCGTCGTGGGCGGGCAGTGCTCCCCGGGCCGAGGAACTCCTGCGCGCCGCCGATATCGATCCGGGCCTGCGCGGCGAACGCTGCAACATCGACGATTTTGTGCGCCTCGCCGAGGCCGGTCGCGCCGCCGGTTTGGCCGCCGGAGCCGCCCGATGATGGGTGGCGCGACGGCTCGGGTGCCGGCAAAGATCAATCTCCACCTCGGGGTGGGACCACTCCGCGCCGACGGCTTCCACGAACTGTCGACGCTGTACTGCGCGCTCTCGCTCTACGACGACGTCAATGTTCGCTACGCCGACGAATTGTCGGTCACGGTGCGTGGTGAGGGACGCAAGCAGGTTCCCGCCGATGCCACGAATCTGGCGGCGCGCGCAGTCGTTGCGCTCGCCGAGCGCGCGGGTACCGATCCGCGGGTGGCGATCACCATAGACAAAGCCATCCCCGTTGCCGGTGGCATGGCCGGTGGATCGGCCGACGCCGCCGGGGCACTGATCGCTGCCGCACGACTGTGGCGTCGCGATATCTCCCGCAATGATCTCCTTGAGGTCGCCGCGGAACTCGGCTCCGATGTCCCGTTTTCGGTTGTCGGCGGGGTTGCGCTCGGTACCGGTCGCGGCGAGAAGCTACTGCCGGTGCTGCAGCGCGGCGAACTCCACTGGGTGCTTGCCGTGTCGGGGGTAGGCCTGTCGACACCGGCCGTGTACCGCGAAATCGATCGCCTCCGGGATCGGGCCCAAAATGATCCGAGCGCCGTCGATCAACTCGTCACGGCCGGGACGGCGAGCCCCGATGCCCTGATGCAGGCACTCACCTCGGGGGACGTCCACGCGGTCGCCGGACTCCTGCACAACGACCTACAGCCGGCGGCACTGTCGTTGCAGCCGATGCTGCGTCGCACCCTGCGCGCTGGAAAGGAGGCCGGTGCGCTGGCCGGGATCGTCTCCGGTTCGGGTCCCACCTGTGCTTTCCTGTGCGCCGATGCGGATGCCGCTGTTCGGGTCGCCGCTGAACTGTCCGGTTCCGGTGTCGCGAAGGCCGTCCGCACGGCGGTCGGACCGGTGCCCGGAGCACGGTTGATCCAACAGTCCTAGACTCAGCACCAGTACCAACCCGGCGGGGATGTACGTCCCGCTCGATCTCACTGAAATGGAAAATTCCTTGGCACCCCGCACTAACACCTCGCTGATTAACGCCGAACGCATCAGCAAGAGCTTCGGCATCAAGCCGCTGCTGGATGAGGTCAGCGTCGGTGTGCACGAGGGCGAGCGGATCGGGGTGGTCGGCCTCAACGGTGGCGGCAAGACGACTCTCCTGGAGATTCTGGCCGGGATCACCGAACCTGATTCAGGCCGCCTTTCCCAGGCCGGCGGCATTCACGTTGCGACCGTTACGCAGCGCGGCGATCTCGATCCAGAGATGACGGTTGCGGACGCGGTGATCGGTGTCGGTGTTCCCGAACACGAGTGGGCGCGCGATGCACGGATCCGGGGCATCCTCGGCGGAATCGGCGTCGACGGGTTCCTGGACCGCAAGGTCGGCGAACTGTCGGGCGGGCAGCGGCGTCGCACCGCGCTGGCTGCTGCGCTGGTGACCGATTCGGATCTGCTGATTCTCGACGAGCCCACAAACCACCTCGACATTGAAGGCGTCTACTGGTTGGCCGAGCATCTGGTGAATCGTCGTAGCGCCCTGATTGTGGTGACGCACGACCGCTGGTTCCTCGACACCGTCGCCACCCGCACGTGGGAGGTTCATTCGGGTCGCGTCGACGAGTACGAGGGTGGCTACAACGACTGGGTGTTTGCCCGGGCCGAGCGCGACCGTCAGGCCGATGCGGCCGAGGAACGTCGCCGCAATCTGGCGCGCAAGGAATTGGCGTGGCTGCGTCGCGGAGCACCAGCGCGGACGTCGAAGCCGAAGTATCGCATCGAGTCGGCCGAAAAGCTGATCGCCAACGTTCCGCCACCGCGGGACAAGGTTGAACTGTCGAGCTTCGCCAAGCGACGGCTCGGCAGGGTCGTCATCGAACTCGAAAATGCTCATCTGCAGACACCGACCTCGGACGGTAGCGAGGGCCGTGTTCTGCTGAAAGACACCACCTGGCGGCTGGCACCGGGCGAACGCGTTGGCCTGGTTGGCGTGAACGGGTCCGGTAAGACGACGCTGCTGCGCGCGCTTGCCGGGGAAGTGTCGGTGGCACCCGGCAAGCGGATCGAAGGTAAGACCGTGTCGATCGGTTGGTTGCGGCAGGAACTCGACGACCTCGATCCGACGATGCGCCTGCTCGACGCCGTCGAAGAAGTTGCCGGCACAGTGATGCTCGGCGACAAGGAAATCTCGGCAAGCCAGTTAGCCGAGCGACTCGGCTTCTCGCCTGCACGGCAGCGGACCCCGATTTCGGATCTGTCGGGTGGCGAGCGCCGTCGTCTGCAGTTCACGCGCGTCCTGATGGCGGAACCAAATGTGCTGCTCCTCGATGAGCCGACCAACGACCTCGACATTGACACCCTGCAGCAGGTGGAAGATCTCCTCGACTCGTGGGCGGGCACGCTGGTGGTGATCAGCCACGACCGCTACTTGATCGAGCGAGTCTGCGACAGCACGTGGGCGCTGTTCGGCGACGGCAAGTTGACGAACCTTCCGCGCGGCATTGACCAGTACCTGGAACGCCGCGCGGTGGACGAGGCAGCGCCGTCCGTGCCCCGGAAGTCGGCTAACTCCGCTCCGGCGGCACCGGCATCGTCGGGCTTGTCCGCGGCTGAACACCAGGCCGCACGTAAGGCTTTGAGCCGCGCCGAACGGCAGATCGCCAAACTCGATGAGCAGGAACGAAAGCTCCACGCCGACATGATCGACGCGGCTGTCGACCCCGACCGTCTCGCGAAGCTTGATGCGAAACTCCGCGACGTGGTGGCGGCGAAAGAGGCGGCGGAGACCGAATGGATGGAAGCCGCCGAGGTGCTTGACTCGTAGCGAGCAGCAATCGCTAGAGCGCGGCTAAGTGGCGCGGCGGCAATGCGATAGCGTGGGCCGCATGTCTTACATCCGCACCGAGATTCACAGTGGCGACGGGCGCGACGGCGTCGGGGAGATCATTCTCGATCGGCCCCGGGCGTTGAATGCTCTCGATCAAACGATGATCGACGACATGCACGCCATTTTGGAGCAGTGGGGCGACGACGACACCATTGAGACGGTGCTCGTCACCTCGGCGAGCGATCGGGCGTTCTGCGCGGGCGGCGACATCCGCGCTATCCGCGAACACGTGCTGGCTGGCGAAACTGCTGAGGTGACAAAGTATTTCAGTTCCGAATACCGACTCAATCAGCTGATTGCCGAGTACCCGAAGGCGTACATTTCGCTGATCGACGGTCCCGCCATGGGTGGCGGGTTGGGGATCAGTGTTCACGGTGAGGTGCGGATCGTCACCGAGAAGGCGACGATCGCGATGCCCGAGACGGCAATCGGGTTCATCCCAGATGTGGGGTCCACCTACTTTTTGCCGCGACTGCCGCAGGGAGTCGGCATGTGGCTCGGGCTGACAGGCTCGCGGATCGGTGGGATAGACGCGGTGGCGATCGGATTAGCGACGCACTTTGTGCCATCTGCCGAACTCGGCACCGTTGCGGACGGGATCCGCAAGGGTGCGCCGCTGAGGGAAGTGCTGGCCGACCACCGCGACCCGGTGTCGACGGATATGGAACTGAAGAAGATCGCCCAGTACTTCGACGACGACAATGCTGTCGCGATCGTCGGCGGACTGCGTGGCGCAGTGGGGGATGAGTGGGCCGCGCAGATGCTGGAGCAGTTGGCCTCGGCGTCGCCGACCAGTTTGGCTGTGACGGCGAATCTGATCGGCGAGGGTGCGGTGTCGTCGCTGGCCGAGTGCTTGGATCGTGAACTTGGTGCAGCAGAACGCATTACGGCTCACCACGACTTCGCTGAGGGCGTCCGAGCCGTGCTGGTCGACAAGGACCGCAATCCGTCGTTCTCGCCCGCCACCGTCGACGAAGTCGACCTCCAGGTCGCCGCAAGAATCGCTGGCCTGCGGTAGGTCCCGACCGGCGATCGCGGCTACTTCTTGATCAGAAAGGTGCCGCTCAATTTCGCGGCCGGTGGCGGTGGGCCAGCAGGCGGATCGTCGTAGGAGACATCGTCGCTGGGGTCTAGCGGGTTGGCTGTCTGGGCCAACGCATTCGGGCAATCGAACCGTCCGGCGGCGACGGCCGCATTGGCCGCCGTCACCGTCAAGGTGCACACATTGGACGTGAAGTAGGTACCGTCCAACGACACTCCGACCGTCGAAGTGATCGGTGAACCCGGCACGCGTGCTGAGGCACCGGGTGGCCACGGAAGCACACCGCCCGCGAGATCGACCGCAAGGAACTCCAGTAGTGCGCCCTCGCCGCGGTTACCGGTAAAGGTGAACAGCATGGCGTCGCCCGGGACATTGGGATTGGTGCTACCGGACTTGCTGAACTGAACGCACTGGGCCTTGCCGCCAACCGGCGCGATCGACACATTCATGGTGCCGCGGCCGTAGCGGAGGCCGTAGCCGCTGCGAGCGACCCGGCCAGCGTGTGCCGGCGCGATGCAGTCGGTGTCGGGCAGCTTCTTCGTCACCGTATTGACGCGCGGGGCGTTGGGCCGCGACCGGTCGTTCGACCCCTGGTCGGTCCCACAGGCCACCACACCGCTCGCGAGAACCGCGGCGGTCGCAGCAGGCACAACGATACGACCGAGTCGAATCATCGGAAGGCGGTTCATTAGTCGGCGGCAGCGACCAACGGTTCGAGGAACAGCTTGGGGTGTTCCTTCTCGATGTACTGCAGGCGCCACTTGTCGGAGAACAAGGCCAAAATGGCGCCGTCGCTGCGGGTAAAGACCTCGACGCCACGCTGCCGGTTCAACTCCGGGGCGCTGGCCTCATCGGTCCGACGGGCGATCGAATAGCCGAGCGGTTCGATGATGGTGTCGACATTAAATTCGGCCTTCATCCGGGCCGTCACGACCTCGAACTGCATGGGCCCGACGGCGGCCAGGACGGGCGTCGCTTCACCGCGGGCATCATTCCGCAAAACCTGGACCACGCCTTCGGCGTCCATCTGGTCGACAGCCTTGCGGAACTGCTTGTACTTGTCGGCGGTCGTGACGCGAAGCGTCGAGAAGAACTCCGGCGCAAACGACGGGATCGGCGGGTACTGCACCTTCGGGTCAGTGAAGAGCGTGTCCCCGGGGGCGAGGGCCATCGCGTTCACCAGGCCGACGACGTCGCCGGGGAATGCCAGGTCGACGGTCGAGCGATCGCGACCGAATACTGCCTGCGCATACTTGGTCGCAAACGGCTTGCCCGTCTGAGCGTGCGTGACGACCATGCCGCGCTCGAATTCGCCGGACACGATGCGCATATAAGCCAACCGGTCGCGGTGGCTGGAGTCCATGCCCGCCTGCACTTTGAAGACCACGGCGCTGAAGGGATCGGTGACCGTGCGTTCGGTGCCGTCGATCGAGTCACGTCCGCGCGGCGGCGGCGCAAACTCGACGAGCGCATCGAGGAGTTGGCGGACCCCGAAATTCAACATCGCGGAGGTGAAGATCATTGGCGAGGTCTGACCGGCCAGGAACATTTCCTGGTCGTGATCCTGGCCGAGAGCGCTGAGGAGTTCGCTCTCCTCGCTGGCCGCCATCCACACATCGCCTTCGCGGTCGAGTGCCTGCTCGGCAGTCATCAGGATTTCCGGGGCGATCTTGGCACCACCGGCGGTGCGTTCGAAGTGGATGTAGTCGCCCGTTCGACGGTCCAGGAGACCGCGGTAGTCACCGGCGATACCGACCGGTACATACAGCGGCGTCGGGATCAGGCCGATCCGCTCACTGATCTCGTCGATCAGTTCCAGCGGGGTTTGGCCGGGACGGTCCCACTTATTGACCACGGTGATGACCGGGATGCCGCGGTGGCGACAGACCTGGAACAGCTTCAACGTTTGCGGCTCTAAGCCCTTGGCGGCGTCGATCAGCATGACAGCTGCGTCAACGGCGGTCAGCACCCGATAGGTGTCCTCGGAGAAGTCCGAGTGCCCGGGGGTGTCGACGAGGTTGATGACATTGGGAATGTCCGAATCCGACGACTGCGGTTGGTAACTGAATTGCAGGGCGGTGGAACTGACCGAAATGCCACGCGCCTTTTCCATTTCCATCCAGTCGGACACCGTGGCACGACGGCTGCCTTTGCCGTGGACGGCACCGGCCTCGCTGATCATGTGCGCATGCAACGCCAGGGCCTCGGTCATCGTCGACTTACCGGCATCTGGATGAGAGATGATGGCAAATGTCCGACGGCGCTTCACTTCTCGGGCAATGGCCTCAGAACTCATGCGTCAACGCTAACTGTCTGCCGACGTCAGGCGCAAAAAGGGGGCCTATTCGAACGGGATTGGCGGCATGGTGACGACCTGCGCGGCGTAGCTCAGACCGGCACCGTAGCCGAGGAGCAGTGCCGTGTCGCCGGGTTTGGCGGCGCCGGTCGAAAGCAGATCCTCCATGGCGAGGGGGATCGACGCCGCCGAGGTGTTGCCGGTCTTCTCGATGTCGTTGGCAATCACCGTCGACTCGCCGAATTTGAGGCTGCGCGCAAGCAACTCATTGATGCGTGAGTTGGCCTGGTGCGGCACAAAGACGTCGATGCCGCTGGCGTCGACCTTTGCGATGTCGAGTGCACGCTGGGCGGCCTTGCCCATTTCGAAGGCTGCCCACCGGAACACCGCGGTGCCCTCTAGGCGCAGGTAGGGACGGTTCTCAATCTCGCCGCTATCCATGTAGGTGATCCAGTCGATGTCCTGGCGAATGGCGTTGTACTGGGTGCCGTCGCTGCCCCACACAACCGGCCCCAGACCCTGCTGCTCAGTCTTGCCAACGACGACAGCACCGGCACCGTCGCCGAAGATGAAGGCATTGGAGCGGTCTTGCATGTCGAGGGTCACCGACAGTTGCTCGGAACCGATCACGAGGACGTTGTTGGCGCTACCGCCGCGCACCATGTCGCCCGCCAAGCCCAAGGCGTAGCCGAAGCCTGCACAACCGACGGTGACGTCGAACGCGGGGACACCGTTGGCACCGAGTTCGGTGGCGATCTTGACCGCGCCAGCGGGGGTCAACAGCAAGTGGGTATTGGTGGCGAGGATAACGGCGTCGATGTCGGAACCGGAGAGCAGTGCGTTCGCGATCGCCTTGCGGCCCGCGTTGATGCCCATTTCGACGACCGTCTCGTCGCGGCGAGCGAAACGCCGACTCTTGATGCCGGTGCGGGTGTAAATCCACTCGTCGGATGAGTCAATGACCTTGCAGATCTCTTCGTTGGTGACGATCCGCTCGGGGCGATGCGCGCCGATGCCGAGCATCCCGATGGATGGGGTACCGACAGCAATAGGTAGTTCAGTCATCTCAGTCTCTCCAATGCTCGACGTATGACACAGCACACGCGTTCTATTCGACAGTCTCATGCAACTTCGGTTACTGGAAAGTAATCACGGTCGTTGTCGGAAAGATTCTTGTGCGCGGATGGTGGGGCGGGCCGCTATCGGTATGTCTGTGCAGACGCTCTGCCCGTTACGACTCACCGTGATCTGCACAATCTTGCCGTTCGGAACTCCCTCCGCAGCGGAAAAGCTGTTGACAGTCGTCGCGGCGGGTCACACGATGAGACGACAAAAATTTCATCAACAACCGCGAAGGGGCTTGCGGATGATTCATGCACGAGGGCTCGTGCAGACGTTCACGGCGGGCAAAGGCAAAAAGCAACGCGAAGTTCGGGCAGTCGACGGCGTCGACCTCGATATTGCTGAGGGAGAGGTAGTCGGCTTTCTTGGGCCAAACGGGGCAGGCAAGACCACTACGCTCCGCATGTTGACCACGCTCCTCAAGCCCACTGCAGGGACCGCAACCGTCAATGGCTTCGACGTCGTCAGCCAGTCGGTGCAGGTGCGGCGCAGCATTGGGTACGTATCGCAGACCGGTTCCACGTTTTCCCAAGCGTTGGCTGGCGACGAAGTTTCCGACCACGGCCAGCTTTACGGGATGACACGTCGGGAAGCGACCCGTCGCGGTCAAGAACTGTTTGAACAGCTTCAGCTGGACGGCCTGTGGGACCGGATGCCGAAGAATATGTCGGGTGGCCAGCGTCGCCGTCTCGACATTGCGATGGGCCTGATCCACGATCCGACCCTGGTATTCCTTGACGAGCCGACAACCGGGTTAGACCCGCAAGCGCGCGCCAACTTGTGGGAGCACATTGCCAAACTCCGGAGCGAGCGAGGGGCCACGGTCTTTCTGACGACGCACTACCTGGATGAGGCCGATGCGCTGTCGGATCGGATTCTCATCATCGACAACGGCACCATCGTCGCAGCCGATACGCCAGAGAATCTTAAGTCGCAGGTCTCTGGCGATCTCGTGCACTTGGAGTTTGGTTCCGCAGACCCTGCTGCACGGGCGGCCGAGAGTTTGCGGGCTGTCGGCGCCACCGAGATTGAGCTGCAGGGATTTGGTGTGCACGCCCGACTGCGTGGTTCGGGAAAGCTCGTCCCCGGTCTGCTTCGAAACCTGGAATCGACGGGCGACACCCTCGAATCGATCGAGATTATTCGGCCCACCCTCGACGACGTGTTCCTCACCATGACCGGACGCAGCCTGCGCGATGCGCAAACTGATTCCAGCGACGCTAACGAAGGGGACGGTTCCGATGCGGTTTCTGCGTGATTCGTTGATTGTTTTTCGACGACAGCTCCGGATGAATTTGCGAAACCCGGCATGGGTGCTGATCGGCATCATGCAGCCGGTGCTGTACCTGGTGCTGTTTGGCCCGCTATTGAAGCCGCTGGTGTCGCAGTTCCCCGACGCAGGCAACAACGCGTACACCTTCTTGGTTCCCGGTCTGCTGGTGCAGTTGGGGATGTTTGGGGCAATGTTCGCTGGCTTTGGGCTGATCGGGGAGTGGCGCGAAGGCGTCATCGAAGCCGAACGCGTGACCCCCGCCAGCCGGACGTCGTTGCTTGTTGGCCGCTTGCTGCGCGACCTGCTGCAGTTGCTGGTGCAGGCGTTGATCCTGGTTGGCCTGGGCTACGCGATGGGGATGCGCGCGCAGGTGATTGGCGTGGTGGTCGGCATTGCGATCACATTGCTGGTCGGTGGCGCCTGTGCGGCAGCGTCGAATGCCTTGGCGCTCACGACCAAGAGCGAAGACGTGATGGCGCCGGTGCTGAATATGCTCCTGATGCCAATCCTGCTGCTGTCGGGCATCTTGCTGCCGATGACCCTTGGCCCAGCATGGTTGACCCGGATCTCGGACTTCATGCCGTTTCGCTGGATCGTCGACGCGGTCCGTGGCTCATTTCTCGGCGAGGTCGCTTCCAGCACCGTGTTCTGGGGGCTGCTGACCGCGATCGTTCTCAGCGCTCTCGGAACCTGGTGGGGAACTAGCGTCTTCCGCAAGGAAAACGCCTAGCGTGCCGTAGCTAGTCGACGATTCCGGCCAAGTGCAGCGCCAATGGGCCAGCGTCGGAATCGTCGAGGTCGTCGAACGACGAGATCTTGGGTGCGGGCGGCAGCGTGGCCACGGTCCCGGCGTAGCTGAGACCCGCACCGAAGCCCAGGATGAGCGCCAGTTGGCCGCCCTTGGCTTTGCCGGTCGCCAACATTTCTTCGATGGCGAGTGGGATGGAGGCCGCAGAGGTGTTCGCGGTGTTTTCGATGTCGTTGGCCATCGGCAGGTCGTCGGGGAGGCCGAGGTTCTTCTTCATCAACTCGTTGATGCGAGCGTTGGCCTGGTGGGGCACGAAGACCTCAATGTCCTCCGGGCCGGCACCCGACTCGGTGAGCATGCGCTTCAAAGCCTTGGGTAGCGTGATCGCGGCCCATCGGAAGACGCGGGGCCCTTCCATGGTGATGATCAGCCGACCGACGGGATCGGTCTCGGGATCCTTGGTCTGGTACTCGACGGCGCGTGCCATGTATTCGACGGTGTCGTGGTTTTGCATGATGGCGTCGGCGTTCTCGCCGTCGCTTCCGGAGATCACCGGAGCAATCCCGTTCACGTCGCTCGGGCCCACGACAACCGCGCCCGCACCGTCACCAAAGATGAAGCCGGTGCTGCGGTCGGTGGGGTCGATGCCAACCGACATGGTTTCCACACCGATGACCACCACGTAGTTGGCCGTGCCCGCGCGGATCGCGTCGGTCGCGACACCGAGCGCGTAGCCGAAGCCACCGCAACCGGCGGCCACGTCGAACGCGGGGATGCCATTGATGCCAATGTCGGAGGCGATCATCGGCGCGCCGTGGGGCACGTTCCAGGGCCAACTGCTGGTCGCGAGAATCAGCATGTCGATCTTGTCGCGGTCGATGCCCGAGTTGATGATGGCGCGGTCGGCGGCAGCGGCAGAGATGCTGCGCATCGTTTCGTCTCCGCTGATCCAGCGGCGAGCCCGGATACCGCTGCGCTCAAAGATCCACTCGTCGGAGGAATCCATCACGCGGCACAGTTGGTCGTTAGTGATTAGCCGCTTGGGTCGGTAAGCGCCAATGCCGAGCATCGCTACGTTCGCATGCCCGGTGGGGGTGACCAGTGTCGCCAAGATGTCCATCCTTGAAGATCGTGCCGGTGCCGTCTCGCTCCGGGTACTCGCAGGTAATACTACTTCGCCCGAATCGAGGGGGTTTCGATCAGGCTAGGTGTACCGGCTCTGGTTCGGGTTTGCGCTCGCGCGCGCCGAGTGTCATGACGGCACCGAGGATCGACAGCGCGCTGGCACCGATGAACACCAGCCAGAACCCGCCAGCGGCGGCGACCAACCCGGCTCCGACCATGGGGCCGATGAGTTGTCCGAGGGCAGCGGACACATTGACGATGCCCAGGTCGCGCCCATGATCCTTCGCGTTGGGAAGGAGGTCGGTGGCGAACGCGAGGCCGACTGTCATGAACGCGCCGTAGCCGATGCCCATGAACGCCGCGGCGATCATCGTGACTTCATACGAGGTGTGGATGACGATCGCGATCCCGGCGAGTGACTGAATGAGGGCGGCGATCGCGGTCAGGGCGCGACGGTGACCGCTGCGGTCGGAGATCATCCCGAAGATGATGGAACTACCGACGACGAAGACCGTGTAGACGACGATCAGGAGCAGCAGATTGTTCTCGGCGTCGGCCTTGTCTTGGTTGAGGCCGTACAGCAGGAAGAACAGCAGCAGGGACGTGCCAAGCGCATTGCCGATATTGCCGACGAGGCGGCCAGCGAGCATCCAGCAAAAGTCACGGTCGCGCAATGACGCCCAGCGTCGGGTGTCGAGGAGTTCGGTTCCGGGAGAGGCCAGTTCGTTTTTGGGTGCTGGCGGGTCGGGGAGCGCGAGGGCAGCCCAAGTGCCGATGACCGCGACGAGTCCGGCCAGCACCAGATACCCGGGAAACACGTCGAGCCCCAGCGCCACCACGATGCCAACACCGAGCACGATGCCCAGGGCTTGCGAGGATCCGATTGACGCGGAGGCGGCACCGCGCTGGTCGGGGGCCAACTGGTCAGGAATCATCGCGGTGAATGCGGCCGAAGCCACGGCCACCGCCACCGATACGCCGATCCAGCACAGTGCGACCAGCCACGGCTTGTGCGCGAGGCCGGTCAGGACGAGGAAGACGACCATGGCCCAAACGCCGCCGAAGGCCCAGATGCGGCGGCGGCAACCGAGCCAACCGGGGAACCTACTGCCGTCGGTGCGGTCGGATGCGGCCCCGGCGAGCGGCCCGGCGATCACGGCGACGAGGCCACCGATTCCGAGGATCACACCGGAGACAACCACGCTGTGGATCCAGCGGTCACCGTCTTCGGAGGTTTGCGAATCCAACTGCAACGGAAGCAGTAGCTGCAGCGGGGTTAGCTGGGCCATCCAGATCACCAGCCACGCGAGCGTGAACAGCGTCATCCATCGACGGCCGATCGGGGCGGGCTTGTTCATGCGCGGCTCTCACCGTCTGATTCATCGCTGGCCGGACGGTTTGCGGCAATGACCCGCCGATACCAGTCGTACGAGGCCTTCGGTGTCCGCTCGGCGGTGTCGAAGTCGACGTGCGTCAGGCCGAACCGCTGCGTGTAGCCAGCGGCCCATTCCCAGTTATCGATCAACGTCCAGACCGTGTACTCCGCAACGGGGGCACCAGCTTCCATGGCATCACCGATGGCACGAATGTGGCCGTCCAAGTACGAGATTCGGTCGACGTCGTTGATCGGAGCACCGTCGAGATGGTCGGGTTCGGGGAACGACGCGCCGTTTTCGCTGATGACAAGCGGCGGGATTTCCCGATAGCGCTCGGTGAAGTCGACGAGCA
Source organism: Gordonia sp. 34D (assembly GCF_056682775.1). Lineage (NCBI taxonomy): Bacteria > Bacillati > Actinomycetota > Actinomycetes > Mycobacteriales > Gordoniaceae > Gordonia > Gordonia sp. 34D. The sequence continues at coordinate 2,153,276 of NZ_CM155293.1, read as the reverse complement.
GGTCGGTGAGTGTCGACGGCACGATCGGCCACTCCTCGCCGAAGCCAGTGGTCGGGGCACCCGGGGTCGGGACAATGTCGAAGGGGATTGGATTGCCTTCCCCGGTCGGAGCCTGCACGGTGGTCGGGTTGTAGAAGTTGATCGCGTAGAAGTCGGGTCGCTCGCTGATCAGCGCCATATCGCCGTCTTCCACCGGCATTTCGTACCCGTAGGCCGAAAGGTCGGGGTAGCTGCCGGTCAGGACGGGGTCGGCAAAGATCCGATTGTGCAAGATGTCGTAGGCGACAACGGCGGCCTGGTCTCCGGCGTCGCCGGCATTCAACGGGCGCACAAAAGTGTGGTTGTTGGCGACGCCGACGGCTTCGGCACCGGCCGCGCGCAGGACACGGCTCGCGAGGCCGTGAGCCAGGAGTTGGTGATGGGCGGTCGGCAGCGCGTCGAACAACAGGAATTGGCCCGGTGCCAGCGAGCCGATCGCATAGCCCTCAAGGGTGGTCATTGCCGGCTCGTTGATGGTGTACCAGCGCTTGACGCGGTCGGAGAGTCGGTCGGCCACCAGCTGCGTGTAGTCCGCGAGTCGGGCGGCCGTGTCGCGGTTTTGCCAGCCGCCAGCCTGGTGCAGGGGGATCGGCAGATCCCAATGGTAGAGCGTTGGGACGGGGTTGACGCCCGCCTCGAGGAGGTCGTCGACCAGGCGCGAGTAGTAGTCGAGCCCGGCGGTGTTGGCAGGCCCGGTGCCGTCGGGCTGCACGCGAGTCCAGGAAATTGAGAACCGGTAATTGTCGAGTCCGAGGCCTGCCGCGAGCGCGACGTCCTCGGCCCACCGGTGGTAGCTGTCAGCGCCTGGATAGGCGATGGAGCCGTCGATTACCTTGCCGGGTTCATCGGCCCACTCGTCCCAGATGCAGCGCCCACGACCGTCCTCGGTTCGGGCTCCCTCGATTTGGAAGGCGGCTGTCGCCGATGCCCACCGGATGGGGCGGGGAAGCTGGGGAAGATCGTGGGCCGCGGTCATGGGAAGGGGCTCCTTTGAAGCTGACGAGAGTGACACATTCGATCAATTGATCAAGACGGTGTCTTTCATCATGGCCGATCGCGACAGTCACGGGCAGATGCTCGCGCAAAATTGCCGTCGCGGCCTTCTCAATGCCCATGTAGCCGCGGCCACGAGTGGGCCGGGGGATCGCGCATGCGGCTGACGCCAGTTACCAGGCGTGAACGACGTTCTGCGCGGCTTGGAGGCCCTGCTTCACCAGGAGTTCAGTGGCGTCGACACCGTTGGTGATGAGTAGATCTACCTCGGATTTAGCAGCGCCGGGGAACGGTTTGAGAACATAGTCGGCCGGGTCTTGCCTGCCGGGCGGGCGGCCAATGCCGAGTCGTACGCGCAGGTAGTCGCGGGTACCGATGGTTTGCGAAATGGAACGCAGCCCGTTGTGGCCGCCTTCGCCACCGCCCGATTTCAGGCGCACTTGACCGAAGTCGATATCGAGTTCGTCGTGCAGCACGATGAGTTCGTCGGGGGTGACGGAATAGTACGACGCCAGCGGGCCAATCTGGCGGCCGGTGACGTTCATGTAGGTCCGCGACTTGGCGACCATGACGGGCTCGCCGCCGATGCGGACGGTAGCCGTCAACGCACCGGAACGCTTATGTACGGAAAAGCTTTCGCCGTACGAGGAGACCAGGCTGTCGGCGACCATCGCGCCAACATTGTGCCTGGTCTTCTCGTAGGCGGGACCGGGGTTGCCCAGTCCGACAATCAGTTTCACTGATTCTTAAGCAGACAACATTGCCCGGCTGAATTACTCAGCAGCGGCTTCGTCAGCTTCTTCGCTCTCTTCATCGGTGGGCTCTGCCGAGGCAACCTGGGCCTCAACGGCGAGCAGCAGCGCCTCGGGGTCGGTGACGAGGGTGGAGCCCTCAGGCAGCTCGATCGAGCCTGCGGTGATGTTGGTGGGGGCTTCGAGGCCCTCGACCGAAATCACGATGTGCTCGGGGATGTTCATGGCGTCGGCCTCGATCTCGACAACGCTGGCTTCCTGAACCACCAGGGTGCCCGACTTCGAGGTGCCTTCGACGAGGATGTTGACCTCGACGACGACCTTTTCGCCGCGCTTGACGATGAGGAGGTCGACGTGCTCGATGTAGTTCGAGATCGGGTGGACGTCAACCTGCTTGGTGAGGGCCAGTTCCGTCGAGCCTTCGATGTCCAGTTCGATGACGGCGTTGATGCCGTGGTTACGCAGGATGGCGGAGAGCTCACGGTTGGGAAGCAACAGCGACTTGGCATCGGTGCCGTGGCCGTACAGAACGGCGGGGACCTGGCCAGCGGCGCGGGCGCGACGGCTGGCACCCTTGCCCTTCTCGGTGCGGACGGTGGTGGCGAGCTGCGGGGCGGTAGCCATGCGATTCTCCTTGGGTCGGATTCTTCGTGGTGGCGCCTCAACGTCTGCACACACGGTCGACCGAACTGGAGAACAGTTCGAAGGTTTCAAACCGCCGCGCCGATAACGGTGCTTGCGCACCCTCGCCGAGACAACAGGAGACAGAATACCATCGGTTCATGACCTCACAGAATCCGACGGAACTGGTCCTCGACTTCTTCACCGACCTGGCGCAACACCGCGTGGATGCGGCACTGACGCGAGTCGACGACGACATCGTCTACGTGAATGTTGGGTTGCCAACTGTGCGGGGCATGCGTCGATTCGACAAGGTGATGCGAGCTCTTAACCGCCCCGGTTTCGGATTCGACGCGCAGATCCTCGCCATCAGCTCCGACGACACCGGTGTGGTCCTGACAGAGCGTCTCGACGAACTGACTATTGGACCGCTGCGCATGCAGTTTTGGGTATGCGGGCGCAACGAGGTTCGCGAGGGGCAAATTGTGTTGTGGCGTGACTACTTTGACGTCTGGAACTGCACGCGCGGTTTTATCCGCGGAGTGGCGGCGATCGCGATCCCGGCGCTACGGAAACCCTTGCGGGATCCGTTGAGCGCTCGCGTCATGTTGCAGTTGTGACGGCTACAGAATCTCGGTGACCTTGTCGACGGGCCGAGCCAGCCGAGTGCCCTTTTCTGTCACGACGAACGGTCGTTCCACGAGAACCGGGTGCTTCACCATCGCATCGAGCAGTTGGTTGTCGGAGGCGTTGGCCAGGTCCAGTTCCTTGTAAAGCTTCTCGCGTTTGCGTGCGGCCTGCGCCGCAGTGATCCCCGCATCGGCGAACATCGTGGTGAGCTGGTCGCGGGTCCAGCCGACGTCGAGGTACTTCACGACTGTTGGTTCGACCCCCTCCTCGCGGAGTTTGGCGAGGGCATTCCGGGAAGTCGTACAGCGGGGGTTGTGATAGATCGTTGCGTCCACGCCTCCCAACGTACTGCCAAGGGTGTCGCTTGGCCCGTAGCATCGGAAAGAATGGCTGCCCAGCGGATTCAACAGGTGATTGTTGTCGTGTGCGCAGCCATCGGAGTCCTGGTCCTGGCCCTCGCAGGATCGGCATGGGTGGGCACCGGATCAGCGTGCGCGTGCAGTTGTCGGCCGATGCCGGCGGATGAACTCGTCGCGACGGTCGACGCCATCGTCGCCGGGACGCCGGTCAGTGTCGAGGAGCACCAGGACCGCCTCGTGTACGTCTTTGACGTCGGCCGGAGCTACAAGTTGCCAATGGCACAGCAAATCCGGATCTCGACGCCGCGCGGCGGCGGCTCGTGCGAGGCATCGTTCGCCATCGGCGAGCCCGCTCTGGTGCCGGTCAACAGTGACATCAGCGCTGCCGACGGTGACCTTTGGCGGACCCATCTCTGCCTGCAATCGTCGATGCGAGATCCCGCCGAAGTCCTGCAGCTGGCTGGGCCAGCACTGTCGCCGGTCAGTGTTGCCTCAACGAAGGAGGGCAATGACTCCGCAAATGACGTCGGCCGCGCCTACGTGCTCACTCCCTGGGGAATGATCACGTTGGGCGCGGCCAGCGTCGTCGTGCTTGTTGGAGCAGGACTGTTACTTAGGCGTTTCCGTCGAACAGGTTCGTGACTGAACCGTTCTTGAAGACTTCCTGGATGGTCTGAGCCAGCAGCGGCGCAATCGACAGGACGGTGAGGTTGTGGAAACGCTTCTCCGGCGGGATCGGGAGGGTGTCGGTGGCGATGACTTCCTTCGCGCCGCTGTTCGCTAGACGCTCGGCCGCCGGATCGGAGAACACGCCGTGCGTCGTCGCGATGATGACGTCGCCCGCACCGGCCTCCTTCAGCACGGTGACGGCACCGGCGATGGTGCCGCCGGTGTCGATCATGTCGTCGATCAGGACGCAGGTCTTGCCCGCGACCTCACCGACCACGCGGTTCGACTTGATCTGGTTCGGCACGTCGGGGTCGCGGGTCTTGTGCACGAAGGCCATCGGGGCGCCGTCGAGGGCATCGGCCCACTTCTCGCCAACCTTGACACGACCGGCGTCGGGAGAGACGACGCAGATGTTGTCGGTGCCGTACTTGTTTCGGACATACTCGGCGAGCTGACCCTGCGCGTGCATGTGATCGACCGGGCCGTCGAAGAAGCCCTGGATCTGGTCGGTGTGCAGGTCGACCGTCACGATGCGGTCGGCGCCAGCAGTTTTGAACAGGTCGGCGATCAGGCGGGCCGAGATGGGTTCGCGTCCGCGGTGCTTCTTATCCTGACGGGCGTACGGGTAGAACGGAATGATCGCGGTGATGCGTTTGGCGGAGCCGCGCTTGAGGGCGTCGATCATGATGAGGGTCTCCATGACCCACTGGTTCATCGGGTACGGGCAGCTCTGCAAAACGAATGCGTCGCTACCGCGGACCGATTCCTCGAAGCGGACGAAGATCTCGCCGTTCGCGAAGTCGCGCGCCGTCTGCGGCGTGATAGGGATGCCTAGCTCGTCCGAGACGGCCTGAGCCAGCTCGGGGTGTGCCCGCCCGGCGAACAGCATGAGGTTCTTTTGGTTGTCGATCGTCCAACTCATGGTTGCTCGTTCTCTCCTTGGCGGTTTTCCGGTTGTCGGCGCTCGGCCTGGTTTTCGACCACGGGGGATACCTGCGGTCCTTTACTTATTCTGCTGGGCGGCGCGAGCAGCGTCGGCAGCAGGGGTATCGGGTCGCTTGTTGACGACCCAGTCGGGGATATTGCGTTGCGGTCCCGAAGAGACCGCGAGGGCACCCGAGGGGACGTCCTCTCGGAGCACGGTACCGGCACCGGTGTACACACCGTCGCCGATTGTGAGCGGCGCGACGAACATGTTGTCGCTGCCCGTGCGGCAGTGCGAGCCGATTACCGTCCGGTGTTTGTTGACGCCGTCGTAGTTCACGAAGACGCTCGATGCCCCGATGTTGGTGTGGTCGCCGATCTCGGCATCCCCGACATACGTCAGGTGTGGAACCTTGGTGCCCTCGCCGATGCGCGCATTTTTCGTTTCGACGAACGCGCCAATCTTGCCAGCCTCGCCGAGAACAGTCCCGGGGCGCAGGAACGCGAAGGGGCCGACGGTGGCGCCCGCAGCGATCTGTGCGCCGCTGCCATGCGTGCGGATCACCTGCGCACCTTCGCCGATGCTGACGTCGGTGAGGGTGGTGTCGGGGCCGATGAGGACGTCGTCGGCGACGGTCGTGGATCCGTGCAGTTGCGTGCCCGGCTCGATGCGCACGTCTTGGCCGAGTTGTACATCCACGTCGATCCAGGTGCTCGCCGGGTCGACGATGGTGACGCCAGCGAGCATGTGTCCGCGGACAATGCGTCGGTTGAGTTCGGCACCGAGCTCCGCCAGCTGTGCGCGGTCGTTGCAACCGGCAACGACGGCGGGGTCGGGGACGGTAAACGCCCGGACCGGGCGGCCTGCGGCGCGGGCGATTTCGACCAGGTCGGTCAGATAGAACTCGCCTTGGGCGTTGTCGGTTGACAGATTCGCGAGACCGTCGCGCAGGGTCTGTGCGGAGAACGCGTAAATGGCCGCGTTAACTTCGGTGATCTCGCGCTCGGCGTCGGTGGCGTCCTTGTGTTCCCGGATCGCGACGACGTCAGAGCCGGGGCCAGCCTCGCGGACGATGCGGCCGTAGCCGGTGGGGTCGTCGGCGACGAAGCTGGTCAACGTAATCGCGGCCGTTTCATCGCCGCCGTGATGCTCGGCCAGCAAGGCCGACAAGGTGGCACCGTCAATCAGTGGCGCGTCGGCGACGGTGATGAGTACGGTGCCGTCGAAGTCCTCGGGCAGGCCGGTCATACCGGCGCGGGCGGCATCGCCGGTGCCGAGCGGGGACTCTTGGACGGCGATCGTGACGGGATGGCCGAGGCCGTCGGCGATGGTGTTGATGGCCGCTGTGACGCGTTCACGTTCGTGACTGACAACGGCGACCAGATGTTTGGGGGCCAAGTCGGCTGCGCCGTGCAGGGCATGTCCGACGAGGCTGCGGCCAGCCACTTCGTGCAGGATCTTCGGGGTTTTGGATTTCATCCGCGTCCCCGCGCCTGCAGCCAACACGATCACTGCAACATCGCTGTTCGGTGTGGCCGGCTGTCCGGTCATCGAAGTGCCTCCGCATCTGTGCCTTGCGAGCGTCTGCGTTCCACCACTGAGCTTGTCATCCGTGCTGGGTCACGCGGGGGAAATCCTACGCAGCCAACGGGCCCAGGTGGTATTCGACAGCGCTCGGAGTGGCATTCGCGACAGTTCTCCGGCGTGCGGCGCGATCAGGTCACCGGTAGTGCGGGTTGTTCATCATCGGGATCTCAATGCTGATTGGCAGGCGCAACTCCGACATGTAGAGCAAGACGAACTGTCGGAGAAATTCGTCGAACAGCCAGTACGCCTTCGGGGGCATCCCCGCTTGAAGCACGCCTTCGCGAACGGCCACGTACGGGCCCCAGGAAAGTTCGAGCATCGGCGACCAGACGGGCTCGCGCGGGATCTTCAGTCCGTCAGCGATCTGATCGCCCAGCATAAAACGGGTGAGGGCCCCCAGCACGCCCCGGCTCACGAGTGAGAGATCGAGGTTCTTGCCCAGGTCCAGCAGCAGGTGCGCCAGCTTGATCCCTTCCGGAGTTGGGGCGACGATCGGATCCAGAACCTGTTTGGCCTGCGACTCTGCAGCCTGCCAGTTGGCGGGAATGTACTCGTCCTTGATGCCGAGTGCGTGTGCCGTCAGTTGCCAGGAATGCAGGAAGCCTGTGGACTCCTTGCGGTCAACGGGCACACCCCACTTTTTGAATTGGCGCATCGCGCTGGTCGGGAGGCTGTGCCACGTCACCATCATGTCGGCCTGGCTGATCGGCAGCTTTTCCTCGGCACTGTGCTGCCAGTAAGGCGAACGCGGGAGGAGGTTCCGGACGCCGGAGTGTGCCAGGCGGGTTTTGACGCAGGTCACGATGTGTTCGCCATCGGGAGCGAAGGCATTGGCGGTACCGATGTCGTAGCCGAGCTTGGCGGTCTTTGAGATCCGCTCCTTCATGGCGGCACCGCCGTACGAGTAGTACACGGCGCGGGCCTCCCTCGGGATCACGGTGCTGAGCATGCCGCTGACGAAGCCGTAGATGACGCCAAGATAGGTCCCGCGCTTCTCGTTAAAAGCGGCGGCGGCGGTCAACTTTCCGCTGTCGGCCCAGTCGGGTAGATCTTTAGCGCGGGTCAGGAAGTCGTGCAGGTCCGACGGAAGGCCCGCGGGAAGCGGCTGGCCGTTGTGGATCCAATGTTTGAGGAGTCTGTTTACCTTCGGTATTTCGCCGCGGCGCGCCAGGTCGGCGACGAGGTCGTCGCACTCGGGATCCCACACCCCATGCGGGTCCGCGCCTGCGCCAGCGCCCGGCACCGAGAGGGCAGGCGACCAAGTCCACGGTGTCGACGGCGCCACCGCCGCGATCACGCCCGCCGCGCCGAGCGTCGCTCCAGATTTCAGGATGGTCCGTCGAGTCGGTTGCTCCATGATGTTCTCCCAGCAGTTTCGGATGGTACAAACAATCTAAATCTGTAACATAGGCGCATCGTCGCGTCCCGTCAGGCGAATCGGCGATACCGTAAGACGACCGGTCGGGGGACCTGTTATCGAGGAGAGTGAGCTGCCTGTGGCGATCCCGCCCGCGGCAAGGCCGGAAGCGTCGCTGTTTGCCCGCGCAATGCGACAGGTCACCGAAGGTGGCCTTGAGCCTGTCGATGCCACCCGTGAAAAGCTGCTCGACGCAGCGTATGAGCAGTTCTGCGAGACCGGAGTCGCGCGCGCATCGATGGAGGAAGTTGCCCGCCGCGCGGGGACCGCACGAATCACCATCTACCGAAAGTTCGACACCAAAGACGCGCTGGTAGACGCCGTGATGCTGCGCGAGTTTCAGCGGTATTTCGGTGAATATCTACAGGGCATGGCGGCGGCCTCGACTGCGGCTGACAGGGTGGTGATGGCATTTGTGACATCGCTGCGCACAATCGGTGGCAACCGATTGATTCGCAAACTCCTGGAGACCGAGCCGGCGATGGTCCCCGGCGTTGTGGGGGGTGGCGATGGACGCACCCTGGCTGCAGTTCGCGACTTTGTGGCTCACCAAATTCTGCGGGAGCAGGGCGCGGGCAACATTCCGGCCAGGGTGCGCACAATTCCGGCCGCTGATCTGCTGGTTCGCATCGCCGGATCGTTCTTGACGACCCCCAGTGACCTTGTTGACTATGACGACGAAGCGGCCCTGACTGACTTCGCACGCGAGTTCTTGCTGCCGATCTTGGGTCTCAAGCGTTCCTGATCGCCAGACACTTCAGCCGCGCAAGTGTTTCATTTTCCCGATAGTCCCAGTTCAACCATGTGACACATACGTGTTCCATTAGTAACTGTCGCTACAGTCAGTGGCCCCATTCCGGGTTGAGGCAACTCGTTTACCTGCATAAATTGTGACGACTCTTGCACAAATTTCATTCTGTGTTACGTTTCACGCCAAGCTGTAACATTCACTTGGGAACGGGGCATCGATGGCATTTGAGCTGCCGCAGTCAAAGGGGCCAATGCGAGATCTGGCTGTTGAAGCTGGACACACACTCGGCTTTGCGCTGCAGTCCATCGGATCGCTGTTCGTCACCGTTGCGCGACTGCGCCTGTCAATTGCTGAGACGCTCAACCAGACGATCTTCATCGGACGCGTGAGCACCGGACCCTCGCTGCTGCTGATGATCCCGGTTGGTGTCTTCATCGCAGTCTCCGTGGGGGAGTTGGCCGGGCGCATCGGTGCCGGCGGCTACTCCGGTGCCGTGGTGGCGTTCATCATCGTTGGCCAGGCCTCGGCACTCGTCAGTGCGCTCATGATGGCGGGTGTCGCCGGATCAGCCATCTGCACCGATCTCGGGTCGCGCAAGATCCGCGAAGAGATCGACGCGATGGAGGTCATGGGTGTCAACGTGATCGAGCGCCTCGTGGCCCCGCGCATCGCGGCGGCGATCGTCGTCGCCCTCGTCCTGTGCTCGCTGATCACCGTGACCGGCGTCGGGGCCTGCTACCTCTACCACATCTACGTGCAGCATCTCCCCGCCGGCAGTTTCATGGCAACCTTTAGCCAGTACGGCCGGATGTCCGACTTTGTGATGGCGTTGATAAAGTCGGCACTTTTCGCTCTGCTGTCGACCATCGTCGCGTGCTTTAAAGGACTGCACGCTCGGGGCGGTCCCAGCGGAGTGGCCGATGCCGTCAATGAAGCAGTGGTGATCGCGTTTGCACTCGTCTTCGTGTTCAACACGGTTCTCTCGCAGTTGTACTCGGTGATCGTTCCCGCAGTGGGGGCCTACTGATGACCGGGAACGCCGGACTCTCGCTGCCATCACGCAGCGACGTCACCCTCCGGGTTCGCGAGCGCGGTGGGCGTTGGATCGACGGCATCGTCGACGGAACGGTCCGCTTCGGCGAGTATGTGACATTCGTTTGGCTCGCCATCGCTGCCGTGCCGTTCGCGTTGATCCATTACCGCAAGCACGTGATCCGACAGATCAGCGAAGTCACCTTCGGCACCAAGTCCTTGTTGTCGGGCGGCGGCACCATCGGCATCGTTCTCGCGATGTCGCTCGCCGCCGCGGCAATGCTCGGCCTGGAAACCTACCGAGGTCTGCAACTTGTCGGGATGACGTCGATGTCGGGCATGCTCGCCGCCATCGCCAACACCAGAGAGTTGGCACCCGTCGTCGTGGCGATCGCGCTGGCAGCCAAGGTCGGGACCGGCTTCACCGCGCAGATCGGTGCCATGCGGATCTCCGATGAGATCGCCGCCCTCGATGCGATGGCGATCCGCTCGGTGCCGTTCTTGGCGACCACGCGAATGATCGCGGCGATGGTCTGCGTACTCCCGATCTACATGGTGGGGCTACTCGCGAGCTACCTCGCGACCAGGCTCGTTGTCGTGTGGTTTCACGGAGAATCGTCGGGCACCTACGACTACTTCTTTCACCTCGCCCTCAGCCCCACCGACCTGCTCTATTCGGCGCTCAAAGCGATAGTCTTCGCCGCCATCGTCACGCTGGTCCACTGCTCGTACGGCTACTTCGCCAGCGGTGGCCCCGAAGGCGTGGGCCAGGCGGCCGGTCGCGCTTTGCGGACCTCGATCCTCGCTATCGGAATCTTCGACGTGATCCTCACCTTTGGCCTCTGGGGTTTGGTCCCCGAGATTCCCGGGATGGGGATGTAGGTGACCGTGATGCTGCCGGGACGCCCGGTATCGAAGTTTCGCTACGGCTTCAGAGCGTTCATCGCGGCACTCGCGATCGGCGTTTTCAGCCTCTCGATGATCGGCCGCAGCGCTGGCTGGTTCGCCACCGACTCCGATGTCTTTGTGGAGGTCCCAGTCGCCGTGGGTGTCATCACGGAAGGCGCGCCGGTCCGCTACCACGGAGTCAAGGTTGGCGAAATCGCCGCGATCAACCCGGGTAAGAAGTCCTCCCGCGTGACGCTCGCCCTCGCAGACTCGGCGATCGGACAGATCCCCCGGTCGGTGGTGGCGCGCGTCTTACCCCGCACCTTCTTCGGCGACATGTATGTCCAACTCGTGCCCGGGACCTCACCGGTGTACCTCACGGGGACCGAGCCGGAACCGCTGACCGGCGGAGACCAGGTCGCCATCGACGACGGCGCGGATGCGGTGAACCTGTACGACATCTTCACCAAGCTCTCGACGCTGATCGGCGAGGTGCAACCGCAGCAACTCACCGTCGCACTGACTGCCATCAGCGATGCCGTCGCCGGTCGCGGTGACGAACTCGGTCTGATGATCGACAACTGGTGGGCGGCGTCAAAGGAGATTGAAGCGTCCGTCAACGAGTTCATCGATGCGACGCCGAAGTTTCGGGCCGTCGTCGAAAGCCTCGAGCGCGCCACCCCCGCGGTCATCGAAACGATAGAATCAATCACCTCGATCTCACGGGGCATCGTCGATCACCAGGACTCCCTGAGCGCGTTCCTGACATCCGCGGCTGACTTTGTCTCCGCGACGGGCTCGTTCGTCGCGAAGCACCGCGCCTCGCTGATCACCGTGCTCGACGCCACCGGAACCATCGTGTCCACGGTCGCCGAGAACCCGACCGGCATCTCAAACACAATTGCCGAGGCCGAGAAGTTCGGAAAAGCCGGAGCCCTTCTGTTCTCCACCGGGCGATTCAACATCACGACCGTCGCGACGTTCTCGCAGCCGATGCCCTACACCGCAGCCGACTGCCCCGAATACGGAAACCTCCGCGGCGCGCAGTGCCACGGTCGAGGCGCGGAGTACGGCGTGGGTCCGGTGCGTAAACCGGGGCAGGGGCCTGGACGGGTCCTGAATCCACCGCGCCGCTCACCTTCCAACCGGCCCGACATCGTCGGCGGTCCCACCGAGGCCGCACCGCTGGGTGCGATCGAGAAATCGCTACGACCGTCGTCGAACCGGAAGACCGCGCCGGGCAACCCCAATCCGGCGACCACGCTGATGCTCGGACCCATGGTCCGTGGAACCGAGGTGAGGCTCCGATGACCACTCTGTCTTTCTCGACCATCGTGAAGTCGGCGCTGTTCATTCTTGTCGGTGCCATTGCTGCGCTGCTGGTGATCAATACCCTGCGTGTGCCGGTCGGCGGATCCGTCGACCGCTACACCCTCGTTTTCACCGACACCGAAGGCATCATCGAGGGCAACCCGGTCAAGATGTCCGGCGTTCGGATCGGTCGGGTCGAAGGCATTTCCCTCGACCCGCAAGCTGACGGTACCTCGCTCGCCCGGGTCGACGTCGCGGTCCAATCCGACCACCCGCTGCCCGAGCGCATGCACGCCGCCATCCGCTACGGCGACATGCTCGGGGCGCGATACATCGCCATCGAACCGTCGAATACTGCGCCACTCCGGGTCGGGAACACCGTCGCGGTGGCCGCGACCAGTCCGCCGGTCAACCTGACGGCTCTGATGAACGGCTTTCAACCGCTCTTCGCTTCGCTGGAACCCAAGCAGGTCAACGACCTCGCCCAGGGCTTCGTCGATACCTTCGCTGGCCGCACGAAATCGGTCGACCTCCTGCTGCGGCAGATCGCCTCGATGGGTGCGAACCTTTCGGCGAACAGCGCGGTATTCGGCCGTGTCGTGACCAACCTCAACACCTTGATGCTCAGTGCCGACGAGCGCACCGGGCAGCTCAACGAGCTGTTCGCCGGACTCGGTGCCCTCACCACGTCAATCGTCGGTGACCAAGGACAACTGACCGCACTGTTCGACACCGGCGATCGTGCCATCGCCGCGCTGGCGCAAATGATGACTTCGGCAGGCGACGACTTCACCGACGCCCTGACCGGTCTCAAAGACGTGACGGGGGCATGGATACCGAACACAGCCGGGTTCCAAACATTCCTCGAAAGGCTGCCGGTGATGGCGGACAAGATTAATCACGCCGGACGTTACGGCGGCTTCATGTCGCTGTACATGTGCAATTTCACGCTGAAAGCCGGTGGTTTGGAAGCCAATATCTTCGGCACGTCGCATTCAAAGATGTGCAGGTAGGGGAGAAGGCCGCGTGTTTCTAGTTCGCCTCATCGATATCTTTGTCGGGGTTCTGGAGTTCATCTTCAAACCCGGCCGCCGCAACAGCGGTGCCTCGCCCGCCGCTCTCGGCACCGCGGGAATCTTCGTCCTCGTGCTGCTGATGGTTGGGGCCATTGGCATCCCGCAATTGACCTACCGGTCGGGAACCTCGGAGTACACCGCCGAGCTCCCCAATGCTGGCGGTCTCACTACCGCCGACCCGGTGTTGGTTGCCGGTGTTCCGGCCGGGCGCATCGAGTCGATCGACCTCGCCGGTGACCGGGTGCGCGTCGGCTTCCGGCTCGACAATCACCAGCCCCTCGGCAACCAAACGCGCTCGGATGTCCGGCTGCGCACCGTCCTGGGCAAGCGGTACCTCGAGATCATTCCCGCCGGCAGCGGCAGCGTTGGCCCAAACAACACCATCCCGTTGAGTCGCGCCGGGAACTCCTACAGCCTCGACGACCTGTCGTCGGATGCAGTCACCACGTCGGACGAGATCAACCCGCAGGTGATGCGCAGCCTGATGACGACGATGCAAGACCTCGTGCCGAACGCCGATCGACTCACCGCTTCCATGACGGGAATTAGCGGGGCCGCTGTTGCGGTGACTGGCACCGGAAAGCAACTCGACCAGCTGCTGTCGACGGCCAAGGGACTTGCCGAGATCTCTGCCCAGCAGTCCGATTCCATCGCGAAGGCTTTCGGCAATGCCCAGTCGGTGGCTCAGATGCTGGTGATTCGGCGACACCTGCTCACCAGGCTGGCCGACAACTTGCGGCTGGTGCTGCGCCAGATGGCATCGACGTTCCCGCAGATTCCGATGGCCCAGCTGACGACGAACATCGTCGAGGTCACCGACACTCTCGCGAGCAACGCCGACCAAATCACCAAGATCCTCACCAACCTGCCGCCGTCGATGCGCACCATCACCGACTCCACCGGCAACGGCAACTGGGCCGACGTCACGTCGCCCTCAGCGATTCTCCCGGACAGCCTGCTGTGCGTCCTCGGAGTCATGAAGGGGTGCAGCTAGATGGCGTTTCGTCAGGTTCGAGAGGTTCGGCAACGCAAGCGATACGGCGGCCGCGTGATGCTGGTACTCGCGTTGATCGCCGCCCTGGTGGCCGGCCTTTGGTTCGCGTTCATCCGTCAGCCGGACGTCCGCACCGTCCGCGCCGAGTTCGCTTTCACCAACGGGCTGTACGAAGGCTCCAAGGTGACGGTCCTCGGGGTTCCGGTGGGGCGCATCGATTCCCTCACTCCCAAAGGCGACCGAGTGCTCGTCGACATGACCATCGACGGCGGGGTGAAGCTACCGGCCGAGGTGCAGGCGCTGATCCAGAATCCGTCGATCATCAGTGAGCGACACCTTGAGCTGGCACCCGCGTACACCGGTGGGCCGCAACTAGACGACGGCGCGACCATCCCGCTTAAGCGCACCCGCGCGCCGATCAGCTTTGACCAACTGCTCGGCAGCATGAGCACCATCACCGACATTTTGGGTCCAAGCGCTGGCGGTGACTCCGGTGCTCCGCCCGGCGGTGACCTCGGCACCCTGCTAAACCGGACCGCCGACTCGTGGGCCGGTGGTGGTCCGAAGTTTGCGCGGGCACTGTCCGAACTGTCCTCGGCGAGCGGGATCATCGGGGCGCGCAGCGGGGACGTCGAAGGGCTCATCGTCAGCCTCGATCAACTGATGAACACCTTCAAGGCCAAGCAGGTCTCTCTCGACGGCCTCGTGCGATCGATGGGGGCTCTGTCAGATCAGTGGAGCACCGCGAACCAAGATATCGCGACTCCCATCAACGACCTCAAGATTGTCTTCGGCCAGATCAACCAGTTTGTCACCGAACACGGCGACGATGTCGGCACCGTCGCGAGCAACCTGGAAGAGCTCGGCAAAGTGCTGGCGGCCAACCGTTCGGGACTCGCCGAGTTTATGGATCTGGCGCCCCTGATGATGCAGAACCTTTCTAGCACCGTCGGACCCGACCGCCGCGGTCGTATCCGACTCAATGTCTCGACCACGCTGACGCAGTTCAAGACTTTGAAGCCGCTGTGCGACAAGTTCCCGATGCCAATCTGCACCGGCGCCGGACTCACCAATCCGATCTCGTTTCCGATTTCGATGTCCGACCCGCTCGGCATCGTTTCGACAATCACCGGGGCACTGCCGCAAGCGCCGAAGGAAGGTCCCCGATGAGAAACCGGAAGCATCGTCTCACCTCGAAGACCGCGGCTGTCGTGGTTGGCGTCTCGCTGACCGCGTCGCTCACCGGCTGTGCCTACGGGCTCCAAGATTTGCCGGTCGGCGGCGGCAGCGGAGGCATTGACGTGACCGCGGACTTCGCGGTGGCCGACGGCGTAGTGGCTGGCGCCGACGTTCGGACCGGCCAGCAGGTGATTGGTCGCGTCGTCGATATCGGCCTCACCGGCAGGGGAGCGAGGCTGACCCTCAAACTCGATCGGGATATCAACCTGCCAGCCAATGTGACCGCGGCACTCGAGGTGCCGTCGGCGCTCGGGACACCGTTCATCAGATTGGAGCCACCAGCGAATCCGAAGGGCGAGCTGACCGACGGCAGTCTGATCGGCGTCGACGACAGTTCCATCGGACCCCAGGTGGAGGGCACCCTCGCCGCACTCGGCACCGTCGTGACCGGCAGCGGGCTCGGACAGTTGCAGTCGATCATTAGCAGCCTCAACGAGGCCTTCGCCACCAGGTCCGACAAGGTTGGCGACCTCATCGACACCCTCAACCGATTGCTGTCGACGTCGTCGCCGTACACCCGCGACTTCAATCGGGCGATGCAGGCGGCGGCGCGGGTCAGCGAGGTCTTTGCCGCGAATCAGGGAAAGGTCACCGAGTTCCTCGACCAGACGCCGCGGGCGGTGGCGGTGCTTTCTGGTCAGCGCGATCGCATTGCCGCGTTGATGACCCAAACCTCAGGGCTGACGAAGAATCTGGCCGACATCACCCAAGGCAGGCAGCAGCAACTCAACCAACTGGTTCCTGACGCGAGCACGCTTGTCGGTGCTTTGGGGTCGTTTAACAGGGACGTCGGGCAGACGCTCACCCAGATGAACGCCTTCATGGCGAACTTCTCGTCGGCGGTCCGCGGCGATTATCTGACGTTCGACGGGGCGCTCGACGTGCCCGGCAGCATCGACAAAATTCTCACGGGCGGCATGCTCGCGTCCGGTCAGCCGCTCCCGACGCCCGGCGAGCTCGCCGACGTCCTGACCGGCGGCGCAGCCGGATCCCAAAAGCCTGCACCGCGAACCAAGCAGCCGACGAAGAAGGGCCGACGATGAGAAATCGCCTTCCCGTTGGAACTTTTCAGTTCCTGTTGTTTATCGCCGTCGCCGCACTCGTGATGCCGCTGGGGATCAACTTCGTTACGGGTACCGAGGGCTTCGGGTCCAAGCTGCGCCTGCACGCTTCCCTTCAGGATGCGTTCGGCCTCAGCGAGGGCACAGGCGTCACGTTGCGCGGTGTCGACGTCGGTTCGGTCACGTCGTCGAAGCTCTCAAGCGACGGTGGGTCGGCCGACATTGAGCTCACCCTCCGCAGCGGCACCGAGATCTCAAAGGACGCTTACGTCCAGGTGACGATGGGTTCGATCGCAGGTATTCAAAGCGTCGACATCGTGACCACCTCGGCGTCCGGTCCCTTCCTACACGACGGCGATCGCATCGCCGCACCCGCCGACAAGCAACCCATGCAAATGGACGCGATCATCGGCAAGGCTGCGACCTTGTTGGCGACCGTCCGCGACGGATCGATCGCGACCATCGGCACCGAACTCGCGACGGCATTCGCCGGCGACACCGACTCGATGGCCAAGCTGGTCGCCAACGGTTCGGCGCTGGCGGCGATGGTCCGCCGCAACGCGCCACTGATCTCCGGGCTTCTCGGGGATTGGGTCGATGTGCTCGACGCGATGTCCGACACCACCGCAAGCTTCGAAAAGGGCATGAAGTCCGCGGCGAGTTTCACCAGCCAACTCGACAGCGCGCAACCGGTGTTCGTCTACCTGCTCGATCATTCGCCGCAGGCACTCGATCGCGCGACCGCGCTATTCGACAAGTACCGCGGAACGTTTGGTGGCGTGCTCGCCAACCTGGTCGCGGTGGAGCCGATCATCGCCGACCGCAGCGACGCGCTTCGCACCGGCCTTAAGACCATCCCGCAGGGCCTGAAGGACCTGCGGTCCATCGTCAAGAACAACCGCGCCGACTTCACACTGCTCGGCACTCAGGGGCCGGTGTGCCTGTTCTACGACGAGCCGCGCCGCACCATCGGCGACCTGTCGCCGTCGCAGCCGAACTTGGCGCGCTACTGCCCGCCGGGGGACGGTCACGGCCAGCGCGGTGCGGTCAACGCTCCGCGGCCAAACGACCTCGGCACCCGCAACTGGAAGCAGCCCGGCGGCGTGGCGGGACCACCTGCGGTAAGCGATCCGTTGCTCATCCCAGACGGCGCGGAACTTCTCTTGATGTGGCAAGAACTGTTGGAAAGGACCCGAAATGGCAAGTAGCACGGTGCAAGAGCCCGAGCTTTCAGGCGGGGAGGTTGAAATCGGGGAGGTTGCGGTCGCGCCGTCGAACGCGGCCAAGCGTGCGGCCCGCAAGACGGCTCCGCTGCGCGGCGGTCGTAGGCGGACGGGTGCGGCAAGGCGGTCGACGGCGGTACTGTCCCTGCTTCTGGTGGCGTTCGTGGCTGCGACGGCGTTCTTCGGCTACCACTATTTCGCCAACGCATCGGGAGCAAGTGATGGTGAGCGCACCCAGGTAACGGCCGTCGCTAACGACTACGCCACCAAGCTCGCGAGCTTCGACTACCGCGACCTCAATAAGAACCGCGAGGCCATCAAGGCCATGTCGACGCAGCAGTTTGCCGCGAAGTACGACGAGATGGTCAAGGCCCTCACTGAAATCGTCGCCAATGGACAGGGAGTGGCGACCGCGAAGGTTTCGCATTCGGCCGTGCAGGCAATCGACGGCGACACCGCGACCGTCATTGCGTTCGTCGATCAGAAGGCGACCAACGTCGTCGCGCCGGAAGGCAAGGACCAGTCGTATCGCATGGTCCTTTCGCTCAAACGCGACGGTGACCGCTGGCTAGTCGACGATGTCCAAACCGTGTAACCCGACAGGAGAACCGAAAATGACCGTCGACCATGCGGCAGATGCCGCGCCCGATGCAAGCAAGCCAGACAACAGCAGGCCCGTCCCGGAGTGGACCAAGTACCACACGAAGTACCTGACCGATCTGGCCACGGTGACGCCGGAACTGCGCACCGAGCAGACGAGAATCAGGATCAGCACGCGTAAGCGGCGCGTGACCAGCCTGCGCAAGCCTGCGGTGGTGCAGGAGTCGCTCGACTTTTGGGGATTCGCTGGCGCGGCCGCGAACGTCGTGATGCAACTCGGTTGGCCCGAGGTGGGTTACGGCGTCATGGAGAGCAAGGTGGAGACCGGTGCGCTGATGGTTCACCCGTGGAAACGGGCGCGCACCACCACCCAGTACTTGGCGGTTGCCATTCTCGGCACCGACGAGGAGAAGGCTAAGTTTCGCGAGGCGGTGAACTCCGCGCATCGCCACGTGCGCGACGACGAACGCAGCCCGGTGAAATACAACGCCTTCAATCGCGAGCTGCAACTTTGGGTGGCCGCATGCCTGTACATCGGGATCGAAGATTCGCACCAACTGCTGCACGGCGTGATGAGCCCAGAGGAAGCTGATGGGTTCTACCAGTCGTGCAAGACGCTGGGTACCAGCCTGCAGGTGCCCGACGAGATGTGGCCGCCCACGCGAAATGACTTCGAGTTCTACTGGAATCGCGCCTGCCAGCGCGTCGTCATCGACGACACCACCTGTGATTTCCTCAACGACCTTGTCGACCTGCGAATGATCAGTCCGCTGCTTCGACTGCCGTTCTCAAATCTGCTGCGGTTCCTCACCATTGGGTTCTTGCCGCCGCTTTTTCACGCCCAGTTGGGTCTGGAATGGACCGACGACGACCGCCGCCGGTTCGAGCACCTCTTCACCTTCGTCTCGGTGGTTAACAAGTTCCTGCCGAAGTTCATTCGGTTCGGCGGCAGTCGCTGGCTACTGCGGGACCTGCAACACCGCATCAAGCACGACAAGGCAATGATCTGAGCGTGGATGGCAAGGTAGGGGGAAGGCGATCTCGGCCCACGCTTTCGGAAGTGCTCGACGATTCGGTGAGCACTTTGCTCTGGCCGTGCGCGGCGCTGATGCAGCTTGCCGACCCCGCAGTAGCGCATACGGAGATCGACAGTGGTGGCTACGGCAACCGGGCTTCACACCGGTGGTCGCGCACCATGGAGTACATGCGGATGGTCGCCGCGTGCGACGACGAGGAGATTGCGGCGTTAGTCAGGGAAGTGAACCGGATTCACGCGAGTATTCGGGTTCCGGCGGGGGCATCGCCGGACACGCGGCGCAAGCCGTCGTTCGATCCGCGCTTCCAGCTCTGGGTGGCGGCAACCTGGTGCGTCAGCATGCTCGACATCTACCAGTTGCTGGTGTCGCCGATCGACGACGACGTTCTCGACGTCCTGGTCGCGGACTTCGCCCGGGTCGGGACCACTCTGCAGATGCGGCAGTCGGACTGGCCGACCAGTCATGGCGCGCTCCGACAGCTTATTGCGGAGGGGGAGGCGCGGTATCCGATCCCGCTGCCACGATCGGGTCCCGATGATCCACCGGAAACGGTGCGCGCTGGCGATGTGGGATTCCAAGTGTTCACCACCTACTCCCACAAGAGACGGATGATTAAGCAGATGCCGAGGGTTCGTCTGCTTACCTGGGGCGTCGTCGGCCCGACAGTTAGGGCCGCGTATGGCGTCGAGTGGGATGACGACCGCCAGGCTCGGTTTGAACGAGAAGTCGCGTCGATGCGTCGGAAGACTGCACTACGTCCCGCAGCGTGGCGCCGTCGCGAGGGGCGAGCCCAACGTCGCCGCGCCGCGGAACGACTTTCGGCCTATGAGACGCTCTCTTACAGTGAGCAGAAGTCGCGGGAACGGCGCGCCTCCCGGACCGGTTGAGTGCTCTCCGCCTGCACTATGGCACAATCATTTCCGCAGTAATCCGCCGTGGTGTAATCGGCAACACTCCTGATTTTGGTTCAGGCATTTCAGGTTCGAGTCCTGGCGGCGGAGCACACTCTTTGCGCAGTTCAGCGCACTGCTTTCCCTATCCGCGTACTTCGTTGGTTCTCGCTCCGTCCCAGACGGAGCGAGAACCAACGAACTACGCGAACGCGGATCCCTACGCTTCGACGAAGACGGTCACGTCGGTCAGCGTCCGGCCATCGAAGGTGCACATCGCAACCGCATGGTCGGTGCCGTCGGTGAGGCTGACGGTGACGTACTTGCCAGCGGCAATGAACTTCGACGCCGTCCAGCCCGCGAGTTTGCTGAGCAGCGAGTCAGCCGAATCTAGCTGTTGCGTCCCATACGTCACGTTGACCGCAGAGAACTGAGCCAGGGCTGCGTTGTCGGAGCCGGTCACAGCGTCGAGGAACGCCGCTGCCTGCGCCTTGCCCTTGGTGCCGGCACTCTTGAAAGCGCGGGAGAAACCCATGGTGCCCGCGAGTCCCTGGTTCTTGAGCAGTCGCGTCGACAGCTTCAACGACGACGGCAGCGCCCACACACCCTTGCTGCCGAACTGCGCGACCATGGTTGGCAGCTCCCAATGCGCGAAGAGCCCGCTGACGTGCTCGTCGTCGGCCACCTCGTAACGCAAGTGCATGGGGACGGTGAGGATCACGCGATCGGTCATGCGGATCTCAAGTTCTAGGTCTCGCATTACGGTGTTGCCGCAGACGATGTCGTGCTCGGGATGGAAGATCACGTTGTTCGGGGCGATGAAGGTGTCATAGAACGCGCTGAGCTGTTCTGGACCTTGGTGGATCTCCGAGCCTACGGGGTCGTTGACGATGCCGTCGGCTGTGAATAGGCCCAGCCACTGGGCCTTGTCGTGCACGGCGACGGCCGCCGGTGATTCTTCGACGATCGACAGCATCTTCTGACGGTCCGACATGACTTCTCCTAGTGCCTGCGGGTGAGGAAGTCCCGCGACCTTGGATGCTATCGGGCGAAGTTCGGGCGGCGAGTGACTGCGGTCGCAATCGTCTCAACGAAGCCTTCAGCTGCCGAGCGAGCAGTTTTCGATTTGCGCCTCGCAGACCGCCACTGCGGACCGCCAGGTAGGTGAAACGGAGCTAGCCCCAGAGTGTTCGGGGTTCCGCCTGCGTATCGACCCACTCGATGTATCCGGTGCCGTGGACGGCCTCGCCGCGCAGAGTTCCGGAGTACGTGTACGCACCGACATACCCGCGTCCGTGACCAAACCGCCACGCGCTGTCGGGTTCGCCATCCAATGTCAGCACTTGGCCAGCCCCGTTTCGGGCCGTCCAGCGGAATCGGGCAGGCACCCGCATTCGACGCCCCCACTCGTCGACGAGATCTTCGCCAAACTCCGTCACTTCAAAGGTCGTATCGGCGAATACCGCCGTCTCCTCGCCGAGGATTCGCAAGTGCATCAAGAGGCACGCGGTACGACCGCGAGCGCTGACACACGTCAGCAGCACCTGGGTCCGTTCGTCGATTTCAATGATTTGGTAGGTAAAGAAGTCCGCGGGGAGCTTCCATCGGTCCGCGATCGGGGACCGAAACAGCCGCTGATGAGTCATCGCCCGCGCGTACTCGAATGTTCCCAACCCTTCGATCTGTGTGCTCCCGGAAGCGTCGCTGATCATTCCCTCGTACGGGGCGAGACGACTGAAGTGGTCGTAGATGGGGGTTCGGACAAAGTATGAGACCTGGTCGGTCAGGTTGACCGTGAGGTCGACGGCAAAGTGCGGGTAACGGCCGGTGATGCGCGCGGTATTGCCGTCAACGGCGATGGTCAGATCGTTGCCCCAACGTAGGAGGGAGCCGTCGTCGGCGAAATCGCAGTCGTCGTCGGTGGAGTAGGCCCGGTAGATGTACTGGTCCTCGTGTTCCGGCGAGCTGTGCGCCGTGGAACTGAGGACGGTGGTTGTTTGGCGTGCGTCCGGAGCTACGAGTTGGTCGTTGTCGAAGATCTCGGTTCCGGTCGCGCCGATCAGGGTCATGGTGTTCAGATAGCGGTAGGGGTCGGGCAGCTTAGGGAGGAAGATCCCGTAATGAATCATCGACCAACGGGACCCGAGGTTCGGCGTCATCGCCGGCTTACCTGAGTAGGGCGTGGCTGACGCCTTGATCCGGGAGTCGACCAGGGGTAGCGCCCCGTCGATCACAATGCGCGAAAGTGCCGTCGAAACGAACTGGCTCATGTTGCCTCCAACTGTGGACTGCCCGGCCAAGGAAGCGCGGCCGGATACAACCACAGTATCTGTAACTCGCAGTAACGTAAACATATGTGGAACCTCGTTTCCCGACCCGCAGAAGGATTTGGTGAATCAATAAAGGGAAAGTCCAACATGTTCCGTCACTGTGACAAATAGGTACAGGCGGGGGGATCGGTCGCTTCGTAGGAAATTTAGCGCCCTGACCTGGCGATTTGACCTTCTCTCCATCTGTGCGTAACTTATTTGAAGTCAGAGCGGCCCGGCCGCAAAGACAAACCCCCAACAAAACGTCACCGCGACAAACTCGCGGTGATTTTGCCTGGGGTCGACACCTTAATTCGAAACTGAAAATCAACGGAATCTCAACAGAAACCAACGATTTGCAGAACATCGAAGCCGGGTGTTAAGTTAGAAAGGTCGCGCCGGAGACGGAGCGCCAAACAAAAATTTCAGATGCTTGCTGGAGTTCGGCCTGGTTTTGTTGCTGGGTTGGTGCTGGTGGGTGTGTGTTCTTTGAGAACTCGATAGTGTGTTTTGGATTTTCTTATGCCACATAAGATGTATTTTTTGTGGCGTGGGGATTTCTTTTGGACAAATTGTGACTGGCTACCTTTTGTGGGTGGTTGGTTGTTGATGAGTTTTTAGATTTTTACCATGTCAGTTTTTTGGATTTGGTCAGGTTCTATTTTTCTGGCTTTTGTGTTGAAACTTTTGTTTCTGCATTTTTTGTTGGAGAGTTTGATCCTGGCTCAGGACGAACGCTGGCGGCGTGCTTAACACATGCAAGTCGAACGGAAAGGCCCCTTCGGGGGTACTCGAGTGGCGAACGGGTGAGTAACACGTGGGTGATCTGCCCTGAACTCTGGGATAAGCCTGGGAAACTGGGTCTAATACCGG